>NZ_WJBC01000001.1 GCF_014284475.1 Acetobacterium fimetarium | reverse complement strand
CAGTACAGGAAGCACTGGACGCTGGCGATAAAGCACAGGATATCCTGGATGCAATGGTTGCCTCAATGGGCGTTGTCGGCGATAAATTCTCAGCCGGCGAAATCTTCGTACCGGAAATGCTGATCGCTGCCAAAGCGATGTCAAAAGGGGTTGAAGTACTGAAACCAGTGATGGCAGGCGACACATCAAACTCTTTGGGAACCTGTATCATGGGAACCGTTGCCGGTGACCTTCATGATATCGGTAAAAACCTGGTTATCATGATGCTGGAAAGCTCCGGATTTGACATGGTTGACCTCGGTGTCGACGTACCGGCAGCAAAATTTGTCGAAGCTATTAAAGAAAACGACAATGTTGTTCTGGTAGCCTGCTCTGGCCTTTTGACCACCACCATGCCAGCCCTGAAAGAAGCCGTCCAGACCATCAAAGCCGCCTGTCCGGAAATGAAAGTCATCGTTGGTGGCGCACCCGTTACGCAGGAATATGCAGATGAAATCGGTGCTGACGGATACGCTCCAGATGCCGGCAGCTCGGCAGTTAAAGCAAAAGAAATCGTCGGCGCTTAATCCCCCTTTGTTCGACTCAAATCAGACATTTATAATTCGCCCCGATCGGGGCATAAAAAGGAGAAAACAATGTTAACGAAAAGACAGAATTTGCTGGAAACGATCAAAGGTGGCAAACCGGATCGCTTTGTAAAACAATATGAATTTATGGATCTTATTATGGAATCGCCTTTAGGTGTGGAATTCAACTACGGCCAGACTTGGAAAGATCATTGGGGAATCACCTGGCAGTGGCCGGAAGGTCAATTGGGGATGTTCCCAGTTCATGCGAATGGATTAGCCGTGATCAAAGAGATTACCGAATGGAAAGATGCTGTAAAAAAACCAGCGATTGAAACTTCTGACGAAGCATGGGCTGCTGCCGTTGCACACGCCAATTCAATTGACCGGAACGAGCAGTTTGCAGCCGTTTTCTATGCTCCCGGAATTTTTGAAATGACCCATCATCTGATGGGAATGGAAAATGCGTTGATGGCTCTTTACGAAGAACCGGAAGCGATGCACGAGCTCATTGATTTCCTGACTGATTACGAGTTGGACATGGCCAAAGTGATGATTGATAAAGTTCATCCGGATGCTCTGCTTCATCATGACGACTGGGGCAGCCAGATTTCATCTTTTGTCTCTCCGGATATGTTTGAAGAGTTTTTATTGCCAGCTTATAAAAAAATCTATCAATTCTACAAAGACAATGGCGTTGAATTGATCGTACATCATAGCGACTCTTATGCTGCCAATTTGGTGCCGTTCATGATTGAAATGGGAATTGATATCTGGCAGGGTGTCATGAATACAAATGATATTCCTGAGCTGCTCAAAGAATACGGCGGTAAAATCTCCTTTATGGGCGGAATTCACAGTGGGCTGGTGGACTACCCGGATTGGACCAAGGAAGCAGTGGCAGTACAAGTTGAAAATGCCTGCAAAAACGGACATCAATATTTTATTCCATGTCAGACATCCGGCTTGCCAATTGAGTCCTTTGAAGGGGTTAATACAGCCATTGATGAAGTCATTGATCGCATGAGCAAAAGCGCGTTTTAATAAAGCGTAATAGTCATTAAATTATCTTAAAAAAGCCAGTCTCAAGTATATAAAATTGAGACTGGCTTTTTTTCGGTTTGCATTGGACGTGTGGTTTACAGCGTTGTGATCCCCATAAAACTTGTCAGTATTTCGGCGGTCATAAAGAGCAGCATCCATATTGTCGTAAATGTCTGAAGATAAAGTTCACGGTTTGCTTTTTCAAGCTGGAGATACTGGTGCACTTCTTTTTTTCGCCTGAAGCAAATAATATAAATACCGCCAATAAAGAAAATAAGATCCAGAACACTGATTGCGATCATTGCTGATGTTGATTCAAAATTTCCGAGGATGAAAAACAATACATCGCCAAATATAAAGTTGTTGACAATATGAAAGGCAATCGACCATTTGATTGAATATTCCAGTGCAACATAGGCCAAAATGAGACCGACTAAAATTGCGAAAATACCCTGAATAAAATTTGCGTGAAACAATCCAAACATGATAGCTGATGTCACGATGGCAAAGTGTTTGCCGTATTTCTCCAGGGACCTTAATACAAAACCCCGGAAAACAATCTCCTCCGTGATCGGACCTAAAAATGAGGCATACAAGAACATCGAGACAGAAGTGCTTCCGGCGGTGGCGCTTTCTATTTTTTCCATAGCTTGAAACCTCTTACTCATTTTGATGGTATCAGTATAACATAAAAATGTTTCAGTTTAGCAATAAACAACGCCGTCGTCCATTTGTCACCCAATACGTGATTTTTTCCGCTGAAATCAACTGAAAATCGATTGCCAACTGATTAAGCCCCACGTATAATGAGAGCAGAGGTGATGTAATGAAGGAAATAAATATTTCACGGATACTTGTGACAAAGCGCAGGGAGAAAACCATAACCCAGGATGAATTGGCCGCCTACATCGGAGTAACCAAAGCGTCGGTTTCAAAATGGGAAACCGGCCAAAGTTATCCTGACATTACCTATCTTCCGCAGCTGGCGACTTATTTTAATATCAGCATCGATGATCTGATGGGATATGCCCCGCAGATGACCAAAGAGCATATCAAAGCGCTTTACCATGAGCTGGCATCAAAATTCGCAACCCAGCCTTTTGATGACGTGCTTTCAGAGTGCCGGGACATCATAAAAAAATACTATTCCTGCTTTCCCTTGCTTCTGCAGATGGCCGTGCTTTTGATCAATCATCATATGCTGACGCCGAACGAAGCGCTGCAAAAAGACATTCTCGATGAAGTGATTGATCTGTGTGAACGGGTAAAAACCGAATCCGACGATATCTGGCTGTCCAGAGAATCTGTCGCAGTTGAAGGTAGCTGCTATCTCATAATGGGGCAGTCCGGAAAGGTATTGGATTTGTTTGGAGAAGACATCCGTCCGATTTCTCAGGATACCGAGATGGTCGCACAGGCTTATCAGATTATGGGCAACACAGAAAAAGCCAAAGAAGTCGTTCAAATCAGTATGTATCAGCATTTATTGTATCTTATGGGCATGACGACGTTCCACCTGTCATTAAATGCGGACGATATGGAAAAAGTGGATGAAATTTTAACCCGCGCGCTGGGAATAACCACCTTGTTCAAATTGGACCAGCTGCATCCAAATACAATGGCACAGCTTTATTATACAGCGGCGGATATTTACTGCCGAGCTGACCGAAAGGAACCGGCTTTGAATATGCTTCAGCGCTATACTGATTTGTGCATTTCCAACTTTTTTCCCTATTCACTTCACGGCGATGACTACTTCGATTCAATTGGAGACTGGTTTGAAGAATTTGATCTGGGTACTTCTGCTCCCAGGAGTGAAAGCGTCATCCGGGACAGCATGCTGCAGATGGTCATTTCAAATCCGGCGTTTGCCTGCCTGTCGGACAGCCCGGAATACCAGGTGATCATTAAAAAGTTAAAAAGCGTATCAAAAAGACAAACTGCATAAACATAAAAGTAAAAAATAAAATTATTTAAATTAAGGAGAGTATCGAATATGAATGAAAAAATGAAAAAAACAGCCCCATCCATCGACGAATGGCTCAGGGAAGTTAAAAAAGATCCAGAGGCGCTACAGGAGGGAATGTTTCTGGTCCATAACGGAATTGTCCGTCAAACACCAAAGGCAAAGGTGCGTCAGGGGGTGGACGATGGCTCATTGATACAGGGAATGATGTTTTCCTATGATGCAGAAAAGGTTGAAGCCGCCATTACTGAAACCCGGAAGATGGACGGCATTTTCCATGTCAAAGTTTGGCTCAACGAAGGGCACCTGGAGCTTGGTGATGACATCATGTATGTACTGATTGGTGGTGACATCCGGCCACATGTGGTAGACGCTCTGCAATTCCTGGTTGAAACGATTAAAACGACTTGTGTGATTGAAACGGAAATACGGGGGTAATTTATGAACCCGATTTTAGCCGCCTGCGGAAACGACTGTAGTATTTGTCCGCGTTTTATGCCAAAAACTGAGGCACAGTTAAAATCGACGGCGGAATTGTGGTATAAAATTGGTTATCGCGATCATCTGGTAGATAATGAAGAAATTAAATGCAATGGTTGTACTACCGATAACTGGTGCCGTCATGGAATTGTTGGATGTACCAGCGAACGCAAGCTTGAAAACTGTGGTCAGTGTGAGGATTACCCTTGTCCCAGAATTAAGGAAGCCTTTGAGAATACGGCGAAATTCATTCCGGATTGCAGAAAATGCTGCACAGACGAAGAATTCCAGATCATGAAGAAGGCTTTTTTTGAAAAGAAAAAAAATCTGAATGACTGGCATGAAAAATGCAAGTAGGGCAGGAAATAGCAAGAATCAAAAAAGTAAGGAATGATAAAATTACTAATCGGCTAAGTGTTTTAGCCGATTGTTTTGACTAAAAGATCAGAAATCTGAGAAATATACTAAAATCTTCTATTGACACAAATGATGAATACGAGTACAATAAAAACAGTAAATAAACAGTGAATTACTATAAATGTTTTAATGAAGAGAAACTGCAGTAAGTATACTTGCAGTAAAACCCCTGTAATCACAACGGGCTGAGCAGTTCATTGAGGCATAAATTCATTAAAAAGGAGTGTCACAAGATGAAAAATTTCAGCATCTCGGAAGCAATGGATTCCTTTGGTGTTAATAAATTCACCTGGAAGATCTTTTTCCTTCTTGGTTTTGCAATGGTATTTGATGGTTATGACTACATGATTGTATCCTACACCATGCCGCAAATTGCTCAAGAGTGGGGATTAAGTGCGATAGCCAAAGGGAGTTTGTCCTCCTGGAGTCTGATTGGTCTGGTAGTTGGTGGTGCACTTTCAGGCATCATTTCTGACAAAATTGGAAGACGGAAAACATTGACAATTGCGATTGGATTATACTCCCTGTTGACTGTTCCGATCTATTTCTCCAGCAGCTTTACGATGTTTGCACTTTTCCGTGTGCTGGCCGGCGTCGGGTTGGGTGCATGCATTCCCGTTGTCACGACGGCTTTTTCCGAATCGACACCTACAAATAAACGAGCTATTTTCATAACGTTTGGAATGGCCTGGATGATCGTCGGCTGGGTGGTCGCCGGTCTGGTTGCGACTGCTGTCATTCCTTTATTTGGCTGGAGACTCTGCTACCTGATTGGTGGGATTCCTCTGTTGTACTCAATTTTATTGTACTTCAAGATGCCGGAGTCGGTTTATTGGCTGGCAAATAAAGGCTATCGGGAAAAAGCGGTTAAAGCGCTTCAAAACATCGAACGTATCGCAACGGGTAAATCCAGTGATTGGGACCCTGAAGCTCTGATCATTCCGCCGCAGCCTAAACAAGCTGGACCCAGAGCGTTATTCACAAAACAATATATAGGAATTACTGCCGGAATCTGGATCATGTATTTCTGTGGCTGCTTTATTGTCTACGGCATCAATGCCTGGCTGCCATCATTAATGCTGGAAAAGGGTTTGGCGGTTTCTTCCGCATACGGGTTGGCAATTGCCCAGAATGCAGCGGCGATCATTGCCAATTGTACAACTGGTTTTGTCGCTGAAGCGGTTGGCCGTAAAAAGAATCTGATCATTTCCTTTGCGGTTGGCGGCAGTTCGGTTATCATCATGGCCAACATCGGCGGCGGTTATGGTGCGATTCTGGCGGCGTGTATTTTCCTGGGATTTGCCATCAATTATTCCATTACCGCGGTACAGCCGCTAATGGCGGAGGCATATCCGACTGAATTCAGAAATACCGGGGTAGCCTGGTGTCAGGCATTTGGTCGAATCGGTGGAGCCTGTGCGCCAATTGTCGCTGGCATGATCATTGGACTGGGAAAAGGATATGCAGTATCATTTATGTTTTATGCGATCCCGGCAGTTATCGGTTTGCTGGCAGCGGTATTCCTGGTAAAAAAGGAGACAAAAGGAAAATCGCTGGATGAACTGGCAGAAGGCGATGTCAAATAATTACAGCTTCTCTGAGAGGGCTGTTTCAGATGAATACAGATAGCCTGATTTCAAGATACTTTATTATTCTATATAAATCGGAATATGGATTAGCCATCCCTTTGGACTATTGTTCAGGGGGATTTTTTTATTTTAGTGGTTTCTGGATGAAAATAAACACATTCAACTTGACAGTCAGAATGGTGTTGGCGGGGTGAGTCTTTCCATCAGAATACCGATAACCACTGAAACCGCCCCGCGCATTGCAAACGGAGAGGATGTGGAGTTGGAAGAAGCGATCAGTACCCTTGATTTCTCGATGTCTGGAATTGATCAATCTGATTAATCAGATTGATCAGATCCGGTGATATTTATACTGGGGTCTGCCAACTTTGCCGTATTCAACCTGCTTTCGGACCTTCTGTTCTTTTTCCATGTATTCCAGATAGCGTCGCACTGTGACCCGGGCGATGCCCAGCTTTTCAGCCAGAACATCGGCAGTGAATGCGCTGTCACCGCATTTCTCGATTTCAGCCCAGATGGATTTGTAGGTGTACTTATTGAGCCCTTTGGTGAAATCATCCTCCGGCTGGGCCGCATTGAAGCTGGCGATCAACTGGTCCAGCTCCTTCTGCTCGATCTCGTCGTGCTTTTTGAATTTTTCATGTCGGGTTTTAAACTGCAGGAGGGCATCCTTGAAGCGTTCAAAGCTGAAAGGCTTGATGAGATAATCCACCGATCCGTATCGGATGGATTCCTGGATACGCTCGATGGATTTGTCAGCAGTGATCAGGATGACATCCACATCCAGGTTCTTTTCCCGGATCCATTTCAGCAGATCAACCCCGTTTTCTTTCGGGAGATAAACATCCAGTAGAATCAGATCCGGCTTCTTGGCGGCGATCAGCTTCTTGGCATCACCAAGATTTGAAACCGCTTTGTAGAGCCGGAATCCATCCACCTTTTTAAGAAACTTGGTATTGATATCCCGCACCATGGGATCATCCTCAACAATCATTACTTCAATCATGTTTGTCACCTCTTTTCATGGGAATCGTGATGTTCCAGAAAACACCATCCTGACAGTTCAGGCTGATGGTTCCGCCAAATTCATCGACTATTTTTTTCACAATAAACATGCCATTGCCACGCTGGTCTTTTTTCGTTGAAAAGCCCTGGGTATAGATTTTATCCCGATTCTCTGCCGGAATTCCCGGACCATTGTCCTTCACCTGAATGGTTAGCAACGCCTGATCCTCGATAATTCTGACATCAATGATGCCAGTACCGTCATTGTTTACTTCATCCAGAGAATTTTCTACCAGATTGCCGATGATTGAAACGATGTCTTCGGAAGTCATTTGCTGGGGAAGACCGGTGAGCCTTGACTCTTCATCAATGGTTAATCTGACTCGGCATTCTTCGGCTTTATTGTATTTGGACAGTAAGAGAGCTGAGATATAGGAATTCTGGATGTTTTTCGTTAAAATGTTGCTGATATTGTTTCGACTTCTGGCCACTTCTGAGATAAACGCAAGGGCTTCATCGTACTCTTCCAGCTGGATCAGACCAGAAATGGTATGCAGCTTGTTCATGAATTCATGATTCTGAGCCCGCAAAGACCAGGCCATTTTTTTGACGCCAGTGAGCTCTTCCGCCATTTTTGTAACCTGTGTTTTATCCCTGAAGCTGGCAATGGCACCGATGATTTGCCCGTTATGCATGATCGGGACCCGGTTGGTGACGATGATGGTATTGTCGATTCGCTGCTCCCGTTCGAATTCCGATTGTCCGGTTTCCAGAATTTTCAACATTTCCGTATTGGGGATTACTTCCTCAACATGATAGCCCAGGAGATTATCTTTGTTGTATTTTGTCCCGAATTTCAGAATATCGATGGCGGCATCGTTAATCAGCGTGATTCGTCCGGAATTGTCAACGGCAATCAGGCCTTCGTGAATGGCTTCCAGCATTCCCATTTTTTCGGTGTAGAGCTGGCTGATTTCTTCCGGCTCGAGCCCCAGTAAAATGGTTTTGATATTGTTCGATAAAATAAAAGCGCCGATGATACCCACAGCCAGTCCGCCCAGACTGATCAGGATGATATAAAGCAGGGCTGTCGATTTGGCGGACTCAATACTGTCGGTGAGGGTTCCCACCGCAACAAAGCCGATTTCTTCCTGAGTGTTGGCATCATAGATGGGAGCGAAGGCTCTCAGTGCCATGCCAAGGGTGCCGGTGGCTTCAGAAAGATAGGCTTCGCCTTCTTCAGCAACCCGGTGTTCATCGCCGCCGACAAAGGTTTCGCCAATCATCTCGGGATTGGGATGGGAATGCCGGATGCCGTCTTTATCCACGACGATGATGTATTCAACCTGATTCAGATTAGGAAGCAGGGCGTCCACATAGTCGGCAATTTTTGCATCAGGATCCCTGTTTTCTAGCGCAGCGGCGATTTCTTCGGAATGAGCAACCATCATGGCCACATTCATCAGATTTGTTCGGGCCTTGTCCTCAATCATATTGGTCATCCATGACACGGCAAAAACAATGATGACGGAGATGGAAACAAACACGACGGTTGTCACAAGCAAGGCTATCTTGGTATGCAATTTTAGTTTGCTTTTCATAATTAATTCACCTCAAAAAAAACACGGAAACAGGTAAGACTATTTGAAAATGAAAGACTATTATATAGTATATACCAATCAAGTCAGTAGCCAAACAGCTCATTCTGAACCGACAGTTGAGTTGCAATCGGCCAGTTCAGCTGTATGCCGGCATTCTGTGATGATATTATATATCAAATCTTCCATACTTGTCTTGCCTTTTCCGTGTTTTAACACCGTTGGATAAAAATCTGTTATTGAGCTATTTCAATTCTGGAGCCTGCCGTTTCGCCACTCAAATGGTTCTCCTTGACCTTTTTGGCCTGCCGGCTGTTCAGATACTTGAACGCATAGGTTACGATAAACGGGCAGACGATTGCGGAAACGACACAAGCAGCTGCAACCTGAGCGGTAGCGACGGTCGCGATGACGGCCAGGGTGGGGTCTGCGGCCGCAACAGCAGCTGGCGTGGCAACAGCATTTCCGGCGGTTGAGCCGGTTGCCAGACCGATGATCGGTTCTTCCTTAAACAGTTTTAAAAGGATAAAGGCACCGATTCCTGTTAAGGCAGCGACAACACCCAGCAATATGCCGGGGCCTCCGGCGGTAACGATGGTCTGAAGATTCATGCCGGCACCCAGAGGGAACGAGAAGAACGGAATCAACAGCATTTTGCTGCTTCCCAGAAATTTTCGCATATCCGGATCCAGATTCCCGAGAATCATACCGATGACGATGGGAACCAGCACGCTTACCAGTGCCATGAAGGGTACTTGCGCAAGACCGGATGCACCCAAAGCCACCAGGGTAAAGAATGGACCATCCTTGAGGGAAAGCAGAGCATAGGCGCCCACATCAGTATCATCCCCGTACTGTGAAGCAAGGGATGCATACAGGCCGCCGTTGCAGTTGGTCAAAGCGGCCAGAATGGCCAGCGGCGACAGGCCGAGAATGCCGGCGGGGCCAAATACCAGTCCGACAAAGATGCCGATACCGGCACCAACGATGAACTTTCCGGTAATCAGGAGCGCGCCTTTTTTTAGGGCTTTCGGTGCCAGCTTAAAATTAATCTGTGAACCGATCAGAAACATAAAACAGGCAAGAATGGTGGATGATGCCTTGGGGCTGAATAAAGCGCTGGTAAAGCCGCCGATTTCTAAAAACTGGGGGAAAAAAGTATTGACCAGTACACCCAGAAATAATGGAACAACCATCATACCCCCAGGAATCTTATCGAGTGTTTTTTTAATTGGAATCTGCATTTCGTTTTTCTCCTTTTACATTATTATTCGGGCTACGCCGGTTCTTATCGCAGCTTTTTTGATCGCTTCAGCAATATTGGCGGCTACTGTTTTGTCTAGTGCGTTTGGAATGATATTGTTTTCATTCAGATCCTGATCTTTGATCATCGAAGCGATGGCATTAGCCGCTGCCAGTTTCATTTCTTCATTGATTTCTGTAGCGCGAACATCCAGGGCACCTCTGAATATTCCCGGGAAAGCCAATACGTTATTGACCTGGTTCGGGAAATCAGAACGGCCGGTTCCGATCACTTTGGCTCCGGCAGCTTTTGCCTCATCAGGCATAATCTCCGGCGTTGGGTTGGCCATTGCAAAAAGAATCGAATCCTCACTCATCGATCGCACCATATCCTGGGTTACGATTCCCGGAGCTGAAACTCCGATGAAGATATCAGCACCGACCAGGGCGTCAGCCAAAGTGCCTTGAATATTTTCAGGATTGGTCAGTTCTGCCAGTTCTTTTTTTGCGTTGTCCAGTCCTTCCATTTTGCGGTAGAGAATGCCGGGTTTGTCACAGGCAATGAGATTTCTGACGCCTGATGAAAGCAGCAGTTTAGCGATGGCCGTTCCGGCAGCTCCGGCGCCATTGACGACCACTTTGACATCCTCAATTCTTTTATTGACAACTTTCAATGCGTTGATGATGCCGGCCAGGACGATAATGGCCGTACCATGTTGATCATCGTGAAAAACAGGAATGTCCAGCTCTTTTTTCAATCGTTCTTCGATCTCGAAGCATCGTGGGGCACCGATATCTTCTAAATTGATGCCGCCAAATCCCGGTGCGATGAGTTTGACGGTTCTAACGATTTCATCAACGTCTTTAGTCGCCAGACAGATGGGAAAGGCATCGACGTTTGCGAATTCTTTGAATAAGATTGCTTTTCCTTCCATAACCGGCAGACCTGCCATCGGACCGATATCGCCTAAACCCAGGACGGCGGTTCCATCAGTGACGACAGCGACGATATTTCCTTTTGAGGTATACTTATAGACATTTTCCTCATTCTCATGAATTCTTCTGCAGGGTTCCGCAACTCCGGGGGTATAAGCTTTGCTCAGATCTTCCCGTGATTCAATTTTAACCTTTGAGATGACCTCAATTTTGCCCGAATACATTTCATGCATTTTCAAACTTTCTTCAGAGTAGTTCATTTTTTTTCCCTTCATGAATAAATTGATAAAATTCTGCTTACGTGTTTATAGACATAGGATAGCATCTGACTTTTACGATTGAAATATTATGAAATTTAAAAAAGAATTATGGTTATAAAGAATACTTTGACATTAATTTAACATGCAGTTAATTGTGAGGAAATATGAAAAAACCAGACTTCGGGAAAAGTCTGGCAATGCCAATGTAAAGAGAATATTGTGTCCGCTTCCCAGTGTAAATTGTATTCTATATAAAGTGGAAAAGCATCGATCTCAGAGGAATAAAAAAGCATTGAAAATTGTGTTTCTATTTTTGGTGTCATCATATAAATCCTCGTCCCGATAGAGTTTTGTTATAAGTTGTTTTTATTTTAGAATAAAAACTTGGTTGCTGCATGTTGGCTTTATGTTTTATTTGTGAAGATTAAGGTATTATGCTTGCGGAATGCAATTAAAATTTTTGATAATGATCGGGATTGAGTTTATAATGAAAATAAACAGGTCATTGCGAAAGTGCAGTTAGCGTGACGATCAGTTTCGCAATGATCTCATGAAAAAAATATGGAGGTGAAATTTGCAACCTGAAATAATTCTGGCCAGTCAGTCGCCCCGAAGACGGGAACTGTTTAAACTGGCTGTTAAGGACTTTACGGTAAAAGCGGCGGAAATAAATGAAAAGGAAATAGAAACAGCGGTTTTAGAAAACCGAGATGAGGATTTTCTGGAAACGGCAAAGAAACTGGTTATCGAGCTTGCCTCGAAAAAGGCGGCAGAAATCCATCGAAAAAACCCGGATGCGCTGGTAGTTGGCGCGGACACCGTCGTTGTTTTAAAGGAAAACATTCTGGGCAAACCCCGGGATAATGAAGAGGCTTACAGCATGATCCGACGGCTTGCTGGAAAAATTCATCATGTGCTGACCGGCGTCAGCATAAAATTAGGATCGATGGAAGACCGGTTTGTATCGGTATCCCAGATCTGCTTCTATCCTTGGGACGAGCAGATGGAACGGGAAGTTCAAGCATATGTTGCTTCCGGCAAGGCCAGTGACAAAGCCGGTGCCTACGGTATTCAGGAAGAGGCGGGACTCTGGGTTGAATGGATTAAAGGGGATTACAACAACATCGTGGGGCTTCCGATTGCCGAGCTCAATAAAAGGCTGAATAAACTGATAAAGACAGTATAGTCAATTCAGATCGTGTAATGTTTGTTAAAATGCCGCGACACTTTGATAGTGCCACGGCATTTTTGGGGAAGTGTTTAAAATACTTTTGGTGAGGTCTGCTGGCCAGGAAGGATATCACTAAACTAAAGAAGAGAATCTGATTATTTACGATTCAACAGGTAATTTTGGGTTCGCAGTGCTGCGTTTGCCTGAATATCATAGTAGTAAAAGGGGAAATCAAAGCTATGAAAAACCCCTCTGCCAAACATCGCGTTCCCGGGAGCATAAGTATCCACATCGACGGTACTGCAAATAACAACACCTTTGGCTGTATCAACCTGGGCATCGGCAAAGTTCTTCACAACCACAAAGGTGCCGTCATCATTTTTAACCACAGAACCGTCCGGATTCAACTGGAGTGAACCCAGGTTATCTGAAGCAGGTGCTACTGTTTCGTCAGTGGTCCAGCTGATCGGGTTGATTGCTTTGGCACCGGCAACAACAACTCCATCGGTACCTTCAATGGTTGGGGCCTGGGTATTATAGGAAATGATAACCCCGGTGTCTCCGGCTCCCGTGGCGAATTTAAGGTGCGGATTCTGGGACAGATACTCATCAGTAACAGAATAACCAATGACATAGGCGGCGATCATACGATCGTTTACCTCGGGGTGTTCTTTCATATATTCCGACAGGATATAGATCATTACATTAGAACCCTGGGAATGACTGGCCAAAATGAATGGACGGCCGTGATTGTAGTTTTTTATGTAGTAGTCGAAGGCTGCCATTGCATCGGTCAGAGGAATGCCTTTGACAATATCCTGCTGTTCATCAACTGACATGGCAAGGGTTGAGCCAGCATCATCCTGGCGATAGTAGGGTGCATAGATATTGGCGATGTCTGAAAAGGCAGTGGCCTGTCGATCATAAGCCAGCTTTGATTGCTGGAGCATTACAGGGTTGTCAATCTCGCATACTATCGGGTCATCGGCATTCACCTTTGCCCATGCTGACGGGTAGAGGTAAAAAACATCCACGTCTTTGCTGAGATCCGTGGGCAGGTTCAGCCAGTGGTTACTCTGGCTGTAGTCAGTAGCCTGGATGGCATCAGATTTTTCCGTCTGTGCCTTGTCATCTTTTGTTGTGGTGCCGCATCCTGCGACAGCCAAACAGCAAAATAAAACAGTGAGTGATAAAAATAATGATTTAACAAGCTTCATTTTCTTTTCTCCTTTTTTTCGAATGTTTGTTTGATACCCTTTTTATATTGCTTTATGCAGGCAATTATAAGTTGAATACCGAATGATTATGATAGTTTTGAAGAAAATGGGAAGATGAATAAACCCAAAGAAATCCATACATAAAAAATCCTCCCGGGAAGTGCGGGAGGATTTTTTATGTATGGTCTTAAGCGTAGGTATCAAAAATATTCATACTCGGAATTTTTTGTGTGGCCGTGGTTTGCTGGGCCGTCATTTGTTGACTGGGTGCTTCAGTTGCTTGTTTTTCAGTAGACTGTTTCTGTAATTCCTGAATTCGAGCTTCAAGTTGTTGAATATGAGATTGGATCACTTGCATCTTACGTTCATTTTTTGCATCTTGCGGGCAGTTATATTGTGGTGAAGCAAAGAAGGCGATATACTTTCCACTATAAAAAGAGAAAGAGGAGAGTATGATGATTGGTATTATTGTTTTAGTGAGTTTGATTTTGGCAGAACTCTTTTTTAACGGCTTCTGCATCTTAAAAAAGAAAAGCTATCGTAAGGAGAAGGCAATTTTAAACTGCTGTGAGCTTGGGCTGTTTGTGCTGCTTGCGTTGGCTGGTGTTATTCAATGGAGTTTTCGCTGGGGGCTACTGGCCGTTTTTCTAGTGGTTAGAGGGATAATGGCGCTGGTATCTCTGGTACGAAAAAAACCGGAAAAGAATTACAAACTTACAAAAGTTCTGCTAAAAACAGTGGTCAGCCTTTTTCTGGTGATGCTTGTGTTAACGCCGGCACTGGTCTTTCCCCAGACCACGCAGCTGAAACCGACGGGTGATTATGATTGCGAGACAGTCAGCTATACATGGACTGACAAAAACCGGGTGGAGACGTTTCGGGAAGATGGTTCCAATCGAAAAGTAACGGTTCAGTTCTGGTATCCGGTAACAGAAACGGATGAGACATTTCCGCTGGTTGTTTTCTCCCACGGCGCATTTGGCTATCGGATGAGCAATTTGTCGACGTTTGAAGAACTGGCAAGCCATGGTTACGTGGTCTGCAGCATCGATCATCCCTATCACGCTTTTTTCACGAAACAGACAGATGGTGAGATCATTCCTGCCAATCGTGAGTTTATTCAAGCGGTCTTAAGTGCCAACGGCGAGGGAGCCGATGAAGCAGAGATTTTCAGCCGCTCAAGAGAGTGGCTGGCGCTACGCTGCGGTGATATGAACTTTGTACTGGATACCATTGCAGAGCAGACTCAGAACAATCGGGAGGAGCTGGTATATCAGTGTATAGATTTCACAAAAATCGGTGTGATCGGTCATTCCATGGGTGGTGCGGCTGCGGTTGAGCTGGGAAGAGAACGGACGGACATCGATGCAGTCATCGATCTGGAAGGAACCATGTTTGGAGAAGAAACGGCCTATGCAAACGGAGCCTACCAGTTCAGGGACACGCCCTATCTCTTGCCGTTGCTCAGCATCGATTCAATGGCATATCATGAAGAGGCCGATAAATACGGTGATCTTTATGTCAACAATGTCGTTCTGAAAAATGCCCAGGATGCGATGGAAGTCCATTTTATCGGCGCCGAACATCTCAATTTCACCGATCTGCCGCGGTTTTCTCCAATCTTGGCATCCTATCTGGGCGCTGGTGAAATTGATCCGGATTATTGCATAAACACCATGAATGGTGTAATCTTAGAGTACTATAATCATTATCTGAAAGGCGATCCAGAATTGTCGATTCAGGAAACCTATTAAATAGTGTATCTCATAGGCTAAAAGAATATTTAGTCTACCCACACACTTGAAAGAGGAAACGATGAATGTATGCATAAGAAAAATACCCAGAACTCAGGATGAGGAAGTTCAGATCCGATGCCATGTAGTAACAAAATCAGTCCGCGAACTGGAAATGCTGATCAAGTCGAGGCAGGAGCGTCTGGAAGGGACACGAGACGGTCGGTCATATGCCATAACGCTGCTGGATATCTATTATGTGGAAGCGGTGGATCATCGTGTCTTTGCCTACTTAAAAGATGATGTCTATCAATTGAAAATGAAACTCTATGAATTTGAAACGGCGTATGGAGAGAACAGTTTTTTCAGATGTTCAAAGGCCGTTATCATCAACCTGATGAAGATTCAATCCTTAAAACCGGCGCTTAATGGACGGTTTTCGGCGAGCATGCGCAATGGCGAAGAGGTCATTATTTCGCGGAAATTTGTCGGTGAATTAAAAGACCGATTGCAGAAAGGAAAGTGCAATGATCGATAAAAATTTTCCCAAAAAGGTCTTGACGCATTATTTTGTCATCGTGACGCTGATCTGTTTAGCGATGGGCATCATGGGACTCTTCTTCGATGGAGAGCGATCTTTCGGCTATGAAGCTTTTTTTTCGCCTCTGATTTTAGGTGCGGTCAGTCTGTTGCCTGCCATGGTTACGTATTCCAGCAAGGAATTGACGTTCAGGCAGATGGTGTTCAGAAAATTACTGCAGCTGTTATTGATTGAAGTTCTACTGATGATTCTGGTATTTACAAATGGAGCAGAAGATCGGGCAGTCATGATCGCTTTTGCAGTAGCGGTAGGACTTGTGTATCTTGGGGTCAACGGCATCATGTGGATTCTTGATAATCAAAATGCAAAAGAAATGAATGCGGAACTTGCGCACTATCAGAAAGGTGAGAAATAGGATGGTTGTCATCATTTCATATAAAAGGATGACAAGGACAACCAAATGAATATAAAAAAACAAAATGCTGTAACATATAATTATTTAGTATAATATTGTAATATAATGTGGTATTATAATATTCCGTCAATTTAATTGCTGAAAGCATTTTGATTTTGGGGAAAATTATATTCAGGAGGAAAAGAAAAATGAAATGGATTTATGACATGAAAATCGGCGTAAAGCTGCTGGTGAGCTTCATCATTGTGGCATTACTGACCGGGATTGTCGGGATGATCGGAATTACCGATCTTAAAGCGCTTCAAAAACAGAATACGGCACTCTTTGAAGATATGACGCTGCCGATCGCGCAGGTCGGTCAGATTTCGACATCCTATCAGCGCATGCAGAGTATCGTACGGGATATGATTATCGAAAACAGCCCGGAGCTGATTCAGACCAATGCAGTTGAGGTCAACATTCGGAATCAGGAAATTGATGAGGCGGCCGCCAATTTTGAAAAATCGATCACCGATCCTGAAATGCAGGCTGCCTTTGACGAATTTGTTGCATCCCGAAAGGTTCTGGCTCAGGAGTTTGAGAAGGTGAAAGCGCTGGCCATCGAAAACAGAGATGCCGAAGCGTATACCCTGCTTTCAAATACAGGTTCCTACGAAATGGCCGCTTCGGCGCAGATGGATGCAATCAACAAACTGGTACCCATGAAACTGGATGAAGCTGATGCTCAGGCTGCTGCCGATACTGCCAGTGCAAACGCAACCATCACAACCATGATTATTGTCACACTTGTCTCTCTGGTTGTGGCCATCGCTTTTGGTCTAATCCTGCGTTTACTGATCAGCAACCCGCTGAAAAAAGCCAATCACATGATCAAAGAAATGAGCCGGGGGCATTTTGCCATGCGTCTTAACATGAAGCGAAAAGATGAAATTGGGGAAATGGCTGAGTCGATGGATACCTTCTCCGATGATATTCAGACCATTATTATTGGTACCATGAATCAGATTTCAAACGGTGATGTCAGTGCCAACGTGGAACCAAGAGATTCCGAAGATGAACTCTCTCCAGCTCTGAAACTGATTATTGAAACCATTCGTGGTCTGGTTGCTGAAGCCACGATGCTGTCGAATGCAGCAGTTCAAGGAAAATGGGATACGCGGGGCGACGTTGATCGTTTCAACGGCGGCTATAAAGAAATTGTGGCAGGCGTTAACGCCACTCTGGATACGGTCGTTGATAAGATGGTCTGGTACGAATCCATCATTGATGCGGTGCCATTCCCAATCCATGTCACCGACAACGACATGAAATGGATCTTCATGAATAAATCATTTGAAGACATGATGATCAACAACAATGTGATTAAAGACCGGGCTTCTGCCTGTGGCATGGACTGCTATAATGCCGGTGCCAACATCTGCCGGACTGAAAGCTGTGGAATCCGACGTTTGGTTGATCAGGGATTATCCGACAGTTATTTTGACTGGTTTGGCAATCACTTTAAACAGGATACTGCTTATCTCATGGATTCTCGCGGCGAGAAAGTGGGTTTTGTTGAAGTCGTCACGGATTTAACCGCCATGATCCGTGTCAGCGACTATACCAAAAACGAAGTAAACCGATTGGCAAACAACCTGATTCGGTTATCCGAAGGGGATCTGGCCTTCGACCTGGCCATCGGTGAAGCTGATGAATTCACATCCGAAGTCAGTGCCCAATTCAATGAAATCAGAAACAGTCTTTCTGAAGTCCAGACCTCGGTGGATAATCTGATCAGTGATGCCAGCATGCTGGCTCAGGCCGGCATTGACGGCCGTCTGGATACACGGGCTGATGCCGGTAGACACCAGGGGGATTTTGCCAAAATTGTGGACGGCGTCAACGCGACACTGGATGCTGTAGTTGCACCGGTTCAGGAAGCTTCTGCTACCCTGCAGGAACTGGCAAAAGGAAACCTGAACACTGGCATGATCGGTAATTACAACGGGGATTACATTGTCATCAAAGAAGACATGAACCAGACTGTCGCTTTCCTGAAACGCTATGTGGATGAAATTACACAGACACTGGAAGGAATGGGCCGTGGCAATTTGAATCAGCAAATCACCACTGAATATCTGGGCGATTTCCTGGCCATTAAAACAGCATTGAATGATATCACCACAAACCTGAGCAACACTATGGGTGAAATAAACGAAGCGGCTGGACAGGTGGAAGCCGGTGCCAATCAGATTTCCGATGGCGGACAGGCGCTGTCTCAAGGTACTACCGAACAGGCCAGCTCCATCCAGGAACTCACCGCTTCAATTGAAGAAGTGGCCGGAGAGACCAAGCAGAACGCCATGCATGCCAATGAAGCAAATGAAATAGCGATGCATGTCCGTAAAAATGCGGAAGTCGGAAATGTGCAGATGAACAAGATGGTTACCGCCATGGTGGATATCAACGATTCTTCCAACAGCATTTCCAAAATCATCAAGGTCATTGACGATATTGCCTTCCAGACCAATATTCTGGCGCTCAATGCGGCGGTGGAAGCAGCCCGGGCCGGTCAGCACGGCAAAGGCTTCGCCGTCGTGGCGGAAGAAGTGCGAACCCTGGCTGCCAGAAGTGCTGAAGCGGCCAAAGAGACAACCGGTCTTATCGAAGGTTCTATTGACAAGGTAGAAGCAGGAACGAAGATTGCTGATGAAACCGCAGAGAGCTTAAAAGAAATACTGGCTGAAATAGAAAAAGTTGCGCGTTTGGTGGGAGACATTGCGACGGCATCCAATGATCAGGCGTCGGAAATTGCCCAGATCAATCAGGGCATCGAACAGGTTTCCCAGGTGGTACAAACCAATTCCGCTACCGCGGAAGAAAGCGCAGCTGCCAGTGAAGAACTCTCCAGTCAGGCGGAAATGCTCAAACAAATGGTCGGAGCCTTCCAGCTCAAAGGAACCGTCAACGGTTCCCAGATCATGAAGAAAAAGACGGCGGAAATTCCGGCTAAGAAAATCGACGTGGATGCCGCTCAACCGGTCATTATTCTGGACGACAAGTACTAAAGATTCACAACAAAGCCGCTTAAAAAATCAGATCAAATATCAGTAAGGCCCAAGCTCTATCGAGCTTGGGCCTTAAGCATGCCTGAATCAGCCTTTTCACATAGTTAGAATTAGCCTCGCTGATGGGTGGAATCATCAACCACCGGCTCAAAAGAAAAACAGCCACTATTTTTCTACAGCGATGTGACAGATGAGTTCACACAGTGTCTCGATGGCATAGGGAAAAATTGACTCATTAAAATCAAATCTGGAATTGTGGAGTGGATAATTGATGATGCTTTCTTGTGCGGCAAAAAAAACGATGCGAACGCCTTTGATTTGCTCAAAATAAAACGCGGCATTATCCCCGGCCAAATAAGGCGTTCTGCCGAGTATCACTCGACTTTTTTTAAAGACATTTTGCCCGATTTCAATGCCTGTTTTGACTAGATCCGGATCATTGAAGATGGGTGGGGTCCGCATTTCGACGGCCATTTTTATCTGCGTATTGGTTTTCTTTTCGATCTTTTGAAAATCCTGACCTAGGCAGCGGATCATTTCTTCCCGGTCTTTGGGAAGAAATGTCCGGAGCGTGCCAGTCATATCCACCGAGTCTGCCATGATGTTATTTTTCACGCCACCGTTGATGGTTCCGATGCCGATCACCGAAGGCATTTCCCTTTTCTGGCTGCTGCATTTTTTGATGGCACAGATGGTCTCACTTGCTGCATGGATAGCATCCGAGCCTTTTTCAACTTCACCCCAGTGGCTGGAATAGCCGGTAACATGAAGATCAAGCGAGCAGATTTCAGCGGTCGAGACCTTTTCCTGAATTTCCATGCCGAGGGGTTCGGAGTTGGCCAGATGAAAAATGATCATCCGATCAACGACTGGATTGGAAAGCGCGTCCGCACCGATCAAGGCCCGGGCCCCTTCACCGATTTCCTCAGCAGGCTCAAACAGAAATTTGACATTGCATTTCAGCAGCGAACTTTTTTGCTGAAGTATCTTTGCAACGCCCAAGGCGATGGCGACAATGCCATCATGGCCGCAGGCATGCATGACGCCAGGATATTTTGAAGCATAGTCGCAGGTTTTGTCATCCTGAATGGGTAGAGCATCCATTTCGGCACGCAGCGCGATTGTCGGAAAAGCAGAGCTGTTAAAAATCGTGGCAACGACGCCAGTTTTACCGACGACCTGATTGTCAATGTTCAGTTGACTTAAAAATTTGACGATTTTTTCGGATGTTTCAAATTCCTGAAAACTCAGTTCCGGATAGGTGTGCAAATCGCGGCGGATTGCAACAATTTCTGGCAGGATAGCTGTTATTTCATCACTGGTAACTATTTTGTTCATTAAATTCCCTCTTCACAATGAATTTATTTTCTTCAGTATAATATAAAATGCCAACAATTTCAGCAATTGAATTGCATAAATCGGCCAAATTTTATGATAGCCTTCCTGAGTGCTTGGAAAAATAGCAGGTCATGACCAAGCAGCAAAAAAAGTATTGACAAAATAATACTTCGAGAGTAGAATCAAAATAGTTCATGAACCGAATCAATGCGATGGAAATAAAAAAAAGGAATGAAGACAATGGAAAACGGCTTTAACGGCAATTTCGAAGCGATGATATTTGAGTACATCGACAAGATAAAATATCTCTTATCACCGGAACTTTGGGAAAATGAGCTCTTTAACTGCTCGAAAAACGAGCTGTTTGTGATGCTCCTGCTGTACCGGAGAAGCGGAGTGAATATGACCCAGGTTGCCGAGTATATTGGAGCACCCCTCAACACGGCGACAGGAATTGTGGCGAGGATGGAAAAGCGCGGGCTGGTTGCCCGGGAAAGAAGCGTTGAAGACAAACGGGTGGTCACCATCCAGTTGACGAATGAGGGCCTGAGTACGATTAAACGTATCATCAGCGCGATCGTTCACTACGGGCAATTGGTGATGGAAACTTTTACCCGGGACGAGATCACGCTGGTCTTCAAACTGATTGACAAGGTGATGGACACCCTGAGCCGGGATCGAGAGAAAAACACCAAGCCGGAAGACGCCGGATCCAGGGTCAGAAAAATTACAATCGAGTAACATGAAAAGCTGCCGTCAGGCAGCATCTTTTTAAATAATACTTCGAAAGACGAACAATTCGAATAACGAATGAAATTTGGAGGAAACAATGAAACGAATACTTTTTTTTACGGGAAAAGGCGGCGTTGGAAAAACGAGTGTAGCCGCCGCCCATGCACTGAAGTCATCAAAAGAGGGGAAGAAAACCCTGATCATCAGCACGGATATGGCTCATAATCTGGGGGATCTTTTCGATATGCCAGTTGGCAAAACGGAAGTTCGGGTGGCTGAGAATCTGTATGCATTAGAAGTGGATGTCAATGATATGATCGAAAATGAGTTTAAAAACATCATGCAGGCATTTGCTAATCTTATGGGTTCCTTTAATCAGGACGGCATTGAAATGGATGAGTTCACTATGATGCCGGGGATGGATGAGTTGTTCTCCCTTCTGAAAATCCAGGAGGTCTACAAGAAAAGCGATTATGAACGGATCATTGTGGACTGTGCGCCGACGGGAGAAACCCTCTCGCTGCTGAAATTTCCGGAGCTTCTGTGTTGGTATATGGATAAATTTTTTCCGATGGGAAAACTGGCCATGCGGGTGCTGTCTCCGGTGTCAAAGTCCTTATTCAAGATTCAATTGCCGGATAAGCATGCCATCAGCGATATTGAAAAACTCTATCTGGAGTTGATTGAACTGCAGGAGCTGCTCAAAAACAAGGCGATCACCTCGGTCAGACTGGTCACAATACCGGAGAAAATGGTTGTCGAAGAAACGAAACGGAATTACATGTACATGAAACTTTACAATTACCATGTGGACGGGGTTTTCATCAATCGCATCCTGCCAAAGGATATTGACAATCCGTTTTTCGATGAGTGGGTCGCCATTCAGAAAACCTATATCGATGAGATCCGTCATTGTTTTGAATCCGTTTCGCAGTATCAAATTCCCTGGTATGACACGGATCTCCTGGGGCTGGATTCGATCAACCGGATCTGCGAAGACGCTTTCGCCGGCAGCGATGATCTGTTCGATATCCGGGATAGCGTCGATGGCGAGCGTTATGAAGCCACGACGAACGGCTATGCCATGAAACTGTATCTGCCGAACATTTTAAAAGATGAGGTTTCGGTCAATCTTTCCGGAGCGGATGTGATTGTAAAAATCGGCAACTACAAGCGGAATATCCCCATGCCGAATACACTCCGGGGAATGGAAGTCACCAGTGCCAGGTATGATGAAGATACCCTTGTTATTCAGTTTGAAAAATTATTGGAGGCTAGCAATGAATCGTGAATTTATCGAAAAAATGATCCAGGCGAAGAAGATCGAGAAGGAAGCCGTTCTGTCGCTTCTGCCCAAATCCATGTCCGGGCATATGGATGTCATTGAAAAGGAAATGAAAATGATGATCATGGATCTGGCAAAGGAATGCGTTGCGGAGTCAGTCCGAGCTGCGGGCGATCCGGAAGAAGAGAAAAAAGTCAGGAAAGTTTCAATCAGTTGAAAGAGGAGAGCGGAAAAATGAGAATTATTTTATATACTGGAAAAGGCGGGGTTGGCAAAACCAGCGTGGCAGCTGCCACTGCGGTGAAGGCGGCAAAAGATGGTAAGCGAGTTCTGATTATGAGCACCGATCAGGCTCACAGTCTGTCGGACTCTTTTGGTGTAAAACTGGGAAATGAACCGGTCGCAATCATTGACAATCTCTGGGGACTAGAAATTGACGCCATCGTCGAAGGTGAACGAGCCTGGGGGAACATGAAGAACTACATGAAGCAATTGCTGACTGCCAAGGCCGAAGGCGGCATCGAAACGGAAGAACTGCTGGTATTTCCCGGGCTGGAGGAACTGTTTTCGCTGTTTAAAATCATTGATATCTATGAGCAGAACCGCTATGATCTTTTAATCGTGGACTGTGCCCCAACCGGGGAAACCATGTCGTTACTGAAGTTTCCGGAAATGTTCGGCAATATGATTACCACTATGCTTCCGATCAAACGCAAAGCCAACAAGGTGGCGGGCCCGATGGTTGAAAAAGTCATGAAAATCCCGATGCCGGAAGACAATGTCTTTGATGATATCGAAAGACTCAACCAGAAGCTCTGTCAGCTCCAGACCATCATGACCGATCCAAAAATTCTGAGTATCCGCATTGTCACCACCCCCGAACGGATTGTCATCAAGGAAGCGAAACGCAATTTTACCTATCTTCATCTGTATAACTATAATATCGATGCGGTCATTGTCAACAAGGTCTATCCCAGACAGGCATTGGACGGTTATTTCAGCAAATGGATCAGCCTTCAGGAAGAAGGCCTCAACGAAATCAGAGCAAGTTTTTCCGGTGTGCCGATTTTCACACTGATGCTGCTGAATAAGGAACTGAAATCGCAAGACGTGCTGCTTAAAGCAGCTGAAGCAATTTTCGGCGCGACGGATCCCACACAAGTTCTGTTTGCGGATAAAATCTTTGAAGTGAAAAAAGAAAACGACGACTATTACTATATTCTCAATGTGCCGTTTACGGAAAAAAGTGAAATGGATATGGGCCAGAAGGGCAATGAGCTGATGATTCAGATCAAGAATCAGAAACGTTGCTTCGTCCTGCCGGAAGTATTGAAGAGCAAAAGAGTGGAAAGTGCGCAGTACCGTGAAGACAAGCTTTATGTGAAATTTGTTTAGCGAAGAAATCAGAAAATAAGTATAAAAAAGTGTTGTTGTCGAAAATTTGTTTGCTGATTTGATCAAAAAACCAGTAAAATTTTTCGACGGCAGCACTTTTATTTGATGGATTGTGCTATACTAACCACAAGAAGAAAACGTTTACGTTCGAAAGTGGGGGGGATAAAAAAATGGCTGATGTTTTTTATTCAAAGGCTTTGGAAGCCAATCTTACCCAGACCCGGGAAACCAACATCACAATACCGGACAGGCAGCAGTGGTTTGGTGAACTGTCAAAACCGTACTGGGGAATTTATAAAAGAACCCATGAATTTCTCGTGGAATTAAATCACAGATACCGCAATAATCAATATGTCATCGAGTCACTCCAGACCATCTGTCTTGGAGATTTATGGCTGTATCACGCCCTTGAGGATTCCGAAGAGGCGCTGCGCGTGCTGCTCGCGATTATCCAGTCGGTTCTGAATTCCAAACTGGAAGACAGCCAAAAAGCCCTACTCAGTCAGGTGCTGATTCGTTTTATCGATCAGCTGGCTAAGCTGGATGACTGCCCGAAGGCGATTATTCAATTCGGTATCGACGTTCTGAAAGAAAATATGGCGCTGAACGAACTTTTATATGTAAAGATTTCGGGATTTTTTAAAATCTATTTAAGTAAAGTTGCCGATTATCCCGAATTCGCGCCCGCCATCCTGGAAATGATGGCCAATTTATCCGCGGGCTGCATCGATTACTGGGAAAGCACCTCGCTGGCCGAAGAATGGTTTGATTCGAAGCAGGCGCTTTTTCATCAAATGCGGATCGAAACGATCACAGAAATCGGCCATCCCTTTTTTGCGCAACTCCGGGAGAAACGGAGTCAGGCCAAGGTTTGGAATGATTTTGAGAAGCTGATGTTCTACAATGATATTGCCGATTATTTTCGAAGTTTCTCGGAAAAATTCACGTCCCACCTGGAAACACTATATTATCTTTACTATCTGCTGCATCTGCCGGGGATGACATCCCTCAACGATCATCTGATTTATGATGTGAACCGCAATCTGAGAAACATTTTTGATGAGCTGAATTCTAACGATATCACCGATTTTCTTAATACGATCATGAAAGAGTTTCAGGAATTGAAGGGGGAGCACGGCGACACGGTGCTGGATTGCGTCCTGACGCTGGGAAAAGAGATTATCGCCACCGGGGATGCGGGCAATATCAAATATTTTACCAAAGCACTGATTATGCAGGGCTTTCATTATCCGGGAAAACTGAGTCTCAATAACGACTGGCAGATTCTCATTGATTCCAATCATGTCAAAAATATCCGTGTCTGGCTGGAATTGATAGAGGAAAACCCCATGGTTATGCGGGAACTTTTGGCTGCTCTGATTGTGAATTTAAAACTGGGGGGGATTTTCATTTCCGATACCGATTTGTTTCAAAGAGATATCACCAGACTCCTGAATTCGGATATCACGCCGGTTTATCGTGAAATCAAGCAGCTGGCGCGAATTTTTCCCGTCTATTTCAAGGAAATCGGCGCCGAGGGAGAACTTCGCGATGCGACAACGGCCATCGATGAAGCCTCCCGGCGAAAAGACCGGCTGATCCATTTTATGCGCAAGCAGATTCATATCGAGAGCAATAATACCCACATTGATCTGACCAGAAAAATCATCAATTACTGGGGGGACGGAAACAGGGAACCGCTAAGGGACATCATTCCCATGGATATCTACAGCAATTTGGATCAGGCGAATCCGTGTTTTCTGAAACCCCATCAAACGATGATTCGTCTCTGTGCGGTGCTCGCAGCCAGTCCGGATGAGATTCTTAAGCTGGATATCGAAACCATCAGAAACGCCCTGAATGGGATTTCAGCTGATGCCAATTTGGATGTTGAGAGGGTGTTGTATATTTTTCGGGTTTATTTTCTGCTGCTGGAAAAATATTCGTTTGAATCCGAAGACGTTCTGGCAATGATTAATGGCTACAGCCTGCAGATCACTGGTGATCTGACTGACCTTAAGAATTATCTGATCAGCAATCGGAGAGAAGACGCCATCATTGAGATTTACCGGCTCATGCACCATCTGAAGCAGATCATACTGGATCCGAAGAAAAATGAGGCTTCCGAAATCATTTACTACAAGCGTCATATTGCCGCGGACATCCCTTCGATGTACGGTGAATATGCAGAGCCGAAATTCGATGCGTTGGGGTTGATGTACCGGCTGGAACGCGTCGTTGCGAAACTCATGGTCACAATCACCCAGCCGGCTCATTCCGAATACATTACCGCAAAGACCTTTCGCCAGATTTATCAAATTCTGGTGCTTTTCAAGGAAGGGCTGGCACTTGACGGAATCCGCAATCAGGGATTCAATTCCCATCTTGATATGCTAAAATTCGGGCTGACATCGCCCAGCTTTTCCATCGATCAGTACATCAATATTTTTCAGTTTATGGCAAATGATATCAAGCAGATGATCCGGGAGTACTTTTTTGATCTTTATGAGATGCCAATGAAGGCGATTATACCCCAGGTTCTGGACAAAAAAGGTGAAGGTCAGCATGAGGATAAACGTAAATTATACCATGTGGAGTCAGAAAAATTTCTGCGCGACAATCTGTCCACGGCTTTTCTGGTCCAGAATCTGGATAACTACATCACGGACACCCTCAATGGACTGAGAAGTATGATGAAAGACTACTCCGACACGATTATTCAAAGCATGCTGACCTATGACCTGGATCTGACCTTCAGCCTGTTAACGCAGAACTCTGATAAAATCGACAACCCGGTATTTCTGGGGGCAAAGGCTTATTTCCTTAAGAAGCTGATCACCTACGGCTTTTCCGTTCCGCCGGGATTTGTGATCACAACCGAGGTATTCCGGCATAAGGACACGATCGAAAGCCATCCGGACATGATGGCCGACATCGATCTGCTGATCGAGTCCCATATTGCAGTCATTGAAGGATTAACTGGCCAGCGTTACGGAAAAGCTGACAACCCGCTATTTTTCTCAATTCGTTCCGGTTCATCCATTTCCCTGCCTGGGGCGATGAAAACATTTTTGAATGTGGGCATGAACGAGGCAATAGCAGAGGCCTACAGCCAGCAAAAAGGATATGGTTGGACAGCATGGGACTGCTACCGGCGTTTTCTGCAAAGCTGGGGGATGGCCTACGGGATTGATCGGGATGTTTTTGATCGGGTTATCAAGGAGCACAAGGAACAACAGGGCATCGATTTGAAAATTCAGTTTACCGCAGCACAGATGAAGGCGATTGCCGAGAGCTATAAAATGGTGCTGCAAGACTACCGCATCGAAATCGAAGAAGACCCGTTCAAACAGTTAAAGCAGGCGATCCGCTCGGTGCTGGATTCCTGGTCGTCTGAAAGCGCGGTCTATTATCGCAATCATCTGCAGATTGCCGATAACTGGGGAACGGCAGTGGTCGTTCAGAAAATGGTGATGGGCAATCTGTCGCCCCGGTCCGGCACTGGGGTGGTCTTTACCACCAGTCCGTTTAACGGCCATTCCGGGATTAACCTCTATGGCGATTTTGCCCTCTGCAGTCAGGGCGAGGACGTGGTGTCCGGGTTGGTCAATACGCTGCCAATCAGTGAGGAGCAGCGCCGGAAGGATTATCGGGACAGCGGCATGTCCCTCGAATCGGGATTTCCAAAAATCTATCAAAAGCTTGTTCATTATGCCAACCGTCTGATTGAGGAGTATGGCTTTGTTCATCAGGAGATAGAATTCACCTTCGAATCGGATCGGGCCGAGGATCTGTATCTGCTCCAGACCAGAAATCAGGATCTGAAAAAGAAAATGGCGTTCTCCGGATTTTTGCTGCCACCCGATGAAATGAAACTGATCGGTCACGGCATCGGCATGAGCAGCGAGGTGCTCTCAGGTCTGCTGGCATTTGATATGGAAGATATGGACCGGCTGAAAAGGCAGCACCCAGCGGCAAAAATTATTCTGGCCCGTCCGGATACCGTGCCGGATGATATTCCCCTGATCTTTGTCTGCGATGGCCTGATTACCGCTAAAGGCGGCATCACATCCCACGCGGCGGTGGCAGCGACCAGCATTGGCAAAATCTGCATTGTCCAGTGCAGCGGTCTGGAAGTCAATGATTCCAGGAAGGAATGCATCATCAACGGTCATCTTTTCAGGTCGGGGGACAATTTGTCAATCGACGGCAGACTTGGCAATATTTACGAAGGCAGTTATGAGAGCGGAGAGAAAGGCTTTTTCGGGAGCAATAAATAAGCGCGCAGATTGAAAAATATGAAAAAACAGAACCGATGTATAATTTCAAGAGCCACAGCAAAAAGAAGTTAATTGCTGGCTTTGCTTTCTTACGCATTGGTGACAGATAATTCCAATATTCTTTTGATTTGGAATTATAAACTGTAGTATAATATAAGATAATTTTGCTGGATAACAGATTTTTTTTTAAGGTACACAGATGTTGATTGCACGATAAATTTTATTTGGTGAGGACTTGCGATGAATTTTCAAAAAATTTTGTTGACGCTGCTGATATATACGATTCCGATCATATCTCTTGCCTATGTTTTCGTCGGGACCCGATTGTTTAAGCAAAAAGTAAATGGACTGACTAACTCATTTTCATACTTAATGTTCGCCTCGGCGGTTTATGCAATGGGCTATTTTCTTGAGCTTAATTGTGTCGACTATAATACCTTTATTTTGGTCAGAAACTTCGAATTTTTGGGGATCCTGTTTATTCCGGCTTTTGCAATTCTCTTTATCGCGGACATAACAAAAACAAATGTTCAGATCGGAATAAAAGCTTTACTGATGGCAATTTCAGGTGCTTTGTGGATCGTCTTTCTGACCGACCCAGTACATCACTGGATTTATCAGAGCATCAAATTGCTGCCGCTTAATGGATTTGGCGTTGCCTATACCACGAAAGCATGCGGTTACTATTTTATTCTAGCTTATTATGCGGCGGTTTTACTTTTCTCGATGATCGCATTTCCAAAAGCATGGCGAAAATCAAAGACAGTCAGTTCGAAAAAAAGCTACCGCTTCTTGTTTATAACCTTTCAGTTGCCTTGGTTTGTGTTGTTATTCGTCGCTTCCGGTTCAGACATTTATTTTGATCCGACTCCAGCGGTTATTTTTCTGGTCTTGTCTCTAATCGGAATCAACGAATTAAAAAATGATTTTTTTGAATTGGAAATCAATCGCTGGAAAAACACATTCATTAATATGGATGAAATGACATTTCTGATCAATTCCTACAATGAAATTCTCTATCTGAACGAAAGAGCGGAGGAATTCTGGAAAGAACAGAAAAAAAATACCAGAGAGATCGTGAGAATTCTTGATAGAGGGGATGCTTTACGGATCCCGGTTAAATTTATGGTTAATCATGAAGCCAGGTGGTTTTATGTCAACAAAAACGTTTTTCAACGAAAAAGGAAACTTACCAGTTTCATTCTGACTGATGTTACCGAACGTCATCGCGCCAAGAAAGCTTTAAAGGAAAGTGAAGAAAAGCATCGGTTGCTGATCACGCAAATGACCCAGGGACTGGCTGTTCACGAAGTGATTCAGGATGAGTCCGGAAAAGTGACTGATTTCTATTTTGTTGATGCCAACGAAAGCTTTGCCAAGCTGATCGGACGGAATCGGGAAGACATTATCGGAAAACGCTCAAGGGAGTTGCTTCAAGAAATTGATGATGCACATATCGAAGAACTGGTGCAGGTCGCAATAAGCGGAGAAGCCTATCAGTATGAAGATTTTTTAAAGGGATTAGGAAAATATGTGGAAGTTGTCGTCTATTCGCCGCGGTACAGGCAGTTTGCAATGATCATCACGGATATTTCCAATCGTAAAAAGGCCGAATTGGAAATCAATTACTTAAGCTATCACGATTACCTGACGGGTTTATATAACCGACGTTTTTATGAAGCGGAATTGATCAAGCTTGACAGGCCGGAAAATCTGCCGATCTCGATGATTATGGCGGATGTCAACGGACTGAAACTCATCAATGATTCCTTTGGCCATACCATGGGCGATGAGCTGCTGGTTAAAGCCGCGCACATCATTTCATCAACTTGTCCGGAAGGCAGTGTTGTGGCACGATTGGGGGGGGATGAATTTATTGTCATCTTGCCTGAAACGGATAGTTTTCAGGTAGCTGAAATTGTCAACGAGCTGAGAGCAAGATCTTTATCAGAACGGATCGGCGCGCTGGATCTCTCGATTTCATTTGGCTATGAAACCAAGGATAATATGGAGCAGGATATCCAGGAAATCTATAAGCATGCAGAAGACGATATGTATCGGCACAAACTATATGAGAGTTCAAGCGTCAAGAGCAAAACCATCGATCTGATTATGAATGCCCTTTATGCCAAAAGCCGCCGGGAGATGCTCCATTCGAAAAGGGTGGGAAAATTATGCAAACAGATTGCAAAAGAAATGAACCTGGGAAAAGACATCGTCAATCAAATGGGAGTGGCGGGGTTGATGCATGATATCGGAAAAATGGGAATTGATGAAAACATCCTGAATAAAGAGGCCGAACTGGATGCCTCAGAATTTCAGGAAATCCAGAGGCATCCGGAGATTGGATTCCGCATCCTGAGTTCCTCCGACGAGTTTCTGGAAATCGCCCGATATGTATTTGAGCATCATGAGCGCTGGGACGGGAAGGGCTACCCCAAGAATCTTATCGGGAAGGAAATATCCCTTCAGGCCCGGATAATCGGAGTGGCGGATGCCTTCGATGCCATGACCTGCGACCGTTCCTACCGGAAGGGTCTGAGTGAAGAGGAAGCCGTTGCTGAAATCATACGCTGTTCCGGAACGCAGTTTGATCCGGATGTGTCCCGAGTGTTTCTCGAGAAAGTTCTAAAAAACGACAATTTTTAAAAAAGCCGGAAATCCGGCTTTTTTGTTACTCAATTTTAAAATATGGATTAAATTCGAAACCAATGGCATCAATAATTTCAGCACTCATTTTAACCAGTTCGGCAATCCTTTTTTCGTCAACACGCATAAATCGGAAATGCACAGTGGTGATGTAATCCAGACACTCCGACATGGTGCAGCTGAATTCATCATTTAAATATCCCAAACGTATTGCAGTGGTGGCTGCGATGGCACCACGGGCCAGCATACTGATTTCGTCGTTTTTATGGTTGATGTTCAGATGATACTGGCGGTCATGGATCTTATAGAGATCTTTGTAATGGGAAATAAATAAGATTTCATAATTATCTTTGTTACTTTCCTGCACAAATCGAGCCGCCTTTGGATCGATAAAGCATAGCATTTCGGACAGCCGAATTTCAATAGCCGTACTTAGCTGTAAATCATATTGCTTTTCAATGCAATTGAAATAATGATTGTAAAGCTTGAATGCAATGGTGTTTTTATTTCCGATAGTGAACTTGTCAGACACTTCTTTTGCCAGCAAGGATTTTGATTTGAAATAATAAGAAATCAAGGGTTTGGTGATGTTTAAAGCGTCTGCAATCTGATAAAAGTAAGTGTTGTTATACCCCTGTTCATAAAACAGTTCAGTCGCCAGGGATAAAATATTCTCACGTTGGTTAGCCATCTCTCCTCCTGATAATAATTATTTTTATTTATATTATATCAAAAGAAGTTCGTAAATAAAGTGTTTTTTAAAATAATTTAACATGTTAAAGACCGAGTGTCTATTTGTTTTTCAACACACTGGTGATTGCTGCGATGGTTGAATCAGCATCGTCATAGGGAACCTGGCAGGTTCCGACCATTTGATGACCGCCGCCGCCGTATTCTAACATCAGTTTTCCAATGTCCGCGGTACAGGTTCGGTTGAGAATGCTGTAGCCGCAGGCAATTGAGACGTTCTGTTTTTGTTTACCATCGACAATCCAGAGAGAAACATTCTGATCGGGATAAAGACTGTAAACCATAAAGCGGTTTCCGGTGTAAATGGTTTCGACATCTCTCAAATCAGAAAGAATGACGTTGTCGACGACTTTTGTGTGCGCCTTGACCATATCGGCAAAGAGTCTGGATTGTTCCCGGTAAAGCTCCACCCGCTCTTTAACATCGGGCAGTTCCAATATTTCTTCAATGGTTATATTTCTAAAATGATTGATGAGCTGTTCCATCAGCTGGTAATTACTGATTCTGAAATTTCGGAATCGGCCAAGCCCGGTTCTGGGATCAGAGATGAATCCCAACAGAATCCAGCCGGTAGGATTTAAGATCTCCTCTTTGGTCAGATTTCCGGAGTCCACCTTGTCAACAGAAAGAATCATCTTTTCATAACTGGGGAAGCGTGCCGCGCCGCCATAGTATTCATAAATGATTCGGGCGGCCGAAGGCGCCAGTCGACTTTCGCCTTTAACTGCCTGGTTCCACCCCAGACGATCCTGTTCAGATGAATGGTGGTCAAACCACATGCCGCAACCAGGGACATAGGGAACATTGGCCAGAACATCATTTTCAGTTGGGCTAAAGAGACCATCCTGCAAGTCTTTCGGATGAACAAAAATCCAGTCGTCAATGATACCGGCCTCTTTCAGCAGCATTCCACATATTAAACCGTCAAAATCTGAACGAGTAACTAAACGCATATAAAACCTCCTAAGAACGAATTGTAGTTTAACTTAATATTGGGTAAAATTAAAAAAAAGTGTTTACAGTAAAATATTTACCGCCAATCGATAAGAAATGAATTGTTTTTTTAATTATATCATTTTAGATTCCGATTTTCCATTATTTCTGGTTTAAAATATCAGCGGATATTGGAATGATACCGTTGGTTCTGCACTTGCAAAAAAACTCCTTTTCTGATGATGATAATTTGGGGACAAAATTCATCAGAAAAGGAGTTTGCCGGGGATTTACTCAACCGGTGATGCAAGGTCTAACCTGACGGGCATAAGTCATCATCCATTAAGGCGTAGCTGTTGGAAAAAAGAACTACATCTGTTTTTTTCGTTTGCCGATCGCAACCGCAGCACCCATCAGGGCCAGAAGGGATAGACCGGCGATGACTGCATCGGTTGCCGTGGTTTCGACTCCTGTTTTGGGATTGGATGATGCAGCATGGTGATGTTTGAAATGGCTTTTGTCTTTGCCACATAAGGGTTCAAGATACAGACAGGAAGCGGTCAGATCAACATCTCCGTAGCACGGACTAATGAAGACACCTTCTTCACCAGAGATCGCCAGTGGGTTGATGCCGCCGGTTGCGCACAGATCGAGAACGCCATTGTTGATGACAACCCAGCTATGGGCTGACAAACATTTAGCGGTACCGGTATCGGTCTTGGAACGTATCGTGGTATATCCGCCGTTGAAGACGATATCGTCAGCAGCCCAGATGCCGGTACTATCGGCACTGGTGCTGTCGGTGGCAATATCAATATTGCCGCCATTGGCAACAAAATCACCAAAAGAATACAGGCCATAGGCTGCTTTCCCGCCATTCTGAATGGCCGTAACATTGATGTTTCCGCCATTGACAATGAGGTCACTTGTCAAACCGCAGGACAAGATCCCAAAAGCGATGTCATTGCCGGGACTGGCGCTTCCGATTGCCGTGATATCGTAAGTTCCACTGTCAATCGTGATCCCTTTGCTGGCAAAAATACCGCCGCCAATATTGCCACCTGTTGCCTGTCCCTCAGCTATCAGGGTTCCGGTTCCGCTCATATTCAGATCGCCCTGAACATCAACGGCAAAACTGAAGTCGGTTTTCAGTACGTTGGTACCGAGCAGAACGAGTTTAAAGGTATCTGCATTTGAGATTGCATTCAGCTCTTCACCGGTAAAATTGTCGAGCGTCAATTCATTTGCTGCTGCATCAAAAATGTAATTCGTACCGGTTGGATTTACCAGTACATCGACGACTGTTCCACCCGTTAGTGTTAATTTGAGATAAGTGGCTGTCATTGCGGTGATGGTTTCTTCGTCAGCAATGATGGTTTCATCCGGTGTTGTTGCCGGTTGTGCGGCAACAGTGGTTGTTGCAACGGCCATGTCAGCGGCCGGAACGGTTGTAGCTGCGGTTGTGACTGCTAAATTATCGGTTGTGGCAACAACCGGAAGGGTTGCGTCGGTGCCTTGAGTAGCCGTTGCCAGGGTTGTATCCGCATCATTGTTTGTCGCTGAAAGGGGTGCAGCTTCATCCGGAACCGCTTTTGTTTCGGCTGTCAATACAACAATCGTGGTTTCGTCAGCAGCCGTATTCGCACCATCTTTTTCGGTAGCCAGAGCGGCGCCGGGTACACTCATGAATATCATCGCCATCACCAACAACAAAGACATCAGTTTGGACAGTTTTCTCACTTTACATTTCCTCCTTTTCAATCGCTTCTTTAGGCAACTCAGATCAACATCAATCGGAGTTTGCGTAAGAATTCGTTTGGTAACTTTGTACCCATCTTTGAAAGGGATACGCATTTCAGAAATGGCCGCCAGTGATAAATATTTCAAATCCTATCCAGCCAGCCGCGATTTTCAACACAACCCTGAAATTCGCGATCTTAAACGTTCATCCATCGCTATAAATCAATCTGCTCGAAATGAGCTGCTGCTTTTCGGTAGGAAAGAATGGTCAGGAGCACAAAAATCAAAATTCCAACCAGAAGAACCATCAGCTGTTGGGGCAAATAGACGGGATTAAATGTGTCCATTGTTGTTTTCAGGACCGGCGTGAGCTGAATCGCCAGTTCAGAAAGACCAACAAAAACGGTCATTGAAATGCAGGCGAAAAGATAGGGAACACCCATTTTGTACGCTGTTTTATAAAACAAAGTGAGAAATGAGAGGTTGAAAAGACCGAACATCACAAAGACCAGACCGAAAAAAGCGACATTGGCTTCCATTCCAGCCTGGTTTTCGAGCGGTATCAGTGTGCCGCGGATAATGGCAAAGGGAATGGAAACAACAATCTGTAAAAGCTCCAGGATGACGATCGTCATGCAGCGTGCTTTCACCGCATCCCGCTTGGGAATGGGCAGCAGAGTTGTAAAATACACATCATTATTGGCCTGTCCCCCCACAAAAATAAAAAAGATACCCAGCGTCTGATAGAAAAAAGAAACGTAGTACGGATAATTCGGAATCAGGAGCATCGATGACAGCAAGAGAAACAGATAGCAGGTTGGGTGGACAGAGAGTTTAAATTCTTTATACAACATGTTTTTCATTTTGTTTGTTTCCTTTCGATATGAACCATAATCGATTCCAGATCGGCCGGGGCGGTTTTAATTCCCTGGGTAACTCCGGAATCCTGTAGTCGGATCAATCCGGAGAATTCCCCCCTGCGTTCGTGGCATCCGATGATCGTATTCTGCAATGATTCTGTAAGCTGGTCACTGGAGCCATTCACAAGAAGATAGGAATCGGTAAATGATTTCATCTCCTGACTCACGACGAGCTGACCATTTTTTATATAGGTGATTTTGTCGGCACATTTTTCAAGATCGGAAGTGATATGGGTAGAAAAAAGAATGCTCGTCTGATGTTCATCCACGACCTCTTCAAAAATGTTCAGAATTTCATCCCGGGATACCGGATCAAGACCGCTTGTGGGCTCATCCAAAATCAATATTTCCGCGTGGTGGGATAGCGCCAGAGCGAGGCTGTACTTAACACGCATTCCCTGTGAGAGTTCCTTCGCTTTCTTTTTCGGATCCAGTTCAAATCGATTGAGATAATCCTGGTAGGCTTTTTCATCCCATTGATCATAAAATCGACGATAGACGTCGGTTATGGATGACAGCTTTTTTTGAAGATAGTAATCCACACCGCCAAAAGAAAATGAAATGTGCTGCTTGATTTCAGACTCATGCGTTTTTATATCCATGCCAAAGAAACTGACATTTCCACTGTCACTGTGAACCAGATTTACCATGGCTTTGAGTGTGGTTGTTTTACCGGCACCGTTGCGACCAACGAACCCCATGATGGTACCCGGATCAAGGGTGAAAGACACATCTTTTAGTTTGAATGTGTCATAACTTTTAGTCAGATTCCGGACCGATAGGATTTCGTATCGATTTTTAATATCAGTTGTAACAAATGAATTATTTGATTTTTCGCTAACTTTTTTCAACAAGTTATACCTCCCTGCATTTTCTGTACATTACATATAACGGGATAAATTTACTGTTTCTTCCAACAAAAATAAAAAAAATGAGACAATGCACAAAAATTAGGTACAAATAAAAAAGATAATAACAGTGCGTAAAGTGATTTATGGAAGAAGGCATGGCGGTTTCTGTTGCCTAGACGACCGAAACAAAATGACGAAGAAAATGAGATAACATAATAAAGAACCGCCAATAAACAGTGTAGAGAAATCTGTTTATTGGCGGTTCTTTATTATATGAAAAGGTTAATAAAATACGAAAGTTTTAGTTGATTTTAATGGCGGAGAAGGTGGGATTCGAACCCACGTGCCCTTGCAGGCAACCGCATTTCGAGTGCGGCTCGTTATGACCACTTCGATACTTCTCCGCATGATTGATGACGCTTATCAATTATAACTCAAGTGGTCGATATTTTCAACTTTGTTTTAGAACAATTAATATACTTACAAACCGTTCACAATATTAATCGGCCTCGCTCCATTTGAAACGGCCAGGATATTTGCCCAGACTGTTTTGTGCATTTTTTCAAAAGCCGGTTTTGTTGTGCCGGCAATATGTGGTGAAAAAAGCAGTTTATACCGAGATGCTTCGGGCAGATTAAGAAGCGGATTATCCGGTGTAACCGGTTCAGGATACATCGTGTCTAAACCCGCTCCTGCGATTTGCTCATTCATCAATGCGGCCACAAGATCTTCCTGAACGACGAGTTCTCCGCGGGCAGTATTGATCAGAAACGCGGTCGGTTTCATGACTGCAAGCTTCGCTTGATCGATCAAGCCGGTCGTTTCCGGCGTCACGGGCAGGTGCAGGCTGATGATATCGCATTGTTTACACAGTTCTTCAATTGAAAGATAGGTCATTCCCAGTTCTCTTTCCGCCTCGATTTTTCTGGAGCGATTAAAATAGCTGATTTTGGAACCGAACGGCTTTAGTCTTTTGGCTGTTTCTTTTGCAATCGAACCAAATCCAACAAGCCCGACATGACTTGAGCCGAGTTCGGGGATGCCGTCTAAAATAAAGGATCCTTTGGCTGTGATCTGTTTGCCGCAGCGGACCATTTGATCGCCTTCCAAAAGTCTCCGCTGCAAAGCCAGCATCAGGAGGATCGCATGCTCCGCGACGGTTTCCGAGTTGACGGCGTTGTTATTGCAGACATAAATACCCTTTTCTCTGGCGGCAATGATATCGATTTTATTATAGCCCACACCTTCCGAATGAATCAGCTTCAGGTTTTTCATATTATCAATCAGCGTTCGGCTGACTTCACGAATGGCATCGGCAAAAATATAATCGGCGCTGCCGCAAGCTTCCAGGATTTCCGCATCCGTTTTCAGTTCTTCGCCAAAAATAAGCTGCCAGTCATCCGGAATATTTGGTAAATCGGAAAATTGTTCAACACGCTTTTTTGAAGTCAATAGCAGTACTTGAGTCATCAGTTCACCTCTTTGTCTTATTTATTTGGCCAATTGTGAAATTTTAAGGCTTTTGGTGTGTTCAATCGGTTCCCAGATATCGATGGGCTTCATGAAACACGAAACATTGATGGCAATCCAGGAGACCAGGTAAAACCAGAAGGAAAAAATTGAAACATGATTGACTTGTTTAATTCGCTTGCCTTCCAACCAGAGAACCATCACGGTAAACAGCACACTGGTAATGAGACCGCCAACAGAAAAAGCAACCGCAAAAGTCATGGCGCTGGACCAAATACTGGTGGTGATATAGAGCATCCCAAAAATGATAAAAGAGCAAACCGTATAGATGAAGGTGAGCACTTGAACGTAGGGGGCGATCAGGAATATGAGCATGTCAATGGCACAGAAATTCTTGCTTTTCTTATAACAATCAAACAATTGCCCGGAATATCGATCAAAACACTGAACGATGCCGGTTGACCATCGCTTGCGCTGAGACCAGGATTGCTGAAAGGTCAAAGGATGTTCATCAAAGGTGATCGCTTCCGGGGCCCATGCGACCCGGTAGCCATTGATGACACATTGGGTGGTAAATTCAATATCCTCGGTGAGGCTATAGGTTTTAAAACCATCTTCTCTGACTAGTTCCGCCGACATCATAAAGCCGGTACCGTTCAAAGCCGCTGACAAACCCAGACGGTGACGGGCCAGATTCAGGAACCGATTCAAGGTCCAGTAGAAAACCGATTGACAGCCGGAAATCCAGGAATCACTGGGGTTTTTGCTGTCCCGATAACCCTGGGCAATTTTTTCGCCGGAGGCGAGGACATTATTCATTGCCGAGAAAAAATGCTTATCAACGACATTGTCCGCATCAAAGACACAGAAAGCATCGTAAATATCATTTTCGCTGAAGATGTAGTCAAAAAACTGTGTCAGCGCATCACCCTTGCACGTTACTTTGCCCGAACAGTTGAATGTTTTGGCGCCATGAGCTTGGGCAACGCCTTCGGTATTATCGGTGCAATTGTTGGGGATGACATAGACATCCATGAGCTCCTGAGGATAATCCTGCTGGTGCAGACTGTCAATCAGATTACCGATAACGAATTCCTCATTTCGCGCAGCTATGATGGCTGCCATGCGATGCTTTGGCTGTGTCGGCGAATATTTATTGTACCGAGTGTAACCAAACAATCCGATTATAAAGTTGTAAATTCCATAAATGAGAAAAGGAATTCCCAATAAGAATAATAGTGTAAAGATTTGTGAAACCATTATTATTTCCTCCGTGTTTTATAGTACCAACAAATTGAATTTAACGGTCAATGACGATCGCAATCAGTATGATACTATCATGTGCCTAAATCTAAACTATTGTAACACGAAAATAACAGGATCTGAATACGAAATATTTTTCTGGAAACGTTGACACAAATATTTACCCGCTCTTACCGCGTGATTGATGGATTTTCTTCCAGGTTAATGATAAAATATCTGTAAATAATGCTGAAAATAGAAGTAGACGCATTGAATATTCCGATGAAGTGAAAAAAGCTGAGTATTGAAAAAATGTGTTATGTATCAATCAAAATATGAGGGTCAGAACATTATATTTTGAAACTTGAAAAATAATTCTGGAGGAAATGTCGAAGTGGCGAGAAAAAACCGACCCCCTAAAGAACCAAAAGTAAAAAAAGAAAAAGAGAAAAAACCCAAAAAAGAGAGACCGGCAAAAAAAAGGCGACAAAAAGAAACGCTGTTATCAGAGAAAAAAGAGCAAAAATCGAAGGGCAAACTGATTAAAATTGGGTTGCCAATTCTGTTGGTGATTTTAATCCTGGCAGGTGCTGCTTTTTTCATATTGAAAAGTGGAATGCTGTCTGGTGGCGTAAAAACTTCAGCCAACGAAGCTGAGCTGGCTGAAAAAAAGAGCCGCTATACTGAGGCTCAGACTTATTATAAACAAGGCGATTATTATGATGCCAGTGCCATGTTCACCTTATTGGGTGATTATGAAGATAGTAAAACAATGGCTGAAAAAATAAAATTGGCAAGCAGCTATCCCGCAAAAGGCGCTGGAATTTCCGAGTATATCGGCTGTGATGTGGTTAACAACTATATCGCTTGTTATAAGAACTATGCTGAAATTGAAAAAGCACTGGGCGTTACGGAGACAACGACACCAGCGGAAGCGACTAATTCCACTGGTGCAACCGCAGACACAACGACTGAAGAAGACAGTAAAAAAACGGAAGAAACAGAGAAGACGGAAGAAAAGATCGAATACGATGAAAGTACCGTCGCGACTGTTGTCGAAATGACGGATGAACTGATGGCGGCAGGAAACTTGGTTAAATGCCTTAATCTGCCGGCTGATCATCTCATGTATGGTGCCCATGAATCTCTCAAACGCTCCGCCGATTACGGAAATCAGGCGGCCTGGAAAATTCAGGAGGGTGTGAAAGATGGCACGTATAAGCCGGATGGCACGAGTGAAGTAGCGACTGAGGTAAAAACGCTGCGAGATAGTATGAAAAGCGAGAATGACGCATTTCTGCAGGAGGTTGACGCATTGTTAAGCGCCAATTTATTGGATATGATTGGCTATTCCAATACCGGCGCGTCCATGAAACGCTATTCGGCAACGATTGGCGCCTTCTACAAATAATGATTCAAATTAAAATGGTAACAGGGAAGATGGATGATGGCTGAGATAACCGTTTATGGAAAAAAAGACGGGTTTAAAGATGATTTGCGATTAGACGGTTTTCACGGGGGTATAAAAAAAGTATGAAATCAAGGAGGAAACACCAATGAAAAAAATACTTGTACCCGTGGACGGTTCAGAAATTTCTCTCAAAGCGGCGGCTCAGGCTGTCGAGCTGGCAGAGAAATTTGGCAGTGAGGTGACGTTTCTTACCGTAGTACACATCGATTTACCTTACTATGAAACCGCGACAGTCCCGCAGAATTTTATTAAAATGCAGGATGAAATCGAGGCCGCGGCATCCAGGGAATCGGGAAAATTGTTGGATGCGCTCATCAAAGGATACAGCAGCACAGGTGTTGCGATGAATAAAAAAGTACTCTTCGGCATAGTTGATATGGAAATCGTGGATTTTGCGGAAGATGAAAAATACGATCTGATTTTAATGGGCAGAAGAGGATTCAGTCCGGCCAAACGTTTCTTCGTCGGATCGACGACCAAAAAAGTCCTTGCGGCAGCGCCATGCTCCGTGATGGTTGTAAAAGAATAGTGCGCCATTAAGAAAGTGTTAATCCCGAGAGACTGAAGCAGCTAACTTTTCAGGTAGCTGTTTCGGTCTCTTTTTCTATCTGCAAACCTACGTAGACATCGGATCGCCTCGCCATTTTGAAGAAAAGATTGAGCCGGAGAAATATAATATGCAATACGCTCGGATTATATCATTTTAACACGGGTATATAGCAGTTAAGAAATTAAGGAGGGGCTACCAATGAGTAGTAAGGGCATAGCAATGGTATCGATCAGAGAAAAAATAAAAAAGGGGCTACTATTTTGCGAAATATGGGAAAGCCTTGAAGAGGAACGCGTAAGATGTAAAGAACTGGTTTACGATTATAACCATACCCGTCCCGGCGAAAAAGCAAGGCGGACAGAATTATTGAGAGAGATGCTTGGCGATATGGGCGAACATGTTTTGATTGAGCCACCTGTCCATCTGGCCTACGGAACGAACGTACATATTGGAGATAATTTTTATGCCAAATTCAATTTGGTGCTGATCGATGATGCTGATATCTATATCGGTAACAATGTGAAGATCGCACCCAATGTCACGATTACCCCAACCGGTCATCCGATTGATCCAGATCTTCGCAGACCGGGAACCATGTTTTCAATTCCCATCAGAATTGAAGACAATGTATGGATCGGTTCCAATGCCGTGATTCTGCCAGGCGTTACCATTGGGGAGAATTCGGTGATCGGTGCCGGCAGTGTTGTAACCCATGACATTCCCGAAAATGTTGTTGCTGTCGGGAATCCATGCCGAGTATTGAGGAAAATAGCAGATCGTGACCGAGAATATTTATTATAAGCAGAAAGGCGGAAAGAAGAACAAGACCTGGTTGAAAAATCAGTCGCCGACTCCGGCATATGATGTTATCAGGAATAGTCATGCGATCAGATCCGGTTTCGCTTGTTTTATCTTGCCAGCCGGAAAGATTTATGATACTATTACAAGCGTTGTTTAATGAAATAGTAATTGACGTTAAGAGGGAGTAGCTGCCCATACGGTGATAAAGTCAACATGCTGACCTTTGGGTCTGGCTTTATCGTGACTGATTTCAGTCAAGCGAGACTTTTAACACATTGGTTTTATTGGATTGATCAAAAATATTTTTGCATCGTTATTTTGGATGGAAAAAGGCAATGATCAGGAAGATGATACTGTTGTGTTAAAGGTCTTTTTTAGTGATATAAATTTAAGGAGGATGTTGGATGTCAGAATTTATTAAGGCAATGCTGCTGGTAGTTGTTGCCGAAATGGGGGATAAAACACAGTTGCTTGCGATGGCCATGGCAAGCAAGTATAAAGTTGGGCAAGTCATGCTGGGCGTGCTGATTGCCACCATCTTCAATCACGCCCTGGCAGTGTTGGCCGGTACCTATCTGAGTACAGTCATACCGATGCAAACCGTGGAAACTGTTGCTGCGGTCGCTTTCCTGGCTTTTGGCCTTTGGACTTTGCGTGGGGATAAAATCGATGAGGATGGTGAGAAAAAACACAAATTCGGACCGGTCGTCACCGTGGCAATTGCCTTTTTTATTGCGGAGATGGGGGACAAGACACAGCTGATGACCATCACCATCGCTGCAGAAAGTGCCCAACCATTCTTTATCCTGATGGGAACAACAACCGGCATGCTGATTGCAGACGGTATCGGTATTCTAGGCGGTGCCTGGATGGCTAAACACATCCCTGATATCTATATCAAGTGGGTTGCTGGAATGGTATTCATGTTTTTTGGAGCGCTCACTCTCTACAATACGCTTCCGGCAGCTTTTATTACCCCCGTCTATGTCATCCCGTTTTTCCTGATACTGGGCGCATTAATCTATCTGTTTGGCGTTAAACTGGCGTATCATGAAAAAATCAATCAACCGGGTCCGGACAATCAAGTTAAAAAAGAAGATGAAGTAATATAATTGATGATGTTTTATAATTGATGCCGTCGCATCGGCAGTGCATCAATTGCAGAGGATAAGCCGATTAAAATGGTTTATCCTCTTTGTTTTTTTGCCGGAGCCGAAATAAAGAATTAAATTAAAAAAATGTATTGACAAATACATTTATATATCGTAATATACAGATATAAAAATAAACATGATGATTGAAGGGAGGGAAGGACCATGGACAAAGATTTTGACCAGTACCATGAGAAGGCTGAAATTCTAAAGGTGTTGGCTCACCCGGTAAGACTTTGCATTGTGAAAGGCTTGATCGAAAATGGAGGGTGCAATGTTTCTCATATGCAATTCTGTCTGGAAGTTCCCCAATCGACATTATCTCAGCATTTACAGAAGTTAAGAGCGGCCGGAATTGTGGAAGGAAAAAGGAATGGGCTGGAGATCAACTACAAAGTCTGCAATGAGCGTGTTGTTGATCTGATTAAAACCCTGTTTGCTGAAGACCACTGAGACAGTTGAAGTCACCGAATAAAGGTGAACGCTTATCGACAATATCGTGTTATCCAAATATATAGAAAAAGCGATGCAATCGCGCGCAAAGTGTTACAACGGATAAAATCGTAGACAAAGTAAAATCAAATTAATAATGATTAGAAATTGGGGTAGTTATGATATTAACATGACTTTCGCAATATAAATTAATAAAACTTATTGGAGGGAATAGAAATGAATAAAAAAGTACTAATAGTTGGTGGCGTTGCTGGCGGCGCATCTGCAGCAGCAAGATTAAGAAGACTGGATGAAACGGCGGAGATCGTCATGTTTGAAAGAGACGAGTATATTTCGTTTGCAAACTGTGGTCTTCCTTATTATATCGGAGAAACCATCAAAGACCGAAACAAATTGCTGGTTCAGACACCGGAGGCCATGAAAGCCCGATTCAATATCGATGTCAGAATTAACAGCGAAGTCACCGGAATCGACGCAAAAAACAAGAAAGTTACAGTTGCAAGTAAAACGAATGGCAACTATGAGGAAAGCTATGATTATCTGATCCTGTCACCGGGTGGGAAAGCCATTAGACCCAATATTCCCGGAATCAACAGCGATAAAATTTTTACCCTAAGAAATATTCCGGACACGGATCACATCAAAGCTTATGTGGATAGAAAAGGCATCAACAGCGCAGTGGTAATCGGCGGCGGTTTTATCGGCGTAGAAATGGCGGAGAACCTCAAGGAAAGAGGAATGAAAGTGACTCTGGTGGAGGCAGCACCTCATATTCTGGCACCGTTTGACTCCGATATGGTTGTTATGGCAGAAAAGGAAATGGTTGAAAGCGGCGTCGGACTGGTCCTGGGTGATGGTGTCAAGTCTTTTGCGGACAACGGAAATCAGGTCCAGGTTACGCTCAACAGCGACACGAAAATTGATGCGGATATGATCATTCTGGCTATCGGCGTTTCACCGGATACCGCTTTCCTGAAAGAAAGCGGCCTGGAATTCGGACCAAGAGGACATATCGTCGTCAATGAGAAAATGGAAACGAATCTGGAAGGAGTCTACGCAGTAGGCGATGCCATCGAAGTGGTTGATTACATCACCAAACAGCAGACCGCCATTGCGTTGGCAGGGCCGGCCAATAAACAGGGAAGAATCGCGGCCGACAATGTCGCAGGACTTTATTCCACCTACAAGGGAACGCAGGGTTCATCAATCCTCAAGGTATTCGGACTGACCGCCGCCAGCACCGGTGCCAACGAAAGAACGCTGCAGCGGGCAAACATGCCATACAAGGTTATCTATGTTCACCCGGTATCCCATGCTTCCTATTATCCGGGTGCCATCCCGATGTCGCTTAAACTGATCTTCAATGAAGAAGGAACCGTGCTGGGAGCCCAGGGAATCGGATACGACGGTGTGGATAAGCGAATTGACGTCATCGCTACGGCAATCCGTTTTAACGGCACCGTCGATGATCTGGCCGAGCTGGAGCTTTCATATGCACCACCATTTTCATCAGCAAAAGATCCGGTGAACATGGCCGGGTTTGTCGCTCAGAATGTGCTGGCGGGCAGAATGGATGTGGTAGCCTGGAAGGACATCGAAAATTACAGCAGTCAAGATTATATTCTTCTGGATGTTCGGACTGAGATGGAATACAGCAATGGTCATCTAGATGGCGCCATGAATATTCCGGTGGACAGCCTGAGAGAACGCTTGAACGAACTGGACAAGAGCAAAACCATTGTGGAATACTGCCAGGTTGGCCTGCGTGGTTATATTGCGGCCAGAATTCTGCTGCAGAATGGCTTCAAAGTCGTGAATGTGACCGGCGGGTACAAGACTTCCGCGATGATCGGCTATGCGCCCCAAAAACCTGAATCCAGTGGACCGGACTCGGGTAGCGGCCAATCATCAAAGCAGTCCATTGATCCGGATACCCAGGCGGTCAGAATCGATGAAAACAAGACCGAAAATTACGATCAGCATCTGGATGCCTGCGGGCTCTGCTGTCCCGGTCCCTTGATGCAGGTGAAGGCATCCATGGATGAACTGAAAGACGGACAGATCCTCAAAGTGACGGCTTCCGATCCCGGATTCTATGAAGATATCAAAGCCTGGTGTAAACGGACCAATAATGAATTGCTGGATCTCAATAAAACAACTGGCAACATTACGGCTTTTATAAAAAAGAATATCAGCAATGAAATAGTCAATCAGAGCTCATCTGGTGCGCCGGCAAAAGACAACAAAACAATCGTTGTCTTCAGCGGGGATCTGGATAAGGCCATTGCCGCCTTTATCATCGCCAATGGTGCCGCATCGATGGGCAAAAAAGTTACCATGTTCTTTACTTTCTGGGGACTGAATATTCTGAGAAAGCATGAGAAGGCCAGAGTGAAAAAGGGCTTGGTTGATTCGATGTTCGGAGCAATGATGCCGCGAGGAACCCAAAAACTCAAGATTTCCAAGATGAATATGGCCGGTATGGGAACGGCCATGATGCGAAAAGTCATGAACGATAAAAATATCTCATCACTGGATGACCTGGTAAAAGCCGCAATCGACAGTGGAATTGAGCTGGTGGCCTGCCAGATGTCGATGGATGTTATGGGAATTCAACAGGAAGAGCTGCTTGACGGCGTAAAATTCGGGGGAGTCGGCTACATGCTTGGTGAAGCAGAAGACTCCAATGTAAACTTCTTTATTTAAACAGTTAAACCTAAATTACAGGAAGAAAATTTATTGATCAGAAAGGAAATTGTCTGATGAAGGCGACCGAGCCTTCATCAGACGTGGAAAAAAAGATGTTTTCGATTTTTAAAAAGAAATACGATTCAATCAGCGCCAAAGAATTAAGCGAGAGGATTGAACGGGTTAACCTCATTGATGTCAGAGAGACACATGAATACAAAACCGGCCATGTTCCCAAAGCCAGAAATATATCGATGGGGGATTTGCTGAAGAATCCGGCCAAGTATCTTGATGAGAAAGAGCAGTATCATATCATCTGCCAGTCAGGGTCAAGAAGTTCAAGAACGTGCGAAAAATTGGCATCATTGGGTTACCATGTTGTAAATGTGGCAGGCGGAACGGGAGCATATCCCCAAGCCTTGAAAAAATGAAAACGGAGGAATAATACAATGGCAAAAATAATTAACGGTAATGAATTTAAAGATGAAGTTTTAAATGGCAATGAGACAGTATTGGTGGATTTCTTTGCAACGTGGTGTGGCCCCTGTAAAATGCTTGGACCTGTGGTTGAGGAATTGAGCACGGAAATGGCAGGAAAAGCCAAAGTCTATAAAGTTGATGTGGATAAAAGTCCTGATATAGCCGGGAAATACAAAATCACCGGCGTACCGACGGTGATGATTTTTAAGAACGGAGCAGCTGTCGAGACCATGGTTGGTTTTCAACCTAAGGCAGTATTAAAAGGAAAACTGGAAAAATATATTTAATTTAATGTGAAAGGACAACGTTACGATGAGCGTGAGATATGATTTAGCAATAGTCGGCAGCGGCGCGGCGGGGATTTCGGCAGCAATAAATGCAAAATTAAGAAACAAAAACATCATTGTTTTTGGAAATAAGGATTTAAGTGCTAAATTAGTCAAAGCACCAATGATCGACAATTATCTGGGACTTCCGGAAATAACCGGAGTACAGCTCAAGGACAAGTTCATTAAGCATGCCACTGACATGGGGGTTGAAGTAACCGCCGAGAAAATTAATAATATTTATGCCATGGGTGATTACTTCGCATTGATGTCCAATGACAAAGAATATGAGGCGACAGCGGTGATCGTTGCAACCGGCATTGAGTTCTCAAAGCCATTGCCGGGAGAACTGGAGTATCTGGGCAACGGGGTCAGTTATTGTGCGACCTGCGACGCTTCGTTTTACAAAGGAAAAGTTGTTACTGTCATCGGGTATAATCAGGAATCGGTGGAAGAGGCGAATTTCATCAATGAGGTCGTCGAAAAAACATATTTTGTGCCGATGTTCAAGGGAAATGTCGCATTAAATAAGGACATCGAGATCATTCAGGGTGAACCGGTGAGGATTCAGGGGACGGATAAAGCTAATCTGCTGATCCTCAAGGATCGGGAAATTAAGACCGATGCGGTGTTCATTTTAAAGGACAGTGTCAGCCCGGAACAGCTGGTGCCCGGACTTGAAATGGATGGCTTGCATATCAAAGTGAATCGCAAGATGGAGACAAACCTGGAAGGTCTTTATGCGGCCGGCGACATCTCTGGAAAACCCTATCAATATATGAAAGCGGCTGGTGAGGGGCAAATTGCAGCACTGAATGCCGTGGGCTTCATCGACAGTAAATAAAAAATAGCAACAGAGAAACAGGAGCGGTCGTTTGAAAGCGACTACTCCTGTTTTTGACACTATTTATTATTGAAGCTGAAATTTATTAAAACAATTATTTTAGTTGTTGACATATGCTGATAATGTATTATAATAGTGTTATTAATAACATATGTCAATAAAACACTGTTGATTGACATATTAACTTTTTGGAGGTATTTTTATGAAAATTGCGTTACCGACTCGTCAGAATATCATTGACAGCCATTTTGGCCATTGTGAGTATTATACTGTTTTCACCATAGATGACAGTAATAAAGAGATCATCAACCAGGAAATAATCACGTCGCCTGCGGGCTGTGGCTGCAAATCCAATATTGCATCAACGCTCTCAGAAATGGGCGTTAATCTGATGCTTGCTGGCAATATGGGTGAAGGTGCAGTTAATGTATTGAATCGATCGGGCATCGAAGTGTTGCGCGGATGCTCCGGCGATGTCAAAGAAGTGGCTCTCAACTGGCTGGCTGGTGCAGTTGTTGATTCCGGCGAATTGTGCCATGAACATGAACACGGATGCCATAATTAAGATGTGAATTACAAAAAGACGGACTGCCTAATTACAATGGGCAGTCTTTTTTAGTTTATGGGCAGCTTTTATCGTGATCAGACGGCCTGCTCACGTGATCAGAAAAAAAATCCGGAAAAATGTTGACAGAAACATATAATCAACGCATAATACTCAACATAGAGTATTGGAGGTGGTTAAATTTGACACGATTGCTTGTTCTGGGAATCCTTGATGTACAGCCGATGTCTGGATATGATATTCAACAGATTCTGCGCTTGTCCGATGCAGAACGGTGGGGCGGTGTACTCATCGGTTCCATTTATCATGCTTTAAAAAAAATGGAGAAAGAAGGACTGGTTGCGGTAGCAAGTATTGAACAAACCGGACACCGGCAAAAAGCCATTTATAAAATTACCGAAGGCGGTCAGGATTATGCAAAGAAATTAGTGAAAGAAGCCCTTGAAGCGTCTTCAGTAAATTATCCATCAAAACTGTATTCGGGACTGTCGTTTGTTGAAAAAATATCAAATGAAGAGGCGTTGACAGTGTTGAACAATCAGTTGCGATCTTTAGAAAAAGAATACGAAGTGCTTGAAGATGGATTGAAATTAAAAAAGCTGGCAATGAATAACAATATTCCGCCAATGACAATGCTGACGTTCGATAATATGTTTGCGATCGTTAAGCAACAGCGGGAATTTGTTGAAAAGGCAATAAAAATTCTGGAATCGGAAAATAAACAAACATAGTTAGATAATCACTTCATAGATAATATCAATTCTCCCTCTTTTCGAGGGAGAAAAAAATAACCATATAATCAACGTTGAATAAACAACGATAAATTAAGGAGAAATCAAAATGAATCTAGTTTCTGCAAAAGGTCTGGTCAAAGGGTTTAAAAAGAGAAGTGTCATTCATGGTATCGATTTTGAGATCAGAAAGGGGGAGGTGTTGGCCCTGGTTGGTCCTAACGGAGTCGGCAAGTCCACAACGATCGCGATGGTTTTGGGAATTTTGCAACCGGATGAAGGGCATATTGAGCACTGGCGGCCGGACTATCGACGTTTTGTCGGAGCTCAGCTTCAGTCGACACCGTTCTTTGAAGGATACACGGTAGAGGAAAATTTAAAACTGTTTGCCGCATTGTATCAGACAAAACTCGATCAGGAACAGATCCGTGAAAAACTGGAAAGCTGCCATTTAACCGAGGCCGGGAAAACACCGGCAATAAAATTATCGATCGGTCAGCAGAAACGACTGGCAATTGCTGTAACCAATGTGCATCGCCCCGAGTTGGCGGTGTTGGATGAACCGACAGCCGGTTTGGATCCCCGGGCGAGGTACGAAATCAAAGAGATGATTCGTACAATGACAAAAAATAATCAGACGGTTCTGTTTTCATCGCACGATATGGAAGAAGTTGAACAGCTGGCTGATCGACTGATTTTTATGAATGAAGGCATTATTGTCGACGAAGGAAAACCCGACGAACTGATCGAAAAATATCAGGTAAAGAATCTGGAAGAATTGTATCTTGAATTAACACGAACAAATATAAATTAAGGAGAATCAAATGAATACTATTTTTAGTCTGTCGATGAAAGCTGCCACTCGAGAACCCTTCCTGCTGTTTTGGTCAATTCTGCTACCCATTGCAGGGACAGTTGGATTAGGACTGCTGATCAGGCAGCCGGACTATGCCATGCAGATTACCACCGGTATGATGGCAATGGGAATTCTGTTCTATGCGTTTACAACAACGGTTTTTTCTGTGCTTTCTCAGAGAAAACGCGGTGTGTATAAACTCTTGCGGGTGACACCGATGTCATTGTGGCGTTATCTGTTCAGTGTTTCCAGCGCCTGGGTCATCATTTCACTTTTATGTGCGATGCTGGTTCTTGGCGTCGGGAGTGTAGTGTTTGGGTTTGCACTATCAATTGCTTCAACTGCAATGATGGGCATTGTTGCTGTTTTAGGAGCATGCGGATATGTGTTTTTCAGCTTTTTCATCTCCGCATTGTGCAAAACAGAAGCGCAGGCCAGCATTACCGCCAATTTAATCACCATGCCCTTGCTGTTATGCAGCGATGCATTCTATTCGCTTGAAGGTGCGCCGTCATGGGTTCAGATCCTCAATTATTTGAATCCATTCCAGTGGTTTGTCAATGGGTTGAGAAGCGGTTTTTTATACGATCAAAAGGGCTGGAGGATCAGCATTGCGGTCTTACTGATTCTGATCGCAATGACGCTGTTTCTGGCAGTTCGATCGTTTCGATTTGATGAAGCATAAAAATGGACTGGCTACAGCATCTGCTGAAGCCAGTCCATTTGGCATGATCCGACCGTGTTGGTCTTAGTCAGTATTAAACTTGTCGCAGCATTCTGACGATTTGATTTTACGCACCGACATAGTTGCCGTTTTCAAAAGTTCCTGATTGTGTTGTGCCGTCTGTAAACGTAACGGTACCGCGGCCATTGGGCAAGTCATCTTTCCACTCGCCTTCATAAGTGAGGCCGTCGGCATAAGTAGCGGTTCCCTGACCGTTCATCTTACCATTCTTCCAGGCCCCCACATATTTTCCGCCATCGGCATAAGTGTAGGTACCCTGGCCATTTGGCGAGTCGTTATCCCATTGACCGACATAACTGTCACCGTCGGCATAGGTGTAGGTGCCCTGTCCGCTTTTCTGGTAATCTTTCAATTCACCGGTATAGGTACTGCCGTCAGCATAGGTGATCGTTCCCTGGCCATTTGGTACATCGTTGTCCCATTGGCCGACATAACGGTCACCGTTTGCAAAAGTAGCGGTCCCCTGACCGATCTTCAAGCCATCCTTCCACTCGCCCTCATACTTGTCGCCAGTTGCAAAAGTAATCGTCCCCTGGCCGTTTGGCTTGTTATTATCCCATTCACCCACATAGACGTCACCATTTTCATACGTGTGTGTTGTCTGTTTGGAACTTTGACCGCCGCACCCTGCAAAAATACAAGAAGACATCAAAATCAAACAGATCGCTACTGTCAGTTTATTTCGCATATAAAATCCTCCCTTTTCCCAAAGCATAATAAAATATATTTACCCATTATAAAGAGATTTAAAACAAAGGTCTACGATAAAAAAACAGGGGACAATTTCTCGACCCCTGTTTTTAACCGCTAGTTTATAAGGCGGCTTTTATAATCGGATGATTATAACTACCTGTTTCGGCCATGCTGCATGCCAGTGCCGTCTTGGGCATGGGTTCCGGGAGCATCGCAGATGCCATCGCCGTCAGCATCGACGAAAGAGCCGTATCCGTATTTCATGCCGGCACCAGCTCCGGTACCATCGCAGATTCCGTCACCGTTTGTATCGCAGAGTCCCTGCTGAGTACAGGTTCCATTTCCGGTGCCTCGACCCTGTCCATTCGGGGATGCTGCCATCGCGCTGCCAGCGGTTGCCAGCATCAATGCCAATGATGCGATTAGAATTACTTTTGCTTTCATTTTAATTCCTCCAGTTTTTAAATTATTTTATGGTTGCATTATATGACGGTTATGTGTCATTATTGTGTCAAACAGTTAAATAGCGGAGGTGCAATGATGAAGAAAGAAATTCGCATTCTGGTCGCAGAAGATGAAGACAAATTGCGGGACATCGTTTTGAAATATATAAAAAAAGAAGGGTATGACGGATTCGGCGCTGTCGACGGCGAAGCGGCACTGGATCTGTGGGCGGAGAAAAAACCGGATTTAATTGTCCTCGACGTGATGATGCCAAAAATGGATGGATTTGAGGTGCTGGAGGAAATCAGACAGACGGATAATGTGCCGGTGATCATGCTGACAGCCCGGCGAGAGGAAGATGACAAGATTCAAGGCTTTGAATCGGGAACGGACGATTATGTGACGAAACCCTTCAGTCCGCGAGAACTGATGGTGCGCATTAAAGCGTTGCTCAAACGCAGCGGCGTAGCGACTGCTGAGAACAGACTGGATATCTGCGGCATGCAGTTCACACCGGAGGAGCGGCAGATGACAATCGACGGTGAGACCATTCAGCTGACTCAGAAGGAATATGAAATCCTGGCCTATTTCATCAATCATCAGAAGCTGGTATTGTCCCGGGAACAGATTCTCGACCGGATCTGGGGATTTGATTATGAGGGCGATATCCGGGTGGTTGACACGACCATCAAAAGACTGCGTAAAAAACTGGCAGAAAAGGGAGAGTGTATCCAGACCGTCCGCGGAATCGGATACAAATTTCAGAAATGAGAAGTTCAATCTTTTCGCGACTGATGCTTTATCTGAGCGTCTTTTTTGTCATCTTGTGTGGCCTGACTTATTTTGCCCTGACTTCCGGCTTTGAATCCTACTATACGCAAAGTCGAACGGACGCATTGATTGAAAAAACGAAAGAAGTGGCAGCGCTTTATAATCAGGAAGGTCTGACGCCGGAACTTCAGGCCCTGATCGATCGGGCCGGGGAAGAGGGGACCGTCATTCAGATCATTCAGACCAGTGAAAATTCAACCGAAACATCGACGGTTACGGATGTAGAATCTCAAACGGCACAAGGCGAGGCACGGCAATGGCTCGAAAACCTTCACAACGAAAGATTAGGAACCTGGGTGAGCATTCAAAGGATGGCCGCATCGGAAAACGGATCGAGTGGAGCTGGCGAAGGGGTGAATAACGGTGAACATTCGGGAACCGGTGCTGCTTCGGGATCCGGAAGTGGCGCCGGCAATAATGCCGGCGAAGGTTCGGGAAATGCATCCGGGAAAGGTGATGGTTACGGACAGGGACAGAGCATTGCAAACCAGGCACAAGCGCATCCGGCCGGCGAAAGCTTTGTGATGATTCTTGGCAACAGCGATCACCAGGTCGAATGGCTCTCCTACAAGGAAGTGGCTGAAGACGGCTCGCAAATTGTCGGACGGATTCCGTTAACCTCGGTCAATGAGGTGATCGAAATCGTTCAGAAATTTCTGCTGATGTTTCTGGCGGTAATCTTCGCCAGTTCGCTTTTGTTCGCCTATTTTTTTGCCAGCGGAATATCGAAACCCATCGTCGGACTGAACCGGATCGCAACCGAGATGGGAAACCTCAATTTCGGTGAAAAATATCGGGGCAGCCGGCAGGATGAAATCGGACAGCTTGGCAAAACCCTGAATCATATTTCGGATGAACTGGAAATGACGATCGTCAGACTGCAGGATGAACTGAACAAGGAGCGTACCCTGGAAAAAATGCGGCAGCGCTTTACCGCACAGGTCTCTCATGAAATTCAGACGCCGCTGGCTATCATAAAAAGCCATGCGGAAGCACTGGAGGATGGAATTCCGGAAAGCCGGCAAGAGGAGTCGGAATATTTCGTGACGATCCAGCAGGAGGCAGATAAAATCAGCGGGATAGCCAGCGATTTACTGGATCTGTCGCAGATGGAATCCGGCGTCTACCGGCTAAAATTGGAAAAGCATGATGGGTTTGACGTGATTGCTTCGGTGGTGGAGCGTTTCAGCCACGCCTATCCTGAAAAAAGCATCAGGCTTAAGAACCTCTGTGAACCGGGGCTCGTCGTCGCTTTTGACCGGAAACGGCTGGAACAGGCTTTTTACAATCTGCTCAGCAATGCGATCAAACATGTGAGTCCCGATGGTGTCATTGCAGTTCAATGTGAAAGGCGGGCAGAGCAATGGGTGGTTTCAGTTTACAACACCGGAGATCCCATTCCTGAGAGCGAACTGGATCAAATCTGGAAATATTTCTACAAGGGCGAATCCGACATAAAGGGAACAGGTCTAGGTTTGGCGATCGTCAAGGGAATCATTCAATGCCACGGTGGAAAAGTTGCGGTGAAGAATGAGCAAAACGGCGTGCAATTTGAAGTGAGTATCCCCTTGTAGGTAAAAACAGGGCGTCAGGAAATTTGGTTTAACTTGCAAGTTGCGCCACACAATTGTATAATTGTATGAAAAAAGAAAGGAATTACCATGTCGATAAACTCGTTTGAAGATTTTCCGATGTCATGGAAACCGGTGATCGATCAGGGCGCAAAACCGATGTACCGGTTTCTGGCCAATCAGCTTGAACAGGATATCGTGAAAGGGTTGCTGCTGCCGGGAACCAGGCTGCCCCCGCAGCGTGAGCTGGCCGATTTTCTGGATATCAACGTCAGCACTATTTCCAAAGCATTCAAGGTGTGTGAACTGAAGGGGCTTTTAAGCGCCACGGTGGGGAGCGGAACGTTCGTTTCCTTTGATGCGCTGTCCAATGCCTATCTGCTTTCGGACCGAAAGACCCCCAATGTGATCGAACTGGGCGCGACGCTACCCGAGCCGGGTTCCTACGAATCGCTTGCAGTACAGCTCAGGAGCATGGTCAATGAACCGGATATTGTCAAGTGGTTCGGCTACAGCCGACCAAACGATATGCTTTGGCAGAAGGACGCAGCTGTCAAGCTGATGGAAAGAGGCGGATATGATACTGAGATTGACAGCATTTTGTTTTCCAATGGCGGTCAGAATGCCATCACAGCAGCGCTGGCCGGCCTCTGCAAGCATGGGGATAAAGTTGGAGCAGATCCCCATACCTATCCCGGGTTGAAAACCGCAGCGGCGATGCTGGGAATCCAGCTGGTGCCGATCCGCCAGAGAGACCGAGAAATGGATGCGCAGGCTCTGGCGGATGCCTGCCGTAGCGATAATCTCAAAGGCATTTATCTGATCCCCGATCATCACAATCCCACAACGCACCGGATGTCCCTGGCGCGGAGAAAAGCACTGGCCAAGGTGGCCAGAGAACAGAATATTTTTATCATCGAAGATGCCACCTATCATCTGATGTGCCCGAAGCGGCTGCCAGCGGTGGCAACATTTGCACCGGATCAGACGATCCATATCGCCAGTTTGTCCAAAACGGCGGCGCCCGGGCTGCGGCTGGCTTATGTATCCGTGCCGGAACGCTATCGGAAGTCGCTGTCCAATGCCCTTTACAATATAAATATTTCGGTTTCGCCGCTGATGGCGGAGCTGGCGGCCAGAATGATTGTCTCCGGCAATATTGATACCATTATTGAAAGTCACCGCAAAAACACGATCGCAAGAAACAAACGGGTCAATCAGATACTTTCGAATTATCATTGTCATGGCGATGAAACATCGATTTTCCGGTGGATTCAGCTGTCGGCAGGCATATCGGGAGCGAGTTTCGAGCGTCTGGCGCTGGAGCGCGGCGTGCAGGTTTACGCTGCTGAGCGCTTTACCGTGGGTAACAGTCTGCCCGAAAATGCCGTTCGCATGTCAGTCTGTGCGCCGGAAACGATTGAGGAACTGGCAAGAGGGCTGGTGATCCTTGAGAAACTGCTGAAGACACTCAGCTGATTTATATGCCATACAATAAAATGATTGTACGCCATACGATATATACATTGTATGGCGTTTCTTTCTGTGTTAGCATTGAAAGCAAGATCAAGAACCACAGGAGGAGATCATTGAAAGCTTTTCGTTTTGCATTGAAGCAGATCATACCATTTCTATTTTCATACTTATTCATCGGGATGGCCTTTGGGGTTCTGATTACCGAAGCAGGATATTCGGTCTGGTGGTCTTTTTTGGCCGGCGTCTTCATCTATGCCGGTTCCATGCAGATCGTGATGATTTCCCTGATGACCTCCGGCGCGCCCTTGTATATGATCGCCGCAATGACGTTCTTCGTCAATGCAAGACATATTTTTTACGGGATCGGATTTGTTGATAAATTCAAAAAAATGGGCTGGAAATATCCCGTTATGATTCTGACAATGACCGACGAAACCTATTCGGTTTTATGTTCGCTTGACTACCCAAAAGATCTCGACGAACAGAAGGTGGATTTCTACATCAACTTTATGTGCTATCTGATTTGGATTTTCAGCTGTACCGTTGGGGCGCTGTTCGGAAAACTGGTTCCTTTTGATCTGACAGGGATCGAATTTGCGGCGACCGCGTTTTTCGTGACGGTCTGTGTGAACCAATGGCGGCAGTTCGACTCACACATTCCTGCGCTTGCGGGACTGTCCAGCGCGATCGCTTTTTACTTTATGCTGGGGCCGGCCAATTTTATACTGCCGGCTCTGTCATTGAGTTTGATCGTCCTGGTGGTAATGAAAGACAGTGTGAATTTAGAAATGAGAGGTGTGAACGTTGATCATTGATTTTTCCGATGCTGCCGTAACCCTGATCGTGGTTTCGCTGATGACCGGCCTTACCCGCGCCATCCCCTATCTTTTGTTTGGGGGGAAGAAAGAAATCCCCGAGACGGTTGTCTATCTTGGCAACATGCTGCCAGCATCGATTATGATTATTCTGGTTGTTTACTGTCTGAGAAACATCGATTTTTCCGCTTTCCCGTTTGGATTGGCCGAGTTTCTTTCGGTCGCACTGGTGATTGTGGTACAGTATCTAAAAAAGAATTCGCTCTTGAGTATCATCCTGGGTACCGCCTGTTATATGCTGCTGATTCGCACTATTTTTTAAGCGGACGATTAGCAAAAATTGACGAATGCTTCGGGACAGGTTGCAGAAATTACCTGAAAGTTCATTGACAGGAAATGAATAAGGTGATAAAATCTATGTAAACGAATACAGAGGAGGCATTACTATGAAAAAGATACTCGTACCTGTTGACGGCTCAGGGATTTCATTGAAAGCAGCGGATGAAGCGATCAAGATTGCAAAAAAATTTGGCAGCGAGGTCACATTTCTTTCTGTAGTCGAGGTGAAAATGCCATTTTACGGAGCAAAACCAATTTCGGCCAACCTGATAAAAATGCAGAATCAAATAGAAGCAAATGCAACGAGTGAATATGAAAGACTGCTGCATGCGCTCATTGAAAAATACAAAAATTTGGGTCTGGTACTGCATACGAAGATTTTAACCGGCCCGGTTGATATGGAAATAGAAGACTTCGCCGGAGAGGATCACTCTGATCTGATCGTGATGGGAAAAAGAGGATTAAGTCCAGGAAAACGTTTCCTGGTGGGATCGACGACAAAAAAGGTGCTGGCAACAGCACCGTGTTCCGTGCTGATTGTGAAAGAATAGCAATGGTCTTTCAGAGCGCTTAAAATAAAAATAAATTTGTGCTGTTTCGTTGTTTATTCCTCCCTTTTTATGGGTACATTATTTATATAAAAATTAGGAGGGATGTCAATGAAAAAAATACTCGTACCCATGGATGGGTCCAAAATTTCATTGGAGGCAGCAGATGAAGCAGTTGAGTTGGCAAAAAAATTGGGTAGTGAAGTAACGTTCCTATCCGTTGTCGAAAATCGTTTACCCTTTTATGATACAACAGCAGTTCCTGAAAGATTTGCGCAAAAACAGAGTGAACGGCAAAAAGAAACATCCATGGAATTTGAAAAAATGTTGAATGGTCTGGTCAGAAAGTATGAGAACTCCGGGGTGGAAATAAATAAAAGAATTCTAGTCGGTGCGATTGACCAAAAAATTGAAGAAATTGTAAATAACGAAGCGTTTGATTTAATCATAACGGGGAGAAAAGGATTCAGTTCAGTTAATGTTTCATGGTCGCCAAGGCGACTCAAAAAAGCACTGAATCCACATTTTGCTTTATATTGATCGGCAAAGTAAAACAGGCTGGTTCAAAACTGATAGTTTTGAACCAGCCTATTTTTATTGCTTAAAAAAAGGATAGAGAAAGTAGTCAATATCAAGTATGCAGCAGTTTGAAAATTTCCCGATAGTTTTCGGAAAAAACGCTGCCGCGATTCCAGATAAAGGTGAAATCATGGGATATTTGAAAATCAGCGAGTTCAATTTCTCTTAAAATACCGCTCTTTAATTCTCTTTTAACAACCGCCTCATACAAAAAAGTGATGCCGCAGTTATATTCCACCATGTTTTTGATGGCGGTCATTCCACTGATTTCAATCGTATTCCTGAAATCACCGATCGCCAGATTCCGGTATTCAAAATTTTTTTCCATGATTTCCCTGGTGCCGGATCCGATTTCTCTGACAATCAATCGCTCCGAGAGAAGATCTTCAAGTTTTTCAGGATTGTGTGAAAAACAGTAATCCCAGCCGCAAACGGGAATAAACCGTTCCTGAGAGAAGGTCAGATAATCATATTCTTTCTTACTGAAATTTCCTTCGACCAGAGCAAAATCAATTTCACCCAAATGCAGCTTATCGAGAAGTTCGCGGGTATTGCCGATCATCATACGGATTTCAGCATTCGGAAAGCAGTTGAGGTAGTCGCGCAGTTGTTCGGCGATAACAAATTCGCCAATTGTCAACGTCGCACCAAAAATCAGGCGTTCTTTTCGCATGGCGAAATCACGGAGACTTTCCTGTAGATAGCGGATATCATGTTTCATGGTAACCGCAGCTCTGTAAAGCATATCACCGGCTTGGGTCAACATCATCTTTTTCTTTTCATACACAAACAGTTTGGTGCCATAGTAGTTTTCAAGGTAATGAATATGCTGGGACACAGCCGGCTGAGTAATATGGAGTATTTCGGCCGCTTTAGTATAATTCAGATACTGGCAGACCGTTACAAAAGTATCCATTCTAAAATCCATCATGCTGTTGAATTCCTTTCCGGTAGTCAAATTACACAAAACAACTATAACACAAAATTATCCAACGATAAATATATATAATTTTAATTTATTTAAAAAATGTGGTAAATTGAGTTCTGTCGAAACGTTTAGAAAATTAAAAAAACAACTGGATCCAGATTTAAAATGGAGGATTTATGAATTTTATCAAGCAGAATTGGCAGGGCTTTTTTCTCTGTCTTGTCATTGCTATGCCAGCCTGGTTGCTCGGCAAGAATTATCCACTCATCGGAGGACCGATCATTGCGATCATCTTGGGAATGATTGCGTCATTGTTTATCAGAAATCGCAGTCGATTTGACTCAGGAATCCGTTTTGTTTCAAAAAAAATTCTTCAGTATGCCGTGATCCTGTTGGGGTTTGGACTGAACATTTTTGTCGTACTGGATACAGGCAGACAGTCGTTTCCAATTATTATTGCCACTATTTCGACTGCCCTCGCGATTGCTTTTATCCTGCAAAAAACCATGAACATGCCGCTAAATATCGCCACCCTGATTGGCGTTGGCTCCTCAATCTGCGGGGGCTCCGCGATTGCGGCGACTGCGCCGGTGATCGACGCGGATGACGGGGAAGTGGCGCAGGCGATTTCGGTTATCTTTTTTTTCAATGTGTTGGCGGCGATCTGCTTTCCGGCACTGGGGACTTGGCTCGGTTTTTCAACGACTAGCGGCAATGCCTTCGGAATTTTTGCTGGAACCGCCATTAACGATACGTCGTCGGTGACGGCAGCCGCCTCAACCTGGGACAGTCTGTATGGTCTTGGTTCGGCGACGCTGGATCAGGCGGTGACGGTAAAGCTGACGAGAACCTTGGCGATTATCCCCATTACACTCTTACTTGGCTTGTATCATGCGAAGGCAGAAAGTCATTCCAGTAATCAAAAAGTCAGCTTAACGAAAATATTTCCGACATTCATCCTTTTCTTTATTCTGGCTTCCGTGATTACCACGGTCGCAACCGCTCTGGGTACTCCAGCTTTCGTGTTTGCGCCAATCAAAGAAGTCAGTAAATTCTTCATCGTTCTGGCGATGGTGGCCATCGGGCTGAATACGGATTTGGTAAAACTGGTAAAAACGGGCAGGAATCCGCTGTTGATGGGGTTTGGCTGCTGGGTGGGTATAACCGCTGCCAGTCTTTTAATGCAGCATTTCCTGGGAATCTGGTAGAATCAACAGGCTTTTCTTTTATCAGAATTTTGGTTATAATGATCATTAAGAAATGTTTATCATTAATTGCAACTCCAGGGATGATGAAATGAGAACAGCATGCCGTTGAGATTGGTGAATACGCTGTTAATGATAATCTGATAGAGCAGTGCTTTTTAGGTAAACCGGAGGCGAAACTCATGGCAGTTTTGCAAATAAAAGTTCTGTTTTGAAAGGAGAAAAACATGATTCTCAAAATAAAAGAACTGAGAGGGAGAGGAAGACGACTGCGGGATGTTGATGCAGCGCTTAACGCCGAGGGGTTTTATCTGCCATGGGATGCAAAGAAGGTGAATGCCTTCTTTCGATATTCGAAAAAAGGCAAGAATACAGTCATCTGGCGGGACAAAGAGGGAAATGTGGTCAGCATTATCTTCATGATGGAAAATTTGAAGGATGATATTTATGATTCAACAATGAGTGTCTATGAAGCAGATTTTTTCACGATTGATGTCGTCAGCAGAAGCATCAAGAAGTTTTTACACGATAAAACAGATGATCCATTATAAAACAAGCGCAAGCTCAAAAGCCGAAAATGCTCCCGTTACCCGACCGGAGCATTTTCGGCTTTTGGAGTTTCAATATTGATGGCCCCAATCCGGCTTGATTATTTGCCAGACGGACAAGTCACTTTTCAATTGATCAAGTTCATTTACAAAGAAAATGAATATGATTGGAATCAATTGTTTTGGCTAGTTTAATACCCTTGTAAAGAAGTGTTGTAATTGCATGCTGATCAATGCCCAACATACGTGGGAGAATCCCGTTCACTAGAAAAACAATTTCATCAACTGAATCAGTCAGTTTCTAATATTAAAGATAGCATATTTTCAGAATAAGAACAAGAAAGATAAGAAAAAATTGAAATTAAATCAGAATTTAGTGTATTGTATCGCTTCGAAAAATAAAAAGGATACCCGCAGAAGCCAAAAAAAAGAGAAGGTGTATTACTTGAAAGTTAAACTGAACACCCATTTTTCAATCATGTCTGTTCAGTTTCATTTAGCGGACAGGCGGCAATTTTCTTGATCCATTTTTTGCTTTGCAGCCGATACGTACACCAGACGGATTTGATGATCTGATCAATTTTAAGAAAGGCGTAAATCCAGAATGCCGGCAAGTGCCAGACCAAACCCGCCAGTGCACCCAGCGGAATGGAAGCCACCCACAGGAAAATAATGTCGGCCACCATTAAAAAACGCGTGTCGCCGCCGCCACGCAGCACCCCTTTGGTTAAGATGCTGTTGGCTGATTGAAAGATAACGATGAAACCGATGGCAAACATCAGCTGATTCGTAATCTGACGGGTCTCTTCAGTAATGTTGTAGCAGCTGATCATCGGTTGACTGATAACCCAGATCAGGATGGCACCGACAACACCGACCGCAATGCCCAGATAGAGAAAGGTCACGCCCTGCTGCTGGGCTTTTTGCAGATCACCCCGACCCAGGGTGTGTCCGGTCATAATGGCACTAGCATTCGATATCCCCTGGATAAAAACCGTGCTGAGCTGTTGCGTGACAACGGTTATGGCATTGGCTGAAACAAAGCTCACACCCAGCCGGCCAATAACCATGGCCACGGCGCTGTTGCCAAAAGCCAGCAAGGAATCGCTGACCAATACCGGGATGGCCACAGCAAAATATTCCTTCGAAATATCGCTGCAGCGCATAAAGAGATGTCGGATGCGAAAAGCAATTTTCTGGTCGATAAAAAACAGGTAGCCGCAGATGAAGGTGAATTCAAAAATTCGGGCAATCAGCGTGGCGATGGCGGAACCCTCAATTCCCATTTGTGGTGCACCGAAATTTCCAAAAATCAGCAGATAGTTGAAAAAAAGATTGATTAAAAAGGCGCAAATGGACGAAACTAACGGCAGTTTCACCTGACCGACGCTGCGCAGAACAATGGTGGAGGTCAGAGACAGGCCAAGCAGGACGTAACAGGGAACCGACCATTTGAAAAACTTGACCCCGTATTCAATGATGGTCGAGTCGGTGGTATAGACGCTCATGATCATGGCCGGTGCGAAAATCGTCAGCAAGGAAAAAACGAGACTGAGTGCCAGGCAGATGCGCAGCATGATGGCAACCGACTTTTTGAGAGATGCCAAATCCTGCATTCCCCAGAAACGCGATGTCATCACGGAGGCACCCATGCCGATGCCCATGCAGCAGATCTGAAAGATCATGATAAACTGATTGGCAAGGGAGGAGGCGGACAACTCCATTTCGCCGAGGGCGCCAACCATGATCGTAGATGTCATATTGACACCGATGGTGATCAGGCTCTGCATTGTGATGGGGATGGCAATGGCGGCCACCATTTTATAGAATGATTTTTCTTTGATTATATGACTGATTTTTCTACCTCCATATATTTTTCACTTTGCATATTTTTCAGACGGCCATTAGCTGCCTGTCAATGATAACGGTTGAGAATGAAACAATATCCGGCGATCATTTTCTGATAGCTTTGATCGATATTTGCATCAGGACTGCGAAAAAAACCGGCTTCTTCCATTTCCACAAATCCGTGCATGGCGCTGCGGAAGCCTCTGGAAAGATGGATCATTTCGGATTCGTTCAGCGCATATTGCCTGAAAACGCGGATGATCGGCTCGACCACCTTGAATCCTGATTCTTTCAAATCGGCATCATCCGACGAACGCAGCTTAATTACGGCTTTGTATAACTCAGGATTTTTTTGGGCATAGTCCCGATAAGCCACGGCCAGACACATCAGCGCGTCATCTTTTTCTTTTTGCGCAATGGCGGCTTCGAGAATATGATTCAACTGGCTGACTGCCAGCAGTGAAATTTTTGAATTGACTTCACGGATGCCTTCAATATGATTGTAAAGCGAAGCAGTCTTCACTCCAAGCTTTGTTGCCAGCTCATTTAAAGAAAAATGGTCATAGCCTTTTTCTTCAACCAGCCTGGCTGCTGCAGCGATGATGATTTCTGAATCCAAACCTTTTCTTGCCAATGGCTGATCTCCTTTACTAAAACTAATGGTATTAGTTTTAGTCTAAATCAATCATTTGGTTTTGTCAAATCATTTAATTGTAAACACGATTAGAATTATTGCATCAGTGTTTTGTTGGTGTGGCATGTTGCCGTGTCGGCAGTATGCTATAAAGTCAGATGATCAAACAGACTGATAAACGCTTTGCTGCTTAAAGACAGTGTATTCGGATTGCTGATCAGAGAAATACGCCTTTTGGGAATGACGCTGTTTATCTTCAGATGAAAAACGTCCCCGGCTTCGATATCATCAGATACAACGATATTGGGAATGAAACCGATGCCGAAATTTTGCATGACCAACATCCGGATCAGTTCATGCGAATCAAGTTCCACGTCGGCATCCCAGTCAATTTTATGATCCAGCAGAAAGCGCGTGAGAAAGCTTCGTGTCATGGTCCCTTTCTCAAGACAGATCAGGGGATAAGACTTCAGCTCTTCCAGCGATAACGGCTGGTTTTTTAAATGAGCATACTCCGGTCCGGCGACGAAAATATCCTGTATTTTATCAAGGGCATTCTGAAAAAAAGGCTTTTCAACCCGGATATCATCGTTCACAACCAGAACCGCGAAATCCAGAAGACCTTCGGTTAGCAGTTTCATGATTGCCGGGGTGTTACTGTTTGATATTTTTATTTTGATATTCGGATACCGCGCCCTGAATTCTTTCAGATAAGGCATGATGAAATGATGCAGCGTTGTTTCACTGGCGCCAATTGTGATGGTACCGGCCATCAGGTGTTTGGCGTTTTCCAGCTGTTGTTCCGCTTCAAAAATATGCTCGCAGGCCAGCGCGATATGCGAATAAAGCTGTTTTGCTTCGGGTGTCATGATGACACCTTTTTTTGTCCGTAAAAACAAGCTGCAGTCCAGTTCCTTCTCCAGTGACTGGATATAATGGCTGATTGTCGGCTGGGTTAAAAACAGTTTTTTGGCCGCAGCGGTGATGCTGCCGGCGGTGGCAACATAATAAAAAACTTTGTAATATTCAAAATTGACAGACATGAACGCCTCCTCAAAGGATTATTGATATATAGAAAATATCGATGGATAACATATAACATAACAATTATATATATATTACATCTTCTGTTATAATACGGTTTGTGCTATAAAGCAATCTTTATTATGAAAAGGAATTTATTTTATGAAAAAATTAATCGGCTATATCATTGCGGCAACATTCTTGTTCAGCACCATGGAAATCGTGTTGAAATCCATATCGGGCCAGTTTAATCCTGTCCAGCTTACTTTTACCCGCTTTTTAATCGGCGGCATCGTGCTGCTGCCATTTGCACTGCGCACTCTGAAATCGAAAGGGTTGAAAATGAACATCCGTAAAATGATGCCGTTTGCGTTTTACGGTTTTATCGGCATCGTCGTCAGCATGACCTTATATCAGCTGGCGATTGCCTATACGGAAGCATCGATCGTGGCAGTTCTCTTCAGCAGTCAGCCGGTTTTCGTCCTGATCTTATCGTATTTGCTGCTGAAAGAACAGATCAGCGCCAATAACGTGATTGCTTTTCTATTCGTCATCATTGGAATCATCTGCATCATCAACCCTTTCAATACAAAGTTGAGTGTTGTCGGCATTATCTTAGCGCTTCTGTCAGCCATCCTTTTCGCCCTTTACGGTGTCTGCGGCAAGAAACCGAGCAATGAATACGGTGGCCTGACAACGACCTGTTTCAGTTTTCTATGGGGCGCCTCAGAAATGATTCTTGCGGCACTGGTCACACATATTCCGGCTGTATCCGGAGCCCTTGTCAATGCCGGCTTTGCGAATTTTGCCGCCATTCCCTTTTTCAGCGGATACAGCATTCAGGCTCTGCCATCTTTGATTTATGTCTGTGTCGGTGTGACCGGCATTGGTTTTGCCTGCTATTTCATGGCAATTGAGAAATCTTCCGCCAGCACAGCCTCGCTTGTCTTTGTCTTCAAGGCAGCCCTTGCGCCGGTTCTGGCATTTCTGATTCTTGGTGAACAAATCCCCGCGAATAAACTGCTGGGAATTCTGCTGATCCTGCTGGGTTCGGTTATTAATCTTCTGCCGGTGCTGTTAAGAAAAATTAAGAAGGTGCCGCTTCTGGAAAAATGAAAACATTTGAAAGATCCTTTTGAAAAAATTAAATTGGTATAATTTAGATGCTATCAAAACACGCATAAATTAAAAAATTGATTGGCGAGATGACGAAAACTGATTAAATTGGAATGAAAGATTGAAGAAAACTGACGTAACTGCAAAAATGAAAACGGTATATTGTAAATATAATTATTTTTACTAATTCCTTGACAAAGTGCGCAATGAATATTAAACTTATTTAAAATCACACAAATAAGGAGAAGAATCATGACAGCACATTTAACTCAGAAAGAAAACTTTTTACGCGTTGCCCGTGGCGAAATGCCGGAATATGTACCGGTGTCAACATTTTTCGGGATGGAAGCAGCACCGCTGTACACAATGGCTGATCCCAGCATACTGGGTAGCTTCAGAGGTCCCGGCGGGGGAAAAGACCCCTGGGGTGTTACCTATGTTACCGGTGAAGAGATTAATTTTGCAGCGCTTCCAAAACCAAATGATTTTATTCTGACCGATATAACCAAATGGCGGGACGTGATCAAAGCACCGGATTACACGGGATTTGACTGGGAGGCTGCGGCCAGAGCAGACCGAAAAAAATATGTCCAGGATCCGGACAAAACCGCTTTTGTACTCGGTGGTTTTGCGGACCTGTTCCAGCAGTTCATCGGATTTATGGGATTTACGGAAGGGCTCTGCGCCATCTACGAAGAACAGGAAGAAGTTGAAGAACTCTTTGACTATATGCTGGAACACTCGCTTTACATTACCAAGAACCTGCTGCATTACTATAAGCCTGAAGGCTATTATCTGCTGGATGACACCGCATCAAAACTCAATCCCTTCATATCGCCAAAACTGTTTGAGGAAATCCTGGTGCCGCGCTATAAGAAATGTCTGGATCTGGTCAGGGATGAGGGCATTCCGATTTTTTATCATAACTGCGGCAGATGCGAAGACCTGATGCCATCAATGGTTGACATCGGTGTAAACGTTTGGGACCCGGCACAAGTACAGAATGATCTCGTTGGAATGAAGCATAAGTATGGACGAAAACTTGCGATCAACGGCGGGTTTGAATATACAATGCCGAGTACATGGCCGGTCGTGGATGAAGAGGAAGTACGACAAAGGGTACGTGATACTTATGCGCAACTTGCCCCGGATGGTGGTTTTATCTTCAATGGCATGATGACGTCGCTTGACTTTGGAAATCCCACCGTACAGGAAGTCAACGGCTGGATTCTGGATGAGGCCAAAAAACTCAGTACAACGGTATACAATTAGAACATTCCAAATAAAAAAATCAGGTGAATAAAATGAAAATTATTGTTCTGGGCGGATTTTTGGGATCAGGAAAAACCAGTGTTGTCATCCAACTGGCAAAATACATCGCCGGCAGCAACCCCGAGAACGCTGCAAAAGTTGTCATCCTGGAGAATGAGATCGGGGAAGTCAGCGTTGATGACAAGCTACTGAAAAATACCGGCTACAAAGTGGAAAATCTGTTTTCGGGCTGCGTCTGCTGCACGATGTCTGGAGAACTGGTCTTCGGTCTGCGAAAAATCATCGCGGAGATGAATCCGGAGATCATCATCATGGAGGCGACCGGCGTGGCCTATCCGGATATTATCAGGAAGACGATCGTTCAGTGCGTGCCGGAAGTTGACTGCGGGGTCGTCTGTGTGACCGACGCCAAGCGCTGGAAAAGGTTGCTGCGACCGATGGAAATGCTGCTGAAAGACCAGCTTGATGTAGCCGATGTTATTCTGGTCAATAAAGTGGACATGGTCGATGAGGGGACCCTGGCTGAAGTTGAAGCATCGATTCGGACCTTCAACAACAGTGCGCAGTTTTTCCGCGTCAGCGCTGCCGGGATGATCGGGTACGACGTATTTGATGCCATGCTGGGCAAGGCAAAAAGGAGTGAGTCAATTTGAAAAGCGAACAGGTCAAACATCACGAACATGATGAAAACTGCGGCTGCGGGTGCCATGATGAGCATCATCATGACCATCACTGCGAACCGGAACACCATCATGAGTCAGAGCATCACCATCATCATGAACACAAACCCATTACGGTCACAACCCACGATATGAGCATTGTCGGCTCGTACACCTTCCGTATTGAAAAATCCTATCAAGAAGCGGCAGCGATTCTTGATGGTTTACTGAAACAAGTGGCAAAAGAAGTGGTCAGCCGCGGCGGCATCATTGGGCACATCAAGGCGGTTCTGGCATCGGAAGGGGAAAGCTGTATGATTTCGATTACGGAAGAGGAATCAAACAAACGCGATGTCAAAGCATCGTCCTGCAAAGTTGAAGGGGTAGCCATCGTATTCTGTGTCGAACCGGAGCAGCTCGAAGGCATCCTCACCGAGGCGTTTAAGGCGTATATCAACCAGTAACGTTTGCGAACAGTTACGGTCAGTTTCGCACGAACCAATAGCCGCTCGAATGGACCAGTGAACGTCCATTCGCAGCGGCTCTTTTTAGGGTTAAGGCGCTTACTCCGAATCCGGTCTTCGGACCATGATTATGAATCAGTCAGTGAATTCAACAACGGCCTTGTCGATATCCCAGAGCGACTCAATCTTTTCAATGGCATCTTCCTTGATGGAATTGGCGAACTGATGATCGGCCGGCAGGTCGATCAGGATGCGGACGACGCCATCCTTGATTTCAATTTCCTTGACCAGATGCGTGGCCACCATGTCCAGTCCCTTGATCGGATTCATGACTTTCTTAAGGCGTTTTCGGACGATTTCTTCGGTGGTGACTTCTTTACTGGTGATCAGGCCATGTTTTTCTTCATAGTTGAGAATCGCAGACCGCAGGACTTCCACCGCCAGCACCGAGCAGTGGGCCTTGATTTTCGGCAGCCCGCCCAAGGCATCCGAAGCTTCTTTCCAGGTGATTTTCTTCGCTTCTTCTATCGTTTTGCCCTTGGCCAGTTCGGTGATAATGGATCCGGTTGCGATATTTGAAGCGCAGCCGTAGGATTCAAATTTGATGTCGGTGATGATTTTTGTTTCCGGGTCCACCATGAGGTACAATGAAACCATGTCGCCGCAGGCGGGGCTGCCTTCCGTGGCTTTGCCGTCGGGATTCTCGATTCTTCCAGTGTTCCTGGGATTTTTGAAATGTTCCAGAACAATATCATTGTATGGACTTGGCATTTTTAGTTCCTCCTATTCTTTGCCCAAAGAGCTGAATTCTCTTAATGCGGCCACTACTTTTGTCAGGGTCTCAACAACAAAGATGATCTCATCGATGGTGTTAAACCGCCCAATTGTCATGCGAATGGAACCATGAGCCCGTTCATGATCGCCGCCAATTCGCATGATCACATGACTGGCTTCCAGCGATCGGCTGAAACAGGCCGAACCAGTGCTTACCGCAATGCCATACATGTCAAGGTGCAGCGTGACGGATTCCCCTTCCACATAACTAAATGAGATATTGGCATTTTGAGGCGTTCTTTTAGTGGGATGGCCATTCAATTTCACGTGGGGTATTTTTTCAAACACCAGTTCAATTATTTTATCACGCATCTCTTTGAGATGAAGGTTCTCTTCCGGGGTCACCAGCTCGATAGCTTTGGCGAATCCCACCGCCCCGGGAATGTTATCCATGCCGCCACGCAGATCAAATTCCTGAAAACCGCCATCCATTATTTTGGCGATGTGCGTTTTATTCCGAATATAAAGCCCGCCGATGCCTTTTGGCCCATGAATCGTGTGCGCCGATACCGTTACCAGATCCACGGGTATTTCGCTGACATCCAGAGGGACTCTGGCAAAGGTATGCGTGGCATCGGTATGAAAAAGAACGCCTTTTTCATGACATAGGGTAGCAATGGCTTTAATATCCTGGATGGTGCCGATTTCCTGATTGCCATGCTGGATGGAAACGAGGATCGTTTCATCGGTTATCAATTCCCGCAGGGTATCCAGATTGACGAAGCCATCTTCGTCGACATCAAGGTAGTCAACCGTAAACCCTTCTTTTTCCAAGGTTCTGGCACTGTATAGGACCGGAAAATCTTCGATTTTTGATACAATCAGGTGCTTGCCTTTTTTTTCACCCAGCGCCTTCGCAACCCCTTTGAGCGCTAAATTGCTCGATTCGGTGCTGCCTGATGTGAAGATGAACTCTTTTTGATCCGCGCCCATAAATGCTGCCAGTTTCCCGCGGGCCTCCTCCATCGCGTCGCGGGCTTCTACCCCGCTGGAATAGCCGAATTCTGAAGTGGCCACAGAATAGGTTTTAAAAAAGTAGGGCATCATTGCTTCCAGAACGGCCTCGTCAAGCCTGGTTGCCGAAGCGTTATCCAGGTAATATGATTTTTCCATGCTTTTCCTCCTTTAAATAAACAACGTGATTGCTGAATTTCTGGCTTCCTGTATGTAGGTACCAACAGCGCCGTATTCATCGATATATTTTTCTTCAAGATCTGCCCGAGTAAGCCCCATGATATCCATCGTCATTTCGCAGGCGATGATTTTTCCGCCCAATTCCTTGAAATCGGCCATCAGCCGTTCCAGCGAGGCGACGTTGTTTTTTTTCATTCGTCCCAGCATCATCTTTTTACCCAAACCCAGAAAGTGCATTTTTGACAGCGGACCGCTATTCAATCCGCCTTTCTTGAGACGCAGCAGGCCCCAGAAAGTGAAGTATAGCGATACTTCCATGCCCATCGCCAGTGATCCGTTGGATACGATCAGCGCACTGTACAGTTTGTCCATATCGCCACTTTGAACAATGATGGTTGTTTTGTCAGCCAATTGAAGAACCTCCTTATCTTTGAATCTTGATCGTCCAGGTTTTGTCATTGTCTTCAATGCCAAGCACTGCCAGCGATAATGCCTCCGCGGCCATGGGTATTTCTTTTTTCGATGCCGCATTATCGCCGGTGATCGCGATGACATCACCGGGCTGTGCTTTTTTGACTGCCTTTCTCATTTCAACCAAGGGAACCGGACAGGTTTCTCCTCTCACATCCACATGTATTTCAGCCATCTTAAAACCTCCTTGTCTGAATTATAATCAATTGTGAGTCAGCTTTGCTGCCAGTTTACGCGAAACTATTTTTTCGTTCCTATAATAGATACCCAGATATGTGAAAGTTAATGCGAAATTAATCATTTTATAAAAAAAAACGGCGGCGGCAGAAGATCGGAATTAAGGAAGGCATGCGGCAGTCACTGCCAGGAAAAATACCTAAATAATTTAACGATCCAGCCGATGATTATAATAGTAACAGACAGCGGTTTAAAAACCGTTGCATGAAAACGCGGGGTGCTAAGAGATCAGGCATCCGATCAGTTCAGTAATTGAAATGTAAGAAAGGTAACGGTGATGGCATGATCAGGCTGCCGGCAAGCACTGAGGTTAATAAATCAATTCCCAAAGAAATTTTGTCGAAATATCTGAATAAATCCGGCGTATTGACCAGACCGTTCAACGATGAAATTATCAGCATGGTCTGGACGCATCGGCTTTCGCCGGAGACCATGGCGGTCAGGCGGGGAAAAAATGTTGCCGAAATAGCGGTCATCGAGATCATTTTGAAACGGCAGGCAAACAGTCAGATGCTGTTTGAAATTCTGAACCGGGAAATCGATCATTTCACGGTCTTTATTGTCCGCTACGAAGAATGGGGGCAGCTCTGGTGCGGCAGCAGAGAAACCGGCAACAGCACCGATGAATGGTCGCTTAAAACCTATAGTCAGACCAGCTGGATGCCCTACGAGGAATTGGTGCTGAATGTCCAGGGACCGGATCTGGATCAGATCTATAAAAATTTCATCATGCAGATTACCGGCGTTCCCGTCCCGCTGGACCACGCGGCCTGGGTGATGGCGGACGAAATAACAGCGGTGACCGAACCGGACTCCGAAACTGCAGACAGACTGGAAAAACTGACAGCCGCTGCCAGTGAACTGGAAAACCAGCTTGACCATGAAACGACATTCAACCGGCAGCTGCAGCTCATGCGCGAGCTGCGCAGTGTGAAAGCGGAAATGCAGATGCTCCAGTCAGCAAAGACGAAAGCGGCGGAAGTATTTCAACCGGAAATGGAAGGGCTGCCGCTGGACAATCTCGAAAGAATCAAAGTCATGTTTCCCAATGTTGTGATTAAAATGGAAGAGGGATAAAAGCCGAATAAAAAGAAAAATAGAACTGCCGAGCAGTTCTGTTTTTTTGGGGTGCGCAGATATCGTAATCGTTAACGATTATTCAATTTGATATGGACAATATAAAGAAACGGGAATATAATGAATTGTATTTATATAGACAGGTAGAGATAATATTTCAAAATCAGGGGAGGTGCTGAAATCGCAAAAAAACGCATTTTATGTTTTTACTGGTTGGTTTTATTTGGTCGAGAGCTGAATAAACAGAGTGATTCAGGAAATCAACATGAAAATCAAGATAAGGAGTCAGAATTAAATGGATGAAATGGAAACAAGCGTGAAGCAGCCAGAAAGCAGGACAATGGATAAAGCAAAAAGGCAGAATAATCTGAAATTGACGGGAAAAATCGTCTTTTTCAATCTGATGCTTCTAGCGATTGCCGTCGTCGTTTTGGGATTGATATCATATACGATCGGTTCGAATGCGATTTCAACCCAGTCAAATCAGGCGGCACAGCAATATGCGACTGAAGGTGCTTCTCATATCGGGGCAATTATCAGCGGGAATCTCGCAACCCTGGCTGAAGTTGCGAAACGACCGGGTCTTGAGACAATGGATTACGCAACGGCGCAGACCATCGTGTCCGGGGACGCAACGGCGCTCGGCTATCAGGATATCGCCATCATGGATCTGAATGGGCATGCAAAATATATCGTTGGCGGCGGCGAGTTTGACTCCTGGGGCGAATATTGGTACAACGCAGGATTCAAGGGAGATAAGGCTATTTCAGATGTTGCGATCAGCAAGGTGACAAAACTACCGGTGGTCTTTGATGTTGCACCGATAAAAAGCAATGGCCAGGTGGTCGGCCTGCTGGTCGGTCGACGCGATCCGACTTTTCTGAAAGACACAACCAACGCTTTGGGCGATGGCAAAGTCAAATTCGGCCTTGTTGTCAATTCAGATGGTGGCATGATGGCCTATCCTGACGACCAGGTCATTCTGGATCAGGTCAATATTTTTAAAGATCCGCAAAACGATCAGACCTGGGGAAGTTTGGGAACAGCGCTGCAGGCGTTGGGAACCGGAAAAACAGGTGAAATCACCTACCAATATGAAAATAAGACAAAAGTCGGAGCTACGGCGCCGATTCCCGGAACGACATGGACCCTCATCGTTACCGAAGATCAAAGCAATGTGATGACGCCGGTTGCGGCACTGATGAAGACGATCATTTTCGCCTCTCTGCTTGTGTTCCTGATTGGCGCAGCGGCATCCTATTATCTACTGGCCAGACGCATTTCCGCACCGATCATCAGACTGAGTAAAACCGCCAAAGAGCTGGCACTTGGTGACACTGATGTGGAAGTGGAATCGGTCGGAAATGATGAAATCACCCAATTGGCGGATGCCTTCATTGAAATGACTGCAAACAGAAAACTTCAGGCCCAGGCGGCGCAGCGATTGGCCGAAGGTGATTTTACCGTCGAAATTGAACCGATGTCGGAAAAAGATGTGCTGTCCCATTCGCTCAATGCTGTCATCAAAGAAATGAACAAAGTGTATGACGGGGTCAGGAATGTCGAAAAATCAACAATTGAAGGGCATTGGGATTACAAAGAAAACATCGACGATTACAAGGGCAAGTACAAAGATTTTATCATCGGATTGAATTCCGTCATCAATGCCTTCAAAAAACCGTTGAAGGTTGCCAACAAATCGATTGAGCGAATTGGTGAAGGGCGGATTCCGCCCAAGATCACGACAGAATACAAGGGCGATTTCAATGGCCTGAAAAAGAACATCAATGCCTGCGTCGACGGATTAAATGCCTTGAAAGAGGGCAATGAAGTGCTGGCATTGATGAGCCAGAATGATTTCGCTGTGAAAATCGAGGGAAATTACCAGGGGATTTACGCCGAGATAGCGGATTCCATCAACCACGTTCATGACAAGCTGGTGCATATCGTTGGGATTGCCGATCACATTGCAACGGGGGACATGAGTGATCTCGATCAGCTGCAGTCAGAGGGAAAACGAAGTGAAAATGATCAACTGGTGCCAAGTCTCATCGCCATGATTGAAAACATCGCCATGCTGGTTGAGGAAACCGACAAAATGGCGGAAACTGCCATTAAAGGCAATCTGAACAACCGCGGCGATGTCAGCCGGTTCCCGGGGGAATATGCAAAAGTCATCGAAGGCTTCAACAATACCCTGGACGCGATTATCGCGCCGGTTAACGAAGCATCCCGGGTCCTGAAGGAGTTGTCCCAGGGAAACCTGGATATCATTATGGAAGGTGATTTCAAGGGACAAAACGGCATGATCAAACGGGATATGAATAAAACCATCGATTTCCTGAAGCGTTATGTCAATGAAATCTCCACGACGCTGGAAGAAATCAGCAAAGGCGATTTCAGTCAGGAAATTACCGATGAGTATCTTGGCGATTTTGTCAACATCAAACTGGCCATCAATGAGATTACAACACGTTTAAGCCAGACCATGTTCGAAATTGACAATTCGGCCGAGCAGGTTGAAGTCGGAGCCAGCCAGATATCCGACGGCGGACAGGCACTTTCTCAGGGTACAACCGAACAGGCCGGTTCCATTCAGGAACTCACCGCTACCATCGAAGAAGTTTCCAGAGAAACAAAACGGAATGCGCAAAGTGCCAATGAAGCCAATGAACGCACCCACGGCGTTCGCGCCAACGCAGATATCGGCAACGAGCAGATGACAAAAATGGTTGCGGCGATGGCAGAGATCAACGAATCATCCAAAAACATTTCAAAGATCATTAAAGTGATTGACGATATCGCCTTCCAGACCAACATCCTGGCTCTGAATGCAGCGGTTGAAGCGGCGCGGGCAGGACAGCACGGAAAAGGCTTTGCCGTTGTGGCTGAAGAAGTTCGGACGCTGGCAAAACGCAGTGCTGAAGCGGCGCAGGAAACAACCGGGCTGATTGAAGGCTCGATTAACAAGGTGGAGACCGGATCGAAAATCGCCAATGAAACAGCCGAAAGCCTGATGAAAATACTCAAAGAAATCGAAAAAGTAACGGATCTGGTGGGCAGCATCGCCCAGGCTTCCAATGACCAGGCTGCTGAAATTGCTCAGGTGACGCAGGGAATCGAACAGGTTTCCGTGGTCGTACAGACAAACTCGGCAACGGCGGAACAGAGCGCAGCATCCAGTGAAGAACTTTCCAGTCAGGCGCAGATACTCAAAGCCATGATCGGACAATTCCAGCTAAAAAAGGATGGCAGCGGTGAAAAGCAAACTGGCAGCTCGTCTGTTTCAGTACCGCAAAGCGATCCACAAAGATCTGAGGCTCACGCTGAACCGCAAATCATACTGGATGATTTTGATATGGGAATGGACAAATACTAGAATTATAAATGACAATCTGTTCAAGTTGATGAACAATCATCAGATCGCCAATTGCTGATATTTTGCAATTGGCGGTCTTTTTTTTGTGTTTTTTTTCGGTTAATGATATTAATATGATTAATGCATATGAGCAGGGGTATATAGTTGAAAACAGAAATTCAGAGGAATTAAAGGAGAAGAATGATGAAGAGTAAAAGTTTTGTATCAAAACTGTTATTGACGATTGGGCTGCCGGTTGCAGTCGTTTTGATTGCGGCGATCAGCGTCTCATTGTACGTGGTTAATCAGACGGTCTCCGATGGCAGCGAGCTGGCATCAGTTCAGAACAGCATGCTGCTGATATTTGGAATTGGACTGGTGATTACGGTTCTGGTGATTGTTTTCGCAGCAAAAGGGATTTCGCATAAGATTGCGCATCTTGCTGAAATGACCGGTAGGCTGGCCCGGGGGGATATCGATGTTGCGCTGAATCCGGAGGCTCAAAATGCCGGTGATCAGCTGGACGAACTGAGCATCGGGCTTTTTGCCATTGCCGAGAATATCAAATATCAGTCGCAGGCGGCCAGGAAGATGGCGGATGGCGATTTGGCAGTTGAGATTCTGCCGATTTCCGACAAGGATCTGCTGGGAAACAGTCTGGTGTCGATAAGAAATTCCGCCAGCCGGTTTAAGAACGATACAGCCATGCTGGTTGACCTGGCAAAGAAAGGCATTTTCGACAAATCGGATGAAGCGAAAGATCTGCCGGGAGATTTCCGAACGGCGATTTTAAGCGCCAACGAAGTCATGAAAATCATCGTGGATAAAATAGAATGGTATGAGGCTATTCTCGACGCAATTCCATTCCCGGTCCACGTCATTGACAATGACATGAACTGGGTCTTCCTGAACAAAACATTCGCGGATCTGATGATTGCCAACGGCGTCGTCAAAAACCGCGACGAAGCTTGCGGCATGCCTTGCGGCAGTGCGAATGCCAGTATCTGTAACTCCGAAGCCTGTGGTATCAGACGGCTGGTTGATCAGGGCCTGACCGACAGTTACTTTGAATGGGTCGGCCGACACAACAAGCAGGATACCGCATACCTGACAAACAAAAAAGGTGAAAAGATCGGTTATGTGGAAATCGTCACCGATTTGACATCGATTATTTCCGTCAGCAACTACACGAACCAGGAAGTCAAAAGACTGGCACATAATCTGGTGAAATTGGCCAAAGGCGATCTGGATTTCGATATGAATATCCAGGCCGCCGGCGAATACACCGCGGAAGTCTGCGCACAGTTTACCGAAATCGGCCGGGATCTTGAACTGGTCAAACGATCAATCGGGCACCTGATTGACGATGCCGCCCTGATTACCAATGCAGCCATCGCCGGAAAACTCGAGGAACGGGCTGATGAAACCAAGTTTGAGGGATCCTGGAAGACCCTGATTGGCGACATGAACAATATTCTGGTGGAAGTGGCCAAACCGATCAGGGAAGTCGCTGAAGTCATGGATGCGATTTCCAACGGCAATCTGCGTGTCAGCGTCAACGGCGACTATGCCGGCGAATTCGATGAGCTGAAGCATTCCGTCAACAATACCGCCAATGGCTTGAAGATTATCGTTGGCGAAATTTCCGACGTCACCGGAAAAATCGGCGACGGCAATCTCAATATTGAAAATGTACAGTCCTTCGGAGGCGACTTCATCGACATATCCAATGCCTTGAACACCATCATCGACTCTCTTAACGAGTTGCTCGGTGAGATCAATGAAGCGGCCATTCAGGTCAATGCCGGCGCAACTCAAGTCGCCGACGGCAGCCAGTCTCTGGCTCAGGGCTCCACGGAACAGGCCAGCTCGATCCAGGAACTGACTGCTTCCATTACCGAAATTGCGGATCAGACCAAGAACAATGCGACGGATGCGAATAAAGCTCAGGAACTGTCCACAAACGTCAAGGAAAATGCCGCCATCGGTAATGCCCAGATGACCGATATGCAGAATGCCATGGTAGAAATCAACCAGTCATCCGAGGATATCTCGAAAATCATCAAAGTCATCGATGACATCGCTTTCCAGACCAACATCCTTGCCTTGAACGCAGCGGTTGAGGCAGCACGGGCCGGACAGCACGGCAAAGGCTTTGCCGTGGTTGCCGAAGAAGTCAGGACTCTGGCAGCGCGCAGCGCCGAGGCGGCCAAAGAGACCACGCTGATGATTGAAGGCTCGATCAACAAAGTGCAGCAAGGGACCAAAATTGCCGATCAAACGGCATCGGCCCTGACGGACATTGTCGATGGCATCGCGAAAGTGACCGATCTGGTCGTCAACATCGCCAAAGCTTCAAACGAACAGGCGACGGGAATCTCCCAGGTGAATACAGGGATTGAACAGGTGGCAATGGTGGTTCAGAACAATTCAGCCACGGCGGAAGAGAGCGCCGCGGCCAGTGAAGAACTGACCGGTCAGGCAGAACTGCTCAGAGAAACCATCGGACAGTTCAAGCTGCGAAAAGCGGGAGCTAAAAGCACATCACGAAAGAGCACAACTCCGGCCGCTTCAAAACCGGAACGATCGGCCGGCCATGCCCAGCCGCAGATCATTCTCGACGGCTTTGATATGGACGCGTCGGACAAATATTAACATTCAAGCAGAACAGGAAAAGAGGAAACCATCTTCATCGAGGGTTTCCTCTTTTTAATTGAGCCGATTTTTTTATCTGACAGGGCTTCAAAAAGTCGGCCGCAAGTGTAAAATTGCTCAGAAAATCAATGCCATATGAACTGCCACAGATTGACAGACAATATAAAATGGCATATAATGTGTGAAAATAATTTCGATAGCATATCTTGTGTTTTTGAAGATACCGGAGGAATGCCGCAATAGGATGATGAAAATAGGGATAACGACATCTAAAAAAACTCACACTTGATTTGACATATTTGATGTAAAAGAGTAAAAGCCGGAGAATAAGATGATGAAGAATTTTAAGAAAAAAATGAAAACACTACAAGGCAGCGGAAAACGGCTGCGAGATCTGGATGCCTTCTTTAATGTGGAAGGATTCTATTTCAATTGGAACACCGAAGAAATGGATGCGTTCTTCAGGAATGCTCAGGACGAGATGCGTACGCTTCGCTGGCAAAATGAAAACGGTAGCACCGTTTATCTGATCATCACCGTGGACGAACTGAAACGGGATATCTATGATTCGACACTGAATGTGATGGCGACTGAGTATCTGTCGTTTGGTGACAAGCAGGCCTGACAAAACCGATACTGCGGGATAAAGCGTTGAAATCGTGTGATACTCAAAAGGAGAAACAGTATGTTCTGTAAAAAATGCGGCGCACCAATAAAGGACGATGCCGAATTCTGCACAAAATGCGGGACACCGGCTGACAAAGGGGCAACGCCGTCCGATCATGCCAGCGGTCTGGTGGGCTGGTCAACACGCTGGGAAGATCCTGAGATCATCGCGGCCTCAAAAAAGAACAATATGACCGTGATCGGATTCACCTGGGCACTGGCGCTCATCTTGCCCATCGGCTTTCTTGTTGCAGGGCTATTTATTGACAGTCTGAAGCTGGCGGATGCGATGATCATCGGCTTTTCGCTGGCTGCGGTGTTGTTGTGCATCAATCTGATTCACCTGAAAATACGAAAGAATCAAACTTGGGAAGGCGTCGTCACCGAAAAATATGTCAGAGAAAAACCCGCCGATGATGAATCTGAAAATGAAGATATTGATACGGAATATGTACTTGTGGTTCAGAAAACAAACGGCAAAATCCATCATGTGATTTATCTCAACCGACGGGAAATGTACGATTATTTTGCAATCGGCGATCGAATCCGCTATCATCAGGGCCTTGGAACCTACGAAAAGTATGACAAATCCGGGGACCGTATTATCTACTGCAATGTCTGTTCGGCAGAGAACCCGATCACAAACGACCGCTGCGTGCGCTGCAACAGACCACTCCTCAAATAGATACGGGGCAGGATGTCCGTATAGGGAAAGGTTTCAACATGTTTTGGCGTGTACCGAAACAGCCCCCAAATAAACGACGTATAGAAAAAATTTTCCGTCTGTTTAAAAAGGGCTTCTTCGTGTTAAAATAACATTAACAGTTTCTTACTGATAGTCTCTAAATGTGATGCGTATATAATGAACAATCGCTCAATAAATAAGCAATGAAATTATTGGAAAAGTGAACAAAAAATGAACACTTTAAAAAAAAGAGTCGGAAAAGACCGAAATACGGTCTTTTTTTAATTGGCACGAAAATTGCTCAATAAGTAAATGTGCTGATTAAACGAACATAAATTTGCATGTTTATTTGGACTTGATTGTGGTATAACCAGATAAAAACCAAAAAAAGCAACCAGATAAATTGAGAAAAGAAAAAATTAAAAAAATGGAGGAACAAAATGACAACTACCGGTAAATTATTAGATATGGCCAAAAAAATGGCTGAAGCGGCTGCTGTAAAAGCAATCGAAATTGATGTACCAATGGTGATCGTTGTATGTGATGCAAATGGAAACATGGTATTATATAACCGCATGGAAGACTCTTTATTAGCCAGCATGGACATAGCAACGAATAAAGCCTATACCGCAGTTGCACTGAAAATGAGTACCGATACAGCAGCCGATCTCGCTAAGGAGTCAGGTCAACTCTTTGGGATTGCTTCCTGTGATAAGGGAAGAATGGTCGTATTTGGCGGCGGTTTCCCAATCATTGAAAATGGCAAAATCATCGCCGGCATCGGCGTCAGCGGCGGCAGTGTGGAAGAAGACATGAGCGTCGCTCAGGCCGGACTGGATGCGCTTAAATAAGCGCTAAGCTTAATCCCGCATAGCCAATATTTTGTTGATTAGAATTTTTTGAAAACATAACGGAACTTAACATAGACAAATTTAAATCAAGTCCAAATCAACATGTAAATTTAGAATCGTTTAATCAGTTCACAGCATCCTACCTAATGGGATCATTCTAACACGCGAGGCAAAAATGCCGGAAATACGCATTTTTGCCTCAAAAACATCAGCAACATAAAAAAACAGATTTATCAAACGGCGAAATGCCGGTTTCAGATAGGAACACGACCGTATCTAATGATTGCAGGAAAAACAGGAATGGCATATAATAGAATCATTTCCCGGGTCTGACAGAAATGGGAAAACGGTTCGGATTTTGAAAGCGATTTACCGGAAAATACGGAGAGACAGGAGAAAACAGATGAAACAGATTGACACAACCGATGCAGTGGGCAGCGTGCTTTGCCAGGACATCACACAGATTATCAAAGGCGTAAAAAAAGATGCCGTGTTCAGAAAAGGACACGTGGTACGCGAGGAGGATATCCCAGTGCTGCTGTCGGTGGGAAAGGAACACCTCTATGTCTGGGAAAAGGAAGAGGGCATGCTGCATGAAAACGATGCAGCTAAAATTCTCTACGATCTGTGCAAAGGGGAGAACATGGAACCCTCCGAAATAAAAGAGGGAAAAATCGAACTGCTTGCGACCTGCGATGGGGTGCTTAAAGTCGACAAGGAGAAAGTCAACCGGGTCAACGCCCTGGGCGAGATGATGATCGCCAGCCGCCACGGCAATTTTGCGGTCAAGGCCGGCGACAAACTGGCCGGCACCCGGGTGATCCCGCTTGTGATTGAGGAAAGCAAAATGAACAAGGCCGTGGAAGTTTGCGGAGCCGGGCCGATTTTTGAAATCAGAAAATACATGCACAAGAAAGTTGGCATCGTCACAACCGGCAGCGAAGTGTTTTATGGGAGAATCAAGGACACTTTTACACCGGTGATTGAAGAAAAACTGGCCGAATTCGATGTTGAAATCATCGGCCACATTCTGTCCAATGACGATCACGAGATGATTACCGAATCGATCATGAAGCTGCTCGAGCAGGGCGCTGACATGATTATCTGCACCGGTGGCATGAGTGTTGATCCCGACGACCGGACGCCGCTGGCGATCAAAAATACTGGTGCCAAAATGATCACCTATGGGGCACCAGTGCTGCCGGGAGCGATGTTCCTGCTGGCCTACTATAAAACCGATATCGGGGAGATTCCCATCATCGGCCTGCCGGGCTGTGTCATGTACGCACACCGGACCATTTTCGATTTGGTGCTGCCCAGAATCATGACCGACGAACGCCTGCATATTGGCGATTTCACCGCGCTGGGACAGGGCGGCCTGTGCCTTTCCTGTGACATCTGCACCTTCCCGAACTGCGGCTTCGGAAAAGGCGTCTGAAATTATGAAGTGAAAACAGAAAGCGTAGGATATAAAAATGAACCAGCTATATGAAATCATCAAAGCGAGCAACCCCAATCATCAGAATATCGTGGCAACCGTGGTGGCAGGAACAGGCGTGGGGGAACGGGCCTTTTTCAGCGACAACGAAATACGCTTTGAAACCGAAGAAAACGGATTTCTGGGCAACCACCAGCAAGCGATTCTGGATGATTCCCGCAGCGGGATGCTGACGATTGACGGCAGCCGGGTCTTTCGGGAAGCCGTCGGCACGGAAAAGAGACTCGTGATCTGCGGCGCTGGCCATATTTCGATCCCCATCATCAGAATCGGCCGGATGGCGGATTTTCACGTTACCGTCATCGAAGACCGCTATTCATTTGCCAAAAATGCTGAGCAGGCCGGCGCCAACCGGGTTATCTGTGAACCCTTTGAAGAAGGGCTGGCCAAAGTGATCGGTGATGCAAACACCTACTTTGTCATTGTGACGCGGGGCCACCGCTATGATCAGGTCTGTCTCGAAAACATCATCGCCAAACCCAATGCCTATATCGGGATGATCGGCAGTCGGTTGCGGGTGAAGAAGGTGATGGCGCTGCTGGAAGAAAAAGGCGTCGACCGGGAACGGCTGGAAAAAGTCTACACTCCTATTGGCCTGAAGATTAAAGCGGAAACACCGGTGGAAATCGCCGTTTCGATCATGGCAGAGATTATCTCCGTCAAAAATCAGAAGCAGGAAAGCTGCGGCTACTCCAAAGAATTGCTGGCCGCCATCGCAACAAACGACGACCCCGTCCAGAACCGGAAAGTGCTGGCAACGATCGTCAGCCGCAAAGGTTCGGCGCCGAGAGAGGCCGGATCAAAAATGCTGATCTTTCCCGACGGCCGAACCGTGGAAACCCTGGGCGGCGGCTGCGCGGAATCTGCCATCAAGCTTAAAGCCATCAACATGCTCAGGGAAGATGAGGCCGAACCGGAATTGCATGTGGTCGATATGACCGGCTGGGAAGCCGAGGAGGAAGGCATGGTCTGCGGCGGTGTCATTGAAGTATTCCTCGAGGTTATTGAATAGGTTAAAAGTCAACGGATTGACGATCAGGCGTTGCGGCGCCGGTGCAAACCGAAAATCGGAACAAATAAACGCTAAGAGTGAAAGCGGGTGAAACAATGCTGGATCGGTATGGAAGAAAGATTGAATATTTACGGATATCTGTCACCCAGAACTGCAATTTGAAATGTGTCTATTGCAATCCGGACGGCAGTCTCTGCCAGGAAAATCAGGAGCAAAATCTCAGCCCCGGAGAGATCGAGTCGATCACACGGGCGATGACGAAGGTCGGGATCAGGAAGGTCAGAATCACCGGCGGGGAGCCGCTGGTGCGGCGGGATATTTGCGAGATCATCAGCAGGATATCCAGCATCCCGAAAATTGAAGACATTTCGATGACCACCAATGGCATCAATCTTTTGGGAATGGCCGAAGATTTAAAGAAAGCAGGGCTGCAGCGGCTCAATATCAGTCTGGATTCGCTAAAAGAAGACAAATTCCGACAGATCACCGGCGGGGGTGATCTTAAAAAGACGCTGGACGGCATCGATCGTGCGCTGGAATTGGGAATGACCCCGGTAAAGCTCAACACGGTGCTGATTAAAGGCGTAAATGATGATGAAATCGACGATATCATCGAACTGGCCAGAAACCGGCCCATTGAAGTCCGGTTTATCGAGCTGATGCCGATGGGCTGTTTTGGCGAAAAGAATGCCGAAAAAATCATCAGCAATGATGTTATCATCGCGGCCAGACCGCAGCTCGAGTTTCTGAAAAGAAATGACAAAGCCGCACCGGCCGTTTATTACGGGATCGCCGGATTTGCCGGTAAAATCGGCTTCATCTCACCGATGACCCATCAGTTCTGTTCCGACTGCAACCGCGTCAGGCTGACCTCGGATGGGAGAATAAGACTCTGTCTGGGGAACAATGAAGAGGTGGATATCAGAAAAGCACTTGATCTCAAACAGCAGGATATGGGCGAAATCATGCGGCAGATTGTTTACAACAAACCGATGGGGCATCATTTCAAAGAGCCGTTTTCATCGTCGCGGCGGATGCAGATGATCGGCGGCTGATGAGTTGGCGCTTGACGGACAGATTGAAAAGCGGATATAATTGAGTCGATCAAGATAAAGTGGAAATTCGGATTCGACGAAAGGAAAAAATAATGGCGAAAGTTATTGCAGTAAATATCAGTGACAAGAAAGGCGTGATCAAACATCCGGTCGCAGTTGGGGAATGTCTGGTCGATTTTGGTATCAAGGGAGATGCTCATGGCGGCAACTGGCACCGACAGATCAGTCTGCTGGGGCAGGAGAGCATCGACAAAATGACGGCGATGGGCGTTGCGGGACTTGATCCCGGAAAATTTGCCGAAAACCTGACCACCGAGGGCATTGAACTGTTCACGCTGCCGGTGGGGACGCAGATGGAGATCAACGGCGTTCTGCTGGAAGTGACCCAGATCGGCAAGGAATGCCATAAAGGCTGTGCCATTAAACAGCAGGTCGGCGACTGCATCATGCCCCGGGAGGGTATCTTTGTCAAGGTGCTTAAGAACGGTGAAATCAGGCCGGGCGATGAAATCATTATAAAATAAACGAAACAGATAAGCACGACGCCAAAAAGGCAGTCTGCAAGGTTGCACCAATAAAAAAATTGGTGACCGCTTTGCGGTCTGCCTTTTCCTGCCGCCAGCAAGATACCGATTTTAACAAGATACTGATTTAAAATAGAAAAAAATGCAATTGATTTCTTAATGGCAGGATAGTATAATGAAACTATAATCGTCTAAAAGATACCCTTCAAAAGCGGCTTCACAACATGATAAATGGCTTGAAATATATAAGTTTAAACTGGATGACATAAAGAAGGAATTACCAGCCTCATTCATTGGCTTTGATTCGTTCTTTTTTCCTGATTTTCGACAATGCTGTTCAAGTTAGTCTGACAATTGCCGATTATTTAATCGGTAATTATTTTACAGAAGGAGGACAAATGACAATGCAAAACCTGATTTCGCTGGCATTCTATATCGCGTTTGTCATTTATGCCATGTTCGGCGCCTATGGCCTGACGCTGAACAAAGATGAGCGACTCAACCGTCTGTTTGCCCTGCTCTGTCTTTGCGGCGTCATCTGGAGCTTTACCTTTGCCGTGTCCAATTCGGCTGAAACAGTTGCTGAAGCGCTGCTCTGGCGAAGAATCTCGGTCCTGGGCTGGGGCGTGGTGTACGGTGTTGTCCTTCATTTCGTGATCGTTCTCACCGAGACCGACCGGAACTGGGCCGGGAAAAAGTCGTTGATCCTGCCGGCGCTCTACATCCCGGCCGTCGTCAATGTGATCATTTTTGGGCTCGTCAGTCAGACTGCCAGTGGGCAGATCAGGATGACGCATGCCGTGACCGGATGGATCGTGATGCCGGTCGGCAATTTCTGGGAACTGCTGTTCTACGGCTACTATCTGAGCTTTTCACTGACGGCTTTCTATCTGGTGGTCAGGTGGCTGCGCCGGACCGAAAATCCGATTGACAAAAAGAAGGGGCTGATTCTGATTATTTCAGCCAGTGCGGCTCTGCTGGTGGGAACGTTTACGGATATTCTGGTCTACCATTTCCTGAACCAGCAACTGCCTTCCCTGGGGCCGCTGCTCGCGCTGCTGCCGGCGTCAGCGTCCTACTTCATTATTCATCAGTTCGGTTCGATGCGCACCGAGGCCAGAAACAGCGCGTGCTCCGAAGGCGTCATTCTCAGTGAAGACAGCCGGACAAAGCTTTTTCGTTATGTCAGCATCATCCTTGCCGGCGGCGGGCTGGTCAATTTCTATCTGGGGGTACTTCTTTCAGGTGCCCGGGAAACCGGCATCCCGTTTAGTTTTGCGCTGGTGCTGATGAGCGTCCTGATGATGCTCATCCCCTATCTGGTCGAGTCGGTCAGGCAACAGCAGCGGCTGCTGGCGTTGCTGCTGCTGCTGATTCTGCCAGTGGTTATGCTCGTTTATTTTGACGGACCGTACAGCAACATCATCTGGCCGGTGCCGATATTTATCATTATGATAACGGTCATATTCAATGATCGGCGCATCTTTTTTTTGGTAGCGGCACTCAGTTTTCTGATGGGTTTCCTATTATGGCTGCGAATCCCCCGATTCAATGTGATGATCGGATCACAGACGTATGTGCTGCGGCTAATGTTCTACGTGATCGGCATCAGCCTGACCGCCATCATCACGAATATTTATTTTTCCAGACTGGTCGAAAACAGGAGACAGCGGGATTTTCAGCAGATGATTGCCGAAATATCAACGGATTTTGTGACCATGACCCGTTTCGATTTTGACGACAAGGTTGAGAATCTCCTCAACCGTTGCGGTGCATTCATTCAGGCTGACCGGGCGGCAGTGGGCATGTTTTCCGAGAACTTTCAGACCGTCTGCTTTACCCATCAATGGGGCGAAACGAAAGCGCCCGGTGATCAGGAAAATGAAAAAAAACGCCAGCCGGTGCCGCAGTGGAGCAGAAAACAGCTCTTTGATAACAAGATCGTCTATCTGCCCGCCATCGATCAGCTGCCGCCGGAAGCTGAAGATGAAAGACAAATCCTCGAAAGCCTGGGCCTCCAGTCCATGGTTTTGATTCCGATTCGCAGCAAAGACTGCGTGATCGGCTTCATCGAATTCGACCGGATCGGTAAAGACGCATTCTGGCGAACCGAAGATTTCGAAACCCTCAGGGTGCTGTCCAACATTCTGGCGGACGCTATCGCCAAGGTCGACAATGAAAAGGAAATGAACGACCTCGCCTACTACGATACCCTCACAAATCTACCCAACCGGGTGCTGTTCAATAACCGCCTGGAGCAGGCCATCGAACTGGCAAGACGAAGCGGAAACGGGCTGGGGGTCATTTTCCTGGACCTGGATGGCTTTAAGGAAGTCAATGACACGATGGGCCACGACTGGGGTGATTATCTGCTCAACAGCATCGGGAAGCGGCTGGCGGCCTGTATCCGTAAATACGATACGGTGGCGCGTTTCGGCGGCGATGAGTTTCTGATCATGGTTCCCGAGCTGGCCCGGAAAAGTGATCTGGAGGATGTTGCCAAAAAAATCATGGGGATATTCAAACAGCCGGTCATCATCGGCGAACAGGAATTTCATATGAACGCAAGCTGTGGGGTTGCCGTCTTCCCGGATGACGGGGACAGCGTGAAATCGCTGACGAAAAGCGCCGATATCGCGATGTACGAAGCCAAGAAAAACGGTAAAGGCCAGGTCGTTTTCTGTTCGGGAAAAATGAAAAAGGACGTGCAGGAGAAAATGATGCTCACCAGCAGCCTCTATCGGGCGCTGGAAAAGCATGAGCTGACGCTGCATTATCAGCCCCAGGTCAGTGCTGAAAGCCAGGCGATCGTCGGATTTGAAGCACTGCTGCGCTGGAATCACGGGGAACTGGGGCCCATTTCGCCGGCGGTATTCATTCCCATCGCGGAGGAGACCGGCCTGATCAACAGCATCGGCGAATGGGTACTGTTGACCGCCTGCGTTCAGAACAAGGCCTGGCAGGACAAGGGCTTCACGCCGGTGAAAATGGCGGTCAATCTGTCGCTGGAACAGTTTCGGAGCAACAACCTGGAAGCCATCGTCAGAGCAAGCCTGAAGCAGTCCGGGCTGGAACCGCGGTATCTGGAACTGGAAATCACCGAAAACATCGCCATGCGGGAGTCCGATGACGTGATCCCCTGCCTCCACCGGCTGAAGTCCCTGGGGGTGGAAATCAGCATTGACGATTTCGGGACCGAATTTTCGTCACTGGGCCGTCTCAAGGATCTGCCGGTGGATCGGCTTAAAATCGATATGGCCTTTATTCAGGGAATCAGCCAGAACAGCAAGGATGAATCGATCATCGCGGTGATGATCCATTTGGCGAAAAAACTGGGGCTCAAGGTCATCGCCGAAGGGGTGGAGACGGAAGTCCAGCTGGTCTTTCTGAGAGACGAAGCCTGTGACGAAATTCAGGGCTATTACTATTACCGGCCGCTGTCCAAAGATCAGATCGAATGCGATATTTACAACATTTCGACACCGGATTTGGCCAAAGACTGAAAGCCGCAGCAAATTCTGCCGGGAAGGAGGACCAAACATGCCGCAGGAAATCATCTCCATTATCTTTTATATCACGTTTATGCTCGATGCTTTTCTGGGCGTCGTCTACCTGATGCATAACCGAAAGGCTGTCCGCAATCAGCTCTTTTCTGGTGTCTGCATCGGCCTGGCGGTTCTGGCCTTGGCGTTTGCTGTCGCCTCGGCACGGGTTGATACGGCTGATCCGCTCATCTGGCAGCGGCTGGTTACGCTCGGGTTTATCACGACCGGCATGCTGATTCCGCTTCTGATCGCGGCTGCTTTCATCTGGCAACGGCAACTCTTTGCCGCCGCATATTCGGGGGAGACCTGGAGCGTGTCCGATATTCTGAGCGCGCGGACCCACACCTCCTTCATCCGCTACATCGCAGCGGTTTATGCCAGCGTCAGCATCATGAATCTGTGCAAATGCTTTTTTTATCCGTCCACGCTCTGGCTCGACATGATCCACAGCACGGCCTTTGTCATCATGGGCATCATCATGTTTGGTCTGACTCTGTCCGGTTTGTCGACGCTGGCAAAGGACCGGATTCTGACCGGGGTGATTGCCGTTTCGATTCCCTACACGCTGTTTCTGTTTGTCGACCTGCGCATGAGCAATATTCTGTGGACTGCGCCGCTGGTTTATCTGATGATCACGATCATTTTCAAGCGCATTAAAATGTTCTGGGTAATTTCGACAGTGACGATGGTATCGGGCATGGTGCTGTGGCTGACGGTCAACGACTACTCCGCCCATGTCGGCACCCTGGATTATTTTGTCAGACTGGTGCTATATGCCATCACCATTGTGCTGGCGGCCTTCATCAATAAAGCCTATATTGAACGGCTCAGACAGACCGACCAGCAGGTGGAATTCCAGAAGATGTTCTCAGACATCACCACCCATTTCGTCACCGTCAACGGAACAAATTACTATGAAAAGGTATGGGAGCTGCTCAAAACAAGCGGCAGCATGATCAACGCCGACCGAGCCTTCATCGGCCTGTTTTCCGACGATCTGAAGACCGTGAATTTCACCAACGAATGGTTGCGCGAAACCATCGGGCTGAACAAATCGCTGGTTGAAAAAAGACCGGAAGGTCCCTATCCCGCGCTGCCTTGGAGCACAAAGCTGGTCCGTGACAATCATATCATCTACGTGCCGTCAACCGACAAGATGCCGCCGGAAGCGGCCGCCGAACAGAAACTGATGAAAAGTCTGAACACCCGCTCGGTGATTCAGGTGCCGATTCTCGGCAGCGATCGCATCATCGGATTTCTCGGATTCGATCAGATCCGGATCCGAAGACCGTGGCGAATGGACGATCTCGAACTGCTGCGGGTGCTGGCCAACGTCATCTCGGATGCCATAAAAAAGGTGGAAACCGAAAAGGAAATCAGCAATCTGGCCTATTTCGATACTCTGACCGGCTTGCCAAACCGGATTCTGTTTAACAATCGGCTGGAGAAGGCAATGGCCCTGGCCAAACGAAACCAGAAGTTTCTGGGGGTGATCTTCATCGATCTCGACGGCTTCAAGGAGGTCAACGATACCCTCGGGCACAACTGGGGCGATCATCTGCTCCAGTGCATCGCGAAGCGTCTTTCGGGCTGTGTGCGGAAGTACGATACTGTGGCGCGCTTCGGCGGCGATGAGTTTCTGGTCATGGTGCCTCAGCTGTCCCGGCGGGAGGACCTCGAGGAAATTGCGAAAAAAATCCTTGCGGTCTTTCTGCCGCCGGTGATCATGGCGGATCAGGAAGTGTTTGTCAATGGGAGCTGTGGGATTGCGATTTACCCGGACGACGGGGAAACCGGCAGCATGCTGATCAGGAATGCGGATCTGGCCATGTATGAAGCCAAAAATAACGGTAAAGGCCAGCTTGTTTTCTGTTCGGAGGAAATGAAACAGAGCCTGGTCGAAAAAATGTACATGACCAATAGCCTGTACCGGGCGCTGGAGAAAAACGAGCTGTTTCTGCACTATCAGCCACAGGTCAGTGCGAATAGTCAGGAGATTGTCGGATTTGAGGCGCTGCTGCGCTGGAATCACCAGAAGCTGGGCACCATTGCGCCGTCGGAATTCATCCCGATTGCGGAGAAAACCGGCCTGATCAACAGCATCGGGGAATGGGTGCTGATGACTGCCTGCGCCCAGAACAAAGCCTGGCAGGATGCGGGACTTGAGCCAGTGCAGATGGCGGTCAATCTGTCGGTGGAGCAGTTTCGGAGCGATGATCTGGAGGCCATCGTCAGAAACTGTCTGGCGGAAACGGGACTTGAGCCGCGCTATCTGGAACTGGAAATCACTGAAAGCATCGCTATGAAGGAGTCCGGTGATATTGCCAATTGCCTGCACAAGCTCAAAGACATGGGCGTGAGCATCAGCATTGATGACTTCGGCACCGAGTTTTCGTCCCTGAGCCGGCTCAAGGATCTGCCGGTGGATCGAATTAAAATCGACATGCAGTTCATCCAGGGGATCGCCGTGAACCCCAAGGACGAATCCATCATCGAGGTCATGATCCATCTGGCCAAAAAGCTGGGGCTCAAGGTCATCGCCGAAGGGGTGGAGACCGAAATCCAGCTAGGCTTTTTGCAAGATGAGGACTGTGATGAAATTCAGGGGTATTACTATTATAAGCCTTTATCCAAAGACGAGATCGAAAAAAACGGCTTTGCATTGTTCAAATAGGGCATGCTGAACGACCGTGAGATTCGTTGCCGGTTTCGCGCGAACCAACAGCAAAGCAGCTTTAGTTTGCTTCGCCTGTTGACAATTCCTGATGGATTTGATAAACTGTCTTTCAGGTAGGTGTAACAGAATGATTTTAACCATTGAAAAAGCTCCTGTAATGAGAGTGTCGATGAGACATTGCAGCGAGCCTAATGATAAACACAAACTTTAATGCTCATCGGTCCAGACGAATTTTAGTGTAGCTTAGCTATGCTTGTTTTAGTACGCCTGAACCGAGTCGTGATAGAAGACTGTTTAGTGGCCATAACGCAATGTTGTTATGGCCTTTTATAATGACAGAGAGTCAGTATAAACGGCTCTCTGTTTTTTATTTTGCAAAAAAAAACGCATAGAAATGACGTTTGTGAGCTTCGCCGCCGGTTTCGCGCGAACCAATTGTTACACTGTACGGCGGACAGTCAAAGGACTGTTCGCCTACACGTTACCCAATTGGTTGCACAAACCGACATCAAAGCAACGATTGTTCTACTATTAGCGAATCGCAAGGTTCGAAAAATACAAACTACAGGAGAAAAAAATGGGATTACTGGATGTAATAAATTTAACACATGGATTTGGTGAGAAAACACTGTATCAGAATGCTTCGTTTGAGCTGTTCAAAGGGGAGCATATGGGCATTGTGGGACGAAACGGGACGGGGAAGACGACGCTGCTGAACACGTTGACGGGCGAGATCATTCCCGATGCCGGGGAGATCAGGTGGCAGAAAGGCATCAAGATCGGGTATCTGGATCAGCATGCCAAAATCGACCGGGAAGTGAATGTGTTTGACTATCTGAAAACCGCCTTTTCCGAACTCTACCAGACGGAAGCCCGGCTGACTGAGATCTACGAGAAGATGGCGACGGACTGCAGCGAAAAAGTGCTCAAACGAGCCGCGGATCTTCAGAGCTTACTGGAGAATTCCGGCTTTTACGAACTGGAAAGCCGGATTCTGAAGATTGCCGACGGCCTGGGGATCACCGCCCTGGGAATGGACAGCATGCTTGAAAACCTCAGCGGGGGCCAGCGGGCCAAGGTAATTCTGGCCAAACTGCTGCTCGAGGAACCCGACGTGCTGCTGCTGGATGAGCCGACCAACTTTCTGGACCGGGAGCATGTGTCGTGGCTGACCGATTATCTTAAAACCTATGAAGGGGCCTATATGGTTATTTCCCATGACTTCAGTTTTCTGGACAAGGTGACAACCTGTATCTGCGATATTGAATTCACGACCATCAAAAAGTACAACGGCAACATGACCAAGTTCATCGAATTGAAGGGATTGAGACGGGAAAGCTATATCCGGGAATTTGAAGCCCAGAAGAAAGAGATCAAAAAATACGAGGACTATATCGCCAAAAACAAGGTTCGGGCATCCACCGCAGCGATGGCCAAAAGCAGGCAGAAACAACTGGATAAGATCGACCGGCTGGCATCGCCGGAGGTGATCCCGAAACCGAATTTCCGCTTCACCGCCGAGCATACTTCAACCCAGCGGTCCTTATCGGTTAAGGATCTGGAAATCGGCTATGATTATCCGCTGTTAGCCAAGCTTAATTTCAAAGTCGAGTCCGGCCAGAAAATTGTCATCACGGGATTCAACGGCATCGGAAAATCCACCCTGCTTAAAACGCTGATCAAAAAAATTCCGGCACTTTCCGGAAAATTCAAATTTGCACAGACCATCAAGATCGCCTATTTTGAGCAGGATCTCAATTGGGATGACCCCAGCCTGACACCCATCCAGATCGTGGCTGATGCCTATCCCCGGCTGACCCAGAGCCAGCTCCGGCGCTATCTGGCCCAATGCGGTCTGAAGGCCAAAAGCATGCTCCAGCCGGTATCCAGTCTCAGCGGCGGGGAACAGGCCAAAGTCAAGATCTGCCTGCTGATGCTGATCAAAGCCAATTTTCTGATTCTGGATGAACCCACCAACCACCTCGATGTGGATGCCAAGGAGGTGCTGAAAGAGGAGCTGATCCGATGGACCGGCGGTCTGATCCTGGTATCCCATGAAGCCGGATTCTACCAGGACTGGGCCGATGCGATCATTGCCATCGAGGGCTGATCAGCATAACCGATAGCGGCACAGAGAAAAGCGGCGTCAGCCGGATTGCATGGGTACGCAATTCGACTGACGCCGCCGTTATTTATTGAGCAGGTTTGGTGATGGTCAGTTTTTTGGTTTCTCGTTTAGTGAGCAACCAATCAATCGTAGTGGATGCCGCCCCAGTAAACCGGGCTTTTGACGATGGTGCGTTGATCCAGTTTTACACCCTCCAGAGCCCATTTTTTGTATTCCTCAAAACCGGTTCGGTCGATGATGTAGCCGATGTGTTCCTTGCCGCCGGGAGCCGTCCGGTCAATATAGTTCTCGACAAATTTGTAGGTATTCGTGACGATCTGGACGATGGCATCGGCATTGGCCCAGACCAGGAAGTCTTCGGCCAGACGGGGGTTCCGTTTGCCGGTGCGGCCCATGATCACCAGCCGGTAGTAGGTTTCCGGACTTCTGGTCCACGCCCGGGTGGGGCAGTTGATCACGCATTCCCCACAGCCCACGCATTTTTCAGTGTTGCGCACAATCCGAAAGTTTTCCACCGAGAGGGCATCAACCGATTTCTTTTTGCAGGCCTTGACGCAGGCCTGGCAGTTGACGCAGCGGTCCTTGTCATACTGCGGCTCAGTCATGCCGATGATGCCGAAATCATGCATCCGGGTTTTGATGCAGTCGTTGGCACAGCCGGTGAAGGCCACCTTGAAGTGGAGATCGTTGGGGAAGATCTCTTTCTCCATCCGTTTGGCAAAAGCAGTGGTGTTGTAGGTGGCAAACGGACAGACATTGCTGCCGATACAGGCCGAGACATTCCGGGTGCCGGCAGCGGTATAGCCTTTACCGGGAATCTCCTGATTGATCTCCAGTTTGTCGATGATGGGCTGGAGCAGGGTATTGACCGCGTCCATGTCCTCATATTTAATACCGGGGATTTCAAAGCCCTGACGGGTGGTCAGATGCAGCTTGCCGTTGCCGTAGGTTTCGGCAATGTGCTGGATCAGGGGCAGCAGATCGGCGGTTAACAGTCCGCCGGGGACGCGGATTCGCGATGCTGTTTCGCCGCGGACCTTAGTGACGCGATAGGCATTTTTCTTGATTTTCTTGGTATTCAGATCTAACATGATTCTCCTCCTAATCCTTCAAAAATTTTCCCTTGGTGTAATTGAAAACCGGACCGTCCAGACAGATGTAGGTGTCGTCGATTTTGCAGTGGCCGCATTTTCCGATGCCGCAGCACATTTTGCGTTCCTGGGAGATCCACAGGTTTTCTTCCCGGAAGCCCGCCTTGAGCAGCTCGGCGATGGTGCATTTCATCATCATCGGCGGTCCCACCACAATACCAACCGCATCGCTGACGTTTTTGATCGGGATGTTGGGGATATATTCGGTGACCATGCCGCGTTTGCCGCAGTAGCCGTCGTCCGCCGTATCCACCGTCATGATTACATTGAGGTTTTTCTGCCACGTTGTAAAATCGTCTTTAAAGAGCACATCTGCCGGCGATTTGAAGCCGACCAGCAGGGTAAAGCCGTTGGCGTCAGCGGGATTTTGGGAAAAATAATCGACAATGCCTTTGACTGGCGAAAGACCGGTGCCACCGGCCACCAGCAGGATTTCCCGGCCTTTGTAGTTGTCGATGTCAAAGCCGTTGCCGTAGGGACCCCGGAGAAAAAGATGATCGCCGACGTAGTTTTCAAAGATTTCATCGGTGACCTTGCCGACCTTGCGGATGGTCAGATCCACCGTGTCGTCGCCGATGCCGCTGACGGAAATCGGCGCTTCACCAAATTTTGGCAGCGACACTTCGAAAAACTGGCCCGGTTTCACATCACCCTGATAGGTCATCCGGAAGGTGTACTCGATGTCGGTATGTTTGATGACCGCGGTGATTTCAGAAAGAAAGGGAAGATAGGGATTGATGATCGTCATTTCAGTTGTCCTCCTTTACCAGGGCACTCAGCTTGTTGATGCAGTTTGAAAATGAAATGTATTCCGGGCAGACATCGTCGCAGCGGCCGCAGCCGATACACATGTGGGTGCCGAAGCGCCGCTTGTAGTCGTTGACCTTGTGCATGACCTTGAAGCGCATCCGCTGGCCCTTGTCGTTGCGGAAGGCATGGCCGCCGGCCATATCGGTGTAGCCGTCGACATGACAGGAGGCCCAGACCCGGCGCCGCTCGCCGGCCTTGCCGTTGTCGGTGTAGAAAAGATCCTGCATCGTGAAGCAGGTGCAGGTGGGACAGACGAAGTTGCAGCGCCCGCAGGCGATGCAGCGGTTGCCATAATCCTCCCAGAAGGGCGCGTCAAAGAGCGCCTGGGGAACCGCTTCGGGAAGCTCCACCACCGTATCATTTTCAGTGACAAAATCCGGCACCACGTCTTTGGCGGTTGCGCCGGCAAGGGCATCGTCGAGCGCCTCCCAGCGGCTGTTAAGCAGCACCGTCTCACCGTCCACTTTCAGATAAGCGTCGTAGTCGTCGGTCTGGTTGCTGCCCATTGAGACGCAGAAACAGTTTTCAAAGGATTGGGTGCAGCCCATCAGAATAAATTTGGTGTTGTCCCGCAGCCGTTTGTAGTAGCTGTCGACGGCGCCGTTTTCCAGATAGATGGTGTCCAGACGTTTGAGCGCATGCAGGTCGCAGCTGCGCAGAAAGACGATCGCGCCTTTGGCTCGGGCATCAGCTTCCTTCATTTCATTTTCCGTAAAATAGAAAAGTGTTTCCGAGATCGGCAGCAGCACCTCCTTAAACGAATAATTGGATTTTTCGGCAAATTCAATTTCCGCAAGATCGCTGATTTCGCCATAGCGGATGGTGTCGATGTGGGCGAACGTGCCGTCGCCGACAAAGCGTTTGGGGGCGTAGATGGTGTAGGTTTTTGAAAGATCTGCCAGAATGGCATTCATCTTTTTGAGGTCAATTTGATAACCCATAAACAAGTCCTCCTTAAAATTTTAAATGTGGTAAAAAGCAACCGACCAAAAGAAATTTGGCCGGTGGTGGCAACGCATCATCGTTAGATTACCCCAAATAAACCGGGATTAACATCTTTAAAACCGAATTCATTTAATGGCTTTCAATTTCTTTTAAGTTGATTGTTGAATTGAGTGTACTACGCTCCGCTGAAATAGTCTGTTGCATCTGCAACGCATTTCATAATAAATAAAATAATCCTGAGGCAGCAGTTTTTTCTGTTTTTGACAAAGTGGGATTAGGCTTTAAAAATGGGGGTATATCAATCAATACTCAGAGAACGATTATTGCTTTTCAAGTAGTTTCCACAACCAGTTTTGTAACGTGTAGGCGAACAGTCGATAGACTGTCCGCCGGACAGTGTAAAAATTGGTTCGTGCGAAACTGCCTGAAAAGCTAACGGACAGTAAGTGATTAAAATGAAAGGAGATTGAAAATGAAAGCAATTGTTGACAGAGACGAATGTATCGGATGCGGATTGTGCGAAGCAACGTGTCCGGAAGTTTTTGAAATGGATGTTGATAATATCGCAACCGTCATCGTGGAAGTGATTCCCGGGGAATACGAGGATGGGGCGATGGAGGCGCAGGACGAATGCCCGGTGACGGCAATCACTGTTTCGTAAGGCGTCAAAGAGAAAGCGGCCGACAGCCGGGGGATGATCAGTTGGCAGCTCCCGGCTGATGCGGTCGCAAGGGGTTTTAAGCAAACGGACAGGCCGAAGAACCGCGGGGTTTTTCGGCCTGTCCGTTTGCTTAACGGCGCCTGATTCGTGCTTGCGGGCGAGAACCAATTTTAAAACTGAAAATAGCACCTATCAATTTGCGCAGAGATATTCTATAATGATAATAAGCGAATTACATTTGGAAAGAGAGGCACAGAATGTTTAAAAATAAAGACAGCCGTTTGGAATTGTCAACCGCCATGCTGATTGATGCGGCCAGGCAGCGCGGCATTGAAGTTGAGATTCTCGATGCCGACGACAATTTTATCCGGCTCAAAAAAGACGACCATATCGAATACGTCAAACAGGCAACCCGGACTTCGGCAGATACCTATATTGCCCCGCTGATTATGGAAAACAAGGCGGTCACCAAGCTGATCCTGCGTGAAAACGACATCAGTGTACCGGCCGGAATAATGGTCAAGTCGGTCGACGAAGCCGTCGAGAAATTCGCGGCATTTCGCGGCCGGGATATCGTGATCAAGCCGAAATCTTCAAATTTTGGCATCGGCATTGTAATCCTGAAAAAGCTCCAGTCGGCGACGGATTATCGTGATGCCGTAGAGCAGGCTTTTCGTCACGATGTGTCAGTGCTGATTGAAACCTTTGTCCCCGGCCGTGAATTCCGGTTTCTGGTGATTGGCGACGCGGTGGCGGGCATTCTCCATCGGGTCCCGGCCAATGTGGTGGGCGATGGCGTTCATACCATCGAAGCGCTGGTGGCGATAAAGAACCAGGATCCGCTCAGAGGAAAAGGCTATGTGACGCCGCTGGAAAAGATCCGTCTGGAACAGACCGAAATTTCATTTCTTCAGGAACAGCATAAAACCATCCTGACGATTCCGCAAAAAGGCGAGACAGTTTATCTGCGCGAGAACTCCAACATCAGTACCGGCGGCGACAGCATTGATTTCACGGATGCAATCGGAGCAGATTACAAGGCCATTGCGGTGGCGGCCGCCAAAGCCGTCGGGGCCAGAATCTGCGGCGCCGATATGATCATCCAGGATATAAAAAAACCGGCGGACCGGGATAACTACGGCATCATTGAGCTGAATTTCAATCCCGCGCTGCATATTCACAACTATCCCTATCAGGGCGAAAACCGCCATGTCGATGACATGATTCTGAATCTGCTGGGGTACGGAAATGGGAGGGGAAAATGAGTGATGTTTTAGCCCTGCAGCAAAAACGCAAAAAAATGTACCATGATTTTTATGCGAATATAATTCCCGAGCGCATGCCGGTGGGGATTAACCTGCCGCAGCATCTGGTGGCAGAATACGGCGGCCAGAATTTGTTCGATTTTCAGTTTGATTATGCCCGGCTGGCTGAGCCGGCCCGGGCGCTCTGTGACAAAATCTATTCCGATTCGTGTCCGGTGGCGCCGACCAGTTTTCTGCTGTCCCGGACTCCGTCGATGTATCAGTTGTACGGATCGCAGTCCTTTGTGATGGGAAAGGGCGGATTTGTCCAGCATCCCGAGGTGGTGGGGATGAACGATGACGAGTATGATCAACTGACCGAAAAGACCTTTGATTTTCTCGTTGAAACCATTATTCCGCGACAGTACAAAAACCTCGATCCCCGGAATCCGATCAAAATGGCGACCACAATCCAGATGGGAAAACAGGCATTACAAAATGATGAAACGGCATTTCTGCCGACCTTTGATGAACTGAACCAGACCCATGGGTATTACCCCGGCTGTCCGCTGGGTTCGTTCAAGGTTACCGAAGCGCCGTTTGATTTCATTGCCGATCAGCTGCGCAGCTTTTCCGGCATCAGCATGGACATCCGCCGTCACCGGACCCAGCTCAAAGAAGCCACCGCGGCGGTGATGCCGCTGTTATATCATTGGGGGCTGCCCGGAAATATTCATCCGGAAGGATCGGTGTTCATGCCGCTGCATATGCCGACCTTCATGCGCGAAAAGGATTTTGTGGAAGTCTATCTGCCGTCCTATAAAACCATGCTGCAGCAGTACGCGGCGGTGGGCGCCCGTCCCAATATGTTCTGCGAACACGACTGGAGCCGCTATCTGGATATTCTGCTGTCGGAAATTCCGGCCGGCAGCCGGCTGGCTTTCGAATACGGCGATCCCCAGACGATCAAGGACAAACTGGGCAAGAAATTCCTGCTGACCGGTTTATTCCCCAGCAGTGCGCTGAAGTCGGACACCCCGGCCCAGATCGTTGACCGGGCCAAGCGGTTTCTGGATATCATGCTGCCGGGCGGCGGCTACATCTTCGGGTTCGACAAAAATCCGCTGACCCTGAAAGAAGTCAATCTGGAAACGCTGGCGGCACTGACCGGATACATCCGGGACCATGCGGCCTACGACAATCCGGGCGCATCCTTCGGCACGCCGCTCAACAGCGAAGGCTTTGTTTATGATGAGAATCTGGTGCCCCAACCGAAGTCCCAATATCTGTTTGACTGGGACAGCTTCAAAGCCAGTTATCCGCTGACCCCGGACTTTGCCCGCGCCAATTTTGAACGCTTCAGCAAGGAAACCTTTGCTTTTTATATGAATCTGCTGATTTAGCGGAATTCGATCATTGCAAAATATCCGGAGCTTTGTTTTCCGGCAAAAAACAGGAGGAGTTTTAAAATGAAGATTGGAATCGTTGTTTTTTCAAAAACGAACAATACATTTTCGGTGGCGGAAAGATTGCAGGATGCCCTTGTCAAGCAGGGCTTCGATGCCGTGATTGACCGGGTTATTCCGGTCAACGACAACCCCGGCCCGAAAGAGCCCATAACATTCCAGCATTTTCCGGATCTGTCGGCCTATGATGTGATCATCTTCGGCAGTCCGGTCTGGGCGTTTTCTTTGGCCGGGGTGATGAAAGCCTATCTGGCGGAGCTGCCGACGCTCAGCGGCAAAAAGGTGTTCTGCTTTGTGACAAAACAGCTGGCTTCGAAATTCACCGGCGGCAACAAAGCCATCCGCCAGATCAGAAGCGCGGTGGCCGCGAAAAATGCGACCGTGGACCAAGGCTTTATCATCAGCTGGAAGGACAAAAACCGGGAAGCGGCGATTGCCGACTGCATCGATCAGATCGCCACAGCCCTTTAAAATCAGGCCAACCGCAAACAAAGGTGTTTTGTGTCATGCAAAGCGTCTTTGTTTGGTTTAATTGTTCTTTTTATCATACTTGCGAAATAACCGCTGAGTTGATGTCTAATTGAAAAGATTCGGGGTAAGAATAGAGCATCGGAATAAATAACAAAAAGTGTGTAAAAGAGGGACAAGAAATGGAATATGATGCGATTATTATTGGCGGCGGATTATCCGGACTGACGGCCGGGAGTCTGCTGGCCAAAAGCGGGCTGACGGTTGCAGTGATTGAAAAAAGCTACAATCCCGGCGGCTCCTGCGGCGTTTTCAAACGCCATGGGGTGACCTTTGATATTGGCGCGGCGATGCTGTTCGGCTTCGGCGAGAAGGGCTTCAACGCCCATCGTTTTGTCTTTGATTGTCTGGCGGAACCGATTGAGGTGGTCAAGCACGAGCTGCTTTACTGCATGCATTTCAAGGGTCACCGCATTTCGTTCGGTGCCGATATCGATGACTTTGCCGAGGCGCTGGGTTGATCGACCGTCACTATCTGTCGCTGGATCGGGCCCGCTGGGCCGCCCGGCTGGTGCCCACCTATCCCAGCGTGGTACTCTATGCCCAGGTGGACCGCGCCGTCATACCAAAGGACACTCAGCCGGTGGAAATGCTGGTGGGCAACCCGGACCGTCTCGATGACGGCTCGACGGATCAAACGGCCCGAATCGCGACGGAATCTGGGGCCAGGCTGATGACGCCGGCCCAGAAACCTTCCGGCTGGGGGATCATTGGTGAAAGGCGGATTTGAAAAGAAAAAGCTGGTCAGTTTTTCAAAAGACAATCTGGACAAGTATCTGCGGGAATCCTGCCGGGCTGAAATGATCCACTGGCTGGCCATTTTGCCCTTCTGGGTGTTCGGCTTTTTTACCCCGCCCAGGGTTATTTCCGATATGCTGATTTACGCCCTGGCCATCAATCTGCCCTGCATCATTGCCCAGCGGTATAACCGGCCCCGGATTGTCCGGATTGTCCAGCGGCGGGGTGGAAAAAAAGAAAGGATGGTATAGAAATGAATGCGGTATTTGAAGAAGCTAAAATTGCCGGGATGACTCTAAACAATCTGTATGATTGGCATAGATGCCCGGCCGTTCCGGTGTTATTTCGGAAAAATCGCCAAATGAGCGGGCTACACAAAATAAGAATAAAGATAGCCATACAAAATCTGGCTGAAAGCTATCCGGCGATTTCATCTTTCAGAAGATGGCAGCCAGCCAGGGCGATTATGAAAAAGATGAATGATGTGAATCATCAGATTGGAGATTAGAAATGTATAAAATTGGAGAATTAACAGTCGCCGATTATCTGACAAAAATGTCAGTCTGTGACTTTCCGGGTCCGGCGGCAGGCAGTGCGGCGGCAACGGCGGTAGCCATGGCAGCGGCACTACTGGAAATGTCCTGTGACGGCAGTCTAAGAAAAAATGGGCCCAACCCGCTGCTAGCAGAATCCATTGCCATGGGAGCCGAGATTCGCACAGCCTCTTTGCTGCTGGCCGATGCCGACATGCAGGCTTACGGCCGCGTCATTATGGCAGCAAAAAATAAAGCCACCGACCGGGAAGCCTACGAAACAGCGATGAAAGATGCCATTGAACCGTTTTTTCAGATTCTCAGGCATTGCCACAGCCTGCTTGAACAGATCGAAAAAGTAATTAAGGGCAGTTTCTCAAGGGTGCTGGGGGATCTGGTTGGTGGCGCCTATCTTGCTGAGGCGGCCGCAGCCGCGGCCCAATCCGGCATTGCGGTCAATCTGATGCTGATTCGCGACGAAAACTATCAAATTCAATATCAGACCGAGGCCGTGGCCCTTTACCAGGCCTGTGCCGGTCTGAAGGCAGAAATTCTGTCGCAGGTTTTCAGCTCTACCTCAAAGGCCATCCATCCGGATGGCAAACGCGTGCTGGATTTCTGGTTTGCCCCCCAAAACAAGCCATTCTGGTTTCAGAAGAATGAAGCCTTTGATTTAAAAATCAGGGAGAATTTCTATGATCTCTGGCTTGACGGTTGCAACGGCCTCTTTTCAGACTGGCGGGACAGCATTGAAGGACGGCTGGCGGAGATCATCCTGTTGGATCAGTTTTCAAGAAACTTAAACCGTGATGATCCTAAAGCGTTTGCCCAGGATGGGTTGGCCCTGATACTGGCCCAGGAAGCGATCCGACAGCCGGATTTCTTCCGCTTGTCTCAGGAGCAAAAGCAGTTTGTGCTGATGCCCTTCATGCATTCGGAGTCGGCGCGGATTCATCAAGCGGCCCGGCCGCTTTTTGAAAAGTTCGCTGATCCGGAGACGCTGGCATACGAAATCAGGCACCAGCAGATCATTGATCAATTTGGCCACTATCCCCATCGCAATGGGGTGATGAAACGCGTGTCCACCCCGGCTGAAAGCGAATTTATGAAACAGCCGGGCAGCAGTTTTTAAAGTGAATGCAGAGAGATTAGGGGGCGCTTCGTTATGGAGACTATAAAATGGCTATTAGCGGCAGATCCTTATGTGGCCTATACCACCCGTAAAAATCTGCTGAATCGACCGGATCAGGACTTGTCGGATTTAAAAAAAATGGTTTTAAATGATGACCGGATAAAAAAACAGTTGGGCATTGTGGCCAATTTTTCCGGCACGTTGGTGAGTAACCACAAAAACCCGGATCTGCCCATCCACATTCTGATGTTTTTGATGGACATTGGCTTAAATCGGGAGGTACCGGAAATTGATCAGGCGATCCAGCAGATTCTTGGGTCAGTTGATGAAAATGGTGTTTATCGCAGCGTCATCAAGGTGCCCAAAAGTTACGGCGGGACCGGTGAAGAAACCCTGGGCTGGTTTTTTTGCGATGCGCCGCTGCTGCTCCTGGCGTTGCTGCGTGCCGGGGTTTCTTATGAAGATCATGTCAAACAGGGGGTGGATTTTCTAGTTGGACTCCAGCGGGAGAACGGTTTCCCCTGTGCGGTTTCAAAAGAACTGGGACAATGGCGGGGCCCGGGAAAGAAAGCCGATCCGTGTCCCTATGCCAATCTGACCATGCTTAGACTTTTGGCAATGATTCCGGAATACGCCAGTTCCAGTGTCGCTTGGATTGCCATAGATGCCCTCCTGGCGCAATGGGAAAACAGCCTGAATGCTCATCCCTATCTGTTTTATATGGGCACGGATTTCCGAAAACTGAAAGCACCGGCGATCTGGTTCGATCTGGTTGCGGTGTGCGACTGTCTGAGCCAATACCCCCAGGCGCGCAGTGACCGGCGGTTTGCACAAATGCTGGCGCTGCTGGAAACAAAGGCCAACGATCAAAACCAGTTTACACCAGAGTCCATCTACCTTAAAACCAAGCACTGGGATTACGGCCAGAAAAAACAGCCATCGCCTTGGCTGACCTATCTGTGCCTGCAGATTCTGAAACGTTGTGGGCGGTTTGGTGAAACGCTTGACGAAGCCAATGATAGCGTGATTTTTATTTCTGGATAAAATTGCGCAGCGGATCTGGTAGGCATCGATGACCACGTATGAGCCATCGGCCCACTGATCCAGAGCGATTTCGATCACCATATTTTAAAAACTTTACTGTCCATTGACAACCATGCGAAAGCTGATATACTAACTGTATAAATACTAATTGAACAAATAGTAAGTATACAATTAGCAAAGGAGGCAAGAACGTGTTTGTCGGTAGAAAACGAGAACTAAAAAAGCTTGAAGAAATGTATCAGAGCGGCCAATTTGAATGTGCCGTGTTTTATGGCCGGCGTCGGGTGGGAAAGACAACCTTGATTGATCATTTCTGCCAGGGAAAAAAAACCATCTATTTCACCGCCACCGAAGGAACAGCTAAAGATAACCTGGCTGCCATGTCCCGTGCCATCCTGAGTGTGACATCGCCAGGCTTGCCGCTGCCGGCCTTTGAATCTTTCGCCGACCTTTTAAATTACCTTGACAGTGCGTGCGAAAAGGAACGGATGATTCTGGTCATCGATGAGTATCCCTATCTCGCTGAAAGTTATCCAGCGATCTCATCGATGCTCCAGGCGCATATTGATCACATCTGGAAAAACAGCCCCTTGTTTCTGATTCTCTGCGGGTCATCGATGAGTTTTATGGAGCATCAGGTATTGGGTTACAAAAGCCCCCTCTATGGAAGAAGAACGGCCCAGTTCAAGATTCACCCGTTCACATATTTTGAGTCCCGCGAGATGCTGGGCGGGTTTGATCGTGAGGATCAGGCGGTGCTTTACGGTGTGACCGGCGGGTTCCCGGAATACCTGTCCCGGATCGATGCTAAAAAGAAACTGGAAGATAATCTGATCGATTTATTTTTCGAGGAAAGCGGCCGTCTGTTCGAGGAACCGGTCAATCTGCTGAAACAGGAACTCCGGGAACCGGCCTCGTATCATTCGGTCATCTCGGCCATTGCCGGAGGCGCCAGCCGTCTGAACGAAATCGCCACGAAAACAGGACTGGAAACCAGTGGCTGCAGCAGTCTGCTGTCCTCACTGATTGAACTGGGGATTGTCCGGAAGGAAATCCCGGTGACGGAAGTCCGCAGTAAAAAGACCCTTTATCGCCTCGAAGACAGCATGTTTACCTTCTGGTACCGGTTTGTCAGACCCAATATCAGCGGCATCAGCCGGGGCATCGGGGCCGTCATTTTTGAAAATCAGGTTCAGGCACAGCTCAATCATTTTATGGGAAATGTCTTTGAAGCAATCTGTAAGCAATATCTGTACTTGCCGGAGATTTATGAAAAGGCCCCCTTTGCCTATGGTGAGGTAGGACGCTGGTGGGGCAATAATCCCCGGGAAAAACGGCAGGAAGAAATCGATCTGATGGCCTTCCATGAAGATCAGGCATTATTCTGTGAATGCAAATGGCAGAATGAACCGGTGAAGATGAATGTGGTGACAACTCTGAAACGGCGGGGGGAACTCTTTCACTTTTCGCAAAAGCACTTTATTGTCTTTTCCAAAAGCGGCTTTGCTGAAAATGTAGAAAAGGAATGCCGGGATGAGGGGATTGAACTGATCGATTTTCAGAAGATGACAGCCAGCCAGGGCGTTTCGGAGCTTCCCGGTTTTCAGAAATAAGCAGAAATAAAAAGACACGCTGTCAATGGAAGATACAACCATTGACAGCGTGCTTTTTAGTTGCGCGGTAAAATTGTTCAGCGGATCTGAGTGGCGTCGATGACCACGTAGCTGCCATCGGCCCACTGATCCAGCGCGATTTCGATCACCGGCGATTTGTCGGTATCGATAAAGGCCTGGACGATTTGGTCATCCAGCTGCGATTCGATGGCGACTTCGGCGACCCCGTTATAGGAAAATCCCTCGAATGCTTTGATGATGTCCCGCCAGATATCCCGGGAACCATCAATTTTTTTCAGGTTTTTGATGACTTGATCAATATTCATTTTCTCTTACCTCCCCAAGATGATGTTGCTTGCTAGGTTAATACCCTTTAGGTCACAGTTTAAAAATAATAAAATATAAAATTTTGATCATCATCAGAAATCACGGGAAACCGTTCATGGATGCTTAAAAAGACGGCATTGAGTCAATGGAGGTTCTTGCAGCGGTTGGTTTTGTGACAAAAATGGATCCAGCAATGCATGGGAGTTGAATATTGTCTCATTAATGCTATAATACTAAGTAAAAAGTGGGTGCAGGGGGAATCATGAAAACAATCAACGGTTATTTAATGAGTCGGGATCAAAAAATTGCGCAGATAAAAAATGATCAACTGATGCCCATTGAACCGAACCTGCTGCCGCTGTATCTGCAGCGCAACGGGAGCCTGGTTGAATGGCTGGAAAGCCGCGCCATTGACCGGCACCGAACCAACTCCAGACTTTTAAAGCGGGTGCTGCGGCTGACAACGGCGGATGATGCCGAAGTGGCGATGCGGGTGAACGGTTCAACCATCACCGATACATTCTGGATCTGTCTTGATGAAGAACCGGATTTGACCTATGAACAGGTACGGTTTCATCAGAATGTCTTTGACAATCTGGCCCTGCTGGGGGATCCGGACAGCTTCAACCGAGTGAACCGGCCGGAACTGCAGAACAGCCGCACCCCGGAATTGACCAACATCGGTTCGTTTGAAAAATGCTGGCGACGGGAAGCAGGACAATGGTGGCTCTATAAGCTGGGGAATGAGCTGGAAATTTTCTCCGAGCTGTTCATTCATGAACTGGGCCGGCTGTTGGATTTTGATATGGCCTACTGTACCGGCTGGGAAAAAGGCGTCAAAAGCCGGGATTTCACTGAAGGCGCCCGATTCAATTACGAACCGGCCAGAAGTCTGGTGGGCGATGAAGTGGATTACATCTTCAACTATCGTCGGATCAGGGAACTGGCGGCAGCCATGGGCAAAGACTACCTGGACATCCTTTTTCTCGATACGGTGTGCTTCAATATGGATCGGCATACTGAAAATTACGGTTTTTTGAGAGATCCCCAAACCGGTGTATTTCTTAGAATGGCGCCCAATTTTGACAACAACATTGCCCTGATCAGCAAAGGCTATCCCTCGGATATCGATCGAAAAAACGATCTGTTCATTCATGATTTTCTTGAGCTGCTTGATGCGATCGATGAAAATTATGCCATCCCGGAGTTGAATCAGCAGATGATCCTTCAGGCCATCGCGAAGGTCCCGATCAAAGTCGACGCCGCTTATGTGGCCGATTTTATTTTGAACGGCTATGAGCAGGTGCGGGATCATTTTAAATAAGCAACAAAATACCCACCGGTGGCAGTTGCCAGAAAAGAAGAAAGCGCAGTAACTGACTTTATCCGTTAAACATCAAAACCCGTGACCGGCATTTTGCGCTCGGTCACGGGTTTTTTACAGCGTTGCGATAAATTTAAATGTGTTGAATATTTGATTGACAGAAAAAATAGCGCATACTATAATATTGATAACTTAACCGGTAAAATTTGTGGCGCTTCATGAATTGTTCCGGTGAAAAACGCTATCATTGTTAGGAGAAAATTTTGGATAAGAGAAAGATAAAAATTGCGATTCTGTCGATGTCATCGCTGCTGATGATATCGATGACCGCTTCCGCGGTTCTGGCCGATATTCAACGCTATTTTGTCGGGGTGGACCCGTCGCTGATTTCGATGGTGCTGACCATTCCGTCGTTGATGGGGCTGGTGTTTGCCTTTGCGTCCGGCCCGCTGTCGCTGCGACTGCCCAAGAAAAGTCTGGTGATCTTTGGCCTGGTCTGCGGCTTGACCGGCGGGATGGTGGCGCTGCTGTTCGGCTCGCTCAGCATTTATGTGCTGCTGGGCTGCAGTCTGCTGCTGGGGGTGGCTCAGGGGATAAATTCGACGATGTCGATGGCCCTGATTGCGGATTATTTTGTGGCCGAGGAAAGCGGCGCCCTGATGGGGCTGCAGTCGGCCTTCGTCAACGGCGGCAGCATGGTGCTGCTGTTCAGCTCGGGGATGCTGGCCGGGGTTTCCTGGCAGCTGTCCTATCTGGTCTATCTGATTTTTATTCCGGTGATCGTGATCGTCATGAAAAATCTGCCCAATGATCATCCCCAGACTGCGGACCAGGAAAGGCCCGCTGAAAAAAGCGCCAAGCTCAATGCCCGGGTTTATTTTACCGCTCTGATTATGTTTCTGTTTGGCGTCTTCCTGTTTGTTTTTCAGACCAATGTCGCCATGTATGTGGCCGCCAAAGGATTTGGCGATGCGTCAACCAGTGGGCTGATCAACACGTCGATGTCGGCCGCCGGGATGCTCACCGGGGTGCTGTTCGGACGGATGCAGCGGGTGCTCAAGCAGCTGATCATCCCGGTATCCCTGGTGGTCGGCAGTCTGGGGATGCTTTCGATCTTTGTGATCGGCAATCTGCCCGCGCTTTTTATCGGCGCGATGTGCTGCGGCTTCTGCCTGGCGACTATCAATCCGGCGGGAACCTTTGTGGCGGCCAATGCCGTCCATGCCTCGATCAGTTCACTGGCGATTGCCGTCGTCACGGCATCTTGCAGTGTGGGGATTTTTGTCTCGCCGCTGCTGTCCAATGCGGTCGCCAATGCCGCCGGTGGCAATCTGGCGGTCAAGTTTCTGCTGGCGACGCTGGGACTGTTCGGGACGGCCGTCCTGGCCGTTATTGGCAACGCCGTTCTGGACAAAAAAGGAATCGGCGACCAGAAATCCTGATCAGTCGGCGGCGTTGAGCGTGAATCGGCTAATCGATCTGGAAATAGGGTTTAAAGGTAAAGGGGACCTGCTCAAGAATCTGCCGGCTCTCATCGAGGATGGCATCGATGCGGTTCGGGTCGATGTGCATCAGGACAAAATTGAGGCGGGTGATATAATCCAGACAGTCTTCCTTCGAACAGTTGAAATCGCCCCGGTCGTAGGCCCAGAGAATCGAGAAGCCGGACGCCCGGGCGGCGCCCGCCAGCATCGAAATTTCATCCTTATCGCGGCGAATCTTCAGATGATAGCGGCGGTCGTGCATCTGATAGAGCCGGATGCCGTCCTGACCGAACAGATCCTCATACTTGTCGTCGGCCAGTTCCTTGATAAAACGCATCGCGTTGGCATCGTCAAGAAAGAGCTGATTGTACAGGCGGATTTCCACGGCGGTGCTGACCTGAAGATCGGTTTTCCGGCCTTTGAAATAGTCGGTATAGAGTTTCAGGGCGACTCTGTTTTTCAGATCAAAGAGGAAGGCGTCGCTGACGGTCCGGGCCAGCTTTGATTTGGACTTGTAGTGGTAGGAGATCAGGGGTTTGGTGATGTCACAGACTGCGGCAATCTGATCCAGATAAGTTTTTTTGTAGCCCTGTTCGTAGAACAGTTTGGTTGCTGTCTCAAGGATGTTTTCTTTCTGATTTTTCATGGGTATCTCTTTCGTAGTGAAGTTTCTGATCGTTTGTGGCCGGGTTGATTCGTACCGACCGATGCACTAATGTGTTGCATGATCAACGATATAATGAATACTTACTATCCTTTTGGGTAGTAAGTGACAAATAAGTGCATGCTTGATTTTATGCAACAGAGTGATAAAATAATAGCATAAATCAGGAAACGACGCAAGGCACTTGCAAAAACGGCGGTGATGCAAACGCCGAAACAGTGTTACCATTGTCGGTACGGCGGTCAAGTTCGATTCGTTTCGCAAGGAACCAGAAAAAAATAAAATTTGGAGGAAAAAAATGAGTGCCATTTTTAAACGAACCAGTGTCAGAAAATTTGAAAACAAAGAAGTGGAAGGGTCGAAGATCGATCTGTTGTTGAAAGCCGCGATGGCGGCGCCATCCGCTGCCAACCAGCAGCCGTGGGAATTCTATGTGGTCAAAAACAAGGCCACGCTGGCGGCCCTGGCCGATTGCAGTCCCTACGGCGGCTGCATCCGGGATGCGGCCGCTGCCATTGTACCGGTCTACCGCAAGGAAACGATGCTGCCGGAGTTTGCCGAAATCGACCTGAGCATCGCCACCGAGAACATCCTGCTGGAAGCCACTGAGCTGGATCTGGGTGCCGTCTGGATCGGCATCGCACCGCTTAAGGACCGCATCGAGAATGTCCGCAAGGCGCTGAAGATTCCGGATCATCTGGTGCCTTTTGCCATCGTTCCGATCGGCTACCCGACGGGCGCTGCCAAACAGCAGAACCGGTTTGATGCCGAACGGGTCCATTTTGAATAAATAGGTCGATCTCTTCGCAAAAATGAAGACGTCATGGATGCTACCTACTGACGAAACAAAAAAAACGCCCCCTTGTGCCGGAAGTGAACCCGTGCCAAAGGGGGCGTTTTTGGCGCTTACTGTTTCTTTCAATCTGCGAAATGCTTTTTTAATAGCATTTTTAAGGTGAATCATTTATAATAATAAAAAAGGCAGGTGATTCGATGAAAGTACAAAATCCTCATGACAAGTTTTTCAAAGAGACCTTTTCCAATGTGGAAATCGCCAGAGATTTTATGCAGAACTATCTGCCGGAACCGATTTTGAAAATTGTCGATTTACAAACGTTGGATATCCAAAAGGACAGCTTCATCGACGAAAATCTGAAAGAAGTGTTTTCCGACATGCTCTTTCATGCAAAGATCAACCAACGGGATGGTTATCTCTACTTTTTATTTGAACATAAAAGCTATACCAGTAGAAACGTTGTGCTTCAGTTGCTCAACTATATGGTTCGGATTTGGGAGCAGAAAGCTGTCAAAGAAAATGCCAGACAGATTCCCGTCATCATACCCTTGCTCATTTATCAGGGCAAAGAAAAATGGGAGATCGGCAATACGCTGGCGGATCTGATTACAGATTATGATGCCCTGCCGGACGCAGTTAAGGAAATGACGCCAAACTTTCGCTATCAGATCTATGATTTATCACAATTTTCAGATGCAGACATCAAGGGTAATGCGCAACTGGCCATTACACTATCTATTTTCAGAGACATTTTCCAGAAGAGCGGTGAGGCGTTTCTCGACACCATCATCCAGGCTGCGAAAGCAATGAATGAACTGGAAGAAAAGCAGACGGGCATCCAATACTTTGAAACCTGCATGCGCTATATTTTAAATGCAGGTCCCCAGCTTACCAATAATCAACTGAATAAAGTTCTAAAACAGATTGAATTAACCTATCCGGAAGGGAGTGAAGTAACCATGACACTGGCTGAAGTTTTAAGAAAAGAAGGTCTTGAAGAAGGGCTTGCAGAAGGGCGAAAAGAAGGAGAAACAAAAGCTTTATCCAAAATGGCAATTAAGGTCCTGACGAAGAAATTCGGAACGATTTCGAAAGAAGATATCGTCACCCTCGAAAACTTGAACTCCGCTTCACTGGAGCTGATTATCGAGGAGTTCTGGCAATCCGAAACTCTTGACGAACTGAAACAAAAGTATTTTTAAAGATTGGTTTTCTAAAAATAGCCTCGGTGCTGGGCTCACTTAATATAATGGCACAAAAACATCCCGGTGTTCCAGAACGCCGGGATGTTTTTATTATAACAAAATCGAACAATTATTATTTTGCAATCACAAATTTGCTGCCGGCGTTACATCTTTTTCAGGCAGACGAGTTTGACGCCGGCGCTGACGGTCAGCTGGCCGAGGACGGCGGCGATCAGGGTGAAGAAGACGATGAAGTTGAAATAACCGGCGATGATTGCCGCGATGATCATCAGCATTGAGGTGACCGTCAGCAGCGGCTGACCGGCCTTGCTGCGGATGGCTTTCATGCGTTCATCGTGCTCTTTGTTGTAGAGCATCCGGAGCTTGGTCTCGTCCTTGAGGGCCCGGCTCAGTTTGATGAAATCGACCAGCGACAGCACGCCGATCGAGATGACGAGCCCGAACTGGAAACCGGCGACGAAGCCTTCGGCCATCGTCCCGTCATCGGCCTGGCTGCCCATCGAAATGACGCAGATAATCCCCAGCACCACCGCCACCAGCATCAGCGCTGCGTCGCTGATGCGTCTTCTTTTTACTTTTGTTTTAAATGCTTCCATTATCATACCTCCTGGAATTCTACTCATTGACCTCGGAAAAGTCAAAAACAGATTCGATGGTCAGATCGAAATAGCGGGCGATTTTGTAGGCCAGCACCAGCGAGGCGGTGTATTTGCCGACTTCGATCGAGGTGATGGTCTGCCGGGTCGTGCCGACGGCCAGCGCCAGTTCTTCCTGTGACAGTTTTCTTTCTTTTCTTAATTCTCTTATGCGTGTTTTCATTTTAACACCTTCTGTGGATTTGCATAGTATACTTTGCAACAATAGTATAGTACGCTTTGCATAAAATGTCAAGCGGGCTTTGCAAAAAAGTTTGATGGCTATTTGTTCGGTTGCGCTGGGATGGGCGGGTAGTTTTCGCTTGCATTCTTGCGCTATTATGCTATACTGATACAAATTGATACTAAATAGTATCAGCCTGGAGGTGCGCGATGGACGCGGAAAAATTTGCAGCCATGTTGTCAGACAAACACATCACCAATTTAAAACGACTGCAGCACAAGTATTCACCGGCCGACGTGTCCGAATTCATCCGGTTGCTGGAGAAAAAGTTGTTCAAAAAACTGCCCCTCAATGATTTTGACGGCAAGCCGCTGGTCTATCTGGAAAACGTGGTGCAGGTCAGCCTGGCGTCGGCCCGGATCCTGCTGGCGCGACCGCCGGAGACCTGCCGCTACGGCCTGAACGCCATGACCGATGAAATCGGGTCGACGCTGGCCATCGAAAATATCGCGTCCTCCCGCGAGAGCATCCGTCACATTCTATGCGGCTATGCGCCGAAGGATGAAAGCGAGCACCGGCTTTTCGGCATGAAAAAGGGGCTGGATTTTATCAGCAACCCGGCCAATCAGATCTCCGAGAACGCCATCCATCAGCTCTATCTGATGACGGTGGGTGATTTTCTTTCGGACGAAAACCGGCTGGAACCCGGCAGCTACTATCGTCAGGATGCGGTCTATATCCTGGGGGACCGGATCGAGCATGCCGGTTTGCCCCATGGGATGCTGCCGAAGGCAATGGCTCAGCTGGTTGCCTTCATCAACGGCGAAAACCCGATCGACGATCTGCAAAAAGGTGCCATCATCCATTTCTATCTGGGCTATATCCATCCCTACTTCGACGGAAACGGGCGGATGGCCAGGCTGCTGCAGCTCTGGTTTCTGGTGCAGCGCGGCTATCCCGCGGCGTTGTTTGCCTCGTTTTCTGAGCAGATCAACCGGGCCAGAAAGCAGTATTATCAGGCGTTTACCCGCACCGAGGATAATCGACGCATCAGCCAGGTGCTGGACGTGACGCCCTTTCTGGTTTATTTTATTGAGTCGGTTTATAACAAGATTGCGCCCCTGCCGGCGGCGCAATCCGGTGGCATGCCCGTTTATGAGGCGGCGCTGGCGGAGGGGCGGATCACGCAAAAGGAAAAAGCCCTCTTTGAGTTTGTGCTGGCCGCCTATGGACAGGATGAGTTTTCCACCAAGCAGCTGGAAAAGGACTTTGGGAACGCGGCCTATGCGACCATCCGCAGCTTTGTGCTGAAGTTTACCGGGCTGGGACTGCTGGGGGTTCGCCGGTACGGCAACCGGAACCGGTATTTTGTGGCGTGACGGCGCAAATATAGATTGAAAAGCCCGGCCTGGGAACCTATAATAAACTTAGCAGGGGTTGCGGCGTCATTGTCCGCTGTTGCTGTTATCCCTGACACGCATGAGATCGGACACTCTGCGAGATGTCCGCCGCAACGCGCATCAGCGGATAAGCAGCAACCGTGGACAATTGCAGTGACGGTGGGATCGAAAGGCATCATCCCGTAGGGGCGGGTATTACCCGCCCGAAACGTCGATCTCACGCCGAACGTCAGTTAAAAAATCCACGTTCCCGGGCGAATGATATTCGCCCCTACAAAATGATGCCGGGCAGCAGCGTTAAAACACCTGCGTCCGGCATTATCCCGTAGGGGCGGGTATTACCCGCCCGCGCGTCAGTCGCGACTGTCTTGTCAATATCAGCAGATTGTGATATGATTAAACCAAATGATTTTACGAAAAACGAGGATGAATCATATTGAATGACGATGCAAAGGCACTGATGAACTACATAAAAACGCTCCTGAAGGACGGCGATGCGCCGGCACAACTGCCGGCGGCTTTTGTCGGTGACGGCGATGTCCGGGAGCTTGACGAAACCCTGCGGGAGCTCCGCGCGGCGGCCGCATGCCTGCGCGCGGGGGATCTGTCCCGGGACATTGACGGGGACGGGTTTGTGCTGGCAGCGCTGCAACAATTCCAGAACGACTTCCGGGATTTTGTCGCGCATGCCACCGCGGCGAGCAGCCGGGAGGTCGTGCTGGATCATGCCAATGTGTTTGACAACCTGACGCGACAGATTGAGACGGCGCTGGAAAAGAAACTTAAAGACAGTGAAGCCAGACATCGCTTGCTGATGGACAACGCCAACGACATCATTTCCACCGTCGATCTGGCCGGCAATTTCACCTACATCAGCCCGGCGGTGGAACGCATCACCGGGTTTGCGGTGGATGAAGTCATGAACCATTATCGGGAAATCAATTATTTTACGCCGGAGATGCTCAAGGTGATGGAACGGATCATGGTGATCGTCAATCAGGTGATCGTCACCGGCGAGCCACTGCAGCCGATCCGCTACGAACAGCTGCAGCGCTGCAAGGACGGCCGGCGCATCTGGACGGATACGATTCTGACCGGCATCTACGATGAGGACGGTCAACTCCGTGAACTGCTCGGGGTAACCCGTGACATTACGGAAAAGGCGCGGCTGCGCGACGAAATCCAGAAGCTTTCGGAAACTGACAAGCTGACCCAGCTGTACAACCGGGTTCGGCTGGATCGGTCCCTGGCAGCGGCGTTCAAGCGGGCGACGGAAACGGGACTGGCGTTTTCTCTGATCATGCTGGATGTCGATTATTTCAAACGGGTTAACGATCATTTCGGGCACCAGGCCGGTGATGCGATGCTGGTGGAACTGGCGCAGATCTTTCGGGACAGCATCCGCTGCCGTGACATCGTCGGGCGCTGGGGCGGCGAGGAGTTTCTGTTCATCCTGCCGGAAACGGATGCGGCCGGCGCGATGGTGGTGGCACAGAAGATCCGCCAGGCGGTGGACGAGCGGCGTTTTGGCCGGCCGAAGCGGATCACGGTCAGCCTGGGTGTCGCCACCTATCACGGTGATGCGGCGGTCGACATCATCGTTTCCCGGGCGGACGAAGCCCTCTACGAGGCCAAGCGCAAGGGCCGCAACAGCGTCCAGCTGCGGTGACGGGCTGGCGCCGGAACCGTACGTAACGTGAGCTTCGCTGCCGGTTTACGCGAACCAATTGTTACACTGTACGGCGGACAGTCTATCGACTGTTCGCCTACACGTTACACAATTGGTTGCGTAAACCGACATCAAAGCAACTTTTGTTCGCCCTTTAACGCACTGAACCGTACCGACCAATTGCTAACAACACGATGTTACAATTGTCGGTACTGCTTTGCCGGTTTTGCCAGGGGGGGACGGCGTCATTGTCCGCTGTTGCTGTTATCCCTGACACGCATGAGATCGGACACTCTGCGAGATGTCCGCCACAACGCGCATCAGCGGATAAGCAGCAACCGCGGACAATTGCAGTGACGGTGGGATCGAAAGGCATCATCCCGTAGGGGCGGGTATTACCCGCCCGAAACGTCGATCTCACGCCGAACGTCAGTTAAAAAATCCACGTCCTCGGGCGAATGATATTCGCCCCTACAAAATGATGCCGGGCAGCAGAGCAAAAACCCCCGCGTCATACATCACCCCGTAGGGGCGGGTATTACCCGCCCGCGCGTCAGTCGCAACTGCCTTGTTTTCATTCCAAATAAAGGAGAATTTTTATGGAAAATCGAAACAACGTCAATTATGCAACCAACCTGAATCAATACGGTGATCTCTGCCGGCAGTATTCATTCATCGACAAGCAGTTGTTTGAACAGCACGATGTCAAGCGGGGGCTGCGCGACAAGGACGGCAAGGGGGTGCTGTGCGGGCTCACCAATATCTCGATGATCAAATCCGCCGAGCTGGTTGATGGCCGCAGTGTGCCCTGCGAGGGGGTGCTGACTTACCGCGGCTACAACATCATCGACCTGATCCGGGGGATGGTGGCGACCAAACGGTTCGGCTTTGAGGAAGTCACCTATCTGCTGCTGTTCGGGCGGCTGCCCAACAGCGAGGAGCTGGCGCTGTTTCGCAGCGATCTGACGGCCTGCCGGAAGCTGCCGACGAACTTCACCCGGGACGTGGTCATGAAGGCGCCGACCCGGGATATCATGAACTCGATGACCAAAAGCATCATCACCCTGGCATCCTACGATGAGGCCGTCGCCGATCTGGCCATCGAAAATGTGCTGCGGCAGTGCCTCAAGCTGATCAGCGTCTTTCCGATGCTGGCGGTCTACGGCTATCACGCCTACAATCATTATGACCGCGGCGACAGTCTGTACATCCATCAGCCCGATCCGGCGCTGTCGACGGCGGAAAATATCCTCACGATGCTGCGGCCGGACCGCAGTTATACGGCGGTCGAGGCGCGGGTGCTCGACATCGCCCTGGTGCTGCACATGGAGCATGGCGGCGGCAACAATTCGACCTTCACCACCCGCGTCGTGACCTCGTCGGGTTCCGATACCTATGCGGTCATCGCGGCCGCGCTGACGTCGCTGAAGGGGCCCAAGCACGGCGGGGCCAACATCAAGGTGGTGGAGATGATGACCGATATCAGGAATCATGTCGGCGATATCACCGACCGCGATGCGGTGCGGCAGTATCTCGAAAAGATCGTCGACCGCGAAGCCTTTGACCGGCAGGGCCTGATTTACGGGATGGGCCATGCGGTCTATTCGATTTCGGACCCGCGGGCCGAGGTGTTCAAGGAGTTTGTCGAGAAGCTGGCGCAAGAAAAAGACCGTGAGGATGATTTCCGGCTGTATTCAATGATCGAAAGTCTGGCCCCGGAAGTGATCGCGGACAAACGTCGGATCTACAAGGGTGTCAGTGCCAATGTCGATTTCTACAGCGGGTTTGTCTACAGCATGCTGGATATTCCGCTGGAGCTGTACACGCCGATGTTTGCGGTGGCCCGGATTGTCGGCTGGAGCGCCCATCGCCTCGAGGAACTGATCAATATGGATAAAATCATCCGTCCGGCCTACCTGAATGTCTCGACCGAGCAGGATTATATCGGGCTGGCACAGCGGGAGTGATTGGGTTCGGTGCGGTTGTCCGATGCTGCTATTATCCGTGACACGCATGAGATCGGACACGCTGCTGCGTGTTTGCCACAACGCGCATCACAGGATAATCAGCAGCCTCGGACAATAATCGAGGCTTTTGCAGAAGCCCTTTTCTGGGTGCGGTCGATTGCTGATATTTTGTTTGAATAGCATTGAATTCCATGATATAATAATTTCAAGGAAACTAGGAAAATATGCTTTTGTTTTTTTAGAAAGTGAGGTTATTTGAAATGTCAAAGGAAACGGTATTGGAACGGAAGACCATTCATATATCCGGCAAACGACAAATTACGATTCCTCAAAAGTATTTTGATGAATTGGGCTTTGGTAAAGAAGCAGAGTGTATTCTTCAAAATAATATGATTTTATTGAAACCCGTCAGGGAAAATACGGGTGGTGATTTCGCTGAGCAGATTTTGGCTGATTTAATTGCTCAGGGATATAGTGGCGAAGCATTATTGAAAAAATTCAAGGATGAACAGAAAAAAGTGCGACCAGCCATCGAAAAAATGCTTGACCAGGCAACGGAAGCGGCAAAAGGCAACGGCGAGTATTCTACCTATCATGATATTTTTGGTTCGGAGGAATGATGCATGACAGGGCTGATTATGCTTCCACCAGCGGCAAAATATCTAATTATGAACTCGCTTATACGCTGGAATACCAGGATGAATGTGTGGTAGTCGTGATCATGGCAGTGACGCGTGAAAACTTTTACGACCAATTAAAACGATATATGAAGTAGAACCCCGGCGGACGAAGTCCAGCCGCTGGTTCAGGAGACCCTTCGGGGTCTCTTTTTTGATACCGCCGCAATTGGTCGGTACGGGTATTGAGCGGATCAACCGATATGCAACAATTTCTCCCGTTTTTTTCCGGCATGTCGCCAGATTCGCAATAAACACAACAAAATAATACCCTTGAAAAACGATGAAAACGATTGACAGGTTTGATATAATGGTACCGTTGAACGCAATAAGTTTGAGAAACGATATAAATGGAAGGGCGGTGAAAGCGCGTTTAACTCTGCAGAATCCGTTTGGATAAAAAAGTGTCTCAGTTTTGATCCATCGGAATGATTTCGATTGGAAGGTGAAATGAAAAAAGAAAAAGAGTTGGACCGGGAAAGATGGCCGGATCAGAAAAGCAGGCCACGCCGGCTGGTGGCATTGTCGGCAGAAAAAGCAGCTGGCACCGCGGCGGCGTCGATGGCAGCGGTACACTGTCCCCACTACCACGAATGCAGCTTCGGCGCGACGAGAAAGCGCAAGTCAACGCCCCACTGTTACGGAAAGCTGTTTGGTGTCAGTCAGAATGATTCGTCGCTGATTGTCTGCTACAAATGCAATCTCGGGAGCAGAAAGATGCTGATGGTCATCCGGGAGGGAAAGGCCCGGCACGTACAGGCGGAAACCGATGCCTATCGGCAGTTGATCAAGCTGATGCAGCCCGGTCACTGTCATCGGTGCCAACGGCGGATTCTCGATTATCACCATCTCTACGGCGACGTCGTGCTGGCCATCAAATGCAACCAGGACCGGTATGAGGGCCTGTATACGCTGGAATAAAGTTCTGAAAAGGCGACGGTCAGGATCGTGTGAATAGAATTTGGCGCCAAAATCAATATAACAAAATAATTGAATAGAGGATTTAACGATGAAACATACTGAGTTAAAATGCGCCTGCGCAGGCAGAGCGACTAAGATACCGGATGTTCACAATTTTTGGGAGGCCCCAGACGTTTGTGCACATGCGGTTTTTTATTTGTGCTAAAACAGGTTAGCGTGGGAACCATCCTACCGATCAATTGTCAATCAGTTGTGTGCTTGCAATTCGTACAGGCTATCGCCTGTTCGCCTTGATGCACACAACACGATGTGACAATTGTCGGCAGGATTTAACGTAGGCAAGATGCCAACCCCAATACAATGCAAATGAATCGAACAATCAGCGCTTTGATGGCGGCTGACACAAACAATTTGGTAACGTGTAGGCGAACAGTTCGGAGAACTGTCCGCCGTACAGTGGACACATTGTTTCGTGTCAGCCGGCAGCGAAGCCAACGTTAGTAACTTAAAATACAGTCTTGAAAGGATAAGATGAAAAACGATTATAAAATGACCACGGATCTTGGGATCCTGGAGGAATACCTGGGCACGGCGACGGCGATCGCCTTTGATTTTGAGACCGCAGCCAATCCGCTGTGGGCCCACGAAAAAGAGGCCGCGCTGGACGCCCACAAGGCCCACATCGTCGGGATTTCCCTGGCGGTGGCTGAGCACAGCGGCATCTACGTGCCGCTGCGGCATGTAAGCGGGACGAATGCGGCGCCCCTGGAAGTCATGGCGTGGCTGCGGCAGCGAGTCTTTGAAAACCCGGCCGTCACCAAAATCGTCCATAATTTAAGTTTTGAAGCCCGCTTTCTGCTGGCCCAGGGCATCACCCTGGTGCCCCCGGTTTACGATACCATCGCCGGCGCCCAGCTGATGTTAAAGGATGAGCAGCATTTTCGCGGCCTCCGGGACGCCGGGCTCAAAGGCCTGGCCTACGAATGGTGCTCGCTGTGGCTGCCCAGCTATGGCGAGACTGTCGGCACCGGCTCCTTCCGGGATCTGGACCCGGCGGATGATGCGACCATCGCCTACGCCTGCGGTGACGCGGACCTGGCGCTGCGCTGCTACCGGATCGAAAACGCGTGGTTTGCCCAGAACATCCCCGCCCACGAAGCGCTGGTTCGCACCATCGAAAGTCCGGTGGCGCTGTTCACTGCCCTGATGGAGCACCGCGGCGTGCTGGTGGATCGGGAGGGGCTTCAGGCGGCGGCCGATGCCGGCGGTGCGCAGCTGCAGAGCTGTCGACAGCGGCTGGAAAATAGTGGCAGCCGGCCCGTGCGGGTGGGCGAGAACGCCGCCACCAACGACGTCAAGGCCTATCTGTTTAATGATCTGGCGCTGCCGGTGCTCAAGGCCACCGAAACCGGCAAGCCTTCGGTGGACGGCGAGGCGATCAGCCTGTTGCTGGCCCACTGCCGCGAGGATCACCCGGAGCATCTGGATTTTCTGGGCGGCATCCGGGATTACCGGGGGCTGGCCAAACTGATCAAAACCTACATTCTCGGGCTGCAGCAGCGCATCAACCCGGTGACGCTGGCGATTCACACCCGCTTTTTCCCGCTGGGGGCCGAAACCGGCCGTTTCTCCAGCCAGAATCCCAACTGCCAGAATCTGCCGGCGGGGGCCAGCCACGGCGTCAACGTCCGCGATTTCTTCACGGCCCGGCCGGGCTGCACCCTGGTCAGCGTCGACTACAGCCAGATCGAGCTGCGCGTCGGCGCCTGGTTCACCGGGGATCCGAACATGCTAGGCGTCTTTGTCGATGGCGGCGACATCCACGCGCTGACCACGGCGGCGGTGTACGGCATCACGCTTTCGGAGGCGCGCGACAAAAGCCATCCGGACTACAAGGAGCGCCGCGCGGTGGCCAAAAACATCAACTTCGGGATTTTCTACGGCCTCTATCCCCGCGGGCTTAAGCGGATTCTGGCGCAAAAGGCGGGTATCGACCGGAGCGAGGCGCAGTGCGCGGCGATGATTGCGGCGATTCACCAGGCTTATCCCAAACTGGCGGCCTGGCAGGATGAGGTCAAGTGGAATGCGCGCTACCGGGAAACGGTCGACACCGCGCTGGGTCGGCGCCGCAGCCTTTACGGGATCAACGGTCCGGATGAGAACACCCGGGCGCATTTTGAACGGGCGGCCCTGAATCATCCGATTCAGGGCACGGCGGCGGACATCCTCAAGCTGGCGATGGTGCGGCTCTACGCTGGACTGGCGGAGCGGCCCTATATTCATCCGCTGCTGACGGTGCACGACGAGATTGTCTTTGAGGTGGCGACCGAGCGTCTGGCCGAGGCCGTCGCGTGGATCCGCGGTGTCATGGAGGCGCCGCCGTTTGCCGGTTTCGATGTGCCCCTGGTGGCCGAAGCCGCGGTCGGACCGACCTACGGGTCGCTGCAGCCCTGGGTGGACGAGGCCTAGGGGGTGCGGCGTCATTGTCCGCTGTTGCTGTTATCCCTGACACGCATGAGATCGGACACTCTGACGAGATGTCCGCCACAACGCGCATCAGCGGATAAGCAGCAACCGTGGACAATTGCAGTGTCGGTGGCGGCGAAAATCTTACAAACTGACGTCCCGCATCATTTTGTAGGGGCGGGCATTGCCCGTCCGCAGGCGTCGATGTCACTCCGAACGTCAGTTGCAAAATCCACGTTCCCGGGGGATTGCTAATGACCGCAGGGTCAGAACGCGATCCTAGGGGTTGCGGCGTCATTGTCCGCTGTTGCTGTTATCCCTGACACGCATGAGATCGGACACTCTGACGAGATGTCCGCCACAACGCGCATCAGCGGATAAGCAGCAACCGTGGACAATTGCAGTGACGGTGGCGGCGTATGACGTGGGCATGACTCGGGGACGTTTCGGCGTGTCAGCCCTGAGGATGACATCCCGACACGTCCCCGTGTCCTGCCCGAAATCTTCACAGATTAAAGAAACAGGAGAAAAGTGATGAATGATCAACAGACCGGCGATCTGCCGGAGAATTTAGTAGCCGTCGCAGTGACGGCAGCGGACTTTCTGTCCGCCTTTCACGAAGGCCCTTACTGCCTGAGAACCTTCAGCGATCGCGGCAGCGGTCGGGGCAAAAACTATACGGTCGACAGTGGCGGCGCGGTGGCGTTTGCCGCCGTCATGGCAGAGCTTCACCGGGTGAACCAAAACGAGCAGCGCGGCGTCTTTTTCGTGGTCAACCGCGGCGGCCACCGCGACGAGGCGATCACCCGGGTGACGGCCCATTTTGTCGAGGCCGACGACCTCTCCCTCGGCGAACAGTACGCCAATCTGATGGCTTTCGCCCTGCCGCCGTCGATCATCGTGCAGACGCGCAAATCGCTGCACGGCTACTGGCTGATCAAGCCGGACGGCGCCGAACCGGAAGTTGACAGGGGGCCGTTACCGGCGGCAGCCCCCGTACCGGAAGATGAAAGGGGGACGTTACGGGTGTCAGCCCAAAGGATGACATCCCGAAATGTCCCCCTGTCATCTGAAGGAAACGGCCACCTCGCCGCTTTCCGGAGCGTCCAGAAAAAACTGGCCGCCCATTTCGGCGGCGACCCGGTGATTGCAAACCCCAGCCGGGTCATGCGGCTGCCGGGATTCAACCACACCAAGCAGGAGCCGGTGCCGGTACGCTGCCTGCTGTTTGCGCCCGAACGACGCTACACCCAGGCCGAACTGCTGGCGGCACTGCCGTGTGCGAAACAGCCGGGAGCCGCCGGAACCCCAGCGAAAACCGGTCCGTCCGGTCCAACAGCGGCGGCGGTCGGCGCTGGCGCCGGTCCCGACAGCCGCTGGGTGCTGACTAACTGCACCTTCATTAAACACTGCCAGGACCACGCCGCCGGCCTCAGCGAACCGCTGTGGTACGCGATGATCACCAATCTGGCCGACACCAGCGGCGGAGCGGTGCTGATTCACGCGCTTTCGCGCCCGGACCCGCGCTATGATAAGAGCCGCACCGATGCCAAAATCAGCCAGGCACGGGGTGGCGCCACCGGGCCGATCAGCTGCCAGACGATTCGCGACTGGGGCTTCGCCTGTCCCGGCCGGGACGCCTGTCCGGCCCAATGCCCCCGCGATCTGGGGGTGCCGCCGCTGGCGCCCTGGTACCAAAAACAGCCCCGGGGGCTGCGGCTGATGACCGGGATTCTGGCGGACTGTCTGAGCCGGGACAAAGACATCATCTACACCGGCGAAGCCTACTATCAGTTCATCAAGGGGGTGTACACGATGGTCGATGACAACCACATCAAGCGCATCATCCGCAATCAGCTGCTGGTGAACCACGTCAACATGGGCCAGATCAAGGACGTCCAGGGCCAGCTGACGCTGCTGATTGCGCGGTCGGCGGAGAAGCTCAACCCCTGCCGACACCGCATCAATCTGCAAAACGGCCTGTTCGATCTGCGCAGCGGCGCGCTGGCCCCCCACGATCCCGGCTACCTGTCGACCATCCAGATCGGCACCCGCTATGATCCCGCCGCTTCGGCACCCCGGTTTACAAAATTTCTGTCACAGTGTCTGGATGCGGACACCCGGGTGCTGGTGCAGGAGATTTTCGGCTACCTGCTGATTCCCGAAACCTGCGCCCAGAAGGCGTTCGTGCTGGTCGGGGAAGGCGGCGCCGGCAAATCGACGCTGTTGTGGGTGGCCCAGGAGCTGCTGCTGGGGCCCGTCAACGTCTCCAACATCCCCTGGCAGAGCCTCGACGACCGCTTCAAAACCGCCGAGCTGTTCGGCAAGCTGGCCAATATCTTTGCCGATCTGCCGTCCCGTTCCATCGAGGACAACGGCCTGTTCAAGAGCATCACCGGCGAGGACCGGATCACGGCGGAGCGCAAGAACAAGGATCCCTTCGCTTTTGTCGCCACCGCCCGGCTGCTGTTTTCCTGCAACGCGATCCCCAAAAATCTCGGCGACCGCAGCGACGCCTTCTACCGGCGCCTGGTGATCGTGCCGTTTCAGCCGGCCCGGCCGCAGGAACAACGCGACCCCAAATTGAAGCAGCACTTTGTCGCGGAGGCGCCGGGGATTTTCAACTGGGCGCTGGCGGGGCTTAAGCGCCTGGTCAACAATGACTACCGTTTCAGCGAATCTCATGAGAGTCAGGCAGCCCTGAGCCGTTACCGCATCGACGGCAGCTCGGTGCTGACTTTTGTGGCGGAGCTGTGCGTGGTGGCAGCGGACGCCCAGGCCTCATCGACCCAGCTTTACCATGCCTACGTGCAGTACTGCAAGGACACCGGGCTGAAGGCCGTCAGCCAGAAACGGTTCGCGGTGGAGCTGGAGGCGGCGGTGACCGGTCTGGAAAAGTATCGGGATTCCCGTTCGAGGCGAACGGTTTACAAAGGAATCAGGCTCGATGAGGCGGATTGTTTTGAGTGTAGCTGACATTTATCGGAAAATGCGAAGGGGTTGGGTCAATTTGCGAAGGCATTGCGGAGGGATCAAACGGCGTTAATAAGCGATTCGAAGGGGTCGAAGGCATTTTTTGACTTATGGCGAAAATCTTTGATTGGATTTTTTTAAACACCATAATACAAAAAAACACCCCTCCGACCCCTTCGCATTTGGCCGGGACGGCGGGAAAAATCGTTACGATCAAACGCGATGCATCATCCGCCGATCACCAATTCGCGCCACCACTGGCCTCGTGCCAACCCAAAAATCACGCCCGAAGGAGGTTCCATGAATATCAAAGAAAGCCATCAGCAGCTGGAAGCAACGAGACACCGGCTCTGGCTGCACAGCCAGTACCTCAAAATCTACGAAGACCAGCTCGCCCTGCTGAACCGTGCCGGCCCCGAAAGGGCCGCGCCCACCGACGCGCGCATCCGTCAGACCCGGGCGCACCTGGCTGCCGACAGCGATTTGCTTGAAGCGCAGACCCGCGCCCTGGTGGCCGCCATCGATGGCCTGGCCGATCCCCGCATTCAGGCCATCATGGTGCGCCGCTACCTCAACAACCAGTCCTTTGCCGAGATCGCCGCGGCCATGACCTACGACCTGCGCTGGGTCTACCGGCTGCATCAGCGGGGGCTGGCAGCGGCGGAATCAGCTTGACATAAAAACGACCGGTTAACGATCAGCTAAAGCTGAACGTTAACCGGTCGTTTGGCCTGATACGTCCTCGCGTCAGGCCCGACAACCCGGCAGCCCCCTAACAACCTAGCGGCGCAGCAAGCGTGAACTAAAAATGACGATTAGCAATCAGATAAATCCAACTGTTAATCGTCATCAATAAACGTTATGTTATGCTGCGTCATTAATTCCCAGTACCGCTGCCACATCGTCGCGTATCAGCTGCTCATTTCCTTTGCCAGTTTGGTGACTTCTTTTTTTGTCAGGCCAGTGGTATCAGTGATCTGATCGATGCTTAAATTCAGTTTGATCAGCTTTCGGGCAACTTCAAGGGCTCTGTTTTTGGCACCAAGTTCCATGCCTTTTTCCAGGCCTTGCTCCAGGCCTTGCTCCAGCCCCTGTTCCAGTCCCTCTTTCAGACCTTGAATGCGGCCTTCAGTTTTGCCTTCTTCTCTTAAATAATCTGCCAATGTCATGATTTTATCACTCCCTCCTGGATAGTTTGTTTCAAGTTTATTGATAATCTTATTGATATCAGCTGGTGCCATCTGGGGTCCAGCGCTAAAGACATAACGCATAAAGGTTTCAAAATACTGAATTCCTTTCTCCTGATCATCCAGCTTAAACAAGGTGTCTGCCGCCCGGAAGACGGAATCCAGAATTTCAGTGCTGGATTTGGTGAGGATATCCCTGAAAATCGACAACAGGATCCGCAGCTGGGCATCGCCTTTGATCTCATCATCGGAATATCGGGAAATGTCGTAAAGCAGAAACTGAAAGTCAGGAATATAGGGATGGATGGATTCGGGCAGATCATGATAACCAGGAATCAGCTCAGCTAAACTGGTTTTGATCTTCCAGCGGTCCTTTCCGTGATAAATGACAAGCGGTATCACCACCGGCATTTCATAATCCATCTCTTTTGTCATCTTTCTTTCCCAGATTTGCAGCATGTAAGTGAGCAGCTGCAAGGTAATCGTCTTGCTGGGATAACTCTTATGCTCAAAAAGAAAATAGAAATAGCCTTTCCGCTGATTGATGTCAACCTGAAACAGCATATCTGAAAACATTTCCTGAAGATCTTCATTGATAAAACTGTCCTTTTGCGGCTCCAGCGAATTCAGATCAATCAGATCAAGCAGTTCCCGAGGCAAGTAATTGACCAGAAAATCTCTGGTCACCGAAAGATTCCCGAAGGACTCCTTGAAAAATTTGTCATGGGGATTTTGTATTTTCATTCGATCACCACCTTGATCACATTATACCTGATTTCTATTTAATTTGCCATTAAAAGGTTGAAAAGAGGCCCGACAACCCGGCTTAGACCTGATAATCATAGCTGATCGCATCGCCGTCATTGCCGATAAAGACGACATAGGAACCGGCCGTCACCGCGGTCCCGTCGGGACCGTTGGCCAGGCTGTCATAAATGCCTTCGAGCGCCGGCGAGATCACCAGCATCCGGCCCGCGTCGGCTTTGATAAAGCCGTCCGCCGGCAGTTTGCGGCAGACATTCCGAGCGCCGATGGTGATTTGCTCACCGCTTTGCAGCGTCGCCACATCAGCCGCATTGATCAGTTTGAAGCCGCCGACCTGCAGCAGGGTTTGGCCCTGTTCTTCAATCAGCCTGAAGGCCATGGTATCGCGGGTGTAACTCAGCGTCGGCCGCGCCGTTTGCTGATCAATCAGGGCATTGAGCAGATAGTAACCCTGGCCGCCAAAAAGCACGTAACCGGGGAATTCGTCCATGACCCAGGTCGAGCCGGCCAGAAAAGCGGTGTCCTGCGGCAGGACGTTGATGGCGATCCACTGTTTGCCGACAAACCGGGCGGGATCAATCGTGGCTGACCGGGCCGGAATCATCGCCGCTTTGACCGAGCCGGTGATATCCGTTAACGTATGGGTCATCAGAAATTTGGTGCCGAAGTTTTCCGCCAGCGAGAACCGCTCGCCGCTGCCGTAAAAATAACCGTCATCCTGATACTGGTCGGTTTCAACGCGGGTAAAGCCGCTGTCGGAAAGGCGGTCGATCGTCATTTCGCCGGCCAGGATCGCGTTGCCGAATTTGCATAAATCCAGGGCATTGGAGGCGATGCCGCCGGCGCCGAGACTGTTCAGATACTCAAGCTCGGTCGCGCTGCCATCACTGCCATAATTGAGGGCGACATTGCTATTATTCGCTTTGAAATAACCGCTGGTATTGGCCATCCCGGCCTTGGCCAGAATATTTTTGCTCAGATAATCGGCATAGCTCAGTCCGGAGACCTTTTCCACCAGCGCCTGGGCCAGGGTGAAGCCGTCGTTGCAGTAGATGCTGATGATCCCCGGATCGCCTTTCAATGACGAGCCGCTCAAATTTTCCAGAAAATAGCCGATGAAATCGGCATCCGGCGCCGTCGTGCAGGTGTCATAGCCGTCGGTGCCGTCGAGTTCCGAGGTATGATTCAGCAGCATCCGGACCGTAATCTGCTGATAGCGGGGATCGGCCATCGTGAATTCGGGCAGATACGATGCCACCGGCTGATCCAGCGCCAGTTTGCCGTCCTGGCAGAGCTGCAGCACCGCCATCGTGACAAACATTTTGCTGACGGAGCCGATATTGAACTGGGTATTGGTGTCAACCGGCTTGGCTGCGGTGCGGTTGGCCATGCCAAACCCTTCCGAATACACCATTTTGCCGTTGTCACAGATGGCCACCGACGCACTGGCAGCGCCGCCGCCGGCGATGTCCTGCCAGATTTCGGTCCGCGTGGCGGCAATGGTTTTCTCGTAGCCCGAGGAGGAGGGGGCCGCTTTCGACGCGGTGCAGGCCGCTGTGGCCAGCGCGATCGCCGCCACCAGCAGGCAGCAGCAGAGAACAGTCAGTTTTCTTTTCATTTTCAGATCCTTTCATCGATCGATTTTTGAAGCGGTGGTCGTTGCTTATCACTGTTAAAAGGGATGCTATAATGATACCCAATTTTGAGGTGAAATACTACCGTTAATCGCGGCGGCTTTGAAAATCATCGTCATTGTTCGAAAAAATCAATTAAACAACACCGAAAAGTCTCCTGCGAAGGGGGCTTTTTTTGCGTCCAAAAATAACCCCGGCGATCCCGCCAACCCGCCATTTAAAGCCATCCGCCTATCGTGATAGAATGTATTCAAACGAAGGAAAGGAGGACCGCAAATGGCAATTACTACCGATTTTCTGGCCAAGAAAATTCAGATCAAGCTCAACCACGGCATGGTTGACGGCAAGGAAAAAATCACCAGCCGTTCCTACGGCGATGTGAAATCCGACGCGACGGATCAGGCGATTTACGATGTGGCTGTGCTCATCACCGGGCTGCAGCAGCCGACGCTGGAAGAAGTCATCCGGCAGGACCTGAACCTGCTGCTCAGCGCCTAGCTGACAGAGGCGCTGCGTAACCATCAGCCAGACAATGGCTGAAACCCGTACCGACCAATTGTGAATCAGTTGTTTGCTTGCAATTCGGACACTCTTCGAGATGTCCGCCTTGATGCAAACAACACGATGTCACAATTGTCGGTACTCCGTTGGTGCTTTATCTACTGTGTCAACGGCAGTTTGCTGACGCCTCACAAATAAAAACGAAAGGAGGAATCATATGGCAGCAAATACAGTACTCGAACTGACTTTTAAACGGGCGGATCTGAAAACCTGCACGATGTCCATCGTCTATCCCAAGACCGGGCTGACTGTGGATCAGGTCAACACCGCCATGGCGGATATTATCGCCAAGAATGTTTTCGCGCCGGAAGGCTCGCCGCTGGTGGCGAAAGTCCGTGCGGAGATGGTCATCACCGACACCACCCCCTTTGCAATGAGCTAGGGGCCGGCCTGAACCTGGGTACGGCATCATTGTCCGCTGTTGCTGTTATCCCTGACACGCATGAGATCGGACACTCTCCGAGATGTCCGCCACAACGCGCATCAGCGGATAAGCAGCAACTGCGGACAATTGCAGTCACGGTTGTGGCGGATGGCATGGGAATGACATGGGGACGTTTCGGCGTGTCAGCCCTTAGGATGACATCCCGACACGTCCCCGTGTCCTGCCCCACCACCAACCTATCCCAACCGATCGCACCCACCAAAAAATTTCAATCTGAAAGGATAACCGATGAACGCATTGATCAAGAAAACACAGGAAGCACTGGCCGCCCGGGGCTACGACCCCGGGCCGATTGACGGGGTGGACGGTCCCCGCACCCGGAAGGCTGTCCAGGCTTTTCAGGCCGCTTCGGGACTGGAGACCGACGGCATCGTCGGGAACCTGACCGAAACCCGGCTGTTCACTGGCCAGCTCGGCGTGATCGCCTTCGACGGGGACAGCGCAACGGCGCATTTTGCCCGGGCGGAATTCGCCTGCGACTGCAACGGCGCCTACTGCGACGGCTTTCCCGCCGAAATGAATCGGGAGCTGCTGCTCAAACTGGAGGCGCTGAGGAACGCCCTGGACACGCCGGTGATCATCACCTCCGGCGTGCGGTGTCCGACCCGCAATGCGGAAGTGGGCGGGGTCGAGAAATCCCAGCATCTCTTTGGCCAGGCCGCCGATCTCTACGCGCCGGGCATCCCGATCGCCACCGTCGCCGCCGTCGCCGAAAGCCTGGGGCTTTACACGATCCTCTACGAGGACCGCGGCTTCGTCCATCTGGCCGTGTAAGCTGCGGGGAAACAGGCTTCGGCCTGAACCGGGGGGGACGGCGTCATTGTCCGCTGTTGCTGTTATCCCTGACACGCATGAGATCGGACACTCTCCGAGATGTCCGCTACAACGCGCATCAGCGGATAAGCAGCAACCGCGGACAATTGCAGTCTCGGTTGCGGCGGCGCGCCGTATGGCATGGGCATGACATGGGGACGTTTCGGCGTGTCAGCCCTGAGGATGACATCCCGACACGTCCCCGTGTCCTGACCCACCACAAACGTCACTCAACCGATCGCATCCCACCAAAATTTCAATCTGGATGACATCCCGACACGTCCCCGTGTCATGACCTACCACAAACGTCACTAAACGTCCCCGTGTCCTGCCCCACCACAAACCTATCTACACGTCCCCATGTCCTGCCTGCCGTAGCTTCTGTCTGAAAACAAACCAAAACTCAACCAAAACGAAAGAAGGTGACGCTCCATCAAAAATTGTCTGACCGGTCTGTCGGTCTGGTTCGGCCTTGCCGGCGGCATCCTCGGGGAGGTGCTGGGCGGCTGGGACGGCTTTCTGATCTGCCTGACGGCCTTTGTAATCATCGACTACCTGACCGGCGTGCTGGCCGCCGCCCAGCAGGGTAAACTCGCCAGTAGCCAGGGCTTTAAAGGCATCCTGCGAAAAATCATGATCTTTCTGGTCGTCGGCATGGGCCACCTGCTCGATCAGGCGCTGCTCGGCGGCAGCGGCGAACCGCTGCGCTCCGCGATGATCTTCTTCTACCTCTCCAACGAAGGCCTGAGCATCATCGAGAACCTCGGCCAGCTGGGCGTGCCGATCCCCAGGCGGCTGCGCCGGCTGGTGGCGGAGCTGGGGGATGAGGACGAGCCGGCCTGAACCTGGGGGGACGGCGTCATTGTCCGCTGTTGCTGTTATCCCTGTCACGCATGAGATCGGACACTCTGCGAGATGTCCGCCACAACGCGCATCAGCGGATAAGCAGCAACCGCGGACAATTGCAGTAACGGTTGGGCATGACATGGGGACGTTTCGGCGTGTCAGCCCTGAGGATGACATCCCGACACGTCCCCGTGTCATGACCTACCACAAACCTATCTAAACCGATCCCACCCACCAAAATTTCAAACTGAAAGGATAACCGATGACCGCAAAACAAAGGGATGCCGTCCGGAAAAACGCCGGAAGCATCCCTTTGTTGCGCCATCAATTCAAATGGCGATGCAATCGTTTTCCAGTAAACAGCAAGAGAATTTCTGTTTTATAAAAAAAGTCCACCTGTCCCGCTTTTGTCCAACCCGATCCGCTATGATGGGAAAAACAAAATGAAAGAGGTATAAAAAATGAAAACAGCAAAATTAGTAATCGGCATTGTTTCGATGGTCTTATCGGTATTTGTCCTGCTGCAGTCCTGCGCCGCCGGCGCCGCCAATGCCCTGTCGGCCAACGGGCAGGTCAGCGGAACCGCCGGGCTGATGGTGGCCGCCGCCTTTATCATCGCCGGGATCGTCGGCGTCGCCACACGCAAAGCCACCGGACGGGGCGGTGCGCTGACCGCGGCCGGCTTCTATCTGGCCGCCGCCCTGATCGGCGTCGCCAGCGCCGGCAATTACACTGATCTGTACGTCTGGTCATTTGTGGCCTGGGCCTTCGGCGCCGTCTACCTCGTCGATGCGTTCTACGACCGCTATAGCATCGGGGACCCCGTCAGCTGGTGGCAGAAAGCCGGCGTCATCGCGATCGTCCTGATCGTCTTTCCGCCCGCCGGGATCGTGCTGCTGTGGATCAGCCACAAATTTACGACGGCCCCGAAAATCATCACCACCGTCATTTGCGGCCTGGCCTTTCTGGTCATGGTCAGCAGCCTAAGCGGCGCCGCCGGCGCAGGGAAGGATACCGCCGCCGGCAGTTCGGCAGCAGCTACGACGGCCAGCACCGCCAGCACGGCCGTGGCCAAAACCGACCCGGCCGCCAAAGTTTACGGTCCCGGCGAAACCTGGACCGTCGACGGCCAGTTCGCGCTGACCTTCACATCCGCGGCGGCCACCGACGACCGCAACCAGTTCTCCGACAAAAACCCGGCCCAGGTGGTGATCCTTGATTACGACTACGAAAACATCGGCGTCGAGAAAAAATCACAGGATCTCTACATTTCGTCGATGGACTTCAGCGTGATCGATGGCAGCGGCGAAATGGCCAGCACCTACCCGGCCAATATTGCCGGCAATCCCCAGCCGACGCCCATCGGCGCCAAATGTGTGGGCAGCCAATGCGCCTACGGGCTCAACAACCAGAGCCCCGCGGTCACCGTGACAGTGGAAGTCTACGGCAACAACTACAAATCCTACGAAGCGACGTTCAAACTGCCGGTGACGTAGGGGGTTACGGCAGCCTCAAGCTTTACAATCAAACGCCTCGCATCATCTTGTAGGGGCGGGTATTACCCGCCCGCAGACGTCGATCAGATGCCGAACGCCGGTTGAAAAATCGACGTCCCGGGCGATTAATAATCGCCCCTACAGCGGCGGCGAAAATCTTCACAATCAAACGTCATGCATCATCCCGCCGGCGTCGATGCCACACCACCCGCCAATCAAAACGCCGCGTCGTAAACCAGACGCGGCTTTTATTTGCCGAAAAATCCCCTGAGCGATTGTGCATGATGTGCAGAATAGCGTATAATGAAAGCATCCATCAATGACAAAAAAAACCCGGAGGTGATGCAATGCAAATCGGATGCACAAAAAATTTATTAACGACCCTTGCCGTCAAAGCGGCTGAAAAAACGGAAGCCGCTGATCTTTTCTGCTGGAGCGCCAATCTTTTGACCATCAAAAGAAGAAAGGCCGTCGTGGTGGTCAACGACAGCAACCGTTTTGGCTTTGTCCTGTATGGGCTCAAAGCCAAAGATTTCAGCCAGTTGAAAACTTTGATCGAAGATGGCATCCGGCGCTGCCTGGCCGCTGAAAACATCAGTGAAGCGGTGATCCGGGCCTATTTTGAGCAGGCGGACGACCTGGTTTTCACCAAAACCAGGGGCCGGGTTGCCGTCGCCCGCCTCAACAAAGCCTGTGAACGGGCAGATCTCTTTGACAATTGGCTGGATACATCCGCCCGCTATCAGACGGATCTGTCCCGGATGATCAACAATGACCTGTTCAAACCCGATAAAACGCGCGATTACAGCCATCCCTACGAATTGCTGCTGGCGGATTTTCAGCGTTTTTATGGCGAAAAAATCATCAGCATCGAAGCGGCGGATCTGCTGATCAAACTGGATCTCGGCGCCACCAGTGCCAGCCGCAGGCTGCTCGTGCCACTGGGAATCACCTTTGCAGACCTGCATAAAATCATTCAGGTCGCCTTCGACTGGCAGGGGGTTCATCTGCATGGTTTTCTCGTGCTTGACGACCGGGGACAGCCCGTGCTCAATCTCGCCTGCAAGTTTGACGATGACTTCGATCCCTTTGATGACGGACAGACTGTCTGGGATCAGGATGTCCGGATCGATGACGCGATGAAAAAGCGCCGGCAGATCCGTTACACCTACGATTACGGCGACAACTGGTGCCATGAAATAACAGTGTTTAACATCGTTTCGGACTACGACAAAAACTATCCGACCTGCATCATGGCCGAAGGAAACCGCCCCCCGGAGGATGTCGGCGGCATACCCGGTTATGAAGCCTATCAGACAGCGATCGGCAACCCCGATCATCCCGACCATGCGCAGTTTAAAAGCTGGGCCGCCAGTCACTGGAAACCGGCGGTTGATCTGGCGATCACCAACCGCCAGCTGCGGCACGTGCTGAAGCGGTAACGGAGCCAGGGCAAACTGGCCGTTAAAATCAAAACGCCACGTCATAAAACAGACGCGGCGTTTTTTTTTGTTGAAAAATCCTGCCGCGGCCGATGTTTTCAATAAAAAAAGGCGAATTTTTCCACCTGATATATTTTGTAATAGAACTAAAAAGGCGTATAATTAAATAGTGAGACGAAATCAGTACGGAATATCAGAAAACAGGCAAAATGGACATCAGGGCAACCGTCGCCGGTCACTTCAGGCTATCACAGTCGTCTGAAATTTCAGAACGGGAAAGAGGAGCGCATGGATAAAAATCCCCACAAGGGCCACCGCCAGCGGGTCAAAAACAGAGTCCTCAGAGAAGGCGTCGACAGTTTCGAGGATCATCAGATTCTGGAACTGCTGCTTTTTTACTGCATTCCGATGAAGGACACCAACGAACTGGCTCACCTGCTGATCGACCGCTTCGGGAGTCTTGCGGGGGTGCTGGATGCGAGACCGGAAGATCTCTGCGCGGTGACCGGCATCACCGAAAACTCGGGGATTCTGCTGAACCTGATCCCGTCGCTGGCACGACGCTATCATCAGGAAAAGCTGAAGGAGAAAACGATCCTCGACAGCACCACCAAGGCCGGGGAATACGCCAGGGCGCTGTTCACCGGCCGGCTTTACGAGGTGTTCTACGTGATCTGCCTGGACAGCCAGAACCGGGTCAACCACACCGCCCTGCTCCATGAAGGCACCATCAACGAGGCCCCGGTGTACCCCCGGCTGATTGTGGAAACGGCCCTGCGCCACCAGGCGACGAGCATCATTCTGGCCCACAACCACCCCGGCGGCAGCCATCAGCCCTCCCAGGCCGATGTGGAGGTCACGAGGAAAATCAGAACGGCGACGGAAGCCATTGCCATCACGGTGGCGGATCACATCATCGTGGCCGGTGACGGCTATTTCAGTTTTGCCGAGAACCGGCTGCTGTAAACCGTGCCAGCAAAGCAATCATTGTTCGTTGTTAACCTGATCAACAGAGACAGAAAGAGGAAGTCATGGGAACTTATCGGATAACCGGAGCCAGTGCCTTTAACCGGAACTGCGTCACCGGGGCGCATGATCATCTATATGAATACCTGAAGGAAGCCATCGCCGGCGCCACCGCCATCGACATGAACGTGTCGTTTCTGATGGCTTCGGGCGTCCGGCTGATGCTGGATGACCTGAAAGCCGCCACAGACAGCGGTGTGCCCATCCGGATTCTCTGCGCCGATTATCTGAACATCACCCAGCCCGAAGCCCTGTATCTGCTCCGGGACGCCCTGGGCGACCGGCTGGATCTGCGCTTCTACAACGTCCCCAATCAGTCCTTCCATGCGAAAGCCTATTTTTTCCGCTATCCGGATTACGAAGAAGTCTTCGTCGGCTCCTCCAATCTATCCAAATCAGCCCTGACCACGGGGATCGAATGGAATTACCGGATCAATTCGCGGGAGCAGCCGGCGGACTGCGCTTTTTTCCGCCAGACCTTCGAATCATTGCTGGCCAACCATTCCCGGATTATCGATGATACTGCGCTGAAAAAATATTCAAAACAATGGATACGCCCCAAAATTATTCAGCAAATCGAAGAAATTGAGGAGGAGCGCCTAGCGGCTTCCGATCCTGCCGAAACCCCCGACCGGGTCGCCCAGGGACAGGCGGCCTTCACGGTCGACACCGAAGCCGAAACCCCGGCACCGCTGATCAGTTTTCCCCAGCCCAGCGGCGCCCAGATTGAAGCGCTGTATGCCCTCAAGCATTTCCGCCAGGAAAACATGGACAAGGGCCTGATTGTGGCGGCCACCGGCATCGGCAAAACCTTTCTGGCGGCCTTCGATTCGAAAGCGTTCAAGCGCATCCTGTTTGTGGCCCATCGGGATGAAATCCTGACCCAGGCCGAGCACAGCTTCCAGTGCGTGCGTTATGAGCTGAGCACCGGCCGGTTCGACGGCATCCGCAAGGACACCGACCCGGACATCATTTTCGCGTCGGTTCAGACCCTCGGCAATCCGGCCTGTCTGAATGCCGATTTCTTTGCGCCCGATACCTTCGACTACATCATCATCGACGAATTCCATCACGCCGTTTCCGATTACTACCAGAACATCATCGACTATTTCCGGCCGAAGTTCCTGCTGGGCCTGACCGCCACCCCGGAACGGCTGGACAATCAGGATGTTTTTGCCCTGTGCGACTACAACGTGGTCTACGAGGTGCGCCTGAAGGAAGCCATCAACCGCGGCTGGCTGGTGCCTTTCCGGTATTACGGCATCTACGACGACATGGACTACGCCCAGGTCGATTTCAGAAACGGCCGCTATGACGACGATCAGCTGGAAAAGCTGGCCAGCGTCAGCCGGCGGGGCAATCTGATCTTCCAGAACTATTCAAAATACCGCAGCCGACGGGCCCTGGGTTTCTGCATCAACCGCCGCCATGCCCTCTACATGACCGACTATTTCAGAAATCAGGGCATCAATTGCTGCGCCGTCATCAGCGGGCCAACGGATGGCGACAGTCAGCCGCTTTGCATGCCGAGGGATGCGGCCATCAAAGCCCTGAAGACCGGAGCACTCCAGGTGATCTTTTCCGTGGACATGTTCAACGAAGGGCTGGATATCCCCGAGCTGGACATGGTGCTGTTTCTGCGGCCGACCCAGTCGCCTACCGTTTTTCTCCAGCAGCTGGGCCGGGGCCTGCGCAAATCCCGGGGCAAAAACCACGTCAACGTGCTGGATTTTATCGGCAATTACCGCAAAGCCAACCTCGTGCCGCTTTTTTTGACCAGCCTGCCGCCAGCCGGAGCATCCGGACCGCGGGGGTTCCGCCTGCCGGCGGAAGACGACTATCCCGAAGACTGTATCGTTGATTTTGATTTCAGGCTCATCGATCTGTTTCGGAAGATGGAACAGGATCAGAAGAAGATCAGCGACCGGGTGAGCGATGAATTTTACCGCATCCGCGCTGCGCTCGGAAGACGGCCGCTGCGACTGGACATGTACGTGCATCTGGATGCGGCCGTCTATGCGCAGATACGAAGCCGCAAAGCGCTGAATTTCTTCCGCGATTATCTGGGCTTTCTCGACGAGACCGGTCAGACCACGCCGGAAGAAAAAGAACTGATCGGCACCGCGGGGCATGCCTTTCTGCGCACCATCGAAAACACTGCCATGTCCAAAACCTACAAAATGCCGGTTCTGCTGGCCTTCTATAATGAAGGCAGCATGAAGCTGGCGGTTACCGAAGACGATCTGTACCGCAGCTTCAAAACCTTCTACGAAAAAGGCTCGAACCGGGTTGACCTGCTGCGGGACAAAAGCACCGCTGCTGCCAGCAACTGGGGCAAAAGGGAATACGTCAGCCTGGCCAACCGCAATCCTGTTCATTTTCTGGCCCAGTCCGCCGGCGAATTCTTCATTAAAACGGAAGACCGCTTCTGTCTGGCGCCGGAACTGGCAGCTTTTATCACCAACCCGGTTTTTGTCCGTCACTTCAAAGACATCATCGATTACCGGACCAAACGTTTCTACCGAGAACGGCTGGAAAAACTGGAACCGTAACCGGCTTAACAGACGGCTGCTCCAAGTGAGTGATGAAAACGCGCGCAGGCACTTTCAGAAAGATCCACCAGAATTAAAAAACAGGAGACTATGATGAATAAAACCCTCGACTACTACAACCGGACCGCCCGGGAATTCATCCGGGGCACCGTCGATGCCGATCTTTCGGCCCTGCACCGGCGCTTTCTCAGCCATCTGCCGGAACATGCCCATATTCTGGATCTGGGCTGCGGCTCCGGCCGGGACTCAAAAGCTTTTCTGGATCTGGGCTATCAGGTCACGGCCCTGGACGGCTCCGAAGCCTGCTGTAAGCTGGCCACGGAAACCATCGGCCAGGAAGTGCTTTGCCGGACTTTTGAGCAACTGGATTTTGAGCAGGTTTTCGACGGCGTCTGGGCCTGTGCATCGCTGCTGCATGTGCCCTATGCAGAGCTGACCGGCGTTTTCAAAAAAATTGCCGCAGCCCTCAAGCCCGGCGGATTCTTCTACGCCTCGTTCAAATACGGTGACTTTGAAGGCGAGCGCAACGGCCGGTATTTTACGGATCTGGATGAAGAACGGCTCAAAGCCCTGCTGGAACCAGTGGTGGGGCTGACGGTGGTGGAGACCTTTATCACCGGAGATGTGAGAGATGGTCGGGGCGGGGAGAAGTGGTTGAATGTGATTGGGGAGAAGGCGGCGTTGAGGTCAGACGCCGGGCGCTAATAACCTGGTTAATTGTGATAAGAGTTCAAAATCTAACTGAAATAAATACTTCAAAATAATTGTTTAGAGAAAGCGGTTAGTAAGTTTTGCAAAACCTAAACGCATATTATAACTGGAGGTAAGTAAGGTCAATGAAGATTTCGGGGAATAACCGATAATTAGTATAGATCTGGACAAGTATTAAAAAATAAGGAATAGTATCCATATTATAGCTGGAGGCAAAATGTAGTCCTCCAGCTGCATATGCATATTATGCATAAGTTAAAAACAACGGAGGAAATTGTTCATGTTAAAAAAGAAGGTTTTGGTTTTAGGATTGGCAGTAGCACTGTTAGTCGGTAGTGGTTCGGTGTATGCCTCACCGGTTCTGCAAGAAAATGGTGTTGTTGCTGATTCTGCGATTGAGGTAACAGAAGTAGGAGTTCCTAATAAACTTTTGTGTGATCATGTACTGATAGTACCGAGGGGTACTGTTATGACTGCTGAAATTCTGCTTAATCATTTTACGATTGTTGATTTAGAAGGTAACGATCTGGGGATGAAAGATAAGATTATGTTCTCAGGAGGCCCAAAGAGTCCTCTGTTAACGGCAGATGAGAAGGCGAAACAGATTAATGATGGGTTAAGTCGTGGTGAAATTACAGCCGGGGTTATTGATTATCCCTGGGTTTGTAATTACTTTGGATTAGGGTACAGTGATGTAGTAGAGGATACTATACCAGCAGGGATCATTAGCAATCCGGCTTTTGAAATTCCGGCAGATGTGGACATTACTGGGGATCTGTTACGGTCACATTTCACCATTGTTGATGCAGAAGGTAATGATTTGGATATGAAAGATAAGCTCCGTTTTATGACCGGTAAGGGTGGTCTTATGACACCAGAGGAGCAAGCCACGATCCTGACTAACGCATTTAAAGAGGATGTAAAAAGAGTAGTATCGGTTATCGCCTTGGTTGATGGTTATCCTTCATTGTATTGTGAGGCCAATGTACGTTTAGGTCAGATCGTTAATAAACCCTATAGTATTGCTTATGCTACCCATGTTCAAAATGAAGGATGGCAGAAAGAAGTGAAAGACGGTAAAATATCTGGTACCGAAGGAAAAAGCCTGCGGTTAGAAGGGATCACCATTGAGTCCGGTATTGAAGGAGTGGGGGTAGAGTATGCCACCCATGTTCAAAATATTGGCTGGCAGGATTATGTAGCAAACGGTAAAATGTCAGGCACCGAGGGTAAATCTTATCGCTTAGAAGCAATTAAGATCCGGTTAACCGGTGAGAACTCATCTCAGTATGATGTATACTATCGAGTACATGCACAAAATATTGGTTGGATGGGATGGGCTTCTAATGATGCAGAGTCTGGTACAGCAGGATTTAGTTATCGCTTAGAAGGGATTGAAATTAAGATTGTAGAAAAAGGAACAGTGATAGATGTAGGTGGTGTGGCATTTCTTGATGCAAATGTGAATTAGCATATAGCATAATTGTATATATACAAGGCAGATTAATCATAGTCTGCCTTGATATGTATGGTGAAAAAGCATACAAGAATGTATTGTTTTTTTGCTACAATAATAAACATAACTACAAACCCGTTTCTGTTACCCCCCAAAAACGTTTTTTTTTAAATAGCATAACGATATGTTTCACAAGGGGTGGCTTTATGAAAAAAAGTGGATCCATGTATCAGATGATAGAAATGCTCACTTCTGCAGATAAAGAATTGGTATATTATAAGGAGAGAAAGTATGGGGAGTAATATTTCGAGTAAGAAAATTTGGTTAGTATTGATGCTATTAACCTTAATGATGCTATTTCCATTGAGTGCGATGGCGGTAGAAGCGGAGCAAAATGCTTCAAACAATATTCAAGGGGAAGAATTACCAGTTGAACCAGTGGGGGATATCACGGTAACAACCATAGAAACCAAGACAGCGGATGGTCTTATTGTTGAAGAAACGAGTGTGCCGGAAGCGCAATTGCTTTATGCGCTTTCTGTTAAGGATAATAGTATTATTCAGATAAGTTCGCTAAATAATAGTACAGAAGCTGAAATAATGACAAAAATGGAATCTGCATTCATTAATTTAGAACCTGAGTTGAATCTTTCAATGTATCAGATTCCTTATAATGAGATAGATAACAATGGACTGACGGTTGTATCTGAACTGTATTATAAAGTGTTAAACAATAATTTTGACCTGTTCTATATGGCTCCGAAAATCACCACTTATTATGATAGTGATCAGATGGTGAGTAAAGTTGTTTTTACTTATGTTTGTGAGGACAATGAAGTTACTGGAAAACTAAGTGAAGAAGAAACACTTGAAGTAATGTATACCCAGGAAGAGTATCATGATTGTTTGCAAAAATTCATTTATCAGGCAAACATTGAGGAAAGAATGTCTGATGTAGAAAAAGTAGTGGCTATTCACGATACCCTGTGTCGGTATGTTGGTTATTCAGCAATTCCAGAAATACGCGCATATACTGGAAAAAATATGATTGTCAAAAAAGTTGGAGCTTGTCAGGAGTATGCTGAAGCACTCACTATTCTTTTAGAAGAAGTAGGGATAGAGTCTGAGGTTTTCATTGGTTATAAAGATGGCAAACCTTACCATGCATGGAATTTGGTAAAGGTTGATGGTCAATGGTATCATATTGATGCAACGTGGGATGATGAAAATGGTTATATTTCACGCTGGTGTTTTTTAATGAGTGATTCAAGTTTCCATAAATCCCATCCTTATGAATGGGATTTACAAGGACGTACCGCAGATAGCACCATCTATGAGGATTATTTTGCCAGTAGTGATAATATGTATTACGCAGGTGGGAAATGGTATTATATAGGTTTTCATTATTATTATATAGATGGTGTGAAATACTCAACAGACGGAATATTTTGCTCAAATCTTCATGGGGATGACCGTGAACTATTAGTTAATACTGGAGAAACATTTAGTGAATTTAATGTGTTAAATGGAAAAATCTATTATGTGCTTTATGGCGATGATCGGATTTTGTGGCGTCAAATTTATTCTTGCAATTTAGATGGAACTGAGAATAAGTTGTTTGATACTTTAGGGGAGAATAATGATGCGATGGTTTCAAGCTTAGATACTGAAATTGGCGCACTTACTTGCAAGGTGTATTGTCATTCCTACGATCATAAATACGTCGATTATTACTTTGTGAATACGTATCCCGTAGCTGAAAGAATTACGATCAGCTCTTTTACCGCGGATAAAAGAATGGGGCAGCCTGTGAATACCGATATTTTATTATCCGCTGCTGTTAATGGCGGGACAAAACCTGTGGAGTATCGTTTCTATTATAAAAACGAATCAGATGAACAGATTGTGATTAGCGATTTTAGCAGTTCAAGTTCAGCAGTATTCCGTCCAGAACAAGCCGGATATTATGATCTTTATGTTGAGGTAAAAGATTCAGAAGGACAAGTAACGATTTCAAAGATTGATGATTATCAAATTGTTGATGCGAATTCTGAATTGTCAGCTTACTATTCTACCCATGTTCAGAATATTGGATGGCAAGATTATGTCGCGGATGGTGCGATGTCAGGTACTGAGGGTAAAGGTTTACGATTAGAAGGTTTAAAGATTGAGTTAACAAAAAAAGATGGGGTAGGCATCAAATATACCACCCATGTCCAGAATATTGGATGGCAGGATTATGTCGTTGACGGTGAGCTAGCAGGGACTTCAGGAAAGGGTTTACGGTTAGAAGCTGTAAAAATGGAACTTACCGGTGAAAACGCAGATAAATACGATATATACTATCGCGTTCACGCTCAAAACGTTGGCTGGATGGGTTGGGCTTCTAATGGCGCTGAGGCTGGGACTGCTGGCTTCAGTTATCGATTAGAAGGCATTGAAATACAGATCGTTAACAAAGGTGCAGCAGCACCGGGATCAACTGTAAATGCTTTCCAGGATGCCAATCAGAAAAATAAATATACGGCTGAGGACTATTCTGTGATTCCCCATAAATGGGACAATGGATGGTATGGTAGACGTGATGCTATGTTCATAATGGATGCTGGAGATGAGTCGATAGCTCTAAGAATCAATAAAAATGATTATACGGATATTGACATGGTAACATATAATGTAATTTCCAATCCTGTTGCATATAGTATGGTTATTTATACTGGCGATGTCAAATTCTTTGAGGCAGGCGATATTTATCGTACTGATCGCGAAACTGCTGTTGTAAATAAATTAAAAGGAGTTTGGTCTCCATCAGAAATTCATGTCGATGGGGTTAAGATTGTCTTTGCGATGACATATAAAAATGGCTTTGTAGAGACAGTTGAATACAGGTTAAATCCCGAACAAATTAATAATTATGGTCATACTGTGTAGTAATAAGCGATTGTTGATTTAGAATCTGTTGAGAAGTTTCAAAAATCACTATTGAATTATCAGACACGTGTTCAAAATGGATTGGGCAAAGAACGGTGAAAGTTCAGATACTTCAGGTTAATGTGAAAAGCAGCGCTGAAAATTATAAACAATATAATTGATTGATGTATTTATTCATATTTTTGGAGGTTCTTATGCAATTTGAATTAATTCGTAATGATATAACAAAGATGGCCGTGTTGATTTATACTTAAAACTGACCCACGATTAACGGTGAAAATTGACCCACCTCAAGAAGAAAGGAGCGAGTAATCGTGGTTTTAATTGGCACCGAAGTATGAAAATTTAACACTGTGAATTGACCCACCTCTGAAAGACAATTATAATTCTTTCTGCATGCAAATCATGTGGAAAGGAGAAAAAAGAGGTGAAAAATTTGGAAGATTGGGCAGCCGTCCAGAAAGTATACAAACAGTCAAAGTCCAAACGAGCAACAGCAGATATTCTTGGTATATCCAGAAATACAGTTAAGAAACTTTTGGGGTTAAGTGAACCGCCGAAATATCAGCGGTCAGAATATGGAACAAAGATCGATCAATACAGGGAAAAGATTATTGAATGGCGATGTGAGCCATATCGCTTTAACGGAACTCGGATATTCAGAGAGCTCAGGAAAAAAGGTTATCAAGGGAGTATTGGTCCGATTTATCGATTTCTCAGGAAGGTAGATGAGGACATGGACGACCACATCAGTAGAAAAGCAACGGTGAGGCATGAAAGCCCACCAGGTGATCAGGCACAGTTCGACTGGTCAGAATACGAAGTAATTATTGGCGGCCGATACCGTAAGGTCTATTGTTTTGCAATGATTCTGGCAGCATCAAGAAAAAAAGCGGTCTGCTTTTCACAAAAAGTCGATGGATCAGCGATCTATGAGGCGATTCAGGAATTGTATGATGATCTTGGAGGTGTCACACTGGAGGTGTCACACTTGAGGTTCTAATTGACAATCCCAAAGCGCTGGTCATCACGAATGATCCAAAATCCGAGGAGGAAGTCAAGTACAATCCCCATGCTCTGATGATGGCAAAATATCTGGGAACTGAGCTGAATGCATGTCCCTGTCAGAGGACGGCGCCTGACACTAACTTATTAACTTATGACAAAGCATCATCAGGTATTTAACAATCGCCAGCTTTGAGCGGGTGCTGGGGGAACAGATAAAATGTGGCAAATTAACGGGGGGGATGAATACCTCCAAAAAAGAACCCAACAAAGCAATGAGGTGAAACCATGAACCACCAACCACCAGATGACCATCGCATCCCGGATGATCTGTTAATCCCACTTGTGGTAACGTTAACAGATAAAAACGAGACTGATGAAGAAACAGCAGAAGACTTCGATGATGAGACGGTTGAAGCGGAAAAAGGGCCGGGTTGTTGTGGCTGTTTGATCGTGTTCGCATTTTTTTACGGCTGTGGTGTGATTTTTTCGCTGCTATTTGATATTTCTTGGTAACCTGTTGACCACAAAAACAGTAGCACTACCAACGGCATGACTTATTGAGACAACCCTTTGAACAAGACAAATAAACGGGAAAGGCTGGCACACTATGACTGAATATCAAAACCGGGGTAACCTCAAGTTCTGCAAAGAAAGTAGAAACAAATTTTCTAATTCTAAATAAAAATCAGAAGGATCGGTGTAAAATGTTAATTGTTTTAGCTGAATTAAGTAGACACTTTACGGAAGAAAATATTAATGCGACAGTCGTTAAAATTATCCAGCAGACGATTCACAAGGACATACAAATACTTGAAGGTGAGAGGCCAGAAAATAGAGGTTTAAACTATTATGTATGGAAAAAAGATGTTGCTGCACTAAAGGCAGTCGTGGAAGAATTTGATGAACTTTATGAATTGTTAGACCAGCGTTTGCCAATTTATGAAGAAAAATGTCAATTGCTTTATAAAGATAAAAGCAATTGGCGTTGCGGTAAACATGACGAGGTTGACCGTCACATCGACCGCGAATGGATCATCGAAAAACATTGGGAATTTCGTCAAAAATTAAAAGAATATCAATATAAGAATAGCGAGCTGATGAAAAACAAATCAAAAGCTGAAAAGGAGGAGTATCTAAATACAATCAGGTTCATGGAAAATAAGCAAAACGAATTCGCAGCTTTTATAGACTTTATCGATAACGAGCTTAAAGATAAACTGAACAATTTCTGCGAAAAAGTGTCGAATTCAAAACGGCTGAGCGGACTAACCTTTGAATTGGAAGAAGCAATGCTGTTAAATCATTTAAGAAGCAGTATCCCAAACCAGAAAGTTAGTAAAGTTAATATGATTACTGGTCAACCTGAGATTCACGTTTTTTATGGCAAAGATACTTGTCTTTCCAAGGGGCATAAAATTGAGAATGTGAAGGCCGTGATAAAAAATCTGAAGAATGGTTTAAACGATGTGATGAATATTATGTATTGCCATCACTGTAAACAGTATCGTATTTCATTTTTAAGTTATCAGAATTACACCAAAAATAATATAATCCCCGCGGTGATTATCAAGACCGTTAAGAGTGCCGAAGCAAATGGCCTTAAAGAACATTCGATTCTAAGTCTTTATGGTTATGCCGTTGGTTTGACAGGTTTGTCTAAAGATGTGAGACAACGAATACTGGCTTATCTGCTTGACGCACAGATCGCAACGAAAGCACAGATTTTAGATTTGCTGCGTTTCGATATTACTTATACAGGGAAAAGAAAAGGGATGGAAGAATCGGTTAGAAATTGGAATACCGATATCCGCTTTGTGAACGATTATAAAATCAGTAAACAGCGAGTAGTCAGAGGCGGCGATTTCGTAAACGCTAGGTAGCGGTAGTAGAAAAGTCAAACCATGATTTGGTTTAAAAGTGCCAGATAATGGTTATTAATAACCAAATAATAAAGATTGACAAAACCAAATCCATGTTATATACTTGGTTCAAATAAACTTGGTTGCCGGTAACCAAATAAAATCCAAAGGAGAAACAACATGAATCAGAAAGTATATAAGTTAATGGACACAATGAGAAACAGGTTTACCGTAAAAGAAATCGAACAGTATTTGTTTGCCATCAGTGCCGTGGCTACCACCCTCGGCCATGTACAATTTGATTATTTTATACAACGGTTTGGCAGCATGGCAGAGTGTCAGGAAAAAATGCTGGAAAGCGTTAAAGATGACCAAGAAAAAAGTGAAATCCTTCGCTTTCTATTGCCACTGCTCTCTGCCAGCACCGGCGATACGTTACGAATTAAAATGATTCTTGATGAATTGTCAGCTGAAGATACGAAGGAAATCGTGTTAAGTCGCTTATCAACAGAAATGGGATCGGCTGAATCTCTTTCTTCCGAAAGTATTGAAGGATTGGCTGTCGAACTGTTACGAAGTATCCCTGGTTCATCCTTTGTTGATTATTGTTCCGGCCGCGGCAGTATGTTGGCCAAAGCTTATAAAGAAGGGATTGCAACTGAATTTTACGGACAGGAAATTTGTGTACCAACCTATTATGAAAGTAAAATTATCCTTCATGCATTAGGCCTCACAGATTATCAGATTGAGCTGGGGGATGTCCTGGCCAATCCCAAATTTCACGATGCCAAAGGAACCTTAAAAAAATTTAGTAAAGCATTTTCACAATTTCCTTTAGGGATCAAGAAACGTGACCTGGTTTTACATTCTGCCCTGGACTTCTGGGGTACTGAAGCTACTGACCGGTTAAAAAATCGCTTGGACTGGGCATTTATTGGCACGTTAGCAGATTCAATCAGTGAAGAGGGTAAGGCGATTGCAGTGATACCAAGTGGCTTGCTTAGTAATGTCGTTGATCAGCCATTCCGGCAAGAACTGCTTGAAAAAGGGATGGTGGAAGGGATCATCAAGCTTCCCAAAAACGTGATTCCGCAAACGGCGATAGAAATCACGCTGTTGATTCTCAGCCATCATAACACCGCCGTTCGACTGGTTGATGCCACCGAAATCTACACCAAAGGCCGAAGAAAAAATGAACTGACAGCTGTAGATATAAAAAAGATCATGACATTATACAATAGTCAAGACAATATGCCCGAAGCCCACACTGTTTTGAACGCAGTCATTGCTGCCGGCAATTATAATCTTGATCCCTTTGGCTATTTGGAAACAAACCAGATTGAGATTCCTTATCCGCTCAAATTGGATCAGATAACGGAAACGATCTTTAGAGGCTTGCAATTAAAAGCTTCCGATCAAGACGAGATGATCACGGAAAAAAGCGATTATCAATTGGTGGGTTTAAAAGATATTGAAGCCGGCCAGATTTCCAAAGACTTGACTAATGTGAATCTCAGCGATAAAAAAAAATACGCCCGGTATTTTCTTGAAGAGGGCGATATCCTGATGACGGCCAAGGGCACCGTCCTGAAAATAGCCGTGGCAAATCTTGATAAAGATAAGAAATACATAGTCACAGGAAATCTCATGGTCATCCGTCCCAGAAAAGATCAGGTGGATCCCACCTATTTAAAAGTATTTCTGGACAGTGAAGATGGCCGTAAACTTTTAAAAACGGTGCAAACCGGGACGTCGTTGATATCAATATCCACAGGTGCCTTGAAAGATCTTGAAGTATCGGTGCCGCCAAAAGAAATCCAAAATAAAATTTCAGAACAGTACCGCTCTAAACTGGAGTTGATCGAAGCAACACAGAAACGTCTAAAGGAACTGAAAAGCGAACTAGCTGGCATCTACCAAGCAGCGGTTAAGCCGTAACGGGCAATGGCTCAAAGTAGTGCGCTTAAACAACAAAACTAAAGGCCGGAAAGAATTCTAAATGTCACTGATGGATTCCAAAATATTTTTAGAATTCTTCTGACCTGTTCCAGATGAACCGCCATTTGATCCATCGCTGATGGTTTACTTCCGCAAAGCAATTGGGAAACAACTGCGTTATCTGCGCAGAGACCTGGCGATTATCGACACCATGTTGAGTCATCAAAAAACACTATCCAGAAAATGGCAGGTTCGGCACTGGGTCGTCCACCTAAAAATGCAGTGACTGATAAAAAACAGGACTATGTGGATATTTGCGAACGTGTTGAAGTCGAACGGAAATTCAGTCTTGCCAAACTCAACTGTGGTCTTGGTCTGATCCGGACACGTTTGCCAGATACCGGCCTTTGTACGATTGCATTGTCGATTGTTGTTCTGAACCCCTGCGCAAGGTTCTTTACGCCCAGTTACAGTTTTTTATGCCGGAATTGAATGGGTTCGGTGTTTATCAAAAATTGGTAATTATTCAGTAGGCATTATTTATTAGATAGGGATGGCGGCTTTCACCTTAACTTTTTTAAGTGAATCTAGTTAACGGCAGTAAATGCTGATATTAAAATTAAAAAAACGAAGGGCTGGTACAATTAATTGAATTATGAATCATTGGATTTAGTTAAATTAAGAAAAGATAATGAAGGCAAATTTGGTAAGGAAAAGAGATCTCACCAAATTGATTCCTTTGTCGCATTAAGTAAAACATATAACTTTCCTATGGAAGGCTATAAAGGTGGGCTTTTAGTCTTACCAACTGGTGCAGGTAAAACATTTACCGCTGTGAGGTGGATTTGCGAAAATATACTGAGCAAGAATATTAAAGTCTTATGGTTGGCACAATCTTCATATTTATTGGATCAGGCTTGCAATACATTTTTAGAGAATGTAGTGAGTATACCTCCAAGCCGAGATACATTAAATGTGAGAGTCGTATCCAGCGATCCAGCTCATTCTAATTCTTCTGATATCGAGACAACTGATGATGTCCTAATAATGACTACCCAGACGGCGATATCAAAATTTAACAATGTGCCAGAAGACATCAATGGGGAGAAAGTCGATTCCTATTTTAAACGATTTATAAACAGCTGTAAGGATACTCAAATATTTGTTGTATTAGATGAAGCACATCATGCACCGGCATATGGGTGCAGAAATTTATTAATTGACATAAAAGAGATGATTCCCAATCTTTATTTATTAGGTTTAACAGCAACACCTACATACAGTGATAAAAAGAACAGCGGTTGGTTATTTAAAATATTTGATAAGGGTATCTTGTATGAAGCAAAAACAACCAAACTCATAGCGGAGAATATTCTAGCACTTCCGGTTTATATAGAAAAGTCAACAGGCAGAGAACTTGAAGTAGATGATAAACTTTATAACCGTTTAGTAAGAGAACATAAGGATCTGCCCGGTGAAATCGTTGAAAAGCTTGCCCATGACTCAGCAAGAAATGATTATATAGTGAATGAGTACGTGAGTAATAAATCTAAGTATGGAAAAACAATCATTTTTGCGGATCGTTGGTTCCAGTGCGAGTATTTAAAATCAAAATTAAATGAAAAAGGAATAAATTGCGAAGCGATATATTCGCAAATTGACGCTAAGGCTAATACTCCGGAAGAAAGAAATAAAAGGTCTACAACTGAAAATCAGAAGATTATGAAAGAATTCAGAGAAGGTAAATATGAAGTACTGATTAACGTAAAGATGATGACAGAAGGCGTAGATATACCAGATGTTAAAACTGTTTTTCTAACACGTCAAACAACCAGTGCTATTTTGATGACTCAAATGATAGGGAGGGCCTTACGCGGTGAAAAATCCGGCGGCGGTAAAGGCAAATCAGAAGCAAATATTGTCTTATTCCTAGATAATTGGAAAAGAATCATTAATTGGGCTAATCCGATTGGTGATGGCACAAGTAATACAAAGCCTATTGTCAGAGGGGCTTATCCCAAAGAATATATTTCAATTAGTTTAATAGAACAATTGTCCAAACAAATTAATAGTGGCGTTCGCTTTGCCGATTCACCCTACTTAACGTACATACCAACTGGCTGGTATCAAACCGAATATACTGTGAGCATCACCGATGATGAGCAAGAAGAAATGGAAACATATTCTGAATTCGTAATGGTGTTTGACAGCAATAAAAATAAATTTGAGATTTTCATAGATAAAAGCTTAAATAATATACCAGACAAATTTGCAGATGAAAAAATAGAGGATGAACAAATTTTAACCTGGTTAGATAAAGAGATTGAAGAATATTTTGATTTAACCCAGGATGATATAGGGGGGAAACTGAAAAATGAATTAGTGAAAATTTCCAGACATTTAGCACAGAATGGCGAAGCACCAATCTATCATTCCTTTGATGAAAGAAATGATTATAATCTTGATGAAGTAGCCATGCAACTGATGTATAAAGATGCGATTTCAAAATATACTGTTCTTCAAAATGAATTTAATAAAAATGGGAGTCTATGGAAAGTGTTTTATCGTGATTACAATAGATTTAAATCAGCATATGATGCTGTTGAGAATAGATTGGTTGATATTAAGATAAATGGTCCAATAAAGCCTGAACCACCAATAAATGAAGAAATTTTTACAGATTCAAATAGGGAACCGACGAAGGTTATAAAAGAACAAGTGCTCAGACGTGATGGATATAAATGTGTTTGCTGTGGTAGGGAAAAAGGGAAAGGTGTAACATTAGAAGTTGATCATATCCTGCCATTTTCGATGAGAGGGATCACAAGTGTTGAAAACTTACAAACCTTGTGCAAAGAATGTAATAAACGGAAAGGTATTAATGAAATTAATTTCAAGGATATTTTCAAGTCGAATTTAAACCAATCTAAGGATATAGTTTATATGGATAAAGCTGGAAGAGAGAGTCCACAATGTTCATTGATAAGAACCATTAATTTCTTTTATCATTGCAAGGCGGTTTCTGATATCAAATTTCATATAAGGCGTAGCGGAAAGTACTACTCAGAATGGGTTATTGAACTTTTCGAAGGTAATAATATTGAGTGGTTAATGAAACATGAAAACGAATTATTAAGTTACGTTCAAAATGAACTAGGTTGTCCTCAAGTAAAAAATTTAAGTGTCATCAGTGTTGGTTAACAACACATGAATGTTCCAAAATCACTGGTTGAAATCAAACAATCCGTCGATATAATAATTAACCTACAAGGAGCTCCCCATATGCTAAAACCAGGCCTATACGAATCCGTCATCACGGAGTCCATCCAAAACGAAATTAAAACCAATACCGAACTGATCAGCGAAATCGGGCCCATCGATGAAGCCGAGGCAGCCAAGGTATTGTCCAGCTATCTGGCCGCAGTCATCGAAAAAAAGCTCGATCAGGTCAAGGTCCATGGACTCAAGGGCCAAATTGAGCTGGTCAATGAAATCACGCAAACACTGGAGAAATCCGATTCGGAGAGTGAAGTGGATTTCGTCGATGCGTCGGCTCAGCAATTATTGTGCTTGGTTGAGCGTAAAAACAGCCTCTCTGCCATCGATAAAACAGCCAAACTGATTCGACCGGAGACTTCCTTGTCGATGAGCTCCTTATTTACCGGTGCCATCCATGAACCCCAGCTTTATACCGAACTCAATAAGGAAATTGCGTCGAGCAATGCCATTGATTTACTAGTCTCTTTTATCAAATGGAGTGGGCTGCGTTTGATCATCGATGAACTGCGTGCATTTACCCAGCGCGGCGGCAAGCTGCGGGTGGTGACCACCTCTTACATGGGTGCCACTGATGTCAAGGCCATTGAAGCATTGGAGGAATTGGCCAATACGGAAATTAAAATTTCGTATGATACCAAGCGGACTCGTCTTCATGCCAAAACCTATGTGTTTATTCGGGACACCGGTTTTTCGACGGCTTATGTGGGTTCTTCCAACTTGTCCCATGCGGCCATGTCGACTGGCTTGGAATGGAATGTGAAGGTCACCGCTAAAGATTTGCCGGAGACCATCGAGAAGATCAATGCTACTTTTGAGAGTTACTGGCACAGCCAAGATTTTAAATGCTATTCTAAGGACGATCAACCCCAGCTTGAAGATGCGTTGCGGGCTGAAAAGACGGGGGACATCAAGAATCAGACGCTCTATCTGGTGGACATCCGGCCCTATCCTTATCAGCAGGAAATTCTCGATCGGCTGGCAGCGGAGCGCACCATCCGATATCACATGCGTAATTTGATTGTGGCGGCAACGGGTACGGGTAAAACGGTGATTTCAGCTCTCGATTACAAACGTTTTCGCAAGCAAAACCCCAAGGGGGCCAATCGCTTGCTGTTTATTGCCCATCGTGAAGAAATTTTAAGCCAAAGCATCCAGTGTTTTCGCAATGTTTTGCGGGATGAAAACTTTGGGGAGCTCTTTGTGGGCAGCTATCGACCGAGCCAATTGAATCATTTATTTATGTCCATCCAGACCTTTAACGCCCAAGCTTTTAATGAGAAAACAACGGCGGATTTTTACGACTATATCATCGTCGATGAGTTTCATCATGCGGCGGCCAAGACCTATCAAACGCTATTAGATCACTATCAACCGCAAATATTACTGGGTTTAACGGCCACCCCAGAGCGGATGGATGGGCGGGATATTTCAAGCTATTTTGATCATCGCATCGCGGCGGAAATCCGCTTGCCGGAAGCCATTGATCGCAAGCTGTTATCGCCGTTTCAATATTTTGGCGTGTCGGATAGCATCGACTTAAACACTTTGAAATGGGGCCGCGGGGGTTATGATACCCGGGAGTTATCCAATGTCTATACCATCGATGAATGGGCGGCTAAGCGGCGGGGTGATTTGATTGTGGCGTCGCTGCTCAAATATGTGGCGGATATCGATGAGGTTCGGGGTTTGGGCTTTTGTGTCTCACAGGAACACGTGAAGTTTATGGCTGATTTTTTCAATGCCCGGGGGATTCCGTCGATTTACCTGATCAGTTCATCGTCGGATGAACAGCGCAAATCGGCCAAGGCGCGGCTTTTGGCGGGAGAGATTCGGATGATTTTTGTGGTGGATCTCTATAATGAAGGGGTGGATATACCCGAAATCAACACGGTCTTGTTTTTGCGACCGACACAGAGTTTGACCATTTTTTTACAGCAATTGGGACGAGGCCTGCGGTTGACTGAGGATAAGGACTGTTTAACGGTGCTGGATTTTATCGGCCAGGCTAATCAACACTACAATTTTGAAGAAAAGTTTAATGCCTTGTTATCCCATGCGACCCGTAGCTTATCGCATGAAATTAAAAGCGGTTTTGTTAGTGTCCCAAAAGGCTGCTATATCCAATTGGAGCAGAAGGCCAAAGCGATCATTCTCCAGAATATTGCCCAATCCTTCGGGAAAAAAGCGGGGATCATCGCCCGCATCGCCACTTTTGCCGAGGATACCGATCTTGTCTTGAGCTTAGCGAACTTTGTCACTTATTACCATCTGGATGTGCGCAGCCTTTATGCCCGCTGTAATTTCTCCAGACTTTGCGTTTTGGCTGGGATCAGAGATAATTTTGAACACCCACTCGAAGAGGTGTTTAACAAGGCTTTTCCCAAAATCTGCGCCATCGATTCGCGACGTTGGTTACAGTTTTTATTGGCGGCTTTGCCGGCCATTGAAACCCGTGCGTTTACTGAGCATGAAGGGCGGATGCTCAATATGTTTCATTACACGGTTTTTCAAAAGTCATATCTGGAATGTGGTTTTGCTAGAGCGGAGGCGGCTTTGGCTCAACTAAAAAATGCGCCGGTGCTTTTTGAAGAGCTGTTGGCGCTGCTACAGTTTAATCTGGATCGCATCGATTTTGTGGATGAATCCTTAAATCTGGATTATGATTGCCCGCTGGATTTGCATTGCAGCTACACCCGGGATCAGATTTTAGTGGGTTTGGATTATGATAAGCCGGGCAACATCCGGGAGGGCGTGAAGTATTTGCCGGATAAAAAGACCGATGTCTTCTTTATCACCCTGAATAAATCGGACAAGGATTATTCACCGACCACCATGTATCACGATTATTCAATTAATGAATTTCTTTTTCATTGGCAAAGCCAGAGCACCACCTCGGAGGATTCGCCAACTGGTCAACGCTATCAGCATCATCAAGAACACGGTGGTAAAATTTTGCTTTTTGTGAGAGAATTTAAAAAAGATAGGGCAGGAACAGCGCCTTATACTTGCTTGGGTTTAGCGGATTATGTCAGTCACCACGGCTCTAAACCGATGAACATCACCTGGCAATTGCAAAAGCCCATCCCGGCCCGATTTTTGAAGAAAACGAATAAGCTAGTAGTGGGATAGCGTCAACTGGTAGCGACGCTCACAGCCGGTGCGCGATTACCCAATCACAATAAAACCACAAAGGAGATCAACATGAGCCTAGATATCATACTCGAAGCCAGCAAAAGAGTATTAACAGAAACCGATTTTGAAAATGAAATCGTCACTGTCTATCCCTGGTGGTAACAGTCATAAAAATTCTAAGTTAAGATAGCTTATAAATTGCTTAAAGGAGGTCCCGTCCATGTCCCTATTCACCCCCAACACTACCCCCATCTTCCTGAAAGAAGATTCCGATACCACCCAGCATATCGCCCGGCTCAAAGAACTCCAGGAGAAAGCTACCGGCAAGGTCAAAGATGACATTGTCCGGGAAATTACCTTTGCCAGCTATGGCGAAGCGGGTGAAAAGAATATCGCTTTTGAGTTGAAAAGCGCTGGTATTCCAATGTATATTATTCATGATCTCCACCTCCAGCATGAAGATCTGACGGCTCAGATTGACTTTGTGGTGGTGACCCGAAAACTGGTCTTTTTTATCGAATGTAAGAATCTTTATGGCAATATTGCTATTGATAACCAGGGAAATTTTGTCAGGAGTTATCTCTGGAATGGCCGAACTGTCAAAGATGGGATTTATTCACCGATTACACAGAACCAACGGCATCTGGAAATCTTTCGACAGATCAATCTGGCCAAAACCACCAATCCTATCAAGCGCCTCGGTTTTGAAAAGAACTTTGACAATTTTTATCGATCCATTGTTGTTCTGGCCAATCCTAAAACGGTTTTAAATGCTAAATATGCCAAAAAGGATGTTAAAAACAAGGTCATCCGGGCGGACCAGCTGATAGCCTATATAAAAGAACAAAATAAGCAATCGAAAGAATTAGCTTGCAGTGAAAAAGGGTTGAAAGCTTGGGCGGAAAAAATACTATCCCATCACCAGCCCCTTTCCAGTGACTATACTCAAAAATATGAAACGATTTTGTCTGGTTTAACGGAGAGCTCTCAGACTTTCTCGACCGAAGCGCCTGTGGCAGGACAAGTCAGACCGTCAGTGCGGGAATCGGCAGCAAAAGCTTACACCGTGACATCACCTCAAAATGACGAACTGGTGGCCAAACTGAAAGCGTTTCGCCGGGAAACAAGCCGCAAAGAAAATGTTCAAGCCTATGTGGTTTTCAATGATCGTCAATTGGATGATCTGATCATCCAGAAACCAGAAACCCTGGTAGAATTGCAAAGGATATCCGGCTTTGGACCGGTTAAGACAGAAAAGTATGGCCCTGGAATTTTGGCTTTGATAAAATCTGGAAAGGTATCGGTTCCCAGTGGGAATCAAACGCAAAACTGGACACCCGCCCAACTCATCAGCGAAAAAATAATGCATCAAACCTTCGGTCCAGGAACCATTAAAAGTGTGGGAATGCATGAGATTGTCATTCAGTTTCGGGTGTCGGCAAGAAATTTTGATTTTCCGACAGTTTTCGATAAGGACATCCAGATGTCAAACCCGGTACTGCAAAAGAAAGTCGAAGGGTATATTAAAGCGCAAAAAGAATTAAAAGCGGATGTCTTAACCTGATTACAAGACCAAGTCTGGGAAACACCCGGAAACGAAGGCTTTGCGATTCCTTACCATGACGTTGCCGAGCCCGTTTTTACTGAGGGGGATGTATTCCGAACGATTATCCCCTTGACCATGCAGGCTGGTGACCAGGCTACCATGCAAGCTACCATGCAAGCTACCATGCAAGCAGATGAGGAAATATCGAGATTGTTAGAATATTGCAAAACTCCCCGAACACGAAGTGAAATACAGAAATATTTGAAGTACAACAACCGAGATCATTTCAGAAAAAACATTCTCAACCCGCTGATCAAAGGCGGCCTCCTGAAACTGACCATTCCCGATAAACCGACCAGTCCCAATCAGAAGTATTTTGCCTAAACTGATTCCGGCGCGGTTTTTGAAGAAGACGAATAAGTAGGTGGGGAGGTAAGTCATCAGCCCACCCGAAAGGAGAAAACGATGAAAAAGAAGATGTTAATGGGTGTGATGTTGTTTTTGGCAGTATTATTGGCTTTCACCGCCATGCCTTTGGGGGTTTTAGCAGAAACACCGGCACATTCAGAAGAACTGTCATCGGGTGTAACGGGAGATCAGTCCCAGTTGGCAGATGACACAAAAATCAGGGATACCAGTGTGGCATCAACGCCCGCCTGCACGTATCAAACCCACGTCGAAAATATTGGCTGGCAGGATTGGAAAACAGATGGTACGATGAGTGGCACGGAGGGCCGGTCCTATCGACTGGAAGGCTAAAATACCGGCGTTTACCACCAAAGCGAATAACTTCTGGGAGATTTGCTGAGTATTGATGAATCCCAGATCAAGACGAAACTGACTAACGAGTTTGCCAGTCTCAATAAAAAAGATGTGGACCTGAATAGTGTTTACAAGCTGTTGGGTGCCGATTCAAAGTATTATCTGACGGATGCTGGGGTTTGTGTGTATTTCAATCAGTACGAAGTCGCCTGTTATGCTGCTGGCCGAATTTCCGTGACCATCCCCTATAGCAGAACGGATCTGCTCAAGCCGATAGAAACCATGATTCCGTGACCATAAAACTTTAAACACCCGAAAGGAGCCACCCATGAAATGTCAAAAATGCCACCACAACGAAGCCACCATCCACGTCCAGGACCTTGGTGATTTCTGCCTGAGCTGCCACAATGAGCTGATGGCCGAGTTGCAGGGTATGGAGCAGCCCGAAGTCTTTCCGAAAAACCTGTCCGTGAAAGCCGCGGATGGCCATCGCCATCGCTTTATCATCACCACGATGATCCTGCCCGGGATGGTGATCTGGCGGGCCGTGGAAAAAAACGGCGGCTATGAGTTTGTCTATCATGCCAGGCCGGCAGACAATCAGACGACGGCCTTTGAGCGACTGCTTGAAAAAATCGAACAGGGCCTGTCCTATCAAAGCCTGGAATCCGAGGCGGACGGGCCGCTGTTCGACAATGCGATCGAAATCGCTGCGGCGCCGTTCAGCCTCAAAGCCATCGGCACGTTTCGGATTGACTACGATTCGCAAGATGACACCGCCAGCCTGATCATCGATGGCAAAGCAGTCGCGTTGGCGGATTGGGGGCGGGCCCTGACCGCCTATGAAGGGTTCAATCTGGACTATCAGATCCGTGATCTTGCCGAGGCGGTGCTCGGACCGGAGACCGTGCTGAAACCGGTCAGCATCAATCCGGATCAGATTGATGCGCGTTTTAAAAGAACCCTGGGCTGGTTTCTGGAGGACGGTTTTCTCAGCACTGCCCGGGCCAGCGCCTGTGAAGACGCGTTGTATGACTGCATCGATGACCTGAAGCTGCTGTGCCAATCCGGCGACCGTGAAACGGCCCAAAAGCTGGGGCAACGGATCAGCAAACGGCTGTTAGCGGTCGAGAACGACGATGACAGTTTCCCGGAATACCTGCTGACGCAGATCGATGCGGCGCTGGCTCTGTAAAAACCTGAAAATACGGCCTGCTGAGCCTGGCCTGAATTAAAAGAAAGAGGTAATCCATGAAATTTTCAACCTTCTACTTCAGTGGCACCGGCAACACCAGATGGGCGGTGGAAACCTTTAACGCGATCATCAGCGCAAAAGGACACCAGGCCACGATGGTTTCGATCGACTTCGGGGAAAAGCTCACCGATGATCAGATTCTGGAGATGGTCCGGGCGGCGGATGGCATCGGCCTGGCTCATCCCATCTATGGCGGCGGGTTGCCACCGATTATGAGTGCTTTCATCGACCGCCTGGTCAGGCTCCTGCAACCGGAAAAACTGGACCGGAAAACCTTTGTGATCAACACTTTTGGTTACGTCAACGCTTTTGGCCCCAATGAGATGAAAAAGATGCTGGCGGATTCCGGTCTGGTGCTGAGTGGCTACGTCAACATTCAGCTGTGCAACAACGTCAACCCGGCCAAGCCGGTTGACCGGGAGCAGCTGCATAAACGGATGGCCAAAGGGGAAGCGGAGCTGACCCGGCTGGCGGACCGGCTGCTGGCTGGCCGCAAGCGGATCAAGGGGCACGGCCCGCAGCTGCTGATCGGCGCGATGATCCGCAAGAAAGTGCCGGATGCGATTGCCCGGCATTATCAGACGCTGGGGGTGCATGCAGAAACCTGCACCCGCTGCATGGTCTGCGTCGACAATTGCCCGACGGGGAGCATCCGCTTTGATGAGGCGGAAGGGTTCACCTTTCTGCCGGGCTGTACGGCCTGCATGCGCTGCTACAACGGCTGCCCCACCGGTTCGATCACGATGAATGGCACCTATGACGATCCCCAGGAGGTCCCCCGCTATCTGGGGCCGGTGGAGTGAGTGTCGTAATCGAACAATTAATTTAATCTGCGATTATTTCCACCGCCAATTGTTATATAACATTCTGTAGCAATCAATTGATACATCAGAAAAAGACGAGGAGGTTTTTTTATGAATATCGTTGCCATCAACGGCAGTCCCCGAAAGAACGGAAACACGGCGATTCTGCTTGGCAAAGCGCTGGAAGGCGCGGCCTCAAAGGGCGCCGAGACCGAGCTCATTCAGCTTTATGATCTGAACTACAAAGGCTGCATCAGCTGTTTTGCCTGCAAGCGCAAGGGCGGCAAGAGTTACGGAAAGTGTGCGGTGAAGGACGATCTCAGCGAAATTTTCGCGAAAATTGAACAGGCGGATGCCCTGATTCTGGGGTCGCCGATCTATTTCGGCGAAATCACCGGGGCGATGCGCTCGTTCCTGGAACGGCTGTTTTTCCCGTACCTAGTCTACGACGATGAATATTCGGTGCTGTTCCCGAAAAAAATCAAAACCGGATTCATCTTCACGATGAACGCGCCCGAGCGGATGCTCAAAGAAATAAAATACGACATGAAATTCAAGGGCTATGAGGGCATCCTGACGCGCTTTTTCGGCAGCGCGAAAACGCTGGCAGCCACGGATACCTGGCAGTTTGAGGATTACTCGAAATACGAGACGTCGGCTTTCGATGTCGATGCCAAGGCCAAACGCCGCCGCGAGGTTTTCCCGCAGGACTGCCAGCAGGCCTTCGATCTGGGCGCCGAACTGATCGGGTGACTTGGTCGGTAACTTGGTCGGCAACTTGGTCGGTCGTGCCGATTTCCTGTAAGGCATCGCCGATTGCAAAAGCTCCAGTTCAGCACATAAATATATCATAAACAGATCGGGACATCGGGACGGGCAGTGTCATCTGACGTTCTAAGCCTATTTAGCTGAGACCAGCTGCCTAGCAATTGAATTTTGTCGAGAATAAAAAAAAGCACCAAACCGAATCCGGTATAGGTGTGAGAGTGGGGGATTCAATTCGGAGTGATTGGAGAGTGACGGTAAAACTTATTGCAGAATGGCGGACACATGATTCTTTTTGATTTCTTCGGCCAGGTTTTTGATGAACTGTTCGATTTTAAATATAAAGCGCCGGAATTCATCCTGGCTCTTGCCGTCGGGATCTTCGAGTCGCAGGTCGATGGTGAAATCACCGGGCAGGCTCGGGTAGATGTCGTCGGAATCCATTTTGACGACGATGTCGACCGGCGGCAGATCTTTGAGCAGTTTTGAGTTCTCGTTTTCGTCAAGATCGATATCGTACAACTCCTTCATCAACCGCACCGCCTCGGGATTGGGCAGTAGCGTTCGGGTGGTGCCGGCCAGATAACTGTCAAAGACGTCGCCGGCAAACTTTTCACCGAGAGCTTCGGCAATCTGACTGGTGCAGGAATGATGCATGCAAATAAATGCAACTTTTGTTTTTTCCATTATTTTTCTCCATTTCTTCTGATTTCAGACGCATTCGTCTTTTATTTGCCCTTATCATATCAGAAGAATGTGAAGACCGTATGTTGTTTTGGTTAAATTTTCTTAACAAAAGGAAAAAGACGGCGCATGATTTTGGCGGGTTGGACCGCAACAACTCAAATCCGTTTGAGTCCGTCCAGGCTGAGATAGACATTTCGGCGCTTGAAGGGGCCGGGCAGCGTGTACTGGAGTTTGAATTTATCAAAGTCGCTGAGCCGTTTGGAATAAAAATAGGGCCGGTCAAAACAGAGCTTTTCATTGCGCAGCCAATCGGGAATCTCCATTTTGTAAATTTGAAGGTAGTAATCGATGATGGCGGAAATGACGGTCAGGTACTGCTTTTCATCTGCGGTTAAGACGTCAAGATCCAGCGGTGCATAGAGGCTGTCGAGAAACGGCCTGTCTTTTGAATTCAGGTGTTCCAGCAACTGGTTCAGACTGGTATCGCGGTCGGGATACGCATAGAGGTCCATCAGAAATTTATTGCCAATCATAACCTAAATCCTCTCCCAGATATTTGATAAAATTGATCTGACGTTCGCCCAGCAGGGTGCGGGGAACGTAGTCAGAAATGACAGCCAACAGCTGGGCTTTGGTGGTAATTCCCAAATCCCGGCATAGAATGAAAGCATCGCCAAAATCCTTGGCTGGTTCGGGTCTGGCCGCGAGAATCTTCATGGCCAGCAACTGTTCGGCCCTGGGTTTGAGAATGCTGAGATTTGAATACGTCTTGAAAGCCTCCAGATCTTCTTTGATGATGGATTTCAGAGGTTCTCTGATTTCATCGTTGATCCAGCCATCGGAAAGATCGAAAACGAATTGGGCGTTTTTAAGAATATGATTCAGCAATTTATCATTGCTGTCACTGAATACGCAGTCGATGTCTTTGGTGGCGGGGCGGTTGTCGTAAACCATGGTCATGATGGAACCGCCATAGATTGTCAGCTCAAGTTCGAGGGCATTTTCTTTTAACTGCTGATTCAGATAGTCGAATATTTCCAGCAGTTTATCGCGATCCAGCAGACCGATATCATTTAACGGTTTCATCGTCTCTCCTTAATTCACATTGCATGAAGTAATTGATGATGCTATTATACCATAAACAGGTGACAATTGAACCAGTCAAAAATACTGCTTCTTCCGATATCGACGAGCTGTCCGCTGTCAAAAAAACGTTTCGGCCCGGATTCCCTCCGGGCCGAAACGTTTGGCAGTTAAGCTGTGGTCGCGCGATTATTCGCCGAAGCTGTTGGTCAGATTGGTGAGATCGTCAAGGTTGATATTGGAAAAATCCGTGAAGGTCACGTCAGCCGGCGGTGTGAACAGGCTGTCAGCGATGCTGGCGTCGGTCGAAATATCGGTGACCCGGGAGGTCATGATCAGCGACCCGTTGCTGTAGATCTCAAACTTCAGCGGCACCCCGTATTTGGTTGAAACCCACATGTGGACATCGAGGGTTCCCTCCTGGGTGTCCGTTTCGGTGGTTTCGATGTAGACCACTTTTTCGCCATCGAGCGTATCCATCCGGGCGACCATGTTTTCGGGATAATCCGCGGTCAGATCGGTGATGCTGGGGACGTCCTGAGCGACGCCGAGATCACTGGTGGCGCTGGTCACATCCTCATCCTTGAAGGCCAGCCCGGTGGTCTGTCCTTCGGTGTACTGGTAGGTCATCCCGGCCTGGGCATTGTGGATGATGATCTGTCTGCCGGCGTCCGCGACGTCCATTTCAATGCGGGAATTCTCCCCTTTGGTAACCGTGGTGACGGTGGAATCCATGCCGCTGCCGGTGGTCGTGGTGGTCATTTTCAGGGAATCCGGATAGGTCAGATTCAGGCTCTTGAGCAGTTCTGCGCCGGTCAGGCTGCTGTCGGTGGTGGCGGTTTGATTGCTGTTGGTCTGGGAGTCGCTGCTTTTTGAGGTATTGCTGCCGCAGCCGGCGAGCATGAATACAGCCAGGACGACAACGGCTAAAATCAGATAGTAGCTCTTTTTCATGGGACTGTCCTTCCTTTCATATCTGCGGGAATCAAATAAAAACGACATTGGCTGATACGTTTCGGGATCATTTTTTAAATTCATACCCGCAAGCCGGCGGCGTAAACAGCCGCAGGCATGGTTTTTTTATAACCGGGACTGGGAAAGCTTCAAGTCAAACTCATATTCATGTTCCTCACACATTTCTCTGAGTACCTCATTGATCATAATGGTGTCTTTTTCATCGGTCAGCGCGACGATCGTGTCATGGGCATAAATGACGGTATTGCCTTTTGGAATGATCTCTTTGCCCTGACGAATAATCGATACCAGTAGACAGGAATCCGGCCAGTCGATATCGGCAATGGATTGATTGTGGATCATCGCATTTTGACGGACTTTTGTCGAAATCAGAATTTTGTCGATGCTGTCGATCACCGGTTCGTCGTTGCGATTGGCTAAGATGCGGTTCAGGAGGCAATCATAAATCGGTTTTCCATTCAGCATTCCCGCCGTCAGTTCGGCGGCAATGGCAACCACGGATAAGGCCAGAAGATGATCAAAAGAACCCGTCATTTCGGTGATCAGCACGATGCTGGTAATCGGTGCCCGGACAATCGCGGTGAAATATCCAGCCATCGCAATGATCACAAAATTATTGATCAACACCGGATCAATCCCCAGGTAGGCAGATGCGGCCGTGCCGTAAATTCCGCCGATATAAGCGCCCAGCACCAGCAGGGGAAAGAAAATACCGCCCGGTGCGCCGGAACCAAAACTGACCATGGAAAAAATAAATTTTACAGCAAGCAGCACCAGCATGCCGGATAATACGAGTTTGCCGCTGCCCAGAAGCTGGATCATCGTATTGCCGCCGCCTAACACTTGCGGTAGTGTAAATCCCAGTACGCCCGCCAATATGAACGGCACCACCGGCCGGAATTCGGGTTTCAGCCCGCGGAATTTGCCGTAAATCACCTGTGATTTCAGCAGCACGGTGTTGTAAAAAACGCCCGCAAAACCCAGCAGCACACCCAGCAGGATGACCAGCCAATAATCTTTAAGGGGAATAAAGCCAGTGACGGTAAAATGAAAAACCGGACTTAAACCAAAAACGTATTTTGATACAAAATCTGCGGTGATTGAAGCTGTCATGGCAGAAAACAGGATCGTCGCCGAAAAGTTCTTGTGAATTTCTTCCAACGCAAAGATGGTTCCGGCAAGGGGAGCATTGAACGCGGCAGCCAGACCGGCACTGGCTCCACAGGTGATGAGATAGCGTTCTTCAATGTTAATACGTTTGAATATTCGCGAAAACCCTTTGCCGCCCATGGCGCCTAACTGCACCGACGGGCCTTCGCGCCCCAGCGATAACCCGCCAAACATACAAATGATGCCGCCAACCAGTTTTCCGATTATGACCCGGTGCCATGAGGCCTTGAAACAGCCTTGCAGCTCACCTTCAACCTGGGGGATACCGCTGCCTGAAATCATCGGCTCCCATTTCAACAGGAATCCCACGACAAGGCCCATCAAAGTCAGTACGCCGAACCAGGCGGCCATGGCCCATATGTGGGTGCTGCCAAAAGCCAAGATGTATTCTAATGTGATTTCCGAGTACGCCATTGCCAAACGATAAATAATTGCCAGTGATCCGGCAATGATCCCAACGATGATTCCTTCAAAGGCCAGAATGTATTTCATGTTTCGGGTATGCTCAATTAAATTGCGCGTATTATTTTTTGTGTTCCGATTCAATTGTTTTACCACCTTGTTTAAATGTATCTTCAGTTTATCACAAGTTCTGCAGGGTTTCAATTCGCGGGCGGCGGATTTGCCATTTCCGGCGCCGTAACCGGCATTGAAAAGAAGCTTGATCTGTTTGGCATTACTTTTCTGGCAATTATTACCGGCGTCGGCGGCATGATCAGGGATATTTTTGTCGGAAATGTTCCGTTCGTGCAAAAAAGAGAGATTTATGCGATGGCGTTAATAACCTGGCACGCTTCGGGTAAACCGGCACCAATTAAAAAGCACCTAAAAAGCCATCGTTAACCGTAAGGTTGCCGATGGCTTTTTTAGGTGCTTTTTTTTACGTTAATCGGGTGGATAAACTTGCCCGGAAGAGCAATGTAAATATCCTGTCTGCGGTGTTGACTAAAGATGAGCATCAGATAGAGACATCCAGCACAAACAGATCACCATCGCTTTTACAGGTAATAAAGCCGCCGAGGGACTCCGCCGCATCCTGGATGCTCCGGAGGCCATAGCCGTGGCCGGGGTTTTTCTTGGTGGATTCCGGGATCACGCCGTTCATGATAATCTCGCTGTTGAAGCGATTGGTAACCCGAAACAGAAAACGGTTCTGCTTCGTTTGAATCTGCAATTTCACATAGCGCTGTTCAGGCGGCAGTTTTAGCGAGGCTTCCAGGGCATTTTGCAGGGCGTTGTTCATGGCCATGCACATTTCCACCTGGTTCAGCACCATCCGGCCCGCCTGGATATCGTATTCGAAGGTCGTCTCGTTTACCAAAAAAAGTGCGGCATAGTTGGTCACCACGGCGTTGAGATACGGGTCGTCAGAATACAGCTTTTGCTGACGGCTTTCGGCGTAATCCCCGAGACTGGCGAGGTAGTGGACCGCTTCGTCCCGGTTTTCATCCTGAAGCAGCTGGGCGACGGTGCTCAGGTGACCGTTCATATCGTGCTTCATCCGGCGCAGCGCCTCCTGATTTTGGAGTTGGGCTTCGTAATATCGCTGCTGGGCTTCTTTCTCAAAAACCAGCCGGTTCGAGGCGGCTTTCAGTTCCGAATGTTTCAGGGTGGAAATCATGACATAGAGGTACAGACCGAGGACGGCGATGGAAAAGAGGCAGACGGCAATCATCGCCCAGATGATTTTAATATCGGAATAGGGGTTTAATTCAAAGGCGTAGTCCGAGCAGAAATCGATGATCAGCTTGGCGGCCAGCGCGAAGCCGGCCAGGGCGGTCCAGTTGTAACGCGGCAGCTGGATCTGAATCAGCCGGCGGCCTTTTTCACGGAGGACCAGCCAGGAGACAAGCAACATCACCGTGTACATCACCACCATTATCAGCGCCACCGACGTACCGATTTCCAAATTACCGCCAATCGCTGTACTCAGGGGAATGTGCAGAATAAAACCCCAGAAGGTGAATAAGCGGTTGAGAATACCCTGGGTGAACAGCAGGGCAAGCGTCGCGCCAAAATGCTCCCGGAAGGCAATCAGGACCATCATATCGATCCAATAACCGAGGCAGGACATCAATACGCTGTAGCCGTTGGGCTGATGAAACACTGCGGTAAACAGGACGGACAGCAGCGGCAGGGAAAAGAAGCTCAGCGCCAGCATCACCGGGTAAAGCCACCACTTCCAGCGTGGCCGCAGAAAGCAGAAATACAGCAGCATCCCGCCAATGGCAACAGTAACCGTACTGGGATTGTGGGATATCATTTCCCAGACCTGATTGAAATAGGTCATTTTGCGCCTCCTTAAAAGTTGCGAAACAACAGGGCACGATATTGGCTCCGTGCCTGTTCGGAATAGCTGCGGGAAATAGGAATAGTGATGTCGCCAAGAGTAAATGCAGCGGTTGTCATGGCGGTGACATGGTTCAAATTGACAAGATAGCTCTGATGACAGCGGATGAAGCTGTCAGCAGGAAGTTGTGCGACAAAGTCGTCCAGTTTGCCATAGGATTTCAGAATTTCGCCGCTTTTCAGGCAAAAATTCACCATGTGCTGTTTGCTCGAAAGATACAGCAGCTGGCTGCAGCGGATGGTATGCAAACTGCCCATGAAGGCGATGCGAACAACCTGATCGGCATCCCGGTTGAGCTGTTCCCGGGCCCGGCCCAGAACCTCGTTCAGCTTGTCTGCTGTCAGGGGTTTAATCAGGTAGTTAAAGGCATAAAGATCATAGGATTCCCGGTAAAACTCATCGCTGCTGCTGACAAAGATTAACAGCGTCTCAGCATCCGTCAACCGAATCTGTTGGGCCGCCGTCACGCCGGTTATCCCGGTCATAAAAATATCAAGAAAGATGATGTCAAAGTGAACGCCGCTGTCAAAATCCCAGAGCAACATTTCACCGCTTTCATAGGCGGTGCACTCGCAATCGAAATTTTCTGATTTAATCAGCGCGATCAGGCGTTGTCTGTCGCTGGGGTTATCATCGCATACCGCAATTTTAAGTGTCATGGAGTGTTATATCCTTCCTTCGTTTTCTTTAGTTTACCATAAAAAACAGGTTGATAATGCAAAAAATGACGGCAAAGCGGTTATTTATGTTGCGCACAGTTACCATGACTGTTTATGTGATAGCATAATCGGTAGAAAAATCTGTCTAAAAAGTGCACTTGATAAGGCAGAAACGCTTTATGAATCGGACTATTTTAGGATGATCATTGCAACCCAGGAAAGAAATTTAGGAGGAAAAAGCATGGAAACTAAAAAAACAATCAGTAAAAAAAGGGGTAAGAAAATATGGTCATTAATCTTGACTCTGGTGATGGTGGTACAGCTGCTGCCGCCAATGGCCATGCCGGTGCAGGCGGAAGGCGAGGTTTACGGGGTGCTGCAAAGTGATGGTACTATTCATGAAACCAATGCCGACAATACAGTACCAACATCAACGGTAATCGCCGATAAAACGACCGTAACACATCTGTTTGCGGCAGATGATGTCAAATCAATTGATGACTGGGCATTTTGTAATTGTGAGGTTTTAACCACCGTTACGATGCCAAAGGTTACCGCAATCGGGGCAGAGGCTTTCAATGGCTGCCAGGCGTTAACCAGCGTCGAAGTGCCAGCGGTAACCTTAATCGACGAGGGGGCATTTTCGATGGATGACGCATTGGTTCATATCAATATGGCAGCGGTAGAAACAATCAACACCGGTGCCTTTGCTAACTGTGAAAAAATGGAAACAGCTGAGATGCCGGCGGCAACCTCAATTGGTATCGCTGCATTTACTAACTGCAGGGTTTTAACAACGGTAAAAATGCCCCTGATCACCTCAATTAACGACCAGTTATTTATGAATGATAAAGACTTAACCACGGTGGAAATACCGGAGGCAACCTCAATCGGGGCTGGCGCATTTGCTGGCTGCGGAGACTTAACCACGGTGGCAGTGCCAAAGATAACCGCAATCGGTATGGAAGCATTTTCTCAATGCCCGCTATTGAGTAACCTCACCGTGGGGGCAACCCCACCAACGGTTGGCAAAGATGCGTTTAAAGCATGCAAAGCCACCACACTCACCATTGCCGGCGGCAACACGCTTGCGGCGGTGGCCTTATATGAAGCGGCTGACACCAGTAGTCAATCGGGTTATTGGTATGGCTGGCCGTTAGTAGTTCAAACATATGCCCTAACCTACAACGAAAACGGTGGGTCTGGTACCATGGCGGAACAGGTTTTTACTGAATCAACAAAACAAGCATTAGTCAAAAACATCTTTGAACGCACGGGCTACACTTTTGCCGGCTGGAACACCAAACAAGACGGCACTGGCACAGCCTATGCCGACGGGGCAGACTTTACTGCCGCCGCAACGACAACCCTGTATGCCCAGTGGACCGAAGAGACGAATAGCGGCGTCACCTATCGGACGCATATCCAGAACAACGGCTGGGAAAACACCTGGGCATCGGATGGCAATCGATCCGGAACCGAGGGCCAGAGCCTGCGCCTGGAAGCCATTGAGATTAATCTTACCGGGGAAAATCTGCCAGCTGGGGCACATATTGAATACTTAACCCATGTGCAGAATACCGGCTGGGAAACGGACTGGACAAGAGATGGTCAGCCCGCCGGAACCGAGGGACAGTGCCTCCGGTTGGAAGCCATCCAGATCCGGCTGGTGGATATGCCAGGGTATTCGGTGCAGTATCGGACTCATGTTCAGAATGACGGCTGGGAAACAAAATGGTCGGCTGACGGCGAAAGTGCCGGTACCGAAGGCCAGAGCCTGCGCCTGGAGGCGATTGAAATACGGTTGGTTAGAGTCGCTCCGGCACCGGGCGGCCTGACGGCTGAAGCGGCCAGTCACGGCATTTCCCTGACCTAGAACGGGGTTGAAGGAGCTGACAGCTATACCGTCGATCAGGAAACTGCAATTGATGGCGACTCTACCGAAGCGGTAACGGGCATCACGGCAGCCAACTAGAACAAGCCCCGGTGCCAGGCGTCGTTAAATTACTTACACCATAGAGCTATTAATTTACAATTAAAAATGACCAGTTCAATTAACGTTTGAAAGCGTACCAAAGAGACCCAAAACATGCAGAATATGTCGGGAAAACGGTTAATTATGTCGAGGACAGTTATGGCATCGGATGATGTGATAAGATTATCGAGAATAAAAAGTTGGTATAAGCGGAAAAAGCAAGCCGATTAAATGGTCTGAGAAATTATTGAATAAATATTTCGGTAAGTAACTCCTTAATAGCGGGAACTTGTTAATAAGGAGAGCGGATCTTTGAGGGGTTGAGGATCGTGAAGGAGGAGGATATTAACAGCGATTAAAGTAACAGTCATGAATGAGCTAAAAGCTTTTTTGTGGATTTAAAAAATCAAAATAATAAAGAGAAGAGGATATTAAAATGAAAAAAATTTCAGCAAGCTTATTTACAATCATCATGATGCTTCTGATGGTTGGTTCATCAAATGTTTTTGCAAATGATGAGAGTGCGATGGGCGTTGAGTATCGAGCGCACATCCAGGATGTTGGTAATTATCCAACTGATGGAACATGGGTTCAGGGTTCAGATCAAATTGGCACCCCTGGGTTAGGCAGAAGAATTGAAGGCGTTAGCATTAAACTGACCGGTGATATTCCCGCCGGCGCTAAGATTGTTTACAATCTTCACATCCAGGACTATGGCTGGATATGTGATGTGAATGATCCATCGACATGGCAAGAAGGACCTCATTTTGCTGGAACAATCGGCGAAAGCAAACGGATTGAAGCGATCCAAATCAAATTGCTGGATGCTTCTAATCATCAATTAGCGGGATACAGCGTTCAATACAGTGGCCATGTTCAAGATGTTGGGGATGTCGCAATGGTTGCCGATGGCAGCAAACTGGGAACCGTAGGCGCCAGCCAACGTTTAGAGTGTTTAAAAGTTAGCATTGTTAAAGTAGCTGACGTTGTTCCTTTCTATCAAGCTTTAGGTGCGGCAGAAGAAATTATGGCGAATAAAGATGACTATACCCCAGCGTCAGTTGCGGCTCTTGAAAAAGCGGTTCATGATAATCCGTTACCTGACTCACCTACCCAGGCAGCAGTTGATGCTGCAGCAAAGGCAATTAATGAGGCAGTGGCTAATGTCATAAAATTAACAAAACAACCAGTCGTTACCCAAATCTCCAGCACACTGACGGTTGATCTCGCTGATGAGTATAATATAGATACCTTAAAAGGAGTATTAGCAAGAGCATTTAAAGCTACTTTAGGTGAAAAAACACCAGATGTTTTTGTAGAAAGTTACGTATCTGATAATGCATCAGTAACTTCTGGTGAATTAAATCCTGGCACTGCAACAATCGTCATACCGGCAGTTACCGTAACCGGCATTTCTGTAGCCGGTCCATATACGGTAACGCTTAAAGTAACCGATACTACAAATTATGTAGCGCTGCGACCAGCTCTAGCGGCAATTAATGCAGGTGCATATAAGAATACCGCTACTGTTGCCAATTATACCGGTGCTGAAATTACTGGTGTAACAGCCGCTAATCTTACTGATGTCAATGCACAGGTAGCAGCTGACGCAATAGCTAACCTCGGTAGTTTAAACAAATCACAAATTCAAGCATCAGTCAATAAAACACTCAAAATCTAGAAATTTAAACGTATGACCAAGAAAAATCGGGAGGTCGGCTGATCAATTAATGGTCAGCCGACCTCCCTCACCATTTATCGCGATTTTCAGATTATCGCTTCAAAACGTTCTTCCGCACGGTATGCTTTTTCATAATTTCCCAGTAGGGATTTTAAAAATAAAAATAATAAAGAGAAGAGGATATTGAAATGAAAAAAATTTCAGTAAGTGTATTTACAATCATCATGATGCTTCTGATGGTTGGTTCATCAAATGTTTTTGCAAATGATGCGAGTGCGATGGGCGTTGAGTATCGAGCGCACATCCAGGATGTTGGTAATTATCCAACTGACGGAACGTGGGTTCAGGGTTCAGAGCAAATTGGCACCCCCGGGTTAAGCAGAAGAATTGAAGGCGTTAGCATTAAACTGACTGGTGAGATTCCCGCCGGCGCTAAGATTGTTTACAATCTTCACATCCAGGACTATGGCTGGATATGTGATGTGAATGATCCATCGACATGGCAAGAAGGACCTCATTTTGCTGGAACAATCGGCGAAAGCAAACGGATTGAAGCGATCCAAATCAAATTGCTGGATGCTTCTAATCATCAATTAGCGGGATACAGCGTTCAATACAGTGGCCATGTCCAAGATGTTGGGGATGTCGCAATGGTTGCCGATGGCAGCAAACTGGGAACCGTAGGCGCCAGCCAACGGTTAGAGTGTTTATCCGTTGGCATTGTTAAAGTAGCTGACTTTGTTCCTTACTATCGAGCTTTAGGTGCGGCAGAAAAAATTATACAGACTAAAGATGACTATACCCCAGCTTCAGTTGCAGCCCTGGAAAAAGCGATTCATGATCATCCGGTACCTGACACATCTACCCAGGCAACCGTTGATGCAGCAACAAAAGCCATTAATGATGCACTGACTAAGTTAGTAAAAGCAGCAACTGATGTAACTGCTCCTGAAATCTCTGAATTAGATGTAACCTTCACAGAAGAAGTTGGTGCTGATGAAAAAACGATTGGTTATACGGTAACAGATGCAGAGAGCTATTTAGATTTCGATTCGATCAAGAATATCAATAACTATACATTTGCTGGTATAGCACTTCCGGCTGGTTCAACGGTAACAACAGATGCAGCAAATATTGAACAAAAAGAAACAAAAGTAACCATTCACATTCCAGTTAGCGCAGTTTCAACAACAGTTGATGGCGTATTCGCTATTTCTGGTATTGAAGATGTTGATGGCAACGTAGATACAGCAATAACACAAACAGGAAATATTGATTTTGCAGGATATCCTGCTTTTATGGTCTGAGAAATTATAGAATAAATATTTCAGTAAGTAACTTTTTAATAGCGGGAACTTGTTAATAAGGAGAGCGGATCTTTGTGAACCGACCCCCAAAAGTTAGACCTAAAAATCTAGTAATTGGAGGTCGGGTTTTTATGGCAAAATATAATTATGAATTCAAGAAAAAAATTGTAAATGTATCCATGAATGGTGAAGGAGGAAAAAAGTTTTTAGCAAATAAGTTTGGAGAAAAATCTTCTCAAGATGTTATGAAATGGCTAAATGCTTATAAATCAATAGGCTTAATGCGTTCCAAGAAAAAAGAAACATATACTTTTGAATTTAAACTTCATGTGGTAGAGTTATACTTAAAAACAGAGATCTCCTATCAGAAACTGGCTTTGTCAGTTAGAATGAACAATCCACCTTTGATTTCTAAAGGGGTTAATGATTTCAGAATTGGCGGTCCTGATGCTTTGAGACCAAAACTGAAAGGACGGAAGAAATCATTGAAATTATCTAAGAATCCTATCACTAAAGAATAATTTGATACAAAAACAGTTGATACAAGTGCTGAACATATAACCTAAATTCCCGTGCAAATTATAACGAGGTTGGTGGCTTATTTTGCTATAATAATTTCAAGGAATGCTAACACACGTGCGTTTCTCGATGAAAATTATATCTTCTCGTGTGAGTTGCGTGCTAAAGCTTATTAACAAGTCAGAAGATCGTTTTTATGGTCTTTTTTATTTTTCGCAGGTCTGATATGCCATTTTCATAGAGTTGGAGCAGAAGAGCGGCGATCTGCGTCAGCAGATAATGAATATTTGTGCGAATTAACCATGGTTCAACTGGTAATGGAAAAATGATGATCTGACCATTATGAAAGATAAACCCGCCATCATTGTTTGAGATTAAAGTTAGATATGCTGTAAAAGTACTAACGGTGCCTGACGTTAATTTATTAACTTATGTTAAACCCGTTTCAGCCGAAGCAATCCTTAGATAAACTGGGCTATAAGTGGCACCGCAACACCCGCTGGGCGGTACCGAAATTTACCAGCTTCCGGGAGGATCGGGGTCAAACTAAAATAAAGATAAATTAGCGCCAGAGCAGTGGCGAACAGGAGGAAGTCGCACCAATGATAACCATCTATTTTTCAGGAACCGGTAATTCACAATACATTGCCGAACGCTTTTCGCAAATAATGGACGCGACCTGTTATTCGATTGAGGAAGCTGTGGATTTTAATGAGATAATAACCGCGGCGCAGACCATTGTCGTCTGTTATCCCATTTACGGTTCCTGCGTCCCCAAAATTATGCGTGCCTTTGTGCGCAACAATCAAGCTGCATTTGCGGGCAAAAAGCTGATCATTTTTTGTACGCAGCTGCTGTTTTCGGGCGACGGGGCCCGGGTTTTCACCGAATTGCTGACAGGGGTTCCAGTCGATATTCGCTATGCTGAACATTTTAACATGCCCAACAATATCTGCAATTTTTTCTTGTTTCCCTTGGCCAACGCCAGTAAGCGGCAACGCTATCTCAAAAAGGCTGACCAGAAGCTCCGCCGAGCCGGCCAGAACATCACCGCTGGGGTGGTCAAGAAGCGTGGCTTTAATCCGGTTTCCCGGTACCTGGGCTTATGGACCCAACGGGCCCATTTTGGGGCCCTTGAAAAAAAAGCTGAACGGGATGTCCGAATTTCAGCCGCCTGTAATGGTTGTGGCAAGTGCGTCAGGATCTGTCCGATGAAGAATCTCAAAATAACCGATCAAAGCATCGCGCAGCTGAACCGCTGTACCCTTTGCTATCGCTGTGTCAATCAATGTCCCCAAAAAGCGATCACGGTTTTGGTGCATACCCCGGTCAGCAAGCAGTATCAGGGGATTGTCAGTTTGTCAAACGATAACTGACGATCCGCTTGACAATCCCGGCAAGATATTATAGGATGAACACAGTTCATTTGAAGATGGAAGGAGGGCGGACAATGGCCCGGATCATTGAAAATCCTAAACAGCTGATCTTAAGTCACGCCAAGGAGATCTTATATCAACAGGGTTATCAAAAGTTAAGCATGCGGGCTTTGTCAAAAGCCTGTGGAATCGCCCTCGGTACCATCTATAATTACTATCCGACCAAAAAAGACCTGGTGTTCGAAATGATGACCGACTATTGGCAGCGCTTCCTTGATGCCGTTGCGGAAATTATTGCCGCAGATGCTGACATTTATCCGAAGCTGCATCGGGTTTTTAATGAATTGGAGATCTTTATTCGCAACTTCAGGCAGTATTGGCTGACTCCGGAGCTTTATGGGGATCAGGCGTATAGCGATGGCGGATTACAAAAAGATCATCGTTTTATCGACCAATTGATTGACCTGATTGCCGCGGAACTGACCAGAGCCGCCGCGGACAATACCATCCAAATCAGATTGGGGGCTCACGAAACGGCAAAATTCATCATCATGAATTGCATCACCATCGTTCAGATGCCGCTATTTCGGTATCAATCCTTTGAGTTATTTCTGAAACAGCTACTGGAATGAATCATATCACAACGAAGTGATTTTATTTTTATATGCAAATGAACGATGTTCAGATACTGGGTCGGTTTGTTTTATCAAAGTCAAAAAATAATCAGGAGGATTTATAATGTTAATTTATGCAAGCACCGCCATAACCCTGGCGCTGGTGTTCTATTCAATCGGGGTGTGGGGTGAGAAGCTTCAGGGCCAGCTAAAGGTGTGGCATCTGGTCGTATTCTATCTCGGTCTGGTTTGTGATACCACCGGCACCATGCTGATGAGCGAACTGGCAGGCGACGTCACGCTGTTGAGTTTCCATGGCCTGACCGGCCTGCTGGCGATTCTGCTGATGCTCTTTCATGCCGTTTGGGCCACCGTGGTGCTGGTCAGGAATGATCAGAAAGCCCGGGCCAATTTTCACAAACTGAGTCTGATCGTCTGGCTGATCTGGTTGATTCCCTTTGTTTCCGGAGCGATCTTCGGGGTGGCGTTCTAACTGCCATTCGGTTAAAAAAGCTGTTAATCAACCCCACTGACCGGGTATAATAAAAGCAGCAACCCGAAAGGATCAGAGGAGCAGAACATGAAATCATTAACCTGGACCCGATCAAACAGCCCGGCCGCCTGACCGCTGATAACCGCAAAAAAAGCTGAAAGCCCCAAAATAAGGGCTTTCAGCTTTTTTAATTGACGGTAACTTCAGCTTCAGCGACGTCGGTAACGGTTGGCGTCCCTGCCATTGAGACCGTCATTTGCGTCTCATACGATTGCCACTCCGTATCAGACTCGCTGACGCCTTGCGGTGCGGCGGCGCTGTTGCTGGTTGTTGGTTCCGGTCGGGTCATCTTTGTTTCAGGCTGATCTTGTTGCTCGGTCTGTCTTTCCTGACTTTCGGCCATCATCTTGGCCGCCATCGCCATGGCATAAAGCTGCGGACTGATCTCCATCAGTTTTTTTATCTCAGCGTCGGATACGTTTCGGCCGGCGGAAAGCTTGGCGGCGATTTCGATGGCTTCGTCTAAATCTTTGAAGGCGCTTGCCCAGACCTCACTTTGCTGTTCGGCAACCGCCAGATTATGGTCGATCGTCCGCTTAAAAAAAGCCGCTTCACGGTCGGCATGGGCCTGGGCATCGATTTCGGTTAATTGCTTTTTCACCTCATCCGAAAGCGGGATATCGACCCCGTTAACGGTAATATAACCCCGCGTCACGGCGCGACTGACCATCGCCGAATCCCGGAAATGGATAATAAAACTGTGGGCTTTTTTGCCCCTTGTGATCGGCAGCGCATCTTTTCCTGATGTGGCCGACAGCGGCTCGTTATCATCCGGGTTGTCCATTTTTGCTAAGGCGGCAGCTGAGATGTCAAGGCTGTCCGTTTTCGCGGTAGCGGTCTGGTTGACGGTTGGGCTGGCGGCGGCCGCTTTTTGACTGGCCGTCATATTGCGGTAGCTGGTATATAAATTTTTAGCAATAGAATTGATATTCATCACACGATTACCCCCTCTTTTGTAAATAATTGTGTTTTGTGTTCAACAACTATTCTAATTATCGGCAATATTTGTGATTATATTAGTAGTTCCACCAGGTTTTTAAAATCGGCGTCGGTTATACCGCGAGCATGACCCCGGTACGGGCCTGTTCCGCGGCCAGCGTGTTAGTTTAAAAAGATAACCCAGTACCGACAATTGTTATATCATGTTGTGACCTAGGGGTCAGACCCTACGCATCGGGGCGAACAGGTTGATAAACCTGTCCGATCCTGCGCGCAGGCAACGAGCCAATCATAAGCTTGCTTGTAGTTGGCGACTGCCCGCGACCAATGCGAAAGGAGCACAGCGGATTTCGCATGGCGCAGCGAACAACAGATTAACAATTTGTCGGTACGGTAGTTTACACCAACCTCTGGCCACGGCCTGATTTTTGTGGCCTTTAATTCTCGTCCAGATCAAAGAAGCCCAGCCCATCGAGGGCGGCAATTGATTTGTGCATGTAGGTTTCGTTGGTAATCGGCCAACTGTGCCCGATCCGGTACAGCACCTCGGTGGTAAAGCGGTTTTCGGGATCAATCGGGTAGACGTTGTTGACAGTATCGCTGGTCAGGTAGACAATCAGCCCGGATATCGCCGGGGCCACCTCGGCATCGGCCATGCCGGCCTGAAGGGCGGCGCCGAAGTCGGCGTCACTAACCACCTTAATGGCAAAGCCGTAGGCGTTCATTTCGGCCAGCACGTCGGCCATATAGACGGTATGGTTGTTATAGGGGTGGAACACCGTCAGCTCGCGGTTGGTCTGGGACAGCTTCAAAATGGCGTGGGCGGTGGTATCAATCGGTGAAAACTCAACCGCCTGACTCAGCGCACTGACGGGGAACTGGCCGAGAATCTTATAGCCCTTAAGGCCCCGCATAAAGCCATTGTGGAGGAAGTTGATCTGGAATTCGCCGTCGCTGTTGCGGCTCATCAGGTTACCGACCCGCATGATCTTGGCGGCTAAGCCGGCCTCGGCGACGGCGGCCAGCACTGCCCGTTCGGCCAGAAACTTGGAATGGACATAGGCGTTTTCGAGACTCTGGTCAAAGTACAGCTCGTTTTCACGGATCCGCTTGTCCGGCGGTGGGGCGCCATTGATGCCTTCGCCGGCGATGCTGACGGTGGACACCTGAATCAGCTGCTGGCCGGTTTTAAGACAGAGATCGATCAGGTTTTCAACGCCGCGGACATTGATTTTCTCCAGGGTGTCATCGGCCACGAAATGCTTGACGCAGGCGGCGCAGTTGATGACCGTGCCGGCCTCGACTGCCGCCAGCTTCATGACGCTCTCGCGGCTGGTGATATCGCCTTCGACGCAGAAAATCCGCGTTCCGAAGAGTTCCTGATAGTCCCGGTCAAAATAGTAGACCAGCATCGTCTTGATCCGCTGTTCCAGCGAACGGGCCTTGCCCTGGCGGATAAAGCAGGTGACTTTGCCGTCGTAATGATCCAGGAATTCACGGAGCATATGGGCGCCCAGAAAGCCGGTGGCGCCGGTCAGAATGATGTCGCCGAGGGCGCTCGGCGCGATCGCCGCCAGATTCTTCACGTCGTTTTCGGCCAGCACCGGCAGCAGGTTCTGGTAGTCGAAGTTTTTGATGATGTCCGTCGGATCGATGGTCGCCGCTTCGCTTTTTTCGACAAATGCGGCCAGGCTGCGGATCGTTTTGTATTCGAAAATATCCGCATAGGCCAGCGGGATCTGCTGGGTCATGCATTTCATGGCCACCTTGGTGGCGGAAATGGAGGTGCCGCCGATGGTGAAGAAATCGTCGAGGACGCTGACCGTTTCCAGCCCCAGGGTGGCGCCGAAAATATCACAGAGTTTCTGCTCGAGCTCGCCTTCCGGGGCCAGGTAGTCGGCCTTCTTGAGGCCGGTTTCCGGCTGCGGCAGGGCTTTTTTGTCGATCTTGCCGCCCGGAGTCACCGGCATTTTGGCCAGATGGACGTAGAAGGTCGGAATCATGTATTCGGGCAGCTGCGACAGCAGCAGATGATGCCAGACCTTGGGGTCGATGGCCCCCTCCGGCCGGGTGTAGTAGCCGACAATATACTGGTTGCCGCCCTGTTCGAGCACCGTGACGACCGTCTCGCTGACGCCGGGATGGGCGCGCAGCGCGCCTTCAATTTCGCTGAGTTCGATGCGGTAGCCGCGTATTTTAACCTGGGAATCGATCCGGCCGATGTATTCGATATTGCCGTCGCCGCGGCGCCGCGCCATGTCCCCGGTGCGGTAGAGCACCCGGTCGTCGGCGCCGACCGCAAAGGGGTTGGCGACAAAGGCAGCCGCTGTTTTTTCCGGGAGATTGTGATAGCCGCGGGCAATCTGCCGGCCGGCATGGCAGAGCTCACCGGGTACGCCCACCGGCACCGGATTCATCTGCTCGTCAACGATGTAGGAACGCACATTGATCAGGGATTTCCCGATGGGGATGTTCCGGTAGGCCTGATCGATGGTGAAGATGGTGGTTTCCACGGTGCTTTCGGTGGGGCCATAGGCATTGATCGTGGCATAGGGTCGGTCGTAATAACGCTTGAATTTTTCGCCGCCGAGGATGACCCGGGTCAGGCTGGAGTCATCGGTCAAGTTGTCGATGATGATTTCGCCCATCTGGGTCGGGAAGACCGCGACGTTGATGGCTTCGTCTTTGATCAGCTGGCAGACCTGGACGGCATCCTTGCGGACTTCTTCGGCAAACAGATAGAGGCAGCAGCCGTTGGCCAGCGCCGGGAAAATCCCGACCACCGAGGCGTCAAAGCAGAAACTGGAATACTGGCCGCAGCGGGTGTGTTCATCCAGCTCCTGACTCAGGGTTTCGTTTAAAATCAGGTTGGCGAGATTGCCGTGGTTGATCATCACGCCCTTGGGTTTTCCGGTCGAGCCGGAGGTGTAAATCATATAGGCCAGATCGGCCGGGGCTGGTTGCGCTGTGGCCCAGCTTTTGTCCGGCTGATGGATTCCGGCGGTGATGGCATCGAGACTGATGGTCTGGTGCTGGTAAAAACGGGTCAGGTCGCGGTAGTCGTCGACATAAAGCAGAATGTCGGCCGCACAATCTTCCAGCATGTAGCGCAGCCGGTCTTCCGGGTATTCGGGATCCAGCGGCACATAGGCGCCGCCGGCTTTCATTGTGGCGACCACGCCGATGATGAATTCCCGGGTCCGGCCGGCCAGCACGCCGATGAAATCCTCTTTTTTGACGCCGGCGGCCAGCAGCTGCAAAGCCAGCGTATCCGAGGCCGCATCCAGCTCGGCGTAGGTGATGTTGCCGCGCTTGTCGCGGACGGCGATGTGATCCGGGAAGGCGGCGGCGGCGGCACCGAAAAGATCGACAAAGGTGCGGCCGTGGTAACGTGGATCATCGACCATTTCGCGGTCTTCGTCAAAGAGCAGCCGGATTTGGGACAGATCATCGCTAACCAGAGCCTGTTCGGCGGCTCGGGCGAGATTCTCAAGCAGGGCTGTGATCGAGCTGTCTTCGTAGCGGTTGCTCTCGAAGCTGGCCCGGAAATAGTAGCGGCCCTCGCGGATTGACACTTCCACTGAAATCGCGGCGATGACGCCTTCGCTCATCACTTCGAGGGCTTCGGTGGGCTGGCCGGCGAGGCTGTCAAACTCAAAGTTATCACCCTGATAGACAAACATCAAATCGGTCGAAATGCCAAAGGCCCGGCTGATTTCGGCAAACGAGTAGATATCGTGATCCATGCTGTCCATCAGCTGCTCTTTGGTGGCGCTAAACAGCTGGCTGGCGGAACTCCCCAGCTGGCAGCTAACCGGCAGGGTTTTGACAAACATGCCGATGGCGCGGTCAGTCCGGGAATCGCTGCGGCCGTTGTAGATGGTGGTAAAGACGCTGTGGTCTTTGTAGTTGTAGCGGCCCAGCACGTAGCCGAACAAGCCGACAAAAAAGGCGTTGGGGCTGAGCCTGTGGGCGTCGCAATAGCTGGCCACCGCGGCCACCTCGAGGCGCTCCGGGATCAGGCTGACGATGCCGAGGGTTTTGGCGGTTTCGTTTTTGTCCGGGCCGGGTAAAAAGTCGGTGTCGCAGCCGGAAAAGAGGTCGGCAAAATAAGCCTCGGCCTGGGCGTACTCGGCCCCGGCCCGACTGAGCTGTTCGTCCCGGGCGGCGTCAAAACTGCTGTAGTTTTCCGGCTCCAGGGCGGCTCCGCCATAGGCCCGGTTAATGTCCTCAATCAGAATCACCAGCGAGGTGCCGTCGCAGATGCTGTGATGGATATCGATAAAGAAATAGTTGCCGTCCTTGGTCTGATAGAGGGTGGCGTTAAAAAGCCGGCCGTCAATCAGTTTAAAGGGTGTGACCAGCTTGTCCTTATCGAGATAGTCGCGGATCCGCAGGGTAAAGGGGCTGTCGTCGCGGCGCCGCTGCATGATTTCGCCGTCGTCATCCATAAAGAAGCGGGTCTTGATATAGGCATGGGCGTCAATCGCCGCCTCGATGGCGGTTTTAAGCCGCGCCAGGTCGACATCGGGGTGGAGTTTAAACAAGAACGGAATATGATACAGCAGTTCCTCTGGGTTGGCCATCGATTCGACAAACAGACCCATCTGGGTTTGGGTCAGCGGGTAGGCGTCCTGCTTGGTTGCGGCCGTGGCCGGGGTGGCCGCGGCGGCGCTGGTCAGGAAGGCTTCCAGCTGGGCGACGGTATGATGTTCTTTTAAATCGCGGCTCTTGACGACTACTCCAAACAGCTGCGACAGCCGTACGTTCAGGGTCACGGTCCCGATCGAGGTCAGCCCGGCGTCCTGCAGATCGGTCGTGATGCCGAACTGGTCATGGCCGAGAATCTTGGCGACGCAGTCAAAGATCTGCTGCTGGGTCGGGTTTTGCGGCGGGGTCCGATCGGTCTGCTGCTTAACCGGCACCGGCAGCGCTTTTTTATTGACCTTCATGTTCTGGTTCAGCGGGATTTTGTCGATCTGCATGGTCACGGCCGGCACCATGTAAGGCGGCTTTTCCGCTTCGATAAAGGCATTGAGCGCCGTGATGTCGACGGGGCTATCAGCCACCACATAGGCGACAATATATTTAACGCCGCTGGGATCATCGTAGGCCACGACGGTGACATCGTTGATGCCGGGAAACTGGCGGATCACCGCCTCGATCTCGGTCAGCTCCACCCGGAAACCGCGGATTTTGACCTGGGCGTCGCGGCGGCCGACGAATTCGATGTTGCCGTCGGGTCGATAGCGAACGATATCGCCGGAATAATAAAGGCGGTCGTAGGGCGCTGCATCACAGAAAGGGTTCTGGCCGAAGGCGGCGGCAGTGGCTTCCGGCCGGTTGAGATAGCCCCGGCCGACATGCAGGCCGGCGATGCACAGCTCGCCGGGCACGCCGATGGGCACCTGTCGCTGGTAGCGGTCCAGGATGTACATCTTGACATTGTCGAGAGCCTTGCCGATCGGGATGTTGTCGTATTCGCCATCGATCAGAAAGCTGGTGGCGATCACCGCGGTCTCGGTCGGCCCATAGAGGTTGTGAAAAGGATAGCTGGGCGGGCGGATCGCGGCCAGTTTTTCGCCGCCGGTGGAGAGGTGTTTCAGCGAATGGTTGTCGATATTGTCGGCAAACTGGCGGCCCACCTGGGTGGTCATAAAGGCGTGGGTGACGTCGTTGGCTTCAAAATAATCGTTGAGGCGCAGCAGGTCAAGGCGGATCTCGTCCGGAATGATGTGCAGACTGCCCCCGACGGTCAGCGCGGGATAGGTATCCATGATATTGGCGTCAAAGCCGAAGCTGGCGTAGGCAATCACGTTGGCGGTTTCGTCCAGATCGTAGTAGCGCTGATACCACTGGCAGAAGCAAACGACATTGCGGTGTTCCAGCATCACCCCTTTGGGAACACCGGTGGAGCCGGAGGTGTAGAGCATGATGAACAGATCCTCGGGGCGGGGATCTTCCAGCACGATATCGCTGTCGGGCAGCGTGCCGATGTCTTTGGTCAGAATGATCTGGCCGGTGTATTCCGGCACCAGCGCCAGCATCGCCTCATCGGCAATCATCAGACCGGCACCGGTATCGTTGATCATGAACGCGAGGCGGTCCATCGGGTAGGTGGGATCCAGGGGCTGATAGGCCGCACCGGCTTTCAGCACCGCGATGGAGGCGATGGTCATCGCTTCGCATTTGGGCAGCAGAATCGGGACGATGTCTTCCCGGCCGATGCCGAAGCTTTTGATATGCTTGGCCAGGCGGTCGGTGATGGTATCCAGTTCCCGATAAGTCAGCTGCACGTCGTTGTAAACCAGGGCGGTATGATCTGGTGTCTTCTGCATCTGGTTGCGCAGCATGGCCACGATTGTCAGGGAGGTGTCATAGGGGATTTCGGTGCGGTTGAAGGCCTCGCAGGCCAGCCGGTCGGCCGCGGAAATCAGGGTCAGCTCAAGCAACCTGGTTTCGCTCAGAAAACCCCGAACGGTGGTTTCGAAAAGATCAGCTAACCGCCGGATGGTCTCTTGATTGTACAGATCACTCCGGTAATGCAGGCTTAGTGTGAAGCTGGTTTCTGTGGCTGAAATGACGGCGGCCAGATTGGCGTGGCCCAGATCGGGCACAACCCCAGTATCCGCCTGAAAGACGAAGCGGAGATCGGCTTTGATGTTCAGCTCCCCGGCCAGCTGTTCAAAAGGACAGGCATTGTGGGCGACGGTCTCCTGATAATTGCTCTGGACCCCGCTCAGGTAGTCCGAAATCAGGCCGGTTTCATCGATTTTGATAAAAATCGGCAGCAGCGGATCGGCACTGTTTTGGGGTTCAAGGCAGAAAACACTTTCATCCTGGCCGCTGAATTTGGCCAGGGTATAAGCCCAGGCGCCGATAAAAAAGGCGTCCGGGGTCAGGTTGTTGGTGGCAAGGAAAGCGTTGAGTTCCGGCGGGGCGCAGACAGCGGCGGTGACGCATTCATCGGGAACGCCTTTCTGGCTGATATTCCCGGGGTAATCAAAAATCGGGTTTGAATCGGTTTCGAGGCCGGCGAAAATCCGCTCGAAATAAGCAAAGCTCGCGGCCATCGCCCGGGAATCATTTTGCTGGGCAAAAGCAGTTGAATGTTCGGCAGGGGCAGTTGCGGCATTGATTGGCTGGCGGTCAGTGAAATTTTTCATCTTCAGGATTTTCCTTTCTGAGTGAGAGATTGATGGGGCGTTTGAGATTGTGTGAAGCTGGCGGCATTGAGGAAGCGCAGCTGCATCGCCGGCGGTTCGCCTTTGACGCAGACAGCCAGTTTGAAGGTTTCAAATACGGTGGTGTGGTAAAAATGGTAGGGCTTTAAAATATCATCTTCATAAACCCGGATGTCCTCGGCCCAGGCAATCCGAAAGGCATCCAGCGGCAGCTTGAAGCCGCGTCCGGTGGCTTTCATGTAACTTTCCTTCAGCACCCAGTAATCAAAAAAAGTGTCTTCGGGGGAGGCGGCGGCGACGATATCCCGGTACTCGCTGGCATCGAAAAACCGTCTGGCCAGCTCAAGATCGATCGGCGTCACCATTTCCACATCGGCACCGATTTCCCGGTCGGAAAATGAACAGATGGCCAGGTTCTCCGAATGGGCAATGTTGAAGAACAGTTCCGGATGCTCCACAATAAATGGTTTATCGTTTTCATGATGGGCAATGGTAAGTTCCGATGCCCGGAGGCCGTGGTCGGCAAGTCCTGCCTGAAACAGCAGCCCGGCGGCCAGGCTCAGCTTTTTATCCTTAGGCAAGATAAACCGGTCAATTTTTTTCTGCCGGGCCGGGGCCTGGGTCTGATAAAGGTCAAAAAACAGCGCCTCATCAGCGAGTGGATCGGTCTGCATCAAATAGGTCACATTCATTTTTGAACATTCCTTTCCTCTTCTTGGGTAGTTTTTACTTTTGTATTTGTGGTTATTGATCATTTAATTTTAACAATTGAAGAATTTAATGTAAAGAAAAACATTGAATATAGCAGTTAAAACATGGCGGCAATGCGAAATGTTCAATCTTGCAGTTTTCCGGTTTCGGGTGCCGGATGCCTGGGGCAAGCTCATTTTTATGGTGCCGCAGCAATGTGGACGCGATGGATAATGACTTAACGAGTCTGTGAGTTAGCTAATATAATGACTATTACTTGACATAAATGGCGATAATAGTTAATATATTAACCATGAACAGTAATTTTTTGAGTCAAAAAACTCCCCATGAAATTGATAATATAATCGCCCAACGCATTCGCAGTATCCGTAAAAGGCAGAAGCTATCACAGGAAAAATTGAGTGAAAAATCAGGAGTGAGCTTGGGTTCTGTGAAACGGTTTGAACGCAGCGGTGAAATCTCCTTAATTTCGCTGACAAAAATCGCCATCGCCTTAAGCTGCGAAGATGGACTGATCAGCTTATTTGCGGATCAGCCCTTTTTATCCATCCAGGAGGTAATCGATGAACAAGATTAAAAAGCTCTCAGTCCGCTATCATGGCAGGCTTGTTGGTACGATGGCACTTTATCAGAATCGACAGGTGGCATTTGAATACAGTAAGGAATGGCTGGTTGACGGATTTTCCATCAGCCCATTTTCACTGCCGCTGATGCAGCGAGTTTTCATTCCCAAAGTTGACCCATTTGAGGGCTTATTTGGCGTATTTGCAGACAGCCTTCCTGACGGATGGGGGCGTTTGCTGGTTGACCGCCTGTTATTGAAAAATCACATCAACCCGTTTGAGATCAGTAGTCTGGACCGATTGGCAATCGTTGGTTCATCAGGTATGGGCGCTTTGACTTATGAACCGATCCATCATTTTGATTTATCAAATCAGCCAGTTGACCTTGATGAAATTGCGGCTGAGTGCGCAAATATGCTCAGGACAGATTATTCGGATAATTTGGATGATCTGTTCAGGCTTGGTGGTTCTTCTGGTGGGGCAAGGCCGAAGATCTTAACAAAAATTGATGAGATTGATTGGATCATTAAATTTCCTTCATCAGAAGACGTCAAAAACATCGGCTGGCAGGAATATCAGTATTCTTTGTGTGCCAGGGAATGCGGCATTGCGATGGCAGAAACCAAACTCTTTTCATCAAATACCAGCCCGGGATACTTTGGCACCCGGAGATTTGACAGAAAATTTGATGAAAGTGGCAAAGAAAAGCGTATTCATATGCTTTCGGTGAGTGGCATGTTAGAGACTTCTCATCGCATCCCCAATTTGGATTATAACATGTTGATGAAACTGACTTTGGAATTGACGAAGGATTTTTCTGAGGTAGAAAAGATGTACAGGCTGATGTGCTTCAATGTTTTTGCCCATAATCGTGATGACCATTCGAAAAACTTCACTTTTGTCTATGATGAGGGAAAAAATGGCTGGTTGCTTTCTCCGGCTTATGATTTGACCGATAGTGTTTCAATCGGCGGCGAACATGCCACCTGCGTTAATGGAAATGGAAAGAATCCGGGTCTTCGGGATATTTTGGAGGTTGCAAAGAATATTGGCATCAAGGAAAAAAAAGCGCAAGTCATTGCTGAAGAGATAGAAAATACCGTTGCAGCTTTTCATTTGCGTGAATATAAATAAGATTTTAGGCAATTTTAAATAACCAAGTGACATCGCAAAAAATTCATGTTAAAGTTGGCTTAAAAAGCAATCATTCAAAGAAGAAAAAATCTAACTACTCCTCGAACGGGGTGAAAATATAAAGGAAAAATCAACGATGACAGACTACACGGAATTAATTGCCAGCTTTACGAAGGATGACTTCATCCTCGACTATGAGCCGGTGGCAAAAAAAGGCTTTACCGAGGAAAAAAGAAATTTTGAGCAGGCGTGGCAGGCGCAGTTCAGAGCGCATAAGGATCAGACCCTGTTTTATTTCGGATTTCAGGACGAGCTTGATTTTCTTTCGCCGACGATGGCCTTCCTGCATCGAATCACCACGGAATTCGTCCGCAAAATCGCGGCCCAGCCAGATCTGGAGATTTCCCGGGAAAATACGGATCTCAGTGTGAGTGCGGATGAGATTGCCGAAATCCGCAAAATAATCCCTTTCGGCAACGGTATGGCCCACGTCAATGATGGGTGGCTTGTCGGCATCTGGGAGCGGCTGACCCATGTCTATCAGGAAGCGATAAAAGCCTATCCGGGCACCGTGGCGGCATTTCTGACCGAGCATCATGCCGGCATCAACGTGGCCGGGCGGATCTTCTTTCATCTGGTCGAGAACAGTGAAGATGAGCGCTACCCCTTTGCCTTTCTGGCTACCTATGCCACCAAGCCCGAGGACGGCAAAAAAGCCTTGCATACGCCCCTGAAAAACGCGTTGCGGGAATATCAGAACCAGCCCGAAAAGCTGATTCAGTTGCTGTCCACCGTCAGCCGGGCGGCCGATAGCAGCGGGTTTATTTCAGAGCTGATGGAAAGCGGTGAATTGTTTTCGCCGCTGCGACTGACCGCCCGGGATGCGACTGTCTTTCTGACCGAGATTCCGCTTTACGAGGAAGCCGGGATCATGTGCCGGATTCCCAACTGGTGGCGCCGGAAAACCAATCAGCTGCGGCTCAACCTGACCGTTGGTGAAAAGGAACCGGCCAAGGTGGGGATGGACGCCATTTTGTCCTTCAAACCAAGTCTCTTTTTCGGGGATGCCGCCATTTCCAAAGAAGAAATCCAGGGACTGCTGGCTGAAACCCAGGGCCTGGCTCTGATCAAAGGCAAATGGGTGGAAATTGATCATCAGCAGCTGCAGGCCGCCCTGGCCGCCCTGTCAAAAGCCGAAGCGCTGGCCGACCGGCAGGAGCTGACCCTGGCCCAGGCGATGCGTCTGGAACTCGGCTCCCAGGAGCTGCTGGGGATCCCGACAACGGGCCTGGAGGTCCATGTGTCAACCGGTGACTGGCTCCGTCATGTCAAGGAAACCATGGCTAATCCCGAAACGCTGCGGGGCCACAAACCGGTTCCGAGTTTTCACGGCGAGCTGCGGCCCTACCAGCAAACCGGCTACGACTGGCTGAAATACATGGTCGACCTGCGGTTAGGCGCCTGCCTGGCCGATGATATGGGGCTGGGTAAAACCGTCGAGATCATCGCCCTGCTGGAACATCTGCGCAGTCGCCAGGGCGGACGGGTACTGCTGATTCTGCCGGCATCCCTGATTGGCAACTGGCAGAAGGAAATTGCCAAATTTGCGCCGTCCATGCCGGTCGGTGTGCTGCATGGCCCGGCGGCGGCAAAGCATCCGCAAGCCTTGCTGGCGGACCCGGTCTTTTTAACCATCACCACCTATGGCATGGCGGTGCGGCTAGCGGAGCTGGGGGCAATCAGCTGGGATCTGATCATTCTGGACGAGGCCCAGGCCATCAAGAATCCGGGCACCAAGCGGACGAAAACGATCAAAGGACTCACCGCCAAAACCCGGATCGCGATGACCGGAACCCCGATTGAAAATCATCTGTCGGATTTATGGTCGCTGTTTGATTTTCTGGATGGCGGGCTGCTGGGAAGCGCCAAAGCATTCACCGGGTTTACCAAGGGCTTAAAGAAGGATCCCGGCGGCTATACCAAACTGCGAAATCTGGTGAATCCCTTTATCCTGCGGCGCTTAAAAACCGACGAATCGATTATTTCGGATCTGCCGGATAAGATCGAAATCAAGGAGTATCCGCTGCTTTCGAAAAAGCAGATGGTGCTCTACCAGAATCTGGTCAAAGAACTGGCCCAGAAAATCGAGGAAACGGTCGGCATCGCCCGCAAAGGCCTGGTCCTGGCCAGCATCATCAAACTGAAGCAGATCTGCAATCATCCCGATCAGTACCTGGGTCAGGATCTCTACAAGCCGGATCACAGCGGCAAGTTTGAAATGCTGGCGAGCATCTGTGAAACCATCTATGAAAAGCGGGAACGGGTGCTGGTGTTCACCCAGTTTAAGGAAATGACCGAGCCCCTGTCGCGGTTTTTGGAGGCGATCTTTCATCGTCCGGGATTGGTGCTGCACGGCGGCACGCCGGTGGCTAAGCGAACCGAACTGGTGGAAACCTTCAATGGCGAAGCGTACATCCCCTTTATGGTGCTGTCGCTCAAAGCCGGCGGGGTGGGACTCAACTTGACCGGCGCCAACAACGTCATTCATTTTGACCGCTGGTGGAACCCGGCGGTGGAAAATCAGGCCACCGACCGGGCCTTCCGGATCGGCCAGACCCGGGACGTGATGGTGCACAAGTTTATTACGGCCGGTACCATCGAAGAAAAGATTGACGCCATGATTGAAGAAAAAAATCAGCTGGCCGGGGACATTATCAAGGCTAGCGGTGAGAGCTGGATTACCGAGCTGGACAATCAACAGCTGCTGAAATTATTAAGTTTAGGTGGGATCTGAGATGAGTTATTACGATTATGATTACGGCCATGTATCCGTTGCTCAGAAAAAGGAAAAAGCGCGAAAATCGATGGAGAAACTTAAAAAAATCATGCCGGATATCGAGCCGGTGGTCATTGACGGCACCGCCATTGCCAAAACATGGTGGGGCAAGGCCTGGAACAAGAATCTGGAAAGCTATGCCGACTACCGCAACCGGATTGGCCGCGGGCGCAGCTACGTCCGGGAAGGGGCGGTGCTGCATTTGAAAATTGACAGCGGGGCCATCCACGCCCTGGTGCAGGGGAGCACCGCCACCCCCTATCGGGTTGAGATCGGTATTGATCCGCTGGATGAAAAAACCTGGCAGCAGATCACGTCCCTGTGCAACCGCCGGATTGAATCGCTGGAACAGCTGGTTTCCGGCAAGTTTCCAAAAGAGCTGGAGAGTCTGTTTACCGCACGACAGGAAGGACTGTTTCCCGCGCCCCAAGAAATTCATTTTCACTGCAGCTGCCCGGACAGCGCCCGGCTGTGCAAGCATGTGGCGGCGGTTTTATACGGGGTCGGCGCCCGGCTGGATCAGAACCCGCTGCTGCTCTTTTCACTGCGGGAGATGCCGGTTGACCAGCTGATCAAAAAAACCATCGCGGACAAGATGGAGAGCATGCTCAAAAATGCCGACAAAAAAAGTCCCCGGGCGATTGGGGACGATCAGGTTTTTGATCTGTTCGGGGTGTAGGCGGCTGTCGGCGGCGCGTCGGCAATGGCGGCTCAGACAGGCGATCAAGTGACCAATCAGCGCAGTCCTGCTTTAATTGATTTCGATGGAAACAATTTCGGGAACATTCAGAAACCGGAAGGGCAGTGTCGACATCCCGGTGCCTTTGGTGACAAACAGGGCTGTCTGCCCGTCGCTGCCCACCGCAAAAAGGCCTTTGACGTATTTCTTGCCGCCCGCCGGGAGAATTCTTTCGGTCAGCAAGGGAATCGAAATCTGGCCGCCATGGGTATGGCCGGCCAGAATCAGCTGCACCGGATCGATATCCATGCTGTCGATGATGTCCGGTTCATGGGTGATCAGGATATTATAGGCGTCGTCTAGTGCGTCATCAGCCAGAATTTTGTCCGGTTTTCCGGCATAGGCGTCGTCAAGGCCCAGCAGCCGGACATTGATTTCGGGAATATCCAGCCAGTCATTGACCAGGACTTCAAAACCGGCGCTGTGCATCAGATCCCTGTAGCTGTACTGCCTTGCGGTTGCATACTCATGATTGCCAATCACACAGAACTTTCCGTAGGGTGCCTGGATCGTCTGCAGCACCTGGGCAATCGCATCGGTGTCAACGCTGAGATTTTTGTTGGCACTGACCAGATCGCCGGTGAAAATGACCAGATCGGGATTCTGGGCATTGATTTTATCGGCAATGCGACTTAGCTGATCGGTATTGTTGAATTTTCCCATATGGGTATCGCCGAAAAAGACAATTTTAAGCGGGCCGTCGATCCGGGAACTTTCCAGACTGACCCGATTGACGATCAGGCGATGGGGTTCAAGATAACGGGCATAGACGTAGAGCCCGAGTGGAAGAACGCCAAGTATAAAAATTGTGATCAGGAAAATTTTTGAAAGCTTCATCGGGACTCCTTTGGGCTTTTGTGGTATTATAACCCTTAAAACATAAAGACAACTTTAAAAACAAATGCAGATGTAAGCGACTTTTGAAGGAGGATGATGAAAATGAGAAGAAAAGACAGGGAAGTAACAGAAATCAGAGAACTGATGAAAATTATTGAGCAGTGTAAAATCTGCAGAATTGCGATGCAGGATCAGGATGGCCTTTATATTGTGCCGGTGAATTTCGGCTATTTATATCTCAACAATCAGCTGGTGATTTATTTTCACAGTGCCCGGGAAGGCCGGAAAATTGCGGCGTTGCAAGAGAACAGCGCGGTCGCTTTTGAAATGGATTGTGAACACCGCCTGATCACAGCTGACGTCGCCTGCCAATACGGATATTCCTTCAAAAGCATTATCGGAAACGGCCGGGCCTTTTTCGTCCATGATGTGGAAGAAAAGAAAATCGCGATGTTCGAGTTGATGAAGCATCAGACCGGTCAGAATTTTTCGTTTGACGAGCATATGGTTGATTGTGTTTCGGTGCTTAAAATTGTCGTCGATCATTTTACTGGCAAAGAACAGGGTGATGTAGCACCCGGCATCAAATGACAGGTAACTGCAAACGTACCGTTAGCTTTGCGGTCAGTTTCGCACGAACCAATTGTTACACTGTACGGCGGACAGTCGATTGACTGTTCGCCTACACGTTACACAATTGGTTGTGGAAACTAACCGCAAAGCAATAATGGCTTGACGTTTAGGCGTTTCGCAGTTGCTAATAATTTATGAATGATCAAGCGCCTGCGGCGGTGATGTGAAAAATCCATCACCGCCGTTTTTTTTATTGCTCAAATTTATCCGGATCGCATTGACGGCGCCAAAACCGCTGTCTGACGGGGAATACAGCAGCGGACCAGGGCGGCGCGGGAAATTATTCGGTAAAAAAATAGTTGACAGATTATACTATGCGTAACATAGTATAACGCAAAAGGAGGTATGATAATGGACGTCCAATTAAAACGAGGGCTGTTGGAAACATGTGTGCTGACCGTTCTCAATCGGGGGGATTCCTATGGTTATCAGATTATCAAGGATGCCAGTCCTTATATGGATATCTCGGAATCAACGTTGTACCCGATTCTGAAAAGGTTGGAGTCAAATGACAGTCTCAATGTCTATTCTGTCGAACATAATGGCCGACTGCGCAAATATTACAAAATAACCGATACCGGCAGGGAGAAAATCCGGGCTTTTCTGGACAGCTGGAAAGAGGTTATGATCGTGTATAATTTTATTACTGAGGAAATGAGGGTTTCTGACAATGAATAAAACTGAATTTTTATCCTGTCTTGAGAAAAAACTGCTGGGACTTCCGGAGCATGAAGTCGCAAAAACAAAGGGGTTCTATCTGGAAATGATCGACGATCGGATCGAGGATGGCATGAATGAGGAAGAGGCGGTCAGTGCCATGGGCAATGTCGATGACATTGCCAAGGAAGCCATGCTGGAGTTGCCGCTGACCACGTTGATGAAAACTAAAATGAAGCCGAAAACACGGCTCAAAGCCTGGGAAATCGTCCTGCTGGTGCTGGGATTTCCGCTGTGGTTCACCCTGCTGGCGGCGTTTGTGGTGGTGATACTGTCGGTGTACCTGTCGGTGTGGGTGGTGATCATTTCGCTCTACGTTTCGGTGGCGGCCATTCTTTTCAGCGGCATCGCCGGGGTTTTCGGCAGTCTGTTTCTGATCTTTCAGAATTTCGACGCCGCGGTGTTTCTGCTGGGATCGGGGCTGATGTGCCTGGGAATCAGCATTCTCGCACTTTTCGGCGTGACTATTCTGTCGGTCTGGCTAGTCAAGCTGACGGGACTGTTTCTGCGCTGGGTTAAGTCATTATTTATTTCACGGGAGGTTGACTATGAAATCACTTACTAGAACGTTACTGATCGTCGCCGGGGCCCTGATTGGAACCGGCTTTGTGCTGGCGATTGTCGGTTTTGCGATCGGCGGTTTCAGCTGGAACGCATTCAATACGGCGGGACCCTATGAGGAGAAATCACAGACCTTCAACGCGGCTGAGGTCTCCGCGATCACGGTCGATGCCAAGGGCTGTGATGTAGTGCTGGTCGGATCAGATGCGGACGAGATCAAAATCGATTACGCGGAAAACAAGAACGGCACCTGGAACATCGCGAAGTCAGCAGATGGCAAGCTGAGTGCAAAATATCAAGCGAGCCGGGGCTGGTTTAATTTCTCTTTCGGTATTTCGACCGGAGAGCGGGCCATCACGATTTCGGTACCGGCCAAATACGCCGGCGCGATTGAAGCGTCCGTCGCCAGCGGGGATGTGGACGTGTCCAAACTTCAGCTGGCGAAGGAGCTGTCGCTCAGTGCGGCCAGCGGCAGCCTGGCGCTGACCGATGTCTCGGCTAACGGCAAAATCGTTGCCGATGCCAAAAGCGGCGATATCGAAGCCAAAAACATCAGCGCGAACAGTGATCTCGATCTGACGGCCAACAGCGGCAGTGTCACCCTGAATGCTGGCCGGATCGCCGGTAATTTAACGATGCTGACGACCAGCGGTGATCTGAAAGTGACCCAGACCAATGCCGGCGGAAAGATTTCACTGGCCGCTGAAAGTGGTGAGGTTTCCTTCAAAGCGCTCGCCGGCCATGATATTGATCTGGCCGCCGGCAGCGGCGATGTCAGAGGCAGTATCGCCGGAAAAGCGACGGACTTTACCATCACGGCCAATGCCAACAGCGATGATCAGAACATCGTCAATTCGGCCGGCGGCGACAAGCACCTGAATGCAGCGACCAACAGCGGCGATATCGAGATCGAGTTCGACGCGTCGGGGCAGTAAAAAAATCAGCCAGAAAACACCGGGGTGGCAATCGCCGCAACCGGCTGATTATCAGAGCATAAAGAAATCCCGGAGACAACCATTACGGCTGTTTCCGGGATTTGTTGTTTTGGGGGAGTGGTTTTGCTGTTTGTCAGTATTTGTCGCTGCCGGTGTCAAAACCGAAGTCGCCCAGTTCGATGACCGGCTCAGCTGGCCGTTTCGTCTGCGGTTTCGGCGGGGCAGCAGTTGGGCTCAGGACAGCTGCTCTGGTCTGTCCCTTGAGTCGGAAGGCACCGACCATCTGCTTGAGCATTTCGGCCTGCCCGGACAGTTCTTCGCTGGCGGCGGCGCTTTCTTCGGCAGTGGCGGAGTTGGTCTGGACGACCAGGGAAACCTGTTCAATCCCGGTTGTGATCTGGGCGATTTCCGAGGCCTGGTCGTTGGACGCCTGGGCGATTTTTCCGACCAGATCCGCAACCTTCTCGATTTCATTGAGAATTTCCTTCAGGCTGACCGCGGTTTCATCGGCGATCTTCGTGCCGGCTTCCACCTTGTCGATGGAGCCCTCGATCAGAACGGTTGTTTCCTTGGCAGCTTCGGCACTGCGGGCAGCCAGGGTTCTGACTTCCTCGGCGACTACGGCAAAGCCCTTGCCGTGCTGCCCGGCCCGGGCAGCTTCCACGGCGGCGTTCAGGGCCAGGATATTGGTCTGGAAGGCAATGTCGTCGATGACCTTGATGATCTTGGAGATGTTGTTGGACGAGTCGTTGATATCCGCCATCGAGGAGACCATTTTTTCCATCTGATCATTGCCTGTCAGGGCGTTGGTGCGGACTTCGATCGCCCGCGCATTGGCTTCATTGGCATTGGTGGCATTGCGCTTGGTTTCGGCGGCAACTTCCTCAATCGAGGCGGTGAGTTCCTGAATGGAGCTGGCCTGTTCGGTGGTTCCCTGGGACAGGGCCTGTCCGCCGTCGGATATCTGTCGGGAGCCGGCTTCCACCTGGACGGCAGCCTCATTGATTTCGGACATGGTTTCGCTTAAGCTGGTCGTGATCTCGTTGATGGCGAGCTTGATGTCGGTAAAATCGCCGAGGTAATGGGTGGTGATTTCCTGCGTCATATCGCCGTCGCCGATGTTTTTCAGGGTGGCGGTGATTTCGTCCACATAGCGTTTCAGGAAGGCGATCGTGCGGTTCATGTCTTCCTTGATTCTGCCGTTGTCGCCGCTGAAGTTGCCTTCCATGACGATGTTCAGGTTGCCCTGGGAAAGCTCGTTGAGGGTCTTTGAGGCGGCCTTGATGGGATCGATGACGGCATCGAGGGTCTGATTGAAACCTTCAATGACCAGGGCGTATTCACCCGGGAATTTTGCGGCATCACCGCGGTAGCTGAGGTCGCCTTCGACGGCGGTCTGGGCCATGGCTTTGGTTTCCGCAACCAGCTTGTCGATATTTTCAATCATGCTGATGAGGCTTGGTATCAGCTGGTCGTTGTCGCTGCGCTGGCCAATGCTTTTCAGAGCGGCCAGATCACCCATATCGCCGTTGGCCAGATTATTGCAGACATCCACAACATGAATCAGCCGTTTTTGGACGTCGTTGACCGAATTGGCAATTTCGGCGTAAATACCCCGGTAATTGCCGTCGACCGTCTGGGTGTAGTCGTTCAGGCTCATCGCTGCCAGCACCCGGCTGCCTTCTTTGAGGCCGCCCAGTCCGTCGATGCAGGAATTGATGTTGTTCTTGATCTCGTTGAAGTCCCCCTGATAGGTGGCGGTGATCTGCGGCGGGATTTCGCCGTTGCCGATGCGTTTGATATAATCCGCCGCCACATTGAGCGGATCAATCACGGCGTCCAGCGTATCGTTGACACCTTGAACCACATCCCGGAAGCCGCCTTCAAAGGCATCCGCATTACCGCGGGTGGACAGTCGGCCTTCCACCGCGGCGGCCGAAAGCAGATTGACCTCGTCGATCAGGCTGCGGATGGTTTCGATGGTGCGTTTCAGGGCCGGCGCGATTTCATCTTTGTCGTCCCGCAGCACGATTTGGGCGGATACGTCGCCCTGGGCGATCTGGTTGAGGGTACCGATACAGACCGTCTGGAGGCCGTCGGCAAAGCTGTCGAGCGCCAGCGCCATCGCGCCGATTTCGTTGTCGGTTTGGATGTTGAGCCGTTCGCTCAGGTGACCCTGATTCATCTCCTGAATCATATGGTTGACTTTGCCGATGGGTCCGGTAATGGTCTTCGAAATTTGATAGAGGACAAAAGCCAGCATCAGAAAAATCAGCAGCCCAATGCCGGCGATCAGCATGACGTTGTAGGTAATGGCATCGGCAACAGTATCCATAGAGTAGCCGATATCGATGGCCCCAATGCGCTCCCCGTTGATCGTGATCGGATAAAGCACATCGTAGACGATCTGATCTTTGGTTTCATAGTAGTATTCCGAGGCTGAAGAACTGCCATTCCGGATCGCTGCCATCGTGTCGGGATCGTCGGAATAGGATTTGCCAATATCTTCTTTGACTGTGTCGGCGATATCGAGGCCGGTTTTATCGATGACTGCGACATAGACAACGGTTTTGTCATCGGCCAGATTGTCAACCATGGCCTGATAACCAAATTTTTCTGAAAAACCCTGAAGCAACTCGGCTGGTACGCCGCTATTGCCGCTTTTTAAGGCATTGATCGCATTGGTGTTGTTCTCGAGCTGGGTCACAAAACGTTGGGATGTAACAAAGCCGTTGTTTTTCATATCAGTCAGCAGGCTTTCCCGGATCAGGTACGAGGACGTGATGCTGATGGCGACGATGCCGACGAAAACACAGAATAACGGGATAATCAGAAGTTTGTAACGAATACTGGACAGGTTAAAGAAGCGTTTGTTCTTTTTCATAAAAATCACCCTTTTTTCAAAATATTGTGTCTGGAACAAAATGGTATAAACATTGTTACGTTTAAAACGATGTCATCCTTTGAATTATACTATGCTGACCATGACGAGTCAAAAGAAATTTGACGGATTAGCGTAAAAATACAACACAAATACAACTTAGAGATAGCACAAATATAGTAAATTCTGAAAAACAGTAGAAATGTGTATGAAAAACGAACACAATTGACAGAAAAATAGAAAAAACTGGGTTTGAAATGAATCAAAATTTGTAAAATGCTAATATTTGTCAAATTCATCAAGTGCGATGCAGGGCTCAGCCTCAGCCTGGCTGATGGTGTGCTGACTTTCAAAAAGGGTTTCCATCGCCGATGGTACAGTTCGGGGTTCAACAGTGGCAATTGTGGCCGCTTTCGGGAGCGCGCTGAGATGGGGAGCATTTTTGAAGCCGGTGTTATCGCGGCTGAAGGCAAAGACATCCACCATCTGTTTGAGCATCTCTGCCTGACTGGTGAGTTCTTCACTGGCGGCGGCGCTTTCCTCAGCCGTGGCGGAGTTGGTCTGGACCACCTGGGCAACCTGTTCGATGCCGATGGTGATCTGGTCGATCTCCGTAGCCTGATTGTTGGAGGCCTGGTCGATGTGGCTGACCAGATCGGAGACCTGATCAATCTGGCTAAGAATCTCCCGCAGGCTTTGAGCCGTTTCATCGGCAATTTTCGTTCCGGCTTTGACTTTGCCGATACAGACTTCAATGAGTTCGGTGGTTTCCTTGACGGCTTCCGCACTCCGGCCAGCCAGGGTTCTGACTTCCTGGGCAACAACCGCAAAGCCCTTGCCGTACTGACCGGCCTGAGCAGCTTCCACCGCGGCATTCAGAGCCAGAATATTGGTCTGGAAGGCGATATCATCGATGACCTTGATGATTTTGGAAATATTGCTGGACGCTTCATTGATGGCCTCCATCGCAACCAGCATCTGTGACATCTGGTCGTTGCCGGCCTCGGCATGGCTGCGAACTTCCGTGGCCAGTGCATTGGCTTCATCGACATTTTCAGCATTGCGCCTGGTTTCTTCATCGACCTGTTCAATGGAAGCGGTGAGCTCCTGAATGGAGCCGGCCTGCTCAGTCGTTCCCTGGGCCAAAGCCTGACTGGCGATTGATATCTGGCTGGCTCCGGTTTCAACCTGTCCGGCAGCATTGTCAATCTCATTCATGACCCTTTGCAGATTATCCGCAAAGCTGTCCAGGGCGACCGCCATTTCGCCGATTTCGTTTTTGGGCTCCATCATCAGTCGCTCACTCAAATCCATCTGGTTCATTTCCTGAATCATATGGTTGACCCCGATGATGGGTCTGGTAATGGATTTTGAAATCCGGTAGAGCAGCATCGCCAGCAGCAGAAAGATCAGCAGACCGATGCCGGAAATCAGAAGAATATTATGGGTGATGGCAGCATTGACACTATCCATGGAATAGCCGATATCGATGGCGCCGATCAGCTCGCCGTTTATTTTAGCCGGATAGATGACATCGTATACGGTTGTTTTTTGAGGTTCGTAATAGTATTCTGAAGCCGAGGAAATGCCTTTGGTCACCGCGTCTTTCGTCGCCGGATCGTCAGAATAGTCTTTGCCGATGTCCGATTGGACGCTGTCCGCGATATCGACAGCTTTTTTATCCATCATGGCCACATAGACGACGCTTTGATCGTCAGACAAACCATCAACAGCCGTCTGATAACTGAATTTTTCTGTCAGCGTCTGGATTTGGTCGGAAGACATACCGGCATTGGCATCGGTCAGGGATTTGATCGTGTTGTTGTTTTTTTCCAGCTGCGTGACAAAACGCTGGGATGTGGTAAATCCGTTGTTCTTCATATCTGACAGCAGGCTTTCCCGGATTAAATAGGATGAAGTAAAACCGATGATGACAATCCCAAGAAAAACAAAGACCAGCGGAATAATCAGGATTTTGAATTGCGTCGACGACGTAGCGTTGCCATGTTTTCTGTTTTTCATAATTTTCTCCTTATCTTTTTGATATTATGCTATGATTTGAAATAATGAGTGGAAATGTTTCGGCTAAAGAATATGTCCGACAAAAAAAAGCACGGTGGCAGATTAACCACTGAATTGTATCTACCCCAATTGATTGAAAAGAAATTGACGAAAATGGGTAATATTTTGTTGTGATTGCGAAACCGACATCAAAGCAACTTCAGTTTGTCCTTTAAATCGTAATTTCTCAAAAGGAGGAGTGAAATAATGAATTATGCTATTTTGACCATCAACCCCGGATCGACATCCACCAAGATTGGCGTTTTCGAAAATGAAACCGCCTTGTTTTTGGCTTCGGTTGAACATCAGAACGGGGATCTGGCGGTGTTTGAAACCGTCAATCAGCAGTTTGCGTTCAGAAAGAACACGGTCATGCAGATTCTGGCGGCGCATGACTTCGATACCAAACGGCTGTCGGCGGTTGTCGGCCGGGGCGGCCTGCTGCCGCCGATTCAAAGCGGCGGCTATCGGGTCAACGAAGCCATGAAAAGCCTGATTCTGGGCGGGACACTCTCGGAGCATGCATCGAATCTGGGCGCCCTGCTGGCGGATGCCATTGCGGCGCCGCTGGGCATCCCGGCTTTTATCTACGACGGCGTTTCCGCGGATGAGCTGGAAGCGATCGCCCGGATCACCGGTTTTCCGGAAATCAGCAGAAAAAGCTTCTGCCATGTGCTCAACACGAAAGCGATGGGCAGAAAATACGCCCACGCAGTGGGGAAGCACTACGCCGACCTGAATCTGGTGATCGCCCATCTTGGCGGCGGTATCTCCATCAGCGCGCACCGCAAGGGGCGGATCATCGATGTGGTTTCCGACGACAGCGGCCCGTTTTCACCGGAGCGATCGGGGAGCATTCCGCTGTTTGCATTGGTTGATCTGATCTATGACCGGCAATACGAAAAAAAAGAACTGCTGAAAAAAATCCGCGGCAACGGCGGGCTTAAAGCGCACCTCGGCACCCGGGACTGCCGGGAGATTGAGCAGCATATTGTGGACGGGGATGTAAAGGCGGAAATGATCTATGCGGCCCAGGCCTATCAGATTGCCAAGGGAATCGGGGCGATGGCAACCGTTCTGAAAGGGTCGATCGACGCGATTATCCTGACCGGCGGGATGGCCTTTTCAAAGAAAATGACGGGCATGATTGAGCCGTATATCTGCTTTATCGCGCCGGTGCAATGCATGCCCGGGGAAATCGAAATGGAGGCACTGGCGCTCGGCGGACTGCGGCTGCTGCGGGGCGAAGAGAAACCGCATGTCTTTGAAGTCGGTTAGACACTCTATACACCGTACCGACCAATTGTAAATCAGTTGTTTGCTTGCAGCTCGGACACTCTGCGAGGTGTCCGTTCTGATGCAAACAACACGATGTTACAATTGTCGGTACTGCAGCGTTTTCTAAGCCTGACAGTGAACAAGGTACTGACCAATTGTAAATCAGTTATCCAGTTGCTGGCAGGCTGAAGCGGGGGTTTCTGAAGATGCTGGGGATGGTCGTTCGTGCCAGTTCAGCAGCAGGGCGGAATTGACGATGACAAACACCGATCCGGCGTTGTGCACGAGGGCGCCGATGACGGGGTTCAGGATGCCGATGATGGCCAGGGTGATGGCGAGAAAATTCAGCAGCATCGAGAAGGACAGGTTGAAGGTGATCACCCGCATCATCTGTTTTGACAGGGCAAACAGGTGCGGCAGGGCTTCGACGCTGTCGCTGACCAGCACGATGTCGGCGGCATCGATGGCGATGTCGCTGCCCACGCCGCCCATGGCGATGCCGACGGCAGCCAACTTCAGCGCCGGCGCATCATTGACGCCGTCCCCGATCATGCAGACGTCCGTGCCGGCGGCCTGCTGTTTTTTGATATAAGCCAGTTTGTCCTCGGGTCGGCAGTCGGCAACGATGTCGTCGATCCGGCTGAGGCTGGCGATATGGCCGGCCGCAGCGGCGTGGTCGCCGGTCAGCAGAACCGGCGTTGCCAATTTTTTCAACTGGCTGATCACCGCGGGCGTTGCGGTTCGGATGGTGTCGGCCAGGGCGATGAATCCGACCAGTTTTTTATCCGCCTGGACATAGATTATTGAAGCTCCCTCAGATAGGTAGGGACTGATTTTGTCTTGCTCGGCTGCGGTCAGTGTCGTGTTCAGGCTTTCCAGATTGCCGGCGCTGATGGTCTGAGCGGCCAGCTGACCGCTGACGCCGATGCCGGGTTCAATCATGAAATCCGTCACCGGCCGTTTTTCGCCAGGGTATGATGCCACGATGGCCTTTCCGAGCGGGTGTTCCGAATACTGCTCGACGGATGCGGTCACCCGGAGAATGGCATCCGCGGTCCAGCCGGCATCCAGTGCTTCAATCCCGATCACATCCGGCCGGCCGATGGTCAACGTGCCGGTTTTGTCGAACGCGATGCGGCTCACGCCGGACAGCCGTTCCAGGGCGCCGCCGTCCCGGACCAGAATGCCCTTTTTTGAGACGTTTCCGATGGCAGCCATGATCGCTGTGGGCGTGGCCAGGACCAGGGAGCAGGGACAGAAGACGACCAGGATCGTCACGGCGCGGATGATTTCACCGGTGACAAGCCAGGTGGCAGCGGCTGAAGCCAGGGCAATCACGACGATCCAGACAGCCCATCGGTCGGCCAGCGAGACGACTTGGGATTTTCCCGCATCGGCCGATTCCACCAGCCGGATCATCCGCTGCAGGGAGCTGTCTTCACCGACTCGGGCGGCCGTCATTTCGAAACTGCCGAACTGGTTCACGGTTCCGGAGGCGACTTCGTCGCCGGCTTTTTTGTCAACCGGCAGCGATTCGCCGGTCATGACGGCCTGATTGACCGAGGTATGTCCGGAAATGATCACGCCGTCAACAGGGATGGTTTCGCCGGGGTTGACCCGCAGGCGGTCGCCACAGGCAACCGCCTCGGTTGCTACCGTGGCTTCGGAACCGTCGTTTCGGATGATGCGTGCCGTCTGGGGTTTGAGCCGAACCAGCTTCTCGATGCCGGCTCGGGCTTTTTCAACCGTCCGTTCTTCAAGACTGGCGCCCAGCTGCATGATCAGGGCGACTTCGCCGGCGGCAAAAATCTCGCCGATGGCAACGGCGGCGAGCAGAGCCATCGCAACCAGCACATCCGCTGTAATATCATGGTCTCTGATCAGGCCGGTTACGGCACCGATGACGATCGGAACGCCGCAAAGCATGACCGCAATCCAGGCCGGCTCGACGAGCAGGTTTTTTATCAACAGACTCACAAGCAGGCCACTGCCGGACAGAATCAGAGCCAGTGTTTTCAAATCGGTTATTTGTTTTGCATTCATCATGATGCCTCCTTAATACCTATGGGGGTATGGGTATAGTATAAAACCGGATCGCTATTTTGTCAACATCGGGAACGCATTTCAATGATTTTCATAATATCAATGCTAAATTTATGTTTATCCTGTATAATATAAACAAGTGAGCAAAACGGAAAGGGTAGCAATGATCGGAAAATGACGGGGTAGAAAATGGGGAAAAGAACAGCGGTTACGGTATCAAAAGCGCGCAAACTGAAAGGCGTCCTGCATTACTGCGATTACAAAGGGTGCAAAAACAGAAGTGTCGCCCGGATTCATGACATCCGGGACAATCAGTATCATGTCTGCAGCCGCCACAAAAGAATCATGTCGGCCCGGTTCATGCGGGAAGCAGTGAATAAACTGATCCGGTTTTATAATGACAACAGCAGAAAACGAACCGACGCCATCTATGATGACGGCGGGCATCATTATGCCTATATCGACAATCTGCTGAATATCAGCGCCTGCCTCTACAAAAATGACTATGTAACGGCCTATGCCGAACTCCATGACTTGTCATTTGACAAATCCTATCTCCAGAGCCGGGTCTATTATCCCCTGATGAGCATGCTGTATCAAAAACTCAGCGTTCAATACCTTCATTTATTATCCCGAAGAAAACCGCTCCGGCCGGAAGCCGGAACAAACCGGGCGTCGGATGCCGGCTATGACGATCAGCCGGATGTCATGAGCAGGAAAGAGATGATCCACGAATACAACTATGTGATGCATCACGTCAGCTGTTTTTTAACGACCGAACCCGTAAAGAAAAAAGAGATTGTCAAAAATGCGCTGGCCAATATGGATACGGTCATCAGTCTGATCCGAGAGGATCTCAAATACGACTTGTACGCGGTTGCGATGACGGGGAATGCCACAGCCAGAATGGCACTGATTCCCAACCGTTACCGGGATCAGAACGGAATGACCCAGTCAGCGCAGGTTGACAGTGATAACGACGTCAATATTCATTTGAACGCCGCTGACAGCGTGTTCTATACCCAGACTGTCGCTCGTCCCGGAGGCAGTCCCGGTGCTCAGGTGGATTATTATCGTTACCTTGATCTGTTTCATATCAGAAACGCCAAGACGAAACAACGAACCGGCGGCAGTCCGGGCGCCAATATCATTCAGTCCCGGCACATCTATGATGCCACCCGGCTGTTTCCCCACGTCCGGACAAATGGAAGCGAATGGATCAATGTCCATACCGGCAAAATCATCGCAGATGTCATTGATTTCCGGGTGGCGATTCTGTATGCCCTGGCCCGGAACCGATATTTCATCGAGCGCTGCGCAAACAACCGCAGAAAAATGGAACTGGTGCTGCTCGATATTTTTGAACAGACCCTGTAAATAGATGTAGTGACTCGAAACTGAACTGTCGGGAAAGGAAATTATCATGAGTCTGAAAATGAACAATCTACTGGATGTTGAAAAATACCTGCTGCTGGAAATGGCCTATTTTCATCTGCCGCCAGCATCCAGAAACAGCATATCGCCGCAAACACCGATGAAGCTGGACGTTTACATCGACCTGATCGATCAGTGCAGTTACTCCGCCTATCCGGCATTCATCAGCCGCTCGAAACGGGGGCAAAAATACATCAAGGCAAGGCAGGCGGTTTTCAGGAGAATCTATGCCACCAGCGAAAACCTCGATGACGTCGTCATCACCGGCTATGTCAACGACAACTATGGCCTTTACGGGAATACCGCCGATCACCGTAAAACCAGCTTCGTCGGATTTGCCTTTGCGGACAGCGACGGTAATGCCACTGTTTCCTTCAGCGGCTGTGAATTCATGTACCCATCCAGCATGGTACTGGACTGGGCCGGCTGCATGGTGGCGTCGATCGGAAAAATAACCCGGCATCATCAGAAGGCGCTGGATTTTTACGACGCCCAGATGCAGGGGATTACTGGCGAACGCAACATCCTGGGGCATTCAAAGGGCGGAAATCTGGCCACCTATGTTTTCATCAACCGTCTTGATGAGGATGTCAATGCCTACTGCGTCAACGCCCAGCCCTACTGCTGGTACACCATGACCGAGGCCCAGAAGGAAGCGCTGAAAACAGACCGGTTCGAATACATCGTTCACGCTGACGATCCCACCCGGAGGGCCAGCTATGTTTCCTATATCAGCCGGACCGCTCCGATCAACCGCTATGCGACCCGCAGCATCATCAACATCCACGGCTTTGCCGAGGTGAATTTTGATGAATTCGGAAATCTGGAAGGTACCCGGGTCATTCGGGAAACCACCAACCGGCTGAAATCCCAGCTGTTTCGCGACTTCGCCGGGGAAAAACGCCTCGGCTACGACGAGTGCGTCCAGCGGTTCCAGGAGAAGATTGAAGCAAGCACCTCGGCACCGCGGCTATTCAGCACCACGCTCGATGAAGTCCTGATGGTGACACAGGCGCAGGAAGCGATTCTCTGGCTGAAAGATAGTGACCGGGAAGGGGCATACATCTACCCCGTGATCGTCAAGAGCCCGTCTGCCGACCGGTTCTATCAGCTGAAACTGCGAAACGGAAGCGGCCTGGCTTCCCAGTGCGTCTTTGAGGGACTGCCGCTATTTGTTAAAGATGCCAGCCGGACCGAAGTGCCGTTTGCGCAAGTCGGCCGCGCTGCCGGTGATGCGCTCAGCTCCGGTATTGTCGTACCGCTCGGCATTGACGAAACGGAAGTTTTCGGGGCGCTGGAACTGATCAACAAGCAAGACGGCTTTTTCACAGTGGCGGATTTTGCCCTGGTGAATGAGATGACGCTGACGATGCTGGAAGTATTCAGAAAGACGGGCAAAAGCCTCGACAGCTTTCAGGATTTTTCGCTGCTGCGGATCCGAAAAGGGAAGCAGAAACTGTTTTCTCTTGAGAAGCACACCTGCTATGAAAAGGTCCTGTCATCGCTGAATCAGCGAAACGCATTTCTTGCCATGATCACCGGCAATAAACTCGCAAGTGATGAGGTGCTGTTTTTCAACCGCCGAAAGTTTGAATCCGCAAAAAAAGATGAAATGAAAGAGCTGATTCGCCGGGAATATGCCTTCATGTTTCTCGATCCGAACCGCCGCACCGGGAAGCAACGCGTTCGTGACATTCTGAAGGCTTCCCTGCCTTCGGCCAAGAAAATCAGTGACAGAAACATCCGGGTGAAGCTGGCCGCCGGACGCATCGGACTGGGGGACAAACTGAAAACCCGGGTCAAGGATCTGTCGGATGCGGAATATGTCTTGCTCGAGTATGCCGCTGCCCGGCTGCAGCAACCGCTGCTGATTGTTGTCGATGCGGGCTTTGCCGGACTGAATCCCGCCGCCGTCGCGGTGGTCTGCCGTCAACTGAAACAGGACTGCCGGAACAAAACAGCAACCGTTATCGTACTCAGAAGAAACGAAGCATGAGCGGAAAAGCCTGATGCTGATGGAAAAATGTTTGTTTAATGGGGGGTAAAAACCCCCGTTTTTTTGTTTGACGGCATGATTTAGAGGGTATGATAAGATAAAAGTGAAAATACAGGTTTGTGTAAACTGGCAGTGAAGCGCAGCAGTTTCTTATAGTCCGAATGATCGACGAGGGAGGTAGGGGTAGATGGAACAAAAAAAAGCATTGCTGAAATCGCTTTATGAAATTGTTTTTGAACTGGATATGGATTATCGCTTTACCGAGGTGATTACCAAAAATGAAGCGCTGCTTTTTGTTCCCCGAGCCGAGCTGCTTGGAAAAACGGTTAGCGATATTTATGATCAGGAGCTGGCTGAGTGTTTTACTTCGGCCTTTCAGATGGCCGCTCAATCCGGCAAGAAACAGTTCGTCGAATACGCATCCCGGATTCCCGGGGACGAGCGCTTTTTCCTGGCCGAAGTCAATTACCTGATGGAGAACGTAAAATTCCCGCACTTTACCGTCGGCGTTTCGGATTATACCTATCAAAAACAGGCGGAGATCAAGCTGCAACAGGAAAAAGAAATTTATGAACGGATTTTTAGGCATGTGCCGATCGGGATTCTTCAATTTGACAATCAAGGAACGCTGGTGAACTGCAATGAACAGTTTGCCCAGATCATCGGGACAAAGAAAGAACGACTGATCGGCTACAATGCTTTCACGATTGCCGATCCGGAATTCAGAAACGCCGCTGAAAGAGCGATCGGCGGCGAAGCCGTTGAAATTGAAAAAGCGTATCATTCGATCCTGGGAAACAAGAAAACCTACCTGCGGGCGGTGTATGAGCCGCAGTATAATGAAAAAGGCCAGGTCAACGGCGGCATCGGCATCGTTGAGGACATCACCGTACGAAAAAAAATGGAAAGAAAGATTGAACTTGAAAAGGAGCAGTTCAAGACAACGCTGTTTTCAATCGGCGACGGTGTGATCGCCACCGACATTTACAACCGGATTACGCTGCTCAACAGAGCGGCAGAAAAAATCACGGGATGGTCACTTGAAGAGGCTTCAGGGCACTATTCAGAAGAGATCCTGAGAATGATCAATGAGGAAACAGGTGAATATTCCGAAAGCCCGGTTCTACGCGTGCTTGAAACCGGGGCCTGTGTAACCTGACCAATCATACCCTGCTGATCGCAAAATCCGGCCGGGAGATTCCCATCGAGGACAGTGCCTGCCCGATCAAAGATGACGCCGGCAAAACGATTGGCGTTGTTGTCGTATTCCGGGATATGACCGTCAGCCGGGCAAAGGAAGCGGAAATCGAATACCTGAGTTTCCACGATCATATGACCGGCCTTTACAACCGCCGCTTTTTCGAAGCCGAATTGGAGCGGTTGGACACAGTCAGAAATTTGCCGTTGGCGCTGATCGTCTCAGACGTCAACGGTTTGAAACTGACCAATGATGCTTTCGGGCATCAGGTCGGGGATAAACTGCTCAAAACGGTGGCCGACACCATGAAACGCGTCTGTCGGGATGAAGACATTATTTCACGCGTCGGCGGGGATGAATTCGTGATCCTGCTGCCGAAAACGGACAAAGCACGGGTGAAGCAGATCGTCAAACAGATTGCCGACAACCTGGCGGCACAAACAATTGAAACCGGCAGTGTTTCAATCTCCAGCGGATGGGAAATCAAAACGCGGCCGGATCAGGACATCAACGATGTTTTTAAAGCGGCTGAAAAGAAAATGTACCGGCATAAAGTGACCGAGCGTAATAGCACCAGAAACGAAGCCATCCTCTTTATCGTGAAGACGCTTTACGAGAAATTCCCGAGAGAGCAGGAGCATGCTGAAAATGTGGGCGACTTGAGCGGAATGACGGGCAAAACAATCGGACTGACCGACGAAGAAGTCAATGAACTGATCATGGCCGGCAATCTTCACGACATCGGCAAGATTGCCATCAGCTGTGATGTGCTCAACAAAGACGGTTATCTGAATGCGGATGACTGGTGTGAAATTGAACGGCATCCGGAAGTCAGCTACAGCATTCTGAGCACCATCAGCAATTACGCATCGCTGGCCACGATCATCCTGTCCCACCATGAACGCTATGACGGCACGGGCTATCCCAAAGGCCTCAAAGGGAGAGAAATACCCTACCAGTCCCGCATCATCGCGATCGCCGACGCCTACGATGCCATGACTCATGGACGCCCTTATAAAGAAGCCATCAGCAGGGATGAAGCCATTGCCGCCCTGCGGCAGGGCGCCAATGCCCAGTTTGATCCGGATCTGGTGGAAATGTTCATCAAAGGATTAATAGATTGATAGGCAATCACGAAAGTTATGTGAGCTTTGCGAGCAGTTTCGCACGAACCAATTTTTACACTGTACGGCGGACAGTTCGTTGAACTGTTCGCCTACACGTTACAAAATTGGTTGTGGAAACTACTTGCAAAGCAACAATTGTTCGGTGTTTAGAGTTTCGTAATTGTCTGATACAGATGCACAGTTGGATGGGAGGAAAAGTCATGATCAAAAGAGAACCGGATTTTTTCAGGGGTTGCCTTGTCGGCGGCGCCATCGGCGATGCCCTCGGTGCGCCGGTGGAGTTTCTGACGCGGGATGAAATCATCAGCCAATACGGGCCCGACGGCATCGGGGATCTGGTGGTTTCGCAATCCGGAAAAGCGCTGATCACCGATGACACCCAGTTGACGCTCTTTACCGCCGAGGGAATTCTGAGAGCGAAAACCAGAATGCTGACAAAGGGGCTGTGCCAGCCAACACTGGTTGTCTATCACGCCTACCAGCGCTGGCTGCTGACTCAGGGTTATCCGCGACTGCCGGAATACGAATGGATTTATGACGGATGGCTCCTTGAAATACCGGAACTTCATGCCCAACGGGCGCCGGGGGTTTCCTGTTTAACCGCGCTCAGAAGCGAAGAACGCGGCACCATTGAGGCACCGATCAACACCAGCAAAGGCTGCGGCGGTGTGATGCGTTCGGCACCGGTTGGTCTGTTTTATCGGCGAGACGATGCGTTTCGGCTGGCGGCGGAATTCGCGGCGCTGACCCATGGCCATCCGTCAGGATACCTCTCCGCCGGCGCTCTGGCGTATCTGATCGATGCCCTGATCGAGGGCGTCGATCTTGAAACCGCAGTCACAAAAACAATGATGATGCTGAAAGGCTTTGCCGGGCATGAGGAATGCCTGAAAAAACTGCAGCTGGCTGAACAGCTTTCAAAAATGGGGGCCTATGACCATGAGGCGATTGCGTTGTTGGGTCAGGGATGGGTTGGCGAAGAGGCCCTGGCCATCTCGGTCTACTGTGCCCTGAAATATCAGGATGATTTCAGAAAGGCCGTGCAGGCGGCGGTCAATCATGATGGGGACAGCGACAGCACGGGGGCCATCACCGGCAACATCATCGGTCTGTATCGGGGGCTTGCTGAAATTCCCGAGGACTGGATCGAAACGGTTGAACTCAAGGACGTGCTGATCCAGATGGCCGATGATCTGCTCACTGATGATGATGAACAAAGCGTTGATCTGAAACGCTATCCGGGGTATTAAATATCAAGATCGTTCTTGTTCCTGATTGCATACGTGGTATAATAAAACTATCAGTATAGAAGGAGGAAATGATATGCAGGAAGTTTATGATTATTTGAAAAAATGCGGAACCTATTTTTTGGCGACAGAAGAGGGGGATCAGCCAAGGGTTCGTCCTTTTGGCACGATTGATGTTTTTGAGGATAAACTCTATATCCAGACCGGAAAGGTTAAACCTGTTTCAAAGCAGATTAAAGCAAATCCAAACGTGGAAATTTGTGCATTTGCCGGCGAAAACTGGATTCGCATCCAGGCTGTTGCTGTTGAAGATGATCGGGTGGAACCGAAACAGCACATGCTCGATGCCTACCCAAGTCTGCAGGCGATGTACTCGGCAAATGATGACAACACCCAGGTTTTTTATTTACAGGATGCAGTCGCAACCATTTCATCATTTACCGGTGATCCTAAAGTAATTAAATTCTAAAGTCAAGATAAACCGCCATACCCCCGGCAATTGGAAGAAAAATCCCGATGCCGGGGGTGATTTATTAAGTGTTTAACCGTATTCAGGGAGGAATCGAATGGAGAAAGTTTTGAATGTATCAGCGAAGTATGCGGTGGAAATTGCCGGGATCAAAGCAGTCTTGAAAGAACTGGAAAGCGGCAGAATATACGGCTTCAACGGCAACTGCACCCCGGCAGATGGTTCGCTGGAAACAAATGTCGACGTGCTGACCGTTCAGCTGAAGGATTTACTGGATAAGATTGAATATGGAAAAGCTTCCCGTTGTGATAACGAACATTGATACGGGAAGACCGTTTCACTGCAAACAGAGGTATTATAAATAACGTGAGACTGTTGCCAAAGTACTGACGGAGTACCGACAATTGTTACATCGTGTTGTGTGCATCAAGGCGAACAGGCGACAGCCTGTACGAATTGCAAGCACACAACAGATTAACAATTGGTCGGTACGTTATTTGCCGACAACCTGGCATTTAAAAAATGTATATATTAATATACGAATTTAATACAAACGTTTACAATTTATCTATTTACTTCCGGGCCAAAGGTGATATAATGGCATTAATCAAAGATCAACTCAATCCTTTTCTGAATTGAATGATTTCGATCATTAAAAAGTAATTCATCATTTAAAACACCGATAGAATTAATGAAAGACCCGAGGTTGAAGTGAAATTTGACTGGAAATTGTAAGATTTAATTTTAAAGGATAGGGGAAGATTTGAATGAAAAAACAAATCACTCAGAAATTGAAAGAAGGGCGAAACCTCACAAAAGATTAAATGAAGAATGTTTGAAAATCATGAATCGCATCAGAAAGAAAATCTCTCACGGTTTGTTAAAACCACATCCGATTAAACAGTCGGAAACGAGAAATAGTCTCAGATCGAGGACGGTAATTGGACCATTCAACAGATAGTCTACAAAAGAGTTCGATGACCCCTGATTTTAAAAGTAAGATGACCCGAAAACTAATTGATGGTTACGCTGGAAAGTGAAAAAGAAGATTTTTGAAAATCAAATGAAGGAGTCCACACGGATGATGTCAGAGATTGAGAGCTAGGCCGGTTTTGCAAGTGAAATTGCGGAATCGGTCCTAGCTCTTTTTTGCGCCTTTTTATGGACATTCTTCAGTGGCTATGTTATCTTAATAGTGGATATATGTAGACGCGTAATCAGAAGAGCGCTAAAATAAATGTAAACGTTTTTTGCTTGTGTAAGAAACGAACGTGAGCTTCGCTGCTGATTTGCGCGAACCAATTGTTACACTGTACGGCGGACAATCTAACGACTGTTCGCCTACACGTTACACAATTGGTTGCGGAAACCGACATCAAAGCAATATTGTTCGCAATTAAAAGTTTTGTCATTGTTTAAAATTGTTTTACGAGAGAGGAGGAATAAGGTCCCGGTCAAAAGAGAGTGTATTATCTAGTAATAATTTAGAAATGGAGAAAATGAAAAATGAAAAAAATGTCAAAATGGATGTCTTTGTTGATGGTGCTGGCGATGATTTTTATGCTTGTGCCGGCCCCCGCTCTGGCTGCTGGCAGTGAAGAAACGGCCGCTACGGCGACGCGTGATAAAAACATTGTACTAGTAACAAATGAGGTCGTTACGGATCAGGCTATTGTTTCCGAACCGGCGGCAACTGACAAAACGGCGGATACAGCAGCGGTTCTACAACAAACGGCAACGGATAAAACGGCCGTTACAGCCGACACAATCGTTGAGACGCCAGTTGTTCCAGAACAGCCGGTCGCCGCCGCGAATAAAACAGCGGCAGTTGATACAGAAACGGTTAATACCCAGGCAGCTTCCTATTTATGCCTGACACAGAATGGAATGATCATTGATGTGTTGGCCGCTAATACTGGCGCTGACTATGCCTATGATGCTGCAGCAAACCAGCTGACTTTAAACAATTTCGTTGGCGAAGAACTCAATGCCGTATCCGTCGCGGATACGTTCAAACTTGTCCTGCTTGGCAATAATGTCCTGAAAACGAACGCCGGCTTTGCCGTCAATGTTGTCGGCGATATGAATCTGAGCGGCGCCGGTTCGCTGGCTGCTGCCGGTCAGTCGACAGACGTTTTAAAGGGTGGCGGTATCAGTGTCATCGGAAATCTGGTCATTGACAGTGGCACTTATGACATCACGGCAACAGGAAATGATGGCAGCAGAACCGCCGTCGGAATCGTGACAGGAGAAGATGATGGCGCGATCACACCGGGCAACCTCACGATCAACGGTGGTGATATCGATATTGCTTCAGTCAATACCGGTTTAGGCAGTGCCTATGGTCTTTTTGCTTTTGGAAATCAGACCATCAATGGGGGAAATATTAATGTTTCAACAGAGTGCATAAAAGATTACAGCACCGGGATTGGCGCATACAATGGTGATCTTGTCTTCAATGGTGGGGTTACGGCGGTGAATGCAATCTCTCATATCGGCGAAGCGGCCGCGTTATTCTCAAACCAGAATATTATCATCAACAACGGCATTCTCGATTTATGCACTGCTGGTGTTGTTGCTCAGGCACTTGACTGTGAAGGTGGTATCTACATCAACCCGTGTTACGGAAATGTGGATCTTACTGCTTCCTGCCTGTATCTTGATCCGCTTTGCAGCAAACAGTTTGCAAAACACCATGCTGCTTCGTCCAATCCGAAGACCGGCGTAGAAACAACTACAGCGGATGCGCTGATTGCCGGGATAGCGCTGCTATCGCTGATGGGACTGGCAATGATCGTGAGCAAACGCGAAGTCAAAGCGTAACGCTTTGTAAAAAGTGTTAAACTAACGAATCGTTAAGCTGAAAAGAGAAAAAAAAGCTCTGAGAATTGCATGAAGAAGTCCAAACGATTGAATGGGATCTAAGTTTGAAAGCCAGGCCGGTTTTGCAGTGGCATTGCAAAATCCGGGCCTGGCTTTTTTAGCTAAAAATCGGATTAGATCAGCAGGTAGTTGCTGCCCTGTTTTTTCTTGCATTTCTTCTTTATTTTTGCCGCGGTTTCAGCCAAATCAAAAACCGTTTTGTTATGGTCGTTGGCAACGCCGGCAATGGAGACGGAAATCAGCGGAAAGGTTTCTTCCACGTCGCTACGGTTTCTGGATGTGATGTATCCTTTTTCGGCATCCTCACGACTGTAAAAACGGCTGATATTGTCATTGAATGCGCTGATGATACTGAGGCACAGCTGCTCCGTTTTCTTTTTGGGAACGATGGCGACAAAATCGTCGCCGCCGATGTGCCCGATAAAGTCATCTTGCGGGATTTTGTTCTTCAGGATCTCGGCAAAGTCCTTTAAAACCTGATCGCCATTTTCAAACCCGTAGAGATCATTATAGGCTTTGAAATTGTCGAGATCGAAATAGAGGATCGTTTTTTTATCTTTGGCATTCAAGGATTTCTCGAGCGCCTGTTCAATCATCAGATTTCCGGGCAGCTCGGACAGGGGGTTAAGGTGTTTGGCATAGACAAATTCAATCTCAATGAGTTTCTCCATCAAGTCTTTAACTGTTACAATCCCATAGAATTTATCTTTTCGGGTAATCACAATAAAGTCATAAACTTTATCAAATTCGCGGCGCATGGCGTTTTTCCCGACCACATCGATGGTTTCTCGGCAGTCTGCGCGAAAGAAGGCCTGGTCCATGATGTTTCGCACCGGTTTGTTGGAATAGAGAATGTACCCGTATTGACCGCTGATTTTTTTGTAAAGGGAATTTCTCGTAATCACACCGATGGGCACGTTCTGATGGACAACACAAAAGCCCGAGACGGTTTCGTCCTTTTTAAACAGATCATCGACCTGTGCAACAAGGAGATCGGGGCTGATGGTTTTCACCGATTTGCAGATGGAATCGATTTTAACATCAAAGACGCTGTTGTCGAGCAGCTTTCTACGATTTGCGTGTTCTTTCTTAATTATCTCAATCACTTCCTTCGAGATTGGATTGATCATTGAATTGGGCCGTTGCAGATAAAAGCCCTGACCATAACGAACCCCGATTTCAATCAGCATCTGAAGTTCTTCTCTGGTTTCAATTCCCTCGGCAATCAATGCGGTATCCGTAAAGCAGGCAAATTCATGTAGGCTTCTGATGAGGGACTGTTTGGTCACATCCTTATCGATGTCCCGGACGAGTTTCATATCCAGTTTGATGAAGTTCGGATGAATATCGGAGATGAGATTAAGGCCGGAGTAGCCGGCTCCGGCATCATCAATGGCGATACGGTAGTCCTGTTCTTTGTAGTTGTCGATTGTTTTGATGAAATCTGAAACATTGCTGATTGCTTCATTTTCTGTGATTTCAAAGACAATTCGTTTAGGATCAATTGAAAATTTTTCTAGATATTCTTTAGTAAACCCTTTTCTGAATTTGATGTCTTCCATGATATTGGGGTTGACGTTGAGAAAAATCCTGAACTCCGTTTCCATTTCGGAGGCGGCTTCAAAGGCTTTTAAACGGCATAGAAACTCCAGCTCCCACAGTTTATCATGGTGCTGGGCACATTTGAAAAGCGTCTCCGGATTGTGCAGCGGCGAATTCAGCGGCCCGCGGCTGAGCGCCTCATATCCGTAAACGGTTCCGTCATGAAGCGATACAATCGGCTGAAATACCGTCTGGATTTTTTTCTGATCCAGAATTTCAAAAAACTCACTTTCGTGGCAGTTGTCCTTAATTACAATACAATGATTCAAGTAAAATCCTCCCGATTTCTGATGTCAATCAATTATAACCGTAAATGCTGATTAGGATTGTTAAGGCACTGTAAAATGCAGGTTAATTCTGCATTTGCACGCGAATCTGTTTTTGAGGATCATGATTAAAAAATTCAGAAATATCATCATATTACGATGATTTAGGGGCCAATTTACTTGTCGGAATATCAGAAAAAAGGGTATAATAAAAATGGTTTGTCCATTAATGGTTTAAACTGAAAAAACAATAACGACATAGAATATAATGGTTTGATGTTTGGATACGAAAAGAGGAGCCGAGATGTTTACATTAGAAGAGTTAGAAATATATCTTAAAAACAACAACGCTGATTTCGAAATCATTCACCATGAATATCCGATTTATTCAGTGAAGGATGCAGCCGGTTATTTTGACATCAGAAAGGCGACGCCGACCCTGATTGTGGAAACAGAGCAGGGGCTGATCGTCCTGATTGTCAGTTCCCAGCGGGGACGATTGAATTTTGATGAGTTGAAGAAGGAGTGCGGCTTTTCAGAAATGAAACTGGCGGATAAACGTGCCATCATGGCAAGCATCGGCTGTCCGGCGGGGGCGGTGCCCCTGGTTGGAAATGGGTTGCCATGCATTTTCGATGAGCGTCTGCTGATTTATGATTATATCTACGGCGGTACTGGGAACGCATGCCGGACCCTTAAAATCAGGCCTGCTGATGCATTGAGGCTGAATCAGGTTTTATGGTTTATCGAATAGCCCAGCAGCAGGGTTTGTGGCCGTCATTGAAGTGACTGACGCTCTATTTTGTGAGCATCAGCCACGATTTTACAGAAGCACAGTCGGCCTAAAATAAATAATGCGCAAACGCTGATGTTGTGTTAAAATGAGAAAATGAATAAAAGCGCCCTGACGCAGATCAAATGATTCGACTGAAATACAGACAGGAGCAGGGAAATGAAAAAATCACGAAAAATAATCTCAATTGTCATCGGCATCATTGCCTGCATACTGATGTTTCTGGCTTCCTACTACTATTTTATACGAGATTTTGAAGATACCGGCAACTCCCTGCAGACAAAAATCAACGATCAAATCAGACCAAGCCGGAATTTTCAGGATGCACTGACCATTTACGGTAATAATTATTTCAAACGCGACAGCAATGGCGATGAATCGGAGCTGTTAAGCCTGCTTGAGTCCAGTGCGGATATGGCTGGTTATAATCTGGATGCGATCGGGGGAAGCGCCCTTGAAAAATCAGCCGGCAACCTCACCGGACTGGGAAGCTTGCCGGCAAGCGGTGCGGCGAGGGAAAACCTGAATCTGGCCCTGAGCTACAATGATTTTTTTGCTTTCTTCTATGAACGGTTTCCGGATAGTGCATGGATTTATTATACCGGTGAAAATCAGTTTGTCAACATGTACCCGTGGGTTTCATCAAATGAATTTTCCTATACTGAAAACCTGAAAAATTTTGCTTTCTATTCACAGGCAAATCCCGCGAATGACCCGCTACGCCAAGCGATATGGACCCCGGTATATCTTGACCAGGCAGGAAAAGGCCCGATGGTGACATTATCCAGTCCGGTCTATGATCAGGATACCTTCATGGGCGTCATTTCGATCGATTTAACAACGGACTGGTTCAGCAAAATGCTCGATTGCAGCTACGAAGGTTATCTGATTGATGACGGCAATTACGTGATTTCAACAAATCAGAAGGCGGATTTTGTTGAAACGGTGCCCCAGCTGAGTGATCTGATGAAAATTTCGGACAGCGGGGTGACGGAGATCAAGCAGGCAGACAACAATGTCGCACGGATTGTGAAAGGCCATTTTATCTATAAAGCGGTTTTTGACGAAGCGCCATGGAGCCTGATTATTGTTGAACCGGTTTATCTGGTCATCGCAAAATCCCTGCTGGCCACATTGCCGGTGTTTTTAATCTGCGCGCTTCTGTTTGTTTCATACCGCGAAATTGAGAATCGCCGAAAAACGGAAATCGAGATCCGGAATATTTCACTGACCGATCCGCTGACGGGTTTGAACAACCGGCGTTTTCTGGATGCGATGATGGAAAAGGAAATGGAACGGGCGGATCGTTATCAGCTGCATCTTTCCATTATCATATCGGATCTGGATCATTTCAAACGCGTCAATGATACCTGGGGTCATCCCATCGGGGATGAGGTGCTGATTCGGACGGCGCAGACAATCAAAAGGAACCTGAGAAAAGCAGATTTGCTGGTCCGGTTGGGTGGTGAAGAATTCATGATCCTGCTGCCGGAAACAGACGTAAACGGCGCGTGTGAAGCAGCAGAGAAAATCCGCGTGGCTATTGAAGAAACGGTTCATCCGGTTGCGGGACAATGTACCGCAAGTTTTGGCGTTGCCGAGAGAAAAATGCTTGAATCGATGAACAGCCTGTATAAGCGGGTTGACGAAGCCTTATATCTGGCGAAAGAAGGCGGGCGCAATTGTGTTGTCAGCTACGAAGAAAAGAAGAAGCTGCCGCTTGCTTTCGTACGCGTTGAATGGAGCCATGCCTGGGAAAGCGGAGACGATGTCATCGACAACCAGCACCGCCAACTGTTGGAGATAGCCAACCGGATAAATTACATGTCATTGGGAGATGTGGACTACGACCAAGTCGAAGAACAGGTGAATAACCTGATCGAACATATTGTGGATCATTTTGACTATGAGGAGCAGCTTCAGAAACAGGTTGGTTTTCCAGATTGCAAATCTCATGCAAAAATCCATAAAGAGCTGGTAGTCAAGGCGCTGGAACTCAAACGAAGCTATCAGAAGGGGCGCCTCAAGTCGTCGGAGTTTTTCGCCTTCATGTTGGATGACGTCATCAACGGCCACATCATTAAAGACGATGTGAAATTTTTCCCGTACCTTCAAGATGATCGAAGCAGTCGTGAAGCTTTAGATGGCAATGAGGATTAATTTATTTAAGAAAGATAATTATTTTCAATATATGTTTGCATTATCTGCCGATATGTGCTAGTATTAGGAGTAGCTTAAATTGTAGTAAATGATTTTAACAGAAATATTTTTTAATGGGTACTAATATTAAATGTGTTATCCTGATTTTGAAATGTAGTTGTTATCCGTATTACAAGGGTTTAGGAAATAAAAATTAGGAGGTACACACGATGCGTGGTACAGTTAAATGGTTTAATTCGGAAAAAGGTTATGGTTTTATTACAGGAGAAGATGGTAAAGATGTGTTTGCACATTTTTCACAAATCCAGTCAAGCGGATTCAAATCTTTGAATGAAGGTCAGGAAGTTACTTTCGACGTAACTCAGGGACCAAAAGGACCTCAGGCTGAAAATATTGAAGTTATCTAGTAACTGATATTTAAAACTTATGCTTAACCGCATAAGTTTTTTTTATTTGTCAAAAAAAGGGGGCTCTGGCCGATAGCTTAAACGCTATTCGGCCAGAGCCCTTTTGTTGTTGTTTTTTACTGTGGTTTCGTTTACTTAAGCGGAGCGGTTTAATGGTTTGGTTAATCGGTTACTGCAAATTCACGCAGGGGCCATGGCCCACGGCAATAAACTCAGGACTGAAATGGAGTAACTCCGCTTTCATTCTTGACAGTCTTTCGGGACTGGCCACCCGCTCCAGACCAATCGATGATACTTCTTCCTGCCAGTTGCTGTCCATTTTTTGGCCATGGGCATCGCCGAAACGAAACATCAAATCGCTGCTGAAAAATATGCCGCTTCTATGCTCCATGAACAGGAGTCCGTCCTGCAGATGGATTTCTGACGGGTATCCGACACAGGTGAAGGCGAAATCGTTACCGATCAAGGTTTCACCGTTTTTTTTGGGAATCGCTTTTCCGGTATAACCAAAACCGCATAATTGTCGGGCCGTTATTTCAGAACAAACGGTAATGACATCTGGAAAGGATTTCAGATAAACGGAAAGACCGCCGCACTCATCGGATTCAAAATGGGAGACAAAAATAAATTTGAGCGTTCTGTCGCCCAGCAGTTCTTTGATTTTCGGGAGCACGGCTTTGGACTGCCTGACGGTACCGGTATGGATTAAAATCGGTTCTTCGGTCAGCAGTAAATATTGATGCAGTGATAACTGATAGGGTTGGATATAATCGGTAAACTGAAATAAATTATCATAAATCTTGGTCATTTTCTTTTCTCCAATCTCTTAATTTAAAGCTCAGAAATCGCAGCCGATTTCCCATGACAACACGGTCGACATATTGCATTTGCTATGTTAATGGCATTATACAACAAATAAGATGAAAATTAAACTTAAGTTTCAATCTTTTGATATGTTTTATCGGATTGCGCATTGTGATTCAATCAGAAGAAGGGATGCCAGGGGCAGATTTACGTTAACATGTTTCTAAAGCGGGAGCTCCCGGTTACTGCGTTATTAAAATCTGAATCCTATGTTTAAACAGAAATTTAACGGGTACTTATTAAAAGAATTTAATTAAAATTGGAGGAAGAAAAAATGACTAAAACCGGAAAATTGTTGGACATGGCGAAAAAAATGGCTGAAGCCGCTGCTAAAAAAGCAGTCGAAATCGATGTGCCGATGGTGATTGTCGTTGTCGATGCGGCCGGAAATATGGTGTTATACAATCGCATGGAAGACTCTTTGTTGGCCAGCATGGATATTGCGGCAAATAAAGCGTATACAGCGGTTGCTCTTAAAATGAGTACGGATGCGGCCGCTCCTCTGGCCAAAGAAGCAGGCCAGCTCTTTGGAATCGCTTCCTGTGATAAGGGCAGAATGGTTGTATTCGGTGGCGGATTCCCAATTTTCGAAGATGGAAAAATCATCGCCGGAATCGGAGTCAGCGGCGGAAGTGTTGATGAAGATATGAGCGTGGCTAAAGCCGGATTAAGTGTTCTGTAATTTTTTTAAAACGAAGAGAATCAAAATAAAAACACGCCTTCCGCGAAGTTTATCGGAAGGCGTGTTTTTATCGTTGTTTAATTTTTGCTTTCAGAAACGGCGGCGTTGCTCAGGAGCAGGGCTTCCTGTTCCGATTTACGAGCCAGCCGATTAAGCAGGATGCCGATTCCGAAGGCGCAAATGGCAAATACAATCAGCATCAGGAAGGTGCTGTTATAGGCGCCGCCCGACTGCTCCTGCAGCGCGCTTGAGATCATCGGACCAACCAAAGCAGCCGGGATCAGACTACAGGTTACCCAGCCAAAATTGGCGGGATAGTATTTAGGTCCCCAGACTCGCAGCGTCGTGGATGAGTTGATGGCAGGAACGCCACCGTAACTGAGGCCGACGAGCGGCAGGCCGATTAACAACAGCACCGGACTGCCGGTTACCGCGGTCAGATAAAGTGCGATTCCGGACAGGAGAAGGGTGATGGCGTTAACTGTGACGGTGAGATCACGACCATATTTATCATACATCGTTCCAAAAATGACGCGTCCGGCACCATTGAATATGGAGACAATCAGACCCATCACTGCCGGTACACCGAAAGCCGTTGCAATCAGGGCCGCGCTGTTGATAACCAGCAGGCCGCCGGCACTGATGCAGACGAGCCAGATGAAAAAGATCCAGAAGATGGGGGAAGCAAGCATCCTGGATGACGGGATGTTTTGAACAGTAGTTGATGGCTTTTTCGATTTTTTATTTGTCAGCGCGGCCATCCGATTCAATTCCGCCGATTCATCCGCATTCGGCGCTTTGATGACGATCGAGCTTAATCCCAGCAGGATGGCTGTCGCAATGGCGATCATCCGAAAGACCAGCGGCAGTCCGAATTGAGCCTGCAGCACACTGACCAGGCTGCCCAGCACGAGTCCGCCGAAACCGAAACCCATCAGTAGGATGCCGGATGCAAACCCGCTGCGATCGGGAAACCATTTCATCAGGACACTCATGATGCCGTTATAGCCGATGCCGACACCAAGGCCGCAACAGCCACCGTAAAAGATATACAGGGCAACCAGACTCTGTCCAGGATTGTCGGGGTTCAACATAAACGAAATGCTGAAAAAGCCGATGAATAATAATGCAGCCGATATCAGCAGAATCACGGTGCTGGAAAATTTTGCGGCCAGTTTACCGCCGAGAATGCTGCCGACGCAGAACATGATAATCGAGATGGTGAAAGTCAGGGAAATTTCAGTTGCCGACCAGGATGTGAACTGTTTGGTCAAGGGAGCTCTGAAAATCGACCAGGCGTAAAGAAGTCCGAGAAACAGAAGAACAAGCGCGCCCAGCACCAGATGCTGCCATCGTTTATTAAGCATAGAATTACCTCCAGATATATTATGATAAATATTCTTTAAAAATGAATATCTTTAAATATTCTATTCTAGGGGGGTAATAAAGTCAAGAAGGTTGTTGGTGATTGTATTTCGAAAATACATGTTACATCGTGATAAAAGTCCGACAACGAGTATATTTTATATGGTATAATATCCGTGTATATCTTTTTCAGGTTTGACAATTGTAATTTTGATTACTGATGGAGTCAAAATCTAGCCGGCCAATATCGTTTTATATAAACGAAGGCATCTGTGGTCAAAAAATGAAAACGATAGCATTTTTCGTGGCTTGAAAGGTAAAATGAAAATGGAAGAAAAAAGAACGTGGACAACGATTTTTCGCGACCGGCGGATGAATCCGGACACATATGGAAATAGTAAAAGTTTATGGCGTTGCGGGCAAAGTGATGTGCCAATTCGTAATGGGAAATCGCGGATTGATAGACAAGGGCATCACGCCGTCGCTTGTCAATGACGGTGAGGATTGCATGAACAATCAACATTTTGTCAGCAAGGCATTTCGTGTCTTTGCAGTCAACAGTATCCTCGCCGCGGCGGGAGTGGTAATGGGCACATTTGTGGACGCGATTATCCTGGGAAATGCGCTCGGCGAAACGGGACTGTCGATACTGGCCGTGGCGATGCCGGTGTACATGGTTTATAATCTGATCGGTTATGCTTTTGGCGTGGGCGGTTCCCTCAAGGTGTCGGAATGCATCGGCGCCGAGGATAAAGACGGGGCCTGTGCTTATTTTACCCAGGCCATGCTTTTCTCGGTGATTACTGGGGTACTGATCGCGGTGTTCGGGATGTTGTTTCTGCCGCAACTGATCGTGTTGTCAGGCGGTACGGGACTTGCCGATGCCAAAGACTACATCGGTCCGATTGTGATGACGGCCCCGGTATTTATTCTGGCGCCGGTGATTTCGCTGCTGATTCGAAGCGATGCCGATCCGGGTTTATCGACGATCGGCATCAGCGTGTCGGTGGTGGTCAATCTCGGGCTTGATCTGATCTTGATCTTCGACCTGGGCATGGGCGTCTTCGGCGCCGCCCTGGCGATGGTGCTTGGACAGCTGACGGCCGTCATGATTTATCTGCTGCACTTCTTAAAAAAACACAATCATCTGAAGCTGCACCGGGCGTCTTTCTCGCCGGCCGCTGCCTACCGGCTTTTTCGGGGCGGATTTGGCATTGCATCGACATTTGTCTATCAGGGTATCACGCTGATTGTGATCAACAATATTTTAAGTGCGGTGGCCGGCCTCAGCGGGCTGGCGGTCTACAATATTCTGTTTAACATCTCGTTGTTTGCCTATGCTGTGTTTGACGGTATTTCACTTTCACTGACGCCGCTGGTGGGGACTTTTATGGGCGAGAAGGATACCGAAGGCATCTACAACACGATGCGGTTATCGTTGCGGACTTCCCTGATCCTCGGGGTTCTCTGCACCCTGATTCTACTGCTGTTTGCCAAACCGATAGCATCGCTGTTCGGCATGCGGGAGAATTTACCGCTTGTGGTTCTGTCGATCCGGATCTTTGCGCTTTCGGTGATTCAGAGCTGTTTCAACTGTGTCATGGCCAGTTTTTACCAGACGATCAAGCGCCAGGTTTTTGCGGGAGCCATTTATTTCATGCGTGGGTTTCTGCTGCTGCTGTTCTTTTCAGCCTGGTTTATCCCGGCTTTCGGCGTTTCGGGAACGGCGATGGCTCTGGTTGCAGCGGAAAGCATCACAACGGCGATGTTACTGATCATTGCGGTCGTGATGAAGAAAAAGGGCGGCTATCGCAATCTGTTGCTTTTTACCGAACCGGTCATCAGTCAGGATGCGTTATTAGAAACGTCACTTTCTTCCGATATCACGGAGCTCCCGCGCTGTGTCGAGGAGATTGAAGCTTTCTGTGAAAGGCTTGAGATCGATGCAAAAGATGCGTATTTTATCAATCTGACGATTGAGGAACTGGCAGCCAATATCATCAATTTCGGATTCAACGACGGCAAACCGCACTATATCAATATAAAAATCGCGCTGTTCGATGAGGATATTTACATCCGGATGCGCGACGACAGCACCAGCTACAATCCATTTGAAGAATCAGATGAACCGGATGAAGCCCTGGATTACCTCGGCGTTTCCATCGTCCGTAAAAAAGCAAAAGCTTTCGCATACAACCGAACACTCGTTTTCAATAACCTACTCATAATTCTATAGAACAAGGTGGTCTTTATGAAAGAACCAAATCGTATTCGAAAAATAAGTCTTAGAACCAAATTCACATCGGCAAGTATGATTCTGGCACTGGTGCTTTGCGCCGCCATCATCCTGGTATCCTATTTCAGTTACCGCGATTCGATGTTCGCCCGATACGAGGACAACATCACGTCGCTGGTAAACACCGCGGCAGAACTGGTGCCGGTAGACAAGGTGAATCAGTATTATGAGACACTGGCGACCGACGCGGATTATGATCTGTTTGTCAGACAGCTTCAGGTCATTCAGGAAGAAAACCATCTCGAGTATCTGTATGCCTATGTGCCAACAAAAGAGGGGTTGCATGTGTTCGCCCAGGGAACCAAGCCGGGGGAAGAAGGCCATTTTGTGCTCGGCGATCTGTTGGGGACCGACTATTACCCGGTAGAAGATATTAAGTCGGCAAACGAGCTCTTCACAAATCCTGATGCAGCTAAAATCTATATCACGAATGACAGCGAATTCGGTTATCTGATCAGCGCATTCGACGTTATCCGCGACGCCAATGGAAATCCGTTGCTGGTGGTGGGTGCGGATATGTCCATGAAAGTCATCAACCAGACACTCAGCCAGTACATCATGCTGGTATCTGCCATCGCGCTGCTGATTTTTGGCTTTTTTATCGGAATCTATCTGTTTTTCCTGAACCGGTCGATTATCAGCCCGCTTCAGGTGATTGTCGACAACGCCTCGGATTTTGTCAATACCAATGTGGATGAAGATCTGGGGCAGCTCGTGGCGCTGGACATCGATGTAAAAACCGGTGATGAAATCGAAATTCTGGCTGAAGCATTCAATAAAATGACCAGTGACATCATCCGCTATATCAGCGAGCTGACAACGGTCACCTCCGAGCGGGAACGTATCGAAACCGAACTTCGCATTGCGACGCTGATCCAGGAAGGGATGTTGCCGCACAATTTCAATTTCCCGGACCGAAACGAATTTTCGATTTACGCATCGATGCGGGCGGCGAAAGATGTCGGCGGCGACTTTTACGATTTCTTCTTTGTGGATGACGACAACTTCTGCATTGTCATCGGTGATGTGTCGGGCAAAGGGGTTCCAGCCGCTTTGTTTATGGCTATGTCCAAGGCCACGGTAAAAGACCTGGTGCTGCGGCATCTGCCGGTTGACGAGGTCATGACCGAAGCCAATATCAGCCTGTGTAAAAACAACGAACAGGGCATGTTTGTCACTCTGTTTATTGCCGTTATCAATCTGAAAAGCGGCGCAATTCAGTGGTGCGATGCCGGTCATGATCCGGCAGTTATCTGGAAGAAGGACGGGTCGGTTGAAATGTTGACCGGGAAAAAAGGATTTGTTTGCGCCGGTATTGAAACGGCTAAATATTCGTTGAATGAATCAAAAATCGATAAAGGTGATATCATTTATCTCTATACCGACGGTATTACCGAGGCCAACAATCCGGCCGGAGAATTTTACTGCGAACACCGTTTGACTGCTCTGATCGCCGCAAATAAAGAGCATGATATCAAGTCACTCTGCGGAAGCATTTTAGAGGATGTGGACAAATTTGCCGGTATCGAACCACAGTTTGACGATATCACCATGCTTGGATTCAAGCTTGAGGAATAAGATCATGAACATCAGGATTAAATACGGTTGCAATATGACAGTGGCGGAATTCCAAGACATTCTTGACCTCGATATCAGGATTTTTGGGAATGAAATACTGACAAATGAAGGCATGGCGTTGAAACGGTTTCTGAAATTCAGGGATGGATTTATTGCCGCTTATGCTGAAGACCTGCTGATGGGATTTCTCGGCTTTTTCAATGTGACCACCGCAGTCTACGAACGGGGGGCTTTGAAACAGGAATATATTGATGACGATCTTAGCGATACGGAAATCAGGCCGCTGCAAAAGTGTGCGGGAAACCACATTCTGCTGTTTGACCATGTTGTCGGTGAGTCCTTTCGTCACCAGGGTGTTTCAAAGCAACTGGTGGAGTCAACTCGTGATTTTCTGAGCCGGAAGCATCAGGCGGGATATCCCATCGCGCGAATATTTTCATATGCAATTACCCCGAACGGAAATGCCATCCTGTCATCTTTGGGGGGCCGGGAGATCTGGACACGCGATGATATTACATTTTTCGAAATCGACAAAGAAATATTTTTGAGGCAGGTATGATGACAATAATAGACCAAAAACAGAACCGCGATGGGGTGAACCAGATCACCGATGTTTTGACGCAAGCGTTTAAAGAAGATCCGCTTTATCAGGCGATTTTTGAGAATGAACGGGAACTGCGGCGGTATTTGAAACTGATGATTGACTACTATAATAAAAACGGCGAAGTTCATACGGCCGTCGTTGATGAAAAAATTGTCGGGGTATCTATCTGGAACTTCAAGGGAATGCCATTTTTCAGCTTGCGCAGTGCCCTTACAAGCGGAATGTTTGGAGAAATACTCAAATTTTTAATGATCACGCAAATTAAAAGCCTGATAAAACTGGAAAACGAAGGACTGATCACGGAACGTTATCATTATAACCGCGAACATCATTATCTGTTTATGATCGGTTCCGTCATGAAAGGAGCCGGTCAGACACTGATGGAATATGCCATTGATAAATTCCGCGACTGTCCGATTTATCTTGAAAACAGCAATATCAAAAACAATCGAATCTTCTATGAGAGGCTTGGATTTCATCCCATTAAAACCATTGAAGTACTGGGCGTTTCAATGGATTTATTGACCAACAGTAAAGGAGAACAATTATTATGAAGAGATTGACCGTTAATGCGTCGACGGAAAACCTGCCAGGGGTGCTCGAATTTATTGATGCAGAACTTGAGACGGTAGGGGCCAGCATGAAAACGCAGTATCAGATTGATTTGGCGGTGGAAGAAATCTATGTAAACATAGCCAATTATGCCTATGCCCCTGACACGGGAAACGTGGTCATTCAGTTTGATGTTTGCGGCGACCCGCCATTGCTGGAAATTCAATTCATCGATGAGGGAAATCCGTTCAACCCGCTTGACAACCCGGAGCCGGATATCACCCTGACGGCTGACGATCGTGATATCGGCGGATTGGGTGTTCTGATGGTTAAAAAGAGCATGGATTCGGTGAATTATCGTTTTGAGGACAATAAAAACATCCTGACCATTCAGAAGTATCAGGATGTCAAATAAAGCGTTTGTTAATCATCTCAGCACTCTGGTAAGGGGTGCTTTTTTCTTAATTTATTTTTCAGTGCCGTGGGTATAATCGATCACGTCAAATCGTTTTGACAACTCGGCGATGAACGCGTCGTGATATTTGCAAACAGACTGCATGCAGGAAGAAAGATAGATGGTTGTGACACCCTTTTTCGCCATTTTATCAGCTTCCTTCATCACACCGGCAAGGGCTTTTTCGCCGCAGCCGTGGCAGTGAGTAAAACGGACCATTTTAACAGCTTCATCCGCATAGCGTTCGAAGCCGTCCCGTCTTTCTTTATAAGCTTTTTTACAGCCCTTCCCGCCACAGTTTTGTGCTGTTTTATAACAGTTGATGAGTCCTATTTTTTCCATCCTATTCTCCGTGTGTCGCGTTGCCGAATCAAACCATCATGAGATGAACGCGGATCGCTTGCCGGCAACTTGAAATGATTAACTTAGTATTCGGCTTTTTATTTTATTATTTTGGCGTAAGCACCAATTTTTTTATCCATGTTGAAAATATGTTTGGTCAGCCAGTCAATAATCATTTGGTTGGCGTTGATAATCAGAGAAATATTACCCCCGGAAGTCTGGTATTCCGTCTTCAGTTTAGCAAGATCCGCAATGAATTTCTTATGGGCAGTTTTTTGCACCTCGATCTCGGGATAGCGAATGTTTTGCATATACATTTCTTCATCGTGAAAATGCTGCTTTGTATAATCATCGAGAAAATCAAATAACTGAACCACAACTTCACTTGATTTTCCATTTTTACCGGCCTGAAACAGTTGGTCAGCTTTCTCAAATCATACTTTATGCTGAGAATCAATATTTTCCACGCCTACGGACAGGTTAGGAGTCCATACAATAGCCATTTTAAAATCCTCCTGGTGAATGAAATTTAATATATTAAGTATACTACGAATTGGAAATAAATCAAGAGTGATTCTAATATATAATTCATTTTAATGTAAAAGAAGGGTGAAACCAGAGGCCGGTTTAAATCAGGCATTTCTGCATTTGAATAAGCAAATACGATTAATGGACAGTGGCGAATAAAATTATTCAAACCAGAAGTTTAATGAAAAGAGCGAGCAATGAGCGTAAGTTGTCAATTGCGGGGTAAATAAAAAATAAAGATCGTTTAACGAAATTTGAAGAAATCACATGAGTTACTGCGGCGGTATCAGAAAGACAATTTTAATTGCCGATAACTATTTCTGAAAGAGGTGAATGAGATGAAGGTCAAATTTTTGGGAGCGGCCATATCCGTGACAGGTTCCTGTCACCTGATAACCACAGACAAGTATAAATTCCTGCTGGACTGCGGTCTGTTCCAGGGGAACGAGGCGCTGGAGGAATTGAATTATCTGGATTTTGATTTTATGCCATCGGAGATCGACTTTATGATTTTAAGTCATGCTCATGTTGATCACTGTGGCCGGATACCACTTCTGGTTAAAGGCGGGTTTAAAGGCAAAATCTACTGCACCGGTGCAACCGCCGAAATCGCGGATATCATGCTTCAGGACAGCGGAAATATCCACGAAATGGATGCAGCCTGGAAAAACAAGCGATCCCGCCGTTCCGGTCGGGCGCAGGTGAAGCCACTTTACACTCAGGATGAAGCTGCCGTCTGTGCCCGGTATTTCAGCCCGGTGAATTATGGTCAGATGATCGAAATCGGTCCCGGGATGACGGTGCGATTATGTGATGCCGGCCATATTCTGGGGGCCGCCATTGTCGAACTCTGGATTGAAGAAGGCGGAAAGAAAACAAAACTGGTTTATTCCGGAGATATCGGGGATAAAAATCAGCTGATGCTCAATGAGCCGACGCTGATTGAAGAAGCAGATTATCTGATCATGGAAACGACCTACGGTGATCGAGCTCATGAAACACATGCTGAAAGCTCAAGGCGTTTCATGGACATTATTTTCAAGACGATCAGCCGCGGCGGGACGATTGTCGTTCCTTCCTTTGCTCTGGGCAGAACCCAGGAACTGATCCGTGATCTGGAATTGTTTTATGAGAGTCATGAAAAGCACCGAAAAACACTGGATAGAATCATGGTTTATGTCGACAGTCCGCTTGCAACAAATGCGACGGAGATTTTCAGGAGAAATGCCCGGTATTTCAATGAGAAAACGCAAAATCAGATTGCCAAAGGCGATGAGATCCTCAATTTTAAAAATCTGAAGTTTACGCGAAGCGTCGATCAGTCCAAGCAACTGAATCATAACAAGTCCCCGAAAATCATCATTGCCTCAAGCGGAATGGCGGATGCGGGAAGAGTGCAGCATCATCTGAAGCATAACCTCTGGTTGTCAAAAAACAGCATTGTTTTTGTCGGATTCCAGGCGGAAGGGACACTCGGCCGAGCGATCATAAAAGGCGAGAAATTTGTGGGGCTGTTGCGGGAAAGAGTTCGCGTCAATGCCGAAATCTATTCTTTGGAGGGTTTTTCGGCACATGCCGACCGGGATTATCTGCTGGAATGGCTTTCCGGTTTTAAGGCGAAGCCGAAGAGCGTTTTCCTTGTTCACGGAGATGAAGTCGCCAAGGAGGCCTTTGCCACAACGGTAAAAAACATCCTCGGCTATGACTGCACGATCATCAGAGAGGTTTCCGAATACACGCTGGATGATGAGGACTTTGTCACCGTTGATGATGTCAGAAGCCGGATTGACACCAAAGAAGAGATCATCAGAATAAGCAACAGGATGGAAAACTTGCATGATGAATTGGATGCCATGCTGCACGATGGCAACCGCATCGCTGATGAAGCGCTGTCACAGGAGACAATCAGAGAACTTTCGAGTCATACAGAAGAGCTTGAGAAGATCCTTGAAAAAAATGAATTCTGAATCACCAAACGAAGAAATCAAAACAATAAAGCCAACATAGTTGTTATATATCCCATAACGATTCTGTTGGCTTTATCATTTCTGAAACGGATCAGCATGGAGAAAGGCCTGGTGTCTCAGAGGACTTCTTCACCGGTTTTGGAATCTGCATCACGGCTGCGTTTTCGCCAACTAAATTTACTTTCCGAGACAATTAGACCCGTCAGAGCCAGAACCGTTCCCGCAGCTGCCATTATGGTGACTTTTTCTTCGAGAACGATCATCGCGGTGATGACGGTAATCACCGGATTCAGATAGAGATAAACACTTGTTTTGACAGCCCCAAGGACTTTAACCGAAAAATTCCATGTGACAAAGCAGAATGCGGATGCGCCCAATCCAAGAAAGGCAATATTAAATAAATTGACCGGATCAGCAAAACGTGCGAATTCCCAGTCACAGGGAAAGAAAAATGTCAGTGGAATCATAAAGATTATAGCATAAAAGAAAGTGCGTCTGGTAGCCTGGATGGTATTGTATCCGTAAGAACTGATTTTTCTGCCGAGGATGGAATAAATCGCCCAGACCATAGCGGCCACGACGGCCAGAAGATCACCGAGTGGATTTAGTTCAAAAGTGGCGCTGCCATTAAAACTGACTAGAATAATTCCTGAGATTGCGATCAGAAAACCGACAAAGAATTGCGGCGTTAACGATTCGCCGTCGAGGAAGACTTGGGCCAGAATGGCTGTGAAAAAAGGTGCGATGCAAACAATCACCCCCACATTGGAAGCGAGAGAATACGATAAAGCCATATTCTCGAGAAACTGGTAAAGGGTCATCCCGCACAGTCCGGCGCATGCAAAAACAATTTCGTGCTTCTTATCAGTAACCTTTAAGCGGTGCGGATAAATGAGAAACAGGGCCAGGAAACCCAGAACAAAACGGGCAATTAGTATTTCAGTGGGAGTAAAGTCGTTCAGTAAAATTTTAGTGGAAACAAAAGTGGTTCCCCAGATTAGAATGGTCAGCAACGCCGTCAGGTGGGCGGCGCTGATATTTTCGGTGCTGTTGTTCTTTTTATGCAATTATTTTCTCCTCTTGCTAGCCTTCATCAATTTCAAATTTCAGTAATGATAAAATTGTACCATAAATCACAGCAAAATGTTCATGATATTGACAACGCATCAAGGTGATCTTTATTGGCCGATTTGACATGTTGCGATTGTAAATGGTGTTGTCTGATGATAAAATGAAAACAGTTGTTTGGGTTCGGACAAAAAGGGTAAATAAAACATAAAAAAAGCGCTTGATGGAATGTTTGCTGAGTGGCCGAAACCATAATCCAGGTATTTTATACGTCAACCAATGTGAAAATTGATTGGTGCAAACTTGCTGGGAAGCTCCTGGTCGTTGTGCAAGCGCCCGGGATGATCGTAACAGTGAATTTTGAATAAGAGGGGAGTCGGAGATGTCTTTTTATAAGAGCAGAAAAAATCGAATTGGTTATTATTTCTTCAATCTGATTGCTTTTATTTTTCTGATTATGCTAACGCCGACAACATCAGTCGACGCAGCAGATGGGCAGAAACATGTGCTGTTTATCAGCTCCTACAGCGAAAGCTATGAGACGATTCCTGATCAGATTAAAGGCATTCAATCGAGTCTGGATGACAATGTCGTTCTTGATATTGAATTCATGGATACAAAACGTCTCGATACAACAGAAAACAAAGAGCTTTTTTATCAGATCCTATCTTACAAATTGAAAAATGTACCCCAGTATGATGCCGTTATGGTCGGCGATGACAATGCCCTGAAATTTGCAGTGGATTACCAGACTGAGTTATTTCCCCGGACACCCATCGTCTTTTTGGCGATCAATGACCTGGAATTTGCCAGACAGGCAGCTTTAAATCCCGATATAACAGGGATACTTGAAAAGATGTCGTTAACCGATACGATTAAAATTGCCCAGGCATTTAGCCCTGCGGCAAAGAAAGTGGTGGCACTAGCGGACTCCACACTGACGGGGATTGGTGATCAGGAACAGTTTAAAACGGAACAGTCATCTTTTCCAGACCTGGAATTCAGCATTTTAAATGTATCCGATTATACCTTTGAAGAAATTGGCGGGATGCTGGAATCGCTGGATGATGACACCATTCCTGTTTTTCTGAATATGAACGTCGACAAAACAGGAGCCTATCTGGATTTGGACAGTGAATATGCTTTCATAAAAGAACATACGCAGATTCCAGTCTATACGGCAACGCTTGGCGGTGTTGGCAAGGGTATGCTCGGGGGGAAAGTGATTGATTTTGAAGCGTTTGGACGAATTTCCGGTCAAATGATCATGGATATTCTCAACGGCAAACCGGTTGAAGCCATCGACTTAGTTGAAGAGACACCCTATTTCTATTCGTTTGACTACAATTTAATTAAGAAATATAATATTGATGAACGATTGATTCCGGAAGGTGCGGTTTTGATCAATAAAGATGAAAATCCGCTGATGCAGTATCGCAGTGCGTTGATCGCCATTGGGATCATCGTTTTATGTCTGACACTAGTCACGTTTATTTTAATTGTAGACAATATAAAGCGCAGAACGATACAAAATCAGTTGAGAGAAACCAACAACAAATTGAAGATGACGTATGGAGAACTGGCGGCAACGGAAGGTGCGCTGCGAAGCCAGTATGAAATCGTCCGTGAGCATGCTCAAGAAGTGGGCATCCTGAACCAGAAATTTGAGATAGCGATTGAAAGCACGAACAGTGCGGTTTGGGAAATGGATTTGGCAACAAATGATTTGATGGTATCGGAGAATTTTTCGCGAATCGTCAATGCAAAAATCAAAAAAAGGAGAATGTCATTGAACTCCTGGACAAGATTGTTGCCAAAGAATATCGCGAAAAACTCGTTTTCGAATTGAATCGATATTTGCATGGCGAAACGACTGAAATCAACATTCAGGTCCCGATAGGAGAGGAAGAAAACGACAAAAAATGGATTTTAGTCCGCGGTAAAGGGATTCTGGACCCCGCCAGCGATACGAAGAAAATACATGGTATTCTCGTCGACACAACAAAATTGAAGGAACAGGATGAGTATATCAAGTATCTGGCAAAACACGATTTCCTGACCGGTCTGCCGAATCGCATGAGTTTTATCGATAAGTTGTCAGAAGAGCTGAAGGCGAAGCATCGAGGAGCAGTTTTCCTTTTTGATATTGATAATTTCAAACGGATCAATGACACGCTGGGGCACTCTTGCGGTGATGAGTTGCTGAAAGAAATAGCGGCGCGTCTAAGAATAATTACGGATGAAAACATGCTCATGGCGAGGCTTGGCGGCGATGAGTTTTTAGTGCTGATCATGAACACCACAAAACCGGCAGAAATAGAAACCTATATCAAACGAATCAATTCGGTTTTCGAGAATGTTTTTTTGTTGGAGGGTACTGTGAATTACATCAGCATCAGCATGGGCATCAGCTGCTATCCCACTGACAGCACCGACATCAATCAATTGTTGATGAATGCTGATACCGCGATGTATAGCATCAAGCATGACGGCAAGAACAATTATGTCTACTATCATGATGAGATGAAAAAAGAAATGAATCGGAAGATTATTGTTGAATCAATGCTGAGAGAGACGCTGCAGGAAGATGGCTTTGAATTATGCTATCAGCCTCCGGTTGATTTGAAAACCGGGATGATTGCCGGATTTGAAGCCCTTCTGAGAATGAAAAAATATCAAATTGGGGCGGACCGGTTCATTCCGATAGCGGAGGAAAACGGGTTGATTATTGAAATGGGAAGATGGGTCGTGGAAGAAACCGTCAGACAAATCGTGTCCTGGCGCGAACATGGATTAACCGAAAAAACGGTGGCGATCAATTTTTCAAGCAAGCAGCTGCGAGATGCCGGATACATTGAACACTTACAAAAACAGCTGAAGGACAATCACGTGGATTCGAAATCGATTGAGATTGAAATTACAGAAAGCATCCTGCTGGAGAACAATCAGAAGACAATGGAGTTTCTCAATCAATTAAAAAAGGCCGGGATTAGGATCGTCCTGGATGATTTTGGAACCGGATATTCCTCGCTTAATTATCTGACCTATATCCCGGTTGATAAAATCAAACTGGATAAATCAATTAATGATAAGTTCCTGAATGACGATAATATAGAAGTCATCGATAGTCTGATCATGCTCGCGCACAGTTTGAATTTGACGATCACAGCTGAAGGAATTGAAGATTGGGAGCAGTTCTTGATCCTGCGGCGTGGCGACTGCGACCAAATACAGGGTTATGTATTCAGCAGGGCCTTGAGTCCCACGGCGGCAGAAGAAATCTATGATTATGATATGATTAAATTCAATGAGGAAAGGGTGATGAAACGGATCAGCATGGAAAGCTGAAGTAACTGATCGTAATTACCGATTGGGGTAAAAATAAAGAGAAACGACTCAAGAATACTTGATTCTAAAAAAGGGGGAGAGTATAATGTCTGAAACAGCGATGATTCTGCACTTGATTGGTATTCTGTTATTGCTGCTCTGGAGCGTTATGCTGATAAGCCGAAGTAAAAGTGTTTCAGACCATGACTCAATCGATCACGACTCATTTAGAGAAAAATATGATGCTGATGAACAGCTGATTTTTGATTTTTATAATAAGGTTCAAATGGAGCAGGCCAGGAAAGACGTAGAAGATACCTTGGCCGTTACTTCAGAAGTTGACGAAGATGGGCTGCATACCTATATCAACCGGGATACCGGCTACGGCGTTTTTATTCATTACAATGTATATGGTAAGGTGACGCTTAAAGGAATTGCCACTCCCGATGGCGAAAGTGAATTGATTGCCTTAAGCAATGTAACCGTATCAAAAGATCAACTGGCCAACATAAAAAAGGGGATGACCTACGAATGGTTGCGATTTCTCCTCGGTGGGGAGGGAATTGAAGTAGTTTGTGCGGCCAATCCACTCGATCAGGAGAAGCCGCTCTGTGGTATGGCCTGGATCAATCCAGATGGGACAGCCATTACGGTGCAGCTTGATGGATTCAAAGGAACTGTTTATTCGGCAAAGTATCGGGAAAAATAGTCTGATCAATGAGGCTGGCTTAAATGATACGGACAGGTTTAACCTGGTGCGCTTTTTTTGTCTTGGTTTGGATCGTGGACATCAATGATTTTAGTGTAAAAAGAGGGGAAGAGTTATATGACAAAAACAAGATTGAGCAGATTTTTAGTGGCCATTTTTTTGCTGGGGGTTGTCATCGTGCTTTCTGGCTGCGATAAAGAAGTCTCGAAAGATGATGCCTTGAATTTCTATAATACCGTCCAGCTTCGTGAGACAAAAGACGAGGTGGAGGCGGCATTGAACGGCACGCCAAAGGAATCGAATGGCGAATACATTTACATTGATGCGGATACCGGATTTGGTGTATCGGTTTTTTATGATGCCGATAATTTGGTTTATACAAAAGCGGTATACAATACTGACAACACAAAAATATTTGCCTTGAGCAATGCTAAAGTAACCGAGGATCAGGTGGCAAGCATCACACCAGGAATGACTTATGAAGAAGTGAAAGCGCTGCTTGGAACAGATGGCTTGGAAACCATCACAAAAGTAAACCTGAGCGATGAGAATAATCCCACATCCATGATGATCTGGTTTAATGATGATAATACAGGGATTTATGTCACTTTTTACGGCTATCGAGGAACCGTTGAAAATGCAAAATATTGGAAGTGATTCGATACGAATAATGCAAAGGCTAATTGCTTGTCATCGTATGTTGTGTGCTTTTCAGGTTAGACCTGTTTTTGACAGACACGTTCCGGTTAAGTAATCGGCCTTTTATTTTTGTTAAAAAGGGGAGAAGTTATGAAAAATAAAATGAAACTGATGCTGTTGGCTGTTTTGTGTGCCGGTTTGCTGGCTGGATGTTCAAACTCAAATGGTGAAGCGTTGTCGATGGTGAAAAATGATACACTCTATCAGGTATCCACCATTAATTCGCTATTGGCAGGTAATTATGACGGATTCAAGACTTTTGGTGATCTAAAAAAATATGGGAATGTCGGTATTGGAACCTTCAATACGCTTGATGGTGAAATGGTCATGATTGACAATAAAGTGTATAAAATAAAATCCACCGGTGAAGTGCTTGAAGTGAATGATTCTGAAACCACCCCTTTTGCTGCAGTGACACATTTTGATGAAGATGCAACAGTGGATCTTGCCAATATTGCAAACCTAGAGGCCCTGGAAGCCGAGCTAGACAAACTCATCGAAAACAAAAATATGTTTTACGTGTTCAGAATCGATGGCACGTTCAAAACCATCAAGGCCCGCTCCGTTCCCAGTCAGCAAAAACCCTATCCAGTCATGACCGAGGTTGTCAAGGAACAGGTCGTTTTCAATTTCAGCGACGTTAAAGGAAGTATTGTCGGGTTATGGTGCCCAGAGTATGTTGGCGGTGTGAACGTTCCGGGATATCATTTCCATTTTATTTCTGAAGATCGAACCATGGGAGGGCATCTGCTTGATGCGAGTTTTGAAAAAGCTCAGGCATTTACAGACCCCACTGACGGCTTTGTCATGGCGTTATCCCCAAATGAACCCGAAGGGTCTGTCAAGGATTTAGACAGCGAACTTGATGCGGTTGAACAATAGCATTTTTACGTATGAACGGTGCTGCAGTCAGTTAACGGACTGTTTGATTTCATTGTGCTGATTTTTGCGATCGCGTCCATCAATGCAGGAGGCAGAAGATGAAACTCTACCATATAACCAGTGATAGAAGGGCCAAGTCCATCCTGAAGGAAGGATTCAGATTAAAAGGAAGAAATTACATTCAGGATAATGGAAACGGCATTTATTTAACGGAAAAGGCGTACGTGCCGTTTTGGATTGAAATTCTGAAATCAGACATCTATAAAAATGAAAAGTTATGTGTAATAGAGGTTGAGACAATAGAACCACTGCGCATGCTGAAACTGGATGCCAATGAAACAACACAAGAAGTTTCTGCAGATTATAAAAAAGTTCATGACTGGTATTTTGAAAATAAAAATGAGATCGACTTGCTGGTTTCCAGAAACAGAAGGCTCCATCTGCTCAATCGAACCTACGACGGGCAGAAAAAAAGCTATATCGAACAGAACAAATCGGGATATATCATCGAACGGTACTGCAAAGAACACGCGTATGACGGAGTGATCAGCAATAAATACCAGACTGTTCAGGATAAAACGACAAAGGAATATAACATTATCACTATTTATGATCCCGGAAAAATTAAGTCATTTGTCGTAAAAAACACCGCTGGGTTTTAAAAATAGTGAATGATCGAAAAAAAAGAAAGGATGTGCCGTCGATGAACAGAAAATACATCTTGCTGGCCGCAATTTCAGTAACAGCAGTTTGCGGAATCATTCTGGTTTTGTTCCTGGCAAATCCAATCACGAAAGTGAATAACAAAAACGAGGAGCGGTTTAAAATTGATGCGTCCTATCCTTCCGGAGCGTATTTTCCATTGGATAACGCGGTGAGCAGTATTGATATCAAAAACAATACCAAAGACACCAAAGAAATCTGGACCGACCTGAAGGTGCTGAACCGACTTGATCAAGTCGTTTATTCCGAGATTAAAAAATCGACGGCAGCCGGAGCAAGTGAAATAACACAGGACATCGGCTGGACTATTCCCCAGGATGTCGAGACCGGGAGTTACCGCATTGAAATCACCGTCTGGGATCAATCGCCGGAGAATAAGGGGGCGACGGTTTTGTCAAAGATACAATCAACGGAAAAATTCATGTGTTACCGCACCCAGGAAGAGTTTAAAAAAATGGATACAACGATCTGGGCGGTTTCGAACAAGACTCTGGGCCGAACCGAGTTAAAAAGCAAAAATGTTACCGTAGATAACGGAAAACTGAAAATAACCATGCCGGCTCGGAAACTGGAAGGCGGGGAAATCGCCACCACGGCCAGCCAGGGATACGGTGCTTATGAGATACGGATGAAACTGCCGAATGTGCCTTCTTCCATCAGCGGATTTTTTCTGTATGAAGCGCCGGATTATGAGTATGAGATTGATGTTGAAGTTCATAACCAGCCGGACGGCAAGCTGCTGCTTACGACCTATGCAGATGGAGAGGCACAAAACACATACGAGGGCGATCTCAGTTTCGATCCAACCGCAGGATTTCACAATTACCGGATTGAGTATTACGAAGAACGGGTTGATTTTTATATCGACGACATCTTTATAACCGGGTGGGCTGATGGGATCCCAAAGGAAAAAATGAAACTGATGATCAATTCATGGTATCCGATCTGGCTCGATGGGACATCCGCAAAGGAGGAGCAGTCCCTGGTGGTTGACTGGGTTCGTTATTAAAAACAATTCTGCCTCTCGATTTCAGGGGCTTGTCAACGATATAACCAGGTTTTGCCATTGAATTAAGATACCATTTGAGATAGGATATCTGTATTCCAATCAAGAGGTGTCATCATGATCGATAATCTATCTCAGAAACAGAAGGCCGTACTATTTATGCTGATATCAGCTTTCGGTTTCGCTTTAATGAATGTATTTGTCAAGCTTTCCGGCGATCTGCCCACCGTACAGAAGTCCTTTTTCAGAAATTTCATTGCCTTTTTAATTGCTTTTTTTATTCTGCTGCGCAGTGGAGGAGGCAACATTTCATCGGTATCAAAGAGCGGATGGTTCTGGCTTTTCATGCGGGCATCACTCGGAACGGTTGGAATTCTGTCTAATTTTTATTCGCTTGACCATTTGCTGGTGGCGGATGCATCAGTACTCAATAAACTCTCGCCATTTTTTGTAATTATACTTTCAGCTGTTTTTCTTGGCGAACGCGTGAACAGACAACAGGTTGCTGCAATAGCGGTTGCGTTTCTGGGAGTGCTGCTGATTGCAAAAACCAGCTTCGCCACCGGCATCAGTCTGCCTGTGATGATTGCCATACTCGGCGGATTCACTGCTGGAGCTGCCTATACCTGTGTCCGTTATCTGGGCACCATGGGTGTTAACGGTTCGCTCATTGTCTGCTTTTTCTCGGGCTTTTCCTGTCTCGTTTTAGCACCGAAAATGATCAGCGGCTTTGTGCCCATGCAGATATGGCAACTGGTGATTCTCATTCTCACCGGTGTATCAGCGGCAGTCGGCCAGTACGGCATTACCTTTGCCTACAAGTATGCTCCGGGAAACCAGATCTCAATTTACGATTACTCAAACATCATTTTTACGGCTGTTCTTGGAACCTGTTTTCTTGGTGAAATACCGGACTTTCTCAGTATTGTTGGAGCGGTTGTGATGTTTGGCGCATTCTACATTAATTTCAGATTCAATAAGAAGGCTGATAAAATAAAAGCCGTTTGCCATGAATGATCTTTGCGCCAGAGTGAAGAAAAACGACACCATGCCGATCAATATAAAAAAAACAACACATCCCGGGTAGATGTGTTGTTTTTTTTATATTAGGAATGAAAAGAAAAAGAGGTGAGAGATTTATCTCACACTTATATCTTAGAGCGTTAAGCTTTAATAAAACTTGAAATTAAGGGAATTTAAGCATTTGATTGATAAGGAACCGAGTACGGATACTATCCAATTGGTTCATCCGGTCAGGTGGAAGACGATGAGGCGTTTAGAAGCCTTGGGGATGTCTCAAATTTTGTATTTCCCCAAAGTGCAGTTTAAGCAGTGATACCTGTATTGGTCTCAAGATAAATCAAACTGATAGAAGCCCTTCAGATGGAGTATATTCATCTGGAGGGCTTCTGATTTTTTTACATGCTTGCAGCAAGCATGGAAATATCAGATAAAAACAATTGCCATTTTGAATGAAAAGGTTTAAAATCGAAGTAGATAAGTCGTTTTCATTCGTTTCTGAAATACTGAAAGCAAGACATAATTTTACATCCTCAACCTGACTGAAAACTGACAGTCTCATGGTTGTTGAGGCGGGAAGCCAGGAGGATAACATGAGTGCACCGAGAACTGTAGAAATAGCAAAAGACATATATTGGGTCGGAGGTAGCTCCCAGGAGGGTGGATTGAACTGCAATCCCTATCTTTTGGTGGATGGGGATGAGGCGGTTCTCATCGATCCGGGTTCGGTCCTTGATTTTGAGGATGTTTATGAAAATGTGCGTAGCATCGTGCCGCTGGAAAAAATAAAATATGTCATCCTTCATCATCAGGATCCCGATTTCTGCGCCAGTGTGCCGCTCTTCGAAAAGGCCGGAGGCAAGTTTCTGATTGTAACCCATTGGCGAACGCAGTTGCTGGTCAAATTCTACGGAATCACCTCTGATTACTACATCATCAATGAAAATGAGTACCAGCTGAACCTCAAATCGGGAAGAACGCTTGGTTTTGTGATGACCCCATATCTTCATTTCCCCGGCGCTTTTACAACGTATGATTATGAATCGAAGGTTTTGTTTTCCAGCGATTTGTTCGGTGCATATTCGTTTGTGTGGAATCTCTATGCAAAAGATGATTACATCGAGAAGATGAAAACATTTCATGAACACTATATGCCTTCAAACAGCATCCTGCGTCCGGTGATGGAAGTTTTTTTAGGAATGGATATTGACATGATTGCGCCACAGCACGGATCAATCATCAATGAGAACACATCCGTTTATATCAAGGCATTAAGAGATCTGGAATGCGGGAAATTTCTCAACCCGATTAAACAAGACCTGGCAAAATCCGGGGGCTACATGACCATGTGCACGATGGTGCTGAAACGATATGCCAGCATATTTGATTTTGAGGAAGTCGTCGATGCGATTGGCGATTTGGAAATTACCCTGGATGAAAAGCTGAACATTACCGATTATAATTACACCGGTGATGAATTGTGGAATTTAATATTTGAAAAGGTGCTGATCAGAAAAGGCCTACAGTGGCTGATGATCATTGAGCCACTGGTTGAGATGATATCACTGGAATATGAGATCTCCATGCCCCAAGTATTCAAAAGTAACATCAAAAGAGTTGAGCAGGCCTCTGCAACGCTCAATGAACAGAACCAGCTGTTAAAAGAAAGCATTGAACGACTTGAAGCGAGTCTGAAGGAATCGGAGCATCGGCTGACGCGTGATCCAGTTACCGGTTTGTTTAACTTTGAATTTTTCAAAAATTATCTTAACAGTGAAATCAATGGCATCATACAGGACCGATCGATACAGAATCCGGCCCTGATTGTAGTCAGTCTGGACAATCTCGAAAAAATAGAAAACTACTATGGAACCGATGAAGTAGATGAAGTTTTAAAAAACGCATTGTATATTCTGGAAGGCTTAAAAGGAAAAAACGACATGCTCTTCAGACTTCAGGGCTTTGCATTTATCTGTTACATACCGCAGTCCCGGAAAGATGATACCCTGGAATTGGCCGAGAAAATCAGAAATGCCATTGCGGCTTCTGAGAAATTCATTGAAAAAATCACGGCATCCATCGGCGTGACCTGGTTTGACGATATCCGGGACAACGATGAATTCAGCGTCAATCCGGATGAGGCTTTGTACAATATTGCACTCAGGCGGGTGCGGATTGCCAGAAGCAAAGGACAGAATATGGTGTGCGGGCACTCAGCGCTGGATGATTACCGGGAGGAAATCGGCAAAATACTGCTGGTTGATTCGGATCAGACCATCATTGATGTATTAACAACATCCCTTGAGAACATCAACTATCAAGTCATTTCAGCTGGAGACGGAGAGGAAGCCCTGAAAATTGTGAAGGAGTCGCATTTGCTGCTGATTATATCGGGAATCATGCTGCCCAAAATGGATGGGTTCCTTTTTCGGGAAAAGCTGCTTTCCGACTCCAACACAAAAAACATCCCATTTATTTATCTATCTTATTTAAAAAACGATGCATCCGTTCTTCGTGCATCCAGCCTGGGGGTGGAACACTATTTCAAGAAGCCGTTCATGCTTTCGGAGATAATCGGCGTGATTCAGAATAAAGTTAAAGGAAATCGCCATGATGATTGAAACTTTCGAAATATGGATCATGATCGGATTTGTCCTCGTCGCCATTGATTTTGTTGTCATATTCCGGCTTTTCATGGGCAGAATTGAAAGCAAAAAAAACATTAAGAACGCAAAATGGCAGGAAACCCGACTGCTCGCTGCTGCAATCGGAAAGAAGACGGGAATCAACGAAAACATCAGGATTTCGGATTATTTCAAAATCAGTGAATTGTTGCAGGGAGACCCGCAGACAAAAGAAAATCTGAAAAAGACAATTGATGTAACCGGATTCGAAAAGAAATATCTGAAAAAGCTGAAATCACCCTTTGAAACGACTAAAATAGAAGCCGTGTCATACCTGAGTGTCCTCGGCACGGAAAAAGCGCGGATTGCCTTGGAAGAAACGCTGAAATCGGAAAAAACCAGCACGGTCAGACTTTATATTGCAAATGGTCTGGCTGACATCGGCGAGTCGGAATCTATTCCAGTCATCACGGATTCACTCTTAAACGCCAGCAGATTTTATCGGGATAAGGTCAATATGCTGATCGCTGATTTCGGAGCAGATTTTCATCACTATCTGCCGGCAATCCTACACCGAAGTGAAATCGAAATAAAGGAACTGATCGTGGATTTTGCATCAGTCTACTTTTCAGAAATTCTGAAAAGCTATCTCATCAATCTAGTCGATACAAGAGCGACAGAGACAAAAAGATTGAGGCGTCATTATGGGCACGGCGAAAACAGAACCTGTATCGCCTGTATTCATTGGCACGCTTCAGGTGATGGTAAAAACAGCATGCTGTGTCCATACCAGGGGGAAGTCAAGCCAACTGACAGCTGCCGGCGTCACCGCGTGCTGCCGGTCAGTGTTAACAGCGGGGAAGCCTATCACAGCCTGGTCATCAAAGCCTGCAATATTTTAACTGAATTATATCCCCGAGAAATGGCTTGTGAGAAATATCTCAATTCCGAAGACCGTGAAATAAAGAACATTGCTGTCGGTGCGCTCTCCAATTTTCAATCACAGGAAAAAATGGATAAACTGCTCTTTTATATCCGACAGGAAGATACCGCAAGAGGCGCTGTCAATGCCATTTCCCGGATGACTGAAAAGAATCCGGTTTATTTCAACCAGGTTATCAGGGCTTTTCTTGAGGAAGAAGATATCCAGGTAAAGAAGGAACTCGTAAAAATCCTATCGCTTAAAATTGAATATTTTATCATGAAACTTACAAAAAAGAACAATCAGGACGCTGTGATAATTGTCAAAGAAATACTGAGGCTTGGTAGAACCAGTGAAGTGATTGACTTCCTGAATAAGAACAATGACATCAATGTTGAAAATGAGCTCATTGCGATTGTTAAAGAAGTACTGATGGGATCCGAGAGCTTGAAAGGTGAATTTTCCATGTATCTGGAAGAACGACTGGTTTCCAAATGCGGCTTGACGCAACCTGAAGAAGCAGCACCTTCAGAGAAAAATAAGACCGATAAAAAGTTAACCCGGGGCCTGCTTTTGATCTTGATGGGAAGCTTTCTTCTGGTACCGGCTGTTTACTGCTTTCGCCATTGGAATACACTGTTGATCATGGCTTTTCAGGAACAGCTTAAATTGTTTGTGATGGATTTCAATTATTACATCGCTTTTTATGCTATTGCGATTAATCTTGTATATCTGGTTTTGTTGGTGTTTTCCTATATCAGTGTAAGAAGACAGGAGCGTTTATGGAATGTCAAAGACATAGCATTTCTTTTCAAGAAAAAAATGCTGCCTTCAATATCTATCATCGCACCAGCGTACAATGAAGAAAAAACAATTATTGAGAGCGTCAATTCACTGCTGAATCTCAAATATCCGGATCATGAACTGATTATTGTAAATGATGGCTCGAAGGACCATACGCTGAATACGCTGATTCGTTATTACGACTTAAAACGGGTCGATTATATCTATGAGAGTAGACTCAATGCCAAAAAGGTCAGAGGTGTTTATTTGAATCGTTCCCGACCCAAACTGATTGTGGTGGACAAAGTTAACGGCGGAAAAGCGGATTCTCTGAATGTGGGGATCAATATTGCCAACAAGGAGTATGTCTGCGGAATCGACGCGGATTCCCTTCTTGAAGATGAGGCACTCCTCAAGCTGGCGTCCCTGACCCTTGACGAGGAAACGGAAACTCCGGCTCTGGGCGGAAATATCCTCCCGATTAATGGTTGCACAGTTGAACACGGACAAATCGAAACCAAAGGTCTGGCAAGCAGCAAACTTGCCAGGTTTCAGACGATTGAGTATATTCGATCGTTTATGTCCGGAAGGCTGGGATGGTCCTATTTTAACTGCCTCCTGATCATTTCCGGGGCGTTTGGTCTTTTCAGGAAGGAACGGGTCATCAACGTCGGCGGATATCTCACCAGCTCCGGTAAATATAAAACCGATACGGTGGGAGAGGATATGGAACTGGTGGTCCGGATCGGACGGCAGATGAAGGAGTCCAACCGGCGTTTCAAGATTCTCTATGCCTACAACGCCAATTGCTGGACGGAAGTGCCGGAAGATATGAAAACCCTTAAGAAGCAGCGGTACCGATGGCATCGGGGACTGATCGAAATACTGACCTTCCATCGGAAAATGCTCTTCAATCCCAGCTACGGAAAAATCGGGACCGTTGCCATGCCCTATTTCTTTATTTTTGAAATGATGGGTCCGCTTTTCGAGTTCCAGGGATACGCGATGGTCGTTTTGTCAATTCTTTTAGGAATACTAAATTACAAAATAGCGATCATTCTATTTGTTTCTGTCGTGCTGATGGGTTTGCTTGTTTCGGTTTCCTCGCTGCTGATTTCAGAAAAAAACGGCCGCTATTTCTCCACCAGAGAACTGATCACCCTGATTGTCTATTCAGTACTTGAGAATTTTGGTGTCAGGCAGTATTTCAGTCTCTGGCGTTTTGGGGGTTATCTGAATATGTTCAGAAAGCCGGCCGGCTGGCAGAAAGCGGAGCGGAAAGGGTTTAACGCAAAACAGGAGGCAACCACATGAAAGTGAGATCCATGATTCTATGGAGTGTGTTCATCCTCAGCATCCTGTTTTGTGTTTTTGTTCTTCCGTTTGTCCTCTGGAACAGGATGGATTCAAGCCCGCTTAATGTCTGGATCCTTGACAAAACGGTTCCAGACAAAGTAGCTACAGAAAATAAAGGACTGTTGTGGGTGTTAAACAGTGAAAAGGTCATTTCTGAAGAAAACGGACAATCCCGCGAGATAACAGAAATCCCGGCTACGGACGAAAAACCGGATCTTATTTATCTGGCGGGTTCCGCCGGGGTTCAAAAAGATGATGACAGCTCAACTGACAATTCGGACAGCTTGAATGGCAGATTCGATGGAAACGAAATTGCATCGCTGAAAAACCACCTTGGGGGTGGCAACACGATCATTGGAGAATATGGAGTTGCTGATTCATCCAACAAAAAAGGCCTTGCTGATCTGTTTGGAATTTCCTGGACGGGATGGAGTTGCAGACATTTTACAGATCTGACGAAATCCATTGAAGTGTCGGATGCGATTATTTTAAATTATGAAAAAAACACGGGAGAAGACTGGAAGTTCGAAGGCGGTGGCTATGTCCTGGTGTCAGAGAATGATGCCGTCATCGTCTTGATGGATCAAAAAGACATCGAAAAAAACGGACTGACCCTTTCTTTTAATGCGGAGTACCAGGATGAATTCGGTGTGACGGCATGTTTTCCATATGATGAATGGTTTGAACTGGTGAAGGCGGACCCGTCAACAGAAATGCTGGCAAGCTTTAATTTTGATGTAACGAATTCGGGAAAAGCGAAACTGGCAGAATTGGGTCTGACGACAAGCTATTCGGCAATCACACGCTCGAAAAACTCTCAGTATTCAGCCTATTATTTCGCAGGTGAGTTTTCAAGAATGAATTTTTCTGGAAATCTGTACAATTATTACGGATTTTCTGCGTTCAAACGCAGTTTATCCGGTTTAAATGACAATGACCAGTCGAAATTCTATTGGGGATGCTATGTACCGGTGATTCAGAAATCAATCACAGTCATGAGGACGCCGGTTAACAAACCGGAAGCGGTTGCAGACAGTACCGGAATTAGAGTTTCGGCCAGAACATCCGGGACTTCGTTTCAGGTGCAGCAAAACGGGGAATGGGTGAACTTCTTCTCCAAGGGTGTAAATATCGGTTCAACAATTCCCGGAAAATGGTTTACGGAATTCACCTGCAGAGAAGAAACCTATCTCAAGTGGTTCGATCAGATTGGAGAAATGAAGGCAAACAGCATCAGAGTCTACACGCTCATGCCGCCGCAGTTCTATTCAGCGCTGGTCTACTACAATCAAAAACATCCGGATTCAATTCTGTGGCTGTATCAGGAAATATGGCCGGAGGAAAACCCCGAGGGTGATGACTATCTGAAAGAAGCGTACAATGCCGCTTATCAAAGTGAAATAAGAAACGACATCGATGCCATGCATGGGCAGATCACCATACCGGAAAGATCGGGAAGAGCCTACGGATCGTATACCGCTGATGTCTCTCCCTACATCGCAGGATATCTTGTGGGAAGAGAGCTTGAACCGGAAGAGGTGATTAGCACCAACGAGAATCACGCGGGTTTTACCTTTAACGGCAACTACCTCTATACGGAAGCTGAAGCAAGTCCCACAGAAGCATGGCTTGCCATGAGCTGCGATTACGTTCTGCAGTACGAAGAGGATCAATATCAGTGGCAGCATCCGGTCGGGATCGTCAGCTGGCCGACGCTTGATCCTGCCGAACACGATTCGGAATGGAATGAGGCCGGGGATAAGTCGCTTCAGTACAATGACAAAGTATCCGTTGATATCAATAACATTTCGACAAAAGAAAAACTCGTGTCCGGCTTTTTCGGGGCCTATCACATTTATCCCAATTACCCGGACTTTATGAATAATGAAGCCTCCTATGCTGCGTATACCGATGAAGAGGGAAGTTTCCGCTATGGGGGCTATCTCCGAGAATTCATAGCAGGACAGCAGAAATATCCGATGCTTGTTGCTGAATTTGGTCTGGCTACTGGAATGGGTAATGCGCACGAGAATCCCGATGGTTATAACCATGGTGGAGTGACAGAAACTGCTCAGGGTGAGGGAATCGTCCGGATGATGAAGGCGATGGAAAAAGAAGGGTACGCCGGAGGTCTGATTTTTGAATGGGCGGACGAGTGGGCGAAAAAGACGTGGATTACCGAACCTTACATCCTTCCGTTTGAACGAAATCCACTCTGGCATAATGCTGTTGATCCGGAACAGAATTACGGCATCGAGGCCATGGAATCCGATCAGCCCAAATCCAAACTGCACGAGATTGAGGGAAATGGTGATATTGAGAAAATGACTGTTTCAGCGGACGAAACCTATCTCAATCTGGTAATCAAACTGAAAAACAACATCAATTTTGACAAGGAAAAATTGCTTATCGGATTGGATACCTATGACCGTGCCAGAGGGAATTTGAAATTTGCCGAGGACATTTCTGTGAATGCGGCCACCGGATTGGAATACGTCATTCAAATAAACGGGAGATCCGATGCCCAGCTTCTTGTACAAACCGGCTATAATCTGACAAACGGAAGATATGCCTCTGATGCATCTTCAGGCGGCAGCTTTGAGAAAATGTCGGTTCTGACTAACAAGGAAGCCATCACGGCAGACGGCACCAAAACAGATGCCATTTATCAGGATTTGAGCAGTCTCAATTACGGTACTCTGGAAAACAATTCATATAACCATTGGAACATCGAGGAAAATACAATATCAATCCGGATTCCGTGGACTCGAATCAATGTCTCCGATCCATCGGCGATGCGGGTTATCGATGACACCCGTGTCATTCAGTCACCTACAACTGATGAGTTACAGACGGTTATTACTGACGGGATTCTGGCAAGTGGGGTACTGGTAAATAAGGAAAGCAATGAACCGGTTGCATCCATCGGGCTTTCCAACACTGAGGCCTTCACTTGGGAAACCTGGAATGTTCCGTCCTACAAGGAGCGACTGAAAGACAGCTATACGATTATCCGTGATTATTTCAGGGACCTGGATAATGAATGAGCGGATGCTTTTCGCGGGATGGTACAAAAGAAAATGAAGCATTTTAGAAGCTGAATTAAAAAAATAAAATATTTTCTTTTCACGGGAAGAAAAACAGATCTTCTGCCGTTATATAAGTGTGCAGAAAAAAAGGAGGTACAGCGGATTGAAAAAACAATTTGAAGGGGAATCGGATGACACACTGATTGAGAAGTATCTTGCCAGTGGCCATTCCGATTATTTCGAACCATTAGTCGAAAGATATGAAAAATATGCTTACATTTATGCATATTCCCTTCTTAACAACCAATTCGATGCGCAGGATGTGGTAGCAGAAAGCTTTTTAAAAGCTTTCACGAAAATCAGACAGTACCGGTTGGGGAGCAATTTTAAAAACTGGTTTTTGAGAATTGTCCATAATGGGTGTTTTGATCTTCTTCGCAAGAACAAAACGATGATCTCTCTTGACGATCTGGAAAACAGCGAATCCTTATACAATGACGAAGCTCTGAGCTACGACAATATTGATTCACTGGATTTTGGAGAGACAAGAAAATATCTGGAACGACTGCCCCATGAGCTCAGGGGAGTGGTTATTCTTCGATATTACTATGATTGGGAGTATAAAACCATTTGTGAATTTTTGAAAATCCCCATGGGGACATTGTCCTCGCGATTGAATCGGGCTTGTAGCAAGCTGAAAAATTATATGAAAGAGGAGGAGTAAGACATGGAAGATTTAGATAAGATGATGGAATGTCTGGGATTCAAGGAAGAAACCGTCAAAGGTTTTGTTTCAAGCATCCCATTTGAAAGCCGAAAATCATGTATCATGAAACAAATCAATAAAAAAAATGAACCTGTCACTTCCGCCGATGGATTTTATCCGCTGATTTTTGTTTTGGCTATCGCTTTTGCAGTTCTGGTTATACGATGCGCCATCGTTCCGCAAGGGGACAGCACCGTTCTGGTTTCATTTTTAACCAGTGTTGTAATCAATTATTCGGATCAGCTGTTAGTTTTTTTCAGAACCATGTCGATGGCTTTTTCTGTACTCATATGCACAGGCATTTACTTTCTGATTGTTCATTTCAAAAACGAGCAACGGTTTATGTAAGGGACTGATTGCAAAAATGGCAACTGCGGAATTTACAAAGTGAAATCAGATGTGCTTTCGCAGTTGTCAATTAAAACAGTAAAAGGAGAAGGAATGATGTTAAAAAAAATAGGTTTGTCAGTTTTAATGATGGTGATGATTTTACTCACCAGTTTTTCGGCAGCTTTTGCCGCTTCGGAAAATTATGAAGGGTATTTTGACGAGTCGGGAAATATCAATATCACCGATCAAACCGTATCGAATCGGGATACGCTGTTTGCCGGATCCAATATCGTAGCCAAATCGGTATTTAATTCCACAACATTTTTTGCTGGAAATTCCATCAATCTTGATGGGGAATACAACGGCGATGTTTTTGTAGCCGGAAACACGATCACGATTAATGGAAAAATAAACGGTAATCTCTACGTGGCAGGGAACCTGATCACCATTAACGGAACCGTAAATGGGGATGTTTTTGCAGCCTGTAATGCTCTTACCACGGCCACCACGGCAAATGTAAGCCGGGATTTTCTCGTGGGATCTGCCAATGCTTATTTTGAAGGGACGATCGGGAGAAACCTGCGTTGCGATTCCGGTAATGTAACCATCAATGGAATGGTTAACGGCTATGTGGAATCAAATGTAGATCAATTGATAATCAGTGATAATGCCAAGATCACGGGACCGATTGATAACCGCAGTGCCAATCAAGCTCAGGTGTCAGCGAATGCCCAGGCACCCGCTGTTAACTGGGAACAGGTCAAGGAACAGACGGTAGAAGAAGAACAGGGACCGAGTGTCGGCTCCGTACTCTTATCCATCATTACAAAACTGGCCTTTATTCTGGTGATCTGGCTGCTGATTACCTTCCTGACCAAGGAATTCAACGAGAATACCAGTATCATGGCTAAAAAGCACATCCTGGCCTCGCTGGGAATAGGTGCAGCGTTTCTCTTTATTTCACCGCTGCTGGTCGGATTGTCTTTTATAATTTATGCACCATTCGGAATTGCCGTAACGCTGCTGATTATTGCTGCCTGCATCCTGGCAATGCCGATAGCAGCGGTCGTATTTTCTAAACTTCTGGTTCGTTTCTTTGATGATAAAATGAAACCATTGCTGAGCTCTTTTGTTTCAATTCTAATCATCGCCGCTGCCGCGATTATCATTGGATATATCCCGTTTATAGGAGCGCTTGTCGGTTTCTTCCTGATGGTCTTTGGCCTGGGTTTTCTTGGCTACAATATCCTATTCACCAACCGAAAACTGAAAGAAGAAAAAGAAGCAATGACGGAATTTGTATTTGCCGATGATCAGGAAAAAACGGCTGCACAGGATGTTGTCAATGAAGAAGTGTTAGCGATTGAAGATCAGAAGGTTGAGATGATTACAGACGATACAGATCAAGAAATAAAATAAATAGCAGAACAGGAACAAGTTGAGATTGAGGAGTCCGTGCATGAAGGTGCACCGACTCCTTTTTTTTCAAAAAAAATCAGGAGACCATGGTCTTCCTGATAAAATAAAAACAGCTGATTAGCGTTCCACGAAGTCGATGATGATTCGGGTGAGATCGTCTCGAAGTTTGTCGGGATTTTCATCGGTCAAATCGTCAGTTCCGGAATAAACAAGCACAAAGGACTTGGCATTGGGACCCACGCCGATATTTATTTTCGGAGCATCTTCAAAGTGTTCCGGGATGTTGTCATTTCTCAAAGCGATATACATTTTTTCCTTATCGGCAAAGAGCTTCACCAGGGTTCTTCCGTCGTCAGATTTGACGCTGTAGGAACCATTGAAGATGATGATTTTGCCGGTGGTGAGTTTATCCGATAATGAGAGGATGAATTCTTCCAGATTTAATTTTAAAGTCGGATTCCATTGATCCATGACGATGGTTTTGATTGATGGATCATTGCGTGTGGTTCCGATTTCGGCTGGTAAGTGGAGAAAGTTCCGCTTAGCAACATGATAATAGCCTTTTGTTTTGTCAACAATACTTTTATCCTCAAGCATCGCATAAGAGATGAGCCCGAAAGATTTTCTTTCAGTGTGCCAGCTTGTGACACCGATGGCGGGCAGAAATTTCTTGTTTTTAAAGGGAATCACATCCATCGGATCATTGGTTAATGCGACGAACAGAAAATCGGGATTGTATCCGAAATGCTCAATGCAGAGCTTGATCATACTGGGCTTTTTCAAGGTTCGTGCGACATCATGATAGAGTTTTGAAGCCGCATTGGTGACTTCAACAACACTGTCTTCCTTCATGCTGTTGTAGGCTTTTGCAAAGCGGTACATCAGGGCAAGTTTGATATTGAGTTTATTGGCCACGCCTTTATAGGAGTTGGGCAGCAGGCTCACGTTTAGCTTTTCGGAAGCATCATTATACGAACAGATTCGCGCTTCAACAAAAATGACATGGCGTTGAAGAAATTTTTCTTCGGCAATGATGATCAGACTGGGATTGCCGAACTGGGATAATGATGGTTCAAATATAAAATCGACCTTGACCGTGTCGGCAATCCATGTGGGTTCATAATTGTCTGAAAATTTAATCGTTTTTAAAAATTTTTTCTGTTTTTCTATATCGGTTCCCATATCCAGGATAATGCTGTTCACAAGACCTCGTTCACCGTAAAAAGTCATTGACATAAAGAAACCTCCATCAGGTAATATTTTTAGTATAACATGTTGGGAAAATAATAAAAAGTACTTTGATTAAAAAATAACAAGTGAAAAAACAATGAATTGAAAAGCAGCAGCGCTTAAATATAAAAATCCTGTCGGTTTCGTATGGCTGAGTGAATCCGACGGGATTTTATGATTAAATAATTGTCGTTTAAAATGAAATTTAGTACTTGTCGGCGGCAGCCAGATCATCCAGGACGATTATCGGCGCAGACGAAGGACGGGGTATCGCTTTCTTCGGTTGTTGCGCCGCCTCATGCTCCCGCATTCCCAGGCCGATATCTGCTTGGGCTTTTAATTTGAAGGTGCGAACCATTTCTTTGAGCATTTGCGCCTGACTGGTCAGTTCTTCACTGGCCGCAGCACTTTGTTCGGCCGTGGCTGAGTTGGTTTGAACCACTTGGGAAACCTGTTCGATACCCTTGGTGATTTGTGAAATTTCTGAAGCCTGATCGTTGGATGCCTGGGCAATCCTGCCGACCAGGTCGGCTACTTTTTCAATGTTGTTTAATATATCCCGCAGGCTCGCTGCTGTTTCATCGGCAATCTTTGTACCGGATTCAACTTTTTCAATCGAGCCTTCAATCAGGCCCGTCGTTTCTTTGGCAGCTTCGGCACTTCTTGCCGCCAGCGTTCGGACCTCTTCAGCAACGACGGCAAAACCCTTCCCGTGCTGCCCGGCCCTGGCGGCTTCGACAGCGGCATTCAAGGCCAGAATATTGGTCTGGAAGGCAATGTCGTCAATGACTTTGATGATTTTGGAAATATTGCTGGATGATTCATTGATTTCAACCATGGCAGTGACCATGTTTTCCATCTGGTGATTGCCGTCTTCGGCATTTTTCCGAACTTCAATGGCGCGTTCATTAGCTTCATTGGCACCAAGGGCATTGCGTTTGGTTTCGGCGGCAACTTCCTCGATCGATGCGGTCAGTTCCTGAATCGACCCGGCCTGCTCAGTCGTTCCATGAGCCAGCGCCTGACCGCCGTCGGAGATTTGGACAGCGCCCGTTTCAACCTGTTCAGCGGAATCATTGATTTCCGCCATGACTTCGCTTAATCGGGTGGTGATGTTGTTGATCGCAATTTTGATATTGACAAAATCACCATGATAGAAGGAAGTGATTTCCTGGCTGAGGTCGCCGTCACCGACGAGGGTTAATGTCTCTGAGATTTCACTGACATAGCGCTTTAAAAACTTGACGGTTTTGTTCATATCATCCTTGATTTTGCCGTTCTGTCCTTTGTAGCTGCCTTCCATCAAGGTGCCTAAATTACCCTGTGACAGCTCATTGAGCACCTTGGATGCTTCCTGTATCGGTGCGGTGATGGCATCCAGTGTACTGTTGAAGCCTTTGATAACCTTGGCGTATTCACCCGGGAATCCGTTGATATCTCCGCGGCTGTCCAAATCACCTTCGACCGCAAGATGCGCCATCTTGTCGGTTTGCTCCACGAGCATGACGATGTTTTCAATCATGGCTGTCAGGCTTGGCGTCAGCCTGTCATTTTCGCTGAGCTGTCCAGCCGATTTTAGTTCGTCAAGATCACTTAAGTCCCCGGTTGCGATATTGTTGGCAATATCAACAATACGAACCAGTTTATCATGAATACCGTTAATCGATTCCGCAATTTCAGCATAGATGCCTTTGTAATTTCCGGTAATGGTCTGAGAATAATCATTCTGGCTGATCAGAGCCAGAACTTCGTTGCCTTCTTTCAATGCGCCCAAACCGTCAATGCAGGAGTTGATATTGTTTTTCAGAGAATTGAAATCCCCATGATATACCGTTGTGATTTTGGGAGGGATTCTTCCGTCGCCAATTCGTTCAATGGATTTGATGGCGACTTTCAGCGGATTCTTGAAGGTTGTGACGATCTTATTGACACAAATCGCAAAATCTTTGTAAGCCCCGGGATATTCTTCAATATTTGCTTTGTAGTCCAGTCGCCCGTCGATGATGGCCAATTTGACTTCGTTCATGCCGTCGTGGAGTTTTTTGATTTCAGCGATGGCATCAATCAATGAATAAGAAAGAACATCATGCTCCGACAACGGTTCTATATTCACTGAAAAGTCGCCTTCAGCCAGACGCTGAGCGGCTTCAGCCTGATATTTCCGGTTCTCGATCATGTCTGCAAAGGAATTCATCAGCAAGCAGATTTCATCGTTGCTGCAAGGAGTCACCTCAGCATCCAGCTCACCAAGCGCCATTTTGTCAGCGACTTCTTTAAGCCTGAGAATCGGTGCGGTGATGCGTTTGGCAATCGTATAAGAAATGATGAAACCGAGCACGAGGACAACCAGCGAAGCAAACAGGTAGACGCTGGTGGAAGCCTTCAGGTAAATGGTGATGAATCCCATGAACAGCAATGCCACAGCCAGAAGCGCCATGTAAACAGATATTATCTTGGTGGACAGGCGCATTTTCAGCTGTCCTTCGTTTGAAATTTTTTGTTTTGTTTGATTTTCATCCATATGGATATCCCTCTTTTCAAAATTTCATTCGATGACTTAACCTGTATTTACGGATAATCGATTACATCAACTAAAAAAAAACAGCTCAAAAAAATAACAGCTCACTGATCATGAAACATAAATCCAGGAAAATCATTGTCTTTGATAATTATAACGCTTTCATTAGACAATAGCTACAATATTTTACCTGATTTATCAAAACTATATTGTTTGAAAGAAAAAAACGATGCCACTGTTCATGACAAATACAATATTGACAGACATCGGTAAAATTTGGGAACCGACAGCATTCAAACAGATATTTTGCGCAAATTCTCGAATAGTATGGCTCAAAGACAAAAAAATTGGTATAATATTAAAAATAGGCTATGTTGCGGCAATGTATAAATAACAGACGCAAGGGATATAGAACATCTCGGACCGGAATTGAGGTAAAACCAGTGGTCAGCAAGACAATTGTATTAAAAACACTTGAACATTTAAATGATTCTGTGAATTCAAATGAAATCACGAGTCTGACAAAAAAAGCATCATCAGTTCTCATTCAACTCTATATTCCAGAGACAAATCCCGAATGGGCCATGGCTATTGAATCCATTCTACGTGAACAGTTTCCCGAAGCAGTGATAGTTGGCGGATCATCGATGGGTGGAATTGCTCATGGCGAAATCGATGTCGATGCCGCTGTTGTTGCGATCACATTTTTTGATCAGACTCAGGTAAAGGGATTGATTGTCGACGGGGCCGAAGCAACACCGGCTGATTTGGGCAATACGCTGCAGGCGACCATCAATAAGACCTGCCAAGATGTTGCCGGGGTGATGCTGCTTGCAACAACATCGAACATGGATGTGGCAGAATTTTTAACCGGCTTTTCCAATTCGCCAAACACGTATCCTGTGTTTGGGGGCGGTACTGGGGATGTGACATCAATCGATGAACCATTGGTCTTTCTTGACAATCAGTGTTTGACGAGTGGTGTGGTGGCGGTGGTGTTTATGGGAACTCAGATTAGAATTGAGGCGCATACTTATCTTGGCTGGCAGGCGCTGAGCAAGGAAATGGTTGTTACGGAGAAGGATGGTTTATGGGTCAAAAAAATTGACGACAAACCGGCCTTTGAGGTGTATCAGCACTATCTTGGCATTGAAAATGATGAAAACTTTTTTTTCAATGCCATTGAATTTCCTTTTTTGATAAAAAGAAACGGCATTGAGTATGCGAAGAGCCCATCCGAAGTGAATGCAGAGAATGCAATTAAATTTTTTGCCGACATAAAAGAAGGCGAAGCGTTTCGAATCGGTTATGGAAATCCCAGGGTAATGATTGAACAGGCCAGAGCGATCCAAAATCGGATTGACAACTTCAATCCGGAATCGATTTTCCTTTTCAGTTGTGTCTGCAGACGGTTTCTGCTTCATGATGATATCAATTTAGAGACAAAACCCTTTGAAAAAATCGCACCAACTTTTGGTTTTTATACATTTGGTGAGATTTATGGCTGTGCCGACTCGGTTCATATACTTAATTCTACCATGGTGGCGATCAGCATGAAGGAAGGGTTGAAAAGCAGAGAAAGGATAATTAGAGATGTCGAGACTTCACTTCTAGATAAGCCAGATCCGCTTGCCAACAAGCATTCCCGCAGCATTTCCCGTCTGGTTAATTTTATCCAGGCCGTTACGGAAGAACTTGAGGAAACAAACGAAGAGGCGAGAAGACTGGCAGAAAGAGACTATCTGACGCAAGCGTACAATCGCGTAAAGGTCAACGAATTTATGGAAAATGAAATGAAGCGGAGCCATCGTTATGGCCGGAAATTTTCAATTTTAATTCTGGATATGGATCTTTTCAAAAAAGTCAATGATGTGCACGGTCATAATGTCGGCGATGCCGTTTTGTCTCAGCTGGTCAGGATCATTGATCGGGAAATCAGAGACAGCGATATCCTGAGCCGCTGGGGCGGCGAAGAATTTCTCGTTGTTATGCCGGAGACGGTGATTAATGGCGCCATTGTCATGGCGGAGAGAATTCGCAAAGCAGTTGAACAGGCCGATTTCCCGCAAGTATTCAATCAAACCTGCAGTCTGGGGGTGACAACGTTCAGACTGGGGGAACACATTGAAGAAACCATTGATCGAGCTGACCGAGCACTTTATGAGGCAAAACGCAAGGGAAGAAACTGTGTGGTGGCATCGTAAAACCGGCGATGTTTGTTTTTTTGCGTGGGTATTAAGAAATAACTGAAATGACTGGCCATGATGTTAAGCTGTAAAGGCACTAATTGCATCATTCAATCAGCGCTTCATAGCGTCGCTTTACAAACTGACTTTCTAGTTAGATTGTGAAGCGTCGCTTTTTATTTTTCGATTGATTAATTCGCCGTGAATGATGAAAATGTTTAAGCGACAGACGAGAGGGGTAAAAAGAATGAATAACAATTAAATGTCCGGATGAAAATCGGAAACGTAAATAACGAAATAAGATTGAGGGGGTGATGACTTGGAAACGGTAGCGGCAGTCGAATGTCAGTCCTATAATGAAGAAGAAGTCTATCTGGCCGTAAAAAAAGCAATTGAACAGAGTGGATTCATGATACCTGAAAATATCACCGTACTGATCAAGCCCAATATTATGACTCAGAACCGACCCAATCAGCACACCGTCACGCATTACACCGTTGTCAGTGCTCTGTGTCAGATATTAAAGGAACAAAAGTGTCGGATTATCATTGGGGAATCCAGTGCTTTCTACCAGAATGGCCTTACCAGAAAGGCCTTTGTGATGTCAGGCATGGACAAGGTGGCCGAAAAATTCGATGCGAAACTGATCGCGTTTGAAGAAGAACCGTTGATCAGAAGCGAAAGGAATCTGAAAGGTCTCACAGAAATTTATGTGCCGGGGATTCTTCTTGCTGTCGATATGGTCATCAATGTCGGCAAACTTAAAACCCATGGCTCGTTGCGTTTGGCTGGAGCGATAAAAAATATCTATGGCTGTCTGCCGGGGGGATACAAGCAGAAAATCCATCGTCTGACAAAAAATGAATTTGAGCTTTCGGATGTATTCATCGATCTGCATCATCTTATCAAACCGTCCTTGTCAATTATGGACGCAATTGTCAGTCTTGACGGGGGACCGACAGCTTTGGGGCGGCCGGTCAGGACATCACGAATTTTTGCCTCAACCAACGCGGCAGCGCTGGACGTGATAGCCGCCAGAATGATTGGCTATCAACCGGAAGAACTGCCTATCCTGATCGAAGCAAAAAAAGAGGCATGATTGATAGTTTTGAAGACATCGAAGTTTTGGGCAGTTATGAATCAGTCCCGTTCAAAAAGCTGGTGAAGAAGGATCTTCACAGAGCGTTCAATAAAAACAGCATTTTCGTCAAGGATACTTATGTCGAGCTGGCTATTTCATCATCGCGCTGCAAAATCTGCGAAATCTGTATCAGCTCCTGTCCGGTTGGCGCCATCACGGAGAAAGCCGGACAGATTCAACTGGACACAGCCAGCTGCATTAGCTGTTATTATTGCTTGTCGGTCTGCCCGGAAAAGGCAATTCGAATCAAACCATCGTTTATGAACAAACTGATCCGGGGAATAAGATGGATTGCCCAAATTTAGCAGTGGGAACAGCACTAAAAAAATAGGAATGAAAGTGAGAGTAAAAATGGATTACGCGGAACTAGTCGGATTCTATAATAATCTTGACCGGTCATATTTTATCGATAACGACATGAAAGGCTTTGCATCGATTGACAGTCCGCTCCCAATCGGCTACGGACAAACCATTTCCCAGCCCAGTCTGGTGCTGCAAATGACCCGGCTGTTAAATCCGGACAAAAGCTGCAAAGTCCTGGAGATCGGGACGGGCTCAGGCTACCAGACCGCCCTGCTGGCTGAATTCTCCCGCGAAGTTTATACTGTTGAACGGATCAAAGAGCTGGCGGCGAAGGCAAAAGAACGGCTGGCTGGACTTGGATATACCAATGTTTTTCTTAAAATTGGGGACGGAAGCAAAGGCTGGCCGGAAAACGCCCCCTATGACCGGATCATGGTAACGGCAGCGGCAGGAAGCATTCCCACCGATCTTCTGGACCAATTGGCCAACGGCGGCAGGATGATCATACCCATCGGTCCGGAAAGCCTCCAGGAACTTCAGCTCATCAGCAAAGATGATGGCGAAATCATTATCCAACCCGTAGGATTGGTGCGATTCGTTGAAATGAAGGGAAAGTACGGCTGGTCATCATCGAAAAACGAGTAATGCAAGCAGAAATTCAGATCTCCACAAACGCACGGCTGCCATTATCAATCCAAGGGCAGAGTAGCTCCCGGCTTGACTTCCAGATATTCGCCTTTTTCAAGAAAAATATGGCCAGACGAGTAAGGCTCATTGTCAATGGTTAGAATGACTTTCTGGACATTGTAATAATTGCCAAAGGTATTGGCGATGCATTGCAGCATCATCGACTCATAACCAGCTCCGGCGTTCATTTCGGTAATAAAATCACCGCTTAAGTCGAGGTAGACCATGCCATCGTCATTCAGGTACAGGCTGTTAATTCGGGTGTTCGGAGAAAACACCGTCGATGGAGCATTTTCTTTGTATGCATCTTCTAAAACCTTCCGGGTGACATCATTTGTATGAAAATTGATTTTTTTCGACAGATAAGAAATCGTATCTTCATCTGGGTTGGGAAAATAAAAGTTGATGGTTTGAGTCATTGCCGCATTTTCCTGTATTTCCTTGAGAGACGAGCTAATTTCAGCTTCCTTAGTTTCCCCATACAGAAATACCGTTTTTACAAGGCCCACATCCCTGGCATAGTAGTGAACGGTTTTTTCAGACGGATCATTCGGATTTTCGGTGGTGACTTCAATGGCCTGATAATTGCCGGAAGGTGTCGCTATATTGGCAGAAATACTCGTGATGGTTCGAACACTGGCGTCATCCAGGATCCAGGTTGTTCCCACGACAAGCGGTTCCATCAGCAGAATTTCAGGCTGGTTTTCCATTTCAAGAAAATTCTGCCGATAATAGGTCTCCGCCTGTGAAAATTGTTTGACGAGCTTCCCGTCCTTCACCTGCAGTACCTCGATCTTTTCTGTTCCGCCATTATTGATCCGTTGCTGAACGATGTTACCCGATGTATATTCATTATATACATCGTAGGTGGCAAACTCGTTGCCCTGACCCTCATATAAAGTTCGGATATTGTCTTTAATTGGAAAATAATCTTCAATCAGAAACATGGCGTCTTCTTCAGCTGATCCGCTGTCACCATCAGTGTCTGATTTGCCATTTTCGTTTGACTTTGTCCAGCTGCATCCTGTAGAAAATAATAAAAGTATAACAATTAAAACCGCCAATAATAAGCTCTTCATTTTTATACCTCCGAATGATTTATTTCTATCTCTCAGTTAAACCGTTCAGCGTGCTTAGATCTATTCTTCTTCTGACCAGGTGTTCACAATCTTTTCATTCCGGGCAGTGAATTCCGGAATAATGGTTTTTGTGTTGCCGATCTTATCTTTGAATCGTTTGATGATGTCAAAGTCATCCCGAAAATGCATGGGAATCATGACCTTGGGATGGAAAGTTTCAATAAAATACTGTCCGGCTTTGTAGAACGAATCGCCCAATCTCGGATCGACGGGAATAAAAGCAAATTCCATCGGGAGACCTTTTATTTTCTCAAGCTCAGCCTTGAAATCTTTTTCTTCCTGGTCAGTATCGATTTGCGGTTTGAGCTGGGTGTCCCAATCCCACCAGTTCAAATCGCCGGCATGGAAAATGCGGTGCTGGTTAGTGGCGATGTAAAAGGACAACCCCTGGTCGGTTGTACCAAATGTTCTGATATCCATACCGCCCAGTGACAGATGCTGGTAAGGCGCGATGGTATGGGTGTGGTGGGTGGACACCTTGGGAATATCGTCGCTTAAGATAAAAGTGGGATGGTAGACCCGGTCAGTCGTGAAAATATCGGTTGAGTAATGATCGCCGTGGCCATGGGTTACAAAAAAATAGTGGGGGATGTTCTTGCGCAGCAGACTGTTTGGAATATGGGTGAAACAGTCGAAAATCAGGGTCTTGTCATCGAACTGAATCAGAAAGCCGCTATGATGTAAGTGATAAATTTTCATCTTGTACCTCTTTCGTTAATTGCATTTTTTCCTGGGTATTATATGGCTGTAGGCTATTATACAGCAATGATACCCAAATTTAATTTAATTATAACGCTAATTACCATAACTCGGATAAAAATAATGAGTTTTACAAGGCGTTTTCAAGATCAGTTCACTCATAAAAGTGAGCAGTTTTCATGGAATTAAAAAAAATAATCCGAACGTTATAAATTATATTGAAATAATCGTTCGGAAATAGTAAAATAATACTATCATTAAAAAAGGTGGAAAAATTGTGATAAAACGAATTTTTGTAGAAAAAAAAGAAAAATTTGAAGTTGAAGCCAAGGCACTGACACAAACATTTCAGAGAATTTTAAAAATTCGAAACCTGAAATCCATGCGTATTCTGTATCGTTACGATGTGGAAGGGGTTGAAGAAAAATTATTTGAGCAGGTGATCAGCACCATTTTATCGGAACCCAATGTAGATACAGTGACAGAGAACACCTTCCCGAAAGGGGATGGAGATAAAATCTTCGGTATTTCATTTCTGCCGGGTCAATATGACCAGCACGCAGATTCTGCAATACAATGCATTCAAATCGTTTCCGGAGAACGGACGCTTGTTAAAGTTGCAAAAATTGTTGTACTCACAGGAGACATCACGCAAAAAGAATTTGACAGCATCAAACATTATATGATTAATCCGGTCGATTCGCAGGAAGCAAAACTTGAACCGTTTTGCACCCTTGTTGACGAAATCCGCGAGCCAAAGGATATTGCGCCGTTGGACGCTTTTATTGAGCTTGATGAAGATGAATTGGAAGCTTATCGTGTGGCGAATGGATTTGCCATGACCACCGAGGACATTGCTTTTGTCCAGCACTATTTTAATAATGAAGAAAAACGGAATCCGACCATTACAGAATTGAAAGTAATTGATACTTATTGGTCGGATCATTGTCGTCATACGACTTTTTCAACCCAGATACAGAAGGTGGAATTTCTGGGAAATGACGCCGTCACTAAGGAAATGAAGCTGGCGTATGCGGATTACTGCAAAACCAGAGAGGCGCTCTACGGCCAAGACACCAAACGCCCGATGAGCCTGATGGATTTGGCTGTCATCGGCACGAAAGTGCTGAAAGAACAGGGCCGCATTCCGGATCTGGATGAATCGGAAGAAATCAATGCCTGCAGCATCAATATGATGGTGGATCATGACGGGGTGGATGAAGAATGGCTGCTGATGTTTAAAAATGAAACCCATAACCATCCGACAGAAATCGAACCTTTTGGTGGCGCGGCAACCTGTTTAGGCGGCGCGATCCGCGATCCGCTTTCCGGACGAAGCTATGTCTATCAGGCCATGCGTGTGACCGGTGCCTGGGATCCGCGGGCGGCCATCGAGGATACCCTGCCCGGCAAATTGCCGCAGCGTAAAATTTCCACAGAGGCGGCCCAGGGATACAGTTCCTACGGAAATCAGATCGGTCTGGCTACCGGCCAGGTTACGGAAGTATACGATCCGGGATTTCTCGCAAAACGAATGGAAGTCGGGGCAGTCATTGCGGCGGCTCCCAAAGAGAATGTCATCCGCGAAGGCCCGGTGCCCGGCGACGTCATCCTGCTGGTGGGCGGACGAACCGGACGAGACGGCTGCGGCGGTGCGACTGGATCATCGAAGGCGCATACGGAAGAATCCATTCTGGAAAGCGGCGCCGAGGTGCAAAAGGGAAATCCCGTTGAGGAACGAAAAATCCAGCGTCTGTTCAGAAACAAAAATCTTGTCACGATGATCAAACGATGCAATGATTTCGGTGCCGGCGGCGTATCCGTTGCCATCGGAGAACTGGCAGACAGTTTGGAAATCGATCTGGACAAAGTGCCTAAAAAATATGAAGGCCTGGACGGAACCGAACTGGCTATTTCCGAATCTCAGGAACGGATGGCGGTTGTGGTTGATCCTAAAGATGTTGATACCTTTATTGCCATGGGACATGCCGAAAATCTGGAGATCACCAGGGTTGCCGTTGTGACGGATACCGGCCGCCTGATCATGAAGTGGCGGGGAGCTGAAATACTCAACATTTCGCGCCGCTTTCTGGAAACAAATGGGGCTCCGCAGTTCATCGATATTTCAGTTGAGCCTCCCCAAGAAGCTTCGATTGCTCCCGATCAAAACCTTTCGTTCAGGAAAAAAATGACTGAAACCCTTCAGGATTTGAATGTCGCCAGCCAGCGTGGTCTGGTGGAAATGTTCGACTCCACGATCGGAGCCGGTTCAGTAACCATGCCATACGGCGGAAAAAACGCACTGTCGCCGATGGATGGAATGGTTGCAAAAATTCCCGTCATTCATGGGGATACCACCACCTGCAGCATGATGACCTTTGGCTATAATCCCAAAGTTGCCAAAAACAGTCCGTTTTTGGGCGGAATGATGGGCGTCGTCGAGTCACTGTCAAAACTGGTTGCCATCGGCGGCGACTACAATAAAGCGAGACTCAGTTTTCAGGAATACTTCGAACGATTGGGGAAAGAACCGGTAAAATGGGGACGCCCTTTTGCCGCTCTGCTCGGTGCTTATCGCGTTCAGACTGCGATGGGGACGCCGGCGATCGGTGGAAAAGACAGCATGTCCGGAAGTTTTGAGGATTTAACCGTACCGCCGACTCTGATTTCTTTTGCGGTGGCGACGGCGCGGGTGGATGATGTCATCACCAGTGAACTTAAATCCACGGAATCACTGCTGCAGCTGTTTACCCTGCCAGTGGATGAAAACGGCGTTCTGTCTTTGACCGGCGTCAAAGCGGTTTACGATGTCATCATCAAAGCCAACAAAAGCGGAAAAATCCTGAGTGCGAAAACCATCGGAACCGGCGGACTGGCTGAGGCAATTGCAAAAATGGCCTTTGGCAACGGCATTGGCGTGACGCTGAATGACCGCATCGATCCGAAGTTTATCTTCGAACCGCATTATGGCAGCATTCTTGTGGAAAGCTTTGAAATTCTGGACGGGGCAACACCGATCGGAAAAACAAATCCAACCGGAACAATCGTTTATGGGCAGGACCGACTGGATGTCGCCGAACTGGCCGAAATCTGGGAAGCACCGCTTCGCAGCGTTTATCCTGAAAAAGCGGATGTCACCGGCGAAGTGAAAACCCTGAGTTTTAAAACGACACCCGTTGTCTACGCCAGAGACAAGATTGCTTCGCCACAGGTGTTTATTCCGGTTTTCCCGGGAACCAACTGCGAATACGACAGTGCGAAGGCCTTTGAGAATGCCGGCGCGAAACCGGTCGTTTCGATTTTCAGAAATCAGTCGGCACAGGATATCACGGATTCCATCGATGAGATGGTGAATAACATAAAAGCGTCGCAGATGATCATGATTCCCGGTGGATTCAGTGCCGGCGATCAGCCAAACGGATCAGGCAAATTCATCGCTTCAGTTTTCAGAAATCCGAAGATGATGGAGGCGGTCATGGATTTGCTCAATCATCGCGACGGTCTGATGCTCGGTATCTGCAACGGCTTCCAGGCCCTGATCAAACTGGGACTGGTTCCCAATGGCGAAATCTGTGAGATAACCCCGGAGATGCCGACGTTGACTTTCAACACCATCGGACGCCATGTCTCGACGATTCCGATGACCCGGATCAGTTCCAATCTGTCGCCATGGCTGGCCAATACAGCAGTTGGCGATATTCACCGTATGCCAATGTCCCACGGGGAAGGGCGTTTTGTGGCGAATGACGAAGTGATGAAAAAACTGATTGAGAACGGCCAGATTGCTACCCAATATGTTGACTTCTGCAAAGAAGCGACGCTTGACGGTAAATTCAATCCCAACGGTTCCGTTTATGCGGTTGAAGGCATCACCAGTCTCGATGGACGTGTTTTGGGAAAAATGGGCCATTCGGAACGTATCGGAAAGAGTCTGTACAAGAACATCCCCGGAAACATGGATCAGCAGATTTTCAGAGCCGGCGTCAATTACTTTAAATAAAAGATCAACCTAGTCTGTTTAGGTGTTTGCGGAACGAACGTTAGCTTCGCTGCCGGTTTGCGCGAATCAATGTGTACACTGTACGGCGGACAGTTCTTCGAACTGTTCGCCTACACGTTACCAAATTGATTGCGAAAACCGCCATCAAAGCACTTCTGTTCGTGCTTTATGTATTTCGTAATTATCTAAGAAATTTCAAACCAGAAGGAGAAAAAAATGGACACACCTAAAGTTGCTGTTATTATGGGAAGCGATTCCGATTTTGACGTGGTAAAAAAATGTCTGATTGCTTTGGAACGATTTGACATCGAGTATGATGTTCAGGTTATTTCAGCCCACAGAAATCCGCAACAGATTTTTGAATATGCGAGCACAGCCGAAGAACGCGGCATTGAAGTGATCATCGGGGCAGCAGGAAAAGCCGCCCATCTGCCCGGAATCATTGCCGGAATCACACCCCTGCCTGTCATCGGCATTCCGATTCAGACCTCTTTTCAGGGCGGACTGGATTCATTGCTGTCCATCGTTCAAATGCCGTCCGGGGTCCCGGTGGCAACGGTGGCTGTGAATGGGGCTGAAAATGCCGGCATTCTGGCTGCTCAAATCCTGTCGATCAAATATCCGGAAATCCGCAAAAAAATGAAAGCTTTTAAGATTCAGCTCAACGATGAAGTGATTGCAAAAAACGAAAAGATTCAGGAAATTCTATAATACATGGTTCATTTCAGTGCTTGCGGGCACGTGTAATAAAGTATTCACATCAAAAATATTCAAAAGAGAATTAAGGAGATTAAGATGGAAAAGTTAGAACAACTGTACGAAGGCAAGGCTAAAAAAGTTTTTAAAACCGAAGATCCAAACGAATTCATCATCGCGTACAAGGATGACGCAACCGCATTCAACGGCGAGAAAAAAGGCAGCATTATGGGAAAAGGGGTGATCAACAACAAGATGACCGAACTGATTTTCACGATGCTGGCAGAAAAAGGCATCCCGACACATTTCATCAAACTTTTATCGGATTCGGAGCAGCTGGTTAAGGCGGTAACCATCTTCCCTCTGGAAGTCATCATCCGCAACACGGCAGCCGGTTCGGTCTGCAAGCGTCTTGGCCTGGAAGAAGGAAAGAAGCTGAAAACCCCGATTTTCGAATTCTGCTACAAGAATGATGATTTCGGTGATCCGATGATCAACGATTCCCATATTATTGCCATGGAGCTTGCCACCGCAAAAGAAATTGAAACCATCCGGGACATGACGTATAAAATAAACGACATCTTAAAACCTTATTTCTTTGAAAAAGGCATCAACCTCATCGACTTCAAAATCGAATTCGGCAAGACCAATGATGGTCAGATTGTGCTGGCGGACGAGATCTCGCCCGACACCTGCCGTTTCTGGGATGTGAACACCAACGAGAAACTGGACAAGGATCGTTTCCGAAGAGATCTTGGCAATGTTGAAGGTGCCTATGTAGAAATGTTAAAACGGGTTCAGTCATAAATTTCACGCATCTTTTAAACACCTGTTTTGGAAACAAATGGTTGAAAAAATAATGATTAGGGTAAAAAATTCATTAGAATACCTGGAGGAAACAACACACCAATGTTAAATGATAAATTTCATGATGAATGTGGAATAATGGGGGCTTATCTCAAATCCAAAGAGAATAACTGTGCTTCTTATATTTATTACGGCCTTTACGCACTTCAACACCGAGGACAGGAAAGTGCCGGTATTTCAGTAAACAGAGACGGTAAAATTCAAACACACAAAGAAGTTGGACTGGTCAGTGAGGCCTTCAAAAACGGCGCTCTGAAACAGATGAAAGGGAACATCGGCATCGGCCATGTGCGTTATTCAACATCAGGAGATGAAGGGGTAACCAATGCACAGCCGTTGACCGTTAATCACAGCACCGGCCAGATTGCCCTGGCACATAACGGTAATCTGATCAATGATAATGCCCTGCGTGAGATGCTTGAAGACTCCGGTGTCGTTTTCCAGACCACCATTGATACGGAAGTCATGGTTAATATTATCGCCAGAGGCCTGCGCCACGGGATGATCGAAGCCATTCAGCGTATGGTCGAAATCATCAAGGGGGCGTATGCCCTGGTCATCACTATGGGAGACAAATTGGTGGGTGTCCGTGATCCCTATGGTTTACGTCCGCTCTGCATCGGAAAAAAGGATGATGATTATTTCCTGACCTCTGAAAGCTGTGCCCTGGATGGAATCGGTGCGGAACTGATTCGCGATGTTGAACCTGGTGAAATTGTGGTCATCGACGAAAATGGCCTGACAAGTTATGGACAAAACAACTGGGTCAAGAAGAAAGCCTGTATTTTCGAACTGATTTACTTTGCCCGTCCGGATTCAGTCATGGATGAAACTTCCGTTTATGCGGCACGTCATAAGGCGGGAGAAATCCTGGCGAAGGAGAATCCCGTTGATGCAGATATCGTCATTGGAGTGCCGGATTCGGGTATTCCAGCGGCAATCGGATACGCCGAAGCGTCCGGGATTCCCTACGGTGTCGGATTGATTAAGAATAAATACATCGGCCGGACTTTTATTCAGCCGAATCAGAAACTTAGAGAAGAAGGGGTACGAATCAAGCTTAATCCTTTAAAAGAATGTGTTCAGGGTAAACGCGTCATCATTATTGATGACTCCATTGTCCGGGGAACGACATCCAAACGTTTGGTTGATATCCTTAAACAGGCCGGAGCAAAGGAAGTCCACTTCCGTGTGACCAGTCCGCCAGTTGCCCATACCTGTCATTTCGGGATTGATACACCGCGCCGGAAATATCTCATCGGTGCCAAGAAGACCGTTGCAGAAATACAGGAAATACTGGGTGCGGATTCTCTGGCCTACATTTCACTTGAAGGGCTGACGGAATCTGTTGGCGGAAAAACAACCTTCTGCAGAGCCTGCTTTGACGGGGAATACCCCATGGAAGTACCCATTTTACAAGCCAACGAATAGAAAAAACAACAATAATTGGAGGAAATGATGTCAGATAAACAGATAAAAACAGATGCATACCGCGAATCAGGAGTGGATGTGGAAGCCGGTTACGAGTCCGTCAAGCTGATGAAAGCAGACGTTCAACGCACCTTTAATGCCCAGGTTCTGTCTCACCTGGGTGGATTCGGAGGCTTATTTGAGCTTCCGGCAGGCTATCAGAAACCGGTCCTGGTATCCGGAACCGATGGCGTTGGCACGAAATTAAAACTTGCATTCATGATGGATCAGCATGATACCATTGGGATTGACTGTGTAGCCATGTGCGTGAACGACATTTTATGCCAGGGAGCAAAACCGCTCTTCTTTTTGGACTACATCGCCTGCGGCAAAAACTATCCTGAAAAAATAGCAACCATCGTCAAAGGGATCAGTGAAGGCTGTATCCAGGGGGGAATGGCGTTAATCGGCGGGGAAACTGCTGAAATGCCGGACATGTATGATCTTGATGAATACGATCTGGCCGGCTTTGCTGTCGGCATTGTTGAAAAGGACGATATTGTTACCGGCGCCGGTATTGCTGAAGGCGATGTTCTTGTCGGACTGCCTTCCTCCGGAACGCACAGCAATGGTTTTTCGCTGGTCCGAAAAGTATTGTTTAAAGACCTGTCCCTGGATGTGACCACTTATGTGGAAGATTTGGGCATGACGCTGGGCGAAGCACTTTTAACACCGACCCGCATCTATGTGAAGGCGTTATCTGATTTAATCAAACCCTGCGGTGTCAAAGGGATGAGCCATATTACCGGCGGCGGATTCTATGAAAACATCCCGCGCATGATTCCCGATGGACTATGCGCCAAGGTCGATGCCAAAGTCATCAAGCCACTGCCGATTTTTGATTTCATCCAGGCGGCTGGAAAAATACCGGCTGAAAGCATGTATGCTACCTTCAATATGGGTATTGGTCTTGTGGCTGTCTTACCAGCCGGCAAGGTTGATGAATTCATTTCCGGACTGGAAAAGAAGGGTGAAAAACCGGTTGTTCTTGGTTCAATTATCAAGGGAGAGGAAAAAATCGATTTATGTCTGTAAAACCGTTGAAAAAGATCGGGGTTCTGGTTTCTGGCGGCGGCACCAATTTTCAGTCGCTGATTGATTCCGTTCATCAGAAATACGGAGAAATCGTCGTGGTCATTTCCAACAATCGCAATGCCTTCGGCTTAAAACGCGGAGAAGCGGCGGGAATACCGGCCGTTGCCCTGAATCCGAAAGGTTATGCATCCAATGCGGAATTTGATGCAAAAATCATCGAAGTGCTGCAGGGCTATGGGGTGGATTTGGTCGTGCTGGCGGGTTATATGAAAATCGTCACACCGACATTCGTAAAAGCCTATCCCAATGCCATCATGAACATCCATCCGGCTCTGATTCCCTCATTTTGCGGGGCAGGCTTTTATGGCATGCATGTCCATGAGGCGGTAATTGATTACGGCGTGAAGGTCACCGGTGCGACAGTTCATTTTGTCAATGAAATTGCGGACGGCGGCCCCATCATCGCCCAGGAAACCGTCAAGGTCGCCGATGATGACACGCCGGATTCGATCCAAAAGAAGGTGCTAAAAGTTGAACACACCCTTTTGCCGGCAGCGGTAAAAGCTTTCTGTCTCGATGAACTGGTTGTTGACGGACGGATCGTAAAAAAACGTTTGGTATAGAAAAACGGTAACTTGTTAAAGTAATTTATAGGTCACTGCGAAAAATGCTAAAGACACGAACAAAAGTTGTTTCGATGTCGGTTTTCGCAACCAATTTGGTAACGTGTAGGCGAACTGTTCGAAGAACTGTCCGCCGTACAGTGTACACATTGGTTCGCGCAAACCGGCAGCGAAACTTATGGCAGTTTCGCAAATATCTAAAAGTAATTTAATTTTGGAGGAAAAAATGAGAGCATTGTTGAGTGTATCAGATAAAAGCGGAATTGTGGAATTTGCCCAAAAATTGGCTGACATGGGATGGGAAATCCTCTCAACCGGAGGAACTGCGAAAGCCCTGAGAGAAGCCGGACTTGCCATCACAGGTGTTTCGGAAGTCACCGGATTTCCGGAGTGTCTGGATGGACGAGTTAAAACGCTGCATCCTAAAATTCACGGCGGAATTTTAGGAATCCGAAATAACCCCAGCCATCAGAAACAAATGAAAGATTTGGATATCACCCCCATCGATTTGCTAGTCATCAATCTTTATCCCTTTAAAAACACCATCCTGAAAGAAGGGGTTGCTTTTGAAGAGGCCATTGAAAATATCGACATTGGCGGACCGACGATGCTTCGTTCCGCAGCAAAAAATTTCAACGATGTCACGGTCGTTGTCGATCCGGCAGATTACGCTTTGGTTCTATCGGAACTGGAAGCAGACGGCAAAACAACCTTTGAAACACGATACAGCCTGGCCCTTAAGGTCTTCGAAACAACTTCCAATTATGATACAATGATTGCCGATTACCTGAGAAAAAGAGTGGCCGGCGAAGTGCTCAACGACACCATCACGATGACATTCGAAAAAGTTCAGGATATGCGATACGGCGAAAATCCTCACCAGAATGCCGCTTTCTACGGTGAAGTCGTTCCGGTGAAAGGCGCTTTGACCTCAGCCAGACAGCTGCAGGGAAAAGAGCTTTCATACAATAATATCAACGACACCAACGGCGCTCTGGAAATTCTGAAGGAATACGGCGATGCAGAACCGACGATTGTCGCTGTCAAGCATGCAAACCCTTGCGGCATCGCCAGCGATCCCGAAATTTCGGTGGCATATAAAAAAGCTTATGAAAGCGATCCGGTCTCCATCTACGGCGGAATCATCGCCTCAAACCGCGAAATCGATGCGGTAACAGCCAGTGAAATGGTGAAAATATTCCTTGAAATTATCGTGGCACCCGGCTTTTCCAAAGAAGCGCAGGAGATTTTGGCGGCGAAAAAGAATCTGCGATTATTGGAACTTGCTGACATCACCTACAGTGAACCGGGTTATGAAATGAAAAAAGTTCTCGGCGGGCTGCTGGTTCAGGAACGGGATACCCAGCTATACAACGAATTGAAAGTGGTAACCAAACGTCAGCCGACGCCGGAAGAAATGGTGGATCTGCTGTTTGCCTGGAAAGCGGTTAAAAATACTAAATCCAATGCAATCAGCCTGGCCAAGAATAAATGCATGGTCGGCAACGGCCCGGGACAGGTCAACCGTATCGGCGCTCTGGAAATTGCCATCGGTTTGGCCGGCGATACTGTAAAAGGCTCGGTGATGGCATCGGATGCTTTCTTCCCATATGATGATTGCGTCAAAGCAGCTGCAGCGGCAGGGATTACTGCCATTATTCAACCGGGTGGTGCGGGAAGAGATGAGGATTCCATCAAGGCCTGTGACGAGGCCGGAATCGCGATGATCTTTACCGGCATGCGACATTTCAAACACTGATTAATGACGGCATCAAGGCATAATCAAAAATTCATATATTGAGGGAGAGACAGATGAAAATACTGATGATCGGATCCGGCGGACGGGAACATGTGCTGACCTGGAAATTAGCGCAGAGTCCAAAGGTTGACAAAATATATGCCATTCCGGGTAACGGCGGAATGGCTGAACTGGCGGAATGTGTGGACTTATCCGGGGAAGATATTCCCGGTTGTCTTGCCTTTGCAAAAGAACATGACATCGATCTGACTGTCGTCGGTCCAGAAGTGCCGCTGGTCATGGGGATGGCGGATGCTTTTAAGGCGGAAGGCCTGAAAGTTTTTGGCCCCAACAAACAGTGCGCCCAGTTTGAAGGCAGCAAGGCCTTCACCAAGGAATTTCTTTTCAGACACAACATTCCGACGGCTGCTTATAAAGAATACACCGAATACGATGAAATCATCAAAGATCTGGGCATCTATGGTTATCCCATGGTCATCAAGGCCGATGGCCTGGCTGCCGGTAAAGGTGTTCTTATCGTCGAAAATGAGCAGGATGCCCGCGAAGGCATGGAAATGATCATGAAAAAGAAAGAATTCGGGGAAGCCGGAGACAAGGTGGTGATTGAAGAATTTCTCACCGGTCAGGAAGCTTCCATGCTCTGCTTTGTGGATGGAAAAACCATTGTCCCGATGGAAAGCGCCCAGGATTACAAACGTGCCTTTGACAACGATGAGGGTCTGAATACCGGTGGAATGGGGACCTATTCGCCCAATGTGTTATTCGCGGATGAAAAGCTGAACAAACGGATTAAAGCTGAAATCCTCGATCCCATCATCAACGGCTTCATCGCTGATGACATGGATTTCAGGGGAATTCTGTTCATCGGTCTGATGATCGAAAACGGCGTGCCGAAAGTGCTTGAGTTCAATGTACGCTTCGGTGATCCGGAAGCCCAAAGTGTGCTGATGCGGATGGAATCGGATCTGGTCGATATCATGGATGCTGTCATTGACGGAAAACTGGCCGAATGCGAAATTAAATGGAGCAAAAAAGAAGCTGTAACCGTGGTGCTTGCTTCTGGCGGGTATCCGGGTTCCTATGAAAAAGGAAAAGTCATCACCGGCATCGAAGATGTTAAGGACTGTGTCGTTTTTCACGCCGGAACAAAACTGGTTAACGGTAAGCTTCTGACCAATGGGGGCCGTGTGCTTTGCGTAACGGCGCTCGGTGAAAGCCGTGAGGCAGCCCGCAAAACCGTTTATGACAACATCGGCAAGATTCACTTTGAAGGGGTACAATACCGCTCGGATATTGCAAAGTTTAATTAGAATAGTATTTTAATCCAGGACCGACCAATTGTTAATCGATTGTTGGGACGGCATTAGTGCTTTGCAGACTGTTTAAAACCCATTAATTTAAGAAATTAATGGGTTTTTCTATTTTAGAATTGCACTGAGTTGAATTAAAGTCTAAAATAGAAGTACAGTAATAAAATAACAATTTGAATCTTTTAATTGATTTAATAGAAGTGGAGCAATAAATGAAAAAAACGATCGGTTTTATCGGTTGCGGAAACATGGCGAAAGCCATGATCGGCGGCTTGACAAAAAGTAAACTGTTTGATCCGGAAAACATCGTCTGCTATGATCCAGCGGCTGCGGCAAGAGAACAGGTAGCAAAAGATTTTGGTGTTAATATACAGGATTCCAATGTGAAAGTGGCAGCGCAAGTCGATTATCTGGTTCTGGCGATTAAGCCCTTTTTATATGCACAAATTCTCGAAGAAATTGCAAAAAGCGTCAAACCGGCGGCCATTATCATTGTCATCGCAGTTGGCGTTGGTTTTGATGATGTCAAGGGTATTCTGGGAAAGAACATCAAGGTAGTCAGAACCCAGCCCAGCACTCCGGCTTTTGTCGGTGAATCTGACTCCACCGTTTGTCCGGATGATCTGATGACAAAAGAAGATATTGCCGATGTTCTGGCAATTTTTGACAGTTTCGGGAAAACGGAAATCATCAGTGAAAAACTGATGGGTGTTGTTCCCGGAATAGCCAGTTCGGCGCCTGCCTATGTCATGATCTTTATTGAAGCAATGGCGGATGCCGGCGTGCTGCATGGCTTTCCGCGGGATCAGGCCTATCGGCTGGCGGCTCAGGCTGTTTACGGTTCCGCAAAGCTTGTTCTGGAATCCGGAGAGCACCCTGGCAAATTGAAGGATCAGGTCTGCACACCTGGCGGCACCACCATTGAAGCCGTTCGCGTTCTGGAGGCAAAAGGTTTCAGAGACGCAGTTATTTCCGCTGTGGATGCATGCGCATTAAAATCTCTGTCAATGAGTAAAAAATAGTCGATTGGGTAAAAAACAAATATGATTTGAATCTATAATGAATGAAAAATTCTTTGGTTAATCCACTAAGGAGATTATTATGGATGAAACACTGGTTAGAAAAATCAGAAGGAATATGAGTCTGGAAGAAATGGTATCGCTCTGCTCGGGCAATACCGGCTGGGAGACCGTGGGTTATCCCAAGTACGGCATTGAGCCAGTGATGATGGCTGATGGTCCGCACGGAATGCGGGTTGAGGAAGGGGATGACAGTCTCGGTGTTGCCGAGGGAAAACCGGCAACCTGCTTCCCTCCGGCAGTGCTTTCGGCTTGTTCCTGGGATGAAGGGCTGCTTGAATTTATCGGCAAGACCATCGCCCTTGAAGCAAGAGCGCTCGGTGTCGATTTGATTCTGGGGCCGGGGATCAATGTCAAACGGTCGCCGCTGTGTGGACGTAATTTTGAATATTTTTCTGAAGATCCGCTTCTTTCCGGTCAATTGGGAAAAAGCTTTATTCTTGGTGCCAAAAGTCACGGAGTCGGGTGCGTGGTCAAGCATTTTCTGGCAAACAGCCAGGAAACGCGGCGAATGACCATCGATGAAAAGATCGATATCCGGGCGCTACGGGAAATCTACCTTAAACCTTTTGAGATCGCGATAAAAGATGGCAAACCCATGGCGGTGATGAGCTCATACAACAGCATCAATGGTAAATTTGTGGCCCAGAGTCGTTACTTTTTAACCAGGGTGCTGCGTGACGAATGGGGATTTGACGGCATTGTTATGTCTGACTGGAATGCAGTGAACGATCGGGTCAAGGAGCTTGTTGCCGGCATGGATCTGGAAATGCCAGGGAATGGCGGCATTAACAACCAGAAAATATTCGACCGCATCAAAGAAGGAAAATTAAGAGTAACGCTTTTGAATGAAAGGGTGGAGCGCCTGATTCGGTTTTCTTATCTGGCAAAGGAAAACCGGAGATTTTATGCCGCACCCGTTGATATTGAAACGAAGGGGCATCATCAAATCGCCAAACTGGCTGCCGTCGAAAGCATGGTGCTTTTGAAAAATGAAGACAGCATTCTGCCGATCGAGCGAAAGAAGATTAAAAGACTGGCGATCATCGGCAGCATGGCATTTGATCCCCGGTATCAGGGAAGCGGCAGCTCAAAAATCAATCCGCACCATATCGACTCGCCCTATGAACATATCAAAATACTGGCAGGGGATGATATCAGCGTTCTTCCGCATCAGGGCTATATTCACGACGAAGTCGTTGAGCAGGCTCATCTGGAAGATCAGGCCGTTGAGCTGGCGAAAAACGCCCAGCTGGTTCTTTTGTTTGTCGGACTGCCGGATCATGATGAATCCGAAGGGTATGACCGCACCCATATAAATCTGCCGGACAAACAGATTGCATTAATCAAGAAAATATGCAAAGTTCAGCCGGAGACCGTGGTGATTGTTCAAAACGGCGGCGTTATCGACATGAGCTGGGAACATGCACCGAAAGCCATCGTTGAAATGTTTCTGGGTGGTCAGGCAGGTGGTGACGCCATTGCAAAGCTGCTGTTCGGAGAAAATAATTTCTGTGGGAAATTGGCGGAAACCATTCCCATGAAACTGGAAGATACGCCATCCTACATCAATTTCCCGGGAATTCAGGATGAAGTAATTTTTGGAGAAAGCATTTTTGTCGGCTATCGCTACTACGACTATACCAAAAAGAAGGTCCGCTTTCCATTTGGATTTGGACTCAGTTATACAACCTTTGCGTACGAGAAGCTTGAACAACCGGCTTTAGTTTTGAATTCGGATGGAGCGGTTACGGTGAAATGCCGGGTCGCCAACACGGGTAAATTAAATGGCAAGGAAATCGTCCAGCTCTATACAGGCAAGGATAATTCAAAAATCAAACGGCCGCTGAGAGAGTTGCGTGGTTTCAAAAAAGTTACCGTTCCGGCGGGAAAATCCGTGGAAGTCAGCTTTGTCCTCGGACTGGATGATTTTTCATTTTACAATCCCACCACTAAACGATGGGAACACGAATCGGGTATCCACGAAATCTATATCGGAGCTTCCAGCCGGGATCTGGCCATTGTCTATCCGATTGAGATCACCGAAAAACTGATCAGACCCATTACCCGATTTGCCTACATCAGTGATTTCGAACGGACGGAGCGGGGCCAGAAAGTCTTGAAGATACTGCTTGACGGCTTCAAGGAAATCATGGGAGAGGGCCAGGATACCGATGATGCCTTCCTGATTGCCATGCTCAAGAACACACCTTTGCGCAAGATCGTTGAGTATTCCCGGGGCATATTTACTGCTGAAACCATCGACAAAGTGGTCACGCTTGTCAATTCTGACGAACCGTTGGATGATCTGACCTTTGAGACCCTGGTCGACAGTAAAGAGAAGAAAAAGGGCTTCTTTGAAAACTTGTTTGGCGGCCGTGATGAGAATGTCAGCATTCATTCGAAGATCAAGGATCTGGTGGAAAATGACCAGGCAATGTTCGTACTCAGAAATTATTTTGACGATGAGACCTTTGCAAGTGAATATCTTCAGCTAGCCATCAAAATGGGCGTTACACTCGATAAGGCCCAGAAATTACTGCCCGAAGACTTTTTCTCGGAGAAAATGCTGAAAGAAATTGACAAGGAGTTAAGAAGTCTGGCAAAATAATAATGACGAACGAATCAAAAGAAAATTTGCAATCAATAAAGGATAAATAATGAATATACTCACCGTAGATACATCAACAATAGTGGCTTCAGTTGCCATCCTTAACGAGGAAAAACTCGTTGGCGAGATGATCGTCAATCATCAGAAAAAACACTCGGAAAAACTCATGGTCTCAATCGACCATTTACTGAAAGACGGTGGTCTTTCGATCAGGGAGATCGACGTCTTCGGTGTTGTCGCCGGACCGGGTTCATTTACTGGGCTTCGCATCGGAATGGCAACGATCAAGGGCTTTGCTCAGGCTCTCAACAAACCGGTAGTGGGCGTTTCAACGCTGGAAGCACTGGCCATGAATATTCCCTTTGCAGACGGAATAATCTGCCCGGTTTTGGATGCGCAACGCAATCAAACCTATACCGGGGCTTTTCATTTCGAAGACGGATGCCTGGTGCGGGATCTGGCGGACTCGGTATTGGAAATCGATGCGCTCATCGATTTCCTGAAAAAGAAGGACGAGCCCATCTATTTTTTAGGAGATGGACTGCCGCGATTTTCTGAAACACTGCTGAGTGCGTGTCCCAAAGGCGTCAGGGTGCCAAATTATCTGAGCATGAACCGGGCCTCATCTGCTGCAGCTCTGGTACTGGAGCGTGCCTTAAAAGGGGATGTCAGCCATTATCGGGACATCGAGCCGGTTTATATCCGCCCTTCCTATGCGGAGGAACATAAGCAATGACGATCAGTTATCGGTTAATGAAACCCCAGGATGCACCTGGGGTTTTTAGAGTGGATCAGGACTGCTTCAAACACAACTGGACGATGGAATCCTATCAGGACGATGTCAGAAATATGCTGTCAAGTTATGTCGTAGCTGAAAAAGATGGCGAGATTATCGGATTCGGCGGTTTCTGGCTGATTATCGATGAGGCCCATATTACCAACATCGGCGTGATGGAAGAGCATCGTTATTGCGGCATCGGCCAGCAGATCCTGGATGAAATGTTGACAGTTGCCAATCACAAGGGCTGTTTGGGCATGACCCTGGAAGTCCGGGAGGATAATTACGCAGCCATAAAGTTTTATGAAAAAAACGGCTTTGTCAAAGAAGGTGTCCGAAAGAACTATTACGGCAACGGAGTCAATGGTTTTATTATGTGGAGGCATGGTCTTGGGTAAAAAATGGATGGCTGTTTTTTCTGTGATACTCGGCATTTTGTTCCCGTTCATCGTTTTTGTGACTGCCATCGAAGGCGCGGTACTGAATAAGGAATTTTTCATGCAGCAGATGGAAGCGAACGACGTCATTGAAAATACGGGGATTTATCCTGACGATATGGAGCCGGTGGTGGTCGAAATCCTTTCGTTTCTTAAGGGCGATCGGGCTGATTTTGATATTCAGGCACGACTGACGTCGAAAAGCGCTAACCATGAAGCGGTTTGTGTGTCGATTTTCAACGAGAAGGAAATCACCCATATGGATGACGTCAGAAATCTGTTGCTGTTTTTTCTGTCGCTCCGGGACATAACACTGGCTGTGGCGCTCATCCTTCTTGTGACGCTGCTGGCAAACAAATCGTCGGTAATACTCAAATCATTATTTTGGGGTGCTGCTGTTTATCTCGGTCTGTTCGTCATCATCGGCGGCTGTTTCTATTTCAATTTCACAGCGGTATTCAATCTATTTCATCAATTGTTCTTCTCAAACGATTTATGGATAATGGATCCGGATACCGACCTGATTATATCGATTGTGCCCGAGCCCTTCTTTATCAGCCTGATTACACGAATAGTGGTTTATACATTGGTGCCGCTGGGTTTTACGACTGCAGTTGCCGGCACGTTTCTTTATCGAAAAAATAAGATGAATAAGTTATCATAGTGAGCGTTGTAAAACTTGTATTAAAAACGGTTGATTGGTTATTGCGATCTGCGATTGCCACTCTGAGCTCTTTACGAGCAGTAACGATCGTATTGAATCAAGATAAATAGTAAATTTTAATGATCTGAGGTAAGCATGAAAATTTTAAGCATTGAGACATCCTGTGACGAAACATCAGTGGCCATCGTTGAGGATGGCCGAAAAATATTAACCAATCGTATTTATTCGCAAATTGATATCCATCAAAAATATGGCGGCGTGGTTCCGGAAATTGCATCCCGTAATCATGTGACAAAACTGCCCTACATCATCGACGATGCGCTATCAGAAACGCACATGACGCTGGCTGAAGTTGACGCCATCGGCGTTACAAACGGACCCGGTTTAATCGGCGCTCTGCTCGTCGGCCTGTCTGCGGCAAAAGCCATTGCCTACAGTCTCGACAAGCCGCTGATCGGCGTGCACCACATTGAGGGACACATTGCTGCAAACTTCCTGCAGTTTCCAGAACTGGAACCGCCGTTTCTGACATTGGTGGTATCCGGCGGACACAGTCATCTGGTGCTGGTGGAAGACTATCAGACTTTCAAGGTTCTCGGCAGAACCATCGATGATGCCGCCGGCGAGGCGTTTGATAAAATTTCCCGGGTGCTGGGTTTCGGCTATCCCGGTGGACCGGCAATCGACAAGGCGGCGAAGTTGGGAAATCTCGATGCGATTGCATTTCCGCGGGTATTCCTGGATAAGAGCGAATACAATTTCAGCTTCAGCGGTCTCAAATCGGCCGTTCTCAATTACATCAACGGCATGAAAATGAAAAACGAACCCATCAATCCGAATGATGTGGCGGCATCTTTTCAGATGGCGGTGGTTGAGGTTCTGGTAAAAAAAACCATCGATTGTGCCAAACATATCCGGATGGATAAAATCTGCATGGCCGGCGGCGTTTCCTGCAACAGCCTGTTGCGGCAAATGATGACGGAAGAAGCTGCTAAAGCCGGTTTGTCGCTTCATTATCCGGACCCCATTCTTTGTACAGACAATGCCGCCATGATCGGGGCCATGGCCTATTACAATTATATCAACGGGGTAGTCAGCGATCTCAGCCTCAACGGCATCCCCGGATTGAAAATCGGAACCCGTTAAAAACAAAGACAAGCACAACGAAGCCATCATTGCGTCTTTAAAAAATATTAAATTTGGTAAAGAGCGTGTTCATTTATATAAGGAGAACGACACGCTCTTTATTATTTAAAACAATCTTAAAAAATTTAAAGATTCTCAAAAAGTGAAAAAAACCGCTTGCAATCACTGGAGTAATCATTTAAAATACTATTAGCACTCAGGATGAATGAGTGCTAATAACTAAAATAAAAGGTACGTGGTACCCAAATATAATCAATGGAGGAAAAAATGAGTTTAAAACCATTAGGTGACAAAGTAGTTATTAAAGTCAAAGATGAAGAAGTTAAAACCGTTGGTGGCATTGTTTTGCCAGGATCTGCACAGGAAAAACCACAACAAGGGACCGTTATTGCAGTTGGTTCTGGAGAAATTGTCGATGGCAAAAAAGTGCCGTTGGATGTAAAAGTCGATGATCAGGTAATCTATTCAAAATACTCCGGCAGTGAAATTAAAATTGATGGGGAAGAATACTTAATCATTCGCCAGGCCGACATTTTAGCAATTGTAGAATAATATAACAATTTAAAAATAAAACTAAAAATTCAGGAGGAAAATAAACATGGCTAAAGAACTAAGATTTCATGAAGATGCCAGATCAGCATTGATTACTGGTGTAGATAAATTAGCAAATACTGTTAAAGTAACATTGGGACCAAAAGGAAGAAATGTTATTTTAAGCAAATCATACGGTTCACCAACCATCACAAACGATGGTGTTACCATTGCAAAAGAAATTGAACTGGAAGACGCATTCGAAAATATGGGAGCACAGCTTGTAAAAGAAGTTGCCACCAAGACAAATGACGTGGCCGGTGACGGAACAACAACCGCTACCCTGCTGGCTCAGGCAATTGTTCGTGAAGGTAACAGAAATGTTGTTGCTGGAGCTAACCCAATGGTTCTTAAAAAAGGAATTGAAAAAGCAGTTGCTTCCGTTGTCGAACAATTACAAGAAAACAGCAAAAAAGTCGAATCTAAAGAATCAATCGCTCAGGTTGCCTCTATTTCGGCGGCCGATCCAGAAGTTGGACGTCTTATTTCCGAAGCGATGGCAAAAGTCGGCGATGACGGTGTTATTACCGTTGAAGAAGGCAAGGGAATGGGGACCGAACTGGAATTTACAGAAGGTATGCAATTTGACCGTGGCTACTTGTCAGCTTACATGGTAACTGATACCGAAAAAATGGTTGCAGTACTTGATAACCCATATATCCTGATCACAGACAAAAAAATCTCCAATATTCAGGAAATCTTACCAGTTCTGGAACAGATTGTTCAGAATGGCGGCAAGCTCCTGATCATCGCTGAAGACGTTGAGGGCGAAGCACTGGCAACACTGGTTGTCAATAAATTAAGAGGAACCTTTAACTGCGTAGCTGTAAAAGCTCCAGGTTTTGGCGACAGAAGAAAAGCCATGCTGGCAGATATCGCAACTCTGACCGGCGGTGAAGTGATTTCTGATGAACTGGGATTAGAGTTAAAATCCGTAACCATCGAACAATTAGGCCGTGCTCGTCAGGTTAAAATTGACAAAGAGAACACAATCATCGTTGAAGGTGCTGGAAATAAAGAAACCGTTGATGAACGCGTTCGTCAGATCAAAGCTCAGATTCCAGAAACTTCTTCGGAATATGATAAAGAAAAATTGCAGGAACGTCTGGCAAAATTATCAGGCGGCGTTGCAGTCATCCAGGTTGGTGCTGCTACAGAAACTGAAATGAAAGAAATCAAATACCGTATTGAAGATGCTTTAAATGCGACCAGAGCGGCTGTTGAAGAAGGTGTTGTATCCGGCGGAGGTACCGCTTACATCAATGCCATTCCGAAGCTTGACGAATTGATTGAAACCCTTGAAGGCGACGAAAAAACCGGCGCTTACATTATCCGCAGAGCCATTGAAGAACCAATGCGACAAATTGCTGAAAATGCTGGCCTGGAAGGATCTGTTATCGTTTCCCAAATGGCAGGCAAAGCAGTTGGCGTTGGATTCAACGCGGCTAAAGGCGAATATGTCAACATGTTTGAAGCGGGTATTATTGACCCAACCAAGGTTACTCGTTCGGCCATTCAGAACGCAGCCAGCGTTGCGGCAATGTTCCTGACCACAGAAGTAGCGGTTGCTGATCTTCCTGAAGAAAACCCACCAGCTATGCCAGGTGGAATGGGCGGCGGCATGCCAATGATGTAAGCTTCTGGCTGATTCATTTTTCATCGATAAAAGGCAGTCTCAAAAATGAGACTGCCTTTTTGACGGTAAAAAAACGAGCACAATTGTTTCATCGATTGTGCTCGCTTTTACGTTTGCATGAATAATCTGTTTAACGGTTAGTTGACATCATAGGGGATGCCGGCGAACAGAATTTCCATTTCCGGCTGTTCAAGTTCAGCCAGTTTAATAATCAGACCGTTGAGAAGTGCGATCAGTGCCTGAGAATCAGGAGATTCGTCATTGGCAGGCTTGGCAGCATAAAGGGTAAGGAGCATGGTATTTCTGGTTGTGCCCGTTACATCCTTAAATACGGTATTCAAGACTCTTTTTTCATCCATTGTTAATTCCATTTTGTTTTTCCTCCAAAATATAGTTTAAATCGGTAATTGTGAAACGCCAAAGACATAAAAAAATCAGCTCTGATTGATAAACGGCGGCAGCTTTTTACAGCTCCTCCAGCTCCATTAAGGCGTTTTCCCATTCATCGGTCAGTTCAGCCAGCTTAAGCTTGTTTTCCTCGTAGAAACGTGTAATTCCAGCTGCATTCTCAATATCATCGTAAAAATCAGGCAGGCACATCTGATCCTCGATTTTTTTGATTTCCGATTCCTGGGCGACAATTGCGTCCTCAATCTCTTTAACCTGCTTCTTCATTTTGCGGACTCTCGCTTCTTCTTCCTTCTGTTTTTTGCGATCTGTCTTCTGCTGGGTTTTCGTCACAACGACCATGTTTTTCTCGGCAAGCAGCGCTTCGCGTTCTGAAGCGTCGGCCTGATGTTTCATATAATCATCATAGTTGCCCAAATGGATTTCCATGCCTTTGGCTGAGAACTCGTAGATCTGATTGGAAATACGGTTCAGGAAATAACGGTCATGGGAGATAAACAGCAGAGTTCCTTCGTATTGGGAAAGCGCACTTTCCAGAATTTCTTTTGTATCCATATCGATGTGGTTGGTAGGTTCATCCATCAGCAGAAAGTTGGATTGGGAAATCATCAGACGGGCGAGCAGAAGACGTGCCTTTTCACCGCCGGACAGGGTATTGACGGGTTTGAAAACTTCCTCACCCACAAACAAAAAGGCAGCCAGAATATTTCTGATTTCGCCTTCGGACAGTTTTGCGTCCACATCCCACATGACTTCCAATAGATTTTCGTTGGCGAATTTTTTCAAATCCTGATGTTCCTGGTCAAAATAGCCCAGATGAACCTTCTGGCCGAAGCGGACTGTTCCTGAATCCGGCGACAGGATGCCCTGAATAATCTTGAAGAGCGTGGTTTTACCGGCCCCATTGGGACCAATAATACCGATTTTGTCGCCCCGATGTACTTGGAAATTCATGTTCTGAAAGAGCAGCCGGTTATCAAAAGATTTTGATAATTCTTCGACGATCAGCACGTCGTTTCCGCTCCGGACCAGCGGGACGAAACTGAAATGACTGTTATGCGCCGTTTCAACCTTGTCCATCAGTTCGATTTTACTCAGTGCCTTCTCCCGGCTTGAAGCGCGTTTCGAGCTTTTAATCGAGTTGTACGCCCGAAAGCGATTGATCACTTCCTGCTGATGCTTGATTTCCTTTAGCTGTTGCTGATACTGGTGGTTTTGTTCGATCATGTTCTGACGCTTTTTTAGAGCAAAATGGGTGTAATTCCCTAAATATTCGGTAACATTGAGCTGAGAAACCTCAATAATGGATGTGCATACCTTATCCATGAAGTAACGGTCATGAGAAATGATGATAAATGTGCCGGGATAGCTTTTGAGATACTGTTCCAGCCACTGCAGCGCATTTATATCCAGGTAGTTGGTCGGTTCATCGAGAAGCAGCAGCTCCGGTTCCTTCAGAAGAATCTGTCCGAGTGTAGCCCGGGTCTTTTCACCGCCGCTCAGAACACCAAAAGGTTTTTGGAGATCGTCGGTTTTAAATCCCAGCCCGCTAATAATACCGCGGATGCGACTGGGGTATTCAAACCCTTTCTGTTCTAAAAATGCTTCCTGAAGCTCGCCAAATTCGGTGATCAGTCTTTCCTGAGCATCACCGGAGGATTTGGCAATCTGATCGCCAATATGTTTGATTCGTCTTTCCATATCAATCAATGGTTGGAAAACGGAGGTCAGCATTTCTTCCAGATTCATGTTTTCAGCCACCACCGGTTCTTGCGCCAGATAGCCGATGGTGAGGCCGTTTTTCTTGCTGATCCGGCCGCTGTCCGGTGTGAGTTCGCCGGTGAGCAGTTTCAGCAGTGTTGATTTGCCGGTGCCGTTTCTGCCAACAAGACCAATTTGTTTTTTCTCATTGATTGACAGATTAAGATCTTTGAAAATTTCATGGATGCCGTAACTGAAGTGCAGATTTTCTATATTTATTATCATTATTTTCACCCGTTTTTAATTTTGGTCAGTCATTTATAATGACCAACTCCTATTCTATCAAAAAAAGGGGAAAATTAAAATGAATAATTTGACGTTCACGATACCTATTGATATAATTAACGAAGTATTTCCAGGAAAGGAGAAGTTATTATGCATCGTTTCTCAAAAAAGGTATCGATGACCGTCGTCAAACGTTTACCAAAGTATTATCAGTATTTAACTGATTTGCTTTTAAATGATATAGAAAAAATATCGTCAAAAGAATTAGCAAGTCTTATGGGCTTAACAGCTTCTCAGATTCGACAGGATTTGAATTCATTTGGAGGTTACGGCCAGCAGGGATACGGTTACAATGTTTTGGAATTAAGGGAAGCTATCAAGGAAATTCTCGGCCTTGACAGTGATTATACCTGTATTATTATCGGTAGCGGGAATATGGGTCATGCCATTGCGAATTATGAACGGTTCAAGCGCGAAGGCGTGATGTTAATCGGTGCGTTCGATGTTGATCCGTTAAGGGTCGGCACGGTTGTCGGCAATGTAGTTGTAAAACACATGGATGAACTCGAAGGTTTCGTTAAAAATCATGATATCGATATCTGTATTTTATGTGTACCAAGAGGCGTCGGACAGCAAGTGGCTAAAACTGTCACCGATCTCGGAATCAAAGGGATTCTTAATTTCAGCCCGCTCGATCTTGATGTTCCTGATGATGTTGTGGTTGAGAATGTCAATATCACAGACAGTTTATTTACTTTAACCTATCTTTTAAAAGAAGTCACAGATCCTGAATAAGGGGGAGAGACAAATTGACGAAGGATTCTATTTTAAGCAAAGTAAAAGATGAAGAAGTTGTTTTTGTCCGTTTGCAGTTTACGGATCTCACTGGTATCATGAAAAACCTCACCATACCAGTTGAGCATCTGGAGAAAGCTTTAGACAATGAAATTATGTTTGATGGATCATCCATCGATGGATTTGTGCGAATAGAAGAATCGGATATGTACTTAAAGCCGGACTTGAACACCTTTATGCTTTTCCCCAGGGAAAAGAAACGCGGAAAGGTTGCCCGGCTTATTTGTGATGTATATTCAGCGGACGGCGAACCTTTTGACGGCTGTCCCAGGAACATTTTAAAAAAAGTCAGAAAAGAAGCGGCCGACATGGGTTTTACGATGTATGTCGGACCGGAACTGGAGTTCTTTTTGTTTGAACTGGACGAAAAAGGGCATCCAACATTACAGACGAATGATGCCGCCGGCTATTTCGATATGGCGCCCAATGACCGGGCCGAACCGGCAAGACGGGACATGGTGCTGGCATTAAAAGCGATGGGTTTTGAAATTGAGGCATCTCATCATGAATGCGCTCCGGGGCAGCATGAAATTGATTTTCGTTACGTGGAGGCTCTGAGCGCAGCTGACAACATCATGACGTTTAAAATGGTGGTTCGCGTCGTTGCCCAGAAACACGGTTTGCATGCGACGTTTATGCCCAAACCCGTTTTCGGGATCGCGGGCTCCGGGATGCATACCAATATTTCCCTATTTAAAGATGGCAAAAACTGCTTCTGTGATCCGAAGGGACCAATCGGGTTAAGTGAAGAAGCGTATCAATTTATTGGCGGCTTGACCAAACATGCATTGGGGATGGCAGCGCTGACAAATCCAACCGTCAATTCATACAAGCGGCTGGTTTCGGGTTTTGAAGCGCCGACGGAGGTTGCCTGGTCGCCCCAAAATCGCAGTCCGATGATGCGGATTCCCGCCAAACGCGGGTCATCAACCCGGGTTGAACTTAGAAATCCCGATCCGTCAGTCAACCCCTATCTGGCACTTGCTTCAAACCTGGCTGCAGGTCTGGATGGAATTAAGAACCGTATTGCGGCGCCGCCGCCGGTACTTGAAAATATGTACGATTTATCGAGTGAAGAAAAAAAAGCGATGGGACTTTTATCTTTGCCCAACAATCTGTTTGAAGCCATCAAGGAACTTGAAAAAGATGAGTTGCTGATGAATATGCTGGGAGCACATGCCCAAAAGAAATACATTGAAGCCAAACTTGCAGAATGGGAAGCCTACTGCTGTCAGGTCAGCGAGTGGGAAATAGACCGCTATCTGACGCTTATCTGAATCAGATCGAAAAACTGTTTTGCCGGCAATTGCCGTTTCTGTTAATCCTGATTTAATACTCGCTTTGCGAGTTTTTTTAATGTGCTTTGCTTTTTTTGGTACGAAAAAAAGAGCCTGATCGATCAGACTCTCTAGTTTTATAACAAGTTATTTTCACAAGGTTCTCTTTGTCGTTTTTATTTTTTCCTATTTACCATTCGAACTCTTAAAATTAATAAAATCTAACACTTCTTGCTTAAAACTCTCTGGGAAAGAGAAATAAGAAGAAAACGAGTCAATTTCTTCTTCTGAAAACACATAGGATTTCAAAAACTCTTCGCAAGTGATCGGCTTGGGATTGCTTGGCAAAAGCTTTGGTTGATCCGTTCTGCACAGTAAATAGTCAACAGAAACCTCGAAAAAATCAGCGATTTTAATGAGTAATTGGTTCTCTGGTAAATTTTTATCTTTTTCATATTTAGAGATCGAACTTTTGTTTAAGTAAAAAAGATTTGCAAAATTTTCCTGCGTTAACCGTTTTGAAATTCGCAGCGCTTTTAATCGACTACCAAAAGTATTATTTTCCATATTCTCACCTTCTTTTAATTTAAAATTGTTGGATTGAAAGCATAACCAGATAACTTAGTATAACATAGATTGCTTATTTGTCAAGATGCTTTGCCGAAAGAGAGTTAAATCAAGAAACTATTAAGATGCACTAAAAGGAAGTCTTAATTCCTTCAGCAGGCGTAGACATTCCATGTATTTTACCTTTTCCGGCGGCAGTTCATTTTCCGGGGTGATCGCGTCCAGACTCTGGGTGGTAATGGTATCGTGAAGGTAAGTATCGAACAGAACGCTATAATTAATGTTATTAGCGGAATCAGTGAATTTACGTTTCGATTTCCCGTCTTCAGGTCGTATTTCGTCGTAGGTCAGCGAGGTGAGTTTCGAGCCGTTGAAGGCAGCGGTCATATTTCCCTGGAAGCCATCGGGATCGGTCTGTCCGACAACGGTATAGGTATCGAAGGTGTCGAGTACAAGTGGTTCAGTGTCACCTTTCATACCCTGTGCAACAACGGCTTCCGACAGTTTAATGAAACGTTCGGATGTTTGCGTCGCCCCTGAAACGACATCAATTTCATCCGGAGTCTGAGAAAGAATCAGCCCGTTGTACAGTCTGAAATAAAGCGAATTCAGTGTGTATGGGGACAGATCCTCCCAGGTTTTGTCCGGACCTTCAAGGGTTTGCCGATCCGCACCACTTCGGGAGATTTCGCTGAACTCTGCCTGAGCGATGATATTGTTTTTTACCACAATATCCAGCTTCTGGGCATATCCCCGGTTATCGTAATAACGGGTCGAAGCGGTATAATGTCCGTCGACAAGGGGCGCCATATTTTTAGCTGGCAGGATTTCACCGGTTGTCGGATCATTGACCAGTTCTTCTTTGACGCAGCCAGCACATAACAGGGGCAAAGACAGCATCAGAAAGAACAGCATAGCGACGACAAGAAGCCGTTTGTTTTGAGTTATCATTTTGATCACCAGACATGCTGTTTTCAGTAAGCAGACGCGTTCATAAGAGGTGGAACGATCTGTTTCTTACGGGAGAAGACGCCAGGCATAAATTTGCTGAATTCATCTGGATGAAGGCCGAAGGCAAGGTCCACGAGCTTTCTGTTTTCCCCGGCAACGATCAATTCCGTTCCGCCGATGATGATATCCGTCACCATGAGAATAGATAGGTCAAGTTTTTCGCGACGGCATAGATTGTTCATTTCCAGCCGGACGTCGTCAAGCTTGTTGAAGATGCCCCGGAAATCCCCGGTGTTGATCTGGGACACGGCAATTTTATGCGAGCCCATCGTGAACATTTTCATGTCGGTTGTGATGATCTCAATTGGCGGCATTTCTTTCAGGTTGCTGCCGGCGACCAGCATATTTTCACCGTAGCTCTTGATGTCCAGTTCAAGAATCGCACCAAGCTCCGCAGCGATTTTTCTGTCTTCTTTGGTGCATGTCGGGGAGTTGAACAACAGGGTATCCGAAAGAATGGCGCTCAGCATCAGGCCGGCCATGGATTTCGAAATGGGGATATCATTTTCATGATACATTTTTGCGACAATGGTGGATGTGCATCCCAGTGGCTCGATGCGCAGATACAAAGGGGTGGATGTCTGAATTTCAGCGACGCGGTGGTGATCGATGACTTCGATGATTTCGGCCTCCTCGACTCCGATGATGGACTGGCCGCGTTCGTTGTGGTCCACGAGAATGATTTTTTTTCGGCTGAAGTCGATCAGATTACTTCTCGAGATGATTGAAATAACCTGGCCGTCCACATCAACAACCGGGAACTGCTCATGATTGGAAGTCATCATGTTTTTCTTCACATCATCGATGGTTTCATAGGTCATGAAATATTCCAGATTATTTTTCTGGTAATAATTTCGGATCGGAATTCCCTGACACAGAAGACGGATGACTTCAAACGGTCCGGCAGAAACGATGAAAACGGCGCCTTTGAAATCATCAGGAATACAGCAGAGCGTTTCCGGCGAGGCGTTGGATACGATGACGATGCCGGCTCCGGTTTTGAAGGCGCGGTTGAAATAGGCAGTCTGCTGCACTGTCACCAGAATATCATCATTACCGAGTTTCTGACCATCCAGGATTTCCGTGATGGTGTAGACATCGCCTCTGACGGTATCGGATTTGAGAGACCCGTATACCTGGGCATCAAGCAGCTCGATGATATTGTCAAAAGGCGTCTTATTATCCCGGAGAATCGATTTTGAAAAGGCATCGGTATACGACCGGATGATGTCAGAAAGTGAGACCATGCCGATAAGTTTTCCTTCATCGCTGACTACAGGAAGCGAGCGACCAGGATGGTTGATGATCTGTTCCATGGCTTTTGAAACAGAATCATTTTCATTGGCAATCGAGGAATCAGTAAGAATTAAATCTGAGACCTGTGGCTTCACATCTTTAAGCAGTACGGGCGGTTTTATGTGAAATGTATCTAAAACAAACTGGGTTTCTTTATTAATCGATCCCAGACGGGCGGGAAGCACATGGGTTTGGCCCAGCTCATTCTTGAGATTTGCATAGGCAATTGCGGAACAGAGGGAATCTGTATCGGGATTCCGGTGTCCGAAGACGTAAATGGTTTGAGTCATTCTTCGATCTCCTTTTTTGTAATAAACAGTACAATCTTTACGAAAGTACGTTAGCTTCATCATGATAACACACTATAATGTGTTTCGCGACTGATTAAGCGAAAATTTTATAAGCGGTGCGATTCGAAAAAGCGCAGCACATCCCGGTAGACCAGGACCCGGTTTTCTTCGTTGAGAATTTCATGACGAAGCAGGGGATAGAGAACGAGATCGACATTTTCGGCTCCGGCTTTTTTGGTCAGCTGGACGATCTGCGCTACTTCTTTCCCCATACCGCCAACGGGATCGTTTTGTCCCGACAGAAACAGCATCGGAAAATCATGGGGAATATGCTGAAGGTTTTCATAATCGCTGGCAAATTGAATGCCGTAGAAAAGATCCCGATAAAATCCGGAGCTGCAGGTAAAGCCGCAAAGGGGATCTTCGATATAGGCGTCCACATTTTCTCGGTTCAGCGACAGCCAGTCATAGTCGGTTCGGTTGGGCTTGAATTTCTTGTTGTAGCTGCCGAAAGAAAGCTCGGCAAGTAGTTGCGAGGGTGTTTTTTCTCCGTTTTTCCGGATTTCCCGTCTGGCGATGAGACTGGCGATTTTCTGCATAAAGCCATTGATGCCCACTGTGGTCCCAACAAATACTGCACTGTTGTAAACGTTCGGAAATGAAATGACGGCGCTTCTTGCAACCACCGACCCCATGCTGTGTCCGATGATAAAAAGAGGCAGACCCGGATAGGAATCTCTGAGCGACCAGGAGATTTCCTTTACATCCTGGATGACGCGTTTCCAGCCGTTGCCGCTTGCAAAGAAGCCCATGTCTCCGGAATCCCGGCCGGTCTGTCCATGACCGCGCTGATCGTGGGCGATGGCGATATAGTTGTTTGCATAAAAAAAGTCCGCAAATTCATGGTAGCGCGCGGCATATTCCGCCATCCCGTGAATGATGAGAACGACGCCTTTGGGTTCCGGTGGACAGGGCGTCTGATAATAGGTAATCTTTGCGCCATCGGAAGCATAAAATATATTTTTAATGGTCTCCATTATGAATAAGTCCTTTCAAAAAAAAATTGTATTGTCGCAAAAATAATATTTCGCGACAAATGCAGGTATTGCTATATGGTATCTTTTAATTATAGCAAAAGAATATTAAAACTAGACAAAAAAAACATCCTACGGATATTAAAATTGCTTCAATCAGTGTATAATAAAGAAATAAAAAAATTATAAATATCTGAAAAACAGTGATATAGAAAAGAGGTAGACAAAATGAAATTGACTGTGCTTGGAAATACCGGACCTTATCCGGGGCCGGGGGGAGCCTCATCCGGATATTTATTCGCGGCAGCGGATGCTCGGATTGCTCTGGATTTCGGAAGCGGCGTGCTGGCAAATCTTCAGAAGTCGCTCGATTTTACTGATCTGGATATGATAATCTGTTCGCATCTGCATTCCGATCACATTGCAGATCTTTTTGTGCTGCGCTATGCACTTCAGGAACAAGGCCGGCAGCTGCCATTGTATGTGCCGTTTGCGCCATCCCTTGATCTGGCATCGCTCTATTACAAGGAAGTTTTCCAGATCAAAAAGATTACAGAAAAACTGGAATTAACCAGGGGCAATTTGCAGCTGACATTTAAGAGGCTGAAACACCCATTTCCGGATTTTGGCACAAAAATCACCGATGGCGCAACGACGTTTCTCTACACCGGCGATACCTGCTACACACCAGCACTGGATGAGTTCGCAACAGGGGTGGATGTGCTGCTCTGCGATGCGGCTTTTCTGGAAGACAACGCGTCCGACAAGCATCTGTGCGTGAAGGAAGCCTGTGAAATTGCGAACAAAGCAGGCGTGAAAACCCTGATTCTGACACATCTTTCGCCAGCTGAAGATCCGAAAAAGTACCTTGAGAAAGGCAAAAGACATTTCAAGGGAAACCTCTTGGTGACAGAGATCGGAAAAACCTATGATATAAAAGCACTGGCTGATTTGTAAGCGTATTTCGGCATGAAGCGACCGTTACTGTGGGGGATCATAGCCCTTGGACTGTCCATTGCTTTTTCTTATTACAGGATCTCCGTCTGGATCATCCTGTTGTTTGCCTGTCTTTTTGCGGTGATGCCCCTGCTCGTAAAAAATATCAGCAAAGTGCAGATGCTGTTCATACTCGTCATTTTCGGTGCCGGTATTGGTCTGGGGTATGGCGCCTTTCCACTCACTGACCCGCTTGCTTCGTTTTATGATCAGGCGGTTCAGGTGACCGGGGTGGTTACAGACTATCCCGTTGTTAAGGAAAATCGGTTGTTGATGAATCTGAAAACCAAAGCTCTTGAAGCCGATAAGACAGACAATGCGGCGGCTGAATCTTTCGGCTTAAAGGTAACCATTTACCTGGACGAAGATTCCGAACAGATGGCGGATTCCATGATGTTTGCTCCCGGCGATGTTCTGACGTTGACGGGAAATCTGTCAAAACCGACCGGAAAAAGAAACCCGGGAGGCTTTGACTACGGACTTTATCTCAAATCCCAGGCCATCGATGGTCTGCTGGTTGCCAAACCGGATCAGATTGATCCGGTCGGCCATGAGGCGTCCCTGTATTATTGGATTATGGGGGTTAAACGGCAACTTGAGAATCGCTGCGACACTTATTTTCCCGCGGACGTAGCGGATCTACTCAAGGGCGTTGTTTTCGGTGAAAAGGATCTTGACGAAGGCCTCACGGAAAGTTTTCAGAATGCCGGCGTTACCCATGTCCTGTCCGTGTCCGGACTTCATGTCGGTTATGTATTTCTGGCGCTTTCGCTGATCCTGATGGCACTGAAAATAAACAAGAATGTCTGGCTGATCTTTCTTCTGCCGGCGTTGCTCTTTTACGTTGCCCTCACGGGGTTTGTTCCGCCGGTAGTCCGCGCCGCGATCATGATTGTCTGTCTGACTCTGGGACAGGGACTGCATCGCGAAAAGGATGCTCTGAATCAGCTTTGTCTGGCGGGGCTGATTATTCTCTGCCTATGGCCGAGTCAGCTTTTCCAGCCCGGATTTCAGTTGTCCATGGGCGCCATGCTGGGAATCATCCTTTTTTACAACCCATTGCTCTATTGGTATAATCGGCAACGAAACAAAAAATCGCCGCGCATCAGGAAAAAAAGCGGACCGATCAGCGAGGGACTGATTCTGACCTTATGTGCTACAATCGGTACCCTTCCGATCCTTTTGTATCATTTCAAAAGCTTTACATTTTTAAGCTTCCTTTCAAATTTGCTGGTGGTGCCCCTGATCGGTATTTTTTTACTGGCGGGGATGATCTTTTTGTTGATTGCGACTCTTTTTCCTTTTGCAGGCTCCCTGCTGGCTATGCCCGTCGCATTTTTGGGGAAATCCATTCTGGTGATGCTGGACGGTATCAATGATCTGGGAAATGCACTTGGTTTTCTGATGATCAACCGGGGCGGACTGACCATCGTCGAAATCAGTCTCTTGCTGCTGTTTTCATTTCTTATCTCAGGTTATTTCTTCCTGAAATCACCGCGGATAAGAAACACAGTGACGGCATCCGCCTGCATGCTGGCGCTGCTTCTTGTCCTGATTCCGCTTTATCCCCGGAATCTGGTGGTGACGATTCTGGATGTGGGGCAGGGAGACAGTATTCTCATCGAGACGCCGGGAGGACAGAATTACCTGATCGACGGGGGCGGTTATCTCTTTTCCAAATCCAGCGAAATATCCGAGAATGTCCTTTATCCTGTGCTGTACTCGAAACACATCGAAAAACTCGACGGGGTATTTCTGAGCCATAACCATGTCGATCACGTCCAGGGCATTGAAGAGCTGGTCTCGGACGAATATCCGATTGACAATCTTTTTATGAGCATCCAGACAAACAGTGAAACCCTGTTGAACCAGTCGTTTGTGCCGGTGACGCTGCTTAAAAAAGGCTCGGCGGTTAAGGGCACGGACGGCGTTGAAATTAAAGTGTTCAGCCCAAATGGAGAGACAAGCCCCAAAGCAGACGATGAGCAGAACAATGCCTCGCTTGTGATGGGCCTGAGCTACAAAGAAACCAATATTCTCTTTTGCGGAGATATTGAAAAAGAAAGCGAGGCACTTCTTCTGGCGGACTTGAAGGAGGAAACTGAGCACAAAGATTATCAGATCATTAAAATAGCCCATCACGGCGGAAAAAACTCGTCCACTAGCGAATTCCTTGAAGCGGTCGATCCGGAAATGGCCGTGATTTCCGTTGGGGCGCACAATTATTTTGGCCACCCGAGTGATGAAGCACTGAGCCGTCTGCAGCAGCAGGATATAAAAACCCTGAGAACGGATGAAAACGGTGCGGTGGAGATTACAAGCAATGGCGAATGGATACACTACAAAACCTACGCAGATTAATGGAGACAAACAGTGAATTATAAAGAACTCAACAAGAACATAAAAAATAACGAAATCAGCCCCGTCTATCTTTTTACGGGCCCAGAGCAGTACATCGGGCACATGATGGAAAAAACGCTCGCTGACATAGAAATATCCCGGGGACTGGAAACTCTCAACCTGACGATTTACAGCGACAAGAATCTTGATGTTTCTGAACTTCTTGCCACCTGTGAAACCCTGCCGCTGATGAGCAAAAAACGTATGGTGATTGTCAGAAAGGAAGCCCAGTTTGACAAGATCACTGACAAAAAGGATCTGGAACGGCTGACTGCCTATCTTGAAAAGCCTTGTCCCAGCACATTGCTGATTATTTATTGGGAGCAGCCGGATAAACGCAAAAAGGTATACAAAGCCATTACGAAATACGGCAGTGTCGTTGTTTTTGAGAAGCTCGATGCCGGGGAGCTCCAGGCCTGGATTACGCGGCGCATCCAGAATGCCGGCAAAAAAATAGCGCGTTCTGCGCTGGATGTTTTCATCCAGCGTTCCATGTATCTGGCGAACGAGAAGAAAAACATGGAAATGGTGGATAATGAACTCAACAGTCTCATCGACTACATCGGAGATCGGGAAGAAGTGACGAAGGAGGATGTGCTGCTGATTCTGCCCCAATCCATCGAAGACGGAATTTTCAAAATGATCGATTACGCGATGACTGGCGATAAAGGCCGGGCCCTGTTGATGCTCAGTCAGTTCTACCAGGAAGGTGAGTCACCATTCGGCGTTTTCAGCCTGCTTCTCAGGCAGATCCGGATGCTTCTGATGGTGAAAATTCATACCGGGCGGGGAATGCCGCCAAAGACAGTGGCAGGCGAAATGAAGCTGGCGCCTTTTGTGGTCAACAAGATTCTGAAGAATGGAAGAAACTATCCCCTCGAAAGCCTCTGGGATCTGATGGTTTTGGGTGCCGACCTGGATGCCCGGATGAAGCTCGGAGAAATCGATCAGAATTTTGCTCTGGAGCTGTTTCTGATGAAGATTAAGTAGAAATCCGTGATTCCTGGGCAAATAAAAAAAGATGTACCTGAGTAAGTACATCTTTGTAAGACCCTAGAGACACGGGTTTTTTGGGAATATATAAATGAGGTCGTTAAGCATTCATTTCGTTTAGTATTCTAGCTAAAGTACTTTTTTTACGTGCTGCTGTATTTTTGTGCAAAATACCTTTTGTCGCAGCCATATCAATTTTCTTTGTAGCTAAACGAAAAGATTCCTTTGCTGCTTCAACGTTACCTTCAGCAACTGCAAGATCGAAATTCTTAACACAAGTCTTAAGATTTGTCTTCACTGCTCTGTTTCGAAGACGACTTTTTTCGTTTGTTTTAGCTCGTTTCATAGCTGATTTGATGTTAGCCATGGGTTCACCCCCCTCATTTATTTATAACATCACAATTCTAACACGTTTGACAAGAATTATCAAGAAAAAACGTGACAAAAAAAATATTTCTTGATAAAATACTCTTCTAAGAGAAGAAACAGATTTGGTATCCTGTTAAAATCGTAGAAACCCTAGCCTGTTCTTCAGAACCATGTCATAGGCGGGCAACCGTCGTCAGCGAAGAGAAACTATCATACCGATTAAAATATATACGATTCGAAAGTAGAGGAAAAATTTGACAGACAAACAATTACACACAAGAAACTTTTCAATCATCGCGCACATCGACCACGGGAAGTCAACCCTGGCCGACCGTCTGATTGAAGATACCGGACTCCTGAGCAAGCGGGATATGGAAGAACAGTTTTTAGATAATATGGATATCGAACGGGAAAGGGGGATCACCATCAAGCTCCAGGCAGTACGTCTGCTTTATGACGCGGATAACGGTGAGGAGTACATTCTCAATCTCATTGATACCCCGGGGCATGTCGACTTCACTTATGAAGTTTCAAGAAGTCTGGCTGCCTGCGAAGGCGCTATTCTGATTGTCGATGGTTCCCAGGGAATCGAGGCCCAGACCATCGCCAACGTCTATCTGGCGCTGGACAACAATCTGGAAGTCATTCCGGTGATTAACAAGATCGACCTTCTGAGCGCGGATCCGGACAGAGTCAAGGATGAAATCGAAAATGTCATCGGCATTGATGCCCACGATGCACCGCTCATTTCAGCCAAAACCGGCATCAATATCCACGAGGTTCTGGAAACCATCGTCAAAAAAGTGCCGGCACCGGCAGGTGACGTCAATGCACCCCTTCAGGCGCTGATATTTGATTCCTATTACGATCAGTACCGCGGGGTTATCGCATCCATCCGCGTCGTGCAGGGAAAAATCCGAAAAGGCATGCAAATCGACATGATGGCTGTCGGAAAATCTTTTGAAGTGGATGAGGTTGGTGTTTTTGCCAAAGGCCTGCTGCCTGTCGATGAACTCTGTGCCGGAGATGTCGGCTATGTCAACGCCGGTATCAAAAACGTACGCGACACCCGGGTGGGGGACACCATCACGGAAACCGAAAACCCGGCCAGTGAAGCGCTGCCGGGATACAAGAAGGTCACCTCCATGGTGTTCTGTGGGATTTACCCCGCCGACGGTTCCCGCTTTGAAGACCTCAAGGAGGCACTGGCCAAGCTTCAGCTCAATGACGCATCCCTTCTCTATGAAGCGGAAACATCCATCGCACTGGGATTCGGTTTCCGATGCGGCTTCCTGGGTCTGCTTCACATGGAGATCATCCAGGAACGTCTGGAACGGGAATTCAATCTGGATCTGGTTACCACTGCGCCCAGCGTTATTTACAAGGTCATCAAAACGGACGGTACCGAGCTGTGGGTCGACAATCCCACGAACCTGCCCAATCCGGTTGAGATAAAAACGATGGAGGAACCCATCGTCAATGCCAATATCATGGTTCCTTCAGAATATCTGGGAGCAGTCATGGAGCTTTGTCAGGAACGCCGGGGCGTTTATCTGACGATGAACTATGTTGAAGAAAGCCGGGTTATTCTGGAGTATGAACTGCCCCTGAATGAGATCATTTATGATTTCTTCGATGCCCTTAAATCGCGTACCCGCGGTTATGCATCCTTTGACTATGATATCAAGGAATACCGGCCGGCGGATCTGGTTAAACTGGACATTCTCCTGAACGGTGAGCTGGTCGATGCTTTGTCGTTCATCGTGCACAGCGAAAAGGCAGTCGGCCGGGGACGCTTAATCGTCAAAAAACTGAAAGCGGAAATTCCCCGTCAGATGTTTGAAATTCCGATTCAGGCGGCCATTGGCACAAAAATTATCGCCAGAGAAACCATCAGCGCGATGCGAAAAGACGTTCTGGCCAAGTGCTACGGTGGAGATATCAGCCGTAAAAGAAAACTTCTGGAAAAACAGAAAGAAGGAAAGAAACGAATGCGTCAGGTTGGCAGCGTCGAAGTGCCACAGGAAGCTTTCATGGCGGTGCTGAAACTGGATTCATAAATATAATTGAGCTAAAATTATTAAAATCACCTTTTTGCATCATGCGGCTTCCACTGCCATTTTTGCGAAAAGGTGATTTTCTTTTTTTATAAGGCTTCGCCGCATTCGCCGCAGAAATTGGCGCCGGTTTTATTCTTTGCGCCGCATTTCTTGCAGATGGCCGGCGCATGACCGTGGAGCTTTGCACCGCATTCCTGACAGAATTTCATACCGGGGGCGTTATCGTAGCCGCACTCTGTGCAGCGATACGCTTCGGTTTGTTCTTCCTGAGCTTCTTTCTCCGCCCTGGCGTTCTCCAGAATATGATTGACTTCAGTCATTTTTCTTCCGATGATATTCAATTCATCAATCAGGTCGGAATAAGCGACTTCGTTTGGGTGAACCAGACAGGCTTTTTCGCCTATTTTTGCATAAATCTCGATTTTCTGCTGCTGTAATGCATTAAGCTGGTTGGTAGCATTGAAAATCTGGGTATCCGGATTATCCGATGGCATAAAACTTCCCAGGCCTTTTAGAAGACCTCCTAGTAAATCAGATGACATAATTCATGGCTCCTTTCAGATTTTAGTTCCGCATTCGCCGCAGAAACACATGCCAGCTGTCAGAACTGCTTGGCAGTTTGGAGAGCATTATTCACCAGACTTGGCGGCGCGGCATTGCAGAAATTCATTAATTAATTTATTCCACTTTCGCATAGTCTCCAGTCATCAATCCATGGATGATTCGGCCGAGTTTTTCATTAGCATCGTGATCAACCTCATAAACCCAATTGTCGTAAAATTCTTCGCATTCGCCTTCGCTGAGGATTTTCCTGACTGATTCCTTTTTTGAAACCATCAGCCCATCCTGAAACACTTCCAAATGGTCGCCTTTTCGCAGGATCGTTACGTTTACTTCGTTCAACATTTCGCTATCCTCCTTATCTGTTTGAATATTATTTATTATTAGTTACCCGTTTTTAGCTTCGTGAAACACAGCCTAAAGTCACTTTCAGTCAAAAAAATAAGTACTTATGTCATCAGCCTGATTGGAAATGACCATAAGCACTTATTCTGAATTTTCATGAATGGTTAATCGGAACAACTATCCGGCCCTGGACCGGAGCTAGTATAAATCGTAGAATTTTCGAATCAGAACATCCAGCAGAAAGGCAATCTTTTTATAATTTGCTTTAGGGTAGAAGGCGTACAGATTTCTGATTGCATCCTCATCGTTCAATTTGACCAGGGATCGCTGCAGCCGTATTTTCTTGTCCTTCTTCATCGCGAGGAAAAAAGATGAAGCGAGGTACGGGTATTCGGTGCTGTATTTCATTTCTTCCATTTCCACACCGGCAACTTCCAGAAAATTGCCGGTGATGCCGCGTTCTTTCTCCATCTGTTCGATCCACAGATTCTGATAGTTTATTTCACGCGATTTGATCAGCTGAATGTTGTTGGAGACGAGCTCCTCGAAATAAATCGATTTCCATTTAGCCAGTTTATGCTCCGGTGGAACGACCAGGAACATTCTTTCCTGAACCAGAAACATGGGATAATAGCCGATGCTTCTGAATTTGTCAACCTTATCCTGGGCTTCTTCCTTTGTATAGGAACAGATAACCAGATCGGCATGATGGGTTGCCATCTCTTCCGGATCAATATCAAAAGCCCGGTTACATCTGATTTTTATGGATGGAAAATTTGAAAGCATGTAAAAAGAAATGAAGTCAAGAAACGGCTGATAGCTTGAATAGACGTTCAGGGAAACGTAGCTCAGATCCTTGATCTTCTTCAGTTCGCCATCGATGGAATTGATTTTTGAGAATACTTCACTGGTGATCTCGGATAATTTTTCACCATATTCCGTGAGTTCCAATTTTTTTCCCTGTTTAAAAAAAAGTGTGTAGCCCAATTCGATTTCGAGATTTCGCAATCCCCGTTTTACTGTCGGCTGATCCACATAGAGTTTTTCAGCTGTGGTTTTTATATTTCCACATTCTACCATTGTTTTAAAAAACAACAAATTGTTTAGCGTCATGAAGCTCCTCCGAAATTTCTGCTATGACAGACGGTTTATTTTTATAATTCTAAGAATCGTATTAAAATAGTTCATTCAAAACAGGCGATACGATGTTTCTTTTTATCACATAGCAGTATTTTATCACACTGAAAAACATTGACAAGCCCTTGTTAAATAATTACCTGATAATGTATAAAAATTATACAAATATCATAAAACGGCAGCACTAAAAGACTTGACAGTGAACGATTAGTTCGTTATCATATATAGTTAATCAGTTTATCCATTAAGAAAAAGGAGGAAGATCATGGCCGTATACATTAGTGAGCCGTCTCATACATTTGGAGAGTATTTACTCATACCCGGTTATTCATCAACTGACTGCATTCCCGACAACGTCAGTTTAAAAACGCCGTTGGTGAAATTCAAAAGAGGTGAACAGCCAGCGATATCGCTGAACATTCCGACAGTCTCAGCGATTATGCAGTCCGTATCCGATGACACGATGGCGATTGCATTAGCAAAAGAAGGTGGACTTTCTTTTATCTACGGATCACAGCCGATCGAAAACCAGGCAAAAATGGTGGCACGGGTTAAATCCTACCGGGCCGGTTTTGTTGTGAGCGATTCGAACATTTCACCCGAAGGAACACTCGAAGAGATTCTCGTACTGAAGAAAAAAACAGGACATTCTACGGTCGCCGTCACTTCCGACGGAACTGAAGCCGGCAAGCTTGTGGGTATTGTGACCAGCAGGGATTATCGCGTCAGCCGAATGGATTTGAAAACAAAAGTCAAGGAATTCATGACACCATTTGAAAATCTGGTCTGCGCACCAGACAATACGACACTCAAAGAAGCCAACGATATCATCTGGGAACACAAGTTGAACTGCCTCCCGTTGATTGACAGCAGCCAAAGGCTTGTCTACATGGTCTTTCGAAAAGATTATGATTCCCATAAAGAAAACGAAAATGAACTGATCGATGCCTCCAAACGTTTTATGGTCGGTGCCGGCATCAATACGCGGGATTATGCCGAGCGGATACCGGCGCTGATCGATGCGGGTGCCGATGTCTTATGCATCGACAGTTCTGAAGGTTTTACAGAATGGCAGAAAATCGTCATTCAATATGTCCGTTTAAATTACGGCGACAAGGTGAAAATCGGGGCCGGAAACATTGTCGACAAAGAGGGATTCTTTTTCCTTGCCGAAGCCGGTGCGGATTTCATCAAAATCGGAATCGGCGGCGGTGCAATCTGCATCACGCGCGAACAGAAGGGCATCGGCAGGGGTCAGGCCACCGCAATCATTGAAGTCGCAAAAGCCAGGGATGATTATTTTAAAGAAACCGGCATTTATATTCCGCTCTGTTCGGACGGCGGCACGGTATACGATTATCATATGACGCTGGCACTGGCGATGGGTGCGGATTTCATCATGATGGGTCGTTACTTTGCCCGCTTTGATGAAAGCCCGACCAATAAAGTGAATATCAAGGGCAACTACATGAAGGAGTACTGGGGCGAAGGCAGCGAACGTGCCAAGAACTGGCAGCGGTACGATATGGGAGGCAGCAGCAAGCTTTCCTTTGAAGAAGGGGTTGATTCCTATGTCCCGTATGCCGGGAGTCTGAAAGACAATCTGAACCTCTCATTGAGCAAGATCCGATCGACCATGTGTAACTGCGGGGTTCTGACCATACCCAAACTGCACAAACATGCAAAAATCACCCTGATTTCGGAAACCAGTATTATTGAGGGCGGATCACATGATGTCATGCTGAAAGAAAGCAAACAGATTATCGGCAGCTGATTTAACGGCAGCATGATGTCGCGAATAATTTGATCGCCGATTTTCAGGTCGATCAAAATGATAAATAATTATGGGATGTCTCTTTTGTCTTGTCGAATTGCACATCATCTGATATAATTAAGTTTTCTAATATAACAAATAAAGCTTATGAGCTTTGTGATACAGATGAACTGATTGCAGTTCTGCACTGCCTTAGGAGGTCAGACTTATGAAAAAAATATGCGTTTACTCAGGTTCTAATATGGGGGTTCGTCCGGAATACAGTGAAATCACCAGACAATTAGGCGATGTGCTGGTGAAAAACAACATCGAATTGGTGTACGGCGGATCTAAAACAGGTTTAATGGGACAAATCGCCAATGAAATGCTGAAAAATAATGGACGGGTCACCGGCGTGATGCCCACCGGACTTTTTCCCGATGCGGTCATCAACGATCACCTGACCCAGCTGATTCGGGTGAAAGACATGCATGAAAGAAAAAGGACAATGGCCGATTTATCCGACGGCTTTATTGCTATTCCCGGAGGTGTCGGCACCTTTGAAGAGCTTTTTGAGGTCCTCAGCTGGGCACAACTCGGTATTCACAAAAAGCCGATTGGCGTGCTCAACATATCCAATTATTTTGATTCGTTCATCAATTTAGTGCAGAACATCGTTGCCGAGGGGTTCATGAATCCATCGAACACACAGCTGCTCCTGGTTTCACAGGAACCGAACGAGTTGATCAACGAGATGTTAAACTATGCGCCGCCCATTCTGGGAAATAAATGGCATGACCTCGACACCGTTTCAGCGTAAGCAGGAAAAAAAGAGTTCTTGAAAGACATTCTGATTTGAGCCAGAGCAGTTTTGCGGGTAGTATTGCCAAAAACTGTTCTGGCTCTTTTTCATCGATTGCTATTCATTATCAGATTTTTTTATGCTATACTAATACAAATTATAAAAACGAGGATTTAACATGGAAGAGCTACTTATTCAAGCAGTGAAAGACGTCAATGAAAAGGATATTCTCATGCTGGTCGACCAGGCTTTTGCCACCGGCTACACACCGGAGCAGATTATCGAAATACTGAAGCGAGGAATGGACTGTGTCGGAAAAGAATACGAAATCGGCAACTATTTTATTGCGGACTTGATGATGTCCGGCATTATTTTTAAAGAGATACTTTCGCAGGAACGCATGCAGCCCACTTCATCAAAGGATGATCAGAACGCTCAAGACACCATTCTGGTAGGAACAGTCAAGGGAGATCTCCACGACATTGGAAAAGGACTTTTTTCCGGAATGGCACTTTCATGCGGCTATCACATTGTCGATCTTGGTGTCGATGTTTCGCCGCAGGCCTTTGTCGATCAGATCAAAGAATTAAAGCCTCAAATCCTTGCTTTGAGCGGGGTTCTGCACACCGCAATCAAAAGCATGAAAGACACTGTGGATCTGATTGAGAAAAATGGATTGAGAGATCAGATCAAAATCATCGTTGGTGGAAATCCGCTGACGCTGGAAACATTTCATTTTATCGGGGCCGATGCCTACAGTCGCGACGCCGCTGAAGGTATCAAAATCATCCAGAACTGGATAAAAGAACAAGAATAGGGGAGAGAACAATGGCTGTGCCTGTTTATTTGAAAATAGCTGATGATATTCGCAAACAGATTACCTACGGGCTCCTCAACGCCAACGATCCGCTTTCTTCGGAAAAAGAACTCTGCTCCAAATACGGTGTCAGCCGAATGACGGTCAGAAAGGCGCTGGCCATTCTTGTCGATGAAAATCTGCTTTACTCCGTTCCGGGAAAGGGCTATTTTACAAAAAAATCAATCACGACAAATATTTGTTTGCTTTTGATGAACTGGCTATGCTAACCGGATCAAATAAAGAAAGTCAACTCATGGAAGTCGAAATTATCAGGCCGACAGCTGAACTGATTTACCAGCTGAGGGTATCGCCGGACAAGCGCATTGTCGTGATCAGGCACCTTATTTACAGTGACGGTGAGCTGGTTGCCTATGACACAAAATACATCCCGTATTTTACTGGAATCCCCATCGTAGAAAAGGAAATCAACTACATCACATTCCCGGAAATCATCGCCAGCCGGACGTCCATCTTCGATGTTCACCGAAATATATCGATCAGTATGGAGATGCCAACTGTTGAAATCGCAAAGCGCCTGCAGCTTCAAGCTGATGATCCGGTCATCGTCGTCAAGCAGCATATTCTAGATCAGGACAGGTCTCCCATTGGTTTCGGACAGTTGTATTGCCGCTACAACAAATGTCGCATCGAAGGCGTTTCTGTGATAGGTGAATAGATGAAACAGCAGATTTATCAACTCATTCAGGAAGACATCATCAAAAAAATCAAGAACAACACACTGAAAGCGGGAGACAAGCTTCCCACTGAAAATGTCGAAAATTGAAAATGTAAAGGGTTTGGTTGAAACTGGTAAATCAAAGAAGATTGCCGCCGCTGTACAGGAAGCACTGGACGCCGGCAGTGCCGCCGTTAAAGCCAAAGAAATAGTCGCTTGATTTAATCTGATCAAATAAAACATCTGAAAAATTTAGGGTGTGATGACAACCAACAATGTTCCAGAACTCATCAAACAATACGGTGGCAAGATGACATTTATGGGGGATATCGACAGCGGTAAAGTCGACCATCCAGCCTGGTCACGTGATGAAATCCGTAAATATACAGAAATTGCCTGTAAGGAATGCGGTAAGCTTTATTTTATCCCATGTTTAAGTCAAGGGTTGGGCATCAGCTCATTCCTGGGCGTTTATGAAGCTACCAGTGAAATTGTCGACGAACTCAGTAAAGAAATGTTTTAAAACCAAATCACATCTACAAACAATTAAACAGATCGCTCTGTTCCGCTGGAATCCGATGAGATTCCAGGGTTGAACAGAGCGATTTTTTATATCACTAAGGGATCGCATATGTTATAATTGAAACGCAAAATAATTTTAAGGGGTTCAATATGGATTCATCAATATCGGAACTTTATCAAGAGAAAATTCAGCGTTTCAATACTGCTTTTAAACGGGAAACACCGGATCGCGTGCCCATCATGTTCATGTCCGAAATGTGGCCGGTACACCACTGCGGGCTTTCTCCAAAAGAGGTGCTAAAAAAACCGATTCTGTTTTACAAAGCTTTTGAAAGGACTTTTTCCAAAATTTATCTCGACGGTTTGTATGGGCTGGGTAATCTCTGGATTGAACCAGTCTTTGAAGCGCTCCAAAACTCGGGAACCTACAAATCGATGAAGAAACGCTAGATGTCATTATTGACGAAATGATTTTTTCATTGCTTTTCTAAAAGAATCCACAAACCAGCAATTTTATAAGGTTCAACCCACTATCGTTTATAAACGGAGGATGTAAAATGAAAAGAAAACTACTGGCACTGATCCTGACATTGGGGATGATTCTATTGCTGTCTGCCTGCTCAGAAGAAGCTGACGGAGTCAGCAGCCATCGCAATACCGGTCTTGATACGTCCATCAAACGGAGTACGGATATGGCGGTGTCTTCCGATGGCACGCTGGCGATCAACCGCCTTTCAAGAGGAAAAACGCAGGCAATGGGTGCATCCGGTACCTGGACCATTTATGTATATATGTGCGGAACTGACCTTGAAAGCGACGGGGGCCTGGGGACAGCGGATCTGCAGGAAATGGTTGATGCGACGAAAACCGACCGACTGAAATTTATTGTTCAGACCGGTGGAACTGAAACCTGGAACAATGATATTGTCGATTCTTCCAGCACGGAACGTTTCGTGATTGAGAATCAGCAAATTGACAAAGTGGATGAGCTGAAAGAGGCCAACATGGGCAGCGCGGAGACGCTGGCAGATTTCCTCGACTGGGGAGTTCAGACCTATCCCGCTGAAAAAATGGGATTGGTATTCTGGAACCATGGCGGCGGAAGCATCACTGGCGTCTGCTTCGATGAAAAGAATGAATACGACAGCCTTTCACTTCTCGAAATCGAAAATGCCTTGACCACTGAATATTCGAAAATGACCGACTCCTTCGAGTTCATCGGCTTTGACGCCTGTCTTATGGGAACGGTTGAAACGGCAAACGTGATAGCCCCCCATGCCCGATACATGTACAGTTCCGAAGAGCTTGAACCCGGTTACGGATGGGACTATTCGGCCATCGCCAGTTCCATCGAGGCGAATCCCTCGATCACAGGCGGGGATCTGGGCGTTGTCGTTGTTGACTCCTTCTATAATGCCTGCGCCGCCATTGGCAGTGAAAGCGAAGCGACACTGTCATGCATCGATCTGTCCAAAATCGACGAGCTGGTTTATGCCTTCAATGATGTGGCGAAAAACATGTATAATGCTTCAGGCAATACGGATGTCCTTTCGGGAATCGCCAAAGGCATCACTGCTGCCGAGAATTTCGGGGGCAACAACAAGTCCGAAGGATACACCAATATGGTGGATCTCGGCTCCATCCTCAAAAACATTTCAGTCGATGTGCAAGGTACGGATAAAGCGTTGTCGGCACTGGATGACTGTGTGCTGTACATGAAAAACGGCAGCGACAAAGCTGATTCCAACGGGCTTTCCGTCTACTATCCGCTTTCGATTCAGGGCTCCGAGGAACTTTCCATCTTCAAGGACATCTGCGTCAGTCCCTATTACATGACCTTCGTGGATAAGATGGCCTATGCTGGTGAAAAAAATGGCGATTTGGCCAACTACAGTGACGCAAACTGGCTCGGGTCGGATTCCGCTTACTGGAGTGACGGCTATCAGGAAAACACCGAGAATTACTGGTCTGATATGGTGGTTCAAAGCGATCAGGAATACAACTTCAGTGAGAATGAAAGCGCTGTTTCCTTTTCACAGCAGCCCGCGCTCAATGCGAACGGCATGTATGGCTTTACCATATCCCAGGATACCCTGGATTATGCGGATGCGGTCTACTGCGATCTCTTCATGGACATCGGTGATGGGGAAAACCTGATTGAGCTGGGGCTGGACGATAACGTCACGGCAAACTGGGATAGCGGCCAATTTGAGGACAATTTCAACGGTTACTGGTTTGCGCTGCCCGATGGTCAACCGCTGGCGACCTACATTGTGGAACAGGGGAACAACTATAACATTTATACATCGCCGGTTATGGTCAACGATGTGGAAACTAACCTGAGAATCCGTCTGGACTTTCAGGCAGATGGCAACTATACGATCAGGATTATCGGCACATGGGACGGTATCGATCCGGAAACCGGTCAGTCTGCCAAGGAAATCACCAAGCTGAAGAAAGGTGATCTGATCACGCCGGAGTACTATTCCTACAATATGAAAACTGACGAGGAAGGCACCTATGTTGGTGAAAAATACACCTTCAACGATGACCCGATTATTTATGAGGAACTGCTGTCACCGGGGGATTACTACTACTCATTCCAGATTGACGACATTTTCGGAAGCTCACTCTATACCGATTTTGAGATCTTCGCACTGGATGCTAACGGTGATATCTATTTTTATGAAAACTAACTGATCCTAAAAAGTCTGCTTTTGTTTTCAGTATGCGGGAAGAGCTCAATCTTTGCCGATCGGAAGAAAAAGCCCCATGAAATTGATCCAGTTCAATTTCATGGGGCTTTCAATCAGCCTTGATTTTTGAGAAAAACTTATTTGAGACCATTCTGGGTTTTCATGGAGAGAATGCCATCCTGAAAACTTAGAATTACGTTCGCGCCTTCGTCACCGATTCCTTTGAACGAGTAGGTCTGAATCAGACAGATTTTATCGTCGAAGGTTTCCTCAAACTCGTAGGACAGGGTTCCGGAGCCGCCGATAATTGCGACGATTTGGTCATAAGTCATGCCGGGTTCGATCTTGCTGTATTCAGCAAGGGTTACCTCCGGGGTATTGGCGGCGGCAACGTTTTCTGTTTTCTGTTCCGACGCGGCTTTCTGTTCAGTTACTGCCTGTCTGGCCGCTGCCGCAGTCATCTGCGATCGCGTTGCTGAATTATTGAGGTAGCCGAACAACGTGACGATCCAGTATCCAAAAATGATGGTCAACAGGATTTTTACGGCCAGATTGAACCGTTTGTTCAACCACAATAATAAAAGTCCGACCGGTGGGAGAAGCACCAGGAAGCCTAAAACAAACCAGTAGCGCTGGTAAAATGCTACTTTCTTAATTTCTTCTTCTTCAGTTTGGTCCAAAATATACGCCTTCTTATTCTAGATTCATGTGATTGAGTTTGATTTCAATACATCCACAATTTTCATTATAGAACCTTTAGCGAATAAGTCAAGACCCCAGATTAGCTTTGTTTATTCGGTTTTGGCTGTAACCGTGTTCAGATTTAATGAATGCGGTTTAGCCTGTCGACCGACCAGAACAAAGCAGATGGTACCGATGACGATGAATCCAATACCGCCGATGATGCCCGTGGCCATCGGACCGATGAACGGGCTGACGTCGCCAATGGTGAAGAAAGCTGTGATACCGACAAATCCGTTAAGGGCGCCGTGGCCGATAGCTGCCGGCAGAACGCTTTTCGTCCGGATCACCAGATAGGAGAAAAAAGAACCGATGAACAGGCAGAAGGCGATCATGGCCAAAATGCCGCCCCAGGGATAAAAGGGATAGCCGGTTCCGTAATTATGCCCCATGGCAATGATGGGCGCATGCCACAAACCCCAGATCGCGCCCGAAATCACAATCGCGATTCGGTCGCTGTAATGCTCCCTGAGTTTTGGCAGGAGATAACCGCGCCAGCCGATTTCTTCACCCAGAGTGGTGATGATGTTCAGCACCGGGCTCAGCAGCATGCCGGCGGCAAACTGGGCGATGAAAATAGTCGTCATTGAAGATGCGGTGACGTCAATCCCCTGAGCCTGGTAGACTTGGGTGATACTGCTCATCGTCGGGTCGAAATGCGAGGGAAAAATCAGAAAGTACAGGGCAGCACCCGTAAGAATCAGCACGGACGGGCCAAACCATGCCATCAGATAAAATTTGATGTTCCCTTTGAAATGTGGTTTGAGTCCAAATTTTTTAAATCCTTCATGTGTGATGAGCCGCGTGATGACCACTGAAATTGCGGGAATGAGCATCACACCGCTCAAAATAAAAATAAGATAGGGATTGGAATAACCGCCGTTTGCCATAAGAATAAATTCCAGACTCCAGGTCAGGATGAATGTAGTTGCGAGAAAAATACCTAATCGTTTCATTGATTGCCTCCTTCAAATGGGTGTGTTTGTATTTGCAAAATCGTTTTTTCATCACCTCTGATAAGATTATACCGAGTTGTCAAAGCAATGGCAATGGACTGAAAGTTGATTTTAGTTGAATGAATCAACTAACGGGAAACTTCAGATAGTTGTTTTCCGTTCAAAATATGGTATCATTAGACAAAGCGCTTAAAGAAAGGAGTTTGGCAAATTGCATTATAAAGGCTGGCAGAGAATGCCGGGCCAGCGAATCGCCAGACATTATAAAGTATGATTACTTATATACATGAAAAAGAACTGCACCGGGGGATCGAGGAAGCAATGAAAGCTCTGAACCGGGCCGAGATCGTTACCGGAAAGAATCAGGACCGTGAAGACCATTTGAAAGAAATCCATCTTGTCATGGATATCGACAGTGTGCAGGAGGTGAAAATCACGATGGCCATGCCGGCCGGCCTGGAAACCCTGGTGGACTACGTGCTGGAGATCGTTGAAGGCACGAAGGACTTTGAGAAAGACATGTACGGGTATACCTATCACGATTTATTTGCCGAAAATATCGAATTCGTCATCCGCAAATTGAAGGAAGATCCGGGCACCCGTCAAGCGACCCTGCATGTTTCCAATCAGAAAGCGGCACGGTTGGCTGATCCGCCCTGTCTTCAACTGATCCACTATACTGTCAAAAACGGAAAACTCAACACCAATGTGGTATTCAGAAGCAACGACGGTGTCAAGGCGGTTGCCATGAACGTGTTTGCCTTGATCGAGCTGTCCCGTTACATCGCAAAGGAAGCCGGCATCAGTGAGCTTGGCTCCTACACGCACAACGCGCTGAGCTATCATGCCTACAGCCGTGACTGGAAGGCACTTGAAGGCTATTGCCGGATGTTTGATCAGAAGGATTGCACCATCGCCTATGATGATTACCTGGAGGTCTACGAAGAGTATGCGGATGAAAGCAGGCAAAAGTGCAGGGAATTGAAACAAATCCAGGCCCAGAAAGGCCGAATCTGATTCGCGTTATGAACAAAGAAAAGGGTTGCTGAAAAAGTCTTAGTGTTTCCTTAAATATCAACTTATTTGCTGTCATTTCAGACGATCTTAAGCTTTTTTTCGTATCATCATTTCAAGGAAACAAATAATCCTCCCTTTATTTTCATTCCGGATAAAAAACAGCGGATCATCGATCATCCGTTGTTTTTTTATGTTTTTTATCATATAATTCAATCAGGGGTGAGCATGATGAAAAAATATCCAGTTACGGTAAAGACAATCAAATATAAAGAGTATGAGATACCGGCGGTAGTGACGGTGGACCGGAAATCTTATTTTATCAGTGAGGTGAAGAAGGAAAAGCATCACTTTGTTTTTCTGGCGGGGGAGTCGGAACGAAGTATACCGTGGTAATCAACAAGAAGGAGAAATACATCTTTCAGGACAAGCATACTCAGGAATGGCATATCTACCATGAGGCGGGAAACGAACCGAAGTATATGCTTGAGGAAAATCATCATGCGGAGATCACGCTTTCGGATCTCGATGACGACAACTAAAAAAGGACCTATTTTAAGGCCCTTTTTTAGTTACTGCTTTTCAGTGAGCAGGTGTTCCCTGCGAATGATCATGAGAATGACCATGTGCATGGGTGTGACTGCACGTGTGACGGTGAATGGTGGATGCGCTCGGGTCACGTGTCTGCTTTGATTTATTGGTCATAAAATCGCTGTAGGCGTTACTGATGGCATCGTAGTTTCTGAAAATACTCGAATCAAAAATATTGATATGAACCTGCGCAAGCAGCTCATCAACTGGGTATTTCTTGATGTAGTCCGGCATGGTTGGCTCAACATTTGAGTAATAGCTGACGGCAAGGCAGCGGCCGTAGTATTCGGCAAGAGCCGACATATTTTCCGGAAGATGCTGGTTCAGCAGTTTTTCGTAATCCGGCACCATGAAGCTCAAATAGGAATAAATCACGGACTTTCTGTCGGCACTCGTCAGATTGTAAAACAGGCTGAAACTTTTAAAACCGGCCCGGGCTTCCATCAGAAACTTCAGACAGTCGTCGTCCGGACAGCTTTCTTCTCTCATGTTGGCGATGCCGTATTTTTCCCGGCACTCGGCATAATCGAGAATACGCGCGTATTCATAAGCGATTATCTGGCAGTAGACATTGTCTTCTTTAAACAAATCTTCATGAAGCAGAATATAGAACTGGCTGTCATGCTCATCCGGCAGTACCAACAGGTGTTTTGCATGCTGCAGGATTTCTTCTGATGCTGCCACTTTCTTTTTTTCATTTTCTGTGTTGCACAATTTAAGTCTTTCTGAAAAGATATTGTCGGTTATGATGGCTTCGTAGGAGCATTTCTTTTCGACCAGAAAAACTTGATCATATGCTTGGATCATATCTTCAATAACGGACATGTGATTCCTCCTCTTATTCACTTTAATGTGAATGTCGCTGATTGTTAGTATAACCTTTTAACAACTTTCTGTAAATAGTCATAAGCTTAAATAAAGAAAGAACCCATGGCCAGGCCATGAGTTCTCTATAGTGGCTACCAGCTGCCGCCGCCGCC
>NZ_WJBC01000019.1 GCF_014284475.1 Acetobacterium fimetarium | reverse complement strand
TAAAGATGAGTGATAAATACGGACTAAAAACTAGAACTCGAATCTCCAATGCGGTTGATTCTGAATTATGGTTGAAGTTACAAACCTTATCGAAAGAAACGATGATCCCCATATCGAAGTTACTGGACAAAGGAATTGAACTTGTTTTAAATAAGTATGAAAAGCCTGTTGAAAAATAGGCTTTTTTCTATAATTGGGGATCTTTGGCTACATTTTTAGGTACTGTTCCCTATCTCCTCTTTTTTAAACGTTTTCTTATTTGCTTTTAAGTATAATAAGAAAAATTAGGATTGTCTATAGGAAACTGTGATAAAATTATTTACGATTTGTTTAGAAAAATTTTATGATGTCAATCATTAAAAAAGTTATTCTAAAATAGCGAGGAGATTTACCATGGGCAATCACAGAAGAGGAAATACAGCCGCAATCATTATTATCTTCGGGCTGATCTTTTTGCTGATTTCAGGCGGAGTCATTTGGTTTATTGGCGACTTCACGTCCGGCATCGAGATCGGTTCTTTTTTGGATAATGTTGAAGGCAACCAAGAGGAAGAAATATCAGAAAATCAAAGTCAGACATACGATGCGTATTCATTTTTAAATAAAAACGAACAGCGGGCCTACACAAAAGTGGTTAACATGCTGATGAATTACGATACAAAAGTCGCGGTTGATGGGGTAACGACAGACGAAGTGGAACGGGTGCTTAGCGCCATCGACTATGATCGTCCGGAAATATTCTGGATGGGAGAATTTTCGTATTATTACGATCACAAAGACCTGAGTGTCAGTGACGTGGTGGTTGCGTATCCCTATAACGAAGACGAGAAGAACAGGCGACAGGCTGAAATTGATGCTGCTGTTTCGCAATACTGCACCGGGATTACCGGAACTATGGATGAGTATGAGAAGGTAAAGTATACCTATGAATACGTCATCGAGAATACGGTCTATCAGGAGGACGCCGCGGATGATCAAAACATCTACAGCGTTTTTGGAAAAAAGGGTTCCGTCTGCGCCGGTTATTCCAAGGCGATTCAGTATCTTTTGAAAAGTTCAGGAATCGAGTGTTCCTATGTTGCCGGAGAAGCCATTGGGCAAGGCGCCCATGCCTGGAATATCGTCCGGGTCGATGGGGAATACTATTATTTGGACGCCACCTGGGGGGAGTTCAGTGTTGACGACAATACCGAACCGGAAAAAAGCATTTTTTATGATTTCTTCTGCGTAACGACGGCAGAACTGGAAAAATCACATCAAATTGACGAGATGCTGGTACAATATCCGGAATTAACAGCGACCGCGGCCAATTATTTTGTCCGGGAAAATAAACTCTACGATCTCAATACCAGTCAGGAACAGAACCGCTTTGTCAGTGACATCAAAAAAGCCATGAATAACGGCGATAAATATTTTCATTATGCCATCACGGATTCCGGAACGATCGGGATTGCCGAAAACCTGATGAATCAGACCCTGGGGACCTATTACTGGTTCAGCAGTGATGACAGTCTGTCAAATACGGTTCAGCTTTATTAAATAGGCTTCTGCAAAAAGATGAAAACAATTCATTTAGTCATCGTTTCACTTAAACCTATATCATTGTCCGAGGCTGCTCATTATCCTGTGATGCGCGTTGCGGCGAACACGCGTAAGAGTGTCCGATCTCATGCGTGTCACGGATAATAGCAGCATCGGACAATCCCATCGGTGTCTCTTATTCCATGGCGATCAGATGAACACTGTAGACGCCATCAAGGGCTTCCAGCATGACGATGAGCTCATCAATGCTGACCGACAGGTCTTTGCCGTCGAGGGTCACGATGACGATGGCGGCCTGGTTGATGGGAATATCCTGGTGGATGGTAATAATGCTGGTCTGATTTTCTTTGAGGAGCGTTAAAATATTCGACAGAATCCCCTGATGATCGGCCAGTTTAAACGAAAGCGTGAATTTTCGCCCGTAATTTTCGGAAGGCGTAAAAATATAGTCTTTGTATTTGTAATAGGTACTGCGGCTGATGCCCACTTTTTTGACCGCATCACTGACCGATTTGCACTGGGCGGATTCCATTAAAATACGGGCTTCCACCACCTTGGAGTAATAGTCAGGCAATATTTTTTTGTTAACGATAAGATAATCTTTAATCACTGGATTAACCTCTCAAAATTTGAACGCCGGCATTATCAGGAAATAATGGAATGAGTTGCCATCCCGGTACTTTTTCCTTCAGATAGACAGACATTTCATTCAGAAAACCGGGGTTGTTCACCGAGTTGATTGCAAGGATGGTTGGCCCGGCACCGCTGATACAGGTGTTGAGACAGCCCATATCCCGTGCTTTTCGGGTAATCACATCGTAATGAGCGATGAGTTTTTTGCGATAGGGCTGGTGAAGCCGGTCTTTCATCGAAACCCGGAGAATTTCTTCGGACCCATTGACCAGTGCCAGGTAGGTCATTGTGGCCCGCGGGAGATTGTGAGTGGCATCGCTGAAATTTATTTTTTTAGGCAAAACCTGTCGTGCATCCGATGTGGATAAGGGAAAATCCGGAACGATCGCATAAAATTCAAAAGTGGGATGAATCTCGCTTTTGATATAGAAGTTTTTCCCCTGGTCGGTCAGGGAAACGACCAGCCCGCCAAAGATGGCGGGAGCGACGTTGTCCGGATGTCCTTCCATTTCCACCGCAATATCAAAAAGTTCTTCCGTCGTCAGCGGCGAGCCGATCAGCGCATTGGCTCCGAAAAGTCCACCGACGATACAGGTGGCAGAGCTGCCGAGTCCCCGGCTGATGGGAATGCCGACGTCGCTGTGAATATAGAGTCCTTTCGAGTGATGACCGGCCTTTTTAAAGACTTTCTGCATTGAACGATAGACGAGATTGGTGGTACCCTGATATTTTTTATCAACCCCACGGATGGTGAGTTTGCCGTCGCTTTTTTCTTCAAAGCTGAAGGTGTTGTAAATCGTCAGCGCCAGACCAAAAGCATCAAAACCGGGACCGACATTGGCACTTGTCCCGGGAACCCGAATCTTAATCATGCTTTTCCACCTGTTGGTCTAAAAAGCTCAGGACAGCCCGGAACATGTCTGCTTTTTCGCACTGGTTATGGTGTTTATTCTCTTTTTTGTCAAGATCTTTCAGCGGTAAGGGAATGGATGTATCGGTTTTCTGAGCCAGAAGATCAAGAAGCGCATAATCATCCATTTCAGATGGCCCAAAAATGCTTTCATAGACCGAGCGGCCGAATTTATAAGGGCTGGCAGTGGACACAATCACGGTTTTGGTGGGGTCCCCGGTTTCTTTAAGATAATCCTCATAAACCTTGTTGGCAACTGCGGTGTGCGGATCCATCAGATAGTGGGTTTCATCAAAAATATTTTTGATGGACTGGGCCGTCTGGGTTTCATCGGCTGTTCCGGCATAGAAAAGATCCGCTTTTTCCATCAGTGCTTTTGATGCCTGATAATTGCCCTGGTCTTTGAGTTCCTCCATGAGTTGGCTGACGGTTTTTGGATCAGAACCGGAAACATCATAGAGCAGACGTTCCAGGTTGCTGGAAATCAGAATGTCCATGGATGGAGAGGACGTTTTATAAAACTCGCGATTCCGGTCATAGGTACCGGTCTTGAAAAAGTCGGTCAGGACTTTGTTGGCATTGGAGGCACAGATCAGTTTATTGACTGGCAGACCCAGCAGGGAGGCATAGTAGCCGGCGAGAATATTGCCGAAATTTCCGGTGGGAACCACGAAGTTGATTTTTTCGCCGGCAGTAATTTCACCGCGTTTGAGCAGCTCGTAGTAGCTGTAAAAATAATAGACCACCTGCGGCAGCAGTCGGCCAATGTTGATCGAATTAGCTGACGAGAAAAGCACATTGGATTTTTCCAGTTCTTTGGCCAGCTGGCTATCATTGAGAATTTCTTTAACGCCGTTTTGCGTATCGTCAAAATTGCCGTTGACACCGACAACACAGGTGTTGTCTCCCGCTTGCGTCAGCATTTGCTTTTCCTGGATGGTGCTGACTCCGTCCTGGGGATAAAAGACGATAATGCTGATGTCGGGCACATTGGCAAATCCTTCCAGGGCGGCTTTTCCGGTATCGCCCGAGGTAGCCGTGAGGATCAGAATTTTATTGTCGCTTTTCATATTTTTGATGGACTCAACCATAAAATATGGTAAAATGGTCAGAGCCATATCCTTAAATGCGCAGGTTGGACCATGGAAGAGTTCGAGGAAAAACCGGTCTTTTATTTTTTTTAGGGCGACTGGTTCCTTTTCTTCAAATTTTCCCGAATAATAGGCGCCTTGAATGGCATCCTTAATTTGTTTTTCGCTAAAATCGTTCAGGAAAGCGGCGAAGATGACTTCAGCCATTTCTCCATAATTCTTGCCTGAAAATTTTGTTGGATCCAGTTGGATATCGCGAATAAAATTGGGGACAAAGAGTCCGCCATCAGGAGCCAATCCTTGCAGGATTCCCTGGGATGCAGAAACGTTGATGTCTTTGGATCGCGTGCTGTTATAAGCTTTTTTCATGAATTTCCTCCAAATATTTATGGTGTTCCGGGAAAAAATCTTCCCAACTGGGTATTGAATAACCCATAAGTATATGATAAAATGTTTTTCAGAAAAAAACAAGTGTTTTTAAAATAAATACATAAATGAGGTGAATTTGATTGAATATTGCACTTTTAGGCTTCGGAACCATTGGTTCCGGGGTTTATGAACTGATCAATTTAAATAAAGGAAAGTTTGCCGGTAACTTTACAGATCTGGAGTCTCGGAAGGCGAGTCCGGTGATTACCAAGGTGCTGGAGCGAGATACGACCAAAGATCTCGGCGATACCGTTGGTAAAATTGTTACCGATCCCAGGGAGATACTGGATGATGACAGCATCGGCCTGGTCATCGCCCTGATGGGTGGGATGGACTTTGAATATAACATGATCAAAGACTGCCTGAAGGCCGGAAAGCATGTTGTAACAGCAAACAAAGCGGTGATATCAGAATATTTTCAGGAACTAACGACTCTGGCTGATGAAAATGGAGTCGTTCTTCGTTATGAGGCTTCAGTCGGCGGTGGGATTCCCATCATCGGCAGCCTGAAAGAAGAAATGAAAATCAACCGCGTAACCGAAATCAAGGGAATTCTCAACGGAACAACGAATTTTATTCTGTCTAAAATGACCGAAGAAGGCGCGGATTTCGGAGAAACCCTGGCGAAAGCCCAAGCCATCGGTTTTGCGGAAGCCGATCCAACGGCGGATGTTGAAGGCTATGATGTGTCCCGAAAGCTTTCCATTCTTTCATCGATGGCCTACGAAGGGATCATTAAAGACGAAAATATTTACAAGCGGGGCCTGACCGACGTTCGGGCGGTGGATATCGAGATGACCGGAAGCATGGGTTATGTGATCAAGTACCTGGGACATTCCATTCTTGATGGAAAAAATGATGTTTATACAACCGTTGAACCCGTGCTGTTTAAAGAAGCTTCGATCATGAGCAACGTCAACAGTGAGTTTAATGTCATCTCCATTACCGGAGATATTATCGGAGAATTGCAGTTTTACGGGAAGGGCGCCGGAAAAGATGCGACTGCCAATGCAGTCGTCGGGGATGCGCTTTACATTCTCAATATGGTCAGTGAACAGAATTTGCCGAAACCACTGCGACTTAACCGAAAACTGAACAAGATCGGAACCGATATCTTTAAGGGAAAATACTATTTGAGAGCGAATCTGGAAAACAAAGAAATGCTCGATAATGTGTTGACCGCAGTGGAAACCATCGCTGAACGTAAAACGGTTATTGTCAATGATGACCGGGCCTATGTGGTGACGAGTTCCATTGCCGCCAATAAATTTAATGCCATGGCAGAGAAATTGAAGGAAACGGTTCCGGAGATTTTTTATGCCCGTATCTATGAATAGAAAAGAGTGACTGAGGTTAATGCAAGATTTAGTAGTACAAAAATATGGCGGCTCAAGCGTCGCCAATGTCGAGAGAATAAAAAGAGTTGCTGGTCGTATCATTGAGGCCAAGGAAAATGGAAAAAGAGTGGTTGTGGTTGTTTCGGCCATGGGGGATACCACGGATGATCTGATTACGCTGGCAAAGAAAATCAATCCGACCCCGCCCAGCCGCGAGATGGACATGCTGCTTTCAACCGGCGAACAGGTATCAATCTCCCTGCTGGCGATGGCAATCCAGGCCATGGGTCATGACGTCGTCAGCCTGACCGGCGCGCAGTGCGGCATTCTCACATCGAGCGTGCACAAACGGGCGCGGATCAACGATATAAAAACCAATCGAATTGAAAAGGAACTGAATGCGGGAAAAATTGTGATTGTGGCCGGCTTTCAGGGAATCAATGAGAACCGGGACATCACCACGCTGGGACGTGGCGGATCGGATACTTCGGCGGTGGCTCTGGCGGCAGCATTGAAGGCCGAGCTTTGCGAGATTTATACCGATGTTGACGGCGTTTATACCGCCGATCCCCGCGTCGTTGAGGATGCTTCAAAGATTGATGAAATTTCCTACCAGGAAGTTTTGGAACTGGCAAGCACCGGAGCGAAAGTTTTGCACCCGCGGTCAGTGGAGATGGCGGAACGGTTCAAAGTGCCGCTGGTGGTACGGTCAAGCTATAATCATAATGAAGGAACAATTATCAAGGAGGAAGTTATAATGGAAAAAGTATTAGTTCGAGGGATTGCCCTGGATGAAAATATTGCTAAAATCTCAATTTTTGAAGTGCCGGATCAGCCGGGAATCGCATTTAAATTGTTCAGCGCCCTGGCGAAATCAAATATCCATGTGGATATGATCGTGCAGAACGTCAACCGGACAGCAGTCAATGATATTTCATTCACCATCGATGTTGATGAGCTTCAGGAAGCGGTGGCGGTGGCCCAGAAATTTGCGTTTGAAGTCAAGGCTCAAAAAGTTGAGTACGATCAGGGCGTCGCCAAGCTTTCGGTTATCGGAACCGGAATTGTGGCCAATGCCGAAATCGCATCGAAATTTTTTGAAGCACTGTTCGAACTGGGTATCAATATTCAAACCATCAGTACCTCTGAAATCAAGATATCCTGTCTGATTGACAAGGAACGCGGCAAAGAAGCGATGGTCCATATTCATAAAAAATTTGACATGTAGATAGGAGAACAAAATGGGTAAAACAATTGCAGAAAAAATATTTGATGCACATCGTGTGGAAGAGCCATTTCCAGACACGCATGTTCTGAAACTGGACAGGGTTTTCTGTCATGAAATCACCACCCCAATTGCCATCACAGATCTGATGGCGCGGGGGATGGATCGGGTCTTTGATCCGACCAAGATCAAGGCCGTCATCGACCATGTGACACCGGCCAAGGATTCAAAAACCGCGGAACAGGGAAAAATCCTCCGAGACTGGGCCAAACGACATGAAATCAAAGATTTTTTTGATATCGGAAAAAACGGCGTCTGTCATGCCATCTTTCCGGAAAAAGGATTTGTCCGACCGGGATACACCGTCATCATGGGTGACTCTCATACCTGTACCCACGGCGCATTCGGCGCTTTCGCCGCTGGCATCGGGACAACTGATCTTGAAGTGGGTATTCTCAAGGGGGTCTGCGCCTTCCATTTTCCTAAAACCATTAAGATCGTTCTGAATGGCGAATTGAAACCGGGCGTCTATGCCAAGGATTTGATTCTGTTCATCATTAAAGAGCTGACGGTAAACGGTGCGACCAATATGGTCATTGAGTTTACCGGTCCAGTGGTCGATGCTATGTCGATGGAATCCCGAATGACACTCTGCAACATGGCCATTGAAGCAGGCGGCACCTGCGGCATCTGCTACCCGGATATGGTGACGGTGGACTACCTTTGGAAATTCATCAAGGACGAATTTGCCACCAAAGAGGATGCCCTCAAAGAATATTCAAAATGGGTTTCCGATGATGATGCAGAGTACGAACGAATCTGCGAATACGACGTTTCCAGTCTGGAGCCGATGGTGACGGTTGGTTACAAACCAGACCAGGTTAAGACCGTTAAGGAAATGGCGGGCACCCGGGTTGACCAGATTTATATCGGCAGCTGCACCAATGGCCGGATTGAAGATTTGCGAATTGCTGCCAGCGTCCTGAAGGGCAAGAAAATCAGCGACGATGTCCGTGCTATTGTGAGCCCGGCAACACCGGCTATTTATTCCCTGGCTCTAAAAGAAGGACTGATTGAAATCTTCCAGGATGCCGGTTTCTGCGTGACCAATCCGACCTGCGGTGCCTGTCTGGGCATGAGCAACGGGGTTCTGGCCGAAGGGGAAGTCTGCGCGTCGACAACGAATCGTAATTTCAACGGCAGAATGGGCAAAGGCGGTATGGTTCATCTGATGAGTCCGGCAACGGCAGCCGCGACGGCTATTACCGGAACGATCACAAATTCTGATATATATCAAGCTTAGGTGGGGGATAGACATGAAAAACTTTAAAGGAAATGTATTATTTTTAGATCGAAGCGATATCAATACCGATGAAATCATTCCGGCAAAATATCTGACGGAAATTACCAAAGAGGCTTTAAAACCAAATTTGCTGGAGGATCTGGTACTTCCGGGCTTCAGTAAGGAAGACACCCGGGATAAAGCGGTAATTGTTACCCGGGAGAACTTTGGCTGCGGTTCGTCGCGAGAACATGCGCCGTGGGCGCTGGAAGTCAACGGCATCAACGTGGTCATCGCCGAAAACTTCGCGCGGATTTTCAGACAGAATATGTACAACTGCGGCATGTTTGCCATTGAGCTGCCCAAAGAAAAGATCGATTATCTTTTTGCAAACTATGCCGGAAAAGACGTATCGATGGAAATCGATGTCGATCAGAACACGATTACGATCAATGCTGACGGCAAATCCGAAACCATCGACTTTAAAGTCGGCGAGTTTGATAAAACCCTCGTTAAAGAAGGCGGCTGGGTTGGATACGCGGATAAGAACTACTAAATAAAGAAATTAATGATAAAAAGGTTTGCAGAATTAAAATTGTTCTGCAGGCCTTTTTAATTTGCGATGCGTTTTGAGTAGGTTTATTAGGGCAAACTTTGTTTTCTGCATCGTTTAATCATATGATATAATAACATCAGAAAAATCGATCAAAAGTAGCTAGGGGAGCGTAACAGCTGAGATTTACCCTTATTACCTGATCCGGTTAGTACCGGCGGAGGGAAGCGTTTTAATCTCGCATCCCCTCCCATAAAAAGGAGGAATTTTTATGTCTGAAGAAGTTTTGCAGGCTGTGTTTGAATCGAATACAGCAAAAGGGATCATCGCGCTGATGATTCTTGGTATTTTTGTCGTCATCTATTTAATGACAGACAAAAAAAGAGCGAAAGCCAGTCCCAAGGCCATGACGGCTTCTGCAATTGCGGTAGCTTTGGGGTTCATTCTGAACCAGCTGGTTTTGTTCAAGATGCCTTATGGCGGGGCAGTGACACCATTTTCAATGCTGATCATCATCCTGATTGGGTATTTTTTTGGAGTTCGCCAGGGAGTCTTGGCTGGAGTTGCATTTGGCTTGCTGGATCTGTTGATAAACCCCTATGTTCTGTCTCCCGTTCAACTGTTGCTGGATTACCCCATCGCTTACGGCGCGTTGGGACTGGGGGGCTTTTTTGCAAACAGGAGTTCTGTCATACCGGCCTATCTGGTCGGTGTTTCCGGACGATTCATCTGCAGTTTTCTGTCCGGCGTTATTTTCTTCGGACTGTATGCACCAGAGGGTTTCAATGCCGTCACATGGTCGCTGGTTTACAATGCCACCTATATGGGTGCGGAAGCCGTGCTTACCGTCGTGGTGCTATGTATACCGGTGGTAAAAAAGGCGATAAAGCGGATTGCAAAGATACTGGAAGTTCAACCGGTAAAATCGAACGTGATTCATGGCTGAAGATTGAGTCTATAAATTTATTAAAAAAAACCGCAGCATTGATTTGCTGCGGTTTTTTAATGGAATAAATGACATCGGGGGACGATGCAAATTATCGGTTGCGAGGCGCGAACTTTTGCATCACTTTTTCCGCTGTTTTGACGCCGTCGACGGCAGATGACATGATACCGCCGGCATAACCGGCGCCTTCGCCCATCGGATAGAGACCGTTAATATTGGCACTGTTATTTTCGTCCCGGCTGATCCGGACGGGGGAAGAACTTCGGGTTTCCACACCGGTCATGATGCTGTCCGGCATGGCGAAGCCTTTTATTTTGGCATCAAAATGAACAATGGCTTCTTTCATCGTTGCGATGACGTAATCCGGCAGACATTCTTTGAGCTGGGCAAAAACAAGGCCCGGTTCATAGGTAGGGGTGACACGGCCCCATTTGGTACTCGGCTGATCGGCAAGAAAATCGCTGACGAGCTGGGCTGGCGCACAGTAGTTTTCACCACCGAGATGATAGGCAAGTTGTTCCCATTTTCGCTGAAATTCCACTCCGGCCAGAGGATGTTCGCTGCCGAAGTCGGACGGCTGAACGCCGACCAGCAAGGCGGCATTGGCATTGGCCCCGTCCCGTTTATGTTTGCTCATGCCGTTGGTCACCACCCCTTGCGCCTCCGAAGCGGCGGCAACCACATAGCCGCCGGGGCACATGCAGAAGGTATAGGCAGACCGTCCATTTGGGGAATGGTAGGCAAGCTTGTAATCGGCGGCGCCCAAACCGGGATGACCGGCGGAAGTGCCATATTGAGCTGCGTCAATGATTTGCTGAGGATGCTCGATTCGAACGCCGATGGAAAATGGCTTCGGCGTCATGCCGATTCCTCGGGAATACAAGGTTTCAAACGTATCCCGGGCACTGTGTCCGATGCCCAGTAGGGCAGTCCGGCAGGGGATTTCATCCTGACCATTGATCACCAGTGCGTGGAGTTCGCCATTTTGGATAATAAAATCGGTGACCTGCGACTGGAATCGCACCTCGCCGCCGCAGGAGATAATCTCTTTTCTGATGTTTTTCACTGTTTCACGCAGCAAGTCCGTGCCGATATGGGGTTTGCTCTTGTACAGGATTTCCTCCGGTGCGCCCGCCTCAATAAATGCTTCCAGTACGGATCGGCAGCGGTTGTCATTGATCAGGGTGGTCAGTTTTCCGTCGGAAAAGGTGCCGGCCCCGCCTTCGCCAAACTGTACATTGCTTTTGGTGTCAAGGGTGCCGGTTTTCCAGAATGTTTCAATTTTGGCAGCGCGGGTATCCACATCATCTCCACGTTCGAGGATAATGGGCTGATAACCATTCCTGGCAAGGACCAGACCGGCAAAAAGACCGGCCGGCCCCATGCCGATGATCACGGGTCGTTCTGCCAGCTGGTCAGTGCCAAACGTTACGCGGTGATAGGACATATCCGGAGTAGGTGTGATACCTTTTTTACTGAACTTTTTCAGAATTTGTGTCTCATTCTGCACTTCTGCATCAATCGTATAGACATAAACAAGCGCATCTTTTTTTCTGGCATCAATGGATTTTTTATATATTTTATAACTGCGCAGTTCTTTGCTGCTGGTTTTAATTTTAGAAAGAACGGCATTTTTTAAAGCCCGGTTTTCAGAATCATGATCCACGGCTTTTTCGATTCCTATTTTAAGATTTGCAATTCGAATCATAGCGTCTCCTAATATTTTATTTTAACAATCTGCCATCGAAAAAATGGCGTTTTATCAATAAAAAAACTGCTTTGCAGGTTCATTTGCAAGTCAGTTCTTTAAGCTAAACAGTTTGATTAATCCTGATGACTAACGGCATCAAGGCATACTTTTAACCAGGCTATATAAGAATCTTCCCGCATGATCGCACCTAATAAGACGGCATAATCACCAAATTCTTTTGATCCGTATTTGGGGACGGCTTCATAATAATTTGACATGGAGCTTTCCAGATAGCCCTTTTTTAAATTATGTTTATCCAACTGGCTGTGTAAATGTTTTTCAAAATCAGCTACTGACATAAAATCGCTAAAAAAAGTCCGTAGCCTGAATACGTCTTTGGGCGTTATTCCTAAAGGCTCGTCCTGTAACAGCCAGGCAACAAATTCAGCATGTCCCTTTGGTGTGATGGTGTATAATTTTTTTTCCATTTTTTCGCCTTGGATAATGAGTTCAAAGGAAATGAGCTCTTCATCTAATAAGCGTTTTAATTCCGGGTAGACCTGACTGTGTTTGGCATGCCAAAAATTTGCCATGATCCGTTTTTCGAATTCTTTGGAAATATCATATCCGGTTATGGGCTCGCGATCAATTAATCCGAGCAATGCGTATTTCAATGTTCTCACAGATATTCCCCTTTCTAAATCCTTTTATTAACAGATTGCACAATTAAACATTTTAGCATAAATAAATCAGGATAGATAGAGTTTTATGGCTCCTTTAGGGTAAATTACCTTTATGATGGAGGTGTGTTGCTCAATTAATATCAGTTTTTTGGATAACAACTAAAAAAATATTATAACTGATAACGATATCATTTGCAAGGAAAAGATGTAAATCTTAAAATGTTTAATATAACATGTAACTATTGACATGATTTACGAACTGTGATAAATTAATAACATGAAATTACAAACGATTTACTAAAAACTTTGAAATGAAATATGGGTAATATTTTACAAGGAGGACAATTTTATGGCTAAATTTATTTCGGCAGCAGAAGCAGCTAAGTTAATTCCCGACGGAGCAACAGTAGGTGTGGCTGGAATGGGACTTTCAGGCTGGCCTGAAGAAGTAGCAGTAGCGATTGCTGATAACTTTAAAGAAACCGGCCATCCCTGTAACCTCACAATGAAACAGGGAAGTGCAATGGGTGACTGGCGAGAAAGAGGGATGACCAGACTTGGACTTGAAGGACTGGTTACAAAATGGTCGGCTGCACATATTGGTTCGGCTTTTGCAATGAACGATCTGGTACGGGCGAATAAAATGGCGTGCCATTGTTTGCCACAAGGTGTAATCGTTAATCTTTGGCGGGAAATTGCCGCTAAACGGCCAGGCTTGATCACAAAAGTGGGATTGGGTACCTTCGTGGATCCGCGTTTAGAAGGCGGAAAAATGAATAAGGTCACCACTGAGGATCTGGTTGAACTCATCGATTTCAATGGTGAAGAATACCTGTTCTATAAATCCTTCAAGCTGGACGTTGCCATGTTACGTGGAACAACCGCAGATGAAAACGGCAACATCACCTTTGAAAATGAAGGCCCTATCAATGAAGGTCTGGCAGTCGCTCAGGCGGCTAAGAACAGCGGTGGTATTGTTATCGTTCAAGTCGAATATCAGGCAGTGAAAAACACCTTAAAACCTAAAGATGTAAAAATACCGGGAGCAATTGTTGACTATGTCGTCGTTGCAACGGATAAGAATGCCTGCTGGCAGACAGAAGGTGTTTACTATGAACCCGCTTTTGCCGGAAATCTGAGAAAACCACTCAGTGCTATTCCAATCCTGCCACTGACTGAAAGAAAAGTTATGGCCAGACGCGCAGCGATGGAACTGGCGAAAGGGGATTTGGTTAACCTTGGGGTTGGTATTCCTTCCGATGTGGCCAGTATTGTCTCAGAAGCCGGTTATATCGAAGATATTACCATGACAACAGAAATCGGTGGTTTTGGTGGAATCCCGGCTAGTCTTCCGAATTTTGGCAGTTCATACAATGCCGAAGCCAATATTGACCATGGATCCATGTTTGATTTATATGACGGCGGTGGAATCAATATTGCAATTCTTGGTCTGGCTCAAGCCGATGAAGCAGGAAACATCAATGTCAGCAAATTTACAATCCCAGGCATGGGTGACCGCTTGACGGGCCCTGGTGGTTTTATCAACATTACCCAAAGCACAAAAAAAGTCGTCTTTGCAGGATCTTTCAATGCAAAATGTGAAGTGGAAGTAAGTGATGGAAAACTGATTATCAAAAAAGAAGGTAAAGGAAAAAAATTCTTAAAAGAAGTTGAACAAATCACTTTCAGCGGAAAATACGCCGCAGAAAACGAACAGGAAATTCTTTATGTTACCGAGCGATGTGTATTTAAACTCATTAATGGAAAAATGACGGTTATCGAAGTGGCTCCTGGCATCGATCTTGAAAAAGACATTCTGAATCAGATGGATTTCAGACCGGAGATTTCACCGGATCTCAAAGAAATGGATCCGGGTATGTTTACTGAAAAATGGGATGGGCTTGACACAATAATGGGCAAGTAGTTGGTGCCTGGGTTTAGGAAGTGATGGAAGTGGAACTAATAAGGCATACAATCAATTCTTTTTTAAATGAAAGAGTTAAAAAAACACCAGATAAGATTGCCATTGTATTTGAGGATGATTCTTACACATGGGTAGAGTTGGATCAGATTTCGGACGGCATTGCCCTGGCATTGCTAAAATCCGGTGTAAAAAAAGGCACGCATGTTGGCATTTGGAGTTTGAATAGTCCGCTGTTTTTATTACACTACCTGGCGCTGGCAAAAATCGGCGCGGTGACGGTATTAATCAATACCAGATGTCATCAATCGGAACTGGAAGATCTCTTAGTCTATGCCGATGTAAACACCTTATACTATGGGGAAGATACGAATCAACTGAAATTTTCGGAAATGATCGCACAGCTTGACAGAAAAAGGCTTTCTTTAATGAAGAAAACAGTTGCCCTTGGTAAGAATAAAAATGATATTCCCGAGCAATACAAAAAGAAGATCGTTGATAACGATGATCTGGCACTGCTTTGCAACGCCAAGAAAAATGTCAGGCCAGAAGATGTGCTTGGTATTTTATTCACTTCCGGAACGACATCCGCTGCCAAAGGTGTGATGCTCAGTCACTTTGCGACCATTAATATTGCCATTGAAACGGCAACACAGATGCATTGGACCGAAGCAGACAAAAGCTGTCTGGGAATTCCACTCTTTCACTGCTTTGGGCTTTCATCAGGGTTCATGGCCGGTATTTATGCCGGTATCCAGATCTATTTACTGGAGAGCCATAAAACCATCCGGGTTTTAAAATGTGTGGAACAAAACCAGTGCACCATTTTTAATGGGGTGCCAACCATGTTTATGGCCATGATTAAGCATCCCAAGTTTGAAACTTACAATCTCAGTTCATTAAACAGCGGTATTATTGCCGGGTCTTACGTGAACACAAATGATTATCTGTCGATCTGTGAAAAACTGAAAATGGAAAAGCTCCAGCAGTCTTACGGTCAGACGGAAGCATCGCCGAGTATTACCTTTTCTGATTATGATGACACCATTCTTGATAAAAGCAGATCGGTGGGAAAAGTGATCCCCCATGTCGAGTTGAAAATACTGGCATCCAATCAGAATGAAATCTGCATTAAAGGGTACAACACTATGCTGGGCTATTATAAACTGGAAGCAGAAACAAAAAAAGCGATCGACCCTGAGGGCTGGCTTCATACCGGCGACCTGGGATATCTGGATGCGGATGGAAATCTCTGTATTACCGGACGATTAAAAGAAATGATTGTCAGAGGTGGTGAGAATATTTCGCCCTATGAAATTGAAAATCATATCAAGAATTTTCCATACGTTGCGGATGTCAAAGTCATTGGGATCGAAGCGGAAGTGCTGCAGGAAGAAATTGCCGCTTGTATTGTCACCGATGGCAGAAAAAAGTTAAATGAGACAGAGATGCGGGAATTTTTAAGTCAGCACCTGGCAGCTTACAAGATCCCCAAATACTTTATCTTTTTGAAGAAGTTTCCCCTGAATGCCAGTGGGAAAATAATTCTGTCGGAGCTGAAAAATCAGATCAAGACGATTATAAATGAAAATAATAAAAATGAGTTGAGCTAAGGAGGAAAAAAATGTATTTCAGTGAACAAAATAAAATGATTCGAAAATTGGCAAGAGATTTTGCTCAAAAAGAATTAACAACCGAAATATTGGATGAAGTGGAAGAATCAGGTAAATTTCCGCAGGAGATTCTTGATAAAATGGCGAAATTTGGTTTCTTTGGGATTAAGATTCCAAAGTCATTAGGTGGATCCGGTGGCGATCACATGTCCTATGTCATTTGTATGGAAGAGTTTGCCCGGGTCAGTGGGGTAGCCAGCGTATATTTGTCAGCACCTAACTCACTGGCCGGCGGGCCATTGCTCCTTTCCGGAACCGATGAACAAATCGAAAAATATCTGAAACCCATTGTAACAGGTAAGAAAAAACTGGCCTTTGCCCTGACCGAACCGGGCGCTGGTTCTGATGCCGGTGGCATGACAACTACTGCCGTGGATATGGGGGATTATTACCTGTTAAATGGAAGAAAAACCTTTATCACGATGGCACCCTTATGTGATGATGCGGTCATCTATGCAAAAACAGACATGTCGAAAGGCACCCGAGGCATTTCAGCATTCATTGTTGACTTAAAATCTCCGGGTGTTTCACTCGGGAAAAACGAGCGCAAAATGGGTCTGATTGGTTGTGCAACATCTGATATTATCATGGAAGATGTGAAGGTACCCAAAGAAAATCGGTTGGGAGAAGTTAATAAAGGCTTCAGTAATGCCATGAAAACTTTGGATGTCGGAAGACTTGGTGTGGCCTCTCAATCAATTGGTGTGGCTCAGGGTGCTCTGGATGAAGCCATCAAATATGCCAAAGAACGAAAACAGTTCGGCAAACGAATTGCCGATTTCCAGGCCATCGGATTCATGATCGCCGATATGGCCACCAAACTGGAAGCCGCCAAACTATTGGTCTATAATGCCGCCAGTTTAATGGACAATAAGCAGAATGCATCAAAAGAAGCATCCATGGCTAAGTTCTACGCCGCAGAAATCTGTAACGAAATCTGTGCCAAAGCCGTCCAGATTCATGGTGGATACGGTTATATTAAGGAATATAAAGTCGAACGTATGTATCGGGATTGTCGGGTATTTACCATCTACGAAGGAACCTCACAGGTTCAGCAGATGGTTATTTCCGGAATGCTGTTGAAGAAATAGAAACTAAGAAAGGAATTAATATAGATGAGAATTCTAGTTTGTGCAAAACAAGTACCGGATACGAATGAGGTCCGAATCGATCCCGTCAAAGGAACCATGATACGGGAAGGTGTCCCCAGCATTTTAAACCCCGATGATGCCAACGCCCTGGAAGCCGCTCTGGCCATCAAGGACGAAACCCCGGGCACCGAAGTCATCGTCATGACCATGGGACCACCCCAGGCCTCTGAAATGCTCAGAGAATGCCTAGCCATGGGGGCTGATGAAGCCTATTTGTTAAGTGATCGCGCTTTCGGAGGCGCCGATACCTGGGCAACATCAGCGACCCTGGCAGCCGGGATTAAAAAAATCAAGAAAATTGACATGGTCTTAGCCGGTCGACAAGCCATCGATGGTGACACCGCCCAGGTAGGGTCACAGATTGCCCAGCGGCTGAAAATGCCAGTGGTCACCTATGTGGAAGATATCAAAATCGAAGACCAAAAAGCCATTGTTCACCGCCAGATGGAAGACGGCTATGAAGTGATCGAAGTCGAGATGCCCTGTCTGTTGACCTGTGTGAAAGAATTGAATGACCCCCGATATATGAGTATTGGTGGAATCATGCAAGCCTATGAACAACCGATTACCACCTGGAATCATGAAGACATCGGGCTGTCACCGGAAGCCTGCGGCCTGAATGCCTCACCCACCCAGGTATTCCGTTCGTTCACTCCGCCAGCCAAAGGCGGCGGCGAGATGATCACTGGTACGACCGTCAGCGAAATAGCCGGCAGCCTGGTTTCCAAGCTTAAAGAAAAGCATATAATCTAGAAAGGACAAATAAAAATGGCAATTAAAGTAATAGAAGAAAAATGTGTCGGATGTGCAAAATGTCAGAAAAGCTGTCCTTTTGATGCAATCACGATCGAAGATAAAATTGCGGTTATTGGCGACGCATGTACCAACTGCGGAACCTGTGTTGAAGTTTGCCCCACCGATGCCATCATCCAGGAAGGCACCGAAAAAGTGGTTAAAGACCTGAGCATGTACAAAGGCGTCTGGGTTTTTGCTGAACAGCGCGAAGGAAAAATCATGCCGGTTGTTTTCGAACTGCTGGGCGAAGGTAAAAAACTGGCCGCCGAAATCGGCACTGAACTGTGTGCGATTCTGTGCGGCAGCAACGTCGCCGGACTGGCCGACGAACTGTTTGCCTACGGCGCCGAAAAGGTCTATCTGGCCGATGCCCCGGAACTGGAAAAATACACCACCGACGGCTATTCTAAAGTGATCAATGAAGCCATCGGAAAATACAAACCGGAAATTGTTCTATACGGCGCCACCCATATCGGGCGCGACCTGGCCCCCTGTCTGGCCGTTAAAGTCAACACCGGCTTGACCGCCGACTGTACCAAACTGGAAATCGACCCGGATGATAAAAAAATCAGACAGACCCGACCCGCTTTTGGCGGCAATCTGATGGCTACCATTGTCTGCCCTGGCAGCCGGCCACAGATGTCAACTGTCCGACCCGGCGTGATGGACAAAGCTGTCTATGATCCAACCCCAAAAGGCGAAATCATTAAACTCGACGCCGTCTTTGCTGAAGGCGACATCCGCACCAAGGTGCTGGAGATTGTCAAAACAACCACCGAAAACATCTCCATTTCCGACGCTGATTTCATTGTCGCCGGCGGCATGGGTCTGGGTAAGCCCGAAGGCTTCGAGCTGCTCAAACAGCTGGCTGATAAACTCGGCGGCACCGTGGCCACATCACGCGCCTGTGTTGATGCCGGATGGGCCGATCATGCCATCCAGGTCGGTCAGACCGGAACCACGGTTAAACCAACGATCTATTTTGCCTGCGGCATTTCCGGTGCCATCCAGCATATTGCCGGCATGCAGGATTCGGACATCATCATTGCCATCAACAAAAATGAAAATGCCCCGATTTTTGAAGTGGCCGATTATGGGATTGTCGGAGATCTTTACAAAGTGATTCCGGCCATCATCGAAGAATTAAATAAGTAACAGCTGAAAAAGAAAAGTAACAGCGCCGGGGCGAGCAGTACCCGCTCCGGCCTGAAAAAAGCAAAAAGTTTAAAGCGACGTTAGAACAGTCGCTTTAAACTTTTTTTATTTACATGAAAGAAAAAATACGGATCAGATTCATGCTAACTCTAACGAAATAAATCGACGAACATTAATAAATCTGAGCATTAAGATGGCTTTGGAAAATAACGGCGTGTCCCGTGGTCGTTGGATGCGGGTCCAGCTGACCGGTATAAAGGCTGAAATTGACCAATGGCTCCGCGCCCTGGTAATTCTTGAAGGCGGTGTAGACATCAGCTACCTTATAGCCGCTGCCCGGCGTCGCAATGACAGCATTGATGCCCTGGATTATCGGATCAAATGACTGATAAAGGGGATCTTGAGAATTGATCGGATCATATAATGTTGAAACATAGATCTCTGCCTGTGGTGCCAATGTCCGGATGGTACCAACTATTTGGGGCCAGTCGGCCGCAAACTGCTGGGCGCCGGCGGTCAGATTGGCTTGAATTTCGGGCATTGCGGCCGCAAGGGTCGCCTGGCTGTTGGGATCCGCTAAAGCTGCGGCCAGTTCAGTGGTGAAATTTGCGGAGGTCGGATCGAGATTGAAGGCTTTTGCAACGGTGGCAATTAAAGGTGAAAGCAGGTTATTGCCGCCAATACTGACTGTGATCACTTTAGCCTTGCTGACAGCCGCGATGGTGGCCGGATCGGTTTGCAGTTGGGATAAAAGCGCGCTGCTGGTTTCGCCCGGAATGCCCAGATTATCAAGCTGCATATTCTCATTGCCGCTGATGGAGCTTAAGTTATTATAAAAAAGGTTAACATAGCCCGATCCCGGTGTGGCACTCATGCCGTAAGCAATTGAATCGCCCAGTGCGGCATAATCATTGATCTGAGATTTGACGATTTTTATTTCAATGGCTTCCAAACGCAGACTGTCGCCGGTGGTTCCCAGTCGGGCGCCGTTTTTAACCCAGGTCCATTGGCCGTTGGCACTAGGCATGTCACCCTTGTCCTGCACATGGCCACGGTAATAGACGTCATAGCCAGAAAGACCGACCAGATTGATTTCGATGGCTTCGATTCGCAGGCTTCTGTCTGTGGTTCCCGTAAAGGCGCCATCACTGACGGGGGTCATCCAACCCTGATCCTGAACGTGAACGCGATAGGTGATGCTTGCGCCTTCAGGAACAGCGCCGGTCAATTTAATTGCAATCCCTTCCAGACGCAGGCTTTCATCCCGTGTTCCCAGTTCTTCAGGACCGGTAAGATAGTTCAGGTTGGGTCCAACCGAGCTGGGCGTGTTTCCATAGTTTTCGATATGGCCGCGATAGGCAACGCCGATTTCGCCCTGTATAGTTGTATCAATTGAATTATTTGTTGCAGATTCTGTTTGTTCAGTGGCAGCAAAAATTCCGGTTGAAAAAAACATTGAAAGAATCATAATGATCGACAACAGACTGGCTGAGATTTTGCCAACGGTAAATTTTTTCATGACTTGTCTTCCTTTCGTTACATATTGCTTTTTCGCTTTTTTCCAAAACTGACGAATATTTTTTGCGTTTTTGATTACATACCTCCTCTTTGTTTATTTACGATGCTCAGCGTGATGATCTTTCAGCGGTGTTTTAGATTTTCCGGACAATCGAGAATCAGTCCATGCATTTAATTTTATACCCATGCGTATATTTTGAAAACACTTTATTGAAAAAACAAGCGCTGAGAAATCGCTCAATACGGAAGCTCATAAAATGACGATCTAAAACGGTTCAACAGAGCTTGAGGAATAGGTGGAATTTCAAGAGTGCTTATTAAAGTGTCAGGGATGTAATGATGAAAGAAATTAAACAAAGACATTGGAAAACTATTGTAAATATGAATGAGATGGTATACAATGATGACACTTAAACGTATTCATGACGGTTGAATTAGCTTGAAACTGAAATCAATGCAGTTGAAAAGTGATCGATAGGATAAAAAATAAAGAATGGTCATTCGGCAACTTATTTACATTCAGGAGGCGAAATGAAAGAAAACAAGATTGTTTTGGAAATGCTTTTGAAAAATAAGGAAATAACGCGCCAGGATATTGTTGACAGGATAAAAGCAGCACAACAATCAGGGAATTCAGTGCTGGAGTTATTATTGAAAGATCGGGTCATTTCGGACGAAACATTGCTTTTGACCTTTCATAATGAGTGGGGGTTTGATGTCTATGATCCTCAGAAAGACCGAATGGATTCAAACAGTCTGGCTTTCTTTACCAAAGAACAGGCTCAGGAGTATCTTGTTTTTCCGCTGAAACAGCCGGATGAAGCGCATTTGATTATCCTGATGGCTGATCCGACCGATGAAGAAGCCATCCGGGGATTGCAGCAGATAACAAAAAAGCGCCTGAAAATATTAGTTGCCGAAAAAGAATGTATTCAGCGTCTGATCCGAAGATACTATCATAAAATCAGCAATGAGGAAAACACTGCGGCGGGATGGCATCAAGACGACGGGGAAAGCGAGGAGCCGTCGATCATTAGCCTGGCGAACGAAATAATCGAAGAAGGTGTTTCCCTGGGTGCCAGCGACATCCACATTGAAGCGTTTGCTAAAAAGATTCAAATTCGGCTCCGCATTGATGGGCTGCTGCAGCCGATGAAATTACTGGAAGAAAAAACCTGGCAGGGGTTGATCTCAAGACTTAAAATACTTGGCGGCTGCGATATCGCGGAACATCGTTTTCCCCAGGACGGCGCTTTTACGACGACAGTTGAGGGGCGACAGATTGATGTACGACTGTCGACGATACCGACGATCCACGGCGAAAAAATTGTTCTGCGTTTGCTGGATCAGCGTAAATTCCTGATGAAGATAGAAGAACTGGGATTCTCAACGGATCAGAAAAATTTGCTTAAGGAAATCATGCGCTCTCCCCATGGATTGATCCTGGCATCAGGGCCGACCGGAAGCGGAAAAACAACGACGCTGTATAGTCTGCTTAACGAGATTAACTCAAGAACCCATAATATCATTACGATTGAAGATCCGGTTGAATTTCAGATGGAAGATGTCAATCAGATTCAGGTGAATGAAAAGACCGGGCTCAATTTTGCCATGGGACTTCGTTCAATTCTCAGACAAGATCCGAATGTGATCATGGTTGGCGAAATTCGGGATGAGGAAACCGCTTCGATGGCAACGCGGGCAGCGATTACCGGGCATCTTGTTTTATCGACCATTCATACCAACAATGCGATTGCTTCAATTACGCGATTGATGGACATGCAGGTCCCGCTGTATTTATTGTCTTCAGCACTTCGGGGGATTATTTCTCAAAAACTGGTAAAAAGGCTCTGCCCAAATTGCAGAAAGGAAGGGTGGGCCACTCAGGAAGAAAAAAATTTACTGGGACTGCCCGATGAAGCGGTCAAGCTTTATTATCCTCAAGGCTGTCCGTTCTGTCATGATACCGGTTATCGCGGACGACTGGCAGTTCAGGAAGTTGTGAAAATAACGCGCAGCATTCGCGAGTCGATTGATCAGGGAAAAGACTATGATACCATCCGTTCAATTGCGATGGACGAAGGTCTTGTCCCAATCGAAGAATCTTTGAAACAGTATATCTTGAACGGCAGTACTTCTTTAGATGAAGGCCTGGAGATTCTGGCTTTTGAGAATGACTGGCATCATTAGAGGCGGGCAATGGACAAGGATTTTAATTACAAAGCGAAAAACTATCGGGGTGAGGATATTTCAGGAACTGTTACGGCAAAAACATTGAGAGATGCTGCTGTTTTGCTTCATGGACAGAATCTGATTGTACTGGAAATAACGGAAAAAAGGCGAGCGGATGAATTATTAAACAAAGAATTTGATCTTCGCTTAAAACCGGTAGCTGCCGATGAATTCAGTCAGTTTTGCCGACAGTTCCACATCATGATGAATGCCGGAGTATCCATTTTGCGATGTCTGGAAATTATTGGCGATGAAACAAGAAACAAAGGATTTGCCAGGGATATCAAAGGAATTTGCATCCGGATACAGTCCGGAGAGAGTCTTTCCCAGGCGATGGCCGCCTATCCGAAATCATTTCCGGAGCTCTTTGTTTTTATGGTGGCGGCCGGTGAAATGAGTGGAAATCTGACCGAGATTCTTCTTGGCATGGCCGAGCATTATGAGACGCAGGAGCAGAACCGCCGTCAGCTTCAGCAGGTCCTCTTTTATCCAATGATACTTGTTTTCACGGCAATTCTGGTGCTGCTTTTTTTGCTCACCTATGTGCTGCCAACCTTTGTTGGAATGTTTGAAGCCATGGAGGCGCCGCTTCCGAAACCAACGTATATACTGCTTGGCATCAGTCAAATGTTGACGACGTATTGGCCAATGATTATTCTGGTTGCCGGCGGCAGTGTGCTGCTGGCTTTCATGATCGCAGAAGTGCCAAAAGTTGCCTTGAGCAGGGATTATCTAAAGACTAAAATGCCGCTGACGGGAAGTATTAACCAAAAAAGAAGTCTCTCAATGATGGCGAAAACACTTGCCATGCTATTGAACAGCGGGATTGATCTCCTGACTGCTTTGAGTCAATTGGCAGGCATTACTGAAAACCGCTATCTGAAGAAAGAAGTGGTCATTCTGGTGAAAAAAATATCAGAGGGGACGAGTCTGGCCCAGGGTATGGAAGAAAGCGCGGCTTTTCCAAGTTTGTTTTGTCAACTGGTGAGGATTGGTGAAACATCCGGTTCTTTGCCGGTGGTGCTGGAATCGGTTAACAGAATTTACAAAGATGAGATGCAGAATCGTATCCAGTTACTGAGTACAGCACTGGAACCCTTGATACTGATTGTCTTAGGAGGGATGGTGCTCTTTATTTTAGCATCGGTGATGTTGCCGGTTTTTGATATCTATTCGGCCTATTCCGCTATGTAAACAAATAATTCTTTGGATCAGGGTTTTCCCAATATGGTTAAAGTGGGGATTCCTTGAAAAAGAAAAGGACTGCCACAAAGCAGTAAAACCAATTCAAGGTTTTACGAGTTTGCGGCAGTCCCTGATTTATGTCAGGCAACGAATTTGGCAAGCATCTATAAAGTGCGGGTGACGGCCAACAACTGGTGTAGTGATTCATTGATGATTTTAAGACTAAACGTCACTGCGTCCGGTTAAAATAGCGTGACATTCATTGTAATAGAATTTTTTCGCGTCGCCAACAGATAATTCATCAAAAAGATGATAGAGGGTGATCGCTAAAGTCTGGGTGGTCTTGGTATCGAGTTTGGCAGACTGACAGGTTTTAATAAAATAACCCATGCAGGCTTCCTTGCTCCAATCATCGCCACCGAGAAACAAACGACGTAGCTCCTCTTTTATTTCCTTCTCACTCCATTGTGAATCAGCTGCAGAAAAATCGGTGTCATTTTGTTCACTCATTTTACCAGCTCCTTTCAGTATCGGATTAAAGATTGTTGTTTCCATTATAACATAGCTTTTTTAAAATCGTAAACATTATAAAAAGTAAAATTTCATGGGGGTTTTTTGGCTGTATAAGGCACTGAATGAAAAATAAATTAAAAAAAATCATAAAAAGATAAAAAAGTGCTGGATTTTTTAAATGTAATCGTATATAATAACACCATGGTGTGAAAACGTTTTAATTTCCTTTCTTAATTTTCTTGAAAAAGAGGTGCATTGAGTGCCTCTTTTTTATTTTTTGATAAAAAGCGATTTCCGGTGGCACGCTTCCACCCCGGGCAATAATCTGGAGCAGTCAGGGTTTTACCATCAAAAATAATGCGATCCAACATCTGAAGGAGATGTTTTTTCCTCTTGAAAAAATTTATAATAAAGGTTATATTTAAGCGTAGTAGATCACAAGGAAAGTGGAGGAATAATATGAATGCAGTAAACATAAAAGATGAGATTTTCTGGGTTGGCGTCAATGATTATCAGACAATACTTTTTGAGGGAATGTGGCCAATTGATCAGGAAGGCGTTTCCTATAATGCCTACGTGATTAATGATGAAAAAGTAGCGATAATTGATACAGTAAAATCGATTAAAGCAGATGAATACATTGAAAAGATCAAATCAATTATCGGCGATAAAATGGTTGATTACCTGATTGTGAATCATATGGAGCCGGACCATTCCAGCGGCATTACCGAGCTGCTGGCGGAATATCCGGATATGCAGATTGTTGGAAATAAAAAGACCTTTCCCATCATGAACAATTTCTACAAAATCTGTGAAAATCTTCATGAGGTCTGTGACGGGGATACGCTTTGCCTTGGCAAGCATACGCTTCAGTTTTTCATGACGCCAATGGTTCATTGGCCGGAATCCATGGTGACTTATGACATAACCGATAAGGTTCTGTTTTCAATGGATGTGTTCGGTAGTTTTAAAGCACCGGTTGGAAGCATTTTTGATGGGGACAATGATCTGGCGGCTTTTGAAGAACCGACACGACGCTATTATGCATGCATCGTCGGAAAGGTTGCGGGCCAGGCGTTAAAAGCTTTAAATAAACTGGGCGGAATTGAGATCGAAACCATTTGCCCTTCCCATGGGCTGATCTGGCGCGATAACCCCAAGCATATATTGGATATGTATGTAAAAATGAGTGCAAAAGAAACGGATCCGGGCGTGGTCATCGCTTATGGTTCCATGTACGGTTGCACTCAAAAAGCAGCGGAAGCTTTGGCGATTGCCCTGAAAAGTGAAGGTGTCGGCGAAGTGAAATTATATGATGTTGCCAAAACCGATATTTCTTTTATCATTTCTGATATCTGGAAATACAAAGGGTTGTTCCTGGGGGCTCCTTCTTATTACGGCCAGATTTTCCCCAAGATGGCAAATCTGCTTTATAAATTAAGTGAAATTAGAGTGGATAATCATAAAGTAGGCTTTTTTGGTAATTACAGCTGGAGCGGCGGTGCAGATAAGAATTTCAATGCGTTTATTGAATGCACAAAAGCTGATACCATCGATGAAATACTGATGATTCAGGGGACGCCTGATGAAGCGGATGTAATCAAACTTAAAGCATTGGCAAAGAAAATGGCGGAAGCAATCAATTAAGAGGGAATTGGTAGACAATCAGAGGAGGAAAACCAAAAAATGAAAATCGTTGTAGGCATGTCAGGTGGGGTCGATTCATCGGTTGCAGCATTGTTGTTAAAAGAACGCGGATATGAAGTCATCGGGGTCTTCATGAAAAACTGGGAAGAAAAGGATGATTCAGGTTTGTGTACAGCTACAGAAGATTACGATGATGTGAGACGAGTATGCGACGCAATTGATATTCCCTATTATACGGTGAACTTTGCGAAGGAATATTACGACTCTGTTTTTACATATTTTCTTGACGAGTATAAAAAGGGGAGAACCCCAAATCCGGATGTGTTGTGCAACCGGGAAATAAAATTCAAACGATTCCTGAATTATGCGCTTAAGGTGGTAGGCGGCGATTACCTGGCAACGGGTCATTATGCTCAAATTGATTTTGTCAATGAGCAGTACCGTTTGAAACGGGCGTTCGATCATCATAAAGATCAAACCTATTTTTTATGTCAATTGGGGCAAAAAGAATTGGCTGATGTGATGTTTCCAATCGGGCACCTGTCCAAGGATGAGGTGCGGCGCATTGCCGTTGAAAATAATTTGGCAACTGCCAGAAAAAAAGACTCCACGGGAATCTGTTTTATCGGGGAACGGCCGTTCACTCAATTTCTCAGCCAGTATCTGCCGGCAAAACCCGGAAATATCGTGGATCTTGCCGGTAATGTTAAGGGCATCCATCAGGGCCTGATGTATTATACCCTCGGTCAAAGAAAAGGTCTGGGAATTGGCGGAGAAGGAAACGGAGAACCCTGGTTTGTGGTCAGTAAAGATCTGAATAAAAATGAGCTGGTGGTGGTGCAGGGCGATTCCCATCCGGCGCTTTATTCCAAGTCACTGGAGGCCACAGAAATGAATTGGATTGGTGGCCGTGCTCCGGCAAAAGAGTTTAAATGCACAGCTAAATTCAGATACCGCCAACCGGATCAGGGTGTTACCGTTCGGGTCGGTCCGGATCGTCTCTATGTTGAGTTTGATGAGCCTCAAAAGGCGGTCACGCCGGGACAGGTTGTTGTTCTCTATCAGGGTAATATTTGTCTTGGTGGAGGGATTATCGATTACATTGAAATGATTTGAAAATTTTATAACCAAACACAAAAGAGTAACCTTAAATAGGTTGCTCTTTTGTGTTTTTTTTGAGAAAAAAACAGAGTTTTATGGTAAACTATAGAATGGTCTATTAAGACGATGGATACCATGAGAAAGTTAAGCAAGTTATTGCTGAAATAGAATTTTTAAGCCAGATGACAGGGAAGGATTGGAAAAAATGAAAACGCCATGTAATAAATGTGGAAAAGCCATTGGCTTTTTTGAGCGGAGTTATAAAATTGAGAGTGAGAAATTAAATATAAAATATGATGTTCTCTGTGGAGACTGCCACGGAATTGTGAAAAAAGGTATTGACAAGATTGATGACATGTATCAGTGGATGACAAACAACCTGATGAAAAATAAGGATGTTCAGAAAAATGGAATGGTTTCAGTTGAGGTGGATCTTTTGATCCTGTTAGCGGTTGAAGCCCTTTTTTCAGTTGAACCGAACTACTATAAACTGGATTCACCATTAAATCAGACGATTATTCGCGCTAAAGAAGGAAGAGGCATTGACCGACAAAGGGATATCGTGCGCATCGTGCACAAGCTGCTGCTCTATGGTTTTGAACCCAATCTGAAGGATCAGGGATTGGATACGACCCGGAATTTTATTGCCTACATGATTCAAAATGAACAATTTCTTGAGGAAGTGGAAGTCAATTGTGGAACGGATAATGAACTGGTTAAAGCCAATGTGTTTTTGAGCAGAAGAGGTTTGCTGATTGATACCATTGAGAATCCGAAACTCATTTATATTTCCATTCCCAGTGACACGCTGGTGGATTATCAGGTCGAGACGTCAGAAATCATCAATGAAATGACATTGAAGAACGTTTCTTACCCCTGGGATGAGAAAAAAAACGTGGTATTGACCCTGATGTCGGAAAGTATATTATTTTCAGTTGGCAATGCCATCGATCGATTTAATCAGAAGACGACAAAACTATTGGATAAGCTGAAAAAAGATAGCCTGGAATACTTCAACGATCGGGTTGTCGAGGATCTGGAAAAAATCAAACCGGGCGAATTCATCGAGGCCATTCATCTGGACTGCCTGCTTTTGTGCATTGTGAAAAACTTGAAGGGTCAGAAAATGTTTTCTATGGAGGCGTTATTTGACCCCAAGGGAACGACCATTGAACTGCTCTGGGCTTATTATCGTCAGAATCTGAGAAACATGGGAATTGATAACAACGAGAAGGTTGTCACCTACCTTTTGAAGAACTGCCTGTATGCGGAAGGCTTCAACATCAAACATGGCAATAAACCCAGCGATAAAGGCTGGGGATTTTTCACCACAAAAGGTTACATCATCTATTTCAGACGGAGTCGACAGGTGTTTTTTATTTATACAGAAACCTTTCCCAACGCTATCTACCATCCCTGTAATGTAGTGAATTACGAAAACAAAAAATATCTGCAGCTGATTATGAATAATGGCAGAATTACGGGAGAAGAACTAAGGGATCTTGATGAACTGATTTTCTACAGCGATGAGCCTGAGACCATTTCGCAAATGGAACATTTTTTTGAGCGTCATAATCTGTATTATCAAATGGAAACATTTCTTAAAAAACAAAAAGAAGTACAGCGAAAAAGAGAAAAACACTTAGAAGTCAGACGGATTATCGATCACATTTTTGCTGATTTCGGGTATTTGCCTTACTGTATTTATGACGAATGGTATTCAGTGCAGGATGTGTTAAGAGAAAATGACCTACTCTTAAACAAATTGATTGATACGGATGGAAATCTGAGAAAAAATTATGCTCTCGGCCAGGTCACCTATGCGCCTAAAATCATTGAGGCGTTCAACCGCGGCGCGGAAGAATGTCAGAAATCTTTAAATATCCTGGAAGATTCGGTTGCAAGAGCAATTTTATGGGTTAATTTCAAAGAGGCCGTAACTGAAGCCCTGTCTCTGGAGTGGGTTCGTATCGCCGGCGAAATTCTTGAAGAGGGAGACAATGCCCTTTCGGCTTTCTTCAAATACGTCAATTTAAAGAATATTGAACCGGATAAAGTATATTATATGGGATTGTTTATCTATCATTTGATGGATCGGGGCATATTGCGGTCAGACAACTTCCTTGAAAACTATGAAGGAGCTGTTCGGATTTTCCTTGAATGCCGACGGGTAATTGAAGAACCGAAGTTTGAAGGAAAGATGATTCCCATGGATGATCTGCTCGAGGAAGCGTTCCCGGAAAAAAAATAGAAGCATGAAAATGAGGAGTTGACAATCGATGCGTGTTCTTTTAGTTGAGGATGAAAAACCCCTGGCCGCTGCTTTGGGAAAAATCTTTGAAAAAAACAAAATATTAGTGGATGTGGTAAATGATGGCATTGAAGGGAAACTGCTGAGTGAAAATGATGTCTATGATGTGATTATTCTGGACATTATGCTTCCGGGAATAAACGGCCTGGAAATCCTTCGCTCCATTCGGGAAGCCGGAAAAAACGTGCCAATTTTGCTGTTGACGGCAAAAGATGATACAAAAGACAAAGTGAATGGTCTCAATATGGGCGCGGATGATTATCTGGTGAAGCCATTCGTGACAGAAGAACTGATCGCTCGAGTCAGAGCATTGGGAAGACGGCCATGGGAGATTTACCAGGATAATGTGATTCATTATGCAAATATTTCTTTAAACATCAATACCGGCGAGCTTTTTGTGGATGATGTCCTGAATCGACTGACTGCCAAAGAAGGCCAGCTGCTGGAAATGTTTATTAGAAATCCCGGAATGACCATTTCAAAAGAACAGATTCTGGACCGGATTTGGGGCATTGAAAGCACCGCGATGGAAAACAGCGTGGAAATTTATGTTCACTATCTGAGAAAAAAGCTGGACAAATCGCAAGCCTATATTAAAACCATTCGGGGCTTGGGTTATGTTCTAAAGGAGAAGGAGAATGTTGAGCCTTAACAAGCTGCGAATCAATCTCACCCTCATGAATACAGGAGTCCTCATCGGACTCCTATTATTTATTTCAATCTTTCTTTATGTAGTGCTCAGTATGGATGTGGAAACAAATGTGAGCAACAATCTCAAAATATACTGCTCACAGCTGGCCAATGAAATTGAGTATCTCGAAAGAGAAGAAAATGGGCAAGTAGCTACAGAAGAGGAAAAACAGGGATATCTTGAATACACCCGCAGCCTGATTGAAAACAATATTTCCTATGTTGTATACAACCAGGAATTTAAAGCATTGGATCAATCATCATATCAGCCGCTGCAAGAAACACAGCTGATTGAAATAGCCAAACACTATTTCAGCGAAAACCATGAAAAATATCTGGTCAGTAGTTATAAACAAGGCAATAAGGATTATAAAATCTGTACCTATATGGTGATCAACAATAATGGGGATTTAAAAATTGTCCAGGCGATGAAGAACATGACGCCGGAACGGTCGCTTTTGGGAAATGCGCTTCAAATGATTGTGATAACCGTTTTAGTCGGGGCGACTCTTTCTTTTATCGGCGGGTATTTTTTGTCGGGGCGTTCGCTGATCCCCATCAAAAAAAGCGTTGAGCGACAGCAGGAATTTCTGGCTGATGCGTCCCATGAATTAAGAACACCGATTGCGGTGATTCAAACGAATCTGGAGGTTGTCAAAACCAGCCAGGAAGAGACGGTCAACAGTCAAATGACATGGATAAACAACGCTTATGATGAGGTCCAGCGGATGCACCAGATTGTTGAGGATCTGATGTTTCTGGCAAGAGCTGACTCCGGGGCGATGCTTGTTCAACGGGAAGCCATCGATTTAACTTATTTAATCAGGGTTATCACGGAAAAGATGGCGCCTTTAGCTGCCAAAAAAGCCATTTCAATCAGCAATGATCTGGAAGAAGATTTGACCATCAATGGAGATGAAAAGCAGATGACCCAATTGCTGATTATTCTACTGGATAACGCCATAAAATACAGCGCTGAGAAAACAGTGATTCAACTGACTGGGAAGAAAACCCATCATGGCATATCGGTTGAAGTGATTGATCAGGGAATCGGCATCCCCAAGGATGAAATTGATCGGGTCACACAGCGGTTCTATCGGGTGGATAAGGCACGTTCCCGAACAGAGGGCGGTACCGGACTGGGATTATCAATCGCCAGCTGGATCGTCGATGAACATCAGGCCGGCATGATTATTGAAAGTGAAGAGAATGAAGGAACGAAAATCATATTGAATTTTAGTGAAGGAGGAGATAATAAATGAGCGAATTAAAATTTTATGGCGATCAGGTAATCACCGGTCCGGGAACGCTGGAGGCCATTGAAAACCTTGCGGGACAGCGGTTCTTGATCATTACCGGAAAGTCGGCTATGTTTAAAAATGGTGTCATCAAACGGGTCGAGACCCTGTTGAAGAAAAAGAACAAAACTTATGAAGTTTTAAGCGGCATCGGAGCAAATCCCAGCGTGTCCGATGTTGAAGCCGGTATCCCGCAAATGAGAAAATTTGAGCCGGATGTGGTTTTGGCCATCGGCGGCGGCTCGGTCATCGATGCCGCCAAGGTCATGACGTTGCTGTGCGAGTATGACGATCTGACTATTGAAGCGATCAGAAATGGAAATGCGCCCTCTAAAAGAGAGAAAATCAGGCTTGTCGCCATTCCTTCGACATCTGGAACGGCTTCGGAAGTCACCAGGGCGGCGGTGATCACCTTTCCTGAAGAAAATATAAAAATCGGGCTGAAAACCAAAGCGTTTATTCCGGATATTGCGATTCTGGATGGAGAACTGACGCTGTCGATGCCACAGAATGTCATGGTTGAATCCGGAATGGATGCATTGACCCATGCCGTGGAAGCTTATATCAACAAAAATGCCGATGATTTTACCAAGACAATCGCCAGGGGAGCGGCTGAAGGCTTGCTTAAGTATCTGCGGGACTCTTTTGAAAAAGGTGATATTGAAAGCCGACAGCATGTTCATAATTTTCAGTCACTGGCCGGTTTTTCTTTCCAGAATGCAGGCCTGGGGATGGATCATGGCATCGCCCATGCTTTCGGGGGGCGATTCGGCACGAGTCATGGTTTGCTTAATGCCATCGCACTGCCCACTGTTCTGGAATACAATCGTCGGGATCACGCAGTGGCCGAAGATCTGGCAGAGCTTTCGAGAATCACTGGAAAAGAGATTATCGGAGAAATAAAAGATCTGAATAAAACTTTCGGAGTGCCGGTTTCTTTCAAACTGGCAGGAATCGAAGAAAAAGAATTTCTGGAAAATTATGACAGCCTTCTGGAAAATTCATTAAAAGGATCGACTCAGAGGAATCCGGTTAAAATGGATCAAAATGAAATGGATAAGGTTCTGAGAAGTATTTATTATGGAGAAACCTTGTTTTAAAAATGACAAGTTGAATAAAATATAGAAATTAGCATTAGGAGGATTCATGGGTTTATTAGATGGATTAAACAGTAAGCAAAGAGAAGCCGCAGAAACAATTCAGGGGCCATTACTGATATTGGCGGGAGCAGGATCGGGAAAGACGAGGACCATCATCCACCGTATTGCGCATATCATCGAATCAGAACAGGCATGGCCATCACAGGTTCTGGCCATAACTTTTACCAATAAAGCAGCCGGCGAAATGCGGGAACGTATCGCGAAAATGAATATTCAGGACAGCAAACGGATCTGGATGTCCACCTTCCATGCGATGTGCGCCCGGATTATGAGAGCACACAGCCAGTGGCTGGGATATGACGAGAACTTTGTCATCTACGATACGGATGATCAAAAAAAACTGTACAAAACTCTGCTCAAGGAACTGCAGTTGAATGACAAGTACTATACCCATCAATACGTGAGTGGGGAGGTTTCCACGGCCAAAAACAATTTTGTAAGCCCGGATGCGTACAGCAAAGAAAATGCCGGGGACTTCCGCAAAGAAAAAGTCGGGATCTATTATAAACGCTACCAGGAAAGTCTGAAAGCCAATAATGCCATGGATTTTGATGACCTCATTTACAATACCCTGGTATTGTTTAAGGGCTTCCCGGAAATACTGGAACAATATCAGAATCGATTTAAATATATTATGGTTGACGAATACCAGGATACCAATCACAGCCAGTACGAGCTGGTGAATATGCTGGCGGCAAAGAACAAGAATCTCTGCGTTTGCGGAGATGACGACCAGAGTATTTACGGCTGGCGTGGTGCAGATATTCATAACATTCTGGATTTCGAGAAAGATTATCCCGATGCAAAAGTCGTCAAGCTGGAGGAGAATTACCGCTCAACCCAGATTATCCTGGATTGTGCCAACCAGGTTATTTCAAGAAATACCGGCCGGAAGGAAAAGGCTTTATGGACCAATAATCTGGGGGATGAAAAGATAATGATTTCATCCTTTAACCAGGGTTATGATGAAGCGCGTTTTATTGTTGATGAGATAAAAGATGCGATTGATCAGGGAAAAGGAATATATGGCGATTTTGCGATCCTCTATCGGACCAATGCCCAGTCGCGATTATTTGAAGAAGCGCTGATGCGTGCAGGACTGCCTTTTCAACTGATTGGCGGAACAGGATTCTATTCACGAACGGAAATAAAAGATGTGATTTCCTATCTGAATGTTTTAAGCAATCCGAAGGACAATATGGGGTTCATGCGGATTGTTAACGTACCGAAACGAGGTATCGGTTCAGCGACGATTGAAAAAATCGGAGAGTATGCTGAATTTAAAAGCTTCAGCTTGATGGAAGCCTTCTATCATGTGGAAGAAATTCCTGAGCTGAGCTCCAGTGTGAGAAACAAAGTCCGCGCTTTCAGCGATCTAATGTCGGGTTTATCAAAAATACAGGAAAGCGGCAGCCTCAGCGAACTGATTACGGCGGTGATCGAAAAGAGCGGATATATGGAAATGCTGGAACTGGGGAAAATGGACAAGGGCGAAAGCCGCCTGGAAAACTTGCGCGAATTGGTATCATCGGCAGTAGATTTTGAAAAAAACAGTGATGATCAAAGCCTCAGCGCCTATTTGGAAACCGTGGCATTATCATCTCAGACCGACAGTTATGATGGCGATGAAGGGAAAGTGCTGTTAATGACCTTGCATAATGCCAAAGGACTGGAATTCCCGGTGGTGTTTTTGCCGGGTCTGGAAGAAGGCATTTTCCCTCATGGACGCTCCATGGATTCGCCGGAAGAGATTGAAGAAGAACGCCGGATCTGTTATGTGGGAATCACCCGGGCCATGAAACGCCTTTATATTTCATGGGCGGCAGAGAGAACCCTCTACGGACGTCGCCAGCTGCAGACACCATCACGTTTTTTGCAGGAACTGCCGAGTGAAGTGTGTGTGGAAAACAAACAGCGTTATGAGCGAAAGCCCGAAATTGATGTGGATGCCAAAAAGAACAAGACCTTTTCGGAACGGGTGATCCAGTCGAAGGTCGCTATTCGCCGAAACAAATCCCAGTCGCTGAGCGCAAATATGAACAAAACGGAAAATACCTTTGCCCTGACCGATAAGGTAAAGCACAAAAAGTTTGGCATCGGCACGGTGGTTGAAATTAAAAACAACATGATTTCCGTGGCATTTCCCGGGGTTGGAATTAAGAAAATGAACCCGGACTTTGTCGACAAAGCCTGAAACCGGATAGAAATTTTATGATTGGAATTTGGATATGAACAGCACTCAGATTGAACAATTAAGAAAAAAAATTGAGGCTCATAACAGAGCGTATTATGTCGATGATGCACCCGTCGTTTCGGATTATGAGTATGATAAACTGATGCAGGAACTGCTGGACATGGAAGCCGCTCATCCGGAATGGATTACCCCGGATTCACCAACCCAGCGGGTCGGTGGGACACCATCCGGCGGTTTTACGAAAGTTGTCTATTCACGGCCGAAGCTCAGCTTGAGCAATTCCTTTGATGCGGGAGATCTCCGGGATTTTGATCGCCGGGTTCGCCAGACCTGTCCCGATGTCACCTATATTGTCGAATATAAGTTTGATGGCTTGACGGTGGTTCTGAATTATGAGAACGGCATCTTTGTCCAGGGGGCTACCCGGGGAGACGGGGAAGTGGGCGAAAATGTTACCGCCAATCTTAAAACCGTGCGCAGTATTCCTTTGCGACTCAAAGAACCGGTGACCCTCGAGGTCCGCGGCGAAGTCTTCATGGGAAAAACGGATTTCGATCAATTGAACCAGCGGCGGCAGCTGGAAGGGGAAAGCCTGTTTGCCAATCCGCGAAATGCCGCAGCCGGTTCATTGCGGCAGCTTGACTCAAAACTGACAGCTTCACGGCCGCTTGATATTTTTGTTTTTAATCTTGAAGCATCGGAAGATGTCAGTCTGACATCGCACAGTCAAAGCCTGGCTTACTTGAAATCACTGGGATTCAAGACGAGTGAGACGAAGAGTTTCAGGGATATCGAAGAAATCATTGCTTTCTGTAATCACATGGAAGAGGAAAGAAAGAATCTGGCGTTTGATATTGACGGACTGGTCATTAAGGTCGATCAGCTGTCCGACAGAGAGATCTTGGGGAATACCACCAAAAGTCCGCGCTGGGCGATCGCCTATAAATTTTCGCCGGATCAGGCCGTGACGACGGTTGATGCCATCACGGTCCAGGTGGGCCGAACCGGCGCCCTTACACCGGTGGCTGAGCTCAGTCCGGTCGCTTTGGCGGGTTCCGTCATCAGTCGGGCAACCCTTCACAATGAGGACAACATCAAGGCGAAAGATATCCGCATTGGCGATCATGTTGTGATCCAAAAAGCCGGCGATGTCATTCCCGAGGTGGATCATGTGGTCGTAGAAAAACGAACCGGAAACGAAGTGGTTTTTGAAATGCCAAAGATCTGCCCGGTCTGTCATGAACCGACCTTCCGGATTGAAGGCGAAGCGGTCACAAAATGTCTGAACATGGTGTGCCCAGCGCAAGTATTCCGTAAGCTGGTGCACTTTACATCCCGTGATGCCATGAATATTGAGGGACTGGGACCCGGTGTTCTCCGGCTGTTGATGAATGAGAAGCTGGTTGAAAATCCGGTCGATATCTATCATCTTTATGAAAAAAGAGATGTCCTGGTAACACTTGAAAAAATGGGCGAAAAATCGGTCGATAATCTCATAACAAGCGTTGAAGCATCGAAGAAAAATGAATTGACCCGGTTGATTTTTGGACTGGGAATTCCACTGGTAGGAGCCAGAGGGGCCAAGGTTCTGGCGGAACATTTTAAATCGATGGAAAAACTGATGGCGGCCGAAGAGGCAGAACTCAAGGAAATTTTTGATATTGGCGAAAAGATGGCCATCGAAATTGTGGATTTTTTCAAAACGTCAAAAAATGTGGAGATTATCAAAGGACTTGAACGGGCGGGACTCAATATGGTTCAGAAGACCGCGGAAGTATCCCAGACCCTTCAGGGAAAAACCTTTGTGCTGACCGGAACGCTGCCATCATTGGAGCGCCGGGAAGCGAAAGCGCTGATCGAAACCAATGGGGGAAAAGTATCCACAAGTGTGAGCAAAAAGACTGACTTTGTAGTGGCCGGAGAAAAGTCTGGATCTAAGCAAACCAAAGCCCAGGAGTTGGGAATTAGAATAATTGACGAAAACGAGTTTTTGGCCCTTGTCACCAATGGTAACTTTGATTTATAATGAAGGGTGATTTTTAAAATAAAAAGTGGAAGTTAGGCGACAATGAAAGCCAATAGCGTTTTGGTATTGAATGATCGACGATCTGAAGCATTGAAAGTAAATATAACCGAGAAAGGAAATTGATATGAGTTTAACACGAGAAGATGTGACCTATGTGGCAAATCTTGCCCGTTTAGAATTTTCACCGGATGAAGTGACCGCTCTGGTTGATAAAATGGGTGCGGTGCTGGATTATGCCCAGACCCTCAGCGAACTGGATACATCAGCAGTTAAAGCGACCGAGCATGTGCTGGCAGTGCAGAATGTTTTCAGGGAGGACGTACCCAAACCCTGTTTAACCAATGAACAGGCTTTGGCCAATGCGCCGGAAAGCGAAGCCGGGTGCTTTAAGGTTCCCCGGGTTATGGAGTAGGAGGCAATAATGGAATTAAGTCAAAAAACAATACATGAGATAAATGACCTGCTTGAAAAAAAAGAAGTGACCGTTACCGAGGTGACTCAGTCTGTCGTTGACCGCATCGCGGCGGTGGAAAATAAAACTGCAGCCTATCTGAATCTTCAGACAGAAGAAGCCTTGCGTGCGGCCGGAGTCATCGATGAAAAACTAGGTGAACAAAAAAAACGAACACCGCTGGAAGGAATTCCTTATGCACTAAAAGATAATATGTGCACCCAGGGAATCCTGACTACCTGTGCGTCAAAAATGCTCTATAATTTCAATCCGCCCTACAATGCCCATGTTTATGATCGGTTGATTGAAGAAGGCGGGATTTTATTGGGGAAAACGAACATGGATGAGTTTGCCATGGGGTCATCCACTGAAAATTCAGCTTACAAAATCACCCACAATCCATGGGATTTAAATAAAGTCCCTGGCGGTTCAAGCGGCGGGTCAGCGGTTGCCGTTGCCGCAGATACGGCGTTTTACACGCTTGGTTCAGATACCGGCGGATCCATCCGTCAACCGGCATCCTTCTGCGGGGTGGTCGGGATGAAGCCAACCTATGGGCTGGTTTCCCGTTATGGCCTGGTGGCTTTTGCATCTTCGTTGGATCAGATTGGACCATTTACGAAAGACGTGGAAGACTGCGCCCTGGTTTTAAATGCCATTATCGGACACGATCCGAAGGATTCAACTTCACTTAACCTGGAAAAGAAAGACTATACACAGACCCTCAAACAGGGCGTTAAGGGAATGAAAATTGGCGTTGCTCAGGCGTTCTTCGGTGAAGGCCTGCAGCCGGAAGTCCGAAAAAGCCTTGAAGATGCCATTGCTGTATATAAAGCAATGGGGGCGGAAATTGTGGATGTGTCGTTCCAGTATCTGGATTATGCACTGTCTGCCTATTATATGATTTCATCCGCTGAAGCCAGTTCCAATCTTGCCCGTTACGATGGGATCCGCTATGGTTACCGGGCTGAAGAATACGATGGTCTGGTCGATCTTTATAAGAAAACACGCAGCCAGGGTTTTGGCGAGGAAGTCAAGCGCCGGATTATGCTGGGAACCTATGCCCTAAGCTCGGGCTACTACGATGCATACTACAAAAAAGCAATGCAGGTACGAACCTTGATTAAAGATGACTTCAATCAGGTGTTTGACGGATGCGATGTGCTTCTGACTCCGACAGCACCAACCACAGCGTTCGGAATTGGTGAAAAAACGAGCAATCCATTGGAAATGTATCTGACCGACATTTATACGGTGCCGGTTAATATCGCCGGAATACCGGGGATATCCATTCCATGTGGTTTGGATAACAACGGGATGCCGATCGGCATGCAATTGTTGGGTCCGATACTCAGCGAAGAAACCTTATTAAAAGTGGCCTGGGCCTTTGAAAATGAAAAGGGCTTGAAAAATCTAAAAGCACCATTGGAAACGGAGGTCTAAACCATGGAATATGAAATGGTCATTGGGATGGAAATCCATGTCGAATTAGGCACAAAAACGAAAATATTCTGTTCCTGCCCAACGGAGTTTGGTCAGGATGAAAATACCCATACCTGTCCAGTCTGCCTGGGCATGCCGGGGGTTTTACCGGTGTTGAATGAAAAGGTGGTCGAATACGCGACGAGAGCCGGACTGGCTTTAAATTGTGAAATTGCTCATTTCAGCAAAATGGATCGAAAAAATTATTTCTATCCTGACCTGCCAAAAGCCTACCAGACGTCGCAGTTTGATCTGCCGATCTGCACCGGCGGGGTGGTGGAAATTGAAGTGGATGGGATGAAGAAAGATATCGGTATTACCCGGATCCATATTGAAGAAGATGCCGGGAAGCTGCTGCATGAATCGGCTGAAGGGACACTGGTTGATGTAAACCGATGCGGGGTGCCGCTTGTGGAAATTGTAACCGAGCCGGATATGCGCAGTGCCGAAGAAGCAAGAGTTTTTGCTGAAAAAGTAAGAAATATCCTGGAATATACCGGTGTGTCCGACTGTAAGATGCAGGAAGGGTCGATGCGTTTCGATGTCAATCTTTCAATGCGAGAAAAAGGCGCCACCGTTTTGGGTACCCGTACCGAAATGAAAAACCTGAACTCATTCCGCGCTCTGGTGCGGGCTGTGCAGTACGAAAGCAAACGCCAGATTATCGAGCTGAAAAAGGGCCACAAGATTATTCAGGAAACCAGAAAGTGGGATGACACCAAGGGCGTTTCTTCTTCACTCAGAAGCAAGGAAGAAGCTCAGGATTACCGCTATTTTCCAGAACCGGATCTGGTGCCCATTGTGATTGAAAAAGAGTATATCGAAAAAATAAAAAGCGAGCTGCCGGAGCTGCCGGAAGCGAAAAAACAACGTTACATTGATGAATACAAATTGCCGGAATACGATGCCGGTGTGTTGACCGCTTCCGGTGTGACTGCGCGTTTCTTCGAAGAAGCCGTTTCACTATACGATGAAGCAAAACAGATTTCAAACTGGATCATGGTGGAGATTCCACCATTGTTAAAAGAAAAAGAACTGACGATGGAGAATATTCCGATCAAGCCGGCTCAATTGGCAGAGCTTCTGAAACTGGTTAAAGACGGTGTGATCAACGGCACCAGCGGTAAAGAGGTGTTGAAAGAAATGTTCAACAGCGGAAAAAATCCGGATGAGATTGTAAAAGAACAGGGCCTTTCCCAGGTCAGCGACACGGGCGAACTGGAAGCCATTATCGAAAAAATCGTTGCCGACAATCCGAAATCACTGGAAGATATCGGTGCCGGAAATGAGAAAGCCTATGGTTTCCTGACCGGACAGGTTATGAAAGCAACAAAAGGCAAAGCAAATCCACAGGTAGCGAATAAAATCATTCGGGATGTGGTAGCAAAACATTTAGGATAAACGGATTGACATTAAAAAGGGCTTGCAATAGCCCTTTCAGGTTGTCGACAAACCCCGTACCGACCAATTGTTAATCAGTTGTTTGCTTGCAATTCGTACACTACTAAGAAATTTTCAATTTCTTAGTAGTCGCGGACAGTCGCCAACTACAAGCCAGCTTGTGATTGGCTCGTTGCCTACGCGCAGGCTGCCGCCTGTTCGCCTTGATGCAAACAACACGATGTAACAATTGTCGGCACTACGTTAGTGATTTGTCTACAGTCTTAAAGGGTTTGCAATAGCCCTTTTTTAAAACCAAACAATAGTTAGAAAAGGAAAAAAATGGAAATTAATATCGAAGAAACTAAAAAGAATGATCTGCGGATCGATGGCCGCCACAGAGATGAATTGAGACCGATGGCGGTAACCCGGAATTTTATCAAGCATGCGCAGGGTTCGGTGCTGATCGAAGTGGGGGATACCCGGGTCATCTGTACGGCAATGATCGAAGAAAAAGTTCCGCCTTTTTTGAAAGGTCAGAAACAGGGTTGGGTGACTGCTGAATACGAAATGCTGCCGGCATCAACCAATACAAGAAAAAGCCGAGATCGGAATCGGGGCAAAATAGACGGACGGACCATGGAAATACAGCGACTGATTGGAAGAAGCTTAAGGTCTGTGATTGATTTGAGTAAACTGGGAGAACGGACAATCTGGATCGACTGCGATGTCATTCAGGCAGATGGCGGGACCCGGACTTCGGCAATAACAGGGGCTTTCATCGCTTTGCATGATGCTTTGACGGGGATGGTGAAAAACGGCCAGATCAAGGAAATGCCGGTCACCAGTTTTGTGGCGGCAACGAGCGTCGGGATTCATCAGGGAGAACCGCTTGTCGATTTGTGTTATGAGGAAGATTCAAATGCAGAAGTGGATATGAACATGGTCATGACTGAAAAGGGTGAAATCATCGAGATACAGGGGACCGGAGAAGAAAGACCCTTTAATAAAGAAGAGCTTGCCAAACTGCTGTCACTTGGAGAAGAAAGCATCAAACAGATCATCGATTTCCAGAAAGAAACATTACTGGGTTAGTGGGGTTATAAAGATGAGAACAATACTATTAGCGACAGGAAATCAGGATAAAGCCAAAGAAATAAAGGCAATGCTGGGTGGGGACTTTGAGATTGTCACCATGAAGGATCTTGGAATCGACATTGAGATTATTGAAGATGGACTGAGCTATGAAGAAAATGCGCTGATTAAAGTTCGGGCATTAAAGCCCTATGTTCAGGGGAAAAACCTGATCATTATGGGCGACGACTCGGGCTTGTCGGTAGACATTCTGAACGGAGAGCCGGGAATTTATTCCGCCCGTTACGCTGGCGAAAACGTGACTTATGCAGACAACAATAAAAAGCTGCTGGACGTGATGGCGGATGTGCCGGAAGAAAAACGGGGTGCAGCGTTTATTACCGCCATCGCCATGATTCTGCCGGATGGTCAGGAATTGACCTGTCAGGGGCTGGTCCGGGGAAAGATCGCATTTGATTATTGCGGTGAAGGTGGATTCGGCTATGATCCGCTGTTTATTCATGAAGTGACAGGCCGTTGTTACGGAGACATGACAAAGGAAGAGAAAAATAGGATCAGTCATCGGGCAGTCGCCGTTGCTGAAGCGAAGGAATTGTTGTTAAACAGTTAGCAAAAAGGAGGGAACGGGAAAAATGAGAATTGCAGTGATGAGCGACAGCCATGGGAATCTTGATGCCCTGAAAAAAGCAGTGGCGGAAATGGGCCATGTGGATGTGATCATCCACCTGGGTGATTATGTCGAAGATGGATTGTATCTGCGAACGCTGACCAATACACCGGTTCATATCCTCAAGGGAAATTGCGATATCTATGCCGAAGACGGGAGCATGGCGCTGGAAACGATTCTGGGCGGTTTTAAGTTCTTTGCCTGTCATGGCCATAAATACGGCGTAAAAGGAGACCTGAACCGCATTTATCACGCAGGACGGGAAAAGAATGCCCAGGTCATCCTTTACGGGCACACGCACCGGGCTTATCTGGAAGACGACGGTCGAATACTGATCATGAATCCGGGATCATTGGGTTCTTCCAAAACGGGAGATCCGGAAAGCTACGGCATCATTACCATTGAGAATGGGAATATCGATGCAAAAATAATTCCGCTATGGGGTTATGAGCGTTCCGCTAAATAAAATACTGAAAATCAAAACAAAAATCCTTGACAAGAACTTTTATTTGAAGTATACTAACACTTGTCTTTAAGAGAGATAATGCGGGTGTAGCTCAGTGGTAGAGCCCTGGCCTTCCAAGCCAGTCGCGAGGGTCCGATTCCCTTCACCCGCTCCATTTTTTTTTAGGATTGGGCGCCTGTAGCTCAGTAGGATAGAGCAACGGCCTTCTAAGCCGTGTGCCAGGGGTTCGAATCCCTTCAGGCGCACCATTTTAATAAATGTTTATATTGTGGTGGGTATAGTTCAATCGGTTAGAGCGCCAGATTGTGGTTCTGGATGTTGTGGGTTCGAGTCCCATTATCCACCCCATTCTATATCATTGCTTCTTTTCTTAGGGGTATAGCCAAGTCGGTAAGGCACCAGATTTTGATTCTGGCATGCGTAGGTTCGAGTCCTGCTACCCCTGCCACTTATGTTTAAGGACTCAAGTTAATATTTATCTGACCCATTAGCTCAGTTGGTATAAGTAGAGAACCCAAATCTTTGATTTGGAGTGAATCACTTAGTTAGGCAAACAGATGGATCTCACAATCGTAAGAAGACAAATAATAATTTAATATTTAATCTGACCCATTAGCTCAGTTGGTATAAGCAGAGAACCCAAATCTTTGATTTGGTGTGAATCGCTTAGTTAGGCAAACAGATGGATCTCACAATCGTTTGAAGACACACAATAATTTAATATTTTATCTGACCCATTAGCTCAGTTGGTAGAGCATCTGACTTTTAATCAGGGTGTCGGGCGTTCAAGTCGCCCATGGGTCACCATTTAAAAACATAACCGCAGAGATTGCGGTTTTTTTATTTTTTGATAGAATATCATAAATCGGTTATAATGAAATTCAGGTGATTTCGTAACGGTAAAGTACAAACATAAATTGCTTTGAAATCGGATGCTTTAATTTTGAATAAAATGGAGGAAAAATGAAAGTACTAGGAAACATTATCTGGATCATTTTTGGCGGTCTGGTGATGGCGCTGGGCTGGCTTTTGGCAGGTGTGATCTGTTGTATCACGATTATTGGGATTCCTTTGGGGATTCAGGCATTTAAAATGGCCCAACTGGTATTCTGGCCTTTTGGGAAAATGGTCGATTATTCAAAAATGGGAACCGGTTCAGTATTGTTGAATATTCTCTGGCTGCTCATCTTTGGCTGGGGATTGGCTTTGGGATCGGCCGTGTTGGGGCTGATTTACTGTATTACAATTATCGGCATTCCTTTCGGTTTGCAGTGGTTTAAATTCGCGAAGCTGGCACTGCTTCCGTTCGGGGCAGAAATTACAAATATATGATAACTGATAGGTATAATATTCTTGACAAAAAAATCAAAGCAAGACTATAATAATACAGCAAGTTAGTACGAAACATAAACTGAGCTTGTTGATGAAGCGGAAACTGCACTAGCAGTGAATGCATAATTCTGAAATGAGCTCAGTTTTTAATTCCAATTATATGAAAATCAGTGCTGAGATTTGATCGGATTTGCCAGTCGGAGATGAGGCGCGTGATTAGAAAGTAATTGAAATGTTGTGTTGAGTACATCGATTGGGAGGGTGAGAAAAATCAAAAATAATAAGACGTCCAGAAATCCCATCATTGAAATAAAAAACCTTGGTAAAACCTTTCATCCTAAAAGTGGCGAGGTAAAGGCGTTAGAGGGAATTAATCTAACAGTGAATCAGGGCGATATTTATGGAATTATTGGTATGAGTGGTGCTGGTAAAAGCACCTTGGTTCGCTGTATCAATCTTCTTGAAAAGCCGACTGACGGTAATGTTTTCATTGATGGACAAGACATTTCAAAACTGACCGAAAAAGAATTGAGAACCGTGCGTTATTCCGTGGGAATGATTTTCCAGCAATTCAATCTGCTGATGCAGCGGACTGCGGAAAGAAACATCCTTTTTCCGTTGGAAATTGCCGGAGCTGATAAGGAAACAGCAAAAAAAAGAGCTGCCGAGCTGCTGGAACTGGTAGGATTGCCGGATAAGGCAAAGGCTTACCCATCACAATTGTCAGGTGGGCAAAAACAGCGAATCGCGATTGCCAGAGCGCTGGCAAATAATCCGAAAATTCTGTTGTGTGATGAGGCGACTTCAGCACTGGATCCGTCAACGACGAAATCGATTCTCGGTCTGCTGAAGGAAATCAATCAGAAACTGGGGATTACGATTGTCATCATCACGCATGAGATGAGTGTCGTCGAACAGATTTGCAATCATGTCGCCATTATCGACAACAGTCAGATTGCAGAAGACGGGCCAGTTGAGAGTATTTTCCGAAATCCCAAAACTGAAATCGCGAAAAAAATGATCTTTTCAGAAAATGAGCAGGGACCGGTTGCGATGAGCAGGAATTGTTATCGTCTTGTTTTTGACGAGAACTCATCGAGTGATTCGGTCATGGCAAAAATGGTGCTGGAAACAAAGTGCCTGGTGAACGTTGTTCATGCAGATATGAAAGATATTGACGGGATGAGTTTTGGCCAGATGGTTATCCAGCTGCCGGAGGATGAGTTGACTGCCTCCCGGGCGATCAATTATCTCCGTTCTCGTCAGATCGGCGTCGAGGAGGTGGAAATCGATGGATAGTACCATGACAGCATTGATTATTCAGGGAACATTTGAAACGCTTTACATGACTCTGGTCTCAACGTTTATCGCCTACATTATCGGATTGCCGGTGGGAGTGCTGCTGGTGACAAGCGATTCAGAAGGAATTGTGCCAATGCGGATACTGAACAAGGTGCTTGATATTATTGTAAATATTACCCGTTCAATTCCATTCTTGATTCTTTTAATTGCGGTGATTCCATTCACCCGATTGGTAGTGGGAACGAGCATCGGATCGACGGCAACCATTGTGCCACTTGTTATTGCAGCGGCTCCTTTTATAGCCCGTCTGGTGGAATCCTCCATTAAAGAAGTGGATTACGGGATAATAGAAGCATCATTATCCATGGGAGCCAGTCCGCTTCAGGTGGTGATGAAGGTGATGATCCCGGAAGCAAAGCCTTCACTGATCATCGGAGCGGCCATCGCAACCACAACGATCCTGGGTTATTCGGCAATGGCCGGAATTGTCGGCGGCGGTGGACTGGGTGATATTGCCATCCGTTTTGGTTATTATCGTTATGAAACCGGCGTTATGGTTATTACGGTTGTGTTGCTCGTTTTAGTGGTTCAGATTTTTCAGGAAATTGGAATGAAAATTGCCCAGAAGGCTGATCACCGAAAATAACAAGCGTGATAAAATTATTTTAGGATTGACATTCAAGACTAGACATGCTATATTACATATCAATCAACTATGAATAGTATGAAAAAGAAAAGGGAAAGAAAAGGAGAAAGAGATGAAAAAACTTATTTCTGTTTTATTGGCCAGCGTTTTAGGCGTTGCATTATTGACCGGTTGCGCGGCTAAAGGGACTGATGCCAAGACAATTGTTGTGGGGGCAAGTCCGACACCACATGCGGAGATTCTGAAAGTTGCAGGAGAGGTATTGGCACAAGAGGGCTACACCCTTGAAGTAAAAGAGTTCACGGACTATGTTCAGCCGAACCTGACGCTGCAAAACAAAGAGCTGGATGCAAACTTTTTCCAACATCTTCCTTATTTAGAAGATTTCAACAAGAAAAACAATACAAAACTGGTGAGTGCCGGTGCGATTCATTATGAACCATTGGGTCTGTATCCGGGAAAAATTAAAACCCTCGATGCAATTGCAGATGGTGCAACCATTGCGATTCCAAATGATACAACCAATGAAGCCCGTGCGTTGTTACTGCTTGAAACAATCGGTTTGATCAAAGTTAATCCCAATGTCGGACTTGAGGCAACACCGAAAGACATCATTGAAAATCCCAAAAATATTCAATTCAAAGAACTGGAAGCAGCACAACTGGGACGATCACTGCAGGATGTGGATTTAGCGGTTATCAACGGAAATTACGCGATTGAAGCAGGTCTGAATGTAGGCTCAGACGCGATCGCCAAAGAAGAAAAAGATTCACTGGCGGCACAAACCTACGCCAATATCGTGGCGGTTCGAGCCGGTGATGAAAAGAGCGATAAAACAGTGGCGTTGATGAAAGCACTTAAAAGCGACAAAGTGAAAGCATACATTGAAGAAACCTACAAAGGTGCCGTGGTACCAATATACTAAAATTGAATCGTAAATGAAAATAAAGGCCCGTTATTTGCTGCCGTGTTTATTAAAACACCGACAGAACAAATAATGGGCCTTTTGTTTGGCGATTAAGGTTCGGGTTGGAGTTGGATTTCTTGGGGCTGATCTACCGGTGCAACCAAAACGGTTGGTGCCTCGTTTTGAGGATTGACTTCGGCCGGATTGTTGTTCCAGCCGATGATTTTAATCAATCGTATTTCAGGATAGCCATAGGCACTGGCAGGGTAGTTGATACGGTCGGTCGTATTTGAATTAATCAGATAATCCAGCATTTTTCCGTCTTTATCGCTAATGATATCAGTAATGATGACCGAATGATGCCAGTTATTACCAAAACCATATTGCAGAATATCACCGGCAGACCCACTGAAGACATTGTCATCAACAACCGCAGCCAGTCCGTATCCGGTGTTATGACTGGCATAGGTATAAAATTCCTCAACACCTGCCCAGGCAGGGCTTCTTCCAGAATTCGCTTCTTCCAGATTAACATCATCATCATACCACTTCCACTGCGTGTGTTCATCTCCGAAATAATCCATGGGAATCCCGCCTGCATGCAGGCATTGGGAGATATAGTTGTTGCAGTTGCCGTCGTATTGATCATACACGCCGTATTCATCCGTATTGCGGATCACATAGTTTGAATTAACCCAGATCATGGCGTAGTTAACGGCGGATTGGGCATCGTATGGATTTTGCGCTGAGGACACCCGAGCCTGCTGATCGCTGGAATTGAAGGCTTCTTTCTGTGAAGACAATTCTTTTACAACAGACGAGGATTGAGCTAAGAGCTCATTCGGAATTTCTCCTGAATATTCGGAGTTCTCATTAATGGCTTTCTCCAATAAGAGAAAATAGTCTTCATCCTGATCATGGGCACTAATGAGGTAGCCATTTTCACTTTTTTTCAAGTAAAAAGTATGTCCGATTCCGCTGCTTGACGAATCAATATCAGGAATAAAGGCGAAACTCACGGTGCGATCCTCGGTAAGAATTACTTCAAGCTGATCTTCTGTTTCATTGACTTCGGAGATAGTCAACCCGTATTCATAATTTGTCATGCGTAAATCGTTGCTTTGGCTGAGTCGTAAATTAATCAGATAATCCAGGGCGCTCTGATTGATCCATGCGTTCGCACTGGAGGAATCAGAGAACAGATGGGTAATGTCGGTGGTGTTCAAATCGGCGGTTGCCGCCGCGCTCAAGTCAAAATATTGGATAATCGGCGCAAGTGCTTCGGGCTCCAGCAGCTCTTCGCCGCTGCGGATTTTTATTTCACGAATGACATTGCCGGATGTTATGCTGTTGAGATTGTTGGCGATTTTTTTAAACTGGGGAGAATGGATGAAGTTTCCAACAAAAACAAAACCAACTGCGACAAAAATGATGACCATAAAGCTAATTAGTAATTTATTTCTCACTGTTCACAGTTCCTCCTGATTTAAAGATGCTGATATCGTTTAGATACGTTTTTTTTTACAAAATAATCAGAAATATATAATTTTCCGAATGATCATGATGCTGCCTGACTTGAGGAGTGGTTATTAATAATGATTAATAGTCTCTAAACAAGGCAATAGATCGGCATTTTTTTAACACAATGGATTATGACAATACACTAATATGCCAATGGAATTTTATATTCTATCATAAAAAGAAGTGGTTCCGAAGCTTTTTTAAGAAAAAAAATAACGGCAGCATTTAAGAAAACCATAAACGGCATGACGGTTGTTTTAGTTGGTAAAAGGTTGCGGTCTGAAATGGGATTTTCCTTGCAATATTTACCTAAATTATCGATTCAACAGGTCAGTGATTGTGTTATAATGTGGTTTAGAATTATTAAATGACAGAGGAGATAAAATGAGTTTATTAAATGAAACACTTGAGAAAATTCAGCCACTGGATGAAAAAATGATGGAAACATCAAAAAAACGGGTTGATGATTTATTGAAACCGGTTGGTAGTTTAGGTGTGCTGGAACAAATTGCAGTTCAACTGTCGGGAATTTCTGGTGAAATGTTCCCGGATATCAGCAAGAAAGCGATGCTCGTTTTCTGCGGCGACCATGGCGTTTTCGAAGAGGGCGTGGCGGCGGCACCACAGGAAGTAACCGATTTAATGGCAAAAATGGTGATTGAAGGAAAAAGCGGCGTTGCCGCTCTGAGCAAACAGGCTGGAGCCGATGTGTTTGTCTGTGATGTTGGCATGATGAGCGATCTTGATCCAAAATCAAAAATTCTGGATAAAAAAATCAGAAAAGGAACATCGAATATGCGAAAAGGCCCGGCAATGAGCCGTGATGAAGCGATTGCCTCACTGGAAGCCGGTATTGATTTGGCAGAGCGCGCCATCAAGAACGGTTACAATATTCTGGGAACCGGAGAAGTGGGAATTTGCAATACCACACCAAGCGCTGCCATCTTTGCCGCATTCAGCGGCGTTGATCCCGGAGAACTTGTCGGAGCCGGAGCAAACTTATCTGAAGAAAAAATGATCAATAAAGCTCAGGTAATAAGAGATGCGATTGCCCTGAATAAACCTGATAAAAATGATGCGATTGATGTACTGGCAAAAGTCGGTGGATTTGAAATCGGCGCCATGGCAGGTGCCATGATTGCTGGGGCGGCTCATAGAGTCCCGGTTCTGATTGACGGCTTTATTTCAACTGCCGCCGCTGCGGTAGCGATTGCATTGAAACCGGAAGTAGATGGTTACCTGATCTGTTCCCATGCATCGGCCGAAAGGGGCGCAGCTTTTGGTTCGGAATTCATCGGAGCAAAACCTTTCCTGAACATGGGTATGCGTTTAGGAGAAGGCAGTGGCGCAGCGATTGCCTTTAACATTGTTGAAGCCGCTTTGTATATGAATCGGGAAATGACGACTTATACTGCTGTTGGTTTAGGCGTGGTCTAAAATGAGTCACTGAAGCTCAAACCTGCTCCGGAATTCAATAGTATAGGCCGGAAAAGTTTGCGAATACTTTAAGCGGATCCTATAAAAACTGCTTGACAATATTTTTGTATTGGGAATATAATGAATACTATATTAAAAAAACTGTGATTGAGGAAAGTAGCTTTCATTAGCGTCTGCAGAGAGTCGGGATTGGTGAGAACCGATGGTGATAATGATGATGAAGTTCCCTCAGGAGTTGTTTTGCTGAACAGGATCGGGAGCGATCATTAATAGGTGAAACCGGTGATCCTTACCGTTAACAGAAGGAGGAACATGAACGACTGCGGTTGGAGTGTTCTTAAATGAGTGGATTATTTATAATCAAATTAGGTGGTACCGCGAGCACGACTCGTCCTTTTTAGTAAGGACGGGTCTTTTTTAATGTGCAGGAGGAAACTGTCACGGTGACCATTTGTAAACCAGATGTTATATTTTTGGCATGCGGTTTTAAAGAAAACACCATTATCAAGTGATATAATCAAGAAAATTCAGGAGGAAAAAAATGTATTGGAATAAGAGTTGCGAGTGTATGCCCAGAGAAAAACTGCTGGAACTGCAATTAGAGCGGTTAAAAGGAATGGTCAATCGGATCTATCATGATGTTCCGTTTTATCGAAACAAATTTCAGGAGGCCGGCTTAGTCCCAGAGGATGTACAGACGCTTTCAGATTTACAGAAGCTGCCCTTTACAACCAAGGTCGATTTGAGAGATAATTATCCCTACGGATTGTTTGCCGTACCGTTGGAAAAAATTGTCAGAATTCATGCATCTTCAGGGACCACCGGCAAACCAACGGTTGTCGGTTACACCCGAAAAGACATCACGACTTGGTCTGAGATTATGGCGCGTTCATTGGTGGCGGCCGGAGCAGATTCTCATTCAGTGGTGCAAAATGCCTATGGATACGGATTGTTTACCGGGGGGCTGGGAGTCCATTACGGGGCTGAAATGCTTGGCGCTTCCATTGTTCCTATTTCCGGAGGAAATACCGACAAGCAGATCATGATTATGAAGGATTTTGGGACAACTGTTCTGACATGTACCCCTTCATACGCGATCTATTTAGGCGATGCCCTGGAAAAGAAGGGCATCGATCCAGCGTCTTTAAAACTCAAGACGGGTGTTTTTGGGGCAGAACCCTGGTCGGACAATATGAGAAAAGAAATCGAAAAGAAACTGAAAATCAAAGCCCATGATATCTATGGATTGTCTGAAATTATGGGACCCAGTGTTGCCATTGAATGTGACGCTCAGGATGGGCTGCATATCTGGGAAGATCATTTTATCCCGGAAATCATCGACCCGGTCACCTTGAAAGTCCTGCCATACGGTGAGCAGGGCGAACTGGTCATCACCACCATTACAAAAGAAGGAATTCCGCTGCTGCGTTACCGAACCCGGGATGTGACATCGATTATTGCAGAACCATGTGCTTGCGGCCGGACGCATTTAAGAATCAGACGCCTGCAGGGAAGAACCGATGACATGCTGATTATTCGAGGGGTTAACGTATTCCCGACACAAATTGAAAGTGTCCTTCTGGAGCTTGGAGAAGTTGAACCACATTATCAACTGATCGTCAGAAGAGATGGCTCTTTGGATACCCTGGAAATCAAGGTTGAGCTCAGTGAAGAAATGTTCTCGGATAAAATCAGCAATCTTGAAAAACTTGAAAAACGAATTGGTCTGCGCATTCATTCGACAATTGGCATCAATGCTAAAATTGCTTTTGTGGAACCCGGAAGTCTTCCGAGAAGTGAAGGTAAAAGCCAGCGAGTTGTCGATTTAAGAAAAATTTAGGAGGAGAAAATGATACGACAAGTTTCAATTTTTATGGAAAATCATGAAGGCCGTTTAAATAAGCTGCTTAAGATTCTGGCAGAAAATGACATCAATATTCGTTCGCTGAATATTGCGGAGACGATGGATTATGGGATCGTTCGTCTGATCCTGCAGGAGACTGAAAAAGGAATTGAAGTGCTTAAAAAGAACAATATCCGCTGCACATCGACTTCTGTTCTGGCAGCCGAAGTTCCGGATGAGCCGGGCGGATTAAGCAATCTGGTCGATGCTCTGACTCAGGCGAAAATAAACATTGTCTATGCCTATTCTTTCCTGCCTAAAAAAACAGATAATGCAATTATTATCGTCCGCGTTGATGATGAAGTGCAGCAAAAAGCGATTGAAACCCTTGAAAAGACTCAGGGTGTCAAGCTTTTAGACGCAGAAACATTACTGATGAAATAAAACGATTAGAAAATAAAGCGTGAACATTCTAAAACTATTGATTGACATTTGCCGAAACTTTTCGTAAGATGAAAGATATGAATCAAATTTAAATACGTATAATAATAAGAATTGTTTATTTTAAGAAAGGCAAATTATGGCAAAGTCAAAAAAAGGAACCCAAACCAAACAGAATATTATCAGTACCGCAAAAATTCTGTTTTACGAGAATGGATATAATAAAACCGGTATTCAGGATATTGCAGATCGTGCCAATGTGAAACTTGGAACGATTACCTACTATTATAAAAAGAAGGATGAGATGATCTCTGATATTTACAATGTTTTTTTTCTGGCATTGTACGAATATGTTTCGTCAGTTTCTGAAAATCTTAATCTCTATACCAAGTATTGTTACGCCCTGGTATTGTACTACGAAATCATCCTAAATGATGAACATAATAGAACCCTCTATTATGAAGTGCTTGTCAAAGACGTAAACCCGCATGGAGCCAATATCTCAAAGACAATGAACCGCTCCTGTCTGGACTTTCTGAACAAGAACTATATTGAAGCGGATCTGGAAGTCATTTCACGGTCGGAATATGGAGCGAGAAAAGAACTTTTCATTGATTATTATGAAAAGAACATTCGGTTCACAAACCGGGCGATGGTTTATTTTCTGGTGCGAAATTTGTTCAGATTAATGAACCTTGACGGGGAAATGATTGAAAACACGATTCAGCAGGGATTTGACTTTTCCAACGCCAATAAGCCGGATCACATTAAATTTTTAATCTAAAACACTTTAAAGGGCAGCAATCCAATGGATGCTGTCTTTTTTTTGATTGCTGGAACAGCGGCAGGTTTGACTGTAAGAATTTCTTAAGGAAATTCCGTATTGTTTTGACAGAAGTTTGTGTTAAAGTTAAATCAAGATGAAATGGAAAGGCTGATGGTTAAGCAATGAGTATTTTAATATGCGATGATGAAAAAGAAATCGTTGAAGCCCTGGAACTCTATTTAAAAAGCGAAGGATATCCTGTTTTAAAGGCTTATTCGGGAAAAGAAGCCATATCGATGGTAGAAAAAGAAGAGATCCAATTGATTATTATGGATGTGATGATGCCGGAGATGGGTGGCCTCCGGGCAACCATGAAAATAAGGGAGACAAAAAACATCCCCATTATCTTTTTATCTGCCAAAACAGAAGATAATGATAAAATTATGGGTTTGACTATGGGCGGAGATGATTATATCACCAAACCTTTTAACCCCATGGAGGTTATCGCCCGGGTTAAATCACAATTGAGACGCTACAACACGTTGGGGGGATGCCCGGAAAAAGTGGGTACCTACCGCACCGGCGGACTGGTTCTGGAAGATGATTATAAGCGGCTGACGGTAGATGGGGAAGAGGTCAGGCTTACGCCAGTTGAATATAAGATTATGTATTTTTTGATGTCGGAAAAAGGTAAAGTGTTTTCCATTGAGCAGATATATGAAAATGCCTGGGAAGAACCGGCCTACAATTCGGATAACACGGTAGCAGTGCATATTCGTCGGATTCGTGAAAAAATTGAAATCAATCCAAAAGAACCAAAATATTTAAAGGTGGTATGGGGTATTGGGTACAAAATTGAAAACTATCTGGACTGATCAAAAATTCAAACTGGCCTGTTCTCTGTTGACGATCGTCTTTATTACCGTAAGTTTTGGCGCTTTATTTGAGGTGTATTGGTTCAACTGGGATGGAATGGCAAATACAAACAACTATCTCGAAAGTGCTGAGTTGGAGGACAAAGTCCTGACGGCTTATGATGATATCGATCAGGTTTATAATTTTTACAAAAGCGAAGAAAATATTCGTGCTGGAAATACGTTAAATACAAAAGACATTGAGACCTTTAAACAAAATAAACTGGCGACACTGGGCATTGAAGAACCGGAAGATCTGGAATTCGCAACCGAACAGGAGATGCTGAATGATACAGTCTTCTGGGAACCATATGCAGCTGAAATTGAAGCTGAAAAAAAACGATTGATTAATGACGATCTTTACCAATACGAACGACTGAAGCAAGAGTTGGAGCAAACTCAGGGGTTGTCTTATATCATTGACAGTAAAGGCATCAAGAACAGTCAGCCCAAAGAAGTATCACAGGATAACCTGCTTAATCGCCGGGTGACGTTCACCTATAACAAGGGCGCGATTACATCGAGTCTGCCAGATATTGACCAATTTGAACCTTTGAACTATTCTGTAGAGCCGGATTTCCAGGTCATCATCGGATTTGATGATGCTTATATCGCTCAACGGGAAGTACTGTATCAGGCAGAACGACTGCAATTTCTGTGGCTGATGAGTATTTTTATTGTATTTTTTATTCTGGCTGCTATTTTCGCACTGTTTGCATGCATTTCGGCCGGGCGAAAAAAAGATGCGGAAGGCGTACATTTTTTACCAATTGATGAATTCTGGATTGATGCCCATTTTTTATTATTGCTGAGTATAGAAACCGTGGTTATCGCGACCATTGTATTTTTTTATGATCAAAATTTTCCAAGAGCAGATATGCTCCTGCTCTTTGCTGCCGGTTCAGCTTTAGGATTAAACTTTTTACTGTCGCTGGTTCGAATTTTAAAAGGCGGAAATTTCTGGGAACGGTTGTTATTTCTGAAACTGATCAAACAGTTGGGGCAATTCATGAAAGGACAATTCAAAAATTTTTCCGCCTATTATAATAACATCATGAAGGGCTCCGCAACGGTGAAACGGTTTATGTTTTGGGCCATTCTACTGGTTGTTCTGGCATTGACGGTACAGATTCCGCTTCTTGGCATCGCTAGTTTTATCGGCATCCTTTACCTGCTCTATTCAGGTGGGAAAAAAGCCAAAAAGTATGATGAAATTCTGGAAGGTGTAGAGCGGATAAAAAACGGCGAGGTGGATTATAAACTGACTGGCTTTGATGGTGCCCTGGGGGAGCTGGCTGACGGCATTAATGCCATCGGAGCGGGGATTACAATGGCAGTTGCTGAAGAAGTCAAGAGCCAACGATTAAAAACCGAGCTGCTGACGAATGTGTCCCATGACATCAGAACCCCTCTCACCTCAATTATCACTTCTGTTGATCTTTTGAAAAATGGAAAACTGGATCCGGAGGAAAACCAGAAATATTTAGATATATTAGAGAACAAGGCGCATCGTCTGAAAGTGCTCACGGATGATTTGTTCGAAGCAGCCAAAGCTTCGTCAGGGAATATTGAAGTGGAGTTTCAGGCCGTTGATCTGGAAATGCTGATGACTCAGGGCCTGGGGGAGATGGAAGAAGAACTGGCGCATTCAGGGCTTGAGTTTATTACCCACTATCCCGAAGAGCTTTTTGTTGTGACTGCAGACGGTCGTCTGCTCTGGCGGGTGATTGAAAATCTGCTTTTCAACATTTTAAAATATGCCCAAAAAGAATCCCGGGTCTATATTGAGTTATCAAAATGTGAAGAAGATAAAACGGGGAGGGTTGTTTTTAAAAACGTATCCGATCAACCCCTGAATATTTCGCCGGATGAGCTGATGGAACGGTTTAAACGGGGTGACGAAACCAGGAACAGTGAAGGCAGCGGTTTAGGCCTGGCCATTGCCAAGGACCTGATGACGATACAGCAGGGTGAGCTGAAACTTGAAATCGACGGGGATCTTTTTAAAGCCGCCATCATCCTGCCACTGGCATAATAAACAAGACATCGAATTGTTTATAAAATTATTTTATGGGATAGAATCCAACGGATTCTATCTTTTTTTGTAATATAAAGAAAAAGCGGGTAATAAATAAGATAGAAGGAAGTAAAACGAGCGAAATAAGCGGTTATCTTGCGCCCCAGTGATTGTGGACGACCGATGATCTGGCCGATCCTGCTAAGTTTGATTTGACTGCACCGGTGAGTTTTAGCGCATTGGATCAAGGCGCGATCATCACCACAACGCTGGCAAGTAATACTTATAAACTCAACTTTCCCAGCTCTAAAAATCAGCTGAGACTTTACAACAAGACACGCTGCAGCTTCTAAAAAACAGAAGTTGACAGAAAAATGCACCCAATGTCTGATATAATGAAAATACAAAGTAACAAAAATCAGACAGGAAAGGTGCATACCACTATGATAAACCAAAACAACCCATCTGAACAGACAAAAATTGCATTTTTAAAAGCTTTTAAGACATTGAAACTGGCGGGGTTACTCAGAGATTCCGGGATCCGCAAAGCACAAGGGATAAAAGTATCCGAAGTTTTCGAATTACTGTTACTGCTTGCGTTTCAGGGAAAAAATCTGTATCGCTACCTGGATTCAAAATATCAGGAAACAGCGGCATCCAAAAATACTTACTATCGTTTTTTGAATACCGCAACTTACAACTGGCGGCGGTTTCTGACCTCGCTGTCTGCTAAAGTCATTTCGTCATTCAGCCGGTTGACTCGTCCGGATCGGATTAAGGTTTTTGTTCTCGATGATTCGGTCATCAGCCGGAACCGGAGTAAACATGTCGAATTGCTGGCAAATCTCTATGATCACGCCAATCATCGTTTTATCAAAGGCTTTACCATGCTGGCGCTTGGCTGGACCGATGGTTACAGTTTTGTTCCAACCGATTTTGCGATGATGTCATCCGCCAGCAAAAAAAATCGGATACAGGAAGTTTCAGAAGCAATTGACA
>NZ_WJBC01000018.1 GCF_014284475.1 Acetobacterium fimetarium | reverse complement strand
CCGGACGTTATTATGTCAGCGTGTTGGTCGATGAAGATTTTGAACAAAGCATGGGAGTTTTGCCTTATGGAATCGGAATTGATTTGGGAATTAAGGATTTTGCAATCATCAGCAATGGAGATGTTTATAAAAACATCAACAAATCACAAAAAATCAGACGATTAAATAAACGCCTCAAGCATGAGCAGAGATGTTTGAGTAGAAAATACGAAAATAAAAAGAAAAGGAGAGCTACTGATTCTGCAAAAAATATGGAAAAACAAATCTTAAAAGTCCAGAAGCTTCATCAACGCCTTCAAAACGCACGTCAGGATTACGTCAACCAAATTGTGAGTGAACTTGTGAAAATCAAGCCAGTTTATATTACAGTTGAAGATCTTAACGTCAAAGGTATGATGAAAAACAGACATTTATCAAAGGCAATAGCGCAACAGAATTTCTATTACTTCAAAACAAAACTTGAGTCAAAATGCAACATACACGGGATTGAACTAAGAACCGTTTCAAGATGGTATCCATCAAGTAAGACGTGTTCAAGCTGTGGATGCATTAAAAGCGATCTTAAACTTTCAGACCGAGTTTACATTTGCCCGGATTGTGGTTTTGAAATAGACAGAGATTTAAACGCAGCAATTAATTTGAAAAACGCAATAGAATATACAATCGCTTCTTAACTGCATTGTATATGTGTACCGATGGCTAGTCGGGATTTTAAGACTGCGGAGTGTTATATCAAATGTTAGTAGTGTGACAAGTCACACAAGGACAGACACCGTGAAACAGTAAATTTCTGGATGTGGACATATTTGTCTATATTTACAGTAGCAGAAAGCCAATGCAAATGCATGAACGTGGTAAAATTGCCAGAGCAGCCGGCATTCAGTTAGCTGCCACCGACAGCCAGACCCGAAACGCCGGTTTACTGGCTATTGCCAAAGCACTTGAAGAAAATACAGCTGCCATCATCGCAGCCAATCAGGAAGACATGAAACGCAGTCAGGAAGAAAACCTCGCGGCGCCGCTGCTGAAGCGGCTCACCTTCGACGCCGGCAAAATCAGCGATGTCATTCAGGGCATTCACAGCTTAATCGAGCTTGCCGACCCCCTGGGTTCCACTAAGCTGTCCACCCAGCTCGATGAAGGCCTGGACCTTTACAAGGTGACCTGTCCCATCGGTGTCATCGGTGTTATTTTTGAATCCCGGCCGGATGCCTTCGTCCAAATTTCCACCCTCTGCCTGAAAAGCGGCAACGCGGTTCTGCTCAAAGGCGGCCGGGAAGCGCTGGAAACCAACCGCATCCTCGCCAGAGTGATCGGCGAAGCCACAAAAACAACCGGCATTCCGGATGGCTGGGTTCAGAACCTGGAAACCCGGGACGATGTAACCGCCATGATGGCGCTAAATGACTACATCGATCTGATCATCCCCAGAGGCTCCAACAGTTTTGTCCAGTACATCATGGCCAATTCAAATATCCCGGTCATGGGCCATGCCGACGGCATCTGCCACCTGTATGCCCACGAAGATGCCGACATCAAACAGGCCGTCGATATTATTGTCGATTCCAAAACACAGTACGTCGCCGTCTGCAATGCACTGGAAACCCTGCTGGTCAATGAAAAGATCGCTCCGGCTTTATTGCCCCCGCTGAAAGCAGCGCTGGAAAACAAGGGCGTGCGCTTGAAAGGCGATGCCGCCACGCGAACAATCATCGATGTGGAAGCTGCCACCGAACAGGACTGGAAAACCGAATATCTGGACTACATTCTTTCGATCCGCATCGTTCCTGCCCTGGATGCCGCCGTCGCACACATCAACACCTACGGCTCCGGACACACCGATGTTATTCTGACGACAAATGAAGCCGCTGCCAAAACCTTCATGACTCTGGTTGATTCTGCCTGTGTCTTCTGGAACTGTTCAACGCGATTCAGTGACGGTTTCCGCTTCGGCTTTGGTGCAGAAGTCGGCGTCAGCACCGCCAAGCTGCATGCCCGCGGACCAGTCGGTCTGGACGGCCTCCTCAGCTACAAATACAAGCTGCTGGGCCACGGCCAATGCGTGGCCGATTACGCCAGCGGAAAAAGCCATTTCACCCATCTGTCCCAGGACACAAACTGCCCGGTTTAAAAATTGAAAAACGGCCTTTACATAACTACCGTGAGCTTCGCTGCCGGTTTGTGCGAACCCCCAGAAGAAATCGCTACGCGAATTTCTTCTGGGGCGCGGGTAGTCGCCAACTACAAGCAAGCTTGTGATTGGCTCGTTACCTTCGCGAAATTGTTACACTGTACGGCGGACAGTCTAGCGACTGTTCGCCTACACGTTACACAATTGGTTGCACAAACTGGCATCAAAGCAACTTCTGTTCGTGCCTTTAAAATTTTGTAATAAGCTAAATAAAAAGTGAGGTTTATCATGGAACCGAAAAAAATTGTCGTCGTTGTTCTGATGCTTATTTTCATTGCCGGCCTTGGTTTTTTCGGTTATTCAAAAATAACCAATCAATCAGATAATAAAGCCAACGAAAATTCCACCAAACTGCCCAACCCCATGATGGAAAGAGCTTCAGTGGATGAGATTCAGAACGCTCTGGGCTTTAGCTTTAATTCCCTGCCAGCAAACACTTCCGACATCAAGTACTTCACCATTGATAACACCATCGCACAAGCCGATTTCACTGCTGATGGCGTGACTTACACCGTTCGCAAAGCGGAAGCCACCGCTGGTGACATCACCGGCGTTTATACCGAATTTACCAGCAGCCAGACCATTGCAAACAGCACCGGAATCGACGTATTGTACCAATACAACGAAGGCTCTGAAGGCCTGGCTACCTGGAGCGCCGGCAACGATGTCTACTCCGTATTCTGTGAGTCCGGCGCTCGTCTGGACTCTATGCAGAGCATCGTCAATGCCGTTTCGTAAGAACAGATTATTTAACCAAACCAGGCCAACGCAATACAATGTGATGTAATCTTTTGTATTGCGTTGGCCTGATATTATAGAGCATCATATTGTAGGGGCGGGTATTACCCGCCCGCAAACGTCTGTACCAACGACAAACGTCTGCGGGCGATTGGATAATGACCTAGGGGTCAGACCCTCGCCCCTACGGTATGAACCCAAATTGAGTACAGGGACCTCTTGAAATACCTTGTAATATAAGCTTCTACGATATGATGCCTGATCATGTCCTGCTTTCCACAAACCACCGCGGCTCCTCGTAATAAAGGCAGACCTCCTTGTTTCGGATCCGGCAAACATAACGGATGCCCTGGCCGCCGACCTTCAGCGAAACCCCCGGACGCATATCCAGAATCCGGTCAATTTCAAACACCCGGCCATCCTCCCACAGCACCTGCAGCGGAATGATTTGCCCGTCCTCTTTAAATTTTACAATCACCTGAACATATTTTTTTATCATTATACTTCACCACTTTAAAAGCATCGAACAATGCTTGCTTTGATGTCAGCTTTCACAAACAATTTTGTAACGTGTAGGCGAACAGTCAATAGACTGTCCGCCGTACAGTGTAAAAATTGTTTCGTGTAAGCTGGCAGCGAAGCTCACGGCCCTTTCGCAATTATCTGTCCCTCTTAAAAATATCCAATCGGATGGATGATATGATCTTTTTTGGGGTCCAGGCCGCTCATGCTGTCGCCCAGTGTGACGGCCCGGCGCACCGAAAGATTGCCGAAGCGTTTACGGAGACCATCAACGGTATCATCCAGTCTGGCCAAACGGACTCGCTCCTCCTCGTGACCGAACACATCAAGCTGAATCGGCACCGTATCCGGCAGCAGATCCGCCGCCCGGACGCCCAGCGAGCGGATGTCCGAGCTGAAATCATAGCTCTGGTCAAACAGCCGCATCGCTAACTCAGCGATCTCATTGGTCAAATCCGTCGGTTTCTCCGTTTTGGTCTGTCTGGTGAAGCTTTTCAGCTCCTTATTGCGCACGTGGATGGCCACCGTCTGGCAGAAACAGCCGGATTCGCGCAGCCGCATGGCCACGCTCTCCGTCAGCATGTAGACAATCAGTTTGACATCCTCGCGATTTTTAAGATCCCGGGGCGTGGTGATGCTGTTGCCGATGCTTTTGATGAGCCGCTCATTACCATTGTAATTTTGATCAAATCGTTTCACCGGGCTGTCATCCAGACCGTTGGCAAACCGCCACAGCACCGCGCCCATTTTTCCGAACTGAAGGACCAGAAAATCAAGCGATGTCTGCGCCAGCTGGCCGATGGTATAGATGCCGTATTTCATCAGCTTTTTCTTCGTTGACCGGCCCACATAAAGCAAATCCCCCACTTCCTGCTCCCAGACAATCCGCTGATAATTATGGCAGTCGATCACCGTGATGGCATTGGGCTTTTTGTAGTCCGAACCGAACTTGGCAAAAATTTTATTAAAGGATACCCGATACGAAAAATATATACATTTTTATAAAAATATAGACATTTTTACTACGATAAGACTTATACACATGCTTTCGTCTTTATCTTCCTGTTTCTTTGCATCCAGTTTTGCCGAAGCTACTTCTGTTTGATATAATGCTCCACAGGCTTAAATTCCGCAGTATCGTTGCGTACATACTCAAAGCTTATTGCGTGTTAAGTCCTTTGAGTTGATAATTTGCTAAATTAACACTGGCATTAAAATCCCGATCCATTTCTAAACCACAGTTACATCGATAAACCCTGTCTTTTAGTTTTAAATCTGATTTTATCTGTCCACAGCATGAACATGTCTTTGATGAAGGAAACCATCTATCAGCCTCAACAAATGCAATACCATACTTTTCGCATTTATACTTTATTTGTCGTTTGAATTCACACAACTTCTGCTGTTGTATGGCTTTTGCCAGATGTTTATTCTTCATCATACCTTTTACATTCAAATCTTCCATCACAATACGAAACGGTTTGGTTTTCACAATTTCGTTTGAACATTGATGTAAATGATTTGTCCGTATATCAGTCAATCTTTTATGTAATAACTGAATAACCTGATTTTGTTTCTGAATGTTTTTCATCTCTTTTAATGATGTCTGATAGACTGGTCTTCTGTTTTTGGTATAACCCTTTGTGTTAGCCATTAATTTACGACTCAACTTTCGCTGCTCACGTTTTAACTTCTTTTCAAGTCGTTTAACTTCTTTTGTCTTGTTGACATTTTTCTTAAAAGAACCGTCTGAACAGACAGCCAGTTCTTTAACGCCAACATCAATACCCAGACTTACGTTTGTCAATTCAACCGCTTCAAAGATTTGGTTATACCCAACTGATAAAAACCAGTTTTTACCATCAAAAGAGATACGAGGGTTTTGATATTTTTCGCCCTCTCTTAGCTCGGGGAGTGGTTGACAGGTTTTAACAACACCAATCTTTTCACCCCTGAAACCATCTTTTATTCGTTTCAGGCTTTCATAGTTTACATAAAAACTTGGTTTGCTTCGATGCTTGCTTTTAAACTTAGGTTTTCCAGAAGTTCCTTTATGCCATCTCTGATAAGCCAGATCAGCATCCTTAACAGCCTGCTTCATGACGTTACTGCCAACTTCTTTCAGCCAAGTATGCGTTGTCTTTTTAATTACAGTGTTAATATACTTTCGTACATCTGACTCTTTTAAGTATTTCTCTGACTCCAACCCCTGTTTATAAGCAACATAATGTTCCTCCCGTCGTCCGACAAGATAATTATAAGACCATCGTGCAACCCCTGCTGATTTTTTAAAAAGGTCTTCCTGTTTTTTTGTAGGTTTCAGTTTAATCCGTATCGCCAGTATCATGTTGTTTCACCTCATCAATCAGACGTTTTGTCTTCTTAGACCGCTGACCATACAAACGATTGGCAAAGACGGTAATGATTTGTACTAAATCATCCGTTAATTCTGCCTCTTTTGTTTTTTCTGTATGGTCAATAACCTCAAGCTCAACACCATTGATATGACAAAAATATTCAATCATTTCATATCCAAACCTCACCAATCGATCTTTATACAAGATTACGATTCGATCAATCATCTGACTGTTTATTTTGTCTATCAATTCTTTCAAACCTTTTTTGTTGTAGTTAATACCAGAACCAATATCGGTAATAACATTAAACTGATATCCTCTGGCTATCATATAAGATTTGACATTTTCAACCTGAGTCTCTAAATCGTCTTTCTGACTCGGTGTACTGACACGACAGTACCCTATTGTCAGTTTCTTTACATCTGATTTTGAAGTAAACTGTTTTAACTGTTCAATCGAATAATAACGTGTACCACCTTCGGACTTATGGGCCGGTATCAATTCACCGCTTTTTTCCATCCGTCGGAGGGTCACAACGTCCACACCTACACGTTTAGCAAATTTACCAATGGAAAGCAATTCCATCTGTACACACCTCCAATCCATTTATTAATTAAATAATAACATAAGATCGGATATTTATCTATATTTTTTGGAATTGTATATATTTTTCTTGTTCACTATAATTCGCAACATTATAGCAGTCTTATTCTCACGAACAGACCTCTCATGCTTTCACATGAGCGCAGACTATATCTTCATCTCACTATAATAATGATGAGATGAGGGATTTTTCTTCCACCCTTAGCTTGTGGTTTTACTCCCCCTCAAGGGGATAGTCGTTGGAGGTTTCCCATATCTTTCGACTTAGGGCTTTCCCTGCTAAACATCCATTTTTACAGCACTTAGCACTGACGTTTTCTGTGTGTCACGATCATCCATTCACAAACACTGATCAGCTTTTGTTTCAGCTTATGCCATCCTTGTTGTTTTTTCTGCTTTCGCACCGTTACGTCTGCCGTTTCCAGTTCCGCTTTGGTCACAAGGCTTTAGGAATTAAAAGCAATTAACACCTAGTCTGCACCGCTCACACGATACAGAGGGTACTCTGTTGAAATCTATACGACTATACAGATTTGTATAGTTTTATCTAAATTTACTGCAACAGTTCTGTTACCCAATCGACACGGTCACGCCCAGCTCATCCTGAATCCGCCGGCTGATCTTCCGGGCGATTTCCTCGCCGCTGCCATGCAGGCCGACACTGCTCGTCACATCAATCCAGGCCTCATCCAGCCCGAACGGCTCCACCAGATCCGAATACTCGTAATAGATTTTTCGGGCCAGTCGTGAGAACCGGAGGTAGCGGCCATAATCAGGCAGCAGCACCACCAGACGGGGACATTTCCCCTTTGCCTCACCGATGGTTTCACCGGTTTTAATCCCGGATTTCTTGGCCAGCTCATTCTTTGCCAGAATGATGCCATGGCGTTTTTCCGGATTTCCCCCGACCGCCACCGGCAGGCCGGCCAGTTCCGGATGGTAGAGGCATTCCACACTGGCATAAAAACTGTTCATATCGCTGTGTAAAATAACGCGGTCCATTGTTTACCTCCTCTGTGCAGCATCACGATGATTATACCCGGCATGATGCTTGGCGTTTTCTTTTTCATCATAACCGTCTGTGATCTTTTCTTTTATAATATACCCATTAATGATAATTTGTCAATCTTTAAATATATTTTTAACCGTTGATGGTTATTATTATTGAAAATTTTCTGTCTATCCTTTATAATAAAGCCGAGGTGATAAAATGATTACTGAAAAAATCAAGACATTAAAAAAACAGTCAAAAATGACTGCTCATGATTTATCTGAAAAGTCCGGCATTCCGTTGCCGACCATCCATAAATTATTATCCGGTGAAACCAAAAATCCCAAATACGACACGTTAAAAGCCGTGGTGGCAGCCATGGATTATCAACTACAGCTGGAGCCGATCCAAACCGAAGGGACCGATCACTATTCTGACCAGGAAATCCAGATGATGGTTCTTTACCGTCAACTGTCAGCCGACGGGCAGTTCCTTTTTGCTGAGAATCTCGCCCAGTTCATTGCCTACGAACAGGAGCGCATTCCAAAGCAACCCGCACAACCCACACGCGAGCTGCCGCTTTATCTGCTGCCCGCCTCTGCCGGGGTCGGCAGCTACCTGGACTCCGACCAGTATGAATTCCGGCCCTTTCCGGTTTCTGCCGCGCCGGCATCGGCCAAATATGCCGTCCGGATTACGGGAGACAGCATGGAGCCGGCCTTTTTCAACGGGGACATCGTCTTTGTAGAACCCGTCGCCGATCTGAATGAAGGGGATGTCGGCATCATCGTCATCAACAGCGAAGGCTACATCAAACAATACCGGGATCAGCAATTTATTTCCTTCAACCCCAAATATCCGCCGATTCTTCCAAAAGCGTATGATTCCGTCCGCATCGCCGGGAGGGTTTTGTCCAAATATCATCAGACGCAATAAAAAATCACGGGTGATCCATGGCTCACCCGTGATTTTCTTATTGATTTCAAGAGCATCATTTTGTCGGGGCGAGGGTCTGACCCCTAGGTCATTATCAATCGCCCGCAGACATTAGTCAATCCGGGAAGGCTGCGGCCTCGCCGGCTTGTCTTCCAATGCTGCTTGCTTCCTTGCCAGATACAAATAATTTATCTTCACAACCAGCTTGATCAACAGCACACAGAGAATGATCCCCATTGCCGCACCGACGCTGTCAATCAACACATCGCGGACTTGCGCTGAGCGCCCCAGAGCAAACAGCTGATGAAGCTCATCGCTGATGGCATAAAAGACACAGATGACGAATGCCACCACCGTGGCCCGGGAAACCCTGCTCCATTTTAAAGCATGCAAGGTCAATCCCCCAAGCATCAGAAAAATAAGAAAATGGGCGCTCTTTCTGATATAATGCTCCAGCGCATCAATCCCCATGTTGACCCCGAAAAAGCTGATCGTCAGCTGGGTGACATGGGTACTGAGTTTGGCTGACTGAACCGCCGGCTGACTGGAAAAATAAAAAATCACAGCCATCCAAAACACCACTAACATCCATGCGATCAGGCACTTCATGTTGTCATTTCGTTTTTCTTTTTGATTGGTCATCATTAATTACTCCGTTCTCCGATTAACGCTCCTGCCAGCTTCCCAATCGCGTCAGCCAAAATTCTTTTTCCTTCTTTCTGCATTTTAACATTTTATTTTATTAAGTTGCTTAAATTCTACCCGATTTCCCCATCTAAAAGAACCCCCGGCAAAACCTGGGGGTTCAAATAATAAATTGTTTCTCAGTTAAGAACTACTTTTACGTTGTCTGTCGTAGCTGCTTCCGAACCATCCTTAGGCGTAACCGTGAAGGTCACCGTTACCGTACCGGGGCCAATATTTAAAATCACACCGGTCGTCGGATTGATCACAGCGATGGTATTATCAATACGGGTAAAGGAAACCGTATAATCGTACTGATTGAATCCGGCATCTGCGATCAGGTGTTCAGCGCGCGTAATGATACTGTCACCGACATGCTGCACGCCAAAGTTGGCCGTGTTGATCTTGGCATTTTGCAACACATAAGCTGCTGTATAGACCAGATTTTTCTGGGCTGCTACGATCTCCGCTGTCGCCGCCGCAACATCTTCCTGTGTATTTTCATAAGTTACAACATTAGCTGCAACAACGGTCTGGTAGGCTGTCCAGGAAGCAGGTGAGTAATTGCTCTCTTTAACAGCAGCTAAAGCCGCATTGTAATCCGTCATATCCGCGCCCATAACCAGTATTTCATTCTGAAGCGCAATCAGCGTATTGGTGTAACCATCCACGACACTCTGCGAATAACCTTTCAAGGTATCAATGGGAATCTCGGTAATCGCTTTGACCTGGCTGTCCTTACTGTAAGCGGCAAAGGAAGCCGTCGTATAAGGGCCATCTGTGACTTTGATATTCTTTGCGGTATTAAACGCTGTGATATCAGCTGTTTTAACCAGTTTCATGATATAACCGCTGATATCGTACATCGCCGTTTTAATCATGTTCTGATCGCTGTTCTTTGAGATTACATCGTATGACCATACGCCGTTTTCCAGGGTTCCGTACAGTTCGCATTCTGCCGTATAGGCATCCCAGGTCGATTTGGTATAAGGCGCATTGTCGGCCTCTGCACCATATTGCAGATACAGCGCAATGGCCTTGTTAAACTCCGTCATATCGGAATAAAACGTCAGGTTTTTCTGGGCCGCTAAAATGGCCGTTGTTGCCGCATTCACTTTCACCTGAGTATCCGCCGCGGTGACGACATTGGCATCCACTACTGCTTTATATTCATTCCAGCCGGTTTTTACCTGATCCTCTGTGACCGCCGCCAGAGCCGCCTCATAGTCGGCCAGATTAGTTAATTTAACCAGCTTTTTCTGTGCTCCAAGAATGGCAACGACAGCCTCATTAACCTTGGCCTGAGTATCTGACTCCGCCACAACGTTAGCGTTCACCACTGTCTGATAAGCCGACCAGGAAGCCACAGTGTAATCTTTTTCTGTTACGGCTGCCAACGCATCATTATAGACGCTTAAATCTGTTTTCTTGACTAAACTTTGCTGGGCTTTAACAATCGCCGCCGTCGCCGCATTGATTTCCGTTTGCGTATTGGCCATGGTGACCACATTACCATCCACCACTAATTTATAGGCAGCCCAGGACTCCGTCCGATAATCCGCCTCTTTAACAGCCGCCAGGGCCGCATTGTATTTGGTCAGATCGGATGTCTGGATCAGCACAATCTTGATCGCTTCCAGTCGCAGGCTCTCACCGGTAGTACCGGCAGCCTCTCCGCCGACAAACCAATTGGTGTTATCATTTTCATCCTTCAACCACCCCTTATTCTCAACCTGCACATTGTACTTCAGCACATAGCCGGGAAGATTATTAAGAACCAGTTTGATGCTTTCAAGACGCAGCCCTTTACCTTCGGTACCGGCCACTGTCCCCATCTCAACAGGACCTAAATCGCCTTGATCCTGAACATGAACATAGGTTTGAATATTGGCACCCGTCGGCAGCGTACCCGTCAGTTCCACTCGCAGCGCTTCCAAACGCAAAGCTTCACCAACCGTACCGGAAAGGGCGCCATTGGTTTTCCAGCTGGACTCCCAGCCCTTATTCTCGATATGTGTTGTATACCGAACGCCGGCAGCTTCAGCCACCGTCGTAACCGTATTTTCTTCAGCGGCAAAAGCACTGGATGATAAAACCATAAACAGCATTAAAATTGCTGATAAAATACCCACCGTAATCTTCTTCACGCGTTAATCCTCCATTTATTTATTTTTAATTCTTTTAAATACTAGCACTTCACTCCTTTGAATTTTACACCTTCTGATGATTTTTTGCAACGTTTACTTCTGTCAGTGAAAAGCCTCTGACAGCATCGCTGCCAACCATCAGCGATGGAAACGGCGCTTTCTTCATTAAAATGAAAAAAAATTGTTTTTTTTAATGTTTTAAGACAACGGATGTATTATAATATGGGCATATACACAAACCAGAAAGGAACACCCCCAGTGAAATTAAAAAAATCAATCGTATTTTTACTGATGATGGCTTTAATTGCAACTACCAGCCCCTTAGGGGTATTCGCAGAGAACCAACCCATTTTAAATCAGACAGCCAGCCAATCAATGGTTGTCCAAAGCCTGGACGAAGTCTCAACGATCAATGAAAATTCAAATATCGACCAGGAAATCATCGTCATTTATAAGGATCATCAGGCCAGCATCGGAAATCTTTCCCTGACCACCTCGGAAATTAAAAGCGGAGCAACACTCTCCCCCCGGGTGGATGTCATTGAAGTCAATGATGGCATCGATGCAGATTCGATGATCACCGAGCTGCAGACCAATCCCAATGTACTGGTGGCTGAAAAAAACAGCTACCTCCAGACGACAGCCCTGCCTGACGATCCTGATCTGACGACCGCCTGGCAGTTCGGGCGCATCGGTACCGACGTCACCTGGAATCAAATAACCAACAGCGAACCCATCGTTGTCGCCGTTATCGATACCGGTCTCAACATCCAGCACCCGGACCTGATCGGAAAAACCGTTGCCGGTTACGACTACGTCGATGACACACTGGATATCAAAGACATTGCCGGCCACGGCACCAAAGTCAGCGGGGTGATCGCCGCCACCGCCAACAACAGCATCGGCATCGCCGGCATTGCCGGAACCGCCAATGTCAAAATTGCCCCCTACCGGGTCGGCGGAACCTTTGAAGGCGATACCAACTTGAGTAAAGCCAGCATCTGCGCGGCCTTGTACGATGCCGCAAGCCGATCTGATGTGAAGGTTATCAACATGAGTTTTGGCTGGTACGATGCTTCGCCGGCTCTGGAAACAGCCATCACCAATGCCACCAGTGCCGGCAAAGTTCTGGTCTCATCATCGGGAAACGAGGGAAAAGCCGATAATATCAACGCCGGGCAATATTCCTATCCGGCCTCATACAACGGCGTTATTTCGGTCGGAGCAACGACCAGTGCCGACACCATCGCCAGCTATTCCCAGTACAACGATCAGGTCGATCTGACTGCCCCGGGAAATGCCGTCTACACGACCACCAGTGATGGCAGCTATAAAGCCGTATCCGGGACATCCTTTGCCAGTCCGGTCGTCGCCGGCGCCTGTGCCGTTCTGATGGCGGCCGACCCCAGTTTGACCAGCGCCAAAGTGGAAACCATTCTAAAAAGCACCGCTCAGGATTTTGGCGATGCCGGTAAAGACAGTTACTACGGCTACGGACTGATTAAACTGGATGATGCCCTGGCGGCCCTGCCTAATACCCCTTCAATCACCTATCAGACCCATGTTCAGGATGTGGGCTGGCAGGGATGGAAGACCGATGGCGAACTCAGCGGCACTGCCGGACAGGCCCTCCGCCTGGAAGGCATTGAAATCAATGTGGACAAAAAAGCCGCCGACCTCGGTGTGAAATACAAAACTCAGGTCGAGAATATCGGCTGGCAGGATTATGTCGCCGATGGCACGATGAGCGGTACCTACGGCCAGTCCCTGCGGCTGGAAGCGATTCAGATCGAGCTCACCGGTGCCGATGCCCAATTGTTTGATGTCTACTACCAGGTGCATGCCGAAAACCTCGGCTGGCTGGGTTGGGCCAAGAATGGCGACAGCGCCGGAACCGAAGGCCTGGCCTATCGGCTGGAAGCCATCCGCATCGAGATCGTACCGAAAGGCATGAAGGCTCCCGGCTCTACCGCTACCGCATTTGTGAGCAATTAAACACGCGTTCACGGGCGATTGGCAATCACCCCTACATATCCAATACCCAATAAAAAAAACTGGTTTCCTAATCTGGAAGCCAGTTTTTTTGTTGGGATTAATTTTTAAGGGGCGACCTGCACGCCCGGATGCTGCTGTTGATAAACAACGATTCTCGGTGATTGAACCTCACCGCTGTAAAATTGCCGGAGACCTATTTTGAAACGGTCAGCGGTGTATAAGCTGCCGGTGACGTTTCACCACCTACTGGCATTGTTACTGTAATTGAAACCGTTTTTTCCACACCAAAATATGTTACCACATCGCCTTTCGGTGCAAATGTCACTGTTGCCGTGCCGGCTGCCGCCGTGTAGGGATCTACTGCACTAACTAAAAGCTCAGGAGATGCGGTTTTTGTTACTTGAATTTTGTTAGCATAAGCACCAGTAGTCGGTACGGTTACTGTCAAATCTGCAAGAGTCGGTGCATCAACTCAAGGCATTGTTATGTCCAATTCGCCTTGATTGGTTGTTTGATCTGCTGCAACGTTTGCTTTGAATGCACTCTCCAAAATAAGCTTGGCATCAGCTTTAGTAGCCGTAACATAGTCGTTCGCTGCGGCTGCCGTGGCGGTGGCAGCCGCATTAACGCCTGTTGGTGCTGCTGCTGTTGACAGTTTTTCCAAAGCCGTTTTTAATGCACCTACCGTTGTCTCAGAAATTCCGTTATCAAATGCCGTTTTCGCAGTAACCGCAGCGTCATAGGCTGTTTTGATGTTCTGAGCGGCGGTATATAGCTGATCTGCCGCGGTCATTCTGGCATCAAAATAAGTAAAGCTGTCATCAGTCTTATAGGCTTTTATTGCATCTTCCGCTGCTTTTTTTGCCGCAGTCGCAGCTGCCGCATTGCTGTCGTCCAGAAGATTTACCTCGGCCGCTGCTTTGGCTTTATAATCGGCCAGCGCCACTTCCGCTGCCGCCGCCTTGGCTTCCATCAGACCGGTTATGGTTACCGTTGTCGTTGGATCGTCAGCATGCGTAATCATAAAGCTGATGGTGATACTGGTCGCACCGGGAATGACCTTCCCGCTTGCATCGATGCCGGCGTTCTTTGGATCGGTGGGTGTGGCCAGCGCAACCGTATAGCCGGTGTATTTAGCGGCAGTAACCAGATCTTTTGCCCTCGTTAACAGATCAGTATCGACATTAACGCCGCCTGTTGCCAGCTTGTCTTTGGTGATCGCGCTTCCCACATGGCCTGCCGAAAATACCAGCGCCGCTCTCAGTTTTTTAAGCTCATCTCCGGCCAGATCATAGTCCGTCTGCGAATTCTTTTCAACACTATAATTGTTGATGTAGTAATTGTATTTCGCTTCATAAGCCGTCCAGGTCGCCGCGGTATAGTTGCTGCTGTCCGGACTCAAATTGCCAAATGCTTCAACTTCATTTCCAAACTTGGTACCGATGCTGATATTCGGTTTTACCACCAGATGGGTCTGGGCCGTCGCAAGAATACCAGTCGCTTTGGATACCACCGCCTGATGCGTAATCAAAATCGGTTCCTTGATGATATTGTCTTTGACATTGTTGTAGGCAATCAGATACACGTCCAGACTGCTTTTGGTATATTTTTTGGTGGTTTCGGCTATTTCCGCTTCCGTCCCATATGGCACTTTGTTCACCGCCGTGTAATAGGCGGTCATGTCCACCAGCGGCGTCACCTTGTTTTTATCCTTCAAAATGGTGTTTGTTGCATCATTGACCACCTCGGCACTGGCACTCAGAAGTACCGCATTCGGGGTACCTTTTCCTGCCGCATCGAAATTTGCAAAGCCTTCCACCGTGGTTTTGTAAGCATTCCATTGATTCAGATAGGTCTGATTTCCGGAATCGATGTAGCGCTTCGTGATGCTCCCGATTTTGTTGGTCTGATGCTGCAGATCATAAGTGTAAAGCTCAATGGCTTTTAAAAACCCGTCAAACCGGCCAACCGGAATCAGTTTTGCCTGGGCCGCCGCAATAGCCGCGGTGGCCGTCTCTATCTCCGTCCTGCTGTTTTCCCGGGTCACAATATTGGCCGGCAGTGCCAGGACTTTCAGGTAATCCGCCCATGAATCTGTCGTATAATCCGCCTTATTCACACCGTTCTTCAGGGCAGTATAGGCTGCCAGCGCGTCTTTTGCGACCAGACCAGTCTGATTGAGGACATCCTGAGCCGCCTGAATTGCGTCGATGGATGCTTCAATCTTGGCCGTATCGTCCTCGGTGGTTCTCACATTGGCCTTGACCACTGTCTGGTAGGTATTCCAGTAGGTGGTCCGATAATCGTCCTTCGTGACCGCTGCCAGCGCCTTCAGGTATTCCTGATAAGGCCCGACGGCAATATCCACCAGCAATAGTTGTGCATCCTCTATTGCCGCTGTTGCAGCTGTAATGTCATCCTGTGTATTCTCCGTAGTCATTTTATTTATACTGATACCTGATATTTTTGTACTGGTTAATTTATTCTGGTAAGCTGTGTAGGAGGCCGTCGTGCACGTCGCTTTTCTTGCCTCGCCTTTTGCCAGCGCCACGTTGTATTTTGTCAGATCGCCTTTTTCAGCCAGGGCTCTCTGAAACTCGGTAATCGCCACAATGGCCGCATCGATCTCTGTCTGGGAATTATCTGTCGTCATGACTTTGCCTTTCAAACTGCTCTGGTAAACGGCCCAGGACTTGACCGTATACTTATCCTGTTCCAGGGCTTTAGTATCGATCAGCGCCCGGTAAGCCGTCAGATCGCCCTTCTTGGCCAGCGCTTTCTGGGCCTCCAGAATCTTTGCCGTCGAAGCATCAATCACAGTCTGGGTATCGTCAAAGGTTCTGACATTTGCATTCAGAACACTTTTATAGACTGCCCAGGTCTTTGATGTATAGGCGCTTTCTTTGCACGCATTAATGGCTGCATTGTACTTGGTCAGATCACCCCGGCGCACCAGTTTCAGCTGCGCCGCTTCAATCTTGATGATGGCAGCATCGATCGCGGACTGCCCGCTGGCCGCGGTTACCGGGCTGGCCGCCACGACTTTGATGTAAGTATCCCAGGATTTGGTGGTGTAGTCCGACTGTTTGACCTTCAGCAGCAGCTCATCGTATTCGGTCATGATACCGACTCTGACCAGTTTTTTCTGGGCAGCCTGAATGTTCGCCACAGCAGTGTTGACCTCAGCCTGGGTATGGTTGCCGGTGACCACATTCGCTTCGACCACTTTCTGATAAATCACCCAGGAAGCGGTCGTATAATTCGCTTTGATGGCAACACTTAATGTCGCTGTATATGCAATCAGATCGCTGGCCCTGACCAGTTTTTTCTGGGCGGTTTCAATATTTTTGATGGCGGTTTCAATTTCACTCTGGGTATTACTGCTGTCCACCACATTTTCACTCAAAATGATCTGGTAGATGGCCCAGCTGACATCGGTATAGTCTTTCTGTTTGACTGCCTCCAGCAGCGCATTGTAAGCACTGAAATCGTATTTGCGCACCATCTTGTTCTGAGCTTCAATGATCTTCTGTGTGGCGGCATCCACCTCGGTCTGGCTGCTTTCCTCGATGATGACGATCCCGCTAATCGTGGCCTGGTATTCTGCCCAGGTCTCTGCTGTAAAGTCTGGTTCTCTCACCGAAGCCAAGGCTTCTTTGTATTTTGTGAAATCGACCTTTCGTTTGAGCTTTTTCTGAGCTGCCAGAAGATTCGCAGTGGCCTTGTCAATTTCAGCCTGGGTATTGAGCTGACTGACTACATTGGCATCTAGGACTTTCTGGTATTCTGCCCAGGTGTCCGCCGTACACTCGACTTCCACCGCAGCAGCAAGCGCTGCTTTGTAGTTGGCCATGTTTTTTCCTTTGACTAGCTTGGCCTGGGCCTTGGTGATATTGGCCGTTGCCGTTTTTATTTTGGTGGCGGTATCTTTCGCCGTTGCCGCATTGGCTTTGACGACCGTCTGATAGGCCGTCCACGAATCGGAGGTATAATCGGATTCCGTCACCTGCGCCAGCGCCGCCAGATAGGTGTCATAATCGGTATTCAGCTTGACCAGCTTGATCCGGATGGCTTCCAGACGCAGGCCATAACCTTTGGTGCCGGCGTATTCGCCGCCGACAAACCAGGTTGAATCGTCCAGCTGATCCCGCAGCCAGCCCTGATTCTCCACATGAACGTTGTATTTGATGGTGTAACCGGGAAGATTCTTGAGTTCCAGCTTGATGCTTTCCATCCGAAGCCCCTCGCCCTGGGTTCCGGCCATTTTCCCCATGGCAACCGGACTCATATCGCCCTTGTTTTCCACGTGGACGCTTGTTTCAATTGTCGCGCCGGCTGGCACATCGCCGGTCAATTCAACCCTCAACGCCTCCAGACGCTTGGCCTGACCGACAGTTCCGGAAAGATTTCCATCCGGCACCCAGCTTGTTTCCCATCCGTAATCCTGAATATGGGTTTCATACTCGACTCCGACCGTTGCTGCGGTATCAACCGAATTATCCTGCGCCAGAGCTGTCGCCGGAAAAGCCCCTGTTGTCAGCAGAACGATGATCAGAATACCTGTTACTGTTTTTTTCATCGATGCAACCGCCCTCTCTTTGTCATTGTAAATCTGTTATCACTTTTCATTTTTTCGCTCCTATTTCTAAAGTATTAAAAATACTTTTATCTACAGTATCTATATCGGATATTTTACACTTTAATTAAGGTTTTTGCAATGATTCACAAAAATTCAATGCAAAAAAGCTCTCCCTGAAACAGCTGACAGACAGGGAGAGCTCCGATGATCATCGGTATTTTTTGTTTTTACCCGAATCCATCCGGGGGTACGCGCTTGTTAGTTTGGGTAGAATACTTCGACGAGGCTACCGTAGGGAATGATTTTCGCATTTATCGTCTGATTGTCTCTGACCACCGACTGGACTTTAAAGTTCATGCTGTCCACATTAGTTGAACTGAAATTTACGGTAAATCCATCTGACTGGTTGAGAATCAGATTGGCCTCCGTCATTGTCAGCCCCAGAATTTTTGACAGATACAGAGTCTGTTGCGAACCATCCAGGTGAACAGGTTTATCACTGCCAAAAGCAGTAATCGTAAAGTCGCCATGGACTCCCGCCGGAATGTAGATCGCCGCATCCGCATAATATCCGTTTAACAGAGCTTTCTCATTCGGTTCCAAAGCTGTAGCCGGCGGGTTTTTATAGTCTACCGTTACTTCATATTTTCCCGTTACCGTGTTTTTCGCCGATGTGATTGTCGGTTCAATGACTTTCAGCACCTGATCCTGGGTCGGCGCCAATATGGTTGTGCCGGCGGCTATTTTAATTACACAGGAAATCTGGTCGTTTTTCGTCTCCCAATTTCCGTCATAGTCAACCGTCAGCGTGATGCTCTGATCCAGGGATGACGCGGCCCCGATATAATAGAAGTAATCATCGCCATCCATCCATTGGTCTTTGGCATCATACGTATTGGTCACGGACCCCACCGACTTGAAGGCAGCCTTGGTTTTATCCACATTTGTCAGCTTAACCTTCAGTTCAAAGAGATTCGTGCCCGCTTTGAAGCCTGCGATGCTGGTCGTCTGATAAGGAATCGTTCCGCCCACCGTTACGATGTTGTTTGCAAAACTCACTGTCGTTGCACCATCGTCCGGCACGTATTTGGTTGTATCGGTATTTTTTGTAATACTTTCAAACGCAAAATCAACCACATCAATCGTGATCGTTTTGATATCTGAACCATTCTTTATTTTGAGGGTTCTTTGTGCGGCAACGTCGGTCTTCATCCAGAAGACAAACTGACCCGCACCGGCACCGACTGTTAACGCTTCTGCTTTATCGGCAGTGGTGAAATCGTAGTATTTGCCGCTGCCGGTATCAACGGAAAGCCCTTCAATGGTTTTCAGCCCAGTATTTATCACAAAACCGGCCCATTTGCCGCTGCCCTGATTCGGATCAGCGGAGAGATAACTTTGCAACGGCGCCTTCGCTCTGAAGGTGTACGCATTATTGGGAGCGCCTGAATCCTGAACCAGGGCCGCCTGATTGGCCTGCGCTTCCGCCGGTAAACTGTTATTGCCTTCCGCTATTTTGCTCAACGTGGTGGCTTGCAGCGTTGTTGTCGTCTGGATCGTCACCGTCACCTTGTGCGTTGCGATCTTGTCGCCTTTTTTAAAGGTGATCAGAATGCGTTCGGTGGCATCACCCGGCGTTATTTTCTGCTGTTTCAGGATAACTTTCCCGTTGTCAATCTTCAGGTATTGGTATTTGTCTTCCGTCACCGTCGAATCCTTATCGTCCAATACGGAGTAACTCAACTCGATATTGGTGCCGGCGGCCTTGCTGTCCAGCAGTTTTGCCACCGTGGCGGTGACGTCTGCATTCTCTGCCACTTCCCTGGGAACAGTCACCGCATCCTGATACTTCAGTGCTTCAGCATCGACGATTGCCTGGTTCTGCGCATTGGATGCCGTCACCTTCACTGCGCAGGTAGCCGCTTTCTTGCCATCATAACTGATCGCTGTGATAAACGCCAGTCCTTCATAATGCGCGGTGATCAGACCGTCCTGATCAACCGAAGCCACGACATTTTCACTTGATTTCCAGCTCAGGGTTTTTATCGAAGCGGACTCCGGCAATACCGAGGCCGTCAGCTTGCTGCTTTCTCCCGCAGTCAGCTCCAGATACGGCGAAATTATGATCGCATCAACCGGGATCGGCGGCACCGTCACGGCAACCTCGTTGCTGACTTCGGCATTGACTGTCGCCGTTTCCTTGGTCTTAAGCTTAAAGTCGCCATACTGGGCCGTCCCTTTCAACAAAATGGTGACCTGGGTATCACTGTCTCTGGTAATGGTATCGATACTCAGTCCGGTTGTGCCGGCTACCGTCCAGTTATCCTTGTTCTCAACAAGCGACCTGGCGGTAAATTTGTCGTTGGTCAGCGTAATGACAAGCTTCGGATCTTTGCTTCCATTGGCAATGGTGGTCGGATTTGCCGAAATCGTCGTCTCAAACTGGTTGGATACCTTGATGGTGACCTCACTGTAAACGCCCGAGCCATCGGCCGACGTGCCCCGGACGACCACATCGCCATCCTTCAAGGCCGTCAGCAATCCGTCTTCACTGATTTTGGCACAGCTTGCACCGCTTGTGATCGACCAGATGATTTTCTTGTTCGTGGCATCCGTCGGCGATACCGAGGCGCTCAGCTGAGCACTGCCGTTATCGGCGGTGATATTGGCCCCCGCAACGGCAACGCTGGTAACATGAATAACCGGCACATCGATGGTCAGGATATTGCTTTCCAGACCTCTGGTAAGGGCAGCTGACTTGGCTTTGATCGTGATCGTGCCCGCTTTCGCTTTTCCTGCGGTGTGTACCGTTACCTGGGTGTCGCTGTTTCGGTCGATCGATGCGATTGTCAGTCCCGTCTCGCCCATTGTGCTCGTCCAGTTGGTCAGGACATAGGCCGCCTGCGTAAAGGTATCATTTTCAAGCGTCAGCACAAAGTCCTGATTTTCAGCATTGTAAAGTATATTCGTATTGGAAAAAATGGTTGGCACTCCGGGATCATTGATCACAATGGTTCTGGTGGCGGAAACCTCTGAGCCATCCAGCGCTTCGGCCTGAACCGTCACTGCTCCGGTTTTTCTGGCATAAACCAGCCCAGTACTTGTGATCGTCGCAACCCCGTCCGGATTCAGCAGTGACCATTTCACATTTTTATTGGTGGCATCGGAAGGTGTGATGACCACACTCATCTGCAGCGAACTACCCACTGCAATCGTTGTTGTGTCATCGGCACTCTGAATTTTCATATCGGTAACCAATACGACCGGTACAGTTACCTCAACTGGTGGTACGGTAACATGAGAATCCACTTCGACAGCATCCGGTATTTTTTGATAGGTGACATTGTCCGCATTGATTTCTGCCTTGACGATTTGTCCCTGTCCCCGAATGTCCATCTTGGCATCGACGACCAGCTTATCCACACAGGCGCCGGTATTGATGACGACCTTGCAACCGGCTGCCGCTTCGGATACGATCATCTTCTTGATAACCGTCGTGCCGCTGGTTGAAACAATCACCCCTGGTGCATCAACCTGAACGGTATCAAAACTGCCTTCCAGAATGACCGTATCGTTAACATCACCTTCCGCAATTTCAACATCAAGACCGGCCACATTGGTCGCGACGATGCGAACCTTTCCGGTGGCGGTCTTCTGTACCGTTATCTTACTGTAGCTGCCGCCATTGATGTGGATGCTGTCCACTCCGCCGCCCCGGACAAAGGTATTGCCATCCACGGTGACATTGTTGAGCATCACATCACCGTCCCCCACTTCTTCGGAAATAATCAGATTTCCGGTGATATGGGTGTTCTGAAGCGTGACGCCATCCGCTTTGATCACCACGTCCTGAGCCAGCTCCGCCATCCCGGTGGCCGGTCCGTAGGTTCCGGCCTTACTGTAGTAAAGAGCATTATCCTTTAAAACAAGGGCATTGAAAGCGTTCTGGATGGCTCTGGTTGCCACATCCACCTCGTTCTGGGTGCTGGTTGAAGCGACTGCAAAGCCGGTCAATGTCGCCTGCAGATAGGCCCAGGATTCCGGCGTATATTTTTCCTGATCGACGCTTTTGGCAACGGACAACACTTCGTTGTATTTCTCCAGATCACCCGCATTTTTAACGATCATGATCTGAATGCCTTCCAGTCGCAGACTTTTCCCGACGGTTCCAGCAATTTCGCCATTTTCGGACCATTCCGATTCCCAGCCCAGATTCTGGATGTGACAACGATAGCGGACCGAGTAGCCCGGCATGTTCACCAGTTTGATCTGAATGGCTTCCAGTCGCAGACTTCTTCCGACGGTTCCGGAGATATCCCCGTTTTGCGACCATTCCGATTCCCAGCCCTGATCCTGAACCTGGGTCCGATAGATGATCCTTGCGTCCGCCGGCACCGCTCCCGTCAGTTTGATCTGAATGCCTTCCAGCCGCTGACTGCGTCCCTGCGTGCCTGCTGTATAGCCGTTGGTCATCCAGTTTGTTTCCCAGCCGATATCCTGAACTTGGGTACGGTAGGTTACGCCGCATTCCTGAACTGAACGTGTTGTTAAGCTGCCAAGCAATGATTTCAACCCGGTAGCCATTGGATTTTCTTCCGCAAAAACGCTGGTTGCACACACCGTCAGAATCAACATAATCCCCGTTAAAATGCCGATACATTTTCTTTTCATTGATTTTTACCTTTCCTATTGCACTTGTCTTATTATTTCAATTTATTCTATATATATTATCGTTTCTTTTTACCAGTAGTTTACCATCAATATAAGAATTTGTGAAATAATTTATCGAAAAACAGGATTATCCCGATCGTCTAACCAAATCAGGGTCACACCGGGCCCTGATAACGCCATTAGAAAAACTATTTGCAAAAAAATTTGAACTTTATTTTAAGAGGAGTTCAAAATACCGTTTCGCTATGTTTTGCTTTGCCCCCGGTTTTACTTCGCCGCCAGTTCATCGATCACTTTTTTCAGATTCAACAGATAAACCTGTTCGTTTTGGGTCAGCTCCAGTTCCGGTTTTTCTTCAATCTGATTGGCCAGTTTGCTGGTTCTGTTTTTCACTGCGTCCAGACGCTCCGGTATGCTTACGGCAATCCGGGCAAATTTTTCCAGCTTTTTGGTATCGCCCTGATTATTATAATAATTCATCGCTGTCTCCAGCGCTTTTAAATACTCCTGGTATTTTTCAAGCTGATAGGGATCATTTTGCAGCACTTTATCCATATTTTCCGCCATGGCATCAAAATCATTCCGGCTGACGGCAACGGCTGCCCGCCCTTCATAGGCCAGGGCGATGGTTTTGTTTTGAGCAAGGACCTGGTCCGACCAGTATTCAAAGGCCTCCGCTGTTTGCGCCTGACTCAGGGCGTAGATTTTTATTTCTGTATTAAATGGCAGCATTTTCAGGGCATTTTCCCGATCCCCCAGACGTTCCGTCAGAAGGGCCGCAAAGAAATACAGATATATTACCCCCAGCGCAATCAGCGAAACCTTAGCCGCCGTCAGCGCCGAGCCCGCTGCATATCCTTTGCTTTTTCCGAAATCGAGGGTCATCATCAGAATGTAAAGAATCACCAGATACTGAAAATCAAAGTCCAGACAGGCATGAAGTAAGACCACCGTCAGAATGAGCTTTTCCATTTTTGACCGGCTTTTTGAAAACAGGCTGCGGATGCAGACAAACAGGAAGGCCATCATTGCCGGAATGCCGGCGTCCAGTCCCATCTGCAGAAATTCCTGATGGACAAATCGGGTGGTGTAAACGCCGGTCTGAAACTGGGGCTGCAGATAATAATAGCCCATATACCCCGTCCCCATCGGGTGTTTTAGCAGCATGAACCAGGCATCCCGGGCATATAAAAGACGTCCCAGCAAGGTGCTGGAATCCGAAAAAATGGTCGTAATACGGGTTATCGTACTGAGACTGCCACTCAACAAAAAAAAGCCGGCAATCACTGCCAATGCGGTTGCACCGATAATGATGACGGTTTTTCGCATTTTTTTTGAAAAAACCGCATAGTATATCAGCACCCCCAAAAGCATGATCAGAGTAATTCGCGAACCCGTTAACAGCATGCCGCCCGTCAGCACCGCCATTTTACTGATTTCCAGAGAATTGATCAAATTTGACTCGGCCAGAACAATTACGCCAATCAGCAGAAACAGTGCAAAGGTGTTGGCATACTGAAAAAAGCCCCCCAGACGTCCGGCATCGATAAAACAGCCCGCCAGATCCGGAATAAAATAAGTCATGCCGGTCAAAATGACCATCGCACAGCCGGACCAGGGGATCACATTGAAACAATCGGCTATTTCAGCCCGCTCGAACTGCATCAGCACCAGGATAAACAGAATGACTGTTGAAAACTTCATAAAACCGATCAGTCCGATTCCCCAGTCTACCGACCAGGGTAAAACCAACAGGTAGCTTAGGAAGACAAAAATGAGCAGCAGCGAATAAAGATTGCATGCTAGCCTGATTTGTCCGTTCTTTTTTATCAGATACAGCAGAAAAACAACCAGAATGATCCCTGCAAATGCTACCGTAAATTCAAAAAATAAACCAAACAGGAACGGAAAGGCAAAGAGCATCCATTTGAAAATACGAACTTCATTGCTGATCGAGTGCGCCATTCCATTATCTGACGCAGAGGTCGTTTGTTGCGATGCCGTTTGCCTGGTAATCGGATGATTCTTTTTTGATTTCTGCTTTCGTCGATTATGGGTCATACAAACTCCTTGTGAAATAAATTAAGTGTCGAACTGAAAAGACACGGCTTCTTCAATTATAGAGTGCTTGCTTCTTCATTTCAACCTGTGGCAACTGGTGTGCCAGTTTTTTTTTATTTTTTATGTGAGCTAAATGCATTTAGTTGTAATGCTATGCTATTTTCATTGAAGATACTCATACTAGTGTCGCTGTTTTATTCAAATTTAAAAAATAATCATGGCACACAAACTGCCACATCTTGTAAACCTATTCAAATTATGCAAAAATAGGACATGACTTAAAAGTTGAGAGGAGAGCTTATGAAAAATGAATTTAAGAAAACTTTGTCCTTGATGATGGTGTTTCTATTCACCATCAGTATGATGCCTGCGGGTGTCTTCGCTGAAAACGTTCAGCCTGACCCGACTATCGGTGCGGTTGCAAGTGTGCCGGTAGAAGAAAAAGTGACTATGGATCTTTCCGTTAAAACGGATACCGTCTCGGCCGAAAATCCTGCCACTGAAAAAACGGCCGCCGAGACCCCTTCATCCGTTGATCAAAAAATCAATCTGCCCCAACTGGATAATCCGGCATCCGTGATTTCGGATACCGCGGTTCCGGAAACAGTTCAGACTGAAGCAGTTTCCGGAGAATTTACCTACGAGGTAATTGCCGGTGGCGTTGCCATTACAAAGTATAACGGATCGGCTAATGACGTAACCATACCTGATACCATCGACGGTAAACCGGTTATTGAAGTCCGCAGTGGTTTTTCCAAGAATAGCCTAACCAGTCTGATTCTCGGCAACAATGTCAAGACCTTTAGAGCCGTTTCTTATGGTTATACCTGGGTTGAGAGGATTGTCGTTCCGGAGGCAACCACTCAAATCGATAGTGCTTGCCTGTATTCTGGTAATGCCTTGAAAGTAATCGGCAAAAAAGGTTCGTATGCCGAAACTTATGTTGCAAATAATTCGAATAGTGCGGTATTTATCGATATGGATCTTCAGGTGAATGGTTTTTATGGCGAAGAAACACCAGGCGGCATTAAAATCGTCGATTACAATGGATCGGAAACAAATCTGACCATTCCGTCTGCGATAGCCGGAAAACCGGTTGTTTCCATTGGCTTAAAAACCTTTAGCAAGAATACTAATATCACTGAGGTTGTCATCCCTGATTCGGTTACGAATTTTGAAGAAAGCAGTACGCTCTATTATTGGGACGGAATTTTTGCCTCTTGCAAATCACTTGTCAAATTAACCTTTGGTAAAGGCATCACAAAAATTCCTGCCAATGTGGCCATGTCGTGTTCTAATTTAGAAGAAGTTGTTTTCAATGGCAATGTCGTTTCAATTGGCAACAATGCCTTCGATCAATGCGCCAAACTTCAGGCTCTAAAATTGCCTGAATCACTTGAAACTATCGGCAACAATGCATTCAGTGGATGCGCCAAACTTCAGACTCTAAAGTTGCCTGAATCACTTGAAACTATCGGTAACAATGCGTTTTTCCGATGCAATAGTATGACCAGCCTGACGATTCCCGATAAAACAACAACCATCGGTTCAGGCGCTTTTGTCTATTGTGACAAACTGGAAAATTTAGTCCTTGGCAACAGTCTGACCACCCTTGATAACAGAGCATTTGAATATTGTAGCAGCTTGAAGGAAGTGACATTGCCCAAAAGTTTAACGACCATTAACGCCGGGAATGTTTTTACCGGCTGTTTATCCCTGTCAAAGGTCGTCATCCCGAACACCACCACATCGATCACCAGTAATATTTTTGATCAGAGTCCGTTGACCACCATTTACGGGTCAAACGGCTCCTACGCCCAAACCTTTGCTGAAAAGTATGGCATTCCGTTTGTCCCTGTCCAGGCAACCTCTGCCATCGATGTCCTCTACCAGACCCATGTTCAAAATTATGGCTGGCAGGACTGGAAAAAGAATGGCGAAATGAGCGGCACCAGCCACGAAGCCCTTCGACTGGAAGCCATCAACATCAAGCTGGACCAGCAGAAATACGATCTGTCGGTTAACTATGCCACCCACGTTCAGAACTATGGCTGGCAGGACTGGAAAAAGAATGGCGAAATGAGCGGCACCAGCCACGAATCCCTCCGCCTGGAAGCCATCCGGATTAACCTTTCCGGTGCCGATGCCGATAAATTTGACATCTACTACCATGTTCATGCCCAGAACGTGGGCTGGATGGGATGGGCCAAAAACGGTGCCGATGCCGGAACCGCCGGTTTTGCCTATCGCCTGGAGGCCATCGAAATCCTGATATTGCCAAAAGACAGCCCAGCTCCCGGATCAACCGAAAATCCATTCCAGGAAAATAAATAATTCACATTCCCCCATAAGAAAGCAGCGCACTCATAACGAGTCGCTGCTTTTTACTTAGCATCGAACTCCCCGGAACAATGATAACGATGCCGTCACACAAAAAATTATAACCGATGAAACCAGCGTGCTGAAAACCATCCGCTATACCATCGACCGGGAGCTATTCAATAGCGAAAAAACCCACATCCGTATGTTTATCCCCGGTGAAAAAGAGCCAGTTTACGACCATATCTTTCAGCAGATGATGGGAAATAAAAAATACCTTATTTTAGACGATGTGATTCACCTGCCCATGCTAAGCGACGGGTCAGCCACCGATAAATACCTGACCACGCTGAAATACCTGATCTCCATTTCGGTTTTAAAAAACGTAACCTACCAGTCCAATTATGTCTATTATACTGAAGCTGGGGAGATTGAACATCGTGCGCTATTTCCTTACTACATTCTGACCTCGGACCGGACTCTGACCATCTCATCATTTTTTCGATATTTATGATTTCATCACTCCTCTTGCTCCCCTAAAAACAAATAATGTGATTGCGTTTACTAATTGCATCAGATATAATATTGAACGTATGTAAACAGGCTTGATTGAATACCCCTGCTGTGAAGAGTAACAGCATCTATGGAAACATAGACCAGTGGTATAATCTTTCATGGAAAAGTGGTGACGAAAAGGCAAAATGATCAACTGAATATACGTAACCCCAAATTAGAAAGGAACAAAGAATGAAGCATGAAAAAAGTTTGTTGTCAAAGATCCTGATGACCGTTGTTTTGCCAGTTGCTTTGGTTTTTTTGGTAACCGTCGGCATTTCAATGGTGGTTGTGGGGCAGAATTCCAGCCAGTTTTCTGATATTCAAAGTAGTCTGGTGCTGATTGACGGAATCGGATTAGCTGTCATCATTGGCGTGATGGTGCTGGGCATGAAAAAAACCTCCAATCAACTAGCCAATCTGACCGAAGTTGCCAACCGCATCGCTGATGGTGATCTTGAAGCAGCTCGAGGCGTTGAAAAATCACCGGATCAGCTGGGAGAATGAGGCCATCGGTCAGGTCAATCTGGTAATGGCAACGCTATCCGATCAAAGAGACTACTTTCGGGCCATCCTGGATGCGATGCCTTGCAGAAGCTGATTAAAGGCATGAATGGCATTCTTGAAAAAATCGCATAACCGCTGGACGAAGTCGTGACGGTTATGAACGCCATGTCCGAAGGCAGTTTGAATGTCTCCGTGGACGGTACTTATAAAGGAAGCTTTGAAGCATTAAAATCGTCCGTCAATACAATGGGAAGACGTTTCACCACCGTTGTGACCGAAATTTCTGAAATCACTGAAGAAATTGGCAACGGGAATCTCAATATTGACGATGTCCGGACTTACACCGGCGATTTCAACACGATTTCCAAATCACTCAATACCATTATTCTGAAACTGAATTCCCTGTTGAGCGATATCAACAATGCCGCCGAGCAGGTCAATGTCGGCGCCAATCAGGTTTCTGACAGCAGTCAGTCGCTGGCCCAGGGTTCCACCGAACAGGCCAGTTCCATCCAGGAATTGACCGCCTCCATCGCGGAAATTGCCGATCAGACCAAAAACAATGCTGTTGACGCGAATCGAGCCAAAGAACTGGCCACCGATGTCATGGGAAATGCCGAAAATGGCAATCATCAGATGACGGAAATGCAGCGATCGATGGTCGAAATCAACAAATCTTCCGAGGATATTTCCAAAATCATCAAGGTCATCGATGATATTGCTTTCCAGACCAATATTTTAGCGCTCAACGCAGCGGTGGAAGCCGCCCGAGCCGGGCAGCACGGAAAAGGATTTGCTGTCGTTGCGGAGGAAGTCAGAACACTGGCAGCCCGAAGCGCCGACGCTGCCAAAGAAACCACCGGATTAATCGAAGGTTCGATCCGAAACGTCCAGGAAGGTACCAAGATTGCCGACGAAACCGCCGGCGCACTGGATGAAATTGTCACTGGTATCAGTCAGGTTACCAGTCTGATTGGCAACATCGCCACCTCTTCCAACGAACAGGCCACCGGCATTGCCCAGATCAGCATGGGTGTCGAACAGGTTGCGCAAGTCGTGCAGCAGAACTCGGCGACCGCCGAGCAAAGCCCTGCCGCCAGTGAAGAACTGTCGGGTCAATCGATTATGTTAAAAGAAATGATTGGCCAGTTTCAGCTGCGCTGATCTGAGCACCACAACCATTTGGAAACCATTATCAAACAGCATTAAAAAACAGCAGGGGCTTTGCACTTAAACCGCTATCATTGTCCGAGGCTGCTCATTATCCGGTGATGCGCGTTGTAGCGAACACTCATTAGAGTGTCCGATCTCATGCGTGTCATGGATAATAGCAGCAACGGACAATCACATCGGAGTTTTGCAAAAGCCTCCTGCTGTTTTTTTATCCCCGCATCACGATCGATACCCGGAAGCGCTGATCCCCCGCTTCAAACGATGCCTGACCCATATATTTCTTGGCAATGGCCGTCACTGACAAGATGCCGATGCCGGGTTCTTCTTTTCTCTTTTGAGAGAGGTAGACCCCTTTTTTTATCTTTAATTCTCCGGCATAACTGTTGTCCACCGTGATGAATAATTGATTGCCGACCTGATGGGATGAAACTTCGATGACCCGATTTGCATCCGCCATTCTGCGGCATGCTTCAACGGCATTTTCCAGCAGATTACCAAAGACCACGCACAGATCCGATTCATCAACTGAAAGATCACTTGCCGCTTCCGTGGCGATGCGCAAGTCGATGCCTTCCTGCTTGCAGACATTTGCGTAATAACCCAGAATGGCATTGACCGCATCGTTGCTGCAATACATCATGTCGGAAAGGTTCAACTGGTTCCCCAGCAGTTCCTGAATATAATCATCCGCGTTTTCGCCATTACTCTGGTGAATCATGCCCTGCAGGGTTCTGAGATGATGGCGCAGATCATGCTCGGCTTTTCTTGTTTCTTCGATGCATAAACTGAATTTCCGGTAATAATCCGCCTGAACCAGAAGCTGCTGGCGGATGGTCCGGTTACTTTCAGAAAGCAGAATGTTCTTTTCCGATTGTTCCAGCATTTCGATGACAACATAATAGATCAGCAGAAATCCAAAAAACGAGACCAGATTGAAAACCAGAAACTGCCACTGGGCAATCAGGGTGTAATTCATGGCTGTAAAAGACAGACTGATGATGTAATAGACCAACGGAATGATCCATAAAAAGCCCCAGGCTTTATTGTGCGTCTTCATGACATGGGTGACTTTCTTTCTCAAAAAAGCCCAGACCAACGGATAGGTCAACAGCAGAATCAGGCACTGAAACAGATTAAAATAAAACGAATAGGAGCTCTGAACATAGATCCGATGTTCAATATGACTGATATAATTGACTTCCAGCAGCTTGGCCATGTTGACGATGAAATCGGCATAAGTCTTGACCAGAAAAGCCAGAAAAACAAGTTTGGCCGGCGTCCCCCTGACCATCACAATAAAAATAACGACATATAATAACAGGAAAAAAATACTGTGAAAAAAGCGGAAATTGTTCCAGTTGGGAAATGTATGAATAATCACAATAATCGATGCAATATTCAAAAACATGCATAAACCTGCTGACAGCACCGCTGCTTTTTTCGAATAGCGCTATTGATCCCAGACCGGTATGAAGGCCAGAATAAAATATGGAAAAACTGACAGAAACACGCCCCAGACGATATTTAAATTAGTGAATGTCACGATGCTTACCTCTAATCTTATTGAAGATGAAATCCAGATAGAGCTGTCGAATCTCCACACTGCCATTTCTGCGAATGGCAACCTCATGATCGTTCTTCATCACAAAACAGTCATTGGTGTAGTCAGCCACCTGGTTCATGTTGATGATGCTGCATCGATGACAGCGCAGAAATGGACTACCGCCCAATTCCTGCTCCAGTTGCGATAACGGCATGTGGATTTTAACATCTTCGTTTACCGTATGCAGAATACACAGTTTATCAAACACTTCCGCATAAATGATATCTTTGAGCCGGACATTGATCACCAGTTTACCGGTCGGAATACAGATACTTCGGCCATCTTCATTCACCATTTGTTCACAGCGTTTTAACGCCTCAAAAAGCTGTTCTTCTGACACCGGTTTCGTGATATAGTGCTGGGCATTCAGTTCAAAGCCTTCAATGGCGTGACTTCTGCTGGATGTGATAAACACAATGGCGCAGTCTTCTTCCAATTGGCGGAGTTTTCTGGCGATCTCAATGCCGTTTCCATTTTTCAGATAGATATCCAGAAATACGATGTCCGCTTTTTCATCACGCTGCCGCCAGAAATCATCATCCGTTTCAAAGAAGTTTATTTCCAGATCCCAGCAATTGATATCAGCATATTTTTTTATCAGCAGATTGATCCGCTCCTGCTGTTCTTTTTCGTCCTCACATACCGTTATTTTCAATATTGGTCCTCCAAATGACAATTTGCTTCCACTCAGTCTCTGATTGAATTTTACCATAGTCCTGCTGCTTTTACAATTTTAAGTCGAAAATTCATTGCGCGAAATGTCGTTTTTCTTCGCGAACGTGAATTGCTATCAGAGCGGTCGCCTGTTATGATAAATGTAATAAAACTTTATAAGAGGTGTAAAATGAAAAAACTAAAAATTATCAGTTTGTTATCGGTTGTTTTGTTATCTGTGTTTCTCCTGGCCGGATGTGGCGGTTCTTCGGATAAGTCATCATCAGATGAGGAAACCAGTTATTCTCAGGACTTCACGGTTGTCAATGACACCGGCATTGAAGTCTATTCACTTTATGTATCACCAACCGGCGAAGACAGCTGGGGCGACGACATCCTGACCACCGATACCTTACCCAGCGGCAGCTCCACAGACATCGTCTTTGACAGCGAAGTCAATGATCAGTACTGGGATTTAATGATCGCCGACTCTGCCGGAACCACCGTGGAATGGTCAAAGATCGATTTATTCTCAGTTTCAGAAATTACCCTGAAAATAGAAAATGGCACGCCTACTGCATCTTTCAAATAAACAACTGCCTTTCCCAAAAAACCGTCTGGAATCAAATTTCCAGCGGTTTTTTTTGTATACTTATTCATTCTATGCTATAATACATTGAATTCAATTTAGGAGGAAAAGAATGAACAATGACAGCATTCAAATACTGATTGCCATGATTGTCTATATCGTGGCGATACTCGGAATCGGCGTCTATTTTTTAAAGATTGCCAACGAGAACAGTGACAATTATTTTATCGGCGGCCGCTCGCTGGGACCATGGGTTGCAGCCATGAGCGCGGAAGCCTCGGACATGAGCGGATGGCTCCTGATGGGATTGCCCGGCGTAGCCTACTGGTGCGGCTTCGCCGATGCTTTCTGGACAGCCCTGGGGCTTGCTTTGGGAACCTATCTGAACTGGAAGATTACCGCCAAACGACTGCGGAACTATTCCTCAATCGCTGGTGATGCCATCACCATTCCGGAATATTTCAGCAATCGTTTCAAAGAAAACCGGAAAGTGATCATGCTGATTGCTTCCATCTTTATTCTGGTTTTCTTCACGGTCTATGCCGCCAGTTGTTTTGTAACCGTGGGAAAACTCTTTAATTCCCTCTTCGGCATTCAGTACCAGGTGGTCATGATCGCCGGCGCCTTTTTTGTTATTTTATATACCTTACTAGGCGGATTTCTCGCCGAGAGCGTTTCCGACTTCATGCAGGGCGTCATCATGTTCATCGCCATCATTCTTGTGCTCGTCATGGGTGCTGCTGCTGCCGGCGGTTTTGGCGCTGTTATGACGAATATCCAGAGCATTCCCGGATTCTTTGATTTCTTCGGGATTGCCAGCCCAACGCTTGTTGACGGTGTCCAGCAGGTCAGCGCCACCGGCGACCCCCTGTTCGGGGCCGCCTTGCCTTACACCTTCCTGACCATCATCTCCACAATGTCCTGGGGATTGGGCTATTTCGGTGTTCCCCAGGTACTGCTGCGATTTATCGCCATCCGGGATGCTGATGAAATTCCCAAGGCCAGACGGATTGCCACCAGCTGGTGTGTCATTTCGCTTTTTGCCGCTGTGATGTTCGGGATGATCGGCCGGGTCCTGTTCCCAACTGAGCTGCTGACACCAAGCGGTGCGGAAAGCATTTTTATCGTGATGGCAACCAATCTGATGCCGCCACTGATTGCCGGGTTTGTGATGGCCGGCATTCTGGCCGCCACCATGAGTTCTTCGGACTCCTACCTGCTGATTGCGGCATCGGCTTTTTCCAAAAACATTTATGAGGGCATTCTGAAAAAGAACGCCAGCGACAAAGAAATCATGCGGGTTTCCCATATCATCCTGATTTCGGTAGCAGTCATCGGCGTACTGCTGGCTTTGGACGAAAACAGCGTCATCTTCACGATTGTCGCCTTTGCCTGGGCTGGATTCGGTGCCACCTTTGGACCACTGATGCTCTTCTCGCTGTTCTGGAAACGCACCACCCGCGAAGGTGCGATCGCCGGCATGCTGGCCGGTGGCGGCATGGTCTTTATCTGGCGGCTTTTAATCAAGCCTTTAGGCGGTGTTTTCGGTATTTACGAATTATTGCCGGCCTTTTTAGTATCCTGTGCCTTTATCGTGGTGGTATCCCTGCTGAGCAAGGAACCATCCGCGGAAATCCAGGCTGAATTTGAACAGGCGAAAGCCGCCTAGGGACTACGTTCCTGGCGCTTAGCCGGCACTAAAAAAAACCGCTGCAAATAAATTTGCAGCGGTTTTTTTATTGGGATATCGCATTATTGCCTACATGGCCTCGCTATGATTCTTTACTCCAGGTAGTTTCCTCCAATTTATATGTTCCAGCCGCTTTTCCGTTATTATCATACACTGTTTTAAACCAAGCTCCCCGGGTGCCTATTGCCTCACCGGTGCCAATATCGACATCTGCTCCAATGGTTATTTGACATTAGGGTTGTGTATTTGTACAAAAACAGAGTAGTATAGAATGCTCTTGTCTTCTGCCGTAACCCGAATAATGAAAATATCACCGTCAGCTATAGCTTCATTATTATAAGCATCTGCTTCTTCAAAGTTGCTGAAAGCTGATGTACCGTTTGGATACTTAACAACTTTTACTGCTGCTGCAGCATCCGCCGGATCAAACAATGTGATGAAAGGTTCTAAAGGTGAAGTATCCGCGGCTTGTTCTGGAGTAATTGATACGTATCCTTGCGTTGCTGAATCAAGATCGGCATTAGGTGTTCCTAAATCATCAACAGTTACGCCTTTAATTGTAGCTGAAGCTAATTGGGCAACACTGCTTGCTGCTGTCTTAGGAAACACTGCTGTTACTACTCCTGTATCAGCCGCATTTGTTGCTGCAGCTTCTGCTACAGTAAAGAAGTTTTCAGCCACACCTGTCAAAGTATATCCTGCTTTTGGTATGATTGTAATTGTTGCTGTGTATTCTGTATCAGCAGCATAGGTTGCAGCTGATGGAGACCAGGCAATTGCTGCTGTGTATTCAGCAGTTTCCGCAATTGAATCTACTGGAGCCGCTCCTTTTACTGGTGCTGTTACTCCTGCAATTGCTCCGGTTGTGATTACTTTTTGTGCAACAACTCCTGTAGCCACACTCGTCACCGTCCCAGAATAACTACCTACCCCAGTTGCTTTCAACTTAATGTATTGCCCAGCATCATCAGCTGCCGGTGTATACGTACTTGATGTAGCGCCGGTAATATTTGTATATGGGCCATCTGCTGTATTACATATCAGCCATTGAAAATTGATCGTTGCGGCGTTCGGTGCTATTGTCCCGGCTGATAACTCGACACCAACCTGTGGAACGCCAACAATGGCCGAAATTGAACTTAACGGTGTATAGCTGGAACCCCCGCCGCCTGGCGTCGGCGTCGGCGTCGGTACTACTGGTGGTGGCACAACCGGCGGCGGCGGTACTACCGGCGGTGGCACAACCGGCGGCGTCGGCGGCGGTACTACCGGTGGCGTCACAATCGGCGGCGTCACCCCTGGCTCCACCACCTGTTTAACCGGGGCTTTCTTGCATATACGGTACCTGTCACTTAACTTATTAACTTATTGAGTTGGCGGTTGAGAAACAGAGCAATAAAAAAGAGAGACGATTCGGGTTCTTCGGAACTCGGGTCGTCTTTTTTAGTTTTTTAAGTGGTTAGAAAATCTAATATTAACCATCCCTGATTGGCTCAATAAAACGGCTCCTCATCCGTCAATTTATAGCAGCCACTGCCGGATAATGTGACCAAGCCTTCCAGCTCCATGATCGCCAGTTGTTCAATCAGATGCACCTGATCGATGCCGGTGAGCGCTTCAATCTGTTGAATGTTCTTTTCCGAGCTGATCAGAACCGCCTGAATCTTGGCTTCATCCGGCGTCAGTTTTCTCGGTGACCGCTTTGGCAGCCGGTTTGACGGTGAAGTTGTCACCGGTGCCGCCATTTCATCCGTTTCACTTAAAAACGGTGCTGCCGAAAAAATAAGCTGGGCCGGCTTCAGATACAGGGTGGCCCCGTTTTTGAGCAGCTGATTGGTTCCCTGACCGCTCGTACGATAAATTTCATGCGGCGGAACCAGGATTTCCCGATTCAGCGCTTTGGCAAACTGAGCGGTGCTCAGCGCGCCGCTTTTTTCGCCCGCTTCCGCCACCAGCAGTTTTCGGCTCCAGCTGCTGATCAGCCCGTTTCGCTGGGGAAAATGTTCCGGCCGGGGCTTTGTTCCCGGCAGATATCGGGAAATCACGGCGCCGTTTTCAATGATGGCCGCCTGCAACGCCCGATGTTCCTTCGGATAACACAGATCCAGGCCGTTTCCCAAAAAAGCAATGGTATAACCCCCGGCTTTCAGACAGGCGGTGTGGGCATAGCCATCAATCCCCTTGGCCAGTCCGCTGATGACCGGGATGTCTTGTTGCGCCAGCCACTCAGCGGCTTCCACGGCCACTTGCTTGCCGTAGGCCGAACATCGTCGGGAGCCGACAATGCCCAGACCAACGCTATTTTTTCGGATGGTTCCCAGATAATAAAGAACCAGCGGTGTGGCCGGCCATGCTTTGGCCAGATTCGGGTATCGGGGATCATCATAGACCAGCACTTTCATATTCTGCTGATTTAGCTCCTCCAAAACGCAAAAAGCCCCGTCCAGTGAACGGGCTTCGCCGATTGACTGCGCCAGCGCCGAACCCATTCCCGGAACGCTCGCCAGTTCGTCTGCAGATGACTCGTAAATGCGCTGCGGCGTTTTGAAATGCGCAAGCAGTTTTTTCTGAGTGACGGGGCCGATGCCCCTGAGTTGATTTAACCAGATCCAGTATTCCATTTTTCCCCTTACAGAACAGTCATGCCTGCCCGATCCTTCTCTAAATCTCTGGCCATGATGGCCAGGGCCACATCCTTTTTGCGGATCTTTGCCGATGCTTCCATATCGGCAAAGGTTCTGGCCACCTTGAGATACTTGTGATAGGCTCTGGCACTGTACTGATACCGCTGATAGGCCAGCATCAGCAGCTTTTTTCCATCGTCTTCCAGGATACAGTGTTCCTTAATCAGTTGATTGCTCATCTGGGAGTTGCAGTTGATCCCCGGTATCTTGGCAAACCGCTGCTGCTGGATTTTACGGGCCGCTTCAACCCGCTGTCTCAGGCTTTCAGAGGTGGCGCCCTGATAGTCGTTGGACAGATCCATAAAGTCAACCGGCCGCACATATTTCTGGATATCCATCCGATCCATAATCGGCCCGGAAATTTTCTGCCGGTATTTCATCACTTCATAATCGGTGCATTTGCAGCGATCCGTGCCAAAGTAGCCGCAGGAACAGGGGTTCATGGCTGCCACCAGCATGAAGCTGGCCGGGTAGGTGTTGGTATATCTGACCCGGGAGATGGTAACCCGCTGATCCTCCATCGGCTGGCGCAGGGATTCCAGGGTATTTTTCCCAAACTCGGCAATTTCATCCAGAAACAATACCCCGTTATGGGCCAACGAAATTTCACCGGGAGTGGCATCCTTGCCGCCGCCAATCAGAGAGTTGGTGGAAGCATTGTGATGAGGCGATCGGAACGGCCGGTTGCGGATCAGGCCGCCTTTTTCCTTCAGAATGCCGGCAACACTGTAGATTTTTGTGACTTCCAGAGCTTCCTCTTCCGTCATGCTGGGCAAAATGGTCGGGATCCGCTTGGCAATCATCGATTTACCACAGCCGGGCGAACCAATCATCAGCAGATTATGACCGCCGGCAGCGGCCACAACGATGTACTCAATCAGGCCATCCTGTCCCTGAACGTCGCAAAAATCAACCCCTTCCATCCCGTCACGGGCAGGGGATTCGGTATTCTTTTCATCCGCCTGATAGGGCTTTTTATCCTCCAGAAATTCCGCCACATCCTTCAGCGCCGCAAAGCCGTAAACCTGGATACCGGCGACCAGCGACGCCTCCCGCAGATTATCCCGCGGCACGATGATGTTTTTGACGCCGGCATTTCTTGCCGCAATCACCATTGGCAGAATCCCGGAGCAGGCCCGCAGCCGGGAATTCAGGGACAGTTCACCGATAATCCCGAATTTTTCTTCTTTTTTCAGTACCAGCTGGCCAGTTTCAATCAGAATGCCGATGGCAATCGATAAATCAAAATGAGACCCGCTTTTTCTCAGATCGCTCGGAGCCAGATTGATGACCACCTTCTTCTGGGGAAAGGTGTATCGGCTGTCGTTGATCGCGGCTTCAACCCGTTCCCGTGCCTCTTTGACCGCCGTGTCACCCAAACCCACTATTGAGATCATCGGCTGGCCGGGGATGGTTTTCACCTCAACATCCACCAGATAGGCCTCAACTCCTGAAATCGCAAAACTGTTTACAATCGATGCCATATTTCCCTCCCGGAAGATTTTCACTCTTTAACTGACATTTTATAAATCGCCACTTCGCTGACGGAGATATGCTCACCAATCTGCCGCATCGTGTAGTTTTCCCGGATCGCCATCAGAATAAAAGTTTTTTTATGGGTGCTTAAAAACCGCTTTCGCGAACCCGATTTGATGGCATGATAGATTTCTTCATCCCCTGAAGCAGCTCTTAAAAGCTCATCCAGCGTTCGCTGACTGGTTTTTTGCTCTGATTTTTTATCCGGCGCCAGGGGCGTCGCCGTTTTTTTCGTCGTTTCATTTTGGTCTGGTGTTTCAAAATCAGACTGATTTTCCAGCTGTCTCGCGTCCATAAACTCGCAGTAGGCCGGTATCGCCTGGCTACGATCTTGCGAAAATATAGCCAGCACGAAATCGATGTTGACCAGGCTCAGGGGATTGTTTTTTCGATAATACTGATCACTGCTCCACCGGTATTCCCAGACATGGCCACAGATTTTTGCCGACACCGGATTCTGATGCACGTATCTGAGCAGTGACAACAGGTAGCGATCATCCTTGACATGGTAGCCTTTGTACCGGTTTTCAAAAACGTGGCCGGTACGTTTGTTTTTCTGGTTGTAGTAGCGACTGAACTGGGAATTGATCCGATGCATGATCTCATTGATCGGGACCTCATGCCTTTTGAAGATCAGGTGATAATGATTCCCCATGATGACAAAACCGTAGCATTCAAACCCCATCCTTAACTGAACCTCACGGATCAGTTCCAGAAAGAATTCCTTATCCTCATTGCGACTGAAAATGTATTCGCGGTTATTTCCCCGCTGGATCAAATGATAGACCCCGCCACTGTATTCCACCATCGGTTTTCTGCCCAAACAATCACCCCGCTTTGATATTATTTTATCAGAAACTGGCATCGTTTGCAATCTTTGGTGGAAGTAAATTAATTTTGATGAATGGTTACTGAACGATCATGACTGGCACTATATCTTTTTCTTGCTTGGTCAAAAAATCGCCCATCATGAATGCAAAAAGACGTCCCGCATTCCGCAGAAGCCGAATCGTCTCTAATCTCTGTTTCGCAACCATCCAGCTCAATCAGTTAAGTGACAGGCACCGTATGTCTAATCGTCTCTATTCTCTGTTTCTAAACCTTCCACCTCAATAAGTTAAGTTGAATAAGTTAAGTGACAGGCACCGTTTGTTGAGTCAGTAACTGTAAGGCAACCATTCGATCCGGATAACTCTTGTGTTCAAATAGAAAATAGAGATATCCGTCGCTCTGATTGATTTTTGTCCTGAACAACATATCTGAAAATACCTCACTGAGTTCTTAAGTTAAGTGGTGCCAGGCACCGGAACCCATTTCGGAGGTTTCCCAGGCACCGTATACGCGTATGACTAATTCTTCTTCAATAGGTTAGCTGTATTCAACACCCTGGTGATCATTCCTTTAATGGAATCGCTGGCATTAACATAATTGATTTGGATATCAGGGCATCTGTTTTGGAAGACTACAAATATTTCATGACAAAACGCCTGCCCAACATCATTAAACCCTTCAAAATCCAAGGTGACTTCTTTAAAAAGGTTTAGGCGCTCAAGAATCCGCCTCGCTTGAGACCTGGAAACCGGGTATCCATGCTCACAAAAATTTTTTAACTTGATTTCAGTTTTAATAAAACCTTCATCAACCGGTGCAAACTCGTTGAAAACATCATTCAATTGTTTTGGTGTGTCTTTTGATAAACGCATCATGACATTTGTCCCCCTATCTGAAATATGCGCATCAGGTGCGACATCGGATATTTTTGCTTCCATATCTTTGTAATTATCGTGAGAAAAGATCAGTCCACCCGAAGCGATTATAAACAAATCCATAATACGTGATGTGAAGAAAATCCCCTCACCCGAATGGTTTTCGGATTTGGTGGTAAATTTTCCTACAAACAATTCCCGCATTGCGTCTTCCAGCGTGATATCATCACCTGTGGTTTTAATGATAAAATTTCGAATATTGTTAAATATTCCAATCCCATCATCCGTAATCAACATGATTATATCCAGCGCCGTTTCCTCGACAGATACGCTTATATTGTCCGATGAAGAGTGTTCAATAGCATTGTTCATGATTTCAGTGAAAGCATAATACCAGATGTTTTGCACATTTTCCGGCAAATTTTCGATAAATCGGAAAATGTCTTTGCGAAAAACTGCATCTTCTTCCAGATTTGCATTGCGATAAAAGAAAAACTCTTTTCGTATCTCTACAAGATGATATTGGTCATTTTCCTTTTTCTGAATAAGGTTTCTGGTTTCTAGGCTTTTCAGATAACGATAATAAGTAGTTGTCGAAATACCGAAAGTACTCATCGTTTTACTTTTGCAATGCTCTGTATCGTCGTTTTTAATCAACTCCAAAATATATTTTTCAATTCGTTCTTTTTTTTCTTTTGGGAATGACATCTTACCATCTCATTTCTTTATCCATGATTTTTATAATCTTATTTTAACATAGGTATAACAATATTTCCTTTATTATTTAAAGATATTTCTATAAACTTTGAAATGAGAAATTATAAACATTTTCTTTCAGATTTTTCCCACTTGCAATTTGCCGGCCAGATTTGCCATGGTAATATGAATTTTTGCCCCACGGTGCCTGATATATCGGCACGGACGCATGCAGACTCAATCATAACTATAAAAAGTGCCTCAAATAATGATGTCATCAGTATAACAGGTTTGGATCAGACTTGCTATTGCCATCTAGGCACTTACTATTCTTTTCAGTACTTGGCCAGCAACTTGTCCACTTACTGACGACGTCTTCCGTTTTTCTGAATCAACTTCTCAACCCAATAAGTTAAGTTGAATAAGTTAAGTGACAGGCATCGTATGTCTTAACTCCTGCAAGCATCAGAGGTCTAAATATTTTTTGACATCATCTAAATTTTCAAAACCTTTAATTCCATCAATTAGAATCTCTAAATTTGTTGAATCCAATTTTGTAATCGCTTCAGAATACTCAGCAGGCATGACACCGAATTTTTGAGTCAACAATTTGATTGCCATTTTGATTAATGTTTTGATTTCGCCTTTTTCAATACCTTTTTCAAAACCTTCTTCTCTTAAAATTTCAGCCAATGTCATGGTTACTTCACTCCCTTTCTTGTAGGTTACTTCCAATTCCTTAATCACAGTATTCAATTGCTCCCTTGAAAGCTTTGGACCGGATGTCAGAATATAGCGCATACAGGTTTCAAAATACTGAATACCCGTTTCCTTTTCATCTAACTCTGCTAAAGCTCTGGCAGCCTTGAAAATCGTTTCCAGAAATTCCTCACCGCTTTTTTTGAAAATATCCCTGGCAACGGACAATGCAATCATCAGCTCTGCCTTTCCTTTGATATCTTCATCCGAAAACTGCGATAAATCATAGAGCTGGTAGCGATAATCCGGTATCAGTTGTTTGACTTCTTCCGGAAACGATTCAAAATTCAGGATCAGATCACTGAACATCGATCCACTCTTCCATTTCGTTTTTCCATGGCTAATCACCATTGGAATAATCACCGGAATATGAGTCTGATTTTCCTTGTTGACCTTCTGATTCCAGATGCGAACCATGTAAGTCAGTAGCTGCAGGGCAACCATTCGATCCGGATAACTCTTGTGTTCAAACAGAAAATAGAGATAGCCATCTCTCTGATTGATTTTTGTCCGGAACAACATATCTGAGAAGACCTCACTGAGTTCTTCATCGACGTGACTGCCATTCTGAATCTCCAGTTCATTCAAATCAACTAGTTTTAAAATAGGTTCTGGCAGATAATTCTCAACAAAGTCTCTGACCAATACCGGATTTGAGAATGTATCTTTAAAAAACTTATCGTGGGGATTTTGCACTTTTGTCTCAGTCACTTTCATTCATTCACCTTCTTTGCTATTAATATCATTATAATTGATCTCCCTTTAAAATGCTATTAAATTTGATTCTGGAAAATAATCCAATTTTTTACCATACCAGCAGCTTGTCCACTTTCCGCTGACCGCCGCGCCTCCAACTTAAAAAAAGAAAAGACGACCCGAGTCCCGTAGAACCCGAATCGCCTCTCTATTTTCTCTAGTCCCTCCGCTCACCAACTCAATAAGTTAAGTCAATAAGTTAAGTGGTGCCAGGCACCGGAACAGTGAAAAAGATGGGACTGGTTGGAGAATTCAAATTCTTCAGTGTGTTTGGCTAGGCAGAAACTGGCGCAACTCATTGGAAACAGACAGAAGCTGGAATCCAGAGCCACTAGCGAAAATTTTTCCATTCAGATTCCTCCAGGTTTTCCAGCCAGCAAAGTGCACAATAGAACCGTCCCCTTGTGTTCTACTATCGTCCGGATTGGGTGGCTCTGTCGTCATATCGACTGGCACTGGAGTCCGGAATCATCACAACTGAACTGATCTGACACGACTGTCGACACTGACGGCAATTTTAGGACAAAAAAGATGGACTGGTTGGAGAATTCAAATTCTTCAGTGAGTTTGGATGGGCAGAAACTGGCGCAACTGATTGGAAACAGACAAAAGCTGAAAGCCGGAGCTACCAGCAAAATCTTTTCCAGACAGATTCCTCAGTATTTTTCAACCAGCAAAGTGCACAATAGAACCGTCCCCTTGTGTTCCCCGTAGTGAGTTTGGGTGGGCAGAAACTGGTGCAACTGATTGGAAACAGACAAAAGTTGGAAATCAGAGTCACCAGCAAAAACTTTTCCAGACAGATTCCCCCAGATTTTTCAGCCAACAAAGTGCACAATAGAACCGTCCCCTTGTGTTCCCGAGTCCCGAAGAACCCGAATCGTCTCTATTCTCTGTTTCTAAACCATCCACCTCAATAAGTTAAGTTGAATAAGTTAAGTGACAGGCACCGTTTGTTTAATCCACCTCAATAAGTTAAGTTGAATAAGTTAAGTGACAGGCACCGTTTGTCATTAACTATCCAGCTCAATAAGTTAAGTTGAATAAGTTAAGTGACAGGCACCGTTTGTCTCCAAAAGAAAAGACGACCCGAGTCCCGAAGAACCCGAATCGTCTCTCTGTTTTATTTCTCTGTTTCTCAACCGCCAACTCAATAAGTTAAGTTGAATAAGTTAAGTGACAGGCACCGCTTGTCAATAAGTTAAGTTGAATAAGTTAAGTGACAGGCACCGTATGTTCTAAGAACCCGAATCGTCTCTATTCTCTGTTTCTAAACCATCCAGCTCAATAAGTTAAGTTGAATAAGTTAAGTGACAGGCACCGTATGTCTCGAATCGTCTCTATTCTCTGTTTTCTTAACCACCCAACTTATTAAATTCTCTCAATAAGTTAAGTTGAATAAGTTAAGTAACAGGCACCGTTTGTTTTTGGCACCGATTGTTTTTATTAAACCGCTGGGCCTGCTGTGAACGCAGTAGTTGTAACAGCTGACTCATTTCCAGCAGCATCAACAACTACAACATATAATTTGTAAGCAGTTGCTGCAGTTAAACTCGTAACATTAATATTTTGAGGTGTAGCAGCCGTTGTATAAGCTGCTGTCCCTTTAATAGACTGTGTTTGAGCTATGATCTCAGCTGCGTTAGGTGCGGCTGATGCTGCAGGTAAAACAGCATAGTAGTAAGTAGCTACTTCATTTGCAGTTAAAGCAAGTACCGCATCAGTGCCTGGAGCGCCTCCAGGAGTAACTGTAGCAACACTAATTGTTGGCAATGTATTATCAACAATTACTTTATTATCTGAAGCTGCTGAAATATTACCTTTGGCATCTACAATGTATACAAAGTAGTTACCTTCAGTTGTTGGTGCAAGAATTGTTGTCGCTGCTCCATCACCTACTAATTTAGTCATGGTAGAACCTTCACTAAATGATGTAGTACCGTCTGGTGCTAACCATGCAGTTTTAGTTGTAGCAGGTGCTGAACCTAATGTAACACTTGCTCCACCTTTTTTAGAGACATCAGTATTTGACACTAAGTTAATTGAAGCCGGTAAAGTCGCACTCGTTACAGCAAAATCAATAGTCTTTGACAAACCATTGCTTGTTGTAACAACTGCTTTAAAGGTTGATCCAGCTTTAAAAGTTGTTTTATCAGCTGTAACACCAAGTTTAACAGTAGCAGAATCGTAATTTGCTGCACCACCGCCATCAACTAGAGCGAAGGCAATTTTATCATTAGTGCCATAAGCAAAATCACTATCAGCTGTTACGTTACATAATAATGTAATACCTTTAGTTGTAGTTGTAGCATTCAATGCTGGTGCTGCTACTCCAAATTGGTCATACACTCTTACATAAGGTTGACCAAGATTACCACAGTCTGCAAGTAAATCAATACCTGCCTTTAAAGCTGCTTGATCTGCAAAAGTCCATGATGGTGCAGTCATTTCATCATCAACTCCATCTAAGTTAGCATCAAGATTTCCATCTAATACTTTTATTGATGTAGCTACTAATGCTTCTTTAGACACTGTTACTGTTTTTTCTACTGTGACAACATCACTGCCTGTGTTAACAAGCGCACGAATTTTTACGTCTTTTGTTGTTACACCAGTACCTGTAATGCCACCAGCAATACCAGATACTACGTATTTATCTTGAAGTGACGGTGTTGCTGCACTTGATGATGTTGCTTTGCCAACGGCTGCGGTTGCAGCATCTTCAGTAGTTACACTTACAATAGATGAAGATGGGATAGAAACAGTATTACCGCTACCATCTTTAGCAACTACTTTAATTTCTTTTGCATATGCACTGTCAAGGTTCAATGATGCATTACCATATATTTTCGGAATATCTGTGATTGAATAGGTTAAGCCTGTAGCATTTGTAACTGCATAAGTAACAGTTTTAGTATCTACTAACTCACCTGCATCCAATGTACTGTTTCCATTAGCATCATTGAATAATTCAGCAGTCATTGTTGTTGACTTGCCAGCTGAGCCCGATAAAGCAGTAACTGTTTTACCTGCTGTTACCATATTTGCTAAAGATTCATTAGCTGGTGCTGCTGCAACAGACGTATCTGAAGATGTGAATTTAACTTTATAGGTTAAAGCTGTGGTGATTGGATCACCATATTGATCTACGAAAGTAGCTTTTAATGTCGATGCTGCACCTTCAGTTAATGTGGTTGAAGAAGGTACTAATGTCATAGCTGCTGGAACTTTTGCTGCAACCAATGTGAATGCTTGTGTTGCTACTTTACCAGAAGCAGTAACTGTGAATGACAATGTTGCACTCTGGCCTGATGTAGCACTTCCACCTGCAGCAATATAAATGAACGCACCAGTAGTATCTTTAGCTACTGAATTAGCAGCCGCAACTGTCATAACGGCTGTATTTGTTGATGCGAATTGGAATTTGTTAGCTTTTGATGCTGTCACAATTTCATCAGCTGTTAACTGTTTACCATATTGATCGGCTACTGTTAAATAAACTTTGAAATTTGAAGCACCAACGCCAAAGTTAGTTGTTGGCGGTACGATGGTAGGTTCTGAAGCATCAGCTACAGGATTAACTGTAAATTTAACTTGAGAAGTTGCCCCCGTATTTTTGTTAATAGCTGTCAGCGTAACTTCTTTAGCTGTAGCTATACCTGATTTGAAGTCAAATGTCAGTTTTTTATTTACAATCGCAGCACTTGCTGGATCAACCACAGCTGTATCAGTCGACATAAACTGTAATTGTGATAAATCAGTGCTGAGAAGAACAACTGCATTTCCGTATTGATCTGCTGCAGTATAATTAAACACTACATCATTTTGACCTGATGTAAGTCTAGTAGCATTAGTTGGTACTACTGGTTCGCCATCAAAACCAAATGTATTTACATTTGATGCTGCCACTGCTGTTAATTTCTTAGCAGCTGTTTTGGTAGTTGCTGGATCAAATGCAGTTAAAGTAACTGTATCAATCGCTGTACCAGTTACAACAATTGCTGAACCTTTATTCCATGTCGCTTTACCTTGGTTATCATCAGTTACTGTACCTGCTGATGCTGTCCAAGTTAAGTTCATAGCAACAGTTTCTTTAGTTACATCTGTACCATATTGATCTTTAACGATGTAATTAACGATCCCTGTAGAAGCACCAGCTGCTGTTGCAACTACATTGTCGCCTACGATTTCAATTGAACCTACTTTTTGAGCTTCAACTTTAACGGTAGCTGTATCTACTCCAAATGTCATACCAGCTGCTTTGATTGTGTAATCGCCAGCTGTGTAATTTGTTGTTGATGTTAAGGTTGCTTTGTTTTTGTCAGAGTTCCATGTTACTGTTAAACCAGTTACATTGATTGCTCCTCTTTTAACTGCAAAAGTTACTTTAGAAGTATCTGCAATAGGAGTATTGAATGCTACTTCAATTGTTTTAGCTGTTGCTACTGTAGCACCATCAACTTTTACTACTAATTCTAAAGCATCATAAGCATCGTTAATAGCTTTCGTAGCTTCATCAACCTTAGCTTGTGTATCCTGGTTAGTCACTACATTGTCAGCCAATGCTTTTTCTAAAGCTGCATAAGTATCAGCGGTGTAATCAGCTTCTACTGCTGCTTTAGCTTTAGTTACTGCTGCATCATAAGCTGTCATGTCAGCAACTTCTACCAAAGCATCATAAGCATCGTTAATAGCCGTTACCGCGCCATCAACTTTAGCTTGTGTGTCGTCATTAGTAACAACATTGTCAGCCAGCGCTTTTGTCAGTGCTGCATAAGAATCAGCAGTGTAATCAGCTTTGACAGCCGCATTAGCTTTAGTAACCGCTGCGTTGTAAGCGTCCAGATCAGATACAGGCACTAATGCATTGAAAGCAGTTGTGATAGCTGTTGTTGCTGCATCTACTTTTACTTGAGTATCAGTATCAGTTACAACATTATCAGCCAGAGCTTTTGTTAAAGCTGCATAAGTAGTTGTTGTGAAAAGTTCGCCATCAACTGCTTTAGCTTGTGCTACGGCGGCAGTGTAAGCAGTCATATCAGCTTTAGTCTGAACGACTTTAACTTCCAGGCATTCTAAACGTTGGCTTTTGCCAGTGTTGTTAAAAGAAGCTCCGTCAGAAACCCAAGCGGTATCGCCTTCATTTTCAACATGGCCAGCATAGCTTACGCTGTAACCTGGCAATGTTTTGCCATCAGCGCCAACCAGGACGATTTTGATATCTTCGATACGTTTTGATTCGTCTTTGGTTCCGGCATAGATGCCATTAGCTTTCCAGGTAGTGGTATCATTGATATTACCCATCCAGCCATAATCTTCTACATGCACAATGTATTTGATACTTGCGCCGGTAGGAATAGCACCGGTTAATTTAATCTGGAATCCTTCAAGTCGTCGACTTAAACCAGGAGTTCCCAATCGACCAGGTCCGGTAATGTAGGTCCCATCTGTTGGTGTCTGACCAACATCCTGAACCCAACCCGCATACTCAACGCCCATCGTTTCAGACGTTGTTGCTTTTGTGAACAGTCCCACAAACGAATCCCATGCAGATGCTTGAGTCGCATCATTGGCAGCGAAAACGCTTGAAGAAAAGACCATAGAAAGCATCAGCATTGCTGAAAGAATACTTGCTGTAAGTTTTTTCATACTTTTTTAAATCCTCCGTTTAATATATTTTGTTGTCTACCCGAATAGCAACGATCTTTATGATCTACTCACGTTAAAATCCAGGATTTAATTATGCTCCATTTCAGCGGAACCACTTTACGCCCTCTTCCTCCTTTCCTAATAAGTATTGTCCTCATAGGGTAAACCAATTCTACAACACCATCTTAGAAAAGGTGTTAGGTTTACACATATCATGGAACGCTAAATGAGTAAGAGCATTCTCACAATGAATTCTACACCTTCTTGTGCTATTTTGCAATAAATTATTATACTTTTTTTAAAGATATAATACGAATTACACCATTTCGCACAATTAAATTAATCTGCTTGCCGATAAAAACGAACACATTATCTCATAATCTCTCGAATACATCCAATTGTCTCAACTATTTCGAATCGCAAGGTTTTTTTTACAAAAATAACACATTGTCTTCATCTTCGTTACACAAACCACTGTATTTATTCCGATGATGACTGCTGGCCCTGTCGCTCCGATCGCGCTGCTGTATTCGCTGGCATTCCACCTTTCACGTGCTGTTATTCCCGCCACCGGCAGACACTGCCGGGGCTTTACCCCCATTCTTTATTCAGCACTGCTTTAAAAAAATAGTCCGGGGTTTTTTCTCTATAATCAGATAACGGAACCGGCTGCGGTTTTATTGCAGCCATTATTCGTTTTTTTTATTTTTTTAATATTTTTTTGTGATAATTGTTACAAATGGGAGCGGGCGGTCAAGGACCGCCCCTACTCGACGGGGATGGCCGCCGGCACGGTGCCGGTTTCGGTCGGCGCGATGACGCTGCTGCCGGCCGCCGGCCTGGTCACGACCGGATCGCTGAGATCCGACTCGTTGGTGGACGCCCCGCTGTCTGTGCCCGCTGCCGGTGGCGGTGTCACGACCGGTTCATCGCCGCTGGCGGATTCGTTGGCGCTGGCGTTGTCATTGTCTGACGGCGTCGGCAGCGTGACCGTTTCAGCCTCGCTGGTGCCGGTTTTGGCCGGATTGACGGCGGCAGTGTCAGACGGGACGGTTTGCGTCTCTTTGACCGCGGTCGGTTCGGTGGTCGCCGGGTCGGCCGGGACGACTGGATCGGCGATGGTTTCCTTGACGGCGGCGGCACTGTCGGCCTTGCTGTCCGGGGTGGTGGCCGGTTCGTCAAACTGAACGATTTTGTTGAGATCCACGGCTTTTTCGATCGAAATCTGCAGCAGTTCGGTGACGGATTTGCCCGCCAGCGCGTCGACCGTCAGGGTTTCATCAGCCGCGGCAATCTCCTGAACCAGCTTGATCTTGCCGGTGGAAACACTGTACTGATCCGCCAGGGCGGCGGTTTCATCATCGGTCTCAGTCAACGTCTGCCGCAGCACCGTCGGTTCAATGTCCTGGCTGGCGGCACTGTCTTTGATCGAGTGATCGACGGCGACGGCCAGATCATCGGCTTTATCGGCGTCTTTGTTGGCCACCGAGACCAGCACGACATTGCGGTCGGCATTGAGATAGCCCTGATCGATCATGGAGGAGACGAGGGCATCGACGGACTCATCCAGATCGGCCTGGTCAAAATCCAGATCGGCGACAATCTTTTTGGCATCATCATTGAGGGCCCGGACCGACAGCACCTGGTTGTGGCGGTTGGTGACGATCTCGATGCTGGGGTTGACATCCAGGGCGACGGTGCTGTCGGGTGACCTAAACTGGATATACCAGCCGGAATAGCAGACCACGGCAACGGCACAGCAGGCGACGGCCGACGAGAGCTGCCTAAAGTAGCGGGGTCTTCGTTTGACACGGGCCGGCTGCCGGGTAATATAGTCATGCTCGGTCATTTTGACCACCGGCATCGCGGCCAGCTTGGCAAAATCCAGCAATGGCGCCTGGCTGATGCCGTGGCGGATGGATTTCTCGATATCACTTGTATTCATTATAACACCTCCTGTTCTTTTAAATATTTTTTGAGCTTTTTTAAGCCGCGATGATATTTCGATAGTACGGTAGATAAGGGCATATTCAGGCTTTCGGCGATCTCACGATGGGCAAAGCCGGATATGGTATGCAGTAAGATGATTTCCCGCTCCTGATCGCTGAGAATTTTAAAGGCCGTCTGAAGCACCAGTTTGTCACCGCTGTCGGTGACATAGGAGAAGGACAGGTCGTTCTCCAGATCGTCGACCTGAACGCTGTCGCCCTGTTTCCGGGAACGGATTTTGCTGATCGCCAGATTCCGGGCGATCGTGAAAACCCAGGCCATCGGTTTGCCCATCGGCTTATAGAGATGGGCGGCGGCGCGGATTCTCAGGTAGGTATCCTGAGCCACGTCCAGCGCATCGTCATGGTTCTTCAGAATCGAGAGGACAAAGGCATAGACGCTGCGTTCGGTCACCCGGTACAGTTCTTCAAAGGCGGCCATGTCGTCGGCCGCGATGCGGGCGAACAGCTTTTCATCAATTTTAAGTTTTTTATGATGCTCGGTGCTTGGGTCCGGGGGTACCACCATACTCAAAAATAGTATCATTAAGTATTATTCCTCCATAATATAGTAACGTTTGATTAGAACGTTTTATTGCAGTTGGGATTAAATATTTTGTAGGTGACAATCGTAAATTGACGTGATACAATATGTTTATTATAGCAAAGGTTTCGGGAAAATAGAAATCATATATTAAAAAAGTATCAGAAATGTATACGATTTTTTTAATTTGATCTTATTATATCATATTTTATTGGTATAACATTAAATCGTTCCCCTGGGACAATCAATATGGAGGCGTATAAAATGGAAAAAAGTGTAGAGTATTCAGTAGACGAACTGATCGATGTTAATGTATTGCAGAAGTTTCAGGATGCTTTTTCCGCGGCGACAGGAATGGCCAGTATCTCCTGCGACAACGTAAAAGGTGAAATTACTCAGCCCAGCTGTTTTACGGATTTTTGTATCAAATATACCCGCGGCTCTTCAACGGAAGGCAATCGGCGCTGTGTCGAATGCGATATCAGCGGCGGTAAAAAAGCGGCGGCTTCCGGCCGGCCGGCGGTTTATTCCTGCCATGCCGGGCTGGTCGATTTTGCCGCTCCGATTGTCATCGACGGGGTCCAGATCGGCGCCATCCTCGGCGGTCAGGTGCTGACCGAGGAACCGGACGAGGAAAACTTCCGCAAAATCGCCCGCGAACTGAGGATCGACGAGGATGAATACATTGAGGCACTGCGGAAGGTTTCGATCGTTCCCCGCGCGCAAATTGACGCGGCGGCGGAAATGCTCTATGTTTTTGCCAACTCCATCTCCCAGATGGGCCATCACAACCGGCTGCTGGTGGACGAAACCGAAAAATTCGAGCTGATTTCCCAGAATATGTTTGACAATGTCCGCTCGATCAGTGAATTCATCGACGGTTTTTCCGGGCAGATCGAATCGCTGACGCAAACATCGGATGATCTGCTGGAGTCTTCGACGATCTCCAAGAACAAGGTCAAGGAAACGGATTCGATTTTGAAATTTATCCGCGATATTGCCACCCAGACCAATCTGCTGGGGCTGAATGCGGCCATTGAAGCGACCCGGGCCGGTGAATTCGGGCGCGGTTTCAATGTCGTTGCCGACGAGGTCCGGAAACTGGCTTCCCAGAGTGTGGATTCGGCCAAGAAGATCGAAACGATTCTCGACAGCATTGTGGCCAGCATGAACGGGGTTGAAGCCCAGGCGGCGAAGTCCAACAAGATCATCGGCGAACACAAGGATTCGATGACGGAAATCAGTGCCAAGCTGACGCTGCTCAACGAGATTGCGGACAAGCTGAAAGCAGAGATTAAGACGCTGAAAGCGAATCTGTATTAGATCGTACCGACAATGGCCTGATCGACAGGGCGGGTGCAGCCTGCTCGATGCGTTGGTTTTGGGTATTGACGTTGCGGGCGAGCGAGGCTCGCCCCTACAGTTCTTAATAGCGATTTTTTTTGACCATCCTTTATCGGATGGTCTTTTTTTGTGTCATCTTTTTTAAATGTCTTCCATATATATAAAGAGACAGTTGCACTGTGTAATTTTAAAGGCATAAACCAACTTGCTTTGATGCCGGTTTTCACAAACTATTTTGTAACGTGTAGGCGAACAGTCCTAAGACTGTCCGCCGTACAGTGTAAAAATAGTTTCGTGTAAACCGGCAGCGAAGTTAACGGCAGTTTTTAAACGGTGCCAGCGCATCTGTCTCAATCTGATGAAAGGAGGATTAAAGGTTTCATGAAAACAATTCTGAACCGGCTGCCGGAGGGGTTCGCGGTCATCGGGTCGGTGCTGGGGTTTCTTTTGGGCGGCTTCGACGGGTATCTCTATACCCTACTGGGCTTTATCCTGATTGATTACCTGACCGGCGTGATGGCGGCGGTGGCGCTACGGCAGATCGCGAGTGAAATTGGTTTTGTCGGCATTCTCAAGAAAATCCTGATTCTGGTGATGGTGGCCATGGGCCATCTGCTCGATCAGAACCTGCTGGGCGGCGGCGCGGCCATGCGCACCGCTGTGATTTTCTTCTACACCGCCAACGAAGGCATCAGCATCACCGAGAATCTGAGCCGGCTGGGTTTTCCGATTCCGGCCCGGCTCAAAAGCGTATTGGCGCAGTTATCGGAAAAGGAGGCGAAATCTTAACGGCTGTTTCAGAGCGGACGGGATTTGGGAAATCATTGCGTTGCGGCGGATACCGTACCGACCAATTGTAAATCAGTTGTTTGCAGACTGGAAGTATCGTTTCAGAGTGGACAGGATTTTGGAAATCACTTCGTTGCGGCGAATACCGTACCGACCAATTGTAAATCAGTTGTTTGCAGGCAGTTCGGACAGGCTATCGCCTGTTCGCCCTGAGGCAAACAACACGATGTTACAATTGTCGGTACTGGGTTTTGGCTTGAGCAACGGTGGTTCGATTGATCTCCGTCCGCTCTGCTCTTTTGGTTTGGTATCCAATTGTCGGTACTGGGTTACGGCTTGAGCGACAGGGAGGATATGGCCTGCCCTGTGCGTTGGCTTGTGGTATTGACGTTGCGGGCGATCAAGGATCGCCCCTACGGGGTTCATTGTGGGATCAAAGGCGGGCGTGGTCCGCCCCTACGGGTTCGTTGTGAAATAAAAGGAGGGATTTGATATGTATATGGAATTGATTCAGGAAGCTTTGGTGGCGGCCGGATATGATCCGGGGCCGATTGACGGGATCGACGGGCCGCTGACGCGGGCGGCGATCGCGGCGTTTCAGGCTGACCGGGGGCTGGAAGTGGATGGAATGGTGGGGCCGCTGACGCATGCGGCGCTGTTTCGGGGGGATGGGCCGGCGCAGGAAGTGACCGATGCTGCCGGGGAGCAGCTGACGGCCCACTTCAAAAGAGATGAGTTTGCCTGCTGCTGCGAAGGGCGTTACTGCACCGGGTTTCCGGCGGAGATGAACGGCGAGCTGCTGGCCCGGCTGGAGGCGGTCCGGGTAGCGCTTGGTGCTGCGGTCATCGTGACGTCCGGTGTCCGCTGCCCGATCCGCAACCGGGAGGTCGGCGGCATTGCCAATTCACGCCATCTGGTCGGCTATGCGGTGGACTGCTACGCGCCGGACTTTTCGGTCTTTGAGCTGGCGGCGGCCGCCGAGAACCAGGGGCTGGGTGTGATCATCTATGAGGATGAAGGGTTCTGTCATCTGGAGATTTAGGTTTTGTTAGGCGGGTAATACCCGCCTTTTTGCGTTTGTTCCTGACATTGACGGGGCGGGCGATCAAGGATCGCCCCGACGGGATGATGCCTGACGGGAGTGGTGAATATTCCCGGGTGGTTTGAAATTGACGGGGTGGGCGATCAAGGATCGCCCCTACGGGATGATGCCTAACGGGGGTGGTGACTGTTCCCGGGTGGTTTGAAATTGACGGGGCGGGCGATCAAGGATCGCCCCTACGGGTTCTTATTTCATTTTAGCCGTTAAAATGAAATAAGGAAGTGTAAAATACATTCTTATTTCTTTTTGGCACCTTTTTCCGGTTTGTTCCATTTATAGAGTATACACAGGAAGTTGCGAAACTTAAAGCCACGAACAGAAGTTGTTTTGCTGTCGGTTTCGCAACCAATTTGGTAACGTGTAGGCGAACAGTCCTAAGACTGTCCGCCGTACAGTGTACAAATTGGTTCGCGCAAACCGGCAGCGAAACTAACGGCAGTATCGCTAATGCCTGAAGAAAGGAGGTACACAGAATGCCAGTAACTACTGATTTTCTTGGAAACAAAATCCAGATCCGTTCCAACTACGGGATGGTCGATGGTAAGGAAGTGATTAAGTCGAAGACTTATTCAAATCTGAAGGAAACGGCTGTCGATGATGATATCTACGCTGTGGCTCAGGCGCTTGCCGGACTACAGACGCCGACCATGGAAGAAGTTATCAAAATTGAAAGCACGCTCCTGATTCCGGGCGTCTAAGAGACAGCCGATAACCGTACCGACCAATTGTAAATCAGTTGGTTGCTGCAGAATCGGACACTCTTCGAGATGTCCGCTCTGAGGCAACCAACACGATGTTACAATTGTCGGTACTGCGTTAGGAGTAGAAAAAACAATTGTGAAAGGAGGTGAATCTTATGGCAGATATTAAAGCGACGATGGTATTTAAACGTGCGGATGGGAAGAATTCGACCATTTCCGTATCGGATGCGAAACCGGCGGTGACGGCGGCTGACATGAATGCGGCAATGGATCTGATCCTGGCTAAAAATGTGTTTGCGCCTGACAGCTCCAACCTGACCGCCAAGGTCAGCGGACAGCTGATCAGCACCACCACAACAGATTTTGCAATGGCCAGTGTTTAAATGATTTTGAAGAGCCGGTGCAATGCACCGGCTCTTTTGCATATTTTAAAAAATGATTGAAATTCGTTTGGCAAGTATGTATAATGGATATGCGAACATATGTTCTATTTTATGGATGCTTGCTAAATTTAGATAGTATGAACAATTGTTGCTTTGATGTCGGTTTCGCAATCAATTTGGTAACGTGTAGGCGAACAGTCGATGGACTGTCCGCCGTACAGTGTACACATTGATTCGCGCAAACCGGCAGCGAAGCTAACGGTCGTTTTTTAAATATATGTTCTATTTTATTGGAAGAGGTGAAATATGGAAAATAATGAAATCATTTTTTTGGTTCGCGGCGCAAAGAAAAAGGACGCCGGCTGCCAGCTGGCTTTGATTGAGGGCTTTCGGCCGTTGATGCTTTCGCTGATTCGCCGTTATGTTTATGATGCCGATGCGGTTGATGATTATCTCAATGAAGGTGCGATTGTGCTGCTGAACTCGGTGGATGCTTATGAGGAGGCTTTGGGGGTGCCGTTTTCCGGCTACCTGAAGAAAGAGTTATTTTATTATTTTGTCAATATCGCCAAGTCTCATCGCAATGCCATTTCGCTGGATGCGCCGGATCAGAACGAAACGGCCACGCTGCTGGATTCTCTGGCGGATAAGCAGACCGACATTGAAAACGATTATGTTCATGCGGAGGATCTGTCGTCGCTGCTCTGCTATCTGCCGAAGCTGCGGCCGCGGCAGCGCTGGATTATCGAGGAACATTATTTTAAAAACCGGAGCATCAAGGAGATTGCCCTCAGTATCGGCGTGACGCCCAACAGCCTGGTCAAGCTGCACCGCCGGGCGATTCAGGATCTGCGCACCTACTTCGGGATGGATCTGGTCAACTGAACTGCAGCGATGCGATTGTCCGGTGCTGCTATTATCCGTGACACGCATGAGCTCGGACACTCTGCGAGATGTCCGCCACAACGCGCATCACAGGATAATGAGCAGCCTCGGACAAAATATAGTTGAAGTGTACAACCACGTGGAGCACAAGGGCATCTGTTTTTAACCAGACGCCGACGCGTCTGCGGGCGGGCAAGGCCTGCCCCTACGGGATGATGCATGACGCTTTTGTAAACCCTCGAGAAGCACAAGGCAAGCACAAACGCAGTACCGACAATTGTAACATCGTGTTGGTTGCCTCAGGGCGAACAGGCGATAGCCTGTCCGAACTGCGCGCAACCAACTGATTTACAATTGGTCGGTACGGGTATCCGGCAGCTACTTCTGTCTGAGATCTTCGGCGATCTGGCTGAGCTTTTTGAGCCGGTGGTAGACGCCGGATTTTCCGACGGGCGGGTCCAGCCGTTCGCCCAGCTCTTTGATGCTGGCATCCGGATAGTTTAACCGCACTTCGGCGATATCGTACAGGTTCTGCGGCAGATTCCGCAGTCCCAGCTTTTCTTTGATGATTAAAATGTCGGCGGCCTGATCGTAGGCGGCGGCGACGGTTTTATTCAGGTTGGCGGTCTCGCAGTTGACCTGACGGTTGACGTCATTGCGCATCTCTTTGACGATCCGGATGTTTTCCATCTCCAGTAATCCGCGGTGGGCGCCAATCACATTGAGAAAGTCGGCCACGCTTGATCCTTCTTTGAGGTACAGCACCCAGTGCGACTTTCGGTGAATCAGATTGGATTTGATCCCGAAATCATTGAGGATGTCCTTGATGCTCTGCAGATAGGTGCACTGCTCGGTGCCTGCGGCGGCGCCGCGGTCATTTGATTTCGTCTGGACCGGGGTCTTCTTTCCGACCAGTTCCAGATGATAGTTTTTTTCCGGATTGGACACCGAGCCGCAGCCCAGAAAAGCCCCCCGGATATAGGCTTTTGTCTGGGGCGGCTGCTTTTTGAATTTTTCGGGCATCCGGTTGTCGAAAAAAGCCTGTCCGGCATGGTTGAAGCTCAGGATTTCGCAGTCGCTCAGGATTCGTTTAACTACCTTCGGGTCTTCGATGAGAACGTTATAGGCCCGGTGTTCTTTGAATTTTTTGGTCTTTTCGATTTTGATTCTGGCTTTGATGGCGTACAGCTTTTTGATCAGCTGGTAGCTCCTGGCGGCAACCGATGGGTTTTCGGTTTTGATGCTGATCGCCATCTCCCCCGCTTCATCGACGATGATAGTTGCCACCGCTCCGATAATCCCGGACAGTTCGGCCTGACGGGCCGCTTTTGAACCGAAGGGAAGCCGGGATAGATCTTTTTTCAATAAGGCCGAAAATGTCATGGTTTCTCCTTTTGGGTTATGGTTTTCGGGCGATCACGGATCGCCCCTCGTATCACAAGAGGATGCGACGGGATGTCTCATCCTGGCATATTACTGAGTTGCCCGGGCATGACATGGGGACGCGACGGGATGTCATCCCTATCGGGCTGACACGCCGTATCGTCCCCAAGTCATGCCCTACTTGATGTAGGTCTCGAAAATGCGTTTGGCCAGCAGATCGGCATCGTGGCGGACATAGCCGGATTCCATGGTGACGTAGTCGCCCAGCAGGTATTCGTAGCCTGCGATGGGCGTCCCGATTTTCACCGTTTCGGCATTGCATTTTTGGTACTTTTCCTCGATGCTTCTGGGCAGATTGCCGGTATTGGCGACGACGTAGTCGAACAGTCGGCCCTCGTCCTGGTCGAGATGGGCTTCAATGGCCCGGATGTGGTCCTCCTGGGTGTAACCGGTGCTTTCACCGGGCTGAGTCATGATATTGCCGATATAGAAACGCTTGGCACGGCTGTCGAAAATCGCCCGGGCCACATCATTAACCAGCAGATTCGGAATGATGCTGGTATAAAGACTGCCGGGTCCGATGATGATCAGATCGGCGTTGCGGATGGCTTCGATGGTCTCCTGCAGCGGCTTGGTATCGTTCTGTTTCAGAAAGAGCTGAGCGATGGGGCTGTGCTGTGCCAGGGAGGCTTCGGGTATGGCGGACTCGCCCTGAATGACGGCTCCGTTTTCCAGCGTCGCCATCAGCACCATTTCTGACAGGGTGACCGGCAGCACTTCGCCCTTTACCTGAAGCACGTCGGAGGTGCGCCGCACGGCATCGTAGAAATCCTGGCTGATGCCGTTCATGGCGGCCAGAAACAGGTTGCCGAAGCTCTGGCCTTCCATGTTGCCGCCCTGGAAGCGATAGTTGAACAGCTCCTGCATGACATTTTCGTCGTCGGCCAGGGCCAGAATGCAGTTTCTGATGTCGCCGGGCGGCAGGATCCCTAAATCTTCTCTGAGCATACCGGAACCGCCGCCGTCGTCGCCGACGGTGACGATGGCGGTCAGCCGGTCGGTATATTTTTTGAGTCCACGGAGGATGACGGATAAACCGGTGCCGCCTCCGATGGCCACCACTTTCGGGTTTCTCACTTTTACGATATCTTTCAGAGTAAACTCTCTGATATATTCTTTCATATCCATGGAATCACATCCTTTTATTTTATTAATTACGAAAGTGCCGTGAGCTTTGCGATCAGTTTCGCACGAACCATTTTCTACACTGTACGGCGGACAGTCTATCGACTGTTCGCCTACACGTTACGAAATTGGTTGTGGAAACTGATTGCAAAGCAATAATTGTTCGCGTTTTGAGCACAAAGGAAACAGTTCTTTTGTGTTTTTTCGATTAAATATGCTTGGTGAAAATACAAGCAGAACCGTAGTATGTACTCCGTCGTGTTGGCGGGCGCGGGCGGGTAATACCCGCCCCTACAGTATGATGCTTTGTGTATTATTCAAAGCAGGTGGTGCGCTATCTTCCTGTGCGTTAATGATCCTGTCTGTTGTTTTTGATGTCCCGGTGTCTGAGACTGGTTTCGTAGCCTTTTTCTTTCAGGGCGGCGGCCAGCAGCCAGGCGTAGGTGACGGAGCGGTGCTGTCCGCCGGTGCAGCCGATGGCAATCTCAACGGTGTCTTTTGAAACTTTTGTAAATTGGGGAATGACAAACGCCAGCAGATCCAGCAGCTTGTCATAAAACAGTTGGGCTTCCGGGAAGGACATGACGTAGTCTCTGACAGCCTGGTCTTCGCCGGTCAGACTTCTGAGTTCCGGTTTATAGAAGGGGTTTGGCAGGAAGCGCACGTCAAAGACGTAGTCGGCGCCGACGGGGCTGGCGTATTTGAAGCCGAAGGAGTAAATGTTGACGCGCGGGCTTGTGTTTTCTTCCCCTTTTTTGATCAGTAGCCGCAGCTTTCTTTTCAGGTCTCCGACTTTGATGTCCGAGGTGTCGATCACGTCGTCGGCCATTTCCCGCAGCTGTTCGAGGATTTTTCGTTCCGCCTGGATGGCTTCGAGCAGGTTGCCGGCGCGGCCGGACAACGGATGGTTTCGCCGCGTTTCCTGATAACGTGAAACCAGTACTTCGTCTCGTGCATCGAGAAAGATCAGCTCGACATTGCTGGCCTGTTCTTTGTAATCGATGAATGAAAAAGCCTGTCCGGCGGAAAAGATCTCGCCGCGGATGTCGGTGACCAGGGCGATGTTTTCGATGCCGGTGGCGGACTGCTGACAGAGGTTGATGAAAGTCACGATCAGCTGGGATGGCAGGTTGTCGATACAATAGAATCCCAAATCTTCGAGTATTTCGATTGCCTGGGACTTCCCTGCTCCTGACATGCCGGTAATGATGATAATTTTCATGACTCTCTCCTTTATATGTAGTTATTCTTCGATATTGATGATGCGGTCGAGGGGGATGCCGGCGTTTTTGAGCATTTGGGGAACGTCGCGCATATCGCCCAGGGCCTGAATTTTATGGGCATCGCTGTTGACGGCAAAATCGACCGGGTATTTCAGGGCGGTCTTTATTTCTGCGGCGTTTAAATGGTCGTGCCGGGGGTTGATCTCCAGAATGACGCCGTGTTTGGCGGCGGCTTTGGCCACCTGATCGATGTCGATGGGCATTTTATCGCCGGGATGGGTAATCAGTTTGATTTCATGCTGTTCCATCATGCTGATGTAGCTTTTGGTGTTCATCTCGATCACATATTTTCTCAAAAACGGCAGTACCCGGGCGGCGTAGTTGGGGATCGAAAAGCGGAAGATGTCTTTGATGCTGGCGGGGATATAGCCGTAATGATAGCCGGCCAGGATCCAGTCGCAGTAGGTTTTTTCTTCCTCTTTGATATCGATATCGCCATTGGCGCCGATGATGTTGGATTCCACTGACAGGTAGATTTCGATGTCGTCGTATTTTTTTTTGAGCGCATCGATTTCGGCCCGCATTTTTGCAAAATCATTTTTTCTCACCCCGAAAACGGGATGACTGCGGCCATGGTCGGAAATGGTGATCGCTTTCAGGCCGATTTTCCGGCCCTGCTGCACCATTTCTTCGATGGTGTTTTTGCCGTGGCTCCAGATCGTGTGGGTGTGCATATCGTGTATTATCTTCATCTTTTTCCTTATTCGTCGTTATTGCTTTGGTAGGACACGGGGGACAGGGGGCTATCATTCTGGTAAAACAAGACACGGGGACGCGACGGCATCCAAAGACAAGGGGACGCGACGTCTGTCATCCTGTAAATTGGGGGCTGACAGCCGTAGCGTCCCCTTGTCTTCCTCAGCCGTAGCGTCCCCGTGTCTTCCCCTTGTCTTCCGTGCTTAGTCCTCGCCGATGACAATCACTTCGGGTTTCAGGTCAACCCCGAATTGCTGGTGAACACCGGTCTGAATCAGGGTGATCAGCGCGAGGATATCAGCGGTAGTGGCGCCGCCGGCATTGATAACAAAGCCGCTGTGTTTTTCTGACACCTGAGCGCCGCCGACCGAGCGGCCTTTAAATCCAGCGTCCTGAATCAGCTTACCGGCAAAATAGCCTTCTGGTCGTCTAAAGGTGCTCCCGGCGCTGGGGTATTCGAGCGGTTGTTTGGTCCGTCTTCTGGTGTTGAGATCGTTCATTTTTTCCTTGATGGTCTGGGCCTCGCCTTTTTTGAGGATCAGGTTGACACCAACCAGCACCCACGGTTTTTTCTGGAGGATGCTGCTGCGGTATCCGAAAGCACAGGCATCGGCCGGGATGGTTTCAAAGCTTCCATCTGCGGTGATCACTTCAATGCTCTTGATGACATTTTTCATTTCGCCATCGTAGGCACCGGCATTCATGGTGACTGCCCCGCCCAGAGTTCCCGGAATGCCTGATGCAAACTCCAGCCCGGTCAGGCTGTTTTCCTGCGCAAAATCGGCCAGCGCTTTCAGGCTGATGCCGGCTTGGGCCGTGATGGTCTCGCCTGCTGCACAAACGCGGTTCAGGGCTTTCGTCTTGATGATGATCCCGCGATATCCGCCGTCTCTAACGATCAGATTGCTGCCGTTTCCCATGACGTAAAACGGTTTGGTTGATTCCCGGCAGATGGTCAGGACTTTCTGCAGTTCTTCTTTTGTCTGCGGCAATAATAAAAGGTCCGCCGGACCTCCTACTTTAAATGATGTATGATTTTTCATGGGTTCATTTTTTTTTATATTTTCTGAAGCCAGTACGGCTGCGAGTTCTTTTAAAATTAATTTCATGTATTTTTCCTTATCTCTATTATACACTTCTTATTTGTAGGTTTATCTTACCATTATTTATTAAGATTCGCCATAAAAAAAGCCCCTAAACAGGGCTTTTTAAGGAATTTTTTGGTTATTTTTTTTATTTTTCTATTCGGCAACAGCACAGACGGTAGCAATGTAGATTCGTTTTGCACCGGCTTCAAGCAAGGTAGCACTGGCTTCTGCCAGAGTGGCTCCGGTGGTGAGCACATCATCCACCAGCAGAATTGTTTTTCCCTGAATGTCTGCCACAGCTTCGGCGCTGAAGGCGCCAGTCAGATTTCTGAGCCGTTCGGCTCGGCCCTGGCCAATCTGATGGGGCGTATCCCGGCTGCGTCGCAGGTATTGAGGTCCCAGGCGGACCGCGGCGGCGGCCGGGAACGGCGGCGCTGGGCGAAGGGGCTGACTCGGGTTGCGTGAAAACGGTGGCGCAGCAGGGGCATCCGGCTGTTCTGCTTTTCCATCCGCCTGAACCAGACCTTCCAGAATGCCCCGGGCTATTTTTTCGCTCTGATTATAGCCTCTTTCCCCCAGTCGGTTGGGGTGCAGGGGAACCGGCACGATATAGTCGATGTCGGCTGCCCATTCTTGTCCGGCGATGGCTTCTCCCATCCGGGTGCCGATCCAGATCCCCAGATGGGGGCGGTCTTTGAATTTGATGGCGTGAACCAGGTCTTTGGCGGAATCTTCATAACGCAGGTAGGCGTAGCCGCCGGCAAAGGGCAGGTTTAGTTTGGCGCAGACCGAGCAGTGTTTTCGTTTCGCACGAAAGATGGGACGGCCGCAGCGTTCACAGGCGGGGTTGTTGATTCTGGGCAGATCTTCCCAGCATTGCCGGCAGAGAAAATTGTCGGTGACAAAAAGAACCTTGCCGCAGATGGGGCAGGTTCCGTTTTTGAGAAACAGGTTGTTTTCGAGAAAGGATATCAGGATCTCTTTGATGCCCATTGGAGCCTCCGATTTCTGGTTTTTTTGTCTGGTTTGGGTGGACGACATTCGTTGATTGGCGATCAGGGATCGCGCGTTCGGGATGATGCCTGGCGGTGGTGTGTATGCCTGACGGTGGTTTGGGATTGGCGTTTGCGGGCGATCACGGATCGCCCCTACGGGGTGATGCCCGGTGGTGGTGTGTATGCCTGACGGTGGGTTTGGGATTGGCGTTTGCGGGCGATCGCGGATCGCGCGGACGGGATGATGCCTGGCGGTGGTGTGTATGCCTGACGGTGGTTTGGGATTGGCGTTTGCGGGCGATCGCGGATCGCCCCTACGGGATGATGCCTGGCGGTGGTGTGTATGCCTGACGGTGAGTTTGGCATTGACGGTGCGGGCGATCACGGATCGCCCCTACGGGGTGATGTGAATGCTTTGGGTTGGTTTGGAAT
>NZ_WJBC01000017.1 GCF_014284475.1 Acetobacterium fimetarium | reverse complement strand
CTCATTATATGCTTCTATATCAAATATATTTCTACCTATATAAAATGGCAATTCACCATTTCTGTTAAATTGTTTTTTAAATTTAAACAAACTATCACTATCCATATCTCCGACTCCGCCTCCCAGATGCAGAAATTTTATTCCACGATCTGATGCCCATAAAGCAGCCTCAGCAAGTAATAAATTCATTGAAGCTAAATGTCGGTATTCTTTACGTGTACCAGACAAATGATAATGCATATACTTGTCATTATAGAAAAAAATTGCGGCACTTATCATAATATCTTCAACGTAAGAATAGAAATAAATCGTATTATCAGTCAAATCACTTATTAAATAATCATAATATTCTTGCTTGAAATAATAATACGAACTTGCATTATTTTCTTTCATTGTCAATTCATAAAGCCTAATAAATTCGTCTATATGATCACCCGTATCATATTTTATTGATACTCCCAATTTTTTTGCTTTTCTTACCATATTACGGCACTTACTGATCATGTTATTATTAATTATTTCGGGTGTTGTAGTATCAATTGTTATCGTTTTTTTTAATTCTACCGTTTTACTTAAATCTTTCATATATATCTGATTATTTAATAGTGGGTGGAACCGAATAAACTGACTGACAATTTTATTTTTCACACAATAAACATTTAATTCAGCAAGAAATTTTTTTTGATTTACAGGATCAAAATCACCTTCAACCATTGGACCTCCATAACCATAAGGTGTTGTTAAATCAAAATACCTATGTGCTAGAAGTACCTCATTAAAAACTGTCATTTCTGAAATATCATTTAACATGTCAACATAACACATTCTACAATTAATAGCTTCATAATAAAATAGCAAAGGTATTCCATCTCCATGCTTCATAAAAGACACCGCATACTCATGAAGATAATAAATATCCCAGTTTGAAAATGACTTGACTATATTATTCCATTTTTCTTTGTATTGATGGGTTATAACCAGCATTCTTAACTCTCACCATAATCCTTTAGCACACTAATTAAATAAGATATTTCATAAGTTCCGTAACGTTGATCTATCGGTAATGATAATATCTTCATAGACATATTTCTTGATCGCAAATTTTCATAAAGAGATGTTTTTTCTAATGGCCAATGAATAGCACAATATACTTTGTTTTTTTCTAAATATGCCCTTAAATCATCTCTTTTGTCTATACTTATTGGCAACACAAAAGGGCAACACGCTTCTTCAATTTCCACAATTGGCTTCAACCCTATAGCCACTATTTCTCTTAACAATTGTGCATAATTTTCTTTTCTTTTTGTAATTAAATATGATACATTATAACATTTTAAAAGATATTCAGAAAACTTTGATATTTTTTTAATTTCTTCATTTTCATCAATTTCTTTTTCAGCATCAATAAAGATCTTTCTATATAGTAAATTTACCTCAATTTCATTAACAAGATAAAGAGTTTTTAATATCATTCCATATGCTTTGTTAATACTTTTATTTGTTTTCAAATCAATCAAATTACAACATTCAAGAGAGTTTTTCGAGTAAAGTACACCGCCATCAGGTATTGCAAACCATTTTCTTAAACTGCAGACACAATAATCTCCAATAGTTTGTAACTTTGAAAACAAGCTATGTGTTGTATCCTCAATTATGATAAAATTATTTTGATTTTTTATAAATAAAACTTGCTCAAGAATTTTTTCAGGCTGAAGAACTCCGAAATAGTGCATCAAGTAAACTACTCTGGTATCATCATTAACTCTACTGTGCAAATCATCTAAATCTATCGTCAAATCTTCCTTCAATCGATAGAATTTTATATCAAAACCTAAAAATGCCTGAATAACAGAATCGCAAATGTATTCAGGTAATAACACCTCACCCATTTTTAGCTCTTTTAAAATTAACTTAATCGCACTTCTGCCACTATCTAAATAGCAACTATTATAATTCTTTAATCTATGATAAATCGAATTCTGAGTTTCTTCTAACTCTTCAAGTCTTATGTTAAATTCACTGCCAAGTTCCATGAATTACTCCTCAACCAATTGTATCGTATCAACGTTTCTATTAACATGACAATCAATAGAACACATTCTTTACAATTTGTCATATATATCATTATTTTTCTGCTTGAGCTAATAGCATCTCAACTTTAGTGCCATTATCAGTATATGTCATCGTATCAATGTGTATATTTATAAAACCACATTTTGTAAGAACATCAAATAATTCTTTGTCAGTAAAGAAATGAACAATTCCTCTTCCGCTTAAACGACCTTTTATTAAATCTCTATATGTATTATCCTCAATTTGTGTGCCTGTACCAAAACCATCAGTATACTTCGTAAAACAACTTGTGAATAAGCCACCATTTTTCTTTAGCACATTGTAGCATCTATCATACATTTCAACAATTGCACTGTATGTATTTGAATATATTGTTGCACTATCTATAATTCCATCGAAATAATCAATGGGATAATCCATTTGCACCCCATCCATAACTTGTAAGTGCGCCGTTAAACCTTCTCACTCTAATCTTTTTTTTGTTTTTTCTACAGCTGAAGGTGAACCATCAAAGGCAAATACATCAAATCCTTCTCGTGCCAGATACCATGTATGGGCACCTCCACCACAACCAAAATCAAGTAATTTTGTGTTCTTCCGATCTTTTTTATAAAAATTTCTTGCTACATATCGAATGACATGCTCAGCCGGATATTGACCCCATTCTTGTGTGCTATGGATTTCTTCCCAGACATTATCAAAAGAATTCATAAAATTTTCTCCTCATATTATTTGTTCATATTGTTTTTTGACAGCAAGTTTGAACACTCTTCACTACTTCAACTTCTCATTCATTTTGTTCTAACCTTCTACTCATTTCTTCCATTTCATCAAGTTGCCCCATATCCATCCATGCATTTGCACTAATGGGGTAAACACCGATTTTCTCACCCGCGTTCTTATACTGTTCTATTATATCTGGAAAATCAATAGCCCTATTTTCTGACATTTCTTCAATAATTTTTGATTCTACTATATACATTCCCGTATTCGTAAAAAAAGACAACTCAGGCTTTTCAGTCATACTTTCAATCTCGCCATTTTCCCCAATTTCAACTACACCATATGGTATCTTTATTTTTTTTAGCGAGCAGATCATTGTAATCAGATTTTTTTCTATCTTATGATAACTGTACATCTTTTCATAATCTTCTTTAATAAGGATATCGCAATTTGAAAGTATAAATGTTGATTTTATTTTACCTTTCAAAAGGCTTAACCCCCCCCCTGTTCCAAGTGGTTTTTCCTCATCGATATAGGTGATTTTATAACTTTTATTAATTTCATTAAAATAGGCCTTGATCATATTTTTCTTATGATTGATAATCAAATAGAAATCGTTGCTTCCTTCTCGATTAAATCGGTTAATAATATGTTCGACAATTGGGATTTCTCCAATCGGGATTAAAGGCTTAGGAAGTATTTTTGTATAAGGATAAAGCCGCGTTCCAAGACCACCAGCCATGATAACGATAGGAACATCCAATTTTTTTCTATTGCTGATTTCCTCGTTATCCCAAAATAGGATCGAAAGTATGTGCCTATTTTCATCAACAATCGGAAGCGCCTCAACTGAATGCTTTTTCATATACTCTCTGGCAGACAATTTATCTTTTTCAAAAATATAAATAGGACTGTAATTTGCGACATCTTTAACTTTCGCATCAAGGTTTCCCTTTTTTAATATCCATCTTCTGATGTCCCCGTCAGTAATCGCAGCAATTAATTGATCCTGTTTAGTAATAAATAAAACTTTCTTCGCCACTTTATCCAACAATTCCATCGCTTCCAACATAGAACATTCTTCATCTATTAAAAATTCTTTAATCTTCAAATAATCCTCCTCCCATTGCTAGAATAATTATTTAGCAAGGTTCCTTTAAACATTCTACGATATACAACAGATCTTCTTTTATTAAATTGGCACTGCAGGGAATATTGACAATATGTTCCCAGAAATATTTTGCCTTTTTAATTTTATAGGTCTGACAATCTGCATATGGTTTTTGTTCACTGATCAAACCCCAGATTGGTCTTGACTGTATGCCTTTTAATGAAAGATATTTTATAATCTCATCTCTATTCATTGGATAGTAATCCTCGCATTTCAATGCATAAAACCAGTGATTTGACCGGATATTGTCTTTGAACGGTAATAATGAAAGCCCATGGATTTTATCGATTTTCTCTTTGTATAGTTCATAATTAATTGTTTTCATATAAATAAAACCTTCCAGCTGTTCCAGTTGGGCTAAGCCAACCGCTGCCTGCAAATTAGTCATCCGGTAATTATAGCCAATCTCATCATGTGTATAATACAACTCATCACTTTTAGCTTGGGTTGAAAGGTGTCTTGCTTTTTTCAGCAATTTTACATCGTCCGAAACTATCATGCCGCCGCCGCCAGTCGTGATGATTTTGTTGCCGTTGAATGAATAAACGCCGACATTACCGATGGTTCCCGCATATTTGCCGGTATACCTGCCTTCGATATAATAGGTGCCGATAGCTTCAGTGGCGTCTTCAATCACTTCTAAATGAAATTGCTCTGCAATTGTCATTATTTTTTCCATATCAGCCATGTTGCCAAACACATGCACAACTATGATCCCTTTAATGTGTTTTTTTGTGCGATTATTGATTAACTTTCCATCAATAAAGCTGCACTCGTTCCTGCAGAATTCCAGTAGCTTCTCTGCATCCATTGTGAGCGAATCATCGCAATCCATAAATACCGGTTCAGCACCGATATATTTGACCGGGTTAACCGCAGCAATGAAAGTCAGCGTCGGCACAATCACTTCATCTTCTTTTTTTACACCACACGCAAGAAGTGCCAGATGAAGGCCCGAGGTTCCATTTTGACAGGATACAGCTCCGTTCGATTTAACATATTCTGCAATTCTTCCTTCAAATTCATTGACATAAGGGCCACCTGTTGATACCCACTCCGTTTTTACAGCATGAGTCACATATTCAAGTTCTTTACCTTTTAAATTGGGTACTGATAGGGGAATAAATTTATGATCCATATTCCCTCCTTATATGTTATAAATATCTGTTTTATATTTATCTAAGTTGTTTTTAAAGAACTCAATCGTCTCCGCCAATCCTTGTTCAAAAGTATATTGCGGTTTCCAATTCGTTAATCTTTTGATTTTTTCATTAGAACCGAGCAATCGATTAACTTCACTCTTCTCAGGTCTGAATCTTTGCTCATCGCAGATGATTTTTGTATTTGGATTGATTTGCCTGATTATTTCTTCTGCAAGTTGCCCAATTGATATCTCTTGCTGAGTTGCGATGTTGATTTCCTCTCCAATCGTTTTTTCTGATTTAGCGATCTCGATGAAACCATTAGTGGTATCCTTCACATAGTTAAAATCCCGTGTTGGTGTCAATGAACCGAGTTCAATCTCTTCTTTTCCGGCAAGCAACTGTGTGATAATCGTTGGGATAACGGCTCTTGCAGATTGTCTGGGACCATAGGTATTAAAAGGCCTCACAATAGTAATTGGCATGTCAAAACTTCGATGGAAAGATTCCGCCAGGCGATCCGCCCCGATTTTTGTGGCTGAATAAGGTGACTGCCCCTGATATGGGTGCTTTTCATCAATCGGTACATACTGAGCCGTTCCATACACTTCCGATGTTGAAGTGATCAGAACTCTGGATGTATTCAGATCTCGTGCTGCCTGCAAAACATTCAATGTACCCTTGATGTTTGTATCGACATAAGTATCCGGTGAATGATAGCTGAAGGGGATGGCTATTAATGCTGCCAGATGAAACACTTCTTCTGCACCCTTCATAGCTTCTCTCACGCCATTTGGATCCCTGATATCTCCCGTGAATATTTCAATCTCGCTTAATATCTCTTTTGGCAGTGTGTCCAGCCACCCCCATGAATTGAACGAATTATAGCACACAAAAGCCTTTACTTTTTCTCCGTTTTTCACAAGTTCTTCTGCTAAATGGCTGCCGATAAAGCCGTCCGCACCGGTTACTAGTATTTTTTTCATCTTCTGCTCTCATTCAAATAATTATTTACGGTACTCGTCAATACTGTCATGATCGTCTGATTTAAATCACTGTCCAAATATAGCAGATTAAAAAACGTTACCGTTGGTTTTAAGACTCCCTGTGCTTTTGACAGTGCACTTTTTTCTAACCTGACTCGTTGTGCGGTGTTCACTAGAAGTTGATATTCCACGCGATTTAGCGGCATTTCTATCGTTATAAAATATTCATTCTCTTCCATTTTTTCAATCAGACCATCCAACTTTTTATGAATTGTCGATATTTGTTTTATATTGTTATTGATTGCTTCTTCTAGCTTTTTCAGCTGTTTTCTTATATCAGTCAGTAATTTCTTGTAAATCTCAAACTTTTCCTGCAGCTGATTGAACTGAGCTTCCAGATACGTGTGATCATATTGATATGTGTTTTTGAGCTTTTCGAATTCATCACCAATAACAATTTTTGCCTTCAAGTTATTTTTAATCACAGTTTCCAGGGGTATGAAAGTTGACCCTTCTATATGAGCACCGTTTTTTGTTGTATTGATAACCGAAATGTTATACATTTTTATGTAAGCTTCCATCTGGTTTCTCATTCGATTAAAACTATCCGTCGTAACGACTGCTTCGCCCAGAACATCGATTGTTTTAAGCAGGTCTTTTTCATCTTTAATTTGTTCTGCTATACCATCTTTGTAATAATCAATCCCACCAGCGTATTGCTTAACACCACTGTATGCCAAATTTTGACCTACAAGTATAATCTGTGAAAACTGCAATTTATTGAGCAATTCCAGTGCGACAACCGCAATGGAAGGTGCATCATTAACGGTTCTCAGCTCTTTTTCATCTTCCAATTTCAATAAAAAGCTGGATACATTATCCTGACTGGTAATCATATGAAATTTGGGGCCGTGATACTGCTGCAAGACTTCATGGCCGACACTGCTACCGAATATCATTGGAATACTTGCAATCTCCATTTCATTGACTTTTTTAAAAACTATTTGATTCTTTTCAGAAGGATCATAAGTACACATTGCATCAGGAAAAATGTCATTAGAAATAAGTGTATTGATTGCAGAACCTACTGAAAATATAAAAGCCAACCTGTTCTCTTTTATCTGCCGCAAATTTTCGATTTCAAAATCCAGAGAGGGACCTGCTGATACCAGAATAGCAGTCTTTCCTTTAAAAACGTCATCACTGCATTCCATGATATTGGGGGAATGCAATACTTCTTTAAAATTATCTACACTGTTTGTTATCCATCTTTTTTTGAATGCATAATCAACATTGATCGAACTTCTTGTATTTTGTATGAATTTTTTAAAGCCCATCATGAACTGATCATACTGAGTTGGAAAGACATTTGAATAAACAGGCAAATCAATGATAACCGTACGTTTGTCAATATGTCTAACAATGTTAGAGAAGTAATCTGTCATAACATCCACATGATATTCACAGATAATATCCTTTATGTTTTTCATTTTTTTTAAATTAACATGATCCAGAAAGTGATTAAACACTTCTACTGAAGGTTCATAAAGCGTAAAAGATGTTTGCGGAAAACGATTGATGAACGCTTCAATATGATAGCCTAATCCAATCCCGTAAAATATGACATGCGTATTTTCATCAATTTCTTCATTTTCTGTTGTTTTATCAATGATTGCTTCCGCTTCTCTTTTGGGATCATACTTACTGTGCAGATACAAATTCTTCTCTTCATTTGAAAACCTAATGATTTTATTATTGTTTTTGGACTCTTCAACAATAAAGAATTTTTCTTTATTATCTTCTTTCCAATGATTCAGAACTTCATAAAGACTTGGATAGTTATTTCTAAGAAATACAATATTATCAGCTAACATTGATACTCCCCTTTCGTGGGATTAAGAACTGAAGTTTTTCTTTCATTTTCTTGAAGATCGGAACGATTTCGTACAGCAGCACATCTCCAATCAGTACATTGTCTTTATTGACCATGGCTTCTTCGATAACTGGCATGATGCTGCTTAATTCTCCTGCTGCCTGAACATATTCATTCCAGACACCGTAGTTTGTTACCAGGCTGTCCAGATTTCTGATGGCATCGATCCGGGCCAACACTTCGATGATCCATTGAATACCTTCGAAAAGCTGAGTCAGTTTTTTCCAGCTCTCGCTGTCGGGCCTCTGATAAAACGCTTCAGCCAACGGTTTTATAACGATTATACCATTTTGTATATAATCGTATGTCGATAAAATCGTGTCATTTAGCAGATTTTCGATTGTCTGAACTGCAACCTCAACCTTCTTTATCCTATCAATATGATCCGTAAAATAATTCATAAAATCTTCATAGATCGGCACCCCATCGATTATCAGATGAGAAAACTGTAGATCCTTTTTTTTCAGTATTTCATTGATTGTATCGAAATATTTTTCAATCATCTTCGGATCATTTTCGAATTCCAAAGACTCTTCCTGAATGTGGATTATCATCACTTACCTTCTTTCTAACTTCAACTCAAATAACATACTACATTGTACATATCGTCAAAACACAACTAATATTTAGTATTTTGATTCTAGTCGCTTCTAAAACCTTATGCAATAAGTATAGAAGGATTTAGTTCGATTGTCCAGCCTTATATTCGTTAACTCCAGATCGTGAACTGTTAATTTACATCTAAAAAGCCACCCGAAGGTGGCTTTGAATTTCTGATCTTATTGAATAAGAATTTCTTTATTATTGTAATAATGAAAGAACCTTCTGTGGTTGTTGATTAGCTTGAGCAAGCATTGATTGAGCAGCCTGAGAAAGAATGTTGTTCTTAGTGAACTCAGTCATTTCTTTTGCCATATCTACGTCACGGATTCGAGATTCAGAACTAGCTGTATTCTCTGAAGAAGTAGATAAGTTGTTGATGGTGTGTTCCAGACGGTTGGTGTATGCCCCTAATTTGGCACGTTCAGAGGATACATTAATAATAGCGTTATCAACCGTTGTGATTGCAGACTCTGCACCTGCTTGTGTTGTGACATCTAAAGCATTAATTCCCAATGCTTCAGCCCTCATATCACCAATGCTAACACCCATCGTTTGGCCTTCATTCGCGCCGATATGAAGAGTTAAGCTTCCATTCCCTGTAATTTTGAAATCCGCTAGGTTATTACCACTAGTAGTCGTATCCGTATTGCTGCCTATTTTAAATTCAAGCCCTTGATAGATACCATCAGCTACTGTAATGGTATTTCCCGTAGCAATAAAGCTAGTAGCACCTAGAGATGTAGAGGTTATGGTTGCATTTGATCCATTATCCGTACCTGAAGCAGCAGTAATAGCTGCAGCGTTTACACTATTAGCGTCTGATGCAAATACTAATTTAGACGACAAACCAACGTCTTTAGTTGATACTATTAAACTAGCACCACTAGATTTTGCTGTTACGCCCGTTTTGTCAGCAGCTGAATTAATAGCAGCAGCTGCTGCTTGAGCGTTTCCGGAGTCGATCGTACCGGTCGTATACTTAATATCAGTGCCGTTGATAGTCAGCGTATGCACTTGACCAGACCCAGCTGCTACCGCATCTACTATATGCGTTGCGGCTGTTGCGGAAACAGCACCTGATATATGAATCGTTCCACTGCCCTGTGTCTCAGCCGTTCCACCAACCACACTGATCCAGTCTTGAGTAGTACCATTAACTGTCTCACTAGTAAATTCTGTAGTCAAACCAGCTCCACCATTCAACAGTTTCTTCGTATTAAACTCAGTCTGATTACCGATTCGGGTAACTTCTTTTGCTAACTGATCGACTTCTTTCTGGATTTCTGCACGGTCATTAGTCGCATTGGTATCACTTGAAGATTGAACAGCCAGTTCTCGCATTCTCTGCAGAATAGAATGGGTTTCGCTTAAAGCGCCTTCAGCCGTATTGATAAGTGAAATACCATCACTGGCATTAGTTGATGCAGTATTTAGGCCGTTGATCTGACCACGCATTTTTTCAGAAATTGCCAGGCCTGCTGCATTATCTCCAGCTTTGTTAATTTTTAAACCAGATGATAATTTTTCCAGTGACTTAGATGTTGCTGACTGGTTTGCCGATAATTTGTTATAGGTGTTTAATGCTGCGATATTATGATTGATTCTCATTTTTTTATTCCTCCGTTTTTTTATTGGCCGTTTACCCTCGACCTGGGGAATTGTTAGGCTTTCCTTCGTACGCAAGTTCTGCCAAATGTTTAAGCTGATTCGCTTCTGTAATTAATATCGACCATCACTCAGGATACTTTAGAATTTTTTTTATTTTTTTAATCTTAATTTCCTGTTTGATCGATAAACCATTGGGACTTCCGGCATATAATAATGCCTGCCCACCAACTTATTCTATCTTGCTATTAATATCGACTGCTCATTACAATACTTTAGGAATATTTCAACTTTTATATTCAATTAAATGCTGAAACTAAAAAATTCTTCAAACCATCTCAATCTGATGATTCAAAGAATTTTTATCTGCTTTTATACACTCTGATCCAGCTTCAAACCTTCTTTTTTTTGTGCGGCTTCAATTTCGGGCTCTGATCTGTAATCGGGGTCTGCGCTCTCGGGAAAATAAATCGGTTTTTCATTTTCCACCGGTTTGTAATCTGGATCGGCGCTCTGCGGAAAATAAAGTGGCCCTTCATCTTCCACTGGCTTGTAATCCGGGTCGGCGCTTTGCGGAAAATAAAGTGGGGCATCGCTTTCCGTCGGCTTGTAATCCGGATCGGCGCTGCGGGGCACATAGATCGGCCCGCCAATATAGGTTATGATCACTTCTGGTCTCTGGGTTACGACCAATTCCAGATCCGGCGGATAAAACTGGGTATCCAGATTATCGGCGGATGACTTTCCGCTCTGGAGTCCCGGTATTTTGAAACTGATCTCCATACTACCCGCTCGGTTATTATCTTGCGTATTGGTTGCGACCAGCCGTGCCATGGAATCAATGCTTCTGGTTGATTGCTGAAAACGGATCGCCCGGGATTCTTCGTCTTCCATCTGAATACTGAGGTTCAGATTTCCGTCTTCACCATAATCTGCCGTTGCCGTATAGGTCGGATGACTCCAATTGAATGCGGAACTGGTTTCAAAATAATCCTGAACGGGAATCTGAATCCGGTTGGAACGGATGCTCTGCAGTCCGTCCTGCTGCGATACGCTGATCTCCGCTGTTCCCGCTGATGATGACCGCTTCGGTTCCTTCTCAACATATTTTATCTCGATTGGGATTGTTTCTATTTTGATTAAAGGTTCCATCTCTCCTCCTTGCTGGAATTGCTCCTAAGATGTTTTTATTAGGACATATAATCAAACACGGATTGCTGAATGACGCTTTGTCCCATCTGCAGAGCCGCCTGATATGCAACTTTCTGTGTCTGAAAATCGATATAGACAGCAGCTGCATCAACCCCCTCAACCTGCGTCTGTCTTTCTTCCATATTGTAATCCTGAGTTTCATACCGTTCGGTCATAAAATCCAGATAATTGGTTTTGGCGCCAATTTCTGTTGTTTTCTGGTATACTTTCTGTGTCGATTCCTGCAGATGCCCAAACAAGGCTTCGATCTTATCGGTCATATCGGTTGAATTGCCGCCTGTTTCAAGAGCTTCGGCAATTTGGCCAATTAAATTATAAGTATTATTCGATGCTACTGTTCCATCCTTAAGTGTTGTCGTTCCATTTCCGGCAAAACTAATCCCCGGTATTGAATATTCAAATACGGTATTACGGTCTATCTCTTTTGTTATCGGGTCAACGGAAACGCCTAAACCGATATCAACATACAACGAATCCTGTTGTAGTTTTTTTATTGTAGTTGCGTCCGTTAGGGTATCAAGATCAATACCATTATATGACATTTTTCCAGTTGTACTATCCACAGTAAACGGTTCTGAATCCGTATTGCTGCCTCCAAAAATATGGACACCCGATGAAGACGTATTTAATTCTGCCAGTAATTCCTTCTGAATGCTTCTCAGCTCGGTGGCAATGATCTTCTTTTCGTTATCGCTTTGGGTTCCATTCACTCCCTGTTCCACTTTATTAACCGCTTCTGAAAGAGAGTCTTCTATCCCCCCCAAAGTGGTTTCCGAATTGGTTAAAAAGCCCTGGGCATGGCTGATATTATCCTGGTAGCCATCCACCTTATAGATGTTCTTTCTGATCTGATAGCCTTTCATTGCCGATGACACATCTTCCGATGTTCTCGAAAATTTTCGACCTGATGCAACCTGATTGTTCAGCTTATCCAGATCGGTACCGATCGTATTCAGATTACTGGTATATCGGTTTGTCATCATTTTATATGTGATTCTCATTTTTGTGATTCCTTTCAATTTCTGGCGCTTTGATAAATCAAATCGTCGAATTAAACACCCATCGAGTTAATGACCTTATCCAGGTTTTCGTCCAGTACGTTAAAATACCGGATGGTGGCATTATAAACTTTTTGGAAAGCCGTCAGATTGACCCCTTCCTCGTTAAGCGAAACACCTGAGGTTTCATCTCTCATCGTGGAAATCGTATCGAGGACACCATTGGCTGTTTTGGAAAAATTTGTATAGAGTCCGACGTCTGTGGAAAGCTCACCCAGCAGTCCGGTTACGTATTCATGGAAGCTTCTCTTACTGCCGTAATCTGTCCCGTCCGGTTTCTTATAGTCATGCTCGGTGCTGTTCATTTCTGAAATCATCCTGAGGACATTGTCAGGTTTCCCGGTCGTCGTTTCTGCATCCGTACTTGTTGTTTTAATATTAGTTGGATCATCTAACCATGCCGTTGATACGCGAATATTAGCTGCCGTGATGTCAGTTGTGGAAGTACCATCTGTACTGGTAAACAAAGCAGTCCCATGAGTGATTGTACCTGTGGCAGTATCGGTATGTGTATAAAGTGCATTAATATCGTTTATCGTTTTTGCAAAGGTCTGGGCGAAAATATCCATTGACTTTGAATAGTAGGAAATTCCTTTTGCATCGCTTTCGCCTTTGCTTATATCGGCAAAGCTTCCTTTCCCATTGATGATGTCCAGATAGCCTTTGATCGAGCCATTGCTAATCGCCTTTTCTGCATTTTTATTAATCACACCCTTGGCATCCTCCAAAGTCAGACTGACTTCTCCGGTTTTGACATCTTTTCCGTCAACTTTTGTCGTTACTTCAACCATAGTCAGCGAGGCAAAATCGTCATTATCAACAATCGTAATTGGATTATCATCACTATCGGTGACATCATTCAGCGTTATCGATAAATGCGAAATGGTTAAATTCTCTGATCCCTCGACCTTTTGCGCTTTGGTCGTAACCTTAATATTGGCCACGGCCGAGAGCTTGTCGATCAGCAGATTTCGCTGATCGTAGAGTTCATTCGGTGTATTGCCATATATTTCTTCTTTCTGTATCTGATCATTCAGATTGGCAATATTCTTCACATAGACATTGAAATTGTCTGTTACAATATTGAGGTCTTCCGTCTGCTCTGCTCTGACGTCTTCAAGCTGATTTGCATACATATTGATGTACTGCGTCACTTTTTGAGCAGCTGAGCGCACCACCTGAGAAATATCTGAACTGGAGGTCGCATTTGAAAGACTTTGCAAAGTATTGGTAAAGTCGGATAATTGCCCCTGCAGCGCTTCATTCTCAGCTTCGTCAAAAACATCCTCAAGATTAGTCAAACTTGACTTCATGGTATTATAGGTGCTCGTTTCTGCATTTTGCGCGCGAAAACGGGTATCGACATAGGGGTCTCTTGACTGGCTGGTTCCCACTGCCTCTGCTCCAAGGCCGGAGGAGATCTGCGGATTTGCGTATTTTTGAACAGCCCCGCTGATTGTTACTGAATTGACGTCCACGCGTTGTCTGGTGTAACCTTCTGTATTGACGTTAGCAACATTATTTCCAGTTACATTGATCGTTGCCTGACTCGCTGCCATGCCTCTGCTGGCTACCTGAAATGCTTCAAAAGATCCCCTCATATTTTCGTTCTCCTTTTTTCGTTAAATGCTTTTCTCAAAAGTCCTTATAATTTCTGTTTTTTTCGTTTCTGTTCCATCTTCCTGATAGGTGATTTTATCACTTTTTAAATCAAATTGGGCAATGTTCTTATTGACCACATAAAGTTTTGTCTCAAGCAGCGTTTTGCATTTTTCTTTATAGAACTGCATTTCTCTGCTGGTTTCCCTGAATTGCTGAAGAAGGCCATCAAACCGCTCTTGTTCGTCCTGGGGCAGCTGTTTGATGACCTCTGAAAGATTGTTTCCGCTCAGATTCAGTTTTTTCATGTAATCAGCGACTTTTTCATCGAAATTCTTGATCTGATAGATAAATGTCTGCTGGTAATTGAGGTTTTGATTGAGTTCATCCAAACTATTGCTCTGTATCAGCATGAGTTCATCCTTCAATTTTGGTGTCAATTCCCGATGAAGCTTAATAACCCCGAAAATGTAATTGTAAAAATCTTCCACTATTTGTTTGTCATTTTTATTTTCAGACATATTAAGCCTCCTCAAAAATCAGTTTTTTTATTTTAAAATCGCATCTGCTATCTCGCTGGCAGCGACATGGTAGGTTCCGTTCTGAACTGCTTTTTTTATCTCACTCAGACGATCTGATTCTTTCACGGTAACATCGTATAAAACAGCAGACTTGGCAACGTTGATGCGGCTGTCTTCAAAAGATGTATTGTGATTGCTTGATATTTCAGTACTGTCAGTTTTGGTTTTTGCAATGCTGGTTTTATTTTCTTTGAGATCCGCTTTACGTGTCGATTCGGTTGCTGTTTCCTGGCCGATCTTTGACTGGACCGTGGTGTTGTTATTTCCCAATCCTATTTTCATGACTAAACCCTCCTTTTTCTTATTATATTGGCTTATTCTTAAATTCTTATTTTTTCTATATTTAAGTCATTTTTTTCTTCTGTAATACATATCGTCATTATAATAAATAACTTTAGAAAAAGAAATAAAAAAAGTAAAACGCATGCGTTCTTTTTTGTTTTTATTTTAAGCAAAAGAATGCATGCGTTGCGAAATTATTATGGGGGGAATTGCCGGCTGGTTGCGGTTGTTTTGGTATCGGCGTGGCGGGCGATTGATAATCGCCCCTACAGGATGATGATGTACGTTATTGTAAAACTGTTGGGGGTATTGCCGGCTGGTTGCGGTTGTTTGAGTATTGGCGTGGCGGGCGATTGATAAGCGCCCCTACGGGATGATGCTGGACGTTGTTGTTAAACTGATACGGTTTTATTTTGATAAATACCGGACGATTTCGTCTGAAATTCGGTCCAGGGGCAACTGCTTTTCGACACCGCCGATATTGTAGGCAACCATGGGCATGCCGTAGACGATGGATGATTTTTCATCCTGGCCGATGGTGTAGGCGCCCTTTTTCTTCATTTTCAGCAAGCCATCTGCACCGTCCCTGCCCATACCGGTCAGGATGACGCCAATGGCCTGTTTTCCCGCGGCTTCTGCAACGGATGTAAAGAGCACATCCACTGACGGACAGTGTCCACTAACTTTTTCTTCCTGCGTGCATTTGACATAATAGCCACTTCCGCGTTTGGCCAGACGCATCTGATAACTTCCCGGGGCGATCAGTACCCGCCCCGGTCTGAGTTCATCGCCATCCTGTGCTTCTTTCACTTCAAGCTGACAGGTGTTGTTGAGGCGGTCCGCATAGAGTTTGGTGAAAACCGGCGGCATATGCTGCACGATCAGGATCGGTGGCATGTCCCTTGGCAGTCGCGATACCACGGCATAGATAGCATCGGTGCCGCCGGTCGAGGCACCAATTGCGATGACCGTATTCAGGGTGTTAACACCGGTACCAGCAACGGCATTGCTGGGGGCATAGTCTTTTTTCAAATTGCCGACTTTCGCCGTCGAGGCAATTTTTATTTTCACGATGAGCTCATTGACAAAAGAATCCATTCCACCGACCCGGCTTAAATTGGGCTTTGTTACAAACTCTACTGCTCCAGCATCTAATGCATCCAGAATGTTTTTGGAAACTGAGCTCACGACAATAACCGGCAACGGGTATTGCGGCATCAGTTTTTTCAGGAATTCAATGCCATTCATTTTCGGCATTTCCACATCCAGTGTTAAAACATCCGGTTTTAATTTTATGATCATGTCCCTGGCCATGTAAGGGTCTGCTGCCGTCCCGACAACTTCCACATCCGGGTCTTTTGATATTTCTCTTGATAACGTTTCTCTAAATAAGAGTGAATCGTCAACGATCAGCACTTTTATCTTTTGTTTAAGCCTCATCTCTGACCCTCTTTCTATTTTTCTTCGAACAACTCTTCCACTATTTCTAAATCATCGCTTTTGAGCAGTCTTTCACAATCCAGAAGCAGTTGAACTTTTCCGGCCGCTTTGCCAATCCCTTTCATGAAGCGATTTTCAAAGCCGGTTTTGGTCGATGGCGGCGGAGAAATCATTTCATCGTCAATGCTCAGTACTTCTTCGACATTGTCCACGATCAGTCCGACCGATACCGAATCGATATCGATGACGATAATACAGGTGCGGTCATTGTAGGCAACTGGTTCTTTGCCAAACTGCAGTCTGACATCGATGACGGGGATGATCTTTCCTCTCAAATTGATGATCCCTTTAATATGAGGGGGAACTTCCGGCACCTTGGTAATGGACTGCATGCCAATGATTTCAGTCACATATTTAATTTCAATGCCAAAAACTTCGTCCTCTAATGAAAAAGTTAAATATCTGCCATGCTGGGTGTCTTCTTCCATATAGTCTTTTTCTAAAACATTCTCTGCCATTTTATTTCTCCTTCTATTTGAATTTTTTCTTATGATTTCATAGCTTACCATAAATCTCTTTGAATTAAATTTATGGTGTTCATTATTACTTCGACATTCCTGATCAATACTTTATAGATTAGCCTCAAGTAATCTTTTTTATTATACCCTTTTTTCGCCGGTCTGTACTCATTTAGTTTATAATTTTCGGAAATTTTTATTACTGAAATAAAAACCGCTGAACAAAACTGTCCACCGGTTAAAAAATCTTGTGACGCGACTAAAATTCCTCTATTCTTCTGTTGAGCGACTGAATCTTCATCGTGCCGGTCGCCAGATCAAAGTACTGAGTTCTACCAAAATTCAACCCGGTATCTTCAGCAATAATCGGAATTCGCAATTGACTTAAGGCCTGCTTGACACAGATGATGTTTCTTTCTCCAATTGCTCCCAGTTTGCTGCCCGGCTGAACTTCAAACATCTGCGCCCCGCCGGCAATTTTCGCAACCATGCGGTTGTTGCCCACGCCGGCTCTTTTTAAATCCTGCACTAGGTCAACCAGCGCTGTATCGGCAAATTTTTTCCGATTGATGTCTTTGGCCGAAAAGCTGGTACTGTCCGGCAGCATCACATGGGACAGACCGCCAATTTTGGTAACTTTGTCGTATAAACAGACTCCGACGCAAGAGCCCAAAGCATAGGTGACAATTACTTCCGGTTCTTTTGCAAATTTATAATCCGATATTCCCACGACGATTAATTGACTCATATTTCCAGTCCTAATTTTTGCATAATTATTTTTAAGGTGTTGATTTCTGCAAACATGATCATATTGCTTTTCAAATCGTTGGTTTCACCATTAAAATTTTCCTCAATGAACATTAATTTATCACCAATTGCCCCAAACTCAATAATGGGTACACTCATTAAGGCCCCGACCATATCAATGGCTATGTAGGGTACCGATACGTGGATGTTCAGCCCTGTTAATGCGGAAATGGCATTGACATAGGATGAACCTAAAATATTTCCAATTTCTTTTATTCCGGATATCTTCATTTCACTGAGTTCATCGCTGTCGTCTTCGCCGATTAGAATGTCCATGATGCTTTTCGCATCTTCCACATTCAGTAAAAACATGATCATCCCGTTGCCGTCGCCGCTGAAATTCACCAGCACCGCCACCGTCATGGTCTCTGCTCCGCCCAACGCCTGCACCGCTTCATCAAACCCGGTGATTTTTACGCTAGGGACACTCATATCCACCTTTTCGTCCAGAATTGTTGCCAGGGCCGTTGCCGCATTGCCGGCACCGATATTTCCTATTTCCCGCAACACGTCGATTTGCATATCGCTCAGTTCTTCATAATTGTTAAACAAATCTGCACCTCTTTTCTCCTTATTTTACCTTATATACCGATGATTCAGAATGCACCGTTGACAATGTTATCCTCGCTCCAGTATAGTTTACAGTGTTCCAGGTTGTCCAGTTCATGCTGGAACAGGGTATCGCCAAAATAGACCTTGACGCCGCGGTAGAGTTTTCTTTTGACGGCTACCGATCCGTAATATTCGGTATAGCTCTGTTTTTCAATTGCTTCGATTTCCGCTTTGGCTTGATCAATATTGCTTTGCAGCTGTTCACTCTGTTTCGCCAGTTCTTTTTTTACGTCTTCCAGTTTTTCGATTGCAGCGACATCGCTCCGGCTATGCTTGCTTTCCAGATTGAGCAGCATTGTTTTTACCTGATTCTGCTGTTCCTGGACGACTCCCAGTTGTGTTGTAGCTTCTTCCAGCTTTTTCTGTGACGCTTCAATGCCGGCTGAATCGATTATTTTGTCGCCCAGAATCCGGATACAGGTGGGAATCTCCCGTTCATTGCCGATTTCTTTGGCCACCAGCGTCCCTTTGCATTGTATTTCGCCGCCGATGATGACTTCCCGGGTGCCGGCCAGATTGATGTTGCCCTGACAGGTTATCTGCCCGTCAATAATGTAGTCGACGGTTATATCGCCGCCAACGCTGATGTGGGCCTTTTCGATGTAATTGCACTTCAGATTATTGCCGACGTTGACCTCACCGGCTTGCCCCCCGAAAATGCCCTTGGATATCAGAACGTTTCCGGCCGCTTCAATTTTCGCCTCTTCAACAACGCCTTTCACAATCAGGTTTCCACCTGATTTAACGGAAAAGCCACTGCATACATCGCCATCGATGGTCACATCCCCTGTAAAGGAAATATTGCCGGTTGAAAAATCGACATTGGATGTCACATGAAGCATCTCATTGATATGAATGGTATTGCCGATGAATTTGACGATTCCGTCACAGGTTGCAATCAATCTGGTTTTATCCTGTGTCAGCTCGGTGTTTTTCCCGGTAGGAACTGACGGTACTCGGCCTTTTTTCGCGGCAATAACCTGACCGTGAACATCCATCCCGTCAATGCCATCTTCTTCTTTTGTGATCTCACACAATACCTGGTCTTTTTTCACCATCTGAAAATAATTCAGATTTTTATAGTCAATTTTCTGGTCTTCGTCATCGTTGTACTCGGGATGATATTCGGCGTCCTTTTTGACAAAATACTCAACTGAACCGTCTTTTCCATCGATCACGGCGCGGCCTTCGGCCACTTTCATCTTGATGTTATAGATCGGCCGTTTGGCCAGTTTGTCAATCGCCGTTTCATTGATGCCGAACTCGATGCTGTTCTGTTTCAGCTCATCGATGATTTGTTCTTTTGAAAAAGTCGGTGTACTTTCTTCCGTTTTCAGAAATTTCACAAACCCGGCCATTTTGTCGTCATCCACAATCACTTCGATTGTGTTTGGTAATCCCTCTTTTACAGTTTTCTCTTCACTCATAATCAATCTCCACTCTTTTATTTAAGTGTATTCGTCTTCAGTTTGCCTGTTTTTCCTATCTTAGTTGATTGACGGTCTTTTCCATTTCATCTGTCGATTGAAGTATTTTTGAATTAAATGAAAATGCTTTATTGGCTTCAATCATTTTCACCATCTCCGTTGCCACATCGGTTCCGGACGGTTCCAGATAGCCGGTTTCAATGGTGCTCTCGGTATCAGCCACGGCCTGACCGGACACATTGGTTGCCGCATACTGGTTGCTCCCCAATAACTGTAGACCGTAGGGATTGGAAAAGTTAAATAATCCGATGGCGTCAGCATCAAAACCAGCGGTAATATCGATGGGGTTATTGTCCGCCCCGACGACATAATTTCCCTGGCTGTTGACAAGAAATTGCCGGTCGCCCTCGACGCTGATGCTGAATGCGCCGTCCCGGGTGTAGGTGACGGTATTCGTACCCTTGTTCTGAATCCCGAAAAAGCCGTCGCCGTCGATGGCACAGTCCATTTCCTGATCGGTTCTCTGCAAGCCGACACCTGCGAAATTGATCCCGTTTTTCTCAACTTTTGAACCGTGTCCGGTTGCGATTTCTGTGCCTGCTCCGCCATCGATATTTTCATACAAGAGTGATGAAAATGCGGTAACCTGTGGTTTGAAGCCATTTGTATTGACGTTGGCAATGTTATTGCCAATCGTGTCAAGGTAGGTCTGCTGGCTCAGCATCCCTGATTTTGCTGCATAATAACCTCTGATCATCTTTTTTTCCTTTCGTATATACGACGATACAACAACTGCAAAATTCAAAATAATTGAACAATCGTTGCTTTGATGTCGGTTTACACAAACAATTTCGTAACGTGTAGGCGAACAGTTCAAAGAACTGTCCGCCGTACAGTGTAGAAATTGTTTCGTGTAAATCGGCAGCGAAGCTCACGGTAGTAAAGCAATTGCCTTGATCGTTTTTGAATTAACCGAGTTTTCCGACTTTGTTGGCGGCGATCTCTGCGATGCTGTCGAATATTTTGAGCATCTGGGAACAGGATGAGAAGTTGTTCTGCATCGCGATGATATCGCTCATTTCCTCTGTCATATCGACATTTGATCGTTCGATCGTCCCCTGCATAATGCTGTAGGTTCCGTTTTGAGCGGCCTGAATTCCGGCCTGACTTTGATAAAAACCTTCGCCAACCTGGGTAAGATCATCGCCGTTTGCGACAGTGGCAATATAGAGTTGTCCGACTTCTGCGCCATTCTGGGTGATGGTGCCGTTGGCGCTGATGGTAAAATCGCTGCCGGCAAGGTTGATCGGCTGACCGGCACTGTTGAGCACATTGCCGACTCCGGGCAGAATCAGATTGCCAGTCGCGTCGAGTTCAAACTGTCCATTTCGCGTCAGCACCTGTCCATAATTTGCATTCTGAACGACGAAGAACCCCTGTCCCTGGATCGCGGCATCAACACTTCTGCCGGTTGCCTGAAAACTCCCCTGGGTGAAATCGGTGAGCTGGTCATCGTTGATTGTAATATAGGTGCCTGTTCCGATACCATCCTGGGCGATGTCCGGGTCCATGCTCATTCTTGAAACGAGGTATTCCCCGAAACTTCCTTTAATCGTGGACTGGCTTTTATAACCCGCGGTATTGACATTGGCTACATTCTGGGATAAAACATTGATTGCTTTCTGTCCCGACAGCATACCGGCGGCAGCTGAATAAGATCCTCTTTCCATCATTTTACCTCTTTTTTCATCGTATTAATAGTTAATCAGTTTGTTTTTCATTTTAATCATGGCCTGGGAATGTATCTGCGATACCCGCGATTCGGTAACCCCGATTACTTCGGCAATTTCTTTCAGTTTCAGATTCTCGTAATAATACAGCGAGACCACCAGACGCTCTTTTTCTTTCAACTGGTCGATGGCTTCCGCCAGTTTTGACTTGAGTTCATCAAACAGGATGGTGGCTTCCGGCGAATCATCGGATCTTTCCTCCGTAATCAGGGGGGATACCTCCATCATTTTTTCATTGATGGCTTCTTCATAAGAAAGGACAATTGAATTATGCCGCTGCTGCAGAATCTTCTGGAGATTTGCTTCTGATATGCCCATTCTTTCGGTAATCTCCTGATTAGTTGGCTCCCGTTCCAGTTCCACATACAACTCGCCGAACGTCTCTTCCAGTACTTTTGACAGACTCCGCTGACTCCGGGGCACCCAATCCTGCTTGCGCATAAAATCGATAATCGCGCCTCTGATTTTCAAGGTCGCAAAGGTTTCAAACTTGTTTCCCATTGCCGGTTCAAATTTCTCCACCGCATCAATCAGGGCAATCATCCCCTGGTTCACCATGTCATCCATCTGGCCGAAATTATTGTAGCTGCCCTTGAAGCGGAAAACGATTTTTTTCACCAGACCGGTGTATTGAAGGACGATCTCATTTCGGATCTCCGTGCTCCTGGTTTCCTTGTACAGTTGCCATTGATCCATAATATTCTCTTCAGAAATTTCGGCTACATTATTCTGTTCTGCATGATTCATTTTGACACTCCTTGTTTTCTAAAGGACTTTACCCGAAAGAAACACATTTGGGTTCGTTTCCGACCTGCAAACAAATTTATTTTTCCAGTTTAATCATACCAATCACTTGAATTTGGATGTTTGTATCAATTTCATTGAAGGACAGCACGGTCAAATCTGCCATGAACTGTTCGATCAGCCGCTTGAAGTAGATCCGCACAATCGGGGATGTCAGAATAATCGCATGATCGACCAGCTCCTTGAGTTTCTCAATTTGTTCCGTCACCTTCTCAACAATGGATTGCACCACCTGAGGATCAATTGCCAGGTAAGTGCCATGTTCATTTTTCTTGGCCGAGTTGAGAATGATGTTTTCAATTTCCTGATCCAGTGCAATCACCTTGATGCTGTTGCCATCGGTGTATTTTCTGGTGATGGTTCGCTTTAATTTCTGTCTCACGTATTCAGTGAGCATATCGGTGTCTTTGATATTGGCGCCGTGGTCTCCCAATGTTTCCAGCACGCTTTCCAGATCTCTGATCGGAATGCCTTCACGCAGCAGGTTAACCAGTATTTTCTGGAAATCTGCAATCGAAACGATGTTCGGGATGACATCATCGACGATGGCCGGATTTGTTTTGGAAACATTTTCCAGCAAGGTATTGATGTCCTGGCGGCTCAGCAGCTCATGGATGTATTTCTTGACGACTTCGGTCATGTGGGTCACAATCACGGAAAGAGAATCGATTATGGTATAGCCGAATACTTCCGCCATTTCTTTCTGATCTTCGGTAATCCATTTTCCCTTGATGCCGTAGGCCGGTTCAATGGTTTCAATGCCGTCGATGGGTTCGTTATTGTCACCGGGGTCCAGGGCCAGATAGTAACCGACCAGTACTTCCCCTTTGGCAATTTCTTCCCCTTTTATCTTGATGATATACTGATTCGGATTGATCAGACCGTTATCCCGAAGCCTGACCGTCGGGATGACGACGCCCATATCCATCGCGAACTGTTTTCTGAAGATGACGATCCGGTCGATAAAATTGCCGGAACTTGACTCGTCCACCATCGGGAGCAGCGAGTAACCGAATTCCATTTCGATGGGTTCAACCCCGATGATGTTATAGACGTTATCGATATTGCGGTAGAAATCAACTTCACTGGTTTCCTGCTCGACCAGCTGGGTCATCTGGTCGACTTCTTCCACCTGTACCTTAACATTTGCTTTTCTGATCAGAATAATGCCGAAACCGGCTAACAGAATGGCGATTGATAAGACCTGAATTTTTGGGGTTCCAGGAATCAAAGACATGGCTGCAATCGTTGTGCCGGCGATGATTAATACAATCGGCTGGGACAGCAGCTGTCTTTTCAGGTCTTCATTCAGATTGCTTTCAGAGGCTGCTCTGGTAACCACCATCGCGGTGGCGACTGAAATCATCAACGCCGGCAACTGGCTTACCAGACCATCACCAACTGATGCAATCGTGTAAACGGTCAAAACTTCATTAAACGCCATGCCGCCCTGAACCATACCAATGACGCTGCCGGCCAGCAAGTTGACCAGAAAAATGATAATCGATGCGATGGCATCGCCTTTGACGAGCTTAGTCGCCCCATCCATCGCGCCATAAAATTCTGCTTCACTCTGAATGTCTTTTCGGCGCTGTTTCGCTTCGATGTCGGTGATGGCACCGGAGTTCAAGTCAGCATCGATGGACATCTGTTTACCGGGCATTGCATCCAATGTGAAGCGGGCTGATACTTCTGCAATACGTTCTGCACCTTTGGTAATAACAATAAACTGAACAACCAGAATAATAATGAATACGATGAAACCGACAATTGCATTGCCACTTAAGACAAAGCTGCCAAAAGTGGCAATAACCTGTCCGGCCTGTCCGCTGTTTGATAAAATGAGACGGGTGGACGATATATTCAGTGCCAGCCTCAAGATCGTCGTGATGAGCAGCATCGATGGAAATATTGAAAAGTCCAGCGGACCTCTAATATACATGGTTGTCAAGAGAATCATCAGTGAAAATGAGATATTCAGAATAAACATGAAATCCAGAAAAAATGGCGGTAACGGTATGATAATAAAAGCGATTACGATTACTACAAAAATAGCAACCAAGTTGTTTATGATTTTCATGTGATTATTTTATCCTTCTTTTTATTACCATAGACCCATGCCAGCAGTTCTGCGACTGCTTTGTAAAGCTCTGCCGGGATGATGTCGTTGATATCTGTCATTTCATATAAGCCGCGTGCCAGCGGTCTGTTTTCTTGGATCGGCACATTGTTTTTTTCGCCGATTTCCACAATCCGCAGCGCAATCAGATCTTTTCCTTTTGCGACGACGATGGGCGCTACATCCTGATCCATATCGTATTTCAGTGCGACCGCATAGTGGGTTGGATTTCTGACAATTACATCGGCTTCCGGCACTGCCGCCATCATCCGGTTCATGCTCATCTGCCGTTGCATATTTCTGCGCTGGCCCTTGACCTGCGGGTCGCCTTCCATCTGCTTGTATTCGTCTTTTATTTCCTGCTTGTCCATTTTAAGTTTTTTGTTATAATCAAACATTTGATAGGCGAAATCGAAAATGGCTACGGCAATAAAAACCATGCAGATCGTTTTGACCATCGACATGGTCTGATCCATAATAAAGGCCACATTTTCAGCCAGCTCTGTCGTCATCATATCCGGCGCCAGCGGAATCAGGCTTTTTACCGTTGTATAAATGGCTACCAGAATCAGGGTGATCTTAATGATCGATTTGAACAGCTCAACCAGGGAACGCAGTGAGAACATGCGCTTTATTCCCGTAAACGGGTTAATCTTATTGAATTTGGGCTTGAGCAGTTCTCCCGAAACGAGAAAACCGGTCTGAATGCCAACCATAAATATCATCAGCACCCCGATGGCCAGCATTACCGGCAACGCTGAGATGAAATAAACTTCCAGCACTTCCCGAAAAATCTGACCACAGGTTGTGACTGTCAACGTCTGTACATCAGCAATCTTATCCACCTGAAAAATGAAATAATGCTTGACCTGCTGATAGGTGAACGGCACCAGCAGAGTGATTAAAAAAAAGCCCGCAAACAGAATGACGACACTGACAACATCCTTGCTTTGAAAGACATTCCCTTTTTTTCGCTCGTCTTTTTTCTTTTTCGGGGTCGCTTTTTCAGTTTTTTCTCCGCCTGCCATATTTTTCTCCGATTATTAAATTTCTCACATGAAGAACGAGAGCATCTGCGTGATTTTCTCCATCATGATCATGTTCATTTTAGTCATAAAACCTGCCAGAGTCGGAATAATTGTCAGAATTATAATCAAGCCGATGATGATTTTAAGCTGCAGATTGATAACAAATACGCTGATATTCGGCACCAGCCGCATCATGATTCCCACTGCAAACTCGGCAATCAGTTCCACCACAACGATCGGCATTGCCACCTGCAAGGCGTATAAAAAAATATAACTGATGAGTTCGACAAAAAAGACCCCAACGTGCGGGTCGATGGTTCCCAAACCAACGGGAATGACCTGATAGGACTTGATAACGACATTGAACAAAGCAATGTGACAGTCGGAAACGAAAAACAGTAACACGTACATCGCTCCGAACATGTTTCCCGTCCAGGTGATATTCGCTTTTGTTGACGGGTCATACATCGATGCCATACTCAATCCGATTTGCATATCGATCAATTCTCCACTGATCTGAAAAGCCGAGAGAAAGAACTGCATGATAAAACCGATCAACAAACCAATTGCAAAGCCCTGAAGCATTGCGCCGACAAATTCGATGATTGAATAGTCGATGACCTGAGTATTTCCAATTTGATAAACCGAGAACATTGCCAGGACTAAAGACAACCCGATCTTGAGCACATTAGGAACACTTCCTCTTCCGAAAATCGGGTTGAAGAAGATCACTCCGGCTGCCCTGCAACTGGCTAATAGAAATATCAAATATAGATTCATATCAAACGTCACGCGCGTCACCCATTTTATTGTCTTTTAAATTTGTGTGGCAATCAACTCAAAAATCCGCATGGTGAAATCCATCAACTGCTGCAGCATCCAGCCCCCACACAATACCAGGGCAACTGCAACGACCGCCAGTTTTGGCACAAATGTCATGGTCTGTTCATTGATCGAGGTTGCTGCCTGGATGATGGCAATGATCAGGCCGATCAGCATGGTCAGGATAAGAATCGGCGCCGATACTTTTAATCCGGTAATCACTGCGTCTCTGAAAATCTCAATTAATTCTGCTGTTCCCAATCTGATTCTCCTTTCTCTAGTTATAGGTCATGATCAGCGTTTTGACTAAAAGTCCCCAGCCATCCACGACGACAAATAACATCAGTTTAAAGGGTAAAGAAATCATAACCGGCGGAAGCATAATCATCCCCATGGACATCAATACGCTGGCCACAATCATATCGATGAGCAGAAATGGGATATAAATCAGAAAGCCAATAATGAATGCCCTTTTCAGCTCGCTGATTACGAATGCCGGAACAACCACCGTCAAAGGCAGATTCTGTGCGGTCAGGTTTGCCACCTCTGTTTGGCCGGCCTGGACCGACAGGGTCTTGAACAAATCCACGTCTTCTGTTGTTGTCTGTTTCAGCATCCATTCCTTGATCGGCGATGACGCCAAATCAACAAACTGCGTCGTGTTGATGGTTCCCGCGTTATAGGGTTGCAAAGCAACGTTGTTGATCTGAATAAATACCGGTGACATCACAAAGAAGGTGATGGCCAACGCCAACCCAACCAGAACCTGATTCGGTGGTGTCTGTTGCAGTCCCAGTGCATTTCTCAGAAATGAAAGCACGATCACGATCCGGCCAAAGCAGGTCATCATCAGTAAAATAGTAGGAATTATGGCAATCAGCGTCATCAGCACGATGATCTTGACCGTATCCGAGCTTTCTCCAGCCAGCAGGCTTTCAATCGAAAAATCTGCACAATACGCTTTTGTCATGGTGAGAAAAAACAAAAAGGTAAGAACAGGCATTATGACAAGGGCTTTTGTGAAAAGCACCTTTCCTTTGTGAATTGCTTTTTTTCTTAAATTCATACTATTTTTCCTTTTGAGTAAATGATTTAAAGACACTCAAAAAGCTTTCTTTTGATATTTCTTGTTTTTTTTCTTCCGGAATCGGTTCTTCCAGCTGCGTCAGAATCTGGATGTTCTGTTCACTGACACCAACCATGTATTGAATCCCCGCAACCTCAATGATTACAATTGATCCTGTTTTTCCGACGATCAGTCTGTCCACCACTTTGATGTGTTTTGCGCCAGTTAAGGATCCATGGGTTTTGGCAAAACGGGTGGCGTACCATCGGCTGCCGTAATAAGTTAAAATAATCACGCCAATGGTTCCAAAAAGTGCTAAAACTACAGAAAAGGTATCGCCGCTACTCACTTTGGACCTTCTTTCTTCTATTTCCCAAGGGCACTGTTAACGGTCTGCAGCAGTCTGTCTGCTTTAAATGGTTTGACAATAAAATCAAGTGCGCCGTTCTTGATGGCTTCCACTACCATGCCCTCCTGCCCCATGGCCGAACACATAATAATCTTGGCCTGTGGTTCTATGGCTTTAATCGCCTGTAGTGTTTCGATGCCATCCATAACCGGCATGGTAATGTCCAGCAGTACTAAATCCGGATGATTCTCCTTGTATTCTCCAAGGGCAATTTCTCCGTTTTCGGCTTCAATAAAATTTGAATAGCCTCCCTTTTTCAGGCTGTCTTTGATCATCATACGCATAAATGCGGCATCATCAACGATTAATATCTTGTCCATTATTTTCTCCTTCTATCCATTCGTGTCCTGGTTATTTTTTTAGTTCCTGAGCTTCATTAACTTTTATAATTTCAGTGATTTTAACACTGTAATTGTCATCAACAACAACAACGTCCCCCTTGGCAATCAAGCGGCCGTTGGCAATGACATCAACTTGATCGCCAGCTTGTCGATCCAGTTCGATGATATTCCCCAGGGTCAGATCAGCAATGTCTTTTATCTTTTTCCTTGTCTTCCCCAGTTCGACGGTTATTTCAATCGGCACCGACATCAGCAAATCCAGGTTGTTGCCGGAAATCGTTTCGGCTCTCTGTTCGCCGCCAAGTGGCCGGTATTCATATGCCGCAACCTGAACCGGTTGCTGAGGCGGTGCATAAGCGTTCATGGCCGGCTGAGCGGCTGCCTGTTCGTTTTTCACCACCCGATTGACCGGCTGTGCCGGTTGCGGTTGCGGCGGCGGCGCTTGCTGCGCCTGTACCGGTGGTGCTTCGTATGGCACTTCCTGCATCGCCGGTGCCGGCTGAACGGGAGCTGGTTGCGGCGGAGCTTCCGGTGGCGGTGCCGGGACTTCTTCTTCCTCATCAATGCCGCTGACCCCCATCGACATTTCCACTATTTCTCGAGCCAGGGCGGGTTCCATCGCACTGATAAATTCACTCTCCACTAACCCGTCAATGCTCAAATGAAAGTTAATGCTGACCAGATTTTCTCCCTTCAGGGAAAAAAGCTCTTTGATGCTTTTATTATTGGTTGTGTCTAAAAGTACCGGCGGTGAAATATTCACGACCCTTCCTAAAAATGAAGCGAGTGCCCCAGCTGCCGCACCCATCATCTGATTCATGATCTCGCCAATTGCACTTTTGCTGATTTCATCAAATTCAATGTCGTCGCTGGTCTCCATATCAAATAACTGAGACAGGATTTTTTTCATGTCTGTTTCTTTTAACAACAGTACATTGGCACCTTCAATCCCCTCAACGTAATTGATCAATACGCCAATAACCGGTTCCAGATCTGTAAACTCGAACTCTTCAACCCCGATGGTTTCAATCTTCGGGGTGGTAATGTTTACTTTCGTATTCAGGATGGTGGACATGGCCGTAGCCGCTGTTCCCATACTGATGTTCATAACCTCTCCTATGACATCGACTTCCATGTTTGTTAATTTATCGTTATTCGTTTCTGCACTTGTCATCAGATTGGTTCACTTCCTCTCTCAGTAAGCTCTTTTATTTCGACGGCCATTTTGTTCTTATACGCTCCCATTTCGCCTTTAAACCATACCTCGTCATTCACCACAATATCCACCAGTGAGTTCGCCGCTTTATTCAGCTTGATGATGTCTCCCACTTCCAATTCAAAGATATCTTGAGATAATACCACAGTATCGCCTAAAACGCCTTTAATTTCCAGGTTTGTCTGTCTGATTTCGTTAATAATTTTCAATCTTCGCTGTTCTTCAGCCAGATGGTCCCCTCTTTTGATGTTCTTCTTTGTTTGCGACACCTTCTTTTTGAAAAGCATATCTAGTGTTGTCGCGGGAATACAGATGTTTATTTTTCCCATGGTGTCATTGACCTTTATACTCATTACAATGATGACGACATTTTCATCTGCGCCGACACCTTGTAGAATTCTCGAATTTGTTTCTATTTTCATTAATCGGGGCGCGATCTCCAGATAATCAAACCAGACATTTTTCATCAGGTTGATCATCCCCTTCATCAGATAGTCCAGCACGCCGATTTCAATTTCGGTGTATTCCCGGTCCTCTTTGAGGGGAATCCCCGGTCCGCCCAGTAATCGGTCAAAACAGGCATAGCCAATTTCTTTGGACATGTCCATGATGACCAGGTCTTCTTCATCATCGCTGTCTTTAATGTCGAAATCAATGAGTCCCATCAGTACGGAGTCTGGCAACGCATTGTTGAATTCATAAAACTGCATTTCTTCGACTTCGACAATTTCGATCAGGCTATAGGTTTGCAGAACCCCTGTAATATGAGAAGACAGCAGCCTTGCATAGTTTTCATAAATGCTGAACAGATGCTTGAGCTGCTCGCGGGTGAACAGCTTCGGTCTTCTGAAGTCATAATCTTTCACCTTCTTTTCAGGTGTTGTTTGAGTATCCGCTTCATCGTTTCCGCCGATTAAACTGCTTAAAAGGCTGTCAATCTGACTTTGCGAAAGAATTTCTGCCATAATCGTATCTCCTAGTATTGTCTTCTAATTCCGTACCATGGTTTGTGCTGCTTCTTGACTGCCACTTTTAATACCAACTGTCGTAAAGTCAAATTTCTGTAGCTAAAGCTATTTTTGATAAAATGGTTACACAACCAGAACATCGTCGATGATTCTTGCGATTGCCATGGCTTGATTTTCAATTGTAGCGATTATAAATGCTTTTTTTAAAGGCTATAATCTTGGAAATAACCTGCGCCGAGCTTTCAATCACAACATAGTGCTTGCCATTGACCAATCCAATGGTTGTGTCGGGCTTTTCTTCAATTACTTCGATCAGATCACAGTTCAAATAAAACTTCTCATTGCCTTTTTTTGTCAATTTGGTTAATTCTATCATATTACCACCCTTTTGAAGTTTTAAACAGCACTGCCCGAAGGAGTTTTTCTCCTTCGGGCCGGCCTTGCTATTTCAAATTTTATCGTTTAAGATTGATCAGTTCTTCAAGGATCGAATCCGATACAGTGATCAGTCGTGTGTTGGCCTGAAAACCACGCTGCGCTGTGATCATTTCGGCAAACTCCGCCGCGATATCGACGTTTGACATTTCCAGCGAAGACGACTTAAGGCTGCCGGTTCCATTTTTTCCCGGCGATGTCGCTATCGGATCACCAGAGTTTGCTCCCGGTGCATAGTAGCCATCACCCTCCCGGCTCAGACCGTCGGGATTGGCGAATTTCACAACCGCCATCTGCCCAATCTTCTGCGGCGCATCATCCGTTTTAACGGTACCGACGATGACATTTGACAGCGTTCCAATTGTAGCAAATTTATCTTTATCAACATTCAATGATAGTGTTCTCTTAGTATCTGCATCTGCACTTGCTAGATTAATCTCTGTATCCGTTCCATTCCAGTCTCCGGTAACAACATGGTCTGTGCCGCCCTTGTCTTTAATGGTTGCTGAAACCGTCATCTTTTCCGCAGTTACCGTTCCAAGTTTGTAACTGCCATTAGCCAGAGCAGTAGTAACGACAACACTAAAAGTTAGTGTTGTTAATACCGTACCAGCAACATTTTTTAATGGAAAACTCACCGTTCCTGATACTTCTGTCCCGGGAATCGAAGTATCGGTTCCATCTTGCTTTTTCCCTGTCAAGGTGTAGGTGATATTCCCATTCGTATCGGTGGCTTTTGTCATTGTTAGGTCGCCAATAAGATTTATATCCTCAGCAGCAATATCATCTTGATATGTTATTGCCGGATCAGTAGCAACTGTCTCCTCTGTGAATTTCACCTTGTTATCCTTAATCGTCGTGGTCATTTTGATATCGCCGGTATAATTCGATTCTTTATCGACCGCACCCGACGTCACGCCCACCGCTTTGGCATTGAAGGCCGCTACCGGATCGCCGGATTTGATCCCGGTGATTTCACCAGTTGGCCCAATCGCAATGCCGGTGTATTTTTCCAGCTCGGCCGGGTCAACATGGATTGCCGCCAGATTCTCGATTTTTATGGTCCCATCATCTTTCAGATCAAGTTTGCCGTCTTTAGTCGGAATCCCCAGCACCCGGCTGCCGCTGCCGTCGGTCAGGTTGCCTTCCGTATCAAAGCGCAGATCACCAACCCGGGTGTATCTGATCGCTCCTTCATTCGTTTTTACCGGGATGTAACCTTCGCCGTTGATGTAGACATCCAGAGCGCGACCGGTGTCGGCGCCGGAAGAGATGCCGTTGTTCACATCAATGCTGCCAACCTTGGCACCATAGCCCAGCTGGCTTGAATTGATGCCGCCTGTTTCGGTATCACCGGCGGCCGCGGAGCTCAAATTCTGGTAAAGCACATCGGTAAAAACCACCCGACTGGATTTGAATCCATAGGTATTGGCATTCGCGATATTATTACCGATTACATTTAATTTCGTCATATGGGCGGCCATTCCTGACACCCCCGAATACATTGCTCTTAACATTTTTTAATCCTTTCTATTGTACCGCTTAAAAGCTTATCTGTCAGTCAAAGCTTTTTAGTTTCCTCATAGAGGGCCAACTATATAAATACGGCACCATCAATATCACTGAATAGTTTATTTTTCATTTCGTTTTTATCCATTACCGTTATGACCCGTTTATCCGTCGCATTCACAATAAATGCCGAATCGTCCATCATGATCAGCGCATTGCCGATTCCTTTTTCCTGAGCCTGATCACAGGCATTACCCAGTTTTTCCAGATCACTCTGTGTCACTTCGATATTCCGCTGCTCTTTTCTGATATTGGCATGTTTCGAAAAAGTGACGGTATTGCTGATCTGCTGCTCAAGTATTTGCTGAAAACTCTGCCCCGATTGTTTCGTCGCACTGGTTGTTGTTTTCTGCTCAGGTGTTGATGTCAGTCTTTCCGTTTGGCGAATGATTGCATCATTCAAACGGTAATAGTTTGTGTTGATTGCATCAGCCATTTTATCACCCCAGCTTTCAAAAGGCTGTTATTTTTATTCTGACTGCGAAACTGTCAGAATATCGCTCATATCATAGGAATTGCCGTTGACGATTATTTTTGTTTCGCCGTTATACAGGCTCACCCCATCAATCTTCCCCATGATGATATTCTGCGAACCATCAGTTCCCGCCTCTTTCAGGGTCACATCTTTTCCAATCAGGCTGACGCTGTAAGCAGTTTTGGACTGCTCGGTCAATTCTGTCAGCGACTGAACCATCGAATACTGAGCCATTTGGGCCATGAATTCCGAGTTGTCTGTTGAATTATACATATCCTGGTTTTGAAGCTGGGCGACCATTAACTTCAGAAAGTCGTCCATATCCATCGCATTGGTTTTTGTCTTTGCGGTACTGGTTGCCGTGGTTGCGGCCGTACTGGCGGCATAGGCACTAAGTGCATCGGTTGCCATGGTTTTTCCTCCTTATATCAAATAATTAACTCTGTAGTTGCCATTATTCAGCAAGTTCTGCGGAATTGTGACATTCATATCTTCGTCACTGGCCTGCTTCAGACTGTTGAAGATCCTGCTGTTGCGGATCAAACTCTCACGGAGCTGCGCATCGTTCTGCTGCTGTTGTGCAAAATCGGAGCCCCCGTTCATCAGCGATGCTGAGTTCTGGTTGCTGCTGCTTGTGGTCTGTTCCACTGGTGTATTGACATGAACACTGTCGACCTGAACATTCTGAAGTGCCAGGCTTCGCACCAACTGGTTAATTTCTTTTCCCAGCAATTTCTGTGTTTCCTTGCTCACCGCCATAATATCAATGACGAGTTTACCCTGGTCGTACTTCATTTGAACGTCAATGTCACCTAAATTCTCCGGTGACAGGGTCATTGTAAAGCTGACCGGTTTGCTGGCATCGTAGTTTTGCAGCACTTTCTGTTCAACCTGCTGAGCTAATGCCACTTTGGGAGTGGTCGGCACCGGTTGTTCCTTACTGACGTTTGCAACCCCCATCGGACCAATCTGAGCATTGTTGTCTGACCCGCTTAAGCCGTCATCATTTTCTGATCCTTCGGAAATGCCTAGTTCCGACGCGGCTTCCTTCAATGTCGAGAAACCCGTTTTTGTGGCGGCATCTTCCGGTGAGCTTAAAGCATTTTGCGAATTGTCTGCGTTGTTTAGCATGGCTGCCGCTTCACCTGCTGCGGTTGTTGTCTGACCTTCTCCGTTAAGTATAGTCTGTTGACTGCTCTGCCCAGCTGTTATTTCATTTGTCGCTGTCTTTTTCTGTGTGTCAAGTCCTGCCGTCTGCGCCCCTGTTGTGTTTTCAGTCATTGCCATGATTTTCTGATTCTGACCATTAAATCCGGCTTGTTGCATCGCTTGAACTGCTGCACTTGTCTGATTCTGTCCATTAAGATCAGTCGGTTGCAAAACTTCTGAAGCTTCGCCGGCTGCCGCCATTTGTTGTTTCTGTCCGGTGATTTCCTGAAAATTCAGTAGCATACCATTGCTGTTTTCGTCAGGAACCGGGATGCTGTCCTGTGCCAGGCTATTCACTGCCTGATTGGTCTGGTCTGTAGCTGGATGCTGCCCCATGCCTGCTAACAGGGTGCTGATTTCCTTACCGAGTTGGTTCCCGTCATTTTCTGGATCAGTATTTGGTATGACTGCCGCCAGCGCTGTCTGATAGTTCTGCACCATACTGAGCAGATCATTTCCAATTGATGTTGCCGCACTTTCCTGGCTTTGCTCAACCGTTGGATCGCTGTTTTCATTGTCTATCTTCGTCGAAACAGCTTCTTTTGAAGTCTCAACTTTTTCCGGTTGCCCTGCTTTTGCGAGTCCTTTATTCGGTTGTGAATCCTGATCGTTTATCCCATTCTGAGCCATGTCACTCCTGGAACGATTGAACAGATCTTTAAACTGCGTACGCTTCTCACTGAATCCTTTTTGTTCCAATTTGCTGCTGCCTACATTTGCGGCAACGTTGAGTAATCCTTTCATTGCTGAATTACCCGTTGAATGAAACTCTAAATTCATTATTTTCCTCCTTTCATCAATAATATTTTGTTTTTTAAAAACCGGAGCAATGCTTTCGATCACTCCAAATATATAACAGTCAAAATTGACTGGTATAATTGAGATTAAATTTGGTAACCATCATCGTTGATATTATCGTTTATATTATAGAAAACTCTATTTTTATAAATTTTTTCGCTTGTCTCTATTATATATTAAGCCTTTAATATAATGCAACTCATTTAAAAGCATTTAAACAATTTTTTATGATCCTGCAACAACCGGTTTGCCACGCTTTAATACTGAAACCTGAAACATAAAAAAAACGACGGTTCAGTCGTTGCATTAATGGCTTTAGCACATCTCAATCTGCAACTGGCTGTCATGTAAATAAATTTAGTTAGACCCTATAGTTTTGCGTCCTTACTTTTCAGTAAGTATGCCGATATTTCATTGTAATCATGTTACTTTATAAGTCTCTTGCTGTCAATATAAAAAAGGCGCTTCTAAGCATTTATAAATTAAATACCGGTCAATACCATGGTTTACCGGTATTTACAGGTTATAGGAACGCTGCTTGATTTTTTCATTTCGGCTCATTCATTTTCAAGTTGCACTTGACAACATTCCTCATTTTTGATATTCTTTCTTGTGTTTACAAGAAAATAAAAAAAGCGTTGAAAAAAGATATGATTGTCGGGTCCATGTTTAAAGCGAGCAGATGATGGTGTAAGGTCTGTATTCAAACCTGAGCAATGGCACTTTTGGAGCTGCAGGCATTATTCGTTATTCAGAGTAATGTTTGACGTGAAACTCGTTATAGAAGAAAGTGGTCTGCTTTTGGCGGACAACTTGGGTGGAACCGCGGAATAACCGTCCCTTGTGTAAATACAAGAGACGGTTTTATTTTTTTAATCAACAAAATGCTGTAAGCTTTACGAGCGGGTTTGGTGTTAAACCCGTACCGACCAATTGTTAATCAGTTGTATGCCGCAAGATCGGACAGGCTGTCGCCATGTCCGCCATGATGCATAGAGCCTGCCCCTTAGGGTGCAACACGATGTAACAATTGTCGGTACTACGTTAGCATTTTGTCTTCAAGCCAGTTCATCTACATCGTACTGTCTGCCCTACAGTGCGAAAATTGGTTCGCGTAAAACTACGCATAAAGCAATATTGTATTAATTTAGGAGGAAAAAATGTCAGAATTTACGATGGCTGAAATTGTCAGTCTTGCAAAAATGAGGGGAATTATTTTCCCTGGTTCAGAAATATACGATGGTCTTGCCAACAGTTGGGATTACGGTCCGCTTGGCGTCGAGATGAAAAACAATGTAAAGAAAGCCTGGTGGAAGAAATTTATTCAGGAATCTCCCTATAATGTTGGGTTGGATGCTGCGATTCTGATGAATCCCCAGACCTGGGTTGCTTCCGGCCATGTCGGCGGTTTCAATGATCCGCTGATGGATTGCAAAGCCTGCAAATCCCGTTTTCGGGCTGATAAACTGATTGCCGACTACTTTTTTGAAAAGGGCGAGGATGTCATTGTTGATGGCTGGTCCAATGAGCAAATGCTGACTTTCATCAACGAAAACAATATCGTCTGTCCAGAATGCGGAAAACTGGATTATACCGATATCCGCCAATTCAATCTGATGTTTAAAACGTTTCAGGGCGTCAACGAAGATACTGCCAGTGAGATTTTTTTAAGACCAGAAACAGCTCAGGGTATTTTTGTCAACTTCAAAAATGTCCAGCGAACCGCACGCAAGAAAGTGCCTTTTGGTATTGGACAGGTTGGCAAGTCGTTCCGCAACGAAATCACCCCCGGCAACTTCATCTTCCGAACCCGTGAATTTGAGCAGATGGAACTTGAATTCTTCTGCGAACCCGGCACCGACATGGAATGGTTCAACTACTGGAAAGAATTCTGCCGAAAATGGCTGTTCGATTTGGGCATGAAGGATGAAAATATCCGTTTCAGGGATCATGAACAGAAAGAACTTTCCCATTACAGCAATGCCACCACCGACGTTGAATTCCGCTTCCCGTTTGGCTGGGGCGAACTCTGGGGAATAGCGGACCGAACGGATTTCGACCTGACCCAGCATCAGACCCACTCCGGCAAAGACATGCGCTATACCGATCCCGTCACCAATGAAAAATACATTCCCTATTGCATTGAACCTTCGCTGGGCGCGGATCGTGTTTTCCTGGCCTTTTTATGCAACGCCATGGAAAAGGAAGAAATCACCACTGGCGATAAAACTGAAGAACGGAATGTCATGCGCATCCATCCTTTCCTTTCCGCCTACAAAGCTGCCGTACTGCCGCTTTCCAAAAAACTGAGCGACAAAGCGACGGAAGTCTACGAGCTGCTGTCCAAAAATTTCATGATTGAATATGATGAAGCCGGCAGCATCGGAAAACGCTACCGCCGTCAGGACGAAATCGGCACGCCATTCTGCGTGACCGTGGATTTCGATACCCTGGAAGACCAATGTGTCACTCTAAGAGACCGTGACACCATGGTCCAGGTCCGCGTTCCTATCGACGAAGTCGTTCAATATATCGCAACCCGCATCGAATTTTAAGCAAATAAAAAAGGCTCCTTACGGAGCCTACAGACTTTAAAGGCAGCACGAACGTAGTACCGACAATTGTTACATCATGTTGTATGCCTCAGAGCGGACATCTCGAAGAGTGTCCGATTCTGCAGCATACAACAGATTAACAATTGTCGGTACGGTGTTTTGCTGAGAACCTAAAGGCTCCTAACGGAGCCTTTTTTGGTTTGTGATTAGGATTCTTTAATTGCCAGAACATCTTGTGGACATGCTTCAACGCAGATTCCGCAAGCAATACATTTTGAAGGTACATCTTTGTCTGGTGATTTAACAACCAGGCCAAATGGACATGCTTCAACGCATTTTCCACAGTTTACACACAGTTTTTTACTGATCATGTAAACACCTTTGGCATTTTTGGTGATTGCTTCGTTTTCACAAGCTTTGGCACATTTACCGCATTGAACACAGGTCAGTGTTTTTAAGCTGCCATCTTCTTTTGTGGTAATCTGGATGCAGGCCAATTCTGGAACCTGTTCTTTGTAAAATGCATTTGCACAGGCTAATTCACATGCTAAACATGCCACGCATGCTTCTTGATCTTTTACTACTACTTTTTTCATTGTTACTCCTCCTCAGGGCCAATTCGAATTTGTTTTTATTTTAACATATGATTCATTCTACTTTGAAAAATTTAGATTGTCAATGTATTGGAGAATTTTTACTGCAATTCCTGTTGTTTGACGTTTTTCATTAAACTTATGAAATTATTTGTCCTGCTCCCCAATCGCAGTTTTATTTTGTCTTGCTATGTAATTAACTGCAAATAAAAACGGATGACCGATTGCTCCCGATTTAACCAGTATCACATATAAAATGTCACTCTGCTTAAATCCGCAATCCATCACCCGGAATTTTTTTACGACTGTTGTTTTAATTTTGCAGCCTGATCACTCGTAACCAGGGCATTGATCATTTCATCGATATCGCCATCCAGGAAGGCTTCCAGCTGGTAGACCGTCAGGCCAATCCGATGATCTGAAATTCGTCCCTGGGGGAAGTTATAGGTTCGGATCCGTTCGCTTCGATCGCCGGTGCCCACCTGGCTTTTTCGGTCTTCCGCTATTTCACTGGCCTGCTTCTGCTGTTCGATTTCCAGCAGTCTGGATTTGAGAACTTTCAGGGCTTTGTCTTTGTTTTTTAGCTGCGATTTCTCATCCTGGCAGGTGACCACCATGCCGGTCGGCAGATGGGTGATCCGAACCGCGGAATCGGTGGTGTTGACACATTGTCCGCCGTTTCCGGAAGACCGGTAAACATCCACTCTCAAATCATTGGCATTGATATCAATTTCGACATCTTCCGCTTCCGGCAGCACGGCAACCGTCGCAGTGGAGGTATGAATTCGGCCTCCGGATTCGGTCGTCGGGATTCGCTGGACGCGGTGTACGCCACTGTCATATTTCAATCGGCTGTAAGCGCCCTTACCTTCGATCAGAAAAATAATTTCCTTGATCCCGCCGATATCGGGAATGCTCGAACTGAGGATGTCACTTTTCCAGCCCTGACGTTCAGCGTATCGCGTATACATTCTAAACAGATCGCCGGCAAACAGGGCGGCTTCGCTACCGCCGGCTCCGGCCCGGATTTCAACAATAACGTTTTTGTCGTCGTTGGGATCCTTCGGCAACAGCAGCACTCTCAGCTCTTCTTCCTGCTGAGCGCTTTTTTCTGTCAATTCTTCAAGCTCGGCCTCCGCCATCTCCTTGAAATCTTTGCCTATTTCTTTATCCGCCAGCATTTCTTTGGCATCTTCAATGCCATTCAATGTTTTTGAATATTCATTGTATTTCATAATGATCGGTTCGATGTGGGCCTGTTCTTTCATCAGCTTCCGCCATTGGTTCTGATCTGCAATCACCTCTGGATCGCTGATTTTCTTATTTAATTCGGCATATTGACCTGCCAGAAAGTCTAGTTTATCTAACATATTGCTCCTTATTTTTTTACAGGCAATTGCGAAACGGTTGCAAGCTTCGCTGCCGGTTTACACGAAACAATTTTTACACTGTACGGCGGACAGTTCTCCGAACTGTTCGCCTACACGTTACAAAATTGTTTGTGTAAACCGCCATCAAAGCAACAATTGTTCGTTCTTTTGAATCTTCGCAATTATCTATTCTTACGGGGAATTAATTTTTACAAAAGTCGGTCGTTTTTCTTATATCCGCTACAACAATTTTTATACCTCTAACTATTTCTAAAATAATCTGATCTTTTTATTCTATCACAGTTTGATCATTTTTCAAAAACAAATCTTGCGCACATTTCTTCGGATCGACAAAAAGTGTTCGGCCTTTGTTTTCCAGATACTTGATCAGACGGCTTGTCTCCAGATTGATGATCAATTCATCCGGAAAATCCACATTATCCAACACTTTATCCGCATAGGTGAAATCGCCGATTGCGGTTGCAAAATGCGTGTCGGTGCCGAGAATGACCGGGATCTCCAGTTCTTTGCAGCGGTTGGCAATCCATTCACAGTTCGGCTTAGATCCCTTTCTGACGATGAATGAGCCATTGTTGATTTCAATCAGTGTGTTGTGTTTTTTTGCATCCTGAAGAATCACTTCATAATCCAGCTCATAGGTCGGATTGCCAAGATGGCAGATAAAATCGACCTCGGGATTGGCAATGGCACCTAATACGGCACTGGTATTTTCATTTTTGGTTTTCGGTTTAAAGGTCGGCGTATGGAGCGACGCCGATCGGATCTCCATTCTGTCGAGATACTGCCTGGGAATATCCGTATTGCCGTCGGTATCCATGATATTGCTCTCGATCCCCTTGAGCACTTTGACATTGTTCAGTTTCCCGGGAATAACCCGCAAATTGGCAAAGAACAGCGGCGTGGGTGCTCCCGGCAGCTCCGATCCATGCTCCGTAATACAGATCAATTCGAGGTTCTTTTTGGCCGCGGCATCAATGAGTTCCAGGACGGTGCTGTAGGCATGACCGCAGGCCAGAGTATGGGTGTGTGCGTCCAATACATAATTTCTCATTTTTCATTTTCCTCCCTGTTTTGCTTCTCTTCCGCTTGCTTTTTCTTCAACTTCCGTTTTTCCACTTCGAGTTCGTTCTGATGGGCAACGCGGTCGCAGAATACCTGGGCAGAATGATAGCCATATTGTTTCGTGCGATTATTGATGGCGGCTGTTTCAATGATGCAGGCCAGGTTTCGGCCGCCGGATACGGGAATCATGACTTTGGGGACTTCGATTCCCAGAATATCGAGTTTTTCTTCATCAAGTCCCAAGCGGTCGTAGGGAGACCGTTCGTCCCAATTTTCCAGCCGGATCACCATATCGATTTCCACCACACGTTTAACCGCTCTGGCGCCATAAAGCGTCTTGACATCGATGATCCCGATTCCTCTGATCTCCATAAAATGCTGCAGCAGTTCCGGTGCCGTGCCCGTCAGATGATTGTCGCGAATGCGTTTGACTTCGACCACGTCATCGGCAATCAGACAATGGCCCCGTTTTACAATTTCCAGCGCTGTTTCACTTTTTCCGATGCCGCTGGGCCCGGTAATCAGAACGCCGACACCGAAAACTTCCACCAGTACGCCGTGCAGGCTGACCGTTGGCGCCGTCAGTTCATCAAGATAGTTGACCAGGTGGTAAAAAAGAGAATTGGTATGCTCCTTGCTTTTTAAAAGCGTGCGGCCGTATTTTTTCGCGGCTTCCAGGAAAAAATCGGCCTCGTCCAAATCCCAGCAGACAATAAAGCAGGGAAATTCATAAGCAAAGAAATCATCGATGCGCTGCTTTCTCACTTCGATATCAAGGTCACACAGATAGGCGGTTTCCACCTTTCCGATCAGCTGAATCCGATCCTTGTCGAAATAATTGTAATAGCCATGCAGCTGGAGTCCCGGTCGATTGATGCCGCTGTCGCCCAAGTTCAATTCGTTTGATTCATAATATATTTTTTCTAAATTCAGCTCTTTGCAGAATTCGTCCAGATCTACTTTTCCATTCATTCGCTTCTTTTCTCTTTTCATAAATTTATTACTGACTAATTTACCCAACTATTCCACCTCAAAGTTCTGTTGCCAGAAAGCGTCTTTACGACTCTCTGTGGAAATATTCAACGATTGCCTGGGCTGTTTTTTTCTGCATCCCAGGGATTGTCATTATTTCTTCCATATTCGCTCTTTTTATCGCGTTGATATTACCGAAATGCGCCATCAGCACCTCCCGACGTTTTTTACCCACGCCCGGTATTTCTTCCAGACGTGATGTCAGCATTTCTTTCTTTCTGAGCACCTGATGATACCCGAGGGTATACCGGTGGACTTCTTCGGATATTTCAAAAAGGAACACCCCCAGTGGTGTGGCTTTTTTCAGCGGGTATTCCTGCCCTTTGAAATGAATTCCGCGGAGACGATGGTGATCATCCTTTACCAGGCCGCAGACCGCAATGCTCACCGGATACAGCGAGACGATGCTTTCCACCGCAGCAACATGTCCCACGCCCCCGTCGATCATCATGATTTCCGGAAGCGGCAAAAAAGTGTTTGGCAGCTGGGTTTTCATGGCGCGTTCCATTCTTCTAAACACCATTTCCTGCATGCTTGCATAGTCATTCTGACCTTCAACCGACTTGATCTTAAAGCGACGACAGGCATTCCGATTCAGTCTGCCCTCTTCAAAGACAACCATCCCACCGACATTGTTCGTCCCGCTGATATTGGAAATATCATACGCTTCAATTCGCTTTGGTTTTGTTTCCAGCTTAAGAAGATCAGCCAGGCCGTCCAGACGGCTTTGGGAGCGCTCCAGCTTCTGTCTTTTCTCGAGCAGATGCTGCTTCAGCGCCAGGTCGGCATTTTCTTCTACCATCTCCAGCATCTTCATCTTTTTTCCTTTTTGGGATATTTGAATTTCAATCTTTTTTCCGGCGGTTAAATTAAGCCAGGCTTCGATGGTTTCCCTATCGTCGATTTTTTCCTTCAGAATAATTTCTTTGGGAATAAATCCGCAGCTGGCATAATACTGTTTGACAAAACTTTCCATGACTTCGGAAACAGCGACTTCTTTAATACCTTCCATAAAGAAATGATCACGTCCCATGAGTTTTCCTTCTCTGACATGAAACACCTGAATGCAGCCAATCTCATCCTCCGTAGCCATTGCAATGAAGTCCTGATCCTGTTTGGAATTGGAGATGATTTTCTGCTTTTCCACAATATGTTCAATGCCCGCTATCTGGTCCCGATACTTTGCGGCTTCTTCATAATTCAGATTCAGCGATGCCGCCTTCATTTTGTCTTTGAGGCTTCTGATCAGATTGGGGTGCCGGCCATTTAAAATATCCAGAATGGCCTGAATATCCTGGCGGTATTTTTCCCGGGATACATTTCCCTGGCAAGGCGCCTGACACTGACCGATATGATAGTTCAGACAGGGGCGACCATTTTTTTTCCCGGATATCACCTGACGGCTGCAGGTTTTCAGCGGATAGATCTTCAGAATGGCTTCGATGGTGTTTTTTACCGCAAAGCTGCTCGTGAACGGGCCAAAATATTTGCCGCCATCCTTTTTATACTCTCGTGTCATCATGATTCTTGGATATTCTTCATTCGTCGTTACTCTGATCCAGGGATAACTTTTGTCATCCTTGAGCAGGATGTTATACCGGGGCATATGTGTTTTGATCAAATTGCATTCCAGTATCAGCGCTTCCATTTCGGAGCCCGTCACGATCGTTTCGATCGTTTCGATATGTGAAACCAGCACCGCCGTTTTGGATGTCAGGTTATGCGGCGAATGAAAATACTGGCGTACCCGATTACGGAGGTTGATCGCTTTGCCGACATAAATAATCTCTCCCTGGTTGTTCTTCATCATATAGATACCCGGACTCTGTGGCAGGTCCTTTAGTTTGTTTTTGTCATACATTGTTTTTCACCTGAGTTGTTTTGTCTTAAAATAATCTTTTTTTTATATTTTCCTGTTTATTTACCGGTTAACTTTGGTATAATAATAATACTATTTAAACATTGATTGATCTTAAAGAAAGGAAGTGTTACCATGTTTGAAAAATTAACATCTGATGGCCACAACACCTTAGTTTCCTTCGGCAATTTCGAAGTAAAAATCGTTCCCAAAATTTATGGTGGTTATACATTGACTAAATCCGTTCGGGATGAGCCTTTTAAAATTATTGAAATACGTGAGATAAGACTTCCGATTTCAGAAAAAGAAGTTATCAAAGAAGCCAAAGAACTTTTGAAACGAAATTATGAATCTATTGACTTCAATAATTATTGTACCACATAAATCTTGAGTTCTGCTTTTTTTGGATTGATTTTGGCATCCGCACCAACGGCCATACTCTGATTTTGATTTTGGCTTGGTTTTTAAGAAGAATCCAGCTGTCCGCTGAATTCTTCTTGTTACTTAAGTGCAATAAAGCATTTTATGAAACCATTTGACAAAACACTTTTCATGCTGTATACTGAAGAGGAATTAAAGTGTATTTATTGATTTCACATATTTTTGAAAGTCATTTTTACGTTTAAATGATTTTCAAAAATATGTGTTTTTCTTTTTTGCATCACGATTTATATTAAAATTTAGGAGGTACCAAAAATGAATAATGGTACAGTAAAATGGTTTAACGACGAAAAAGGTTTTGGTTTTATTTCAGTGGATGGCGGCGAAGATGTATTCGTACATTTCTCAGCAATCAATACTGACGGACGTAAAAGTCTTGTTGACGGACAACGTGTAACATTCGATACTGAAAAAACTGACCGTGGCTTACAGGCTACAAACGTTTCAGTTGCATAATTTCATTATTTAAAACAGCCCCAACGATTTATCGTTGGGGCTGTTTTTTTATCATTCAAACGCTCTTTTATTCAATTTTGTAATCATCGTAGCCTTGTTTTTCGTGCTTGATTTGCGAATCATTTTTCTTCATATTAATTGACTGCACCACAAGAAAAATACCACTCACCCCGAGGAATAAACCGATAATCATCATAAAAAAGTTAGCCAGTCCGATGGGATTAACAAAAGCAAAAATTCCAAAGGCGATTAAAAGAATCCCGATTACAATTTTCACGATCTTAGCCGCACTTCCTGATCTTCCAGATGCGATCAATAAAATAATACCGCTGATTATTCCCCACATACCAATGATGAAAACAATAAATTTAATGACAAAACTTGGATTTGTTAAAAATAATACAGCGATCAACAAATCAAGTATTCCTCGAGCAATGCCAAAACTTACACTTGAGCCATATTTACTACGGATGATCAGAGCAGAAATGATAGCAAGGGCGCCCATTAATCCACGATAAATACCAAAAATTAATACCAATAGCGTCAGCGCCTGACTGCCGTAGATAATCGACAACGCACATAAAGCAATATAGCAAAGCCCATCCAGAAGCATGAGCCACCACTTGCCGTATGAACGTTCAAGCATATCCACACCAAAGGACTTCACATCACTTTGATTCATCTAAAAACCTCCTTTTTAATTTTCTTCTTTCTCCATGGCTTCCACCACGCGATTTAAAACCTGAGCTGCCCGAATTTTAACCGGGTTACATGCCGCAACCGGATCTCGATGGTATTTCTTGATGTAAGCGCAATCGATGCTGCCAAACTCTTCTTCAAATTCTTTAACCAGAAGTTTGGCCGCCTTCGTGATTTTCGCCTGATCGGTTGGCCGCTCCTCTGCATATAATAATCCCAGTGCTGCCAATGAACCAGAAAAAGCCCCGCATGTTTTTTCCGAATAAAATCCAGCGCCGAAGCCCTGCAGCATTTTATAGCTTTCCGTACTCAGATCGAAATCATATTTGTCATTGGCGGCCCGAAGCAGGGTCTCTGCGCAATTCATATGATAAAGCGGCTGTTCTTCCTGGGGCTTGTCTTTTCCATAAGCGTTGTAGCTTTCTACCAGTTTTTCCATTATTCTCCTCCGGTTTGTTTCTTGTTTTAAGAACTAACATTGATTATAATCATTCTTACGATTTACATTATATATAATTGATTACCGTTTGCATAGAAAAAAGTTGAAAATGCTATAACATTTTCAACTGGTCGCATCCGCGGCTATGAATTTGCAACAATTGGCCGACTTCAGTATATCGACAATCAGAAATCAGACAACAATCCGATATTTTTTGATCTTACTGTACAAGGTATTTCTCTGCACTCCCAAAGCCTGAGATGCCTGGCTGATATTTCCCTGAAACAGTTTCAGAACCTTGGTTATATGTTCTTTTTCAACATAGCTCATATCCAATCGTGATGGATCCAAGTTTTCCAAACGCTCACTGGCAGCGATTGCCGACTGATCATCTGTTGCATGATCAGATAACGACTGAATATCCTGACTTGAATTTTTAGCGAAATATTTGCCGGGAAACGACTCGGTCCCGATGATCAGCTCGACCACATTTTCCAGTTCTCTGACATTACCGGGCCAGTTGTAATTTTCCAGTATCTTACGCGATTCTGCTGAAATTTCAATTTCTTTTCTGCCGTATTTTTCCGAGATATTTTTCATGAAATACTGAAAAAGCAGATCGATATCGCTTTTTCTTTCTTTTAATGGCGGCAGATACAGCGGCAGCACATTCAGTCGATAAAACAAATCCTTGCGGAAGCGGCCGAGTTCAACTTCCTTTTTTAAATCCTTGTTTGTTGCGGCAATGATTCTCACATCGATCGGAATCGGATTCTGGCTGCCGATTCGGGTGATGATGTTTTCCTGCAGCACCCTCAGTAACCGGGTCTGCATATCCAGAGGCATTTCTCCAATCTCATCCAGCATGATGGTTCCGTTGTTTGCCTGTTCGAATTTCCCGATATTTCCGCCCTTTTTGGCCCCGGTATAGGCGCCTTCTTCGTAACCAAACAGCTCCGATTCAATCAATTGATTGGGAATGGCGCCGCAGTTCAGCGCAATGAACGGTTCATCCATTCGCTTGCTATAATTGTGAATGGCCTGGGCAAATACTTCTTTCCCGCAGCCGCTTTCTCCCGAGATCAGAATAGTCGACCGGTTATTTGAGATTTTCTTGGCATACTCGATGGTATTCACAAAGCTCTCATCTTGTCCCATTATTTTGTCGAACGTATAATAGGGTTGATATTGTTTCTTGTTTGTCTTCGACTTATCTTCTCTCAGAATAAACACCACCTCGATGCTGTCATCTTGGGGATTGTAGATGGGGCTGGCTGTCATCGCACAGGGGAAATGATTTCTCAAGGCCCTGATATTCACAAACCGGGTCACATTTTTTTCCCGGTTAATGGCTTCCTTGACACTGCTCCACTCTTCAATAATTTCACTGACGTTCGTCGCCGTCAATTGTTTGTATTTATTGCCGAATAAATCGACCGCCCGCTGATTGTGTATTTTGATATTGCCGTCCAAGTCAGAAGTCAGAATCGCGACCGGCATGGAATTGAAAATCGTTTTGATGTGTCTGTTCGTCATGTTCTGAAGGCGGTTAAATTCTTTTACCTTGAGCATCTCTTCAATGGCATTGGAGGCAGCGATGACCATTCCCAGTGTATGGGGATGGACCGAATCTGAATAGCCGGTCAAATTCAGTGCGCCGATCAGGTTGCCGCTGACGTCTTTGATAGGCGCTCCGGAACAGGTCCAGCGGTGATAGGCTTTGATGAAATGATCTTTTCCTGACAGTTGTACCGGCGCTTCCGATTTGATAACCAGGGACATCGCATTCGTCCCGATGGATTCTTCATTCATATAGGCACCGGCAATCATTTTCAGGTTGAATGCTTCCGACAGTATTTTTTCATCCCCAAGGGCATTGAGAATACAGCCCTCTCGGTCTGTCAGCAGCACGAAAAAGTTTTTCCCGCGCACAATACTCATCAGGTGTTCAATATATGGCGATGCGGTTAAGATCAAATCTCTGTTTTTTGAAAACACATCCTGCAATTCAGCATGATCAATGATTTTTTTGCTGTAGACTTGGTCTTCCGTTATTCCCAATTTGGCACATCGTTCCAGCGAACTTTTAATTTGTTCATGATAAATTTTAGTATTCATTGTTTTTGTCCTTTTTCATCAATTTCACAGCTCCAGCTTTCTTTTTCCGGATCATACCAAACTTTTCTAACACATCCGTAGGGCAGGCTTAGTTTTAAAATATCGCGCAGATCCAATCCCAAAATTGCACTGAGAATCACCCGATTAACGCCCGAGTGTCCGATAATCAGAATATTTTCCGTCGGCTCCTCCCGGACAATTCTCTCAAAGGCCGGCATCACGCGCTGCTGCAGATCAAAAAAACTCTCTCCATTCGGCGGTGTAAAGCAATCTATTTCCAGCCCTCTTTTTTCATAGGCAGCTGGATCGGTTCTTTTGATTTCAGAGAAGGGTATGCCTTCCCAGTCTCCCATATTGATCTCCTTGAATTCATCCACAAGGATTTTAGGAATCGCTCGGCCTGCCAAGATGATCTCCATGGTATTCACACAGCGCTTTAGCGGACTGGTATAGGCTTTGTCCAGCGGGATGTCCGAAAAATAATCTTTTAGTTTTTCAGACTGTTCAATCCCCTCTTCGCTCAATGGCAGCTCGGTTTGTCCAATATAGGCCTTTTCCCCGTTCCATACTGTTTTTCCATGCCTAATTAAATAAATCTGTTTTACCATCTGGCAGCCCTTCCCCGGTTATTGCTTCGATCTTCCTCATAATCAGTCTGGCATTTTCAAAGCGTCTCGCGATCTTTTCAAGCACCGCCGGATTTTCTTTATGCTTCATCACTGTCTGCTGCTCTCTTTTTTCCAGACAAATCACCTGATCATCAGCAACCAGCTTATCGGCCAGATACAACAGTTCGTTTTCCGTAATGCCGCCCTTTTCAGCGACGATGATATCCATATGGGTGGAAATAATATTTCCGGTTTTTTGATACCCCAGTTCTTTGAGCAGGCTTTCACCCTTCTGCGGATGATGTTTTTCCCGGCGCCGGATGTCATGCAACAGTGCTGCAGCCTGCACGGATTCTTGATCCAGCGTAACACCTTTTTCTTTTAGCTTGCTTAACAGAAATAGCGATACTTCCAGCACTTTCTCGCTGTGCTTTCTGATATTTTCCGGCACCTGATAGATTTCCAGTAAAGCCGCACATTCTTTTAGATTAAGTGCCGTTTGGGAATCATAGCGTTGCAGTGCTTGATAATCATCCGGCGTATCCATATCCAGCAGAATCGCTTCGTCCTCGAGTGCCAAATCCGCCGCATCGTCTCTATAAATATCCAGCAACCTTTTCAGTCCACCATCCTGGTCATTGTCCTGGATGATTTTTTGATATCGTCGGCGGATTAATGGCGGATGACCCCGTTCTCCCCGAAAAGCGGGATAAATGATGCCTTTATCAAGGTCCTCTAACGATGCCATCAGCCGTCTGATGGTCCGCTCTTTGACAAGCGGGATATCCACCGGATGAATAAAAAATGCATCGATGGAATCCTCCAGCAGAGTCAGTCCTTTAACAATGGAAGTATACATCCCCTGCTCAAAGTTTTCGTTAATAATCCCCTGAACGGATGTGTTTTTAAAATATGGGATGATTTTCTCGGCTCGATATCCCATCACCAGGATAATCTGGTCAACGCCGGCTGCTTGATACGCGCTGACGACTCTTTCAACCGCTGTGTCATTTCCAAATTTGAGCAGCGGCTTAAACCCGTCCATCCGAGACGAATAGCCAGCTGCAATGATGATTGCGGCAATCTTGTTTTTTTTCATCTTTTAGGTGTTCTCCTGACCTGTATCATCTCCGCCGCAATGCTGACCGCCAGCTCTTCCGGTGTTTCGCCGTGAATGGGAAGGCCGATCGGACTGTAAACCCGCTCCAGATCTCTAAATGTAAAACCTTCCTCCAGCAGACTCTGATACACTTCATTTCGTTTGGTCCGGCTGCCAATCATCCCGATATACTGAGCGTCTGTCAGCAGCATCTGAGCCAATACCTCTTTGTCGTAGATGTGACCTCTTGTGACGATGATCACAAACGAATGCTGATCAATTTTCACCCGATCCGTTACCCGGTCAAAATAATCAGCCACAATCACTTCATCGGCCGTTTCAAAGCGCTGGGCATTGGCAAATTCGTTACGATCATCGACAACGACCACATAGAACCCCAGCACTTTGCAAAGATCCGCCAGCACTTTGCCAATATGTCCGGCTCCGAATATGACAACATTTTCAGTCGTAAAAAAAGGCTCGATGAAATACGTATCGTCATGGAAGTAAGCTTCCCGGTGTTTCATTTCGTGGAAATTTTCTCTGATTTCTTGGATCAGGCTGATTATTTCATCGCATTCTGCTCCGAACAATCCGGTTTCGGTACAAATCCATTTTTTCAGGCCTGATTCTTTTTGGCTTGCTTCCGGGATTTTTGTTATAATCACAAAATCCTTTTTCTTTTCCATTGACTTGGTTATTTCACCGTAAAAATCATTCGCCAGCTGATCCTGACAATCGATGTATTCCAACAGGATTTTCAGATTGCCGTTACCTTTCGTTCCGACGTTGACAACATTTTCAGTCGAAAGAAGAAAATTCTCGACGCAGGATGATTTATCTTTAAAAACTTTCGCCGCCGATTTGATGATCATCGCTTCAACAAGCCCGCCGCCGATGCTTCCTTCAATGGTAAAGTCCGGTCTGATCATCATATTGCTTCCTTCGCCACGGGGAGCAGAACCGGACTTTTTCAAAATCGTTGCCAGAACCAGGCTTTCATGGTTGTCAATGATCCTTTTTGCAGACATTAAAACGTCATTCATTTCTTCTTTCCTTTCGCATGTCGTAAATCTTTCTTTTAAACATACTGTTTTTTAACTGATTGGGCTTTTTTTCCTGATTTGCACTCACATTCACTTCAAGCGTAATTGAAAAGCTGTTTTTTATATATTCCTGTATCATGGTGCTTAATTTTTCTTTGATGTGTGCATCATGGCTTTCATTATAAAGCGCTATTTCAATATTAAGACGGTTATCATCATCCAGAACCGCCTGATAATCGACAATTTCTTCGAACCGGAGAATCATTTCATCCAGCCGTTTCAGCTCAATAAAAGCGTCATCATCAAGTTCTATCCGATTGTTAAATCGCCCTTCCACTTTTTTCAGCGTTCTTAAAAATGTACCGCAGGGACAGCTTTTCTCAGAAAATGCAGCAATATCACCGGTACGGTATCGGATTAACGGCATCGCTTCCCGGGTCAGGCTGGTAAAAACAACCTCTCCATATTCCCCGTTTTCCACCGGCGCTCCTGAATAAGGATCGACTATTTCAACATACAGATCGGCTTCACGCAAGTGATAGCCGTTTTGAGCCTCACACTCGACGCCGCCGCCATACCCCATTTCGGTCATGCCGTAATGCGTAAATACCTGGCAGTTGAACTTCAGATGCAGCTCATCGACCATCGCAGCCGGTACATAATCCGTACTTAACAAGAGCTTTCTTATCCGCCTTTTAAACACATCACTTTTCATGCGGCTTAAGTATAAAACCTGAATCGGAATTCCGACAATACAGGTGATCTGATTCGCCTCAATGGTTTTTTCCACTTCGTCAAGATCGGTCAGCAGACCGAATACCGTGCAGGGCACGCCGGACCGTGCCAGTGCCTTTTTGAGTAGATCACCGATGCTGCCATAGGTGTTTCCCGGCAATAAAACGAGGACCCGATCGCTGCGGTCGGTCAGTGAGCGCATACCGTAATTAAAGAAATCAACGGTTCTTTCCAGATCCTGATCGGTAAAGAAAAGACGTTTTCTTTCTCCATTGGTACCAGAGGTATTGAGGGTTACAATCCGGTCGATTTTTTGCTGCGGCACACAGACAAAGGAATATGGCGCCTTTTGTAACGCCTCAGCAGTGGTAAAGGGGATGTTTTTTACATCATCCAGAGAATTAATGGTGCCCGGTCCGATCACCGCCAGATGATTTTTATAAAAAGCGCTGTTTTTTCTGGCATAGTCCATTGTTTCCAGGATTTTTTTCAATTGATAGGCTTCCAGTTCGGCCTGATTACCTGCCGCTATGCCTGTTCGGTTGACGATCCAGTCTTCAAGTGGTGTTTTTTTCATTTTATGCCTCACTGACCTCGATATAACGATTGCCCTTCTCTGTTTGTAAGATTATACATGCAAAACGGTATTAACTGCCCCCTGGTGTTGACGACATGGATACAGCAGTCCCGGACGCGTTCCAAATCAAGATTCCAGGCGTCCTGAAAAGCCATGCCCGAAACACTGAAAGAATAGCGGTTGATCCGATCGAGAATTTCATCAAAGCCCTGGGCAATAAGCTCCTCGGTTTTGTTTTTTTCTTTAAACGGATCAGTTGTTTCCTGATCGCCCGACCATTTGCGGGCGACGTAGGCTTTGGTTTTATCCGCGCCCGCTTCAGCTTTTTCACTGCCACAGCAGGAAACATTTCTTTTTAAACTGATCAGTTCTTTATTTTTCTGATAGATATAATTGCCATGAAACGAACAGAGGGCATTCTCACATCCCGGCGGATTGAAATCTTTCACTTTGAACTTGCCGTGAGTCTGTTCTTCAATCCTGTCCATGACTTCTCCCAGGGTCAAGCGCTGTTCATTTTCCGGAAAACCGGGGATTCGTCCAAAATAGCTGACCGGCTGAAAATGTACACCCTTTACCGTGGGCATCCATTTCAGCGCAAGATCAATGATGTTTCCGATATCCTGATCATTGATACCGGAAACCAGGGTTGGCACCAGCACCACGCCGATCCCGTATTTTTTGCAGTTTTCCAGTGCTTTGATTTTTATTTCGAATAGCGGCTTTCCTCTTAGTTTTCGGAAAATCTGATCGTTTGTTCCATCAAACTGCAGAAAAACCGAATCCAGCCCGGCTTCTTTCAACAGTTTAACATAGTTTTCATCTTCACCCAAACGAATCCCGTTTGTATTGACCTGAATAAAGGGAAATCCGATTTCATGCCCCATTTTGACGATCTCCGGCAGATCATCTCTTAAGGTCGGCTCGCCACCGGAAAGCTGGATGTTGCACTTCCCGGATGTTGCCATCACACTTCGGTACATGGCCTCAATGGTCTCCCACGAAAGGTCTTCCTGATGGCTGCCTTCCGAACTGGCAAAGCAGAATGCGCATTTCAGGTTACAGTTCTGCGTCACCTCGATCAGCGCCGTGCAGGTATGCTGGCGATGATCCGCACACAAGCCGCAATCATAGGGGCAGCCTTGATCAACTGGTGTATTGGGGTTTTTAATCCTGGCCGGCACTTTATTTCGCACCCATTTTTCCATTGGGGTGCTGCCCCGCCAGAGCAGCGTTGTAAACCGGCCATGTTCGGGGCAGGATTTTTCCATATAGGTTTCATCATTCCGGTTCCATTTTATCGCCGGTATCTTTTTTAAACAAACCGGACAAAGGCTTTCTGTTTTGGCAATGACACGCTTCATGCTATTCCCGGCTGCCAAGTTCATAACCATGTTCCTGGAGAATTTCCTGAATTTTGCCGAAGCTCTCCAGTATCGTATCCCCGCATTTTACCGGATAACTTCGGTTGTTTTCATCCTCAAAACGATAAACCCCAATCAGATCCACACATTCCAAACTGCCGAAGCGCTCCTCGAACCAGTCCATATATTCTCTCACCATGCTGCCATAATCTTCTTTTGTCCATTCTTTTGCTTTACCTTTTCCGGCGTATAAACCGATAATGCCGATTCCACCGGTGAGAACTCCGCATTCCTTCTGGGTACCCCCGATACCATCACAAAAGCCGCCCATTGCACGAATCAGATCTTCATTTTCGCTTTCTTCCATATCCAGCGCCAATTTCATCATGATCTGACTGCAACAAAAGCCATCTGAAACAAGTTTAAATAGTTCAAAAGCTCCTTCATTCATTAATTATTCCACCTTTCCGGCTATCATCATATAATAACCCGGTTTACACCGCTGCAACTGCTCCTGAAAATCCGCTGCCCCGGAACCCGTCGTTTTCTGCCAGAACGCCTTCATCGAACCATGCTCAAAAATGGTTTTCACCAGCAGCTGTTTCAGCAAGTCGCTATGATCTTCCAGGAGCATGATTTCAAAACCGCTGTTTTCCAGATCAGTCTCCAGCTGCCGGATATCATACAAACCCCGCATACAGCTGGAGAAGGCATAGGGTTCCAACAAATGAAGGAACTCCGGTCTTCTGGCATACACATCCGTAATGAAAAAGCACCCCTGCTTTTTGAGAACCCGATGCACTTCCTTCAATGTTGTTTTCAGATCATCCATCAGGGACAGGGTGCATTCAGACAGGACGCCCTGAAAAGAAGCATCCTCAAACGGAATGGATTCGCCCCGGCCGAGATGGAATTCCCGCTCCGGATTATTTTCCCGGGCGATCTCCAATAGAACCCTCGACGGATCAATCCCCACCGCTTTCAGGCCATGTTTTTCCGACAGATAAGCCACCGTTGCACCCTGTCCGCAGCCCAAATCCAGCAGCCGGTCTGCTTTGGTCCACTGGCAAAATTCAATGCCTTTTTCGGTTAGATCAAATCCACCCGGCCGCAGGGTTCCGCCCAGAAGGCAGGACATCGCGGGACTTTCGTAAGCACAATTCCCCGACAACTATTTGTCCTCCAGTCCCTGTTCAACTTCCAGCATTTTGCCCAAAGCCAGGGACTCGTTGACAAACACCTGATGACAGGTCGGACAATTCAGCAGCTCCACTTCAAATTCTCCTTCCAAATAGCGGACTTTGACTTTTGACAATTCCAATTCTTTCTGACATTTATCACAGATCCAGGATTGATAGTCTTCTTTTTCTTGATACATTTTATTCCTCCACTATTTCCATGCGATGACTGTAGACGCTTTTTATTAAAAACTTGTCATCTTCCTGAGCATACTGCACCCAAAAAGTGACATGTTCAATTTTCAAGCTCGCTAAATAGTCGCCGCTGTCCGGATTATAAAAACGTTTTCTGATCTCCTGAGCGTTTTTGATAACAGCCTGAACGTCCTCCAGCAGAATATAGCGGTCCTCCATGTTCTGGCGAACTGTTTCTGGGATAACAAGCTGATAATCATCTGGCACTGGTTCGTCGACATCTTCCCGCCAAATTTCTTTCAACAGTGAGCGTTTTACCAGGCTTCGGTTCTGATGACGCTCTGACAGGGTTGGCATTTTTTTTACCGCACCATCCTCATTGTCTTTGGGATAAATCAGATCCAACAAATGATAGGTTCTTTTCCCGCCGGAAACGAATAAATCCTTGCACATTGTACAGTATACCAAAATATCATGCGGGCTTTCCTGAATCCGTTCGGCGACAAAACCGTCCGCTTGTTCGCGGTTGGCGTAGTAGACCAGGCCACCATACCCGCAGCATTTTGTTTTTTCTTTGCTGTATTTCATCTCTTCGATGGTATAACCCAGGCTTTCAGCAATCTTTCGGATACTCTCCTGGAGTTCGCTGTTCTCTCTCGTTCCACAGGCATCATGAACACTTAATGTTTGTGGGCTTTTAATCCAGTTTTTGTTTGGCAAACCCTTCTCGAGATAAATATCCCAGAGCGACCGGACTTTTATTTCCGGTAAATACTTCTCAAAAACGCGGATGCAGCTGGAGCATGCCAGTATAAAGGTTGGCCGTTCCATCTCTTCCCAGACTTTTTTAATGGCTGCGACGTTCTCGCCCATCAGATCCTGCCGGCCGGCCCAGTCTGCCGGAGCACCACAGCATCCGAGATAAATACCGACGTCTCCCTTCATATGTCCGACCAGATACTCGTAAATTCCCTTGATGTCATCGGGATAGGATGCCGGCAGCTGACAGCCCGGGTAAAAGAGATATTCGGTTTTTCCGGTACCATGATACAAACCTTTCACATAATCGGAAAAGGAAATAAGCGGGTAATAAAACAGATCTTTGGATGCCTCTTTACTGGGTTGTTTGCGAACCAGTGAAAAGCGTGAACTGTTTGAAAACGCCATATCTTTCAGGGCAAAATCATGGGCACTGACCGGCATTTTATTTCTTTCCACCATGCTTTCTCTCGTTTCCTGGATCACATCTTTCATACTGATATCTAAAAAGCATTCTTCCTGACACAACCCGCACTCGGTACAGGAATTGATCATTTTATTGGCATAATGGGTTCCTAAGATAATCCGCTCACTGTGGTTGATCTGGCGTATATAGGCATAGGGTGAGATGTCATATTTTCTCAGATGGTTGCATCCATCCATGCATTTTCGGCACTGGCATTTGATGCAGCGTTTTGCTTCCTGGATTGCTTCTTCTTGGCTGTATACAGAAGCCTGTTTTTCAACCTTTGGCAAAACGTCGGTTTCACTTACATCCTGTTTGAGCGGCGTTTCAAAAATGCCTTCTCGATCTCGCGAATCAGTCAGGGATACCTTTGATAAAAAGCGTTCGATGGAGAGGGCAGCTCGTCTTCCTGAGCTGGCCGAAAAAATAACCGAGTCGTTTTGCGTGACCATTGCACCGCCAGCAAAAAGGTTTAATTCTCCCACCTGGAAGGTTATTTTATCGATTTCCAGCGGCGCAGTCCAATCACTGGCACCCAGATACACCGCATCATATTCCGAGAGCAAATCCGATAAGCTGTTTTCATCGATCAACCGGTTGAACTGAATGCTGATGCCCTTGTCTTCTACTTGCTTTAGCTCTTCTGACAGGGTTTTTTCTTTCAGCGAATCACCAATATGATTCCACAGACGCCCACCCAGACGGTCGGTTTTTTCATAAAGAACGATTTCATACCCTTTTTTATCGAGATCAACCGCCGCCGTGAGCCCGCTCAGACCGCTGCCAACTACCGCAATTTTACCCTTTTTCTTAGGAACCGGCCATACTTTTTTAGGTTTGGCAGCGCCGTATTCCAGAACTGATTTTTCCAGTTCGGAAATGCTGATGGCTCCACCGGCCTCATTTCTGACGCAGACTGATTCACAGGGGTGATCACAAATCCGACCGATAATTTTATGAAACGGAAGCTTCTTTTCCATCAGCTTATAGGCTTTTTGAAAGTCCCCTTTTTCAATTTCTGATATGAATTCTATTATTTCCAGATGAACCGGACAATTGGCCGTACAAGTTGGAGGCTCCAGAAAAATGCACCGATCCCCCGTTTCCAATAGCTTGTCTAAATTCATTTTCTCTGCTACCCTTCTAATTTAAAATAGAGCTGTTACAAAACTCCGTTTTAATTGATCGCACCCAGCCAGCATTTCCGCCCGGCATGAGAGCGGATACCCGTTTGGATATTCGCTCCAGCGCGTGGTGGATCATTGGCAAGTTCGGACAATTAACCGATTTGAGTAGATACCTTTAATCGGCTTTTCGAGTTTGCAACAGCCCCTTTGTTATAATGTTCAGACTACTTTTGTAAATCTTTTAAACCTGCCAGCACTTTTTCCGGATAAGCCGGCAAATGTGTAATACGTACGCCACAGGCATTATAAATCGCATTACAGATCGATGCATGCGGTGCCGACAATGGCATTTCTCCAGAACCGGCAGCTCCAAATGGTCCCAGCGGACGTGGTGTTTCCTGATGAATCAGAACGATTTCGTCAGGCACATCTTTGACCTGCGGAATGCCACAACCGGTTAAAGTTGTATGTTTTTTCAGATCTTCAAAGTCTTCGCTCAATGCCAGACCAATCCCCTGAGTCAAGCCGCCCCACAACTGACCGTCAAGAACGATCTTATTGGTAATGGTACCACAGTCTGAAACCAGGGTCAATTTATCGACATGTGTTTTTCCGTTTGTCGTATCGACAGAAACTTCTGACAATAACACACCGTACATGTAAACCGGGAATGGATTTCCCTGACTTGTTTCAACCGATGGTGCGGTACAAGGTGCTGTCCAGACGCCATCATATCGTAATGGCAAACCTTCAGCGACCATTTCATCATAAGTTCTGAAACTGCCGTCTGCTTTTTTCATGGCGGCTAGTAAGTTTTCACAACCGACTTTGATGGCATTACCAACTAGTACATTCGATCGGCTACCGCCGGCTGGTCCACTGTTTGGAGTCAGCTTCATGTTATTCATAACCAGTTTAATCTGTTCTGGTTTGATTCCTAATGGTCTTAATGTTTCGTGAGCAAAGGTTAATGTACCCATATCAGCTCCCTGACCATGATCTTCCCATGAATCGCCGACAGTCACACCATCTTTGGTTAATTCAATCCACATTTCGGCAGAGTCTGGGCCGTCAAGTCCGCAACCATAGATGTTCAATGAAATACCAACACCGTGTTTGATATCGCCGCCTTCGGCATTCAACGCTTCGGCTTTTGCTTTGGCATCCTTATAAATCGGTCTGATTTTATCAATTGCTTCTTCCAGAACATAAACATCCGGTTTACATCCGTTTGGTGTTGTCGATCCTCTGTTTTCACGATATACGTTCTTGTAACGCAGTTCCAATGGATCTTCGCCCATTTGCGCTGCCAGCATGTCAATCAATGTTTCTGAGGCAAACAGACTCTGTGGTGAACCATAACCTCTGAATGCTGATCCCCAGCCATGATTGGTGGCAACGGTGCGGCCTTCGCCACGAATGTTCGGAATATCATAACCGGCACCGATAAACTGAGAACCACGGGTGGTTACCAGATCACCGAATTCACAGTATGGACCATGATCGCAAGACCAGTCGGTTTCCATCGCTTGCAGGATACCATTTTCATCCGCACCCATTTTGACATTCATCCAGAACGGCGAACGTTTTCCGGTATAGGTAATCTGTTGGTACATATTGAATTCCAGATAAACTGGTCTTTTAGTAACTAATGCCGCTACACCCAATAAACCTTCGATGGTTGGGCTGAATTTATAACCGAATGTTCCACCGGTTGGGTTTTGAACAATGAAATATTTGGTTGGATCCACGCCAATGGCTTCTGCTGTCATTAACTGATGGAAGTGAAGAGCAATACTCTTGGAATGAACCATCAAATTATCTTCTTCATCGAAGTATGCAAATCCTACGTCTGGCTCCAATGGCAAATGTGGTTGTCGGCCAACATAGAAGTCGCCTTCGATAATATTCGGAAGTTTTTCCATAAATGGAGTTGTTTCTTCGCCTTTGACAACATTTGTTTTAAAATAAACATTTGGTGTTCCCGGATGAATTTCGATGGCATCATCTGCCATGGCGGCCGGAGCACTCATGTAAGGAAGTAGTTCTTCGATTTCTACAACAACTTTTGCGGCTGCTGCTTCAGCCTGCTCAGGTGTGTCGGCCAATACCATGGCGATTGCATCCCCAAACTGGAAGATTTTCTTATCGCATAAGATCGGTCGTTCCAGTCCATCGCCTAAATTCGTTGGAAACGCCAAACCATTAATACGGTTTGTTCCCGGAACATCTTTATAGGTTAATACTTTGAAAACGCCTTCCATTTTTTCCGCTTCAGAGGTATCAATAGAAATAATGTTTGCATGAGATACCTGTGCCTGGACCAGTTTAATGTGCAAGGTATTTGCTGGTAATTTTAAGCCTAAATCCGCACCAAAGTCCCATGTTCCTGTAACTTTTGCTAGCGCAGAAGGACGGACCATCTTCGATCCCATGATGGAATCGCCTTCTTTTAACTGGTACCAAAGATCTTCTTTTTTAACTTCGCCACGCATTAATTTGGCCGCATCCATAACGGCATCAATGATCGGAATATATCCGGTACAACGACAGACATTACGATGTTTCTGGAACCAGTCTCTTACTTCCTGTCGAGTCGGATCAGCATTCTCTTCCAATAAAGCGCTTGCCGAAACAATAAAACCAGGTGTACAGAATCCACACTGAGCAGCTCCATTAATCATCCATGCCAACTGCAATGGGTGAAGATTATCCTTTGTTCCCACGCCTTCAATGGTGATGATTTGAGATTCGTCATCAACTCGTTTCATTTTTGTAACACAGGATCGTACCACCTTGCCATTTAATATGACTGAACAGACGCCACATTCTGCTTTACCGCAACCTACCTTTGTTCCTGTTAAACCCTGTTGTTTTCTGATTACATTTGCCAGGGTTGTTTCAGGATCGTCAATCACAGTCCTCTGAATCCCATTAATAAACAAAGTCTTTTTTTCCACGTTGAATACCTCCTTAAAATATTGGATACAATAAACCTCTTTGGGAAGCCTAAAAGTTCACCCTTGCCAAATTCACAATTGAACAAATTTCCAGGTTTAACTTTTGGCGAACCATCCATTCAGAAACCCTTTGCAGTCATAACAACCTGCCCGCATCGTCTCTGTGAATTTACACTGGTTCGGCGACCATAAAATTCATTACCTGCTATTATTACCCTGTTTTTCTAAACGAAACCATTGTAAACTAATTCTTTCACAAAAATTTCATGTTTCATTAACTTTTCATTCTCTCAGGAATGCAGTAAAACAAGGTTTGGGCAAAATACAATAACAAATCTTTATGATGTCACGCTTCTGTGTGTTAATATTTAGCAATTATTGTGCCAACATTTAAAAAGCCAAATTCCGGCGATTCTTGATCCTGCGAATCATCAGTGTGTTTATATTTTGAGCATTCTTGTCGTTTGAAGATGTTCGTAATTTGACCATTCGCTTATTTTTTGATCATCAATTATTCTGTACCGTTCGAAAAAAGGACATATCGTTTCGTAACGATTAGTCACCAAGACGATATGCCCTTTCAAAACGGGATTACTGAACATTAATTTATCAAGATTTCAGGGTTTCATTATCCATCCGCCACCGGCCGTTTTCGGTTCACTTTGCTGATCGCTAATGCCTGCGCTCGCGGCAGGGTTTTCCCGTTCCGCCATTTTTTATCATCAAGATCTCGGCCAATATGGAAAAAGCGACTTCTTCCGGCGACGGATCGCCGATGTCCAAACCGACCGGGGTGTGGACCTGCTCAAGCAAATCCCTGGTGATCCCCTCTTCTTCCAGTTGCCGGTACATTTCTTTTGTCTTTTTTATACTCCCCAGCATCCCGACATAGGCAAATTTCTTCTGCATTGCCCCTTTGAGTGCCGATTTATCCTGGGTATGCGTTGATGCGCAGCAAATATAATAGGCACCATCAGGGATATCTGTCTCCAGTATACCGGTTTCAAATGTCTCGCACGAAACAAAATGATCTGCAAGAGCGATCTTGTCCGGTATCTGCTCTGGCGAGCGGGTATCAATCAGTGTCGTCTCAAAATGAAGAAGTTTTGCAAAATGGAGTACCGCACTGCCGACATGACCGCCATTGCAGACCACCAGCTGCAATCTGGGGCTGACGACTTCCACAAACAAGCTTGTGTTAAACGTGCACCCAAGCCCCGTTGCTTCATAGGTGGGTAAATGCGCATACCGCTTATAAAAACTCTTTCTGTCTTTAATTGCCTGTTTGGCCTCTTCAATCGCCTGTCGTTCAAATTCACCACCGCCCACGGTCCCAAATGTTGTACCGTCCTTAAGCAGCAACATTTTCTTGCCAACTTTACAGGGCGATGTGCCTTCTGTTTCGGTGACGGTCAACAGTGCATACGGCATTCCGGCCTTTTGGGCTTTCATCTGTTCTTCCAGAATTTTCATACTTCCCCCTCATTACTCATTCTCATTTTTTTCAACAATAAACAACGCCTTGGGTGAATTGTTCACCTTTCAGGCGGCAGTCAATTAAAGGCAAACCGATGATTAACTTTTTGCCTTTTCACAAATCAAAGCTGTAATACTCTGGCAGGTGATATCACTCTGCTGATATTGACCTAGTTTTTCCAATTCTTCTGTTAAAAAATCTTCTTTTTTCAGTTCGATTTCAAAGACACTTTTTAAAAATTCGTGTTTCTTTATCTCTTCATCTTTAATTTTATAATATGCAAACTTGTTTTGTCGCCGGCTTTCCAGAATTCCCGCGTCACTCATCAGTCGCAAGTGCTTTGACAAGTTTGACTGGGAAATGCCCAACAGATACTCCAGCTCACATACGCACAATTCATCCGCGTAGAGAAGATTCAAAATCCTCAGGCGATTCGTATCGGATAAAATTTTAAATAGTTCAACTGCTGTCATATATTTTCACACTCCTAAACAATCACATAACTTTATGCTCATATGATATTCCGTTCAATTGTTTTTGTCAACCGTTATTTCCAGCAAAAATCTACCCCCTTATTTTATTGACGAATGCTGCCACGAAAGCTATGATTAAAGCAGTAGCTAAGTATATCATTATATTGTTATAAAAGGAGCCTGTAAATGGATGTTTATTTAGATAATGCTGCAACAACCTATCCCAAGCCATCAGTCGTCCCTAATCGAATTTATGATTACATCGTCAACAATGGTGGTACTTCCGGAAGAGGTGCATACGAAAAAGCCATGCTGGCTGACGGACTGGTTTTCCAGGTTCGCAAACGTTTAGCCGGACTTTTTAACCATCCCGATCCAAAGACCGTCATTTTTACTTCATCCGTTACCGAATCTTTAAATCTTGCCCTGCAGGGTATTTTAAAGCCCGGTGATCATGTCGTCACCAGTGCTTTAGAGCACAATGCTGTCTGGCGTTGTCTCAAAACGCTGGAGCGCGATCGTGGCATTTCAATTTCAATTGTTCCGGCAAATGCTCAGGGCGAAACAGCCATCGAAGATGTCGCAGCCGCCATCCGGCCCGAAACCCGGCTCATCGTTTTTACCCATGCTTCCAACGTTCTGGGCACCATCCAGCCCATCGCTGCCATCGGTGATCTGGCTCGCAGCAGAAAAATCCTGTTTCTTGTCGATGCCGCTCAATCCGCCGGGGTTCTCCCCATTGATGTTCAGGCTCAGCAGATTGATCTGCTGGCCTTCACCGGACATAAGAGCCTTTTGGGTCCCATGGGAACCGGCGGGCTGGTTGTAAACTGTGCGGTGGATATTCATCCCCTGATCTCGGGCGGAACTGGCGGTGACTCCGCTTATGAATACCAACCCGATTATTATCCCAATCATCTGGAAGCCGGCACACTGAATGTCAGCGGGATTATCGGTCTCGGAGCCGCCCTGGAATTTCTGGAAACCGAAGGACTGGAAAACATTCGCCGTAAAGAGGACCGCCTGGTGGACTACGCTTTAAATGCACTCAGAACAGTCCCCGGTATCGAACTGTATGGCCCTCAGGATTCAGCCAAAACAGTTGGCGTCATCCCGTTTAATATCGCCGGCCACCTGCCGGAAGAAATCGCCTTTTACCTGGATCAGGAATGCCATGTGATGATTCGCTCCGGCCTGCACTGTGCCCCCAGTGCCCATCGCCTGATCGGCACCGTCACTCGCGGCACCTGCCGTATCGGAATCGGTTATTTTAATGAAACCACTGACATCGATGCCCTCGTCAACGGATTAAAAGCATATATAAAGGAGATCCTAAACTGCAATAAAACGTATTAACAAATGTGTTCAAATGTGGCATAATGTGCTTATTTATTAAAGAAGGAGTATATTATGAAAAACTTTCTCCTGAAGAAGAAATGGTTCAAGACTTAATCAACATCATTCATGTTTTTAGCTGTCGAATATATGGCCTTCGTAAATACAAATCCAAAATCAAGGAGGATGAAGGATTATGCGAACCTATAAAACAGAAATCAACCCAGCGGAAGAACAAAAACTAAAAATCCGTCAAACCATTGGAGTATGCCGTTTTATTTACAACTTTTACCTTGCTCACAACAAAGAAGTATATGAAAAAGAACAACGTTTTGTGTCTGGATATAATTTTTCAAAATGGCTTAACAATGAATTTATTCCCAATAATCCTGAATATCTGTGGATCAAGTCAGTCAGCAGCAAGGCAGTCAAGCAATCAATCATGAATGCTGACACAGCTTTCAGGCGATTTTTCAAAAAGCAATCAGGCTTTCCAAAATTCAAGAAAAAAGGAAGCAGCAATGTTAAAGCCTATTTCCCTAAAAATAACAAGACAGACTGGACAATTGAACGTCATCGGTTAAAAATTCCAACTTTTGGGTTTGTCCGGTTAAAAGAAAAGGGTTATATTCCAACAAATTCAAAAGTAATGAGTGGAACAATCTCAATCCAAGCCGGACGATATTATGTCAGCATCTTAGTCGATGAAGATTTTGAACAAAGTATGGGAGTTTTGCCTTATGGGATCGGGATTGACTTAGGGATTAAAGATTTTGCGATCATCAGCAATGGAGATGTTTACAAAAACATCAACAAAACACAAAAAATCAGACGAATAAATAAACGCCTCAAGCATGAGCAGAGA
>NZ_WJBC01000016.1 GCF_014284475.1 Acetobacterium fimetarium | reverse complement strand
CCGGAGAAGCCACCGCCGCCGAAACCGCCGGAGCCGGATTTTGGTGGAACAATAATGTTGGTTGAAATGGAATTCATGCTATGCATTAGCGCACCGGCAAACACGACGGAGGTAAATGGATCACCGTAGGTGTGTCCGTAATACCAGCTCGGTTGCTCAATGGCAATGGATTCAAAATTCTTTGCCCATTTGTCCGTGATCCCCAGCACATAGGCATAGGGAAGGATATTGTAGAAATACTGCGGGTTTTCATTGACCAGAGCCAGAATGCGGTCTTTCTCAGCTTTTTCGATGAAATTTTTAAATCCGAGCACTTCTCCCAGCCATTGACGACCTGTTTCTGTGCGTTTTTCTGCCACGATCTGGAAGACAGCTGTGGCATAGGTTGCAAGCAGAGCCAGAAGGACCGGGACGATACTTTCAAAGCCCAGCAGCATGCTCGCGATCATCGCTATCAGAGCAAAAACGATGGTGAGGATGATTCCTGCGATCAGCCGGCCGGTTGTTTTCCTGGTTGAAGTTCCCAGTCGATTTCTCAGTGCCGTGGTGATCATGTTGACGCTGATGATCGTCGGCACCATCGCAAACAGAGCGGCAAAACCGATCATGATTAATCCATCCCAGAAACCTGTCAGCATATTGGAGGCGTAAGCACCGTTAATAACCAGAGCCAGCAACGGGAAGCACATGATCAGCGTGATAAAGCCAAATCCGACCATTGATGATTTGGTAAAGAGCTTGTTTTCCGGCAGATCGAAATAAGACTTGATCTGGCTCTTTGTAGCCACGATCGTATCATAGAAACTGGTCGGCACGCTCGCGGTTGAAAAACTGTCTTTCTGGTCGAACAGATTGACAAAAAATGTCTGCTCGAAGTCCTCGGCTGTATCTGGCAGGTTCTTGACCTTGTGGAAAATGAATTTCTTTTTATCAACCTGTTCAATGGTCATGTAGCCTTTGTCCGCCCAGTACATCAGCAGCGAAATGACCTCCGGTTTGTCCAGATCGCCGTCCACGATGAAGCCGACCTGGGATGGTGTAAAGCCGTGGGGTGGGTAGAATTCAACCGGTTCCACAGGTTTTTCATCCCGGCCGGTAAAGAACCAGATCAGGGCAGCCGCCAGAATGGACAGAATAAACATCGCGTACATCAGCGGATCGAACTCGTGGCCGGTGAAGGCGCCGACAAAATATCCCTGGGGCAGATTGACTTTCAGGGTGACCCCTTCGTTATTGGTCAGGGGCCGGTTCAGGGTTCCTTCAATGGTATTCCCGTTGACGGTGAAGTCGACCGACGTGGTATCGGTGCTGCCGTAGCTGCCGGTGATGAATTCGACCTGACTGGCATCAAATGCTTTCGGCATCACGATTTTAAAATGTGCGCCGGCAATGCTGGTATCCCAGTTGGTTCCAATAATGTTGTAATAGACATCATCCATGGAATCGATTTTGTCATCACCAGGGTCCCAGACGTAGGAAATGGGATAGGTCTGGTTTCCGGATACGGTTGTGTTGGCATCGCCAATCTGGACGACGACACTGTCATTTTCAGTGGACGTCTCATACTTGTAGCCAGTTACTTTCACATTGGTCAGCCGTGCTGAATAAGGCGTATCCACGGGCTGTCCGTTGATCTGACGGTAAAAATCGCCGGTATAGGGAATGTAACGATAAATCCCATGCCTCGCTTCAGAGAAAGTAACTGAAATATTTTCCTGGATATCGTAGGCGTGATTTTCCTGAACGTTCATGGTTACATCATATTGGGTGATGTCAAAATATTCCTGGGCAAACGTGCTTCCAGGGAAAATGCATCCCGCCAAAAGCAACCCGAGCAGAAGAAGAGTACATCGTTTTTTCACTTCTCTTACCTCCAAAATGATTTGATTAATTGAATTTGACTTGGACGTTTTCTCTTTCTTCTGCTGCACCCACTTCAAAGAAGGGCTGTTTCTTGAATCCGAACAGACTGGCAACGATGTTGCTCGGGAAGGTCTCGACCTTCGTGTTCATCGTACGGACGGTTGCGTTGTAGTATTTTCGGGAATTGGCGATGTCATTTTCGATGGACTGCAGTTGCTGCTGCAGGTCAAGGAAATTGGTGTTTGCCTGTAGTTGAGGATAGGCTTCCGCAACGGCGAACAGGCTTTTCAGCGTGCCGGACAGCGCGTTTTCATTAGCGATCTTTTCGTCAATGCTGGTTGCGCCCATGGCTGCAGTTCTGGCCACGGTTACCTTTGCAAAGGTTTCCGATTCATGGGTGGCATACCCTTTTACCGTTTCAACAAGGTTTGGAATCAGATCATAACGTTTTTTCAGATAGACATCCATGGTTGAGAAAGCTTCTTCAACCTGGTTTTTAATCTTAACGAAGCTATTCCGCGAACCGATGAGCCAAAGACCGATGATAACAACAAGACCGATAACAATTAGAAAAGCGATCATTTTAAAATCCTCCATTTTCATTTTATTTGCTTCATTATAACATTATTTTGTGCGCGCCACAATGAATCTTTCAAAGCAGAGCTACTCTGACGCATGACAAAATAATGATATCCGAAAAGCTTTACATTCTGAACGTGTGATATTTTGCCTTGTTGAATGGGTATTTCTATATTACAATTAGTATAAATTAGAAAAAATCAGCCTTAAGCGGCGAGCCGGTCGTGAACAGGCAAGCTGGCTGGAATTATTCGGCCAGTTTATCGGAAGGAAAGGAAAAAACGAATGAATATGAACTATTCCCATATTATATTTGACCTGGACGGGACACTGATTGATTCCACCGAAACGTTCCGGTTCTGTCTTGAATATGCGCTGGAGAAAATGAATTATCCCGAGCCGAAAGTTGCCGATGTCAATCCGCTGATCGGACCACCAATCCTCAGAACTTTTCAGGACGTTTTCGGTTTTACGTTGAGTGAAGCTAAACAGGGATACCGGTATTATCTTGAGGAGTACGTCGACAATGGTAGAATGTACAAAACGCCGGTCTATCCCGGTGTCAAAGAAACACTGCACTCTCTTTCCGAGCAACACTACTTTCTGGGGGTCGCGACCACCAAGAATGAAACGAACGCCAGAAAAATCATCAAAGGTATGGCGTTCGACATTGAAATCGACCGGGTTTATGGGACCTACAACGATGGCACCCGCAGCAACAAGAAGGAAATCATCACTGATCTGCTGACGGATCACCATATCCGGGATTTGTCTAATGTGCTGATGGTGGGCGACCGCTATTATGATATCGTCGGTGCCAGCGAAGTTGGTATCGATTCAGTCGGGGTAACCTATGGCTGCGGCAGTATGGAAGAGCTCAAAGAAGCCGGCGCCACCCGCCTCATAGCCAGCTTTTCGGAACTGCTTGAAATTGTATAAGGAGGAACATCATATGAAATCAGAAAACAATTTGGAACGTACCGCCATTATCAAAGGCGACCTGAAATTTACGAGCATTGGGCAGATTATCAAATCAGACCAATTCATAAAACTGATCAAAACCTTTATCAAGGAACTAGATGTCAAAAAGCCTTATTTCATAAGGACTCTGGAGCCGTTTCAGAATGAAATAGGCGAATTCAACGAGCGCGAGTTCATTGATTTTGTCTATCTGCTCAACATCAATTCGCTGGATGAAATCATCCGGTCCGGTTATTTCGACATTCAGTTCACCTACGAGGAATACTCCCAGCTGTTTCTTGAATTCCTTGAAGGTTTCTACAACTACTGGCGTGGTATTCAGCGTTTCATGATCAAAATGGACAGTTACAGCCCGGATGAAAGTACGAAGCGCTCGAAGGTTTTTTCACTGGCCTCCAATAACGACGCCTTCCGGAAAATGGTTCTGGATCTCTACCGTAACATTCATTTCAACGTCACCGGAAAAAGCTTCAGCATCTACCGACAGCTTCCCAGTGGCGCTCAGGTGGCATTTCTGGCCGATCACTTTGAATTCGACCGTGAAGTCAAAAGCAAGAATGATTCACTGTACCAGATTCCCTATATCTGGGAAGCGGTCTTCGAGCCGCCGGTTATTTTCTACACCCAGTCCAACAAGCGTGACGGCGTATTTCCGGTCAAGGACAAACGCATTCTGCAGAAATTCTATCTGGCCAATGACGAATGGTTTGGTATCCCGCTGAAGGTCGGGCGCCTGCTGGCTATCGTCTACGTGCAAAAAGAATACCTGGCGCTGGGTGCCGGGCTGTTCAACTTGTTTGAAATGGCGAAGCCCGAAGAATTCACCAAAGAGAAGCCGGATGCCGCCGTTTTCTTTGGTCTGGATGAAAGTATTTTTGAAGAAGATGAAAAGCTTGGTTTTGTGGCTAAAGAGGATGATGTCTATTACGGACTGCTGCCGGCGCTGCCCCAGATCGACTATTTCGGCTACATGAAAAAGATGCTGCTGACTCTCCACAACGTGATTCAGATTGAAAACAAAGCCCTGCCGGTTCACGGCGCCTTTGCAAAAATCCGGGTTCATGGCAAGAAATCAGCCAATATCATGCTCATCGGTGACAGCGGCGCCGGAAAATCAGAAACACTGGAAGCCATCAACAAACTGCCCAAGGACTGTGCCTGCGATTTTGACATCCTGATCGATGATATGGGCTCGCTGCATTTCAATAAGGAGGGTGATCTCATGGCGGTCGGCACCGAAATCGGCGCATTCGTGCGGCTGGATGATCTTCAGCCCGGCTATGCCTACAACACGATGGACCGTAGTATCTTTATGAACCCCAACATCGTCAATGCCCGGGTCATCGTTCCACAGATGACCTATGAGGAAATTGCGAAGTCAACCCGGGTGGATTTCGTCTTCTACATCAACAACTACGAGAAAATTGACGATACAGCACCGCCGATTGAACTCTTTGACGATTTGGATGCTGCCTACGAGGTCTTTTCCGAGGGCAAACGGATGGCCAAGGGGACAACCGGGGAAGTGGGCATGACAAAAACCTATTTCGCAAACCCTTTCGGCGCGGTCCAGTTGAAAGAGGAACATGAGAAGATCGCCAAGAAGACTTTCAGAAAAATGCAAGAAACAGGCGTGAAAATCGGTATGATCCGGACCCAGCTTGGCATTCCCGGCTGTGAACAGGACGGTCCCTATATTGCCGCCGAGGCACTTGTTGCGTTCATCGATCAATTAAATTCTGAAAAGAAATAAAATCTGTTTGATATTTTCTCAATCGGGTATATAATGTTAGCATAGAATATAATTATTATAAAAGGAGAAAGATATGGGTAAATTAAACGGTACACAAACACTTTTGAATTTAATGCAGTCTTATGTTGGAGAGTCCCAGGCTCGGATGCGTTATACTTTTTTCGCTTCTGTCGCCAAAAAGGAAGGCTATGTCCAGATCAGCAATATCTTCACCGAAACAGCGGGCAACGAAAAAGAACACGGCGAATTGTTTTACAAACATATTGTAGCCAACGAATATTCCATGGGCGAAGCAGTGGAAGTCAATGTCAATGCCAACTTCCCGGTCGCTCTGGGTGATACCAAAAACAATTTGCTTCACGCCGCATCCGGCGAAAACGAGGAGTGGAAGGAGCTCTATCCTAAATTTGCCGAAGTGGCAAAACAGGAGGGCTTCCCGGAAATTGCCGAAACCTGGCTGGAAGTTGCCAAGGCAGAAAAAGCGCATGAAACCCGCTATCTGAAGCTGGCGGCCAATATTGAACTGGGAAGAACATTCAAACGTTTTGGCGCGACTAAATGGAAATGTGGTAACTGCGGCTATATTTATGAAGGCGCGGAAGCACCGGATCTGTGCCCAGCCTGCAAGCATGCCCAGGCCTATTTTGAACTGTTTGAAGAAACCTACTAGAATCAACCGCAGAAGAAAAACAGCCTCCGACGCCGGAGGCTGTTTTTTTAAAGCAATTCGTCAGAATTTAGATTTTTTTTATCGGTGAGCAGCTGAGCGGATGGACTCGCAATCAATTTATTTTTACGAATGAATTGATTTATGTCGATGGTTGGTTTAAAATGTAAAGGATGACAAAACGAAAGTAAATGATCATGGTATTGTTAGCCTGAAAGTCAATGAGACAGTAACTGGGAAATTCTGCGAATTGCTGTGGGCGGACTGTCCAGGTATAAACAGGCTGCTGCCGGTGTCAAAATGAGGGGGACATTTAGATGAAGTCGAATTTCGAATTTATGGACAAGACCTTTCCAAGCCTTTCAAATTTGGGAGCCATGGCTGAAAGCTATCTCTACTCGGACCGCAACATCTGTCTGATTAAACTGGGACTCATCAGTGAAAATATCGTCAGTATGATGATGAAGCTTGATGGTATAAAACCTGCAGTTACAGATAACACCCACACCAGCCGCACCAAACTGCTGAAAAAGGAAGGGCTGCTGCCGGAAAAGGTGGATGATATTCTCTACGTATTGCAAAAAGCGCGGAGCAATGCCATGAAAAACGGCCACGATTCCTCGGTTGACTGTATTATACTGTTGGAGATGGCCTGCAACTTATGCGGCTGGTTTATGCAAACCTACGGCGACTGTCGATATGTGCTGAAACCTTTTGTCCTGCCGGAAGACTTTTCACGACAGGCAGACACCAAAGCGAAAATTCTGGAACAGGAATTGGAAGTCAAAAGACTGAATGAAAGACTGCGTCAACAGCCCTACCAAAAGACCGCAATGACGATGCAGCGCATCAAAAACGGTGCATCGGCAGCCGAACGGCTGCGTCTGTCCGACAAGGAAATACGCTATCTCATCGACGAGCAGCTCAGAAAAGCCGGTTGGGAAGCGGATTCAGTCCGCCTCTGCTATACGAGAGGTGTGCAGCCTGAAAAGGGAAGAAATCTAGCTATCGCAAAGTGGCCGAATGATTTCAGCTTCGGCAGAAACAACTTTGCGGATTATGTGTTGTGCATTGGGCAGAAGATCGTCGGTATCATCGAAGCCAGACACCCCGGAAAAGATATACCCTCGGTCATCAACTGCCAGTTCAAAGGTTATGCGCGGGAGCTCCGTGAGGCCGATACGGGCACCGTCATTGATACCTGGAATCACGCCTGCAGGCTACCATTTCTTTCTGCTATAAACGGCTGCAGATACCTGAAGCAGCTGGAAAACAATTACTGCATCTGGATCCTCGATGTTGGCCAATCCGTCAATTCAACCTATGCCAGACAGGGCTGGTTGACACCAAACGCCATCATGGCTTTGCAGAATCAGGACAACGAAGGCATCAGTCCAACGATTCAGAACCTGCCGGCGGGAAAAGCGAATGCCGTCAAGCACTTTATGAGGTGAACTGCCGGACTAATCGAATAACGCAAAAAGCTATCAACGGTCGAAACACTTTGATTTCAACTTAAAAAAAAAGCGTGCTTCTCGGTTTTTAAAGAGAGCATGCTTTTTTTAAATTTATTCAAAAATCTATTCTCCAAAGACCTGCACCTGATTTCGACCATTTGTTTTCGCATGATACAGCGCCGTATCAGCGATTTTGACCAGCTCCTCATGGTTAGAAGAAGCATCCGGGATCAGGCATGAAACGCCGATACTGACCGTCACGCGATCCTTTACAACAGATCCAAAGTGGGGAATGCCAAGCGCATTGATTTTTTGGAGCAGCACGTCTGCGATGTGAATCGCCTCATCTTTGCTGGTCTCTAATAGAAGCACGATAAATTCCTCGCCGCCGTAACGGACTACCATATCGGTTGGACGGGACAAAGCTGTTCTCAGTGTTTCTCCGATCTTTATCAGACATTCATCACCCGCCACATGGCCGTACTGATCATTATAGTTTTTGAAATAATCGACATCGATAAACAGCAGCGAAATCGGTCTTTTGTATCTCATGCACCGACGCCATTCCAGCTGTATGGTTTCATCGTATTTTCGCCGGTTCCACAGCTCGGTTAACGGATCTCTCAGTGATATTTTTTGAAGCTCCTGATTGATCAGTTCCAGTTCGAAATTCTGCTGCTCGACTTTCTCATTCGAGGCAGTCAGTTCTCTCGTGCGCTGAAAGACCAGGTCATCCAGATGATTGTTGATTTCGGTCAATTTTTCGCCCATGACGGTTTTATATTCCAGAGAGTCGGAGAAGTTCTTCGCCAGCAGCAACGAAATGGCAATCGCAAAGAGCAGCTGGCCGGTCGAGCTGCTGTTGTCTGACTGAAAGATCATCTTCAGAAATGGCGGCCAGCTGTCGCTGATCCAGACGCTGAGGGTGATAATATCGACGATGCTGGTTAATATCAGAGCCAGACCACCCAGTATAATCAGCCAATTCTCTTTTAGGCTGTGTGAAGCAATTCGAATCAGCATGGCGAACAGATAGACAATCAGGAAAATGCTCCAGATCTGGTAGAAGGGATTGATGACGGCATAGATGTTTGTCGGCGTCAGAAGAACCACTAACGCATAGGCTCCCGCCAGGATTTGAGTGACTCTGACGATTTGGTTATGGAAATAGTCAGGCAGCATCGATTTAAAAAACATGAGAATCAACGGGACTCCCAAATAGTAGGTCAGGGTCTGTATTTTGCGGGCGATCACAAAGTCCAGATCCGGCCAGAGATAGAACAGGAAAGCTTCACCAACCATCAAGGTACGGACTGCAATCAGAATGCAGAATAAGCCAAAGTACAGCGGAGATGGGTCCTTTTTTCGAAAGAAAAACAGAGCGAGATGATAAATCCCCATCATCATCAACGCACCAAAAATGAAAAGATCAAAGGCAATGCCGCGATAGCGCAGTCCCAGGAGTTGCGATTCGCCACCGAGTTGGATGCTGTTGAGCAGCCCGCCACTGGACAGATGAAAATTAGACATCTGGATGACGATCTCGTTTTCGCCCTGGTGCGCATTAAAGGAAACAACCTGAGGCAGATACCGCGGAGTCATGGATTCCTCAGTCTTTCCGACTTCTCCGGCAGCCGCAGTCAGATTATTATTGACCCAGAGCTTGTAGGCGGTGCGTACTTTGGGAATCTTCAGCGCCAGAATTCGATCGTCCGAGCTATTGAATGTCAGGCGGTAGGTCGCATAGCCGTCTCCGGAAATTGTTTTGCCATTGATGACGTATTTGTTCCATGAGGAGGGAAAGCTGACATAACCGCTGAGTTCTCCCTGGTCCACTTCGGTCGGTTCGAGGAGCTGATTCCAGAAAAATTCCCATTCTCCATCCAGATCAATCGCTTCATTTTCCAAATGGAGCTGACTTAAATCAATCTGACCATTTTGGGCTTTATGATAAGTTTCAAAACGCTGATTGGAACAACCGCTTAAAATAGGAAGAATCAAGATGTTTATGACAAGTAGTAGTAGAATTCTGCGTTTGCGCATGGGATGCGGCCTTCTTTCCTTAAAGTTGGTTCAACAGGAAATAAACAGTGCTATAGACTGATGCAATTTTTGATAGTCCTTAGTTCACTCGGGTATTTTGGAGCGGTTCATCATTCTGTCAAAATAAAGAATGTAAATGTTTGCAATTATTATACAACGGGAAAATCCTTTCAGTCAATTGTTAGTTTATGAGAGTTTGATGAAAGAGATTGGTTTTATCGGCGAAAGAGAATTTCAAGAAATAGAAATAAATGGAAAATTATATGCAAATAACAAATAAAGTGTTATAATCGCAATTGGTTTAAAGAGGCGGATAAAGGAGAGTGTGCGATTCATCAGCAGTGTTTATAGAATATACGGTTTGAAAATTATATGGTATTAAAAATGATGCCTGCGGGTAACTTTGAAGTGAGGAGAAAGATAATGACAGATAATCAATGCAACCAAACGGAGTGTGAATATTATCGGGATGGCGAGTGCCTGGATGCGCAGACACTCAAGGACCCACGTAAAGCAACGGGCTGCCTGGTTTATAAAGGTTGTAACCATCAGAATTAAGACGCCTGCTCGAGGCAATATTTCATTGGAATAAAATTGAATAATTCCAGAAAAGAGGGTATAACTATCAATAGAACTTCAAGCAAATACAATGAAGGGAGAATAGTTATGATCGATTTGGATTTAAGAAAACTGACATTTGGGGATGATCTCTATTTGTCGAAAACAACTGGTGAAGTGTTGAGGGATGATTACCAGAACGGTATTCTCGAAGTGATGGGCGATAAAGGCAAAATCCTGACGTTCGGTTCAATTTATGAAGTAGTGCAGCCAAAACTGGATCAGATGACCTGGCACGCAAAATACCGACCCGTCAAATCAGAAATGGATGAGCTGCTTGGTTACGAGGAAATTGGAAAGGATATCTGAGATTAGTAGTAAACTGTATCAATAGAGCAAAAATCCCCTTGCGGGGATTTTTTTTGTGCAGGCATGATCACAGACCAGTATTGCTAGGCTTTTATAGCCCAACGCAGTTTGGCCGAACGTGCGCGCCCATTGCTGCTACATTCTTCCTGTGACGGCCGGATTGGACCGGGTGCTATTTCACGGTAGACGCCTTCCCGGAAAAAGCGCTGAAATGATTTCTTGACAAGACGGTCTTCGCCGGAATGGAAGGAAAGAATTGCGACGCGCCCGCCCGTTGCCAGGGCAGCCGGGAGTTTTTCCAGAAATTCATACAGCACTTCGTATTCATCATTGACATCTATCCGCAAGGCCTGAAAGCATCGCTGACAGGATTTTTTAAGCGCATCTTTTCCGTTACTGCCTTTAACGGATTTGAGTGCATCTTTAATAATCTGCTGAAGCTGCGTCGTCGTCGCGATCTCGATGCCCTGATTTCGCTGAGAAATAATCGCCTGTGCAATGACGTCGGCATTCGGCTCGTCCGCGTTTGTGACCAGCATCCCTGCCAGTTCATCCTGCGAAATTGTCTTTAAACGATCAGCTGCAGATACCCCTTTTTCGGGATTCAGGCGCAAGTCCAGTGGTCCGTCGTTTTTAAACGAAAATCCCCGTTCGGGATTGTCGATCTGCATTGAGGAAACGCCCAGATCGGCCAACACAAAATTCAATGGTCCCGATTCCGCAACAATGCGATCGATATCGGAAAAGTTCATCTGCCGGATGGTCAGAATTTCGGGTCCGTAACCCAGGTTCTCCAGGCGCTTTTGAGTGCGTGGCAGCTCAATGGCATCGACATCCGTGGCGTACAAGTGCCCCTTTGAATCCAAACATTTCAGCATTTCCTGGGTATGGCCGCCGAAACCCAGAGTTGCGTCCAGTCCCGTCTGTCCGGGTTCAATCTGCAGGAATTCCAATATTTCTTTGACACAGATCGAACGATGCATGCCGGCCGGTGTGCCACCCTTTTGAATCACTTTTTCTACCGTATCAGTATATTTCTCCGGCTGCAGTTCCTTATACTTGTCTTTGTAAGTTTTGGGGTGAGTGCCTTTATATCGTGGACGTCGTTGATGTTTTTGCTCTTGATTATCCATAGTGCACCTCTGAAAAAATTGTATCCGGGCATGAGTAATCTGAGACGGATCTCATACAAAATGTTGTGCTCATTCTTTTCGCCACCTTCTTAATTGTTTTTATAGTCTGGTTTCTGATCCTATGATACCAAAAACACGACAGTAAATCAAACAGGCTGCCAAAATCGAGAAGCATCCTTGCAATTAAAGAAGTTATCCATTATTATTAAAGCATAATCGAATGCGTTAGTGAAGCAGGAAGTAAGACAACTGGAAATCCTGTGACTGATTTCGCGTGACGATTTCATAATGCAGCATATAAACGAGCAGGAGGATTATTTGTGAAAAAAAGTATCAAGAGAAGTCTGGTGACGGTGCTGGCCCTGTTTCTGATTGTCGGGACGATTCCGGCTGGCGTTATGGCGGCCGGTACCCCCAGTGTAAGTTACCGGACCCATGTGCAGGATGACGGCTGGCAGGATTTTGTCGCCGATGGTGCGTTGAGCGGCACCACAGCGAGAAGTCTCCGCCTGGAAGGCATTGAAGTCAAGCTGGACAAACAGGACTATGATCTTGGCATCGCCTATCAAACTCATATCGAGAATATCGGTTGGGAAGCCAACACCGAAATCGGCTGGAAAAGCGATGGGCAAACGAGCGGTACATTCGCAAGGGCTCTGCGTCTGGAAGCCATCCAGATCAAACTCACCGGTGCGGATGCCGATCAGTTTGATGTGTATTACCAGGTCCACTCCCAGAATATCGGCTGGATGGGCTGGGCGAAAAACGGTGAAAGTGCCGGAACCGCTGGCTATGCGTATCGCCTGGAGGGCATCCACATCGTGATCGTTAATAAGGGGGAGACACCCCCAGTAGGCACCGTGGATCAGGCAAGACCGTTTCTTGAAACGAAGTTCGTTCAGGGAAATTCACTGATTCAGTCAACCGAAAGCGATTTCAGTGAAAACGCATCGTCCATGGAAAATGTTGATATTTCAGGCAATAACGGGGATGGTGCAATCACGCTTAAATCAGGTGCCCAAAATGGCGTTTATACATCGAGCCCATTTAATACCAATTTATTTAATAAGCTGGTACTATCCTGGAGCAGTGACACCCCGGAGGGAACTTCCATTCAGCTCGAGGCAAGGGTGATGACAGGAAATGATTCCTGGTCAAACTGGCTTTCGTTTGGCATATGGGGAACATCGATCAGAAGATCGTCCGGCACCGGTGTGACGGATGATGCGGTGGCAAAAGTCGATGTGGATACTCTGGTTGTCAAAGATGGACAAATGGCCAGAAAAATTCAGTATCGCGTCATCTTCAATTCGGATCGGTCCGGTGTTGCGCCGACTGTTCGGCTGGTCTCTGGCGCACTTAGAAACACGAATCCCGGTCAGGGTATCGGCAAGGTATTTAAGGATAATCCGGATTTATCGAATCTTCGGGTGCTCGATGTGCCGCAGTTTTCTCAGATGGTCAGGGATCCGTCAATCGCCCATTACATCTGCAGTCCGACCAGTGTTGCAATGATTTTGAATTATTATGGAACGGCCGTACAGCCGGAAGATTCCGCCTGGGGAGCATATGATTACAGCTGTGACGAATTTGGCAACTGGCCATTTAACACGGCTTACGCTTCAAGCTTTGGTTATACGGCCTATGTTGATTATTCAACGATCGATGGCCTGAAGCGGGAAATAGCGTCCGGACATCCTGCCGTGGCCAGTGTGGCCTATAAAAACAGCGTTTATGTTGATGAAGATTTACCCGTTATCGATGGTGCGCCGATCTCATACACTTACGGGCATCTGATTGTCGTCTGCGGTTTTGTCAATGAAGGCGGCACCGAATATATCGTGATCAATGATCCGGCAGCAGACAGTGATGCCGGCGTTCGCGTGCGCTATCGGCTTGATCAATTTGCCGCGGCCTGGGCGGAGTCCGGAAACATCACTTATATTATTCACTAAACAGCGGTTAAGGTTGAAGCATCAATTAAAGGAGGACTTATGTCCGAGCGACTGCAAAACAAATGGGTGGTTCTTGCCCTGGCAACCTTCTGCTGCCTGTTATGGGGAAGCGCCTATCCCTGCGTAAAAATCGGCTATTCACTATTTGATATTGAAACCACCGGGGCTCAAATTCTTTTTGCCGGCTACCGATTTACCGTGGCTGGCGGCATCACTTTTTTGATAGCGGCTTTTTATTTCCGAAAATGGGTGATTCCCCGAAGGGATGAGCTAAAAGGAATTGTCGCCCTGGGCCTGGTTCAGACCACCTGTCAATACATCTTTTTCTACATTGGCTTGTCCAACACGACGGGGGTGAAAAGTGCCATCATCGGCGCGGCTTCAAATTTCTTCACGATATTTCTGGCGCACTATATATTAAAAGGAGAAAAGCTGACCAAATATAAAATTGTCGGGTCGGTTCTCGGAATGGCGGGGGTTGTGATCATACAGGTCAACGGGGGTGCCATTGACGGCAGTTTTTCTTTTTTCGGGGAGGGCTTTCTTCTCATCGCCAGTCTCACAACCGCTCTTGGTTCAGTCCTCACGCGAATTTTCACCCGGAGCAGTGATGCGATGCTTCTAACGGCATACCAACTGATGTTCGGCGGTGTGATTCTCATTGGCGTGGGGTTGCTGATGGGGGGATCCATCACTCAAATTTCTGCTGCGGGATTATGGCTGCTTTTCTATCTGGCCATGCTGTCGGCCCTGGCGTTTACCATCTGGACCATTCTGTTGAAGTATAACCCAGTCGGGAGAATCGCTATTTACGGTTTTATGTTCCCGATTTTCGGTGTCATTCTCTCGGGGATGCTGCTTGGGGAAGCTTTCCTGAGCCTGCGGACGCTGGCGGCCCTGGCCAGTGTCAGTTTTGGAATCTGGCTGGTCAACCGGGAAACAGAAAATTCGAAATGTTGACAAACAATCAGGGTCATGCTAAAATAGTTGCCGTTACAACAATTGTAACGACAACTATTTTTAAATTTAGGGATTCAGGGTGAAACAGATGTTAATGAATAATCTTTCGATAATTGTCCGTCACAGCAAAGTTTTCTGTGAACGGCGGCTGCAGGATTACGGGGTGGGATTTCCGGAACAAGTAATTTTGATGTTTCTGGCATCGAACGATGGGATCAACCAGGATGCCATCGCCCAGCATTTTTTGCTGGACAAGGGAGCCATTGCCAAAACCCTGCGAAAGCTTGAAGAAAAAGGCTTGATTTTGCGGCATCAGAACCCGGAGAACAAACGGGAAAACCTGATTTCAATTACCCCGGCGGGACAAGGCATCATGGGGGAAATGGGAAAGGCGCTGCAGGCATGGAATGCCAGTTTTTTTGAGGGCTTGAGTGAAGAAGATATCTGGCAATATGAGCGAATTACAAAAACCATCGCGGACAATGTGGCAAAGCTGACAGAAAAAGACAGCGAGCAGGATCAAAAAAAAATGGGAGCAGTTAAAAATGACAAATCAAAATAAAAAACGAAGCTTTGCCATCATAATGGTGGTGTATCTTCTGGGTATTTTCATGGGCGCGTTGGATACCGGTATCGTCACACCAGCCAGAACGGTGATTCAAACCAGTTTGATGGTGGATGACAAAACCGGCATCTGGATGATCACGATGTACACCCTGGCCTATGCCGCCAGCATCCCGGTGATGGGAAAACTGGCGGATCGGTTCGGAAGAAAAACCATCTATCTCTTAAGTATCTTTCTGTTCGGGTTGGGATCCCTTTTATGCGGTCTGTCCCAGAATTTTGAAAGTTTCCCGATGCTGCTGGCCGCCCGAGCCGTTCAGGCCGTCGGCGGCGGTGGTATCGTGCCGGTTGCAACCGCTGAATTTGGCACCACCTTCCCGAAGGAAAAGCGGGGGATGGCTTTAGGCCTGGTGGGCGGAGTCTACGGGATTGCCAATATATTTGGCGCATCCGCCGGCAGCGCCATTCTGGATCTGGCGGGAACAGCCAACTGGCAGTATGTTTTTTACATCAATGTTCCCATCACCATTTTTATTCTGATAGCTGGCTTTTTTTCATTGCCCAATACCAAGGTGGCCAATGTCAAAAAAATTGACATTGGCGGCATCACCGTCGTAACCATCATGGTTCTGTGTGTCCTGTATGGATTAAAGAACATTGACTTCTTTGATTTTAATAATACATTTCTCAGTACCGCTGTCTATCCCTTCCTGATCGTTTTCGTGCTGCTGCTGCCAATATTCATTTTTATTGAGAAGCGAGCGCAAGACCCGGTCATCAATTTATCCTACTTTACCAATAAGAACATTGTCATCACCCTTGTACTGTCTTTCATTACCGGGGTGGTGCTGATGGGAATGATTTTTGTGCCTCAGTTCTGTGAAAACGCCATGAAGACGGCCACGGGGAAAGGCGGATATTATGTCATTATCCTGGGACTTTTTGCCGGCGTCGGAGCGCCTTTTTCAGGAAAGCTCATCGACCGGTTCGGCGTCAGAATCACACTGGGATTCGGCTTTCTGGTGTCGTTTATCGGGTCACTTTTCCTGATTTTTGTGACCACCAATTATCCCAGCACCCTGACCGTGGTCATCAGTCTGATTCTGATGGGACTGGGGATTGGCTTCACCATGGGTACCCCAATCAATTATATGATGCTGGATAATACGAAACTGGCAGAATCCAACTCAGCCCTGGCCACCGTATCCCTGATCCGCTCCATCGGCACCGCCATCGCGCCAGCCATCATGGTCGGCTTCATCGCCCATGCAGGGCTTTCCGTCCAGACCAATGTAACCAGTCTGCTGCCCGACGAGGTGAATGTACCGACGCTGCCTTATACCCAGGAGCTCACCGATGAGTTAAACCAGCTGAAAGCCGACGACACCATCAAAGATAAACTGGCAACCGTTAACCTGCCGGATCTCAACTCAAAAGAGAAGATCGAAATCAACATGACCGACGACAGCGCGACACCAATACCAGACGATCTGGTCGCGATGATGAAGGAATCGGACGTGACCACCATCACCGGAAACAGTAAAGTCTTCGCAGAGCGGATGTTTGCACAGATGACACCGGAACCTATTGCCGAAATCAACAACGGCATTGACAGCGGTATCAACGGGTTGACAACCGGCATGACCGAGCTGGATGGAAGCATTGCTGATCTTCAGTCAGCCTACGATGGCATAGGCGAAGGAATTACCGGCATGGAATCAGCTATTGCATCCCAGGAAGAGGCACTGGGGCAGCTGGCAAGCCTGAGAGCGACCATGTCGGAAATGATGGCTGCAGCAGCTGAACAGATGGCGTCGGCGGCTGCAGCAACCAGCATGCCTTCAAGCGGAACAGAATCCTCCTACACCATGCCTTCAAATATAACCGGGCAACCGGCCGCAGTCTCCTCAGGCATGGGTGGAGGGACGATGGATGTGGTCAGCATGATCCCCGAAAGTGTGCGTAGCCAGCTTCCCCAAACTGTTCTGGATGAGCTCAGTGATGTGAAGAGCATCGATGATCTGGATGTGAAGATTGGCGAGCTGGAAGACGCCATCGCAACCCTGTCCAATCAGGTTGCTGCTGCACAGACAAGTCAGGCGGAGATGAAGACGGCCATCGACGCGATGGCGGATGTGAAAAACCAGCTGATCACCATGGTCAGCCAGATGACGGCTATGAAAAATGCCGTGCCCGGTGCTTTTGAAACGGCGAAAAACGAATACTTAGCAGCCATTGACAGCCGCAGTCTGGCCGTTGAAAATGAGTTTCAGAAAACCTTGAACAGCGGGTTCAAACAGGTATACATGACTGTTGCCATCGCTTCGGTTCTGGCCCTGATTATCCTGGCGTTTTATAAAAAACCGATGGATTTGGAAGAAGACTGAATATATACTCATGAACTTTCTGCATATCAATCATAAAGACGAATCTCTGAATCACTGAGTATCGAAATGCTGATAAGAATCGTCCCTCATATGCTTTTCAATTAAGTAACGATATGGTATAATAACGTATAAAATCATTGGAAATCATGTGATAAACACTTCCTGATCAGCAACATCCATTAGGAAGTGTTTTTAATTTGAAAAAATATTGAAATGGAGAATGAATGAGTATTTTAAATGTCGAAAATCTTTCTCACGGCTTTGGCGATCGGGCGATTTTTAATCAGGTCTCGTTTCGGTTGCTGAAAGGAGAACATATCGGTTTAATCGGTCCAAACGGAGAGGGCAAGTCTACCTTTATGAATATTGTCACCGGAAAAATGATGCCGGACGAAGGCAAAGTCGAATGGTCAAAAAATGTTCGCGTCGGCTACCTGGATCAGCACGCCGTACTGCAAAAAGGCATGACCGTCCGCGATGTGTTAAAATCTGCCTTTGAATTTTTATTGGAGATTGAAAGCCGTATCGGTTTACTCTATGAAAAAATGGCTGAAGACAGTCCGGAGGAAATGGAAAAGGATTTGGCGGAAGTGGGGGATTTACAGGAACTGCTGGAATTTCATGACTTCTATCTGATCGATTCAAAAGTGGAAGAAGTCGCAAAGGCTCTGGGCCTGAATGAAATAGGCCTGGATAAAGATATTACCGAACTGAGCGGCGGTCAGCGTACCAAAGTGCTGCTCGGAAAATTGCTGCTTGAGAAACCGGATATTCTGCTGTTGGATGAACCGACAAATTATCTGGATGAACAGCATATCGAATGGCTGAAGCGCTATCTGAATGATTATGAAAATGCGTTTATTCTGATCTCCCATGATATGCCTTTTGTCAATCAGGTTATCAATATCATTTATCATATGGACAATCAGAAACTGACTCGTTATGTGGGCGACTACGAAAAATTCCAGGCCGTGCTGGAAGCCAAAAAAGCCCAGGAAATATCGGCCTACAACCGACAGCAGAATGAGATTGCGGATTTGAAGGACTTTGTTGCGCGCAACAAGGCGCGGGTGGCGACGCGAAATATGGCGATGTCCCGGCAGAAAAAACTGGATAAGATGGAAATCATCGAGCTTGCCGGTGAGAAACCAAAACCCCGGTTTAATTTCAAAGAAGCCGGTGCAACCGGACGACGGGTTTTTGAAACTCAGGATCTGGTCATCGGCTATGACGAACCACTTTCCAAACCGCTTAATTTACTCATGGAACGGAAACAGAAAATTGTCTTGACCGGCACCAATGGCATCGGTAAAACGACCCTCCTGAAAAGCATTCTGGGATTGATTCCACCGATCAGCGGCAGTGTTGAACAGGGAGAAAAGCTGGAAATCGGCTATTTCGAACAGGAAATGGATCAGAATATCAATACCAGTTGTATCGAGGAAGTCTGGGAAGAGTTCCCTTCGCTTAATCAGAACGAGGTGCGTTCGGCACTGGCGCAGTGCGGGCTGACCAGAAAACACATTGAAAGCATGGTGCGGGTGCTCAGCGGCGGTGAACAGGCGAAGGTGCGCCTTTGCAAACTGATCAACCGACAGACGAATGTTCTGGTGCTCGACGAACCGACCAACCATCTGGATGCGGATGCGAAAGCGGAACTGCAGCGCGCCCTCAAAGCCTATAACGGCGGGATTCTGATGGTCTGTCACGAACCGGAATTCTATGAAAGTTTCATCAGTGAAGTATGGGATTGTTCCCAGTGGACAACCAAAGTTTTTTAATTGGCAACAAAAAAAGGTTAAGTGATCGGTGTCACTTAACCTTTTTTACTGCATTCAGAACATCGGTCCCTTGGTTTCAATACCGGCGGCTTCCGCCAGAGTCAGAATACCTTCAACAGCAATGCTGACGGTGCTTTCGACATGGATGAAATCCGTCGCACTGTTGTCAAAGAGGATGTTGCCCTCGGCCGGGAATTCATCGTCGTGATCCCAGAAAAGATATTGCACAGGGATGCAGTCGAAGGCGTTGATCTGACAGCCGGCATCGGAGTTCGGGAGCCGGATGCCGCCGAGCGCCTCGCAGGCCATCATCAGTTTTTCGGGCTGACCGGAAAATGTCCGGGCAAAAGGCGTCAGGACGTGTTTCTCAAAAGCCGATGTGAAAGGGGATGCGCCTTTAAGTTCCCGAAAGGGTACCCATTTGTTCTGAAAAACAGCATGGGGCGAGGCATACCAGAGAAGCGTATAGATGTTCAGCTGCTTGTTGACATCCACCGGCTGAAAATCTTCAGGGGAAATGATTCTTCCGGTTTCCGTATGAATCCCGTATTTCCGTCCGTAATGCTTCAAGGTTAGGTATTCATCCTCCTGTTTGATTTCGGGCAGTTTTTCCAGCAGCAGCTGATGGTCCATTTCGATAAATTTCCGGCGCCATTCAGCACAGGCTTTTTCGTAGTTGTTTATTGTATCATTTGGCATATAATTACTCCTCACAATTATTTTGTTTAAGCGGAATTGTTTGTTATTTTCTTAGCATCACTGTAACAGAAGTGATGGATCATTTCAAGGTAAAAACGCGCTATAAGCAGGTGAAAATCTGCCAATAAAAAAAGGAGCCGATGGGAAGGCGGTCGTGGCAGGAAGCGAATTTTCTACCGAGATAGAATCGGGTTGTGCTTCCAAGTGCGCCGCCGAGAATGACGAGTATGGTTTCCATGGGCCAGTTTCCTAATTGTAGTCAAAGCCGAACTGGGAAACAATGGCTTTTCCAACGGGATGGACAACGCGATGCCCGACAATATTTCCAATGTAGACGGCGGTGATTCCCAGGATTAGGGAGGCGGCGATGAAATAAAAAAAGGTTCCGGTTAAACCGACATCAAGCAGATCCAGACTTTCCTTGCAAAAGGTTGAAAATGTCGTAAAGGCTCCCACGAAACCGGCGGTAACTCCCAGTTTCAGATCGGTGCTGATCCGCTCTGTTCTGGAAAATACGGCGTTGAACATACCCAGCAGCAGACAGCCAAGCAGATTGATCAGCAGAATATTGAATGCGCTGTTTGGCAAAACAGCGGTAGCCGGCAATAAATTTGCCGTTGTTTTGAATCCATAACGCAGCAGGGCACCGATGGCGCCGCCGGCCGCAATAAAACAATATTTTTTCATCATTGTCCTCCTCTGAAATGACAAACTATTTCCGTCGTGAAGGTTTTTATTATTATTTGTTTGAGTAAAAAACAGAGAAATGATTTTAGGCAATAAAAAACCTGCAGAATCATGAATCTAATCTGCAGGAGTCATTAGCTAATCAGCATTTCAGGTGAACTCCATCACCTTTTTCGTTGTGAACTAAGGATAGCATGAGGAAATAAATGCGTCAAGATGATCACCGGTTGAAACCGTAATCAAAATCATGTAATCGAAATCATTTTGGATGCTGACAAACTGAATATCAAAGACCAGCGCTGAATTCAGCGGAAAAATCAGTGAACTGAACAGCGATCTGCACGGCACTAAGACTGTATGCAGAAAACCTCTGAAATTTTTCGACCATCCTACTTTCATAAATAAATAAACCACAAAAGGGTATCTATGAAAAAAGGAGGCGGATATCATGAGAAGAACACCAATAATTGGTATAATGACGGCCGTTCTTTTATTGCTGCTGTTTTTTTCCGGATGCAGTTCCGGCAATACCGACAGCGCATCGGATACCACAACAGAGAAGGCAGATAATGTCACAACGGACAGCCCGTCAGACAGTGCGATCCAAAGCAATACTGACAGCACAGTACCGGCCGATCCTAATGCAGCTGCGGTCTGCACATATCGCGACGGCGTTTATACCGGCAATGGATCAGGACGATCTCCCGGGATTGTCGTCGAGGTGACCATAATGGGCGGGGCTATCTGTGATATCTCAGTTGTCAGCTACAATGATACCTATGTGTATTTTGATGATGCTGCCGATGTGCTCATCCCAGACATCATTGCAGCTCAGTCCACACAAGTCGACACCTTCAGCGGCGCAACGTTAAGCTCCAAAGGCATTCTCGAGGCGGTCAATGACGCCCTGTCACAGGCCGTTATGCAGTAAAAATGCATGATAAACAGGAATAAAAAAGCAGGGGCTCCGACATTAAATCGGCAACTCCTGCTTTTATCATGATTCGAATTTGTCTGGTTGATTGCTTTTCAATTTGCCGGGTTCTTTAATTTATGAATCAGTTTAACCACTTCATACCACAAAACCGAAACAGCGGCGATTCCAAACACGGTAAGCAACTGGGCCGGTGAGAGGGGCGTGAGTTTCAGAAAAGCACTGGCCGGCGTGTAGAGAATGATCAGCAGACCAGATAGGGTCGCTATGTTAACCAACCACATCAGCTTATCCTTCATCAATCGTTTCATGGACTGCAAGGCAAAATCATGATAGGAACTGTTGACCTGAACGAGAAAAAGATTAGCGATCACGATGACCGAAAAGCCCATCGTTCTGGCCAGTGGTGCGTTGCCGGGATTCTGCTCCAGCATCAAATAGTAGGTGCCAAAGGAAGCAGCAAACAGAACAAACCCCTGTGAAAAACTCTTTAATAATAATCGGGCATCAACCAGATTTTCAGCAGGATTCCGCGGTTTTCTTTCCATGATATCCAGCTCGGCTGGTTGCCGCTCAAGCACGATGGAGCAGGTTGGATCGATGATCAGCTCCAGCAGCACCACATGCAACGGCAGCAATAAAAGACTGGCGGGACCAATCCCGAGCAAAGGTGCCAGCAGAGCGGCAAACGCAATCGGAATATGAATCGTAAACACATACCCGACGGCTTTTCGGATGTTGTCATAGACCCGGCGACCGTCGCGAACCGTGTAGACGATGGTTGAGAAATTGTCGTCCATTAGAATAAGATCTGCCGCTTCCCGTGACACTTCCGAACCGCGTTTGCCCATGGCAATCCCGATATCGGCATACTTCAATGCCGGTGCATCATTGACGCCATCCCCGGTCATTGCAACAATTTCGCCGTTTTCTTTAAAGGCTCTGACGATCCGCATTTTATGTTCCGGAACAACCCGGGAGAAGATGCTGACTTTTTTCACTTTTTCACGCAGTTCTTCATCTGCCATTGCTTCGAGCATGTCGCCCGTGATGATGTTCTCACAACCGGTCATGCCGATTTTTTTCGCAATGCTGGCAGCTGTGATGCCGTTGTCGCCGGTGATCATGACAACGCGAATTCCAGCCTTATTGCAGAGTGCGATATCATCTTTCACCGATTCTCTCGGCGGGTCAGCCAGGCCGATCAGCCCGCAAAATGAAAGCGTGCAGGCAGTAATATCAGCAGGAATATCCGATTCAGTTTCTGGTTTCATCGTGCCAACGGCGATCACCCGCAGACCCTGCTCGGACATCTCACGGATCTTATTTTCAATGATTTTGCGTTCATCTTTGGAAAGCTCGCTAATGGTCAGGATGTGTTCGGGAGAACCTTTGGCGGCAACGATGATTTCACCGTCATGGTGCCAGACGTGTCCCATCATCTTGAGTTCATTGGTAAAGGCGTATTCGGTAATCAAGTCGCCACCGAAAAGATGCGCTCTGGAAAAGCCCTGCTTTTCGCAGTAGTTGAGCATTGCCTTCTCCATGGGATCATAGGTATCAGTTTCACATCCGAGTCCCATCATTTCGCAAAGGGTATCAGCGTTACCGTTCAGCACCCAGGTATCCTGAACGGTCATCTGGTTCATCGTGATGGTACCGGTTTTATCGACGCAGAGCACCGAGACAGAACCGAGGGTTTCAACTGCAGGCAGTTTGCGCACCAGCGACTGCTTTTTAGCCAGCCGCCAGGCGCCCATTGAAAGAAAGACGGTCAGAATGACCGGGAATTCTTCCGGAATCATCGCCATGGCCAGAGTGATCCCTGAGAGGATGCTCTCGATGATACGGTCTTTGAAGGCATGGTCGGGAATATTGAGATAGGTTACCAGACCAACGAGCGTCATCAATAATAAGGCAATCCCGGCGCATAGTTTGACCAGGCTGCCGGTTTGCCGCTGCAGCGGAGAAGGCTTATCCGGGGCTGAGGCCACATTGGCGCCGATTTTTCCGTACTCTGTTGCTTTTCCGATTTTGTCAACCGCGACGGTCGCAGATCCCTGCGTGACAAGCGTACCGGCATAACAGTAATCTTTGCGCCAGTAATCACGGGATGGATCCGCACTTTCTGTTGCGATTTTCCAAACCCCCTCGGCTTCTCCGGTGAGTGAGGATTCATCCACGCACAGATCACTGCATTTTAGAATGATCCCATCTGCCGGAATTTTCACACCCTCGCAGATCATCATCAGATCGTCGGGAACGAGATCCACACTGGCGATGATGATTTCCTTTCCATCGCGGATGACCCTGATATGGGGGGCAGACAGATCCTTGAGTGCGCTGAGGGTTTTATCGGTTTTCCATTCCTGAATGACGTCAATGCTGATAATTCCAATGACGAATACCAGCATGATCGCACCATCCCGGGGTTCACCCAGAATAAAGTAGATGCCTGCAGCGACCAGCAGCAGCAGGAACATGGGCTCGCAGATGATGTGCAGCAGCTTGTGAAAAAAGCTATCTTTTTTCTGTGCTGTCAATTCATTTTTTCCAAATTGTTCCTGCCGGTTATTTGCTTCCTGAGTCGTAAGTCCGTTCGGACCGGTTCTGTTTTCAATCAAAACATACCTCCGTTTTCAGCCGTATGGCTTTATATTTAATCGCCTCCTGACACTTCACTGATTGTCGGTGTTTTACGTATGTTCTTAAAAAGGTATAAAAAAACACCTGCGGGAACATACTACTGTCCCGCAGATGTGATGAAGATAATCTGCTGCCGTCTGAACGGCCCGGCCTCATGAACAGAAATCTGTTCATCGCCTGATCAGGTTGTACTGTAGAATAAAATGCAGTGCAAAGAGATTGATACTATTGTAATACATCTGCACTTTTTTTTCAAGCCTGATTGAAAATCTGGCGACGTTTGCCACTAACAATGCGGCAAAGGTCTTGCTTATTTCTTGTGGTTTTCTTTGTTTTCTGTTATATTGAAGGTAATGATTTTACTGGGGGATTTATCTGACGTTTAATTATCAATCTGTATTTACGCTTGTCGGGAAAACAATTATCCGTCAAGATCAGGTAGAAGATGAAAAATATCAAAATAATTCACGAGATTTGAGGTGGCAAATTTTGATGTCCAGAGTACAAAAAACTATCAAGGATCTGTTTTATATTTCGGTTGCAGACGATTACCGCGATGAGCTGAGCACCACGATCAGCCAAACCAACATCGACAGAGTAGTCCTTTTTTCGCGTATTTTTGTCTTTTGGGAATTGGCAATGATCATTTTTTCGTGGCTTTTTAAAGGTCGAGATCTATTTGTTCAACCGGGTATTTACTATTTTGCAATGTATCTGGTTCTGTTAGTGGCAGCGTCCGCAAGCGCGATTATGTTCAACGGAATGAAAAAGAACATCGATCAACATGTGCGTGGCATCCAGGCGGTTACGATTATTTTTTCCATCTCAATTCTATCATGGTGTGCCGGTATTTCACTACTGGACCAGATTTCCTACGGCCAAATCGTTATCTATATTGGAGCCATCATTTCTCTGGCTGTGATACCGCTTTTTCAACCCTATATTCTGCTACTGATTTATACGCTGGTGCAGGCCGCTTTTATACTGCTGATTTCACTGTTTCAGCCATCCGGCAATATTGTTTTCGGAAATATTGCCAACAGCACCCTGATTCTTATATTGGCTGTAGTCATTTCACGGATGCGATTTAAGGATTGTGTGAGCATTTTTGAAAATGGAAAAAAACTGGAGCAAAAAAGTCAAGAACTGGAAACGGTCAACAAAGAATTGAAGCAAGCCAATGAAAAATTGAAACTTCTTTCCCAGCGGGATGGGCTGACGCATATTTTCAACCGTTCCATGTTCGATAAGTCAATGAAGCTGGAATGGCGCAGTTGCCGCAAGAACCGGTTACCATTGTCCCTGATTATGGTCGACATCGATTTTTTCAAATCATTGAACGACAGTTTCGGACATCAGATCGGGGATCATTGCTTACAGCAGGTTGCGGATGTTCTTGTTTTCTGTGCCAACCGTTCTCGCGATGTCGTGTCCAGATACGGCGGCGACGAATTTGCTGTCATTCTGCCGCAGACAGATCAAGACGGGGCGATGACGATTGCAAACAAACTTCGGGAGAATGTTTCAAAACTGGTCATTTCCGGGATTGATTCACAGGCGTGTCAATCGATCACCATCAGCATCGGTGTCTGTTGCGTGGTTCCGTCGGAAAATTCATCCAGTGAAGACTTGATCAAAAATGCGGATCAGGCCCTTTATGAGGCGAAAAAGATCCGCAACAGCATCCATTTTCAGAGCATTGACGTGATTGATGTCAACGTTATTTAAATAATAGAAATTTTGGGTAAAAAAAATAAAGAGATCCTGAAAAACAGATTGTTTTTACGGAGTCTCCTTTTTTTTATTTTTAAAAAATTGAGAAATACATAAGCGACGAACAATTATTGCTTTACGGTCGGTTTCCACAACCAGTTTTGTAACGTGTAGGCGAACAGTCGATAGACTGTCCGCTGTACAGTGTAAAAACTGGTTCGTGCGAAACTGATCGTAAAGCTCACGGCACTTTGAGCAATTATTTATTTTTCAAACGGGAAATTGTACTGGTTTAAACCAAGTTCAGCTTTGATATCGAGAATATCCTTGATCAGGGCATCGTTGACGGGAACACCGGTATTCTTGCGCTGCAGCCAGACGTCATATTCCTTTTCGCCGGCGGTGTAGATGCGTTCCTGTCCCGGCATCTTGTCGGAATTGCGGAGATCTCTCAGAATATCGCCGGTTGTCTTTTTGAAAGCATCCGGTTCGATGAAGTTGTCGATGTTGATGGCTATGAAGAAATGGCCCAGATGGTAGGGTTGTGCATTTCCGTTGGGATCAAAACCCAGCAGTCCCTTCAGGAAGGAACCACCCTGCAGCGCAGCGGATAGAATTTCCACCACGGTAGCGTAGCCGTAACCCTTGTATCCACCGGTGTCTTCGCCGATTCCGCCCAGCGGCGTCAAGGCAGCTTCGCCCTTGACCAGGTCGATCAGAATCTGTTTGGTATCGGTACGGCTTTTTCCTTGACGGTCGATGACCCAGCCGTCCGGCAGCTCTTTGTTTTCACGGTCATAAACTTCGATTTTGCCGCGCTGGGAAACAGAAGTGGCACAGTCAAGCACGAAGGGGAAGGGTTCATCACTGGGCATCCCGAAGGTAATCGGATTGGTACCCAGCATGTTTTCAACGCCAAAGGTTGGGGCGATGGAGGGGCGTGCGTTAGTGCCGGTGATGCCGATCATATTGTTTTCGATCGCCATCAGCGGATAGTAACCGGCGAAGCCGTAATGGGTGGAGTTTCTGACAACCGTCATGCCCATGCCGTAAACCTTGGCTTTGTCGATGGCCATCTGCATGGCGCGCTTGGCGATAACATGGCCCATGCCGTCGTGGCCGTCGATCACGGCGGTGGTAAAGGTTTCCTTGACGATTTCGAATTCTGTTACTGGGTGCTGGATGCCTTTTTTGATACGGTCGTAGTAAATGGGCTTGAGTCGTCCGATACCGTGAGAATCAATACCGCGTTTGTCTGCGGAAATCAGGATGTCCGCGCAGATTTTGGCGTCTGCTTCCGGAACACCGACGCCTTTAAGGGCGGCGGCCATGAATGCTTCCATCGTGTCAAAGGGAATCGTGTAGGTGGTTTCGTTTTTCATTGATTGTTCTCCTTTTGAATTAATCTCTATCTTAATTTAACTTATCACAATTTTGTCAACATAGGCTGAGGTGGCGGCGTGCAGCGCTCCGACGTAGTCGCAGCGGAGGCTGATGATGTCGCCCACTTCATAGGTTGTATTGGCATCAGTCACATCGATCACCAGGTGATCGGAACTGGAACCTTCAATGGTGATCCCGGCATCCAGCGGAAACAGGTGATCGGTGTCGGTGTCCTGGCGGCCCAGTCCGCAAATGGCACGGCGCCGGATTCCCTTATCTTCAAAATCCGGGATTTCTTCGAAGGCGTTTTTGCCGATTTCGCCGATCGGGAAGGTGGGTTTGTCCTGAAGCTCGACGATTTCCACATCCAGAATAAAGGCATCCTGATGCAGATAATCGTAGCATTTGAAATAGGCCGATTCCCGTCCGAACAGGATGACTTCGCCGAGACGCAGGTTATTGATTTGCTCCGGAAAGGTGTCGTTCTCAATCAGGTAATAGGCACTGGAATTTCCGCCGGATATAATTTCACAGGGGATCTCGTATTTTTCTTCCAGCATTTTTTTGACCTTGAAAAAGGCCGTGAAGCTGTCGGGCGTGGGAATGGTTGCCCCGACGCAGGTAGCGTTGGTCCCGATTCCCCGGAGCCGAATATGCTCCATGGTCTTAATTTCGCGAAGGTTTTCATCCAACTTCTGCCAGGAATCTGAAATCAGTGCTTCAATTTCAGGCGCTGCGGGCTGTCCATCGCCGATAAAAAGACCTTCGCGAAGGTCTCCAAGGTCGAGCATATAGAGAATACTGTGGGTTCTGCCCATGGTCTTTGCGGCCTCATTCAACAGACGGATGGTTTTGATCTCGCTGTTTAAAGACAGATTGGAATAGGCGACGGTCTGGTTGACTTCACTGGGCATGGGAATACGGATCAGCCATTTTTCACAGGGCAGGTGCGCCAGTTTTTTCAGATTGATAATCCGGGAATCACCAAGCGCGGTAACACCGCCATCGAGCAAAGCTTGGGCAATCTCGGCATTGCCGCCGGTGACTTTGGTAACGGCGGTGATATTGATGCCCTTCAGCGCAGCCCGGGTGACGATTTCTTTTGTGTTTGCTATGATTTTCTGTTTGTTTATTGTTAAAAGGGGATACATCGAATGCTCCTTTTCAATTTACTGTGGTCCAGTATACCATAAATGTTTAAGGAATTCACAAAAAATCTTTCAGAACTGTCTTTGCCTGCCAAATCAGCGCATTCGCGGATGATCCCATCACATTATTGTTTTAAATCGGCAGTAAAATAAAAACACTTCGATTAAAAAGGCACAAATGATTGACAGTTTTGTTCGCCTTATTTATAATTAATGATGGAATTCGTTAGGAGACAAGTAGAAATTCGTCCCTTATGGGGTACGGATTTTTTTGTTTTAAATAATACATTCGATATAAAAGGCAAATAGATGGAGGAAATATGTCAACATATGATCATAAGCAGATAGAGAAAGACTGGCAAAAGTATTGGGAAGAAAATGAAACTTTCCGGATTGAAGAAAATTCAAAAAAAGAAAAATTCTACGGATTGGTTGAATTTCCATACCCGTCCGGCGTCGGCCTGCATGTTGGCCATGTTCGCGCCTATACCTCGCTTGAGGTGATTGCCAGAAAGCGCCGCCTGGAAGGATTCAACGTGCTTTTCCCGATTGGCTGGGATGCCTTCGGTTTGCCGACGGAAAACTATGCCATCAAAACGGGGAGACATCCCCGCGAAGTCACCGATGAAAACATTGCTGTGTTTACCGATCAGCTCAAACGCATCGGTTATTCCTTTGACTGGAGCAAGGAAATTGATACCACGGATCCGAAGTATTTCAAATGGACCCAGTGGATTTTCCTGCAGCTGTTCAAACACGGCCTGGCTTTCAGAGACCGCACCTATGTCAATTTCTGCAACGGCTGCAAAGTCGTGCTGGCGAATGAAGATTTCCGTGACGGGAAATGCGACCGCTGCGGCAGCGAGGTCGTGCAGCTGGAAAAAGACGTCTGGTTCCTGAAGATCCGGGAATACGCCGAAAAACTGCTGGCTGGCCTGGATGATGTCGATTATCTGCCACGAATCCGTCTGGAGCAGGAAAACTGGATTGGAAAATCAATTGGCGCCGAAGTGGACTTTGCCATTGCCGGTCATGACAATGCGCTGCGTGTCTTCACGACCCGCCCTGACACCTTGTTCGGTGCAACCTTCATGGTCATCGCGCCGGAGCATCCGCTGATTGCGGAGCTGGCTGCTGACATCACCAACATGGCTGAGCTGGTGGACTATCAGGAAAAAGCCAAACGAAAGACAGAATTCGAACGGGTACAACTGGCCAAGGACAAAACCGGAGTGCGTATCCTGGGCATTCAGGCCATCAACCCGGTCACCCATACCGAAATCCCGATCTTCATCGCCGATTACGTCATGATGGGCTACGGAACCGGTGCCATCATGGCTGTGCCGGGACATGACACCCGTGACTGGGAGTTTGCGACCAAATTCGGTCTGCCGATCATCGAGGTCATCAAAGGCGGCGACGTCAGTGAAGCTGCCTACACCGATACCGATTCCGGCGAAATGGTCAACTCCGGCTTTCTCAACGGCATGGAAGTCAAACAAGCCATTGCCGCCGCCATCAGCTATCTGGAAAAAGAGAACCTGGGCAAGCAGACCATCAACTATAAAATGAAGGACTGGGCCTTCAACCGCCAACGTTACTGGGGCGAACCGATTCCGATCATCCACTGTCCGAAATGCGGCATGGTGCCGGTGCCGGAAAATGAACTACCGCTGGAACTGCCGAAGGTTGAGAGCTACGAGCCGACGGACAACGGCAAGTCACCGCTGGCAAACATTCCGGAATGGTATCAGACCACCTGTCCCGTCTGCGGCGGACCGGCTGAACGTGAAACGGACACCATGCCCCAATGGGCCGGCTCCAGCTGGTACTTCCTGCGATACTTTGACAATCAAAATGATGACGAGTTTGCCTCAATGGACAAAATGAAATACTGGCTGCCGGTTGACTGGTACAACGGCGGGATGGAACACGTCACGCGGCATCTGCTCTATTCGCGTTTCTGGCATCAGTTCCTGTATGATATCGGGTTGGTTCCGACCAAGGAACCTTATGCCAAACGAACCGCCCAGGGCCTGATTTTGGGCAACGACGGAGATAAGATGTCCAAGTCAAAGGGCAATGTGGTCAATCCGAATGAGATCATCGATAACTACGGGGCCGATACCCTCAGAACTTACATCATGTTCATCGGCGATTACGAAAAAGCGGCGCCATGGTCCGACAACGGAGCAAAAGGCTGCCGACGCTTCCTTGACCGGGTCTGGAAGCTTCAGGATATCGTCACCGACGGCGAAGGCTACAGTAACGGACTGGAAACAGCAATCCATAAGACCATCAAGAAGGTCAGCAGCGACTACGAGGAAATGAAATACAATACCGCCATTGCTGCCATGATGACGCTGCTCAATGAGTTCAACAAACAGAGCAAAATTACCCAGGATGACCTGAAGACCTTCATTCTGCTGCTTTATCCGGTGGCACCGCACATCACCTCCCAGATCTGGAAGGAAATGAAAATGGGCGGCCGACTGGATCAGACGACCTGGCCGCAATACGATGAAGCAAAAACCGTCGACAATGTTGTTGAAATGGCTGTCCAGATCAACGGAAAAGTGCGTGGCACCATCACCCTGCCGGTGGATGCAGACAAAGATACGGCCAGAGCCATTGCGCTCAGCCAGGAAACGATTCTGTCCTACACCCAGGGGAAAACCATCGTCAAAGAGATCTACGTGCCTGGTAAGATTTTCAACATCGTTGTGAAATAGGAAAAACATGAAAGTCATTCATCTCTACACCGACGGCGGCTGCCGCGGAAATGGAAAAGAAGGGGATAATCTGGGTGCCATCGGTGGCGTCCTGATTTTCCCGGAAAAGAATGTAAAAAAAGAATATAAATGCGCCTATGAGAATACCACCAACAATAAAATGGAGCTGCTGGCTGTGATCACCGGTCTGAAAATGCTGAAAGAGCCCTGTGAGGTGCATATTTTCAGCGATTCGGCCTACGTGGTCAATGCCTATCTCCAGAACTGGATTGGCGGTTGGAAGGCCAAAAACTGGTCTCGCGGAAAAGCGGGGGAACTCAAAAACAGGGAACTCTGGATGGAACTCGATGCCCTGGTCAACGGCCACACGGTCACCTTTCACAAGGTCAAAGGCCATGCCGAAAATCCCTACAACAACCAGGCCGATCTGCTGGTGAATCAGGCAATGGACGAGTTTCTCGCTGACTTGTCGTAAATAAAAAGGAGCTTTTGCAAAAGTTCAGATAAAAGACGAACAAAGTACCGATAATTATTACATCATGTTGTCTGCATCAGAGCGGACACGGCGAAAGCCTGTCCGATTCTGCAGCAGACAACAGATTAATAATTGGTCGGTACGGGGTTTATCTTCTAACTTAAGACTTTTGCAAAAGCCCCTTTTTTTATTCTGACACTAGAATGACATGATCAGTCCTTTATCATTGGCGTAGTAACTCGTCAGACCGTGCATCGGGAAAATGTAAATCTCCTTGAGGTTGAACCGTTTCTCCAGCAGGTCTCTCAGAATTTCGGCCTGGCTCAAGTTGTTGCAGTGGCTGATCACCACCGGAAAATCGTGATGGGTCATGGCTTTTTCGCTGACCATGTTGGCCATGGCGGACAAAGCCTTTTTGATGCCGCGGGTCTTTTCGACGATTTCGATCTTGCCCTGATCCGTTGCCCGGGCAATCGGCATGATCGATAGCTTGGAAGCCACCACGCCGGCAACTTTGCTCATGCGTCCGGTCTTGACAAGATTGGAGAGGTCCTGCAGCAGAAAAACCAGGGTCAGTGATTTCTGATACTCGGAAAGCTTATCGCAAATGGCCTCAAAATCCATGGTTCCTGCCTTGATCATATCGCGGAGCTTCATGATCATCAGGATCATCGAGGTTGAGGTTGCCAGTGAATCGAACAGTCTGATTTTTTTGCTGCTATCTTCTTCAAGCACCATATCCGCGGCGACCCGGGCGCTGTTGTAAGTGCCGCTGAGACCAGAGGTCATGGCGATGACATAGTTTTCATCGTTTTTCCGAAGCTCGGCGGCAAAATCTTCCGGGGAAGGGCAGGCGGAAGAAGATGCTTCCTTATATTCTTTCATTGCGTTGATGAGCACCTTTGTATTCAGGGTTTCATCATCAATAAATTCATGATCGCCAACAATTATTTTCAGGGGAACGACCGAAAAATCGATGCCATCCTTTTCCAAATAATTAGCTGGAAGATCACAGGAGCTGTCGCTGATAATTCTTGGTTTCACTTTATTTTCCTCGTTTCAGTCTTTCTCAGTTTCGCAGATGTTGCCATCCTCAGTATGCTGTCAAAACATGACTCATTCGTTCATGCTTATTTCTTTCCCCAAAAATGATCAGAGTGATCATCCTGTTTATTCGTATTAAAGCAGAATCCTTTAAATAAGCTTTTCACAAAGGCTTCAAATTGATTCAGTCAAATAAGAAACGGATTCATCGGCATCCAATTTCATCAAAATATCGCTGGTGATTAAAGGGGTTGCGGGGCCATAGTCGATTTTTCCCAGCATGTTTTTCATAGAAAAACGTTTAAGCTCGTTGCTTTTCAGGGCATCGATGGCAAGAAACAGTTCGGTTGCGTTTTGAACGACGACAGCGGCGCCCTGCCGTTTGAACCACTGGGCATTTTCACCCTCCTGACCAGGAGTTGGATTATACAGGATGACCGGTATTTTTTTTGCAACCACTTCGCTCAATGTGATTCCGCCTGGTTTGGTGACCATGAGGTCGCCAACTGTATAAAATTCATGGATATTCTCCACAAAACCGAATATCTTTGTGTTAACGAAGCCTTCCTGCAGCAAGTCCTGCTTCAGGCTGTGATTGTTGCCGCAGATGACAACGGTCTGAAGATTTTCCATTTTGTCGGTTCGCCGGCAGATTTCCGTGATGTTCTTCAGGACGCCATAGGTTCCCGCAAAAATAATCAGTGTTTTTTTTCTGGCGTCCAGATGATATTTTTTCATCAGTTCAAGGCGGTTTTCCCGCTTGTAAAAAGCGCTGCGAAGGGGAATGCCGGTTTTGAGTATTTTATGTTTCGGAATGCCTTCACATAAAAGCGAATCTTCCACGTTCTGACAGGCGACATAGTAATGATCGGTATCCTCATGAATCCAGGCTTTTGGAATACAGAAATCAGTCACCACGGTGAACACTTTGATGTCCGGGTAGTACTTTTTCTTCATAATCGATGAAATCGTATAGGGATAGGTATTGATGATGCAGTCCGGTTTGAATTCATTGACCATTTTCATCAGAGCACGATCCGTGAAATGCCAGAGATTGTAGATTAACTTTGTGTTGGCTTTCTTTTCACAATCGTAGTAAATTTGCTTATAAAAACTGCTTCCAATGGAGTATGAAAGCAGATAGGATTTCTCGATAACCCGGTTGAGTACGGGATTGGTTTCATTGAATAAGTCACGTACCGAGACAATGTGCCCCTGCGACTCGAAGTTTTCCTTTAGGGTGTTGGCTACCATTTTATGGCCAGACCCGTGGGAACAGGTTAAGATAAGAATGCGTTTTGGTTCTAACATGGTAATCCGTCCTTTCTAAAAATCGATCATCATAAATTTCTATGTATCTTCAGTTATTAAGTTTAGAGAAATATTATTAGATTTCGATTAGAAAAAAGACATTCTGCACATTTTAAAGCCAATTTTAACATTAAAAACAAAGAATTAACATCCGTTTGGCTATTCTTCAAATTCGATTCCCAGGATGCAGATATCATCGGAAAGCGTTAAAGCCTGCTTGAATGTCATACAGGCATCGACGATTTTTTCGCCAATTCGATTGATCGGAAGCCTGGCGTATTTTGTTACAACATCAATCACACGTTCAATGGAGAATTCCTCTTCATCCGGGTTTTGCGCATCAACCAGCCCATCGGTAAACAGAAACAGCTTGTCGCCCCTGGAAAACCGGATGCGTTTGTCAAAATAATTCATCGACGGCATAAACTGGCATAATCCCATCATCGGAAGATTGGGCTTGAGCAGCTCGACTTGATGGTTTTCCCGCAGCAGAATCCCGGCGGGGTGACCGGCGTTGGCAAAACAAAGTGTGCTGTCGTCCGGATCAAAAATCAGAGCAATTCCCGTGAAAAAAGTATTGTCCATCAGCTGGCAAATATCTGTTTCAATCTGTTTAAGCACCAGACTGGGGAACTGATTGATGTGTTCATCCTTCATTGTATAGGAATAACTGAGTTTGAACATGCTCGTGATCATCGCAGCGTCAATCCCATGACCGGTTGCATCGGCGATGATGAGGTTGATTCTTCCGTTGTCCATGAAATGAAAATCAAAAAAATCTCCGCCCACTTTTCTGAAGGGCCTGAGATAGCTGTAAAAATGATAATCATCAGAAACAAAGGAACCGGGAGCAGGAATTATCTTGCGCTGAAGGTTCTGCGCAAATTCCAGCTGCTTATCAAAAAGAGCCACCAATTCTTCGTATTTGTCAGAATTATTCAATGGAAACCTCCTCAAACTTTTCTTTAACTTATTATAGCACATTATTTTTGAGTTGTTAGCGGGATTTCTATAAAAATGATTGAATTTATCGATACGAACCATTATAATGAAAATATCAAATTGAAATGAGGTGTCTAAAATGATTGAATTTGTATATGGTGCAAAAGGAAGCGGCAAAACAAAGAAAATGATTGACATGGCAAACAGTGCGTTGGAATCCTGTGAGGGGAACGTCATTTTTCTTAACGACAGAGACAAATATCGAGTAAAAGTAGATACTAAGATCAGATTTATTAACATGGAGGAATTTGGAATATCCGGAATCGATCAGCTTTATGGATTTTTGAACGGTGTGATCGCAGAAAATTACGATGTCAAAATCATCTTTATCGATAATCTGCTACGTCTCATCAATGCAGATTCACCGGCTGATGTCTGCGGTATGGTTGAAAAAATTCAGAAAATCAACGAAAACCATGAAATCAAATTCGTGCTCAGCATCAGTTGTGCCGAAGAAGAGATGCCCGAATGTGTCACTAATTTAATATAGAAAAAAAACAAGGCGGACCTGTTTGAATTTCAAAGGGGTTCGTCTATTTAATCTCATGCTAAGGAAATAAATGAAGACAACAGAACATCAACTCTATCGCGTCTATTCCGTCTGGCTGAAAGAGCATTATGGCGAGAAAGTCTATAAAATACCCATCAACATTCCGGTAACCTGTCCGAATCGTGACGGGACAAAGGGCTGGGGCGGGTGTATTTACTGTGGGGAAAAAGGCGGGGGCAATGAAACCCTGTCGGAAAAGCTGTCCGTTTCAGAACAGATGGATCAGAATATTGCGTATATTGGAAAGCGCTATAAAGCCCGCAAATTCATCGCGTTTTTCCAGAGCTTTTCAAACACTTATTGCGAATTTGCAGATTTCAAGCGCTGGATCACGGCAAGCCTGCGCCCGGATATCGTGGAGATCGCGATTTCTACACGTCCCGACTGTCTTCGGGATGAACAGCTGCTTTTCCTGCAGCGGATAAAAGAAGAAAACGCGATTGAAATAACCATTGAACTCGGATTGCAGAGTGCTAATCCGAAAACACTTGAGATTATCAATCGGGGACACACATTAGATGAATATCAAAGCGCTATGGATCGCATTAAGAACGCCGGATTCATGGCCTGCACCCATTTGATCCTGGATCTGCCGTGGGATACGGATACAGATGTGATCACAGCGGCAAAAGTCGTTTCCGAAAAAGGAACGGATTTTGTGAAGTGTCACAGCCTTTATATCGAAAAGAACACCCTGCTGAAACAATGGTATGATGAAAAAAAGGTAACGCTTCTTTCCAAAGAAGACTATCTCCGCAGGGCGATGCTCTTTCTTTCGTATCTTTCGCCGGCAGTTGTGATCGAGCGCATCATCGGCAGAGTTCCGAAAGAAGACAGTATCATCACCAACTGGGATACTAGCTGGTGGAAAATAAAAGACGAGCTGGAAGCTTGCATGGAAAAAGAAAATTACTATCAGGGCAAATGTTTCTCTGATATGAAAAATAAGAGGTAAACTTTTTTGGGAACAAAATATTGGCAAGAATTTCTCATCCCTTATCATCAGGCCGTCGATGAGATCATTTTAAAATTCAACAGTCTTAAAGAACAATATGCAAAGGTCGGGGAATACTCTCCGATCGAATCCGTTTATGGTCGTGTCAAGAGCGTATCCAGTATTCTGGAAAAAGTCCACAACTACGGCGTCGATATTGAAACGCTTGAAGAGAACATTCAGGATATCGCCGGTATCCGGATCATGTGCCAGTTTGAGGAAGACATTTACGAGGTCGTTGATCTGATTAAAAAACGCGCTGATTGCGACATGGAAATCGTCAAGGTCAAGGACTATATCAGCGAAGCCAAGCCGAGCGGATACAAGAGCTACCATCTGATCATCCGGTATCCCGTTTTTTGCGTATCCGGCCGGCAGAATATCCTGGTCGAAATTCAGATTCGCACGCTCGCGATGAATTTCTGGTCGATCATTGAGCATTCCTTAAACTACAAGTACAAAGAACATATTCCCGACGAAATCAGACAACGGCTGGTCAGTGCTGCCAATGCGGTCAATAATGTCGATCGTGAAATGTCTTCGATCCGGGAAGAAATTCAGAACGCACAACGTGTTTTCGGTCTGAAATCAAGCTCGGTGACCAGCATTCTCGACAATATCGGGTATTTGTACAAGCTGAACCAGGGCGAAAAAGCATCTCATTACGAGCGTATTTTTGATGATCTGTTTGAGCAGGAAGATATCATTCAGCTCATCCTGCTCAGGAAAGAACTGGAGACGGAAGTCAATTCGATCGAGTCGGAAGTTTAATTATAAAAAATTTGTTTGTGTAAAAAGGACAATATGTTATAATAAACCATTGTAAAATCATATAAAATATCTAGGAGGTTGTCGATGTCAGGACATTCAAAGTGGTCGACTATTAAAAACAAAAAAGGAAAAATTGATGCGAAACGCGGTCAAATATTTACGAAATTAGCAAAATACATCGCCGTTGCATCTCGGGAGGGCGGCCCCGATCCCGATATGAACGCAAGATTGAAAGAAGCCGTGGCTAAAGCAAAAGCGGCAAATATGCCCAACGATAATATTGATCGGGCGATAAAAAAAGGTGCCGGCGATTTACAGGGCGGTACCTATGAAGAAATAATCTATGAAGGTTACGGCCCCGGTGGCGTTGCCGTGATTGTTGAAACATTGACTGACAACAAAAACCGCACCGCCGGTGATGTGCGTCACGCCTTTGACAAAAATGGCGGAAATCTGGGAACCAGCGGATGCGTCGGCTTCATCTTTACCAAAAAAGGGCAGATCATGATTGAGAAAACGGATGATCTGGATGAAGAGGCGCTGATGATGGTTGCTCTCGATGCTGGCGCTGATGATATTGAAACGTCGGATGAAGGCTATGAAATCAGTACCGATCCCGCAGACTTCGGCGCTGTGTGCGATGCCCTGAAGGAAGCGGGCTATGAGCTCGCGTCCGCAGAAATCGCAATGGTCGCATCAACAGAGGCAGAATTAGAAGATCCAGGCGACATCAAGAAAATGCTCAAAATGATTGATATGTTCGATGACAACGAAGATGTTCAAGCAGTCTGGCATAATTGGCCTGGTGAAGATGATGAATAAGAAAACGCTTTTTGGCAAATTCAAAGACGTCGTCCTTTATGTTGTCTTTTCGATGCTGCTGATTTTTCTGATGTCTTCATTCGTTATTGAAGATGTCTACTCCGCGGCCGATCAGCTTACCATTAACGAACAGGGGATATCCGATGTTTATTCCATTGCCATCGGCAGAACACCGTCAAACGTTACGATCAACAACGGTAATACCGATGACAGTGACAATAAAACATCGGAAATCAAAACATCGGACGGCACAACGGTGGTGATCACCGAATATGCGCTTGGCGATACAAACGATGAGATCAGGGATTATACGCAAATTTTATATTCCCTTGGATTTTTATCGAGCCAGCCAACCAATCAGATAACGGAAGAGGTTCAGACAGCGTTGAAAACCTATCAGGCAATGAAAGGTCTGGAACAGACCGGAAAGCTTGATCGTTCCACGATTATTTCGCTGGTGGCCGAAGACATTAAATACGAAAAGGGCGACAGCGGCAAAATGGTCCAGTCATACCAGCAAATACTGGTTGATAATCAATACCTGACAGCAGACAAAGCAACCGGCACGTTTGATGATGCCACCGAGGCTGCGGTAAAAGCATTCCAGAAAGCCAAGGGTCTGACTGAAACAGGGAAAATTGATGCGAATACCATGAAAGCCCTGGATGCTTTAAAAAAATAAATAGCGATAATAGAAGCCGCCTCGTGAGGCGGCTTTATCGTTTACAAATAAAAAATATTTGATATAATGATAGCATGACTTGGAACTGAAAAGTTTCTAAGTGCACATGAAAAGAGGAAAAGAAATGAAAGTTGTTACACCAAGTGAAATGGCTGTTATGGATCGCAATGCGGTCGCTGCTGGCACACCCATTATTGAGCTCATGGAACGGGCCGGACATGCCTGTGCCGACATCATCAAAAAGGATATCGATGAGCATTCCCGGATTATCATTCTTTGCGGAGCGGGAAACAACGGCGGTGATGGCCAGGTCATTGGTCGGCTTTTGCTGGAAGACGGCAATAAAGTCCATCTTTATCTTACGGAAAATCAGGAAAAATTATCCGCAGACAGTCAGGTCAATTTGAAAAGACTGGAAGCCAAAAATATTCCGGTACGTTTCCTGACGGAAGAATCTGATTTCGCCGAACTGAAACAGGATCTCGCTACTGGAACGCTCGTCATCGATGCGATTTTCGGAACCGGTCTGGCCGACCGGGAACTGCCGGAAAAATATCTACGCCTTTTCGATATGATCAATGCATTTGCGGGCGAAAAAATCGCCATCGACATTCCGTCGGGACTGCGGGGCGATGTGGGATTGAATATCGGAAACGGTATTATGGCAGACCGAACCATCGTCATCCAGAATTACAAAACCGGCTGTCTGTTGAATGACGGTCCGGATTACACCGGTGATACCATTCTGGTGGACATTGGCATCGATGAGACTAGCATTGACAACGAAAAATACTATATTCAGGAGCGTGATTTAAAGTTCCCGCAAAAGAGAAAAAAGAATACCCATAAATACGATTACGGTTCTGTCGTGGTCATTGCCGGATCAAAAGGGATGAGCGGCGCCGGTATTCTGGCGCTTGAAGGCGCTTTAAAAAGCGGCAGCGGTTTAGTTACCTGCTATGTTCCCCATGAAATCTATATCCCGGTTGTTTCACGCGCTCCGATTGAAGCATTGATCAAGACCTATGACTGCAACATCACCGAAGATGACATAAAGAATGACAAGAAACGGGTTATTCTGATCGGACCTGGTATTGGTCGGGCGAAGAATTACAGCTTTATTCTGGAGCATCTTCTGGAAGGCACGCTGCCGGTGGTCATCGATGCGGATGGAATCTACCATTTATCGAAGGTCATCGATTCACTGAAGGAATCCACCACACCGGTGGTCATCACGCCCCATTTTGGTGAGTTTTCAAGGCTCATCGATGTGCCGCGAGAAGAAATTCTTGAGGATCCCATTGGATACGGTCAGAAATTTGCGATGGAATATCAGGTTGTGGTTGTCCTTAAAGGCTTCAGAACCATCGTTTTTGGAACCAACGGCGAAATCTGGTTCAATTCCACCGGCAATCCCGGCATGGCAACCGGCGGCAGCGGCGATGTGCTGGCCGGCATGATTGCGGGTATCGCCGGACAGAACGTGGATTTGTTTGAAGCGGCCAAGGCCGGTGTCTTTTACCATGGCAAATCGGGCGATTTTTATGCTTCCCGATTCGGCGAAAGCACCCTTACGGCGCACAATATCATCGATTCACTGAAATATGTACTGAAGTAAAATGGATCATCAAGTTATAATTAAGTGGGGAGAAGTCGCGTGAATTTTTGGGGACAACAGTTTTTACCGTACATTATTATTGTGCTGAGCTTGATCGTTGGGATCCAATCGATCATTTCTTTCACAAAATACAAGAAACGGTTGGTTGGCGGTAGCTTGGAAGATGGTGTTGTAAAAGAATTTAAGGATAAATTCAATCTTTATGGCATTTTGTATGTCGTTATTGCCTTTCTGGTGGTGCTCGCTTCCTATGCCATCATGAGTGACATCATGCTGATTATGATGCTGATCATGATCGGCGGCGGTGTTTACAATCTGATGCTGGTTAACAAAAAAGAAGGGTACGATATTAATGATGTGAGGCTGCTGCGTTGGAATGGCATTATTCTGTTTGCCGTTGCCGCCGTGTACGTGATTATCACGTTTATTGTCTAGCAGAGCATAAAAAAAGCAGGAATTTCAGACTCGCATTTTGAACGGACACTTCTAATTGCGGAAAGACGGGTAAAAAAATAAAAAAATGTATATCTTAGACTTATTAGCTGACACTGTGATTGAAACACTCTGGCTGACCGGTGCAATCATTTTAATTGGTTTGTTTCTTGAAGTGATTCAAAAATACACCATGCGGAATTTTCAGGGCAGCCTCGGACGCGGCACGGTTCTGGTCACGGGGGTTATCGGCACTCCGATTCATGAACTCAGCCATGCGCTGTTTGCATTGCTGTTCGGGCACCGGATTATTGATATCAAATTATTTCAGCGGCCGGACCAGGAAGGGGTGATGGGATACGTCAACCACTCCTTCAACAAAAGAAATATCTACCAGCGCGTCGGCAATTTTTTCATCGGAATCGCTCCGATACTGGGAGGCATCTTTGTTATCGTGCTGTTGATGTATTTTCTGATTCCCGATACGTACGCTGCCTATGCAAACATACTGGCCGGAAGCTTGAATACACAGGCAGTCAGTGACATCAACATTGCGGGAATTGCCGGCACCTACTGGGATCTGGTGAAAACCATCTTTTCACTGGCGAATTTTCAGAACGCGTATTTTTATCTTTTCCTGTTTTTGGCCATCTGCATTTCATCGCATATGTCCCTGAGTTTTGCCGATATCAAAGGCAGCTTCGACGGACTGATTTTCATCTTTCTGATTCTGCTGCTGCTCAATGTTCTGAACCTGGATCAGTTTGCTCTGCTGCCGTTTAGCATGGTGCAGTACAACATCATGGCAACCGGCGTGCTGATCATCAGCGTCATCTTTACCACATTATCTTTTCTGATCAGTTTAATCCTGCGGCTTGTTTTACCGCGATAAAGTTATCCTGTCGCGGTCATCAGACTTCACTAACGGGGCAATTTAAAGATTGCAAATAATAAAGAAATCAGGTATAATAACAACAAATTTAATATTAAACGACGGTTGGACAGGCGAAAGTCTGTTTTCAAGAAAAATATGTTTCCTGGGTGGGAAGCTCTTTGATAGAGTTTCCCATCCTTTTTTTGTCTAACCGGTGGTTAATAAAAATCATGAATGAGGGGTGTAAAAGAAATAATGAATTTAAAACATGGAACCTTTAAGGGGGGAATCCATCCGCCTTATGGAAAGGAAAGCACCGCATTAGTACCGCTGGGCTTTGGTGAAAAACCGAAAATGGTCACCATTCCCATGTCGATGCACATTGGGGCACCGTGTACGCCTTGTGTGAAAAAGGGCGATCCGATTTGTCTGGGTCAAAAAATAGGTGAACCGAACGGCTTTGTTTCCGTGCCCATCCATGCCAGTGTTTCCGGAAAAGTCGTTGCGGTTGAGGAACGGCCGCATCCATCTGGAGATCAAGTCATGGCGGTTGTCATTGAATCAGATGGTCTGGACACAATTGATCCGGATATCAAACCCTATGGCACACTGAATGAAATGGATGCCGAAGCCATTAAAAAAATGATTTTGAATGCCGGTATCGTCGGTCTGGGTGGCGCCACTTTTCCGACTCATGTCAAACTGGCGGTGCCACCGGATAAAAAGGTGGACTGTGTTATTCTAAACGGTGCGGAGTGTGAACCGTACCTGACTGCCGATCATCATCTGATGCGCACGCGGCCGGAAAACGTGATACTGGGATTGCAAGCGGCCATGAAAGCCGTTGGGGTCGAAAAAGGTTTTATTGGCGTTGAGGATAACAAAAGCGATGCCATTGAAGCATTGGCAAAAGCCATTGGAAACGATCGCCGCATAGAGATCGTCTCGCTCCACACCAAGTATCCGCAGGGAGCTGAAAAGCAGTTGATTACGGCCGTCACCGGACGGGAAGTGCCTTCCGGCGGACTGCCGGCCGATGCCGGCGTGATTGTGATGAATGTCGGAACAGCAGCCCAGATCGCAGAATCGTTGACCACCGGACTGCCATTGTACAAACGGCTTTTAACCTGCACCGGGGATGCGGTCAACCGTCCGCAAACACTAGAAATTCGCATCGGTGTCGCCTTTTCGTCCGTCATTGATCAATGCGGCGGATTTGCAGCGGAACCTGGAAAAGTCATTTCGGGCGGGCCGATGATGGGGGTTTCTCAATTTGAAACCGCTGTCCCGGTCATGAAAGGGACATCCGGCATTCTGTGTCTGACAAAAGAATCGGCGGCTGTGGCCAAGCCAACCAATTGCATCCGTTGTGGAAAATGCTTAAGCGTCTGTCCGATTCATCTTGAACCGCTTAATCTGGCTGCCTATTCGCAAAAAGGCAAGTGGGCAGAATGTGAAGAAAACCATGTTATGGACTGCATCGAATGCGGGAGCTGTTCCTATATCTGTCCGGCAAAAAGAACCTTGGTTTCTTCAATCCGCGTCGCCAAACGTGAGATTGTTGCGCAAAGAAGGAAAGGAAATTAGGCGAAATATGATGAACAATTTAAATCTTACGGTATCCTCATCCCCTCATATCCGCGCTAAACATTCGACCGCCAGCATCATGCAGCATGTTCTGATTGCTCTGCTGCCGGCTTTGGCCGTGGCCGGCTATGTTTTCGGCGTATGGGCATTGGCTTTAGTGGCTATTTGTGTGGTTTCTTGTGTCGCTACCGAAGCCGTCATTCAGCGACTGTGTAAAAAAACGGTAACCATCAATGACTGGAGCGCCGTTGTCACCGGGGTGCTGCTGGGCTTCAATCTGCCGATTAATGCGCCCTGGTGGCTGGCAGTCATCGGTTCTGTTTTTGCGATCGGTATTGTCAAACAGTGCTTTGGCGGACTGGGACAGAATTTCATGAATCCTGCTCTGGCAGCAAGAGCCTTCCTGCTGGCATCCTGGCCGACGCATATGACCAGTACTGCTTACATTCCGACTTATGATACAGTGACATCAGCGACGCCGCTGGCGCTGCTTAAAACCGGCGATCTGGGCAGTATGCCGTCAACGCTGGATTTATTTACCGGCCTGAACGGGGTTTATGGCTGTATCGGTGAAATCTCGGCGCTGGCGCTGCTGATCGGCGGGCTGTACCTTATTTTTAAAGGGATTATCAGCTGGCGAATTCCAACGGTCTATCTGCTGACCATTGCGGTGTTTGCGCTGCTGGTCGGACAGGATCCGCTAGTACATCTCTTTTCCGGCGGCGTGATGCTGGGGGCTTTTTTTATGGCCACCGATTATGCTTCTTCGCCGGTGACAGCGAAAGGACAAATCATCTTTGCCCTCGGCTGCGGTTTGATCACGATGATTATACGAATCTACGGCGGTTATCCGGAAGGCTGCTCCTATTCCATCCTGCTGATGAATGTTGCCGCCCCGCTCATCGATCGCTTCACCAAAGCTAAGATTTACGGTGACGTTAAAAAGAAAAAGGAGGTGCAGGCATAATGGAGAAAAGAAAAACTCAGATTGACTGGAAAAATGTTTTCAAATTGGGCTTCATTCTCTTTGTGATTTCTGCCGTCGCCGCCTGCTGCCTGGCATTTACCAACTACGTCACCGCTGGCACGATTGAAAAAATGGATCAGGAAACAAACAAAGCAGCCCGACAGGAAGTACTGTCAGAAGCGACAGATTTTGAGGAAATACCCGCCGCTGAGCTGGTCAAGATCAGGACTGAAATCGGACTTGAAAATCCGGATGAACTGGTTGAAGCCTATCAGGGGAAAACTGGTGATGACGTGATCGGCTATACGGTAAAAACGGCGCCGCAAAGCGGATACAGTGGCGAAGTGCAGGTGTTGACCGGTATTTCAAAGGAGGGTCTCGTTCAGGGTGTTACCATTCTTAAACATAACGAAACCCCGGGATTGGGAGCACTGGCAACGGAACCGGCATTCAAAGATCAATACAAAGATCTGTCGGCAGCCGAAAAAATCACCGTTGTTAAAACGGCGCCCGCCTCCGGCAGCAATTCAATTCAGGCCATTACCGGCGCAACCATCACATCCAAGGCTGTGACGGATGGGGTAAACATCTCAAATGAAGTTTATCTGATTTTGTCGAAATAGGGGGGGACAAGATGAATTTTATTAAAAATATGACCAGAGGTCTGATCAAAGAAAATCCGATCTTTGTACTGGTACTGGGAATGTGTCCGACGCTGGCGGTTACCACATCGGCAAGCAATGGCATGGGGATGGGGCTGGCAACAACCGCCGTACTGATCGGTTCGAACGTGGCGATATCGGCATTGCGAAAAGTAATTCCCGCCAGCATCAGAATCCCGGCCTTTGTCGTCATTATCGCCTCGTTTGTCACGATTATCGGAATGCTGATGAAAGCGTATCTCCCGGCCTTGAATGCGTCATTGGGACTGTTCATTCCCTTGATCGTCGTCAATTGCATCATTCTCGGCCGGGCGGAAGCCTTTGCGTTTTCTAACACCATTGCCGATTCCCTGGCCGATGGCCTTGGTATGGGTCTCGGATTCACAATGTCATTGACGATCCTCGGTTCGGTGCGTGAGATTTTGGGCGCGGGAAGTATTTTTGGCTTCTCATTGTTCGGCGCTTCATTTGAACCGGTGCTGTTGATGATTCTTCCACCAGGCGCTTTTATCACACTCGGCCTTTTAATGGGGCTGATCAACTGGAATAAGAAAAAGGCATAGGAGGAAGAGAACGATGAGTTTTATTTTTATTTTGATCAGTGGGATATTCGTCAACAACTTTGTATTATCCCGCTTTTTAGGTATCTGTCCGTTTCTGGGCGTTTCAAAAAAAGTCGAAACAGCGTTGGGGATGGGTGGCGCGGTCACATTTGTAATGGCTCTGGCTTCGGCGATCACCTACGTGGTTCAGTATGCCATTCTGGAACCGCTGAATCTTGAATATTTGCAGACGATTGCCTTTATCCTGGTAATTGCCTCGCTGGTTCAGTTTGTCGAAATGATCCTGAAAAAGATGGTACCGTCGCTGTATCAGGCCCTTGGCGTATACCTGCCACTGATTACCACAAACTGTGCCGTACTCGGGGTCGCGCTGCTTAATATTCAGTATGAATATAATTTTATTGAAACCTTTGTCAACAGCATTGGTGCGGCGATGGGATTCACCCTGGCGATTGTCCTTTTTGCAGGAATTCGCGAGCGTCTTGACAACGCGGTGATTCCGTCAGCTTTGGAAGGTTTTCCGATCGCGCTGTTGAGCGCCGGATTGATGGCGATCGCCTTTCTGGGATTTTCCGGAATGAAGCTGGGTTAGGAGGAGATGGAAATGTTAAATGCGATATTAGTGCCGATTGGTATCCTGAGCGCCTTCGGCCTGCTTTTCGGGATTGGACTCGCGATTGCGGCCAGAGTTTTTGAGGTGCCGGAGGATCCGCGGATGCCCATGGTTCGGGCGGCGCTGCCCGGCGCAAACTGCGGCGGGTGCGGACTGCCGGGCTGTGATGCCCTGGCGAACGCCATTGTCTCAGAGCAGGCGGCCGTTAATGCCTGCCCTGTCGGCGGGGCTGAATGTGCTGCTGCAATTGCCGGCATCATGGGTCAGGAGGCCGGCAGCGGTGCCAGAAAAATTGCGGCCGTTATCTGTCAGGGCACCTGTGAAACAGCGCCGAATCGGGCCGAATACTACGGCGAAAGGGACTGTCGGGAGGCGATGATTGCTTCCGGCGGTGCCAAAGGCTGCCGCTATGGCTGCATGGGGTATGGGACCTGCGTGTCCGTTTGTTCATTTGATGCGATTCACATCGGGGCGACCGGACTGCCGGAAATCGATCCGGATAAATGCACCTCCTGCGGCAAATGCGTGGAGGCCTGCCCCAAATCAGTCATGAGTCTGGTGCCGGCAGCTCAAAAAATTATTGTAAAATGCCATAACCAGGACAAAGGAAAGCGCGCCCGATTAACCTGCAGCACGGCCTGTATTGGCTGCAAAACCTGCGAGAAAGCCTGCCATTTTGACGCGATCAAAGTGGAGAACAATTGTGCCAGTATCGATTATGATAAATGCCGTCAATGCTATGAATGCGTTGAAAAATGCCCGATGAGTTGTATTTCCGGAACACTGGAATTCAACAAGTTAACGGCCTTTATTATTGAGGAGAGTTGTATCGCCTGTGGCCTTTGCGCCAAAAACTGTCCGGTCAATGCTATCAGCGGCGAAATTAAAAAGCCGCCTTATGTGGTTGATCAGGATATGTGTATTGGCTGCGGTATTTGTTTTGAGAAATGCCGAAAGAATGCCATCGATCTGCGAAAACAAAACCAAATTGGGAACTGAAACTCAAGCTACACTAAAATTTTAAAGCGCCGGAACCGTTTATAAAAACGGTTCCGGCGCTTTCACTATTTCACGATGATATCGCCATAGCCGGCCTTTGCCGCCCGGCATAAATCGTCCGGGCGCAGCTTGAGCTGACAGCCGATCTTGCCACCGCTCACATAAATCTGCTCCCATTCTTCTGCCGTATCACTGACAACTGTTTGATACGGCTTTTTCATGCCGATGGCGGTACAGCCGCCGCGCACGTAGCCGGTCACACTGGTCAAGTCTTTGACGTGAATCATCGCCACCGATTTTTCGCCGACGGCCTTGGCGGCCTTCTTCATATCCAGCTCTTCATCGATCGGAATCACAAAGACAAAATACTGGTTGCTTTTGCCAACCGTCACCAGCGTCTTGTACACCAGCTCGTAGGGCAGCTTCAGCTTGTCGGCCGTCTGCCGTCCATCGGTAAATTCGTCGCTTTCGTAGGACTGGTGCTCGTAATCAATTTTCAGTTTGTCGAGAATGCGCATCGCATTCGTTTTAATTTCCTTCTGTTTGGCCATGGAGGTCTCCCTGTTCTGTATATTTTAGTCAGCAGTGAGTGAAACAGCATTTGTTTCGCAAACTTCTGATTTTTTAGATTAGCGATAAGCTTTTTTTAATTTTACCAGAAAATATTCTTTTTTTCACGCTTTTTCTGTTTTCCCTACAAAAACAGCTGTCCGGGGATTTGTTAATAAGATGTAATCATTTACCGGCAATTAATTTCCTCGTTTCGTCATGATTTAGTTGATTGTTGGTAATAATATGGTTATAATTACATAGTTAACATGAATTATTATTAATAATCCAAAGCAGAACCCTTTCCGTTTTGCGTTATTAGTTGTGTTTGCCGTACAAATAATTACTTAAATTATCGATCAGACATGAATATCGTGATTGCCTTTTTATTTGGTTAATAGTATTCTATCTGTTACGTATAAGATTTTTCTGAGGAAGGTTAAAATGCATATGAAACACACCAATTTACCCCCTAAACAGGGACTTTATGATCCAGATTTAGAGCATGATGCCTGCGGTATTGGAGCGATTGTCCATATTAAAGGGAAAAAATCCCATCATATTGTGGAACAAGCTTTAACAACCCTTGTTAATTTGCAACATCGCGGCGGCCGTGGTTTTGAGCAAAATACTGGCGACGGTGCCGGAATTCTGATCCAGATACCACACCAATTTTTGGAAAAGATTTCCCGCAAAGAAAATTTCGTACTGCCTCAAGCCGGCGATTACGGGCTGGGCATGCTGTTTCTCCCGACTGATGCGGCTGAAAGAAAGCAGTGCGAAGAAATTCTGGAAGATTTGATTGTCAAAGAAGGCCAAAGCGTGATTGGCTGGCGTGATGTCCCCACTGATCTTTGTGATCTGGGAGAAACTGCCATCAAAAGCATGCCTTACATCAAACAGGTGTTTATCAAAAAGAATCCAGCGATCACCGATCCGATGGATTTTGAACGAAAACTTTATACCATTCGTAAACAGACAGAAAAGATTACAAAAAAGAGAGACTTGTATTTTTATGCTGCCAGCTTTTCCTCACGAACCATCGTTTATAAAGGAATGCTGACTGAAGATCAGGTTGGACTGTTTTATAAAGATTTGCAGGATGAGGATGTGACATCAGCGATTGCGATGGTTCATTCCCGTTTCAGTACCAACACCTTCCCCAGCTGGGAAAGAGCCCATCCCAATCGCTATGCCATCCACAATGGCGAGATTAACACCCTCCGTGGCAATGTCAATTGGATGTACGCCAGACAGTCCCAATTGAAGAGCGATCTCTTCGGCGACGAACTGGAAAAAACATTCCCGGTTGTCGACACCGACGGCAGTGATTCCGCCATCTTCGACAATTGCCTGGAATTTTTAAGCTTATCCGGTCGCTCACTGGCACACTGTGCCATGATGATGATCCCTGAACCATGGTCCAAACATCAGTCCATGAGTCCTGAAAAGAAAGCTTTTTACAACTATCACTCCCGTATACTCGAGCCCTGGGACGGACCGGCGGCCATCGCTTTCACTGACGGCGTCCGCTTAGGCGCGGTGCTGGACAGAAACGGCTTGCGGCCTTCCCGTTACTATGTCACCAAGGACGATATGGTGATTCTGTCTTCGGAAGTTGGCGTGTTGGATATCGCCCCGGAAAACATTCTCTGCAAAGAACGTTTGAAACCGGGAAGAATGTTGATGATCGACACCGAAAAAGGTGAAATCATCAATGATGAGCACCTTAAACATGCGGTTGCCTCGCAGCAGCCTTATGAAAAATGGCTTCAGAAAAACAATATCACTCTGGACATGCTGGCTGAGCCGGAAACGATCCCGGCTGCTGACAAAGATACCCTGGTTCAGCGACAGAAATCATTCGGCTATACCTATGAGGATTTGAAAGCGGTGGTGATCCCGATGGCCAAGGACGGCGTTGATCCCATCGGCGCCATGGGCAACGATATTCCGCTGGCTGTTTTGTCTGACAAACCGCAATTGCTGTTCAACTATTTCAAGCAGATGTTTGCCCAGGTAACCAATCCGCCCATCGACGCCCTCCGGGAAGAACTGATTACCGGAACCGAAGTCTATTTAGGCGGGGAAGGCAACCTGATTGATCCGAAGCCTGAAAGCTGTCGTCAGATCAGTTTACATTCGCCTATTTTAAGCAATCACGACCTGGCTAAAATCAAGGCCTTCAGCGATCCCAGTATCAAAACGGTTACGCTGTCCACTTTGTTCGACAGTCATTCCGGTGGTGCAGGACTAGAAAAAGCAATGATCGCTCTTTGTGCTCAAGCGGATGAAGAAATTCAAAACGGAGCCAAAGTCATTGTTCTTTCAGACCGTGGGGTTGACGAGAATCATGTTCCGATTCCGTCGGCGCTGGCAATTTCTGGGCTTCACCAACATTTAATCCGCAACCTGACGCGTACCGAAGTCAGCCTGATTGTGGAATCCGGTGAACCCAAGGAAGTGCATCATTTTGCCGTGCTGATCGGTTACGGTGCCACCGCCATCAATCCATACCTGGCGTTTGAAACCATCGATGATCTCATCGAAAGAGGTTTATTAACCGATACCGATTCTAAAAAGGCCATTAAAACATACATCAAAACCGTCACCAAAGGCGTTGTCAAAGTTCTATCAAAAATGGGCATTTCAACGATTTTAAGTTATCACGGCGCTCAGATTTTTGAAGCGGTCGGCATCAATTCCGATGTCATCAACCGGTTCTTTACCCGAACCCCGTCAAGAATTGAGGGCATCGGACTGCCAGAAATCGCTCAGGAATCCCAGATGCGACACGATGAAGCCTACAGCAATCCCTTTACTGACAATAAAACACTGGATTCCGGCGGCGTTTTCCAATGGCGTGCGGACGGCGAATACCATACCTACAATCCGGAAACGGTTTATAAACTTCAGACGGCCTGCCGCAACAATGATTACAAACTGTATCAGGAGTACACCCGTCTGATTGATGAACAAAGCCAGAAAACCTGTACCTTGAGGGGCCTGATGACTTTTAAAAACGCACAGCCGATTCCCATCGATGAAGTGGAATCCGTCGAAAGCATTTGCACCCGCTTCAAAACCGGGGCGATGTCCTACGGTTCTTTGAGCAAAGAAGCCCACGAAAGCCTGGCCATTGCCATGAACCGCATCGGCGGTAAAAGCAATACCGGCGAAGGCGGGGAAGATCCGGAAAGAAATATTCCGCTGGCAAACGGCGACTCACGCTGCAGTGCCATCAAACAGGTCGCATCAGGACGATTCGGCGTCACCAGCTATTATCTGTCGAACGCGAAGGAAATTCAGATTAAAATGGCGCAGGGCGCAAAACCGGGTGAAGGCGGTCAGCTGCCAGGCCGTAAAGTGTATCCATGGGTTGCCAAAACACGTCACTCAACACCGTGGGTCGGGCTCATTTCGCCGCCACCGCATCACGATATTTATTCCATTGAGGATTTAGCGGAACTGATTCATGACTGTAAAAACGCCAACCGCGATGCCCGCATCAATGTCAAGCTGGTATCCGAAGTCGGAGTCGGCACCATTGCCGCCGGCGTCGCCAAAGCCAAGGCGGATGTGATTCTGATCAGTGGCTATGACGGCGGCACCGGTGCTTCGCCACGAACCAGTATTCGTCATGCCGGTCTGCCATGGGAACTCGGCCTGGCCGAAACCCATCAGACACTGGTTCTGAATAATCTGCGAACCCGCGTCACGCTTGAAACAGACGGCAAGCTCCTGACCGGCAAGGATTTGGCCGTTGCAGCGCTGCTGGGTGCCGAAGAATACGGCTTCGCCACTGCGCCGCTCGTTATTCTGGGCTGCGTGATGATGCGTGTCTGCAACCTCGATACCTGCCCGGTCGGAGTAGCCACCCAAAACCCGGAACTCCGGAAACGGTTCACGGGAGATCCCGGACACGTGGTGAACTTCATGAAATTTGCGGCTCAGGAACTGCGCGAAATCATGGCTGAACTGGGCTTTAGAACAATCAATGAAATGATCGGACGTTCAGACAAACTTGAAATGAATAAGGCGATTGATCACTGGAAACTGAAGGGTCTTGATTTTTCAGACATTTTCTATCAGCCCGAAGTGCCACAGGGCGGCGGTCTGTATTGTCAAATCGAACAGAACCATCAGCTGGAAAAATCGCTGGATTTGACCGAACTGCTTGACCAATGTAAACCGGCTCTGGAACGCAGTGAAAAAGTTGACATCACTGCCGAAATCAAAAATATCAATCGCGTCGTGGGAACCATTGTCGGCAACGAAGTCTCCAAACGTTACGGCGAAGCGGGACTGCCGGATGATACCATCACCTTTAATTTCACCGGTTCTTCCGGTCAGAGTCTGGGCGCCTTTGTTCCCAAAGGCATCACGATTAAACTGGAAGGGGATGCCAACGATTATTTCGGAAAAGGACTGTCCGGCGGGAAAATGATCATCTATCCGCCGAAAACATCGACCTTTGTGCCCGAAGATAATATTCTGATCGGAAACGTGGCCCTGTATGGTGCAACGCTTGGCGAAGCCTATATCCGCGGCGCGGCCGGTGAACGTTTCTGCGTCAGAAACAGCGGCGTTACCGCAGTGGTTGAAGCAGTCGGTGATCACGGCTGCGAATACATGACCGGCGGAAAAGTCGTCATTCTCGGAAAAACCGGACGTAACTTTGCGGCCGGTATGTCCGGCGGCGTCGCCTACATTTTTGATCCGGACGCTACATTTGCAGACAACTGCAATACCAACATGGTGGACCTGGTTAAAATAACAGATGCGGCCGAATTAGCCGATCTTAAAGGGATCATTCAAAAACACCTGGATTACACCCAAAGCACGCTGGCAGAAAAAATTCTCGGCAACTTCGATGAAACCGCAAAGCAGTTTATCAAAGTTCTGCCAAGAGATTATAAACGCATGCTGGATGCCATGGAACGGGTTCAGGCACAGGGTCTCACCGGAGAAGAAGCTGCAATGGCGGCTTTTCAGGCAAACAACCAGGATTTATCCCGCGTCAGCGGAAATTAGTGAGGAGGTAAACTATTATGGGAAAATCAACAGGATTTTTAGAATATAATCGAGAAGTACCCCAGGATCGTGCACCTCTCGAACGCATCAAAGACTTCAAGGAGTTCCATCTCGAACTCCCGGAAGATACCCAGCGAATTCAGGGCGCCCGCTGCATGGATTGCGGCGTGCCTTACTGTCATTCCGGCATCATGCTGGCCGGCGGCGCTTCAGGCTGCCCGCTCCACAATCTGATTCCGGAATGGAATGATCTGATTTATCACGGTTTGTGGCAAGAGGCAATCAATCGTCTCCTTAAAACCAATAATTTTCCGGAGTTTACCGGTCGGGTCTGCCCGGCGCCCTGCGAAGGCGCCTGCACCGCTGGTCTCAATCAGCCGCAGATCACGATTAAAAACAATGAGTGCGCGATCATCGACCGCGCTTTCAAAGAAGGCTGGATCACAGCGAATCCGCCCAAGAAACGTACCGATAAAAAAGTGGCGATTGTTGGTTCCGGTCCGGCCGGTCTGGCCTGTGCGGATGAACTCAATAAAGCCGGGCACTCGGTTACCGTCTATGAACGCGCTGACCGGATCGGCGGGCTGCTGATGTACGGCATTCCCAATATGAAGCTTGACAAGAACGAAGTCATTCAGCGCCGCGTTGATTTGATGAAAGCCGAAGGCATCAGCTTTGTCACCAATACCGAAGTGGGTAAGGATTATCCCGTCGCGGCCCTTGAAGCTGACTACGATGCCATCGTTTTATGCGGCGGCGCCACCAAACCAAGAGATCTGCCGGTCGAAGGTCGAAACCTTGCCGGGGTGGATTTTGCGATCAACTTTTTGTCAGCCAACACCAAGAGCCTGCTTGATTCCAATCTGAAAGATGGCAATTACACATCAGCCAAGGACAAACACGTAGTGATCATCGGCGGTGGCGACACCGGAACCGATTGTGTTGCCACCTCTATCCGTCACGGCTGTAAAGATGTGATTCAGCTTGAAATCATGCCCAAACCGCCGGTTGCCAGAACAGCCAGCAACCCCTGGCCGGAATGGCCGAAAACCTATAAACTGGATTACGGCCAGGAAGAAGCCGCAGCCATTTACGGGGCTGATCCCAGACAATACTGCACCACCACGAAAAAAATAGTCGGTGATGCCGCCGGACATGTCAAGGAAATTCAGACCGTAGAAATTGAATGGGTTCCGGATGAAACCGGAAGAATGACCATGAAAGAAATTACCGGTACCGAGAAAACACACCCGGCCGATCTCGTCTTGCTGGCCATGGGCTTTCTGGGACCGGACGATCAGTTGATTGACCAGTTGGGACTGGACCGTGATCCGCGTTCCAATGTCAAAGCCGATGATCACAGCTATCAGACCAACGTGGCCAAGGTATTTACCGCTGGCGATATGCGAAGAGGCCAGAGCCTCGTTGTCTGGGCCATTCATGAAGGCCGCGAAGCCGCTAGAGCCTGTCATGAATATCTGAAAACTGTTTAGTTTTTAAAAGATCCCCAAATATGGAATCTAAGACTGTAGCCAAAACACTAACGTAGTACCGACAATTGTTACATCGTGTTGCACCCTAAGGGGCAGGCTCTTTGCATCAAGGCGAACAGGCGATCAGCCTGTACGAATTGCAAGCAAACAACTGATTAACAATTGGTCGGTACGGGTTTGGCGATAACCTGAGATCCCAGAATAAGGGATCTTTTGTTTTATCCGGTGAATCCGGCTGGTTCCAATGGAAATTATTTTCTGTATTGATAAAAAAAGAGATCGTGCTAAAATGAAATTAGCGCAAAACCTTTTGAAAAGTCACTCCAGACTCTCTCCTTCGCGGGTGGCTTTTTATTACTGAAAAAAGCTTAGCTAATTCTTAATGGTTTATCATTTTCAGATTCATTCAAGCTTCAGCGCTTATTATTGCAAGTAAGAAATCAAGAGATCCTCTCTCTTTTTTCATTCCACTTTTTATTCCTATAAAAGCAGCGGGTAGTCGATTACCCGTTGTTTTTATTTTTTGATTAAAATACTGCTATGACCAGGCGAATCGTTTGGTCATCTGGATCCAGTGGATTCCAGGATTCTTTTTCTGTATCTCAGCCAAATTTTCTGGTCAGTTCAATAGGATTTTTCTTAATCTGAACATCCGTTTTACGAATAACATTCTTTTTTAAATTTGTTTAGTGTATAATAGAAAGAAAGAATATTTAAAACATCGTCAATTAGGAGAAACCAAACATAAATGAGTCGTAAAAAAGAAGTAAAAAGAGAAATAAAACAAAATAAAACGTATTGTATAAAGACCTTCGGATGTCAGATGAATGAAAATGACTCCGAGAAGCTGGCCGGCATGTTGAAGGCTTTGGGCTATACGGAAGAAGACGACGTCGAAAAAACGGGGCTGGTCATTCTCAACACCTGCAGCGTCCGCGAAAACGCTGATGAGCGCGTTTTCGGCAATATCGGCGCCTTTAAGACCGTCAAAAAAACGAACCCGGATTTGATCCTGGCGGTGTGTGGCTGCATGATGCAGCAGCCTGAAATTGTCAACCAGATTACCCGAACATATCCGCAGGTTGATCTAGTTTTCGGCACCCATAATATTCACCAGTTTCCGGAATTGCTGCACAATTATCTGACGAACGGGAAACGCCTAATCGAAGTCTGGGAGGATTCCGATACCATTGTGGAAGATCTCCCGATGGACCGCCGCTATCCTTTCAAGGCCTTTGTGACCATCATGAACGGCTGCAACAATTTCTGCACCTACTGCATCGTACCCTATACCAGGGGGCGAGAAGTCAGCCGTGAGCCGGATCGGATTTTCGATGAGGTCAAAGCGCTGGCCGATGATGGCTGTGTCGAAGTGACGCTACTGGGGCAGAATGTGAATTCCTATGGCAACGATCTGGGGGAAGATGTCAACTTTGCCAGTCTGCTCAGACAGCTGAACACGATTGAAAAAATCAAGCGCATCCGCTTCATGACTTCCCATCCGAAAGACCTAACGGATGAGGTGATTGATGCTATCGCGGACTGCGAAAAAGTATGCAACTATATCCACCTGCCGATCCAGTCCGGCAGCACCCGCATCCTGAAAAAGATGAACCGTAAATACACCCAGGAGAACATCATTGAACGGGTCAAGAAGATCAAAGAGCGGATTCCCGGTGTTGCCATTACCACCGATCTGATTCTGGGATTCCCCGGCGAGACGGAAGCGGATTTTCAGGAGACGCTGAAGGTCATCAAGGCCTGCGAATTTGACTCGGCGTTTACCTTTCTCTATTCCATCCGCACCGGCACACCGGCAGCAACCATGGACGACCAGATACCGGAGGACGTCAAGCACGATCGGATCAACCGTTGCCTGGAAGTGCTTCATCAGATCAGCCACGACATCAATCAGGGCTATCAGGATCAGATCGTGGAAGTGCTGGCTGAAGAACCCAGCCGCAACAATCCTAAACGGCTGACCGGAAGAACCAGGACCGGAAAGCTGGTAAATTTTTCCGGCGATGCGTCAAATATCGGGAAACAGCTGCTGGTAAAAATCACGGCGGCGAAAACATTCAGTCTGGACGGCGAAATAATCGAACAGGAGGCGACCCATGGCACAATTGACCCCCATGATGACTCAATACCTGCAAATTCATGAGGAGGTACCCGACGCCCTCCTTTTCTTTCGCCTCGGAGACTTCTATGAAATGTTTTTTGATGATGCGCTGAAAGCTTCCCGCGAGCTCGAAATTGCCCTGACCGGGCGGGACTGCGGCCTGGAAGAACGCGCCCCGATGTGCGGGGTGCCTTACCACGCTGCCCAGAACTACATCACACGGCTGGTGGAAAAAGGCTACAAGGTCGCCATCTGCGAACAGATGGAGGATCCGAAAGACGCCAAGGGGATTGTCAAGCGGGAAATCATCCGCGTCATTTCACCGGGCACGATTTCGGAAGGTAAACTGCTGGAGTCAAAAAAGAACAACTATCTGATGACCCTGTATCTGGAAAACGACGGGCTGGGTGTGGCCAGTCTTGATGTGTCAACCGGCGATTTTTTTGTCACCGAAATCAAAGGCAAAACGAAAGAACAGTGGCTGTCGCAATTGTCAGATGAACTGGGCCGGCTGCTGCCGGCGGAAGTCATTTTAAACCCGGCCCTGTTTAAAGACCCCCAGGCATTGGGATTGATCGAAAACCGCTTTGGAATTCTTGCCAGCCTCTATCCTGAAAAATATTTCAACATCAAGAACGGCAGCAAGCGATTGCTTGAACAGTTTGATGTCTATGCGCTCGGCGCGCTGGATCTGGAAAGACGGGATCATGCGATTGCAGCTGCTGGCGCGCTGCTCGGCTATCTTGACGAAACCCAAAAACGCGTGCTGACGCATATCAAGACCGTTCGGTACTATAACAGCCGCGACTACATGGTCCTGGATTTGTCAACCCGGCGCAATCTGGAACTGACCCAAACCCTGCGGACTCTGGAAAAGCGCGGCAGCCTGCTCGGCGTTCTGGACAAAACCGTTACCGCCATGGGCGGACGCACCCTGCGCCGCTGGGTGGAAGCACCGCTGCTCAACAGCGCTGCGATTCTCGAACGACAGGGCTGTGTCACGGCTTTTTACGACAACTCATCGCGTCTGCCTGAATTCAAGGCCATGCTCACCAAAGTCTATGATCTTGAACGGCTCTGCGGCAAGCTTTCCTTCGGGAGCATCAATCCGAAAGACCTGCTGGCACTCAAACAGTCTCTGGGTGCGCTGCCCCTGATCAGTGGTTTTCTCGATTCCTTCGACTCCGAAAAGCTCATGTATCTTTTCGATAAAGAAGATCTGATCACCGATGTCTGGGAACTGATCGAACGCGCCATCGATGACGAGGCCCCGATGGTTCTCAAAGACGGTCATGTGATTAAAACCGGTTATCATCCGGAGATCGACGAATTCCGGGAGGCCACTGAAAAGGGGCAGGACTGGATTCGGGATCTGGAATGCCGCGAACGCGAAAAAACCGGAATAAAAAATCTGAAAGTGAAATACAACCGTGTTTTCGGGTATTTTATTGAGGTAACCAGAAGCAATTTCTCCCAGGTGCCGGAAGAGTATATCCGCAAACAGACGCTGGCAAACGCGGAGCGTTACTTCACGCCGGAACTCAAGGACATGGAAAACAAAATCCTCGGTGCCCAGGAAGGCCTGCTCCGCTGTGAAACCCAGGTCTTTCAGGAAATCAGAGACGATCTTCTGACCCAGATCCCGCGGATTCAGAAAAAAGCCAAAGAAGTGGCCCAGCTGGATGCGATCTATTCGCTGGCGACCGTGGCCCTGCACAATCACTTTGTCTGTCCGGAAATCTCCGATGATAAAGCGATCGTCATCACAAACGGGCGGCATCCGGTCGTGGAGGAGATGATCGGGTTTGATCATTTCATCGGGAATGACTGCACTCTGGACAACGATGAACAGCGGATGCTGCTGATCACCGGACCGAACATGGCGGGGAAATCGACTTTCATCCGGCAGGTGGCGATCATCACCCTGATGGCGCAGATTGGTTCCTTCGTTCCTGCTGAAGCCGCCAACATCGGGGTGGTGGATCGGATCTTCACGCGGGTTGGGGCCAGCGATGACCTGGCCAGCGGCCAGAGCACCTTTATGGTGGAAATGACCGAGGTGGCTAATATCCTCAAAAACGCCACCGAAAAAAGTCTGGTCATCCTCGACGAAATCGGCCGCGGAACCTCGACCTTCGACGGCATCAGCATCGCCTGGGCCGTGGTGGAACACCTCCACAATCAGCAGACCATCGGCGCGAAGACGCTGTTTGCGACTCACTACCATGAGCTGACCGAGCTGGAATCGCTCAAACCCGGCATCAAGAATTTCAGCATCCGCCTGAAGGATACGCCCGACGGCGTCATCTTTCTGCGAAAGATCATCCCCGGTCCGGCCGATCAGAGCTACGGTATTGAAGTCGCCAAGCTCGCCGGTTTCCCGGCTGGCGTCACGAGACGGGCCCGGGAAATCCTCGGGCATCTGGAATCCGGCGAAGATACCTACCGGCAGGAACTGCTGGTGACCGAGCCGCCGATGCTCAGCGGGGAAAAGGGTAACCAGCTGAATTTCTTTGAGATTGCCCAGGGCATGACTAAAGAGGAAGAAGAAGCATTGGGAACCATCCGTGATTTGAAAATTGAAGAAATGACGCCGATGGAAGTCATGAATGTGGTTTATCAATTGCGGGAAAAAATATAAGGTGATAGGAATAACAATGAAAACCAAAGAATTAAAACGAATCGTAAAACGATTGATGCGCGAGCGGCTCTACCAGCAGATGACATTCGACGAATTGGCGGCTGTCATCGGTCTTGAAAAAAAGAAAGACCGGCAGATGCTGTCCCATGTCATCAAGGAGCTAGAAATAAAGCTCGTTTCCGATAAAGACAAAAAACAGATTCAAAAAGATGAAGTCAGAAAAGATCGCGGCAAGGACAGCAAAAAAGAAAGCGGGGAAACACTTGTTGTCGGGATTCTCCGAGGCAATCAGCGCGGCTTTGGTTTTGTCATTCCCGACTATGCCATTTTTTCGGAGGATATCTATATTCACGAGAAGCGTCTGCACGGTGCCCTGGATATGGACAAGGTGGCAGTGCGGCTGATCTCCGAACCCGGCGATAAACGCCCGGAAGGGGAAGTCGTCGACGTCATCGAGCGGGGCCATAAAAAGATTGTCGGCCGGTATGAAAAAGGCAAAGGCTTTGGCTTCGTCATTCCGGACAACGACCGCATCTGCAAGGATATCTTTATTCCCGAACGACGCGATCACGATGCGCGAACCGACGACAAGGTCGTCACTGAAATTCTGATCTGGCCGGAAACCGGCAAAAGCCCCGAGGGCGAAATTGTGGAGATCCTCGGAAAACAGGATGAAGCGGGCATCGACATCCTCTCGGTGCTGAAGGAATACGATATTCCGATGGATTTCTCGCTAGAGGTTGAAAAAGAAGCAGAGCAGTTGTCGGACAGCATCGATGACGACGAAATTGTGCGGCGCGAGGATCTCCGAGGCGAGACCATTTTCACCATCGATGGCGATGATGCCAAAGATTTTGACGACGCCGTTTCCATTTCCAGGAAAGACAACGGCAACTACTTACTGGGCGTGCACATCGCGGATGTCAGCCATTACATCCTGTCCGGCAGCGCCATTGACGAATCCGCCATGGAACGCGGCACCAGCGTCTATGTGGTGGATCGCGTGGTACCGATGCTGCCTTTCAAACTGTCCAACAATGTCTGTAGTCTTGTGCCTGACAAAGACCGTCTGACCTTCAGTTGCGCAATGGAAATCGATAAAAACGGACAAGTTCTGAATTACAGCATTTTCAAATCGGTCATCCGCTCAAAATGCCGAATGACCTACCGGCTGGTGGAGGATCTCCTTTTGGGTGAGACCAATCGGCTGGAGCCGTTCCGGAACGAACTACTGATGATGGACGAACTGCATGAGATTCTGCGGGTCAAGCGTCGGATCAGCCGCGGCGCCATCAACTTTGATTTTCCGGAAGCTAAAATCATTCTCGATCAGAGCGGTTTTCCGGAAAATATCATTGTCGACGAGCGGCTCAAGTCCAACCGGATCATCGAGGAATTCATGCTGATCTGCAACGAAACCATCGCTGAGCACAACTCGAAAATCAGTCTGCCCTTTATTTTCAGAAACCATCCCGACCCGCTGCCGGAGAAGATCACCGCGTTTCGGACCTTCATCAACCGTTACGGCTTCAAGCTCGGAACCAACGATGACGAAATGCCCACCGGCAAGGATTTCCAGCAGCTGGTAGCAGATATCGATGGGAAGAATGAGGAACGCGTCATCACCCTGCTGATGCTGCGCACCATGCAGCAGGCCGTCTATGAAGGCGAGAATCATGGCCACTACGCGCTGGGCGCTGAATTTTACACCCATTTCACCTCGCCGATCCGACGTTATCCCGATCTTTTTGTTCACCGCTACCTGGCGAAATCGCTCCAGGATAAAATCGGGAAAAAGATGGCATCCTATGTCGAAAGAAACATCGCTGCGATTGCCGAACATGCCTCGGAAACTGAGCGCCGGGCCGAGAACATCGAACGGGAAATCACCAAGCTCAAGATGACCGAATACATGACAAAGCATCTCGGGGAAGTGTTTGAAGGCCGGATCAGCGGCGTCACTTCATTCGGGATGTTCGTGGAGCTTCCGAATACCATCGAAGGTCTGATTAAACTTCAGGACCTGCGCGATGACTACTACATTTACGACCCGGAAATGCACCAACATATCGGGGAGCATACCAGAAAAATCTATCGACTGGGACAGGACATCCAAGTGCAGGCTGTCAAAGCTGATATCAATCTGCGCCAGATTGATTTTGAAATCGTGAATGAGAAACTGTGATCAAATGATGTATTTTTGGGTGACGGAGCGGCTAAGGATCTGTTGAAGTTAATTTAACTGATCCTTAAGCGATTTGACTAAAGTTGACAGAAGTGATAGAATGAGATGCTAGATAAGAAACAGAGGAGTAACGTATGGGAGAAGGCATTAAAATTATTGCCAAAAACAGAAAAGCACGTCATGATTTTCTCATTGAGGATACTTATGAAGTGGGCATCGTCCTTTCCGGTACCGAAGTCAAGTCGATAAGACAGGGCAAGGTCAGCCTGAAGGAAAGTTTTGCCGATATCTACAACGGCGAAATTTATGTCTATCAAATGCACATCGATCCTTATGAACAGGGCAATATTTATAATAAGGATCCCTTGCGGACGCGAAAACTCCTGATGCATAAAAAGCAGATCCAAAAACTGATCGGCTTGAAGCAGCGGGAAGGTTACACTCTGATTCCACTCTCACTCTATTTTAAGGATAGCAAGGTTAAAATGGAACTGGCTCTGGCCAAAGGCAAGAAGCTTTATGACAAGCGTCATGCCATTGCCGAGCGGGATTCCAACCGACGCATTCAAAAAAGCATGAGACATGAGGGTTAGCTGATACTTATGGGGGCGCACTGGTTTCGACGGGGGTTTTGAAGCTTGAGTAGCGAGTCGATGTTGCTGATCATCGTAAAAAGCGGCGCATAAATATAAACGCAAAAACAGACAAAAGTTACGGAATGGCTTTAGCTGCGTAATAACGCACTAAAGTAATTTTAACACTTTCGCGGTAAAATATTGCCGCACGCCTCCCGGTTCAACCTGTGGTTTCGGGTTCAGGCGTTCATTGAAGCAGGGAACCGTTTCGGGTAGTGTCTCGCACCCTTAACGATCAAGAGGCTGGTTTCTTTTCTTCTTTGTCATTGGAGGAGAAGAGAAATGAGAAAATAAACAATGAATGCACTCGGAGAAGCTCCTGTGAATGGACTTTCGGACAGGGGTTCGACTCCCCTCGCCTCCACCAAATAAAAACCCAAAAATTGATACAATAAAGGCCACCTTGTGATGAGGTGGCTTTTTTTCTGTTTGGGTATAAATGACTTTATGAAGCGGCTTTAAGGATGATTGAAAATGATGCGTTGTTAGATGTTATTGTTATTCACTCACCGATAAGATACAATAGAGTATATTTAGTGGGAAGTGCAAAAATGGCGATTAGCTAAAACACGCTCTGGAAGCTGCTCAAAGTATCGTTGGGGCACCATTGTTAAAACACTTGGATTTTATGCTGGAAGCCTGATTGAAACCAAGCCGCCACCAGATTATTGCTGTCATGTAGTTGGCGGTATGAATCATGGCATACGGATGTGAATCGTACCTTGCAGAAAAGGCTCACCTCACAATTAGTGAGATGCTGAAAAACTATATTAAACAGCCGTTTGATGGCGGCAGTCAAGTAATAAAAAAGGCAATTTAGTAGCAATTGGGCTTAGAATAGTTGGAGGAAATTAAAATGGAAACAAATCAATATGATTGGGTAAATTTTTACAAGGAGTTCTCTCATCTGCTGTTAGATTATAAAAGTAATCGACAGGAACTCATTGATAAGGTGAAAAGCAGCTATAGCGATGCCGGTATTAATCTGCCGACACTGGAGAAAGATAACCTGATTGTTGACATGGACCCGTTTACTGTATTTGGGCTGTTCAACAAGAGCTCTATGAAGGAATCAAACCGTGTAAAAATCATCTCAGCATTAGCAGAGAAGTTCGGAGTTCGAACGGACACCCCCACGTCCTTTGACAGCATTCCGGTATTAAATAATCAGAATGCTACTTTTTACTATTTTGTAGGCGAGCGGGCGGAGCATGATATTGACGAGTTATGGAATCTGTTTGAAGCAGCTTTGGCATATTCTGATAATCCTTCAAGAGAAAACCGGGAAGTTCTCTCGAAATATTTTGACCTTGCCATCAATAAAAAAGGCAATGGTAATAGCAAAATAACGATGGCTCTTTATTGGATTGCCCCTAATTCTTTCCTCAATTTGGACCAACGAAACACTTGGTACATATACGAATCAGGGAAAGTTCCGGCCGCTGTCGTCGCGTCGCTACCTGCCACTGAAACAAAAATAAAGGCTGATAAGTATTTTGACATAGTTGAGAAGCTTCGTAGCTTCCTAAGCAGCAGTGAGAGCAGTTTGAAGGATTTCAAAGAAATGTCATTTGAAGCATGGCGTTATTCGGAGGCGGTGAATCAGGAAAAGAAAACAAAAAAAACAAAAGCCTCAAATGCTGCGTTTTTAAAGTGGTTTAAACCGGTTATTCAAGCGTTGCGTGATCTTGGTGGATCAGCGACACCTCAAGTTACACGCAATAAAATCATCGAAAATGAACATCTTGCAAAGGCGGAAATAAACGAGACAAGAGGAAAAAGTAATGTAAATAAGTTTGAAAATGAAGTGGCATTTGCACGAAATTATCTTGTGTACGGAGGTTATGTAGATAATTCAACATATGGAATATGGAGGTTGACAGATGAAGGTTGGAAAGTCGATATGACAGAAAGTCTGGCCGCTGAAGTATTCAAGAAAGGCGTTAAGGCTAATCGTGATGATAAAGGTGATGGCCTTGCAGATGAAGATGTTGACACGGTTCATTACTGGATCTATTCACCGGGTGACGGTGCTATTAAGTGGGAAGATTTTTATCGGGAAAACATAATGGGTATCGGCTGGAGTGAGATTGGTGATTTAACGCAATATGCCAGCAAAGACGATATGAAGGCTGCTATGAAGGAGAAAATTGACTCATCAAAGCCTTACAAAAATGCAGCCCACGCCACTTGGCAGTTTGTCCATGATCTGAAGCCAGGCGACATAGTCTTTGTAAAGAAAGGGATGCATCAGCTTGTTGGCCGAGGTGTTGTAGCTTCGGATTATTTCTTTGATTCATCTATTGATGTTAAGTACTCCAATCTCAGAAAGATGAACTGGACTGACAACTGTTTAGAACAGCCAAAGGACCATCCTGGACAGGCAGTAATGAAAACCTTGACGGATATTACTTCGTACACAGATTATGTTGAGAAATTATGTGTCTTGTTTGATACGGATCAAAATGTAGATGACGATGAGATGCCGGAGGTTTCCTATCCTTTTTATGGCATAGTCAAGTTTCTTGATGAAGTGTATATGGATGAAGCCAGCTATAATACTCTTGTTGGCCTTATTCGAACTAAGAAAAACGTTATTCTCCAGGGCGCACCAGGCGTCGGCAAAACATACGCAGCCAAGCGTTTGGCCTACTCCATGATGGGTGTTAAAAATCAGGAACGTGTGATGATGATCCAATTCCACCAAAGTTACAGTTACGAAGATTTTATTGAAGGTTTTCGACCTTCGGCTGCTGGTGACGGATTTGAAATTAAGAAGGGCTCATTTTATAACTTCTGCAAGAAAGCAGCCGAAGACCTTGAGCATGAATACTTCTTTATTATTGATGAGATTAACAGAGGAAACCTGAGTAAAATATTTGGTGAGCTTTTTATGCTTATTGAGAACGATAAACGCGGAAATGCGCTGCAACTTCTATATTCTGATGAGAAGTTCTTTGTACCGAAGAATATCTGCATTATTGGCATGATGAACACGGCGGATAGAAGTTTAGCTATGCTTGACTACGCACTTCGCAGGCGTTTTGCTTTTTATGAAATGCAGCCAGGATTTGAATCGGATGGTTTTAGAGAATACCGTCTGGCTCTGAAGAGCCAAAAATTCGATAATCTCATCAATTGTGTTGAAAATCTGAACGGAGTCATTACAGTGGATGAATCTCTCGGTGAGGGTTTTTGTATAGGACACAGCTACTTCTGTGGGCTGGCAGAAATTACACACTCTGTGCTTTCGAATATCGTCGAGTATGAGCTCATCCCGTTATTAAAGGAATACTGGTTTGATGAACCGCAGAAAATCAAAGAGTGGGCTAACTATTTAAGGAGTGCTATTAAGTGATACCGGTACAGAATGTTTATTATATGCTGGCATACGCTTTTCAAGTGTTGAATGAGCAAGGCTATAAAAATATAGCGACAGAACAATTTAATAACGTTGCAGAGCTCTGCGCAGCCATTCTGTCAAAAGGTATTTCGGTTCAACTCAAGAGAGGGCTCGGGCGCGAATACATCCCGGAAACGGATGCTTTATCTGCAATTCGTGGAAAGATCAATGTATCTGAATCGATAAAAACGCGTACTCTGTTAAAAAAGCAGTTGGTTTGCATGTATGATGATTTCTCAGTGAATTCCTATATGAATCAGGTTATCAAAACTACTGTTGCACTTCTGCTGCGTTCGGGAATTTCAAAAGCGCGAAAAAAAGAACTTCGTAAACTGTTCATATTCTTTGACGAAGTTGAATTGCTTGACGTTCATAACATAAACTGGAGCTTTCAGTACAATCAGAATAATCAAACTTATCAGATGCTTATTTCAATCTGTTACTTGATTGTGAAAGGCTTGCTTCAAACTAATTCAGATGGAACAAAAAAGCTGATGGATTTCATTGATGAACAGCGCATGTCGCGACTTTACGAGAAATTTATACTGGAATATTTCAGGAGAGAACACCCAGAGATAACGGCAAATGCATCTCAGATACCTTGGCAGTTGGATGATAATATGAATGCCATGCTTCCGGTTATGCAGACCGATATTATGCTTACGAAAGATGAAAAGACATTGATAATCGATGCAAAATATTATGCTAATACAATGCAGATCCATTACGATGTGCAGACACTTCATTCCGGAAATCTATATCAGATATTTACTTATGTGAAGAACAAAGAAAGCCAGCTAAGTAGCCATCCGCACGAAGTATCCGGTATGTTGCTTTATGCTAGAACCGATGAAAACGTGCTGCCAAATAACACATATAGGATGAGTGGCAATAGGATAAGCGTTCGGACATTGGATTTGAATTGCACTTTTGGGCATATTACAGCCCAGCTTGACGCTGTAGCATCCGAGTATTTTGGAGTTAGTTCCTATCAATTTTAACTACACTTTTTAATTTTTTCTGCTTGAATAACTAAAAAGGTATTCAGCTTAGATACACTATCTGTAGATACTTGACCGATAATCTTAGATGTTTTTTGAAGCATATTCGTTAATAGCCCTCACTTGGGCATCTAATTGATTCGTCTCGCTGATTATCGCTGCTGTAACGGGCATATATTGCGGCTTTTTTCATGATGTGATGCTCCTTGGTTAAATAATTGGATTGATGTACGTTTCTAAAGCGGGGAGTACGTTATTTTAATACTCCGCGCTTAGTAAAAATTCTGCAATGTGCATGGTCTTTATGCCTTCATAATTGCCGCCGGCAAAAGCATCAGTACGAAGAACATATTTGGGATAGTTGTCATGTATATCTAAGAGACGACCATATTCACGCTGTTCTGTTTCAGGTGAGTTGATCTGCTGTGTCACTTGAATATACAGTTTACTTTCCTGTTTTGTCGCGATAAAATCAATCTCCATATTATCTAGCTTACCAACATACACTTCATATCCCCTGCGGCGCAGTTCAAGATAGACAATATTCTCAAGCATCGCTACCACACTATCAGAGGAATAACCTAACACGCCGTATCGAAATGCGGGATCGGCTAGATAAAATTTTTCCTGTGTTTTTAAAATCTCTTTTCCCTGCACATCATATCGTGAGCATCGATGAACAATGTAGGCGCTTTCCAACTTTGCCAGGTAACTGTAAACTGTTTCATTGTCAATGCTTCGATTCTCACTTTTCAGATATTTTGATATAGACGAAGCAGAAAACGTTCGACCGACATTGTCAAATACGAAACGGACGATGCGTTCCAACTGGTCGACTTTGCGAATTTGATTTCTTTTGACAATATCTGTAAAGATTGTAGAGTTGTAAATATCTCTAATGATGGTATATGCGTCATCTTGTGAATAACTTTGCAGATGGATGGCTGGGAAACCACCAAATTTCAAGTAATTTATAAGCTCTGAGTGATTGTCCGATACTTCGGTATAAGTTTTGCGAAAAACCAAATATTCAGCGAAGGAAAGTGGAAAAATCCGAAACGATATATATCTTCCCGTAAGGTGAGTGGATATTTCCGATGACATCATTCTTGAATTGGAACCGGTCACATAGATATCAACATCGTAATCGGTCATCAGTGAATTGACGACCTTTTCCCAGAATTTCACTTCCTGTATTTCATCTAGGAAAAGATAGGTTTTAGCTTCTGTTGAAAGATGCTGCTTGATTTCAAAAAATAAAGTTTCCGCTGTTTTTAGTTCCTCATACTCCAGCGAATCAAAGTTGTAGTGTAAAATACAACGTTCATCGATGCCGCGCTGTCTAAGTTCTTGCATCACCATTTTTAATATTGTCGATTTTCCGCAGCGACGCACACCAGTCAGTATTTTTACAAATGGTGTATTGACATACGTCATAATCTTTTCCGTGTAAAGTGGTCTTTTGATCATAATTATTATCACCTCCATATTCCGTATTATACCGCAAAACGCAGAGAAATAAAATAGTTTTTACGGTTATAACCGTAAAATAATATCTGCTATGACCTTTGAAAAATTTGTCAGGTATAATTTTGTGAATGTCTGTTTTCTGGAGAAGAATTATTTGTAAGTGCCTCAGTGTGTCCTGAAGGATTCAGGGAAGTGAAAGGAGGAAAGAAGAAAATCTGAATTCATGCTTTATAAGAGATGAGAGTAGACCTCTCGAAATCGACATTCAGGTGTGGGTTTCAAACCGCCTTTGGGTGCTGTAACCAAAAGTTATGGTGCTGAGCGCAAATGGAAAAGGCTGAATAATCAGTCAGGTATGTGCCATGAAGCTGAACGAAAGTGAAGAGACCGAAGAAGCATCGTTAATACTAAAG
>NZ_WJBC01000015.1 GCF_014284475.1 Acetobacterium fimetarium | reverse complement strand
GCGTTCGTCCTGAGCCAGGATCAAACTCTCAATAAAAGTTTGTATTTAAAGCCTTTCGGCCTTTAAATGCTGTCTCATGAATACTTAAGTTTTATACTCTACCGAGTGCACTTTATCCTCTGCCGAGTTGATGTTTTATAGAGTGCATCTCTCTGTTTCTATTTTGCCGAAATCCCGGAGGATTTCAAGGCTATTTACAGGTTTTATGGTACTATTCTCTTTTCTATGACCGCCGCTTTCTCACTCGAAAGCTTTTCTATTATATCGTCGTTTCTTCATGTTGTCAAGCTGTTTTTTGAAATTCTTTTAAGTTCATTTCAGTGTTTCAGCTGTGTGTCTGTCGCCTCTATTCGAGACAACTTCATTAGTATACGCTCTTTTAATCACTCTGTCAACGCTTTTCTGAAAATATTTCATTTGTTTTCAAATGTTATTTTCATCCATCATTAGTTAAGGGCCTGCGACTATTTTTTTATAAACGTGCCCTCTTCTAAATCTGCAAAAGCCTGTTTCAATTCTTCTTCGGTATTCATGACAATGGGGCCACCCCATGCCACTGGTTCATTCAGTGCCGGTGCTGAAAATGCTGCAAAGCGAAGTGGGGTGTCAGCAGCTTGTACTTCAATATAATCACCATCATCGAAAAGGACAGCTGACTTTTCTTTATACCTGACATTACCAATTTGACCATCACCTTCAATTATGAACGCAAATACGGTTTCACCTTTCTTTGTTGGAATTATTACTGTTTTTCCTGATTCAACGGTTAAATCTAAAATCATTGCCTGAATGTGATGCGGTCTGGCACCTTCCACATCATGATAGACTCCGGAAACAACCCCAACCGTATAACCGTCTCCTTTGAAAATCGGGATGTCCTCTTTTCTGATTTCAAAATACTTGGGCTCTGTCATTTTTTCCGACTTCGGCAGATTCAACCATAATTGGAAACCCAGCATTCTTTTTTCAGCCTGAGGCATTTCCTGATGCAGAATACCGCTTCCGCCAGTCATCCATTGGGAACATCCGGGTTCGATAACACCCTTATTCCCCAAACTGTCCTGATGTTCAATTCGCCCTTGAACCAGATAGGTGACTGTTTCAATTCCCCGATGGGGATGCATGGGGAACCCCTTAATATAGTCCTGAGGATTTTCAGAATCAAAGGAGTCCAACATCAGGAAAGGATCAAACGCTTTCACTGTTGAATGTCCAAGAACGCGGGTGAGGTGAACCCCCGCCCCATCCACTGCATTGATACCCTGGACGGTTTGTACAACTTTTCTTTCTTTCACAAATAATGCCTTCTTTCTTTTCATATGAGGCTTTTACATATTTTTATACCGTCCATCATCCTTTTCAAACACCTTATTTTAATTATTTTAAAATTTACGGCACGGAATGTCTGAAGACACGCACTTCAGTCGCGTCAATCGCCAGATGGCTTTTAAAAATTACTACCGACCAATGAAGACGTGCAACTCCGTCGCAGCTAACGCTGCGCCTCCGTTTGGGGCTTCGCCCCATAAAAAAATAGATTGATAAAAATTGATTTCAAGCTCACTTGAATCAATTTTTATCAATCTATTTTTTTGCACGGCTTCAGTTTAACTGATCATAGTTTCCTCGGGTTTGTTTAATCTTTAGTCGGATCAAACCCTCGTCAACTGTGTAAGTTTTTGCATCTTTGCTTCGCTAGCGCTCAGCGGCATACCAAATTTTTACAAAATTTGGGCAAAAAGTTTAAAAGTCCCGCAACGTCCTATCCTCCCAGGCAGTTACCCACCAAGTACTTTCGGCGCTGGAAGACTTTACTTCTGTGTTCGGTATGGGAACAGGTGTGGCCCTTCCGCCATCGTCGCGAGACTAATTTAACTTTATTATATTTAGTTATTGTTTTTTTCAACTTTTTTATTATACTTTCAATTTATTCCGTTGTCAACAACTTTTTTCATTTTATTAACTCATTGATCAGATTCTCTGCTTTTTTCAGGCTTTTCTCTAATTCAAACTGACCCTCGGCCTTAAAAACACAATGAAAAGCGCCATCCTCATTCGCGTAATCAATAACCAGCTTGTTTTTCTGCAGCTTCTCTTTTTCCTTTTCGCCGTCATTCATCATCCAGTTTCTTTCCAAAGCGCCTGTAAAACACGACGCCTGCCACTTTGCATTTGAGGCTATTTCAGAACTGGAACAGATGGTCACTTTTTTAATCTCCGTCGGAAATATGGTAAACTTGGGACCCAAAACGCAAAAGTCAACGCCATCCGGATAAACGGCAAGACTACCCCGCAGTGATTTCTTCAAATCCTTGTGCCCGCCTAAATAGGTAGCTGTGAGGTACAGATCCCACCTGCGCTTGTCTTTTCCCATCTGGAAAAACTTCCTTTTATGATGCTGAATTTCGGATTCACCCGTTTTTTCCGCATCTGATGGTTTTTTTTCCGGATTATCTATCTCAATACCGTTGAATAGCCTGTCGACACTATTTTGAATTGCCGTGGTTTTCCTGGCTGCAATATTTGAAATCATTTCTGATCGAATGGTTACTTCGGTGCTCTTTTCGTCTTTTTCATTTAGCGTAATGGTAATTCGCTGTTCTTTTGCCGTTAAAACGGTTTTTGTCTTTAGAATAATCAAACTTTCTTTTTTGTCCTGAACGTGATTCTTTAACTCGTATTCTCTTTTGGCGAATGTCAGCAACCGTTCTTCACATAGAAATTTCGGCAAACTGATTAACCGCTTCTCTTCAACATGTATCCCCATGACATTCTCTCCATTCTATCCTCAATAAAGCAGAACCCGACTTAAGAGCTTGAGCAGCTGGTTCTCGCATTCCGCGATTGTACAGGCTTCTTTTTTCAAGTAATTAAAATAGCTCTCCGATCGGGCGATGGTAATCATCTGAGCCTGATTTACCAGTGCTTTAAACACCACGTGTTCATTCAGATCAAGCGCAAAGTTTTTCAAGCCTAAAAAATAATCCAAATCAATATCCAGAATAATGCTGTCCGGAATCACAGCTTTCATGGAAAAACCGCTTTCTTCAAACATACGATCCTCCAGACTGCCAAAACAGCTTTCGGGCACCAGATAATGGTGTCCCCGAGAATATCGATGTTTTTCCATACAATTTATCATATGATACTCGGTTAGATAACCCAGCTCCATTGCTGTATTGATGTGTTCATCATTTCGCATATTTTTCATCGCCGCTTCAACGGTTTTTAAATCCTGGGGATTCAGGGTTGCAAGGATCTTTTTCTGAAAACCCGGCACCAGAACTGCTTCTTTGTCTGGATTGATAGCGATCGCTTTCTGATAGGCATAAAGCCAGAACGGTGGATTTGTATCCGGGTGATAATCGATACTCACCAGTGTCAAAGGGTTCTTTGATTGTTGCGATAATTGTCCCCACGCCAGTAAAACGTATTGATGATCATCCACCACCACAATTTTTTTCCCGCGAATACTCAGGCACTTGGGGGTTAAGTTATTGTCTTCCATCGTATCACCACCCCGCTTTTAATTTCCCTCAATCAATATAAGAGCGTATTCTCAGCTCCGCTCCTACCGAATTGCTGACTCTGCGGCAGGCTTCCTGATCTTCCTCTGGCAATATATCAACAATGGTTAAGATCACCTTTGCATATCTGCCAGCCAGACGGGCAAATTCAAGCAATGCATCATATGCATCTTCAAAAACCGGACGACACAACGCGTTATATTCTTCTTTATTTTTCGCATTTAAACTGATTGACACCGTATCGATTGCATCTTTCAGGCAGGGCGTCATGTCTTTTTTAAAAATCAGATTGCCATGGCCATTGGTGTTAATCCGGGTGGGGATGGGATGCTTCTTTTTTACTTCTTTTGCAATTTCGCAGATTTCATCTAACCGATAGGAGGGTTCGCCATATCCGCAAAAAACCAGTTCCTTGTACTTGCTCAGATCGCGTTTTAATATATCTTCCAGTATTTCTTCCTTGGTTGGTTCTTTTTCCAGCCAAAGATCATCAGTCCCGTTTATCGTCGGTTCATCTTTTCGTATGCAAAATGTGCAGGCGTTGCTGCATCGATTGGTGATGTTTACATACAAGGATTTCCCTAATTCATAGGTAATCGTCATTTTTATTTCCTCCAAGGTTATTATCATCTATATTGTTGTATTTAATCTGCTGTTTATTTCAGTATTCACGCAACTTGCTATTTATCTGAAAAAGCATCCGCATCTTATCACATCTATCTTAGGAATCTCTAAACACTTATTTTTTCTGGCATCTCAAATTATTCCCATATAATCAGTCCACCACCAGATGCCGCCGAGTCTTTTCGGCCTGCTTTCTTACGAATAAAAAAACACACTCCCCAACGTTTGCCTGGTTAATGTGCTTTCTTAAGTATATCGTCTTCTTAAAAAATTGGACCGACTAGCTTTAAGTCACAACCTTCGCATTCCCAATCAAGACCAACGCCGTTCATTTTTCCGCCACATTCCGGACAAATCCCGGTTCCGCTTTTGGGATATTGAAATTCAATCAGTTCCATCTCAATAATTTCGACAGGATTCGCTTCCGGTTGTTTTTTGAATTTTTCTATTGTTTTTCGGGCCATCTTATTCTTCTCCTTTTGTACTCGATTAAGTATCTTTTTTTCATTATAGACCAAACCATTAAGTCGTACAAATCTTTTATAGGGAAAAATAACGCTTACTTTGTGCACTAATCCTGTTTTTTTAACTCGCTTGATGCTTTTATTTTATTTTCTGAACCCGGTCATTTGAGACCCCCTGGGGAAGCGTAACCTCGAGCAGTTTCTTTCCGGTATTAAAATCAATTTCTGAAATGCCGCTGGTTCCCTCTTTGGCCTGACCCCAGCCGATCGTATAAACTTCTATTTCGTCGCCAATTTTCTGGGCACTTCCATTTGCCGATGATTTATGACCCGGCACTTTAAATTCGTGATACTCCAACACCTTCTTATTGACTTCATCCAACTTGATTTTTAGAATCCGTGTTTGTCCAGAACTGACAGCATTGTCAAAAATCGTTAAATAGCCGTCTTTTGTCAATTCGATATCGCTTTGACCTGAAGTTTTCAGCTCATCAGTCAAACCGAATTCATCTCCAGCACCTGACAGTTTCCAGACAATGCTGCCTGTTTCCCGATCGATTTTCATGATTGTGTTTAAATTTTCAAACGACACAATCAGATTATCATCAGCCGGATCGATGATCATTCGATTGAATCCGGCATAGTCCGGACTCTGGCTTGCCGTATTGCCGTAATCATTTCCTGTCACGCTCAGCCCATAAAGCTCCGGATGTGAATCGGTGGTAAATTCAAAAACAACTTTGTCATCTTTCACCTCTTGAATCAGTGTCCGAACGACCTTCGATCCCATTGTACCAGCACCTAAACTTTCCGGTACGTTCTGAACCAGGACTAACTGGGAAGCTGCTACAATATAATGATTATCATCGATCAGGATAAAATCCCGTCCATCGATTGGGTCGCCTTCTTTCGCAAGCTCGCTTTGTGCCAGGGTGATGGTCTTTATTTCCTGATAATTTTCATCGAGAATGACACGTTCCCCGGAGGCATATCCAATTTCCTCGTCATCGCCATAAATCCGTTGATAACTGTAACGCACTTTGCCATCTTCCAGTGTGTGTTTCTTGAAGTCGCAGTATGATTCTCCCTTAGCTTCTTCCGGTGATTTTGCAATATAGAAAACAACCTCGCCCTTATTGTTCAGTTCATAGAGCGCCGCTCCTCCTGTTGACAAGGCCGTATAATAATGTCCTTCATAACTGCTTTCTCCTGCTGAAGTGATTTGTGGCAGTTGCGAGGACAGTGTTCTTAAATAAATGGTCCGTACATCTTTTTCATTATCTACCGTAATTTTGATTAATTCATTGGATGACAATGAATCAAGTTTTAAATTCATCGTCGTTCCGGCGCCGATCCCTTTGCCATTCACTTTTACGGTAGCGCCCGTTTCATTAATCAGTTTAATTTTATTCTCGGTAACGCTGCTTAAGCTGACGGCATCATAGACCGCACCATCCTCTGACAGTGGCAATTCGACGCTGAATCCGTTGATTTCAAAATGCAGAGATTTGTCCGACATCAGGGTGTTATCCCTGCCTGAGTAAGCCAGTGTACAACTGACCAGAATAATCAGCAGTATCGCTGCACTGACTGATACAATAATAAATTTCTTTGAGCTATCCATAAATTAATCTCCTTTTCTGCTCCATTATCATACAGGCTTCTTAAATTTTCCGCAATCATTATGCTTGTTTCAAACATACCAGTATGATCTTATCGTGTCTTCGTATATTTTCCCTTCTTAAACTGTTATATTGACATTTTTCAACGAAAGAATTTTACCACAACTCTTTGTCAAATGCACGGTTTCGATTATTTTTACAAGAATTTTCCATCCATAGCTACTTGAATGCTTGTCCTTGCTCAATTCATCTTGCCGCTTTATTGTAACTTATTACAGTAAAAAGGTAAAGGCCTGCAATTTTTCTTTGAATATGGTAAAATCAGCGTATACTCAGCGCAAAAGCGGTATCGAGTATTACCAAAATAAAATTCAGTGAGGAAAGACCATGAAGCGAAAATTACTGCTCTCTGCAGTGCTCATTATTAGCATGATGCTGTTGTTTACCGGCTGTCATCTCGCGAACACAACCTTTACGCCTAAGGATTCCCTGGCGGTTCATTTTCTGGATGTGGGACAGGGAGATTCAATTCTTCTGGTGGACCACGATGACACCATGCTCATCGATGGCGGAAATCCGGAGAATGGCGATGATGTCGTTAAATATCTGAAAAGTTTGGGTATCACCCAGCTGGATTACGTCGTCGCCACCCATAATCACGCCGACCATGCCGGCGGTTTGACTGATGTCGTTGAAAAACTGGCGGTCTCGAATCTTTATGTGACCAATTCCAAAGAGACGAGTTCCTCCAAAAACCTGATCGCCGCGGCGAAGGCCAAAAACGTGCCGGTTTCCACCCCGTCACCGGGAACCGCCCTTTCTTTCGGCGGATCGACCATCGATTTTTTAGGACCGCTTTCCGTGCATGAGGATGTCAATGACGATTCCATTGTGATGAAGGTCACCCACGGCAGCCACCGCTTTCTGCTGACGGGGGATATGGAAGCCGCGGCCGAAAAAGAACTGCTGGCCCAGAACCTGGATCTGGCGGCCGATGTGCTCAAGGTCGGCCATCATGGCAGTGCCACATCAACAGGCTATGTGTTTCTGCGAGCGGTGAATCCGCGGTATGCGGTGATTTCCTGCGGCAAAAACAATGACTATGGCCACCCTCATAAGGAAACCCTGAGCCGTCTCAATGATGTGGGTTCCACCATTTTCCGTACCGACCTGCTGGGAACCATCGTGGCCACCAGTGAAGGCGATCAGCTGACCTTCAACAAAACCGGCATTACCCCCACCCAACCCTATCAGGAGGTGGATAACGGCCTCGCCGCGACAACCAACTCTGTTTCGGAAACACCGGCAAGCACAGCCACTGCCGAAACTGCCACCTATATCGGTAATAAGAATTCCAAGGTTTATCATTTACCCAGCTGTTCCGGTTTGCCGAAAGAATCCAACCGGATTTATCTAAACAGTCTGGAAGAGGTGCATGCCCAGGGACTGACACCCTGCGGGATCTGCAAACCGCCAAGCTAAAACAGTTAAAATTATTTAAGGCCAGTGTTGATCGGAGATGACTACCGATCAACACTGGCCTGATTTTTTTGCTTTGCTTTTTCGAATTTATTTTTACTTTATGTTCGAACGCAATTGACTAACCTGTCACCACATCCCGCCGTTTTAACCAGGTGATGGCAAATAGACAAAACCCAGCCATAAAAACAGCGCCGGCAATCAGAAATTGAATTTCGCCTACCGCCATCGGTGCCGCCGGATCGTTGGCCCGCATGCCCAGGGTTATCAGGGCATAGGGAAAGTAGAGGCCATAGCCTTGCGACAACAGTGCCAACCCGGCAATGCCGCCCATCAGGGCAATCCCCACCGGCACGGCAAAGCTGCGAATCACCAGCGATAGACAAAGCTGCAGAGCACATACCACCATACCGCCCAAAGCCCCAAACAATAACCAGACCGGTAATTCCGGGGGGATCGGTCCCGAAAGCCCCGCCAGCAATCCGGAAATGATAAACAGGAGTCCGATCCAGAGCTGGGTCAAAATCACCATCAGCCAACCCATTATCAGTTTAGCCATAAATAACTGTGTTACCGGAACTGGGGCAGTCATCACCGCATTCCAATTATGATTGGCATGTTCAAGCCGAAAAAGATAGGATGCGTAGATCCCAATCAATACCGGCAGGAAAAAATAACAGGCAAACAGGGTATGCTGGGTCCATAGGCTGTACCACTCATTCTCCAGCATTCCCAGGTTGTTCAAATAATTGAAAGTTCCCATAAAAGCCGGAATAATGGGAATCAGTAAAAAAGCCAGCCACACCGGACTGTGCCGCATCTTGATCATTTCTGCTTTTAAAACACGTTTAAGCATCGCTCAGACCTCCCTTCTGACAAATAAAACCCGGCCGATTCCATAAACCAGCCCAAAAAAAACTAAAATCAAACCGAACCCTGACCAATCAATGGCCGTCCAGTAGAAATCTACCGCCCGGGTGGCCTCATCCCAATTCATTCCCACCTGCATCAGCACCCCATAATAACTCCAGAGAATCAGCTTTTGAAAGCCCTGGGGAAAAAACATACTGAACAAGCCGATAAAACCGCCGACGAGTCCCAGGGTCATCGGCACCATCTGATTGGGAACGAGCATCGAGACCACCTGTTGAAAGGCATAAATAGTCAGACTCACCGCCACAGTAAAAAACAGATAGCCAGCCAGCGCGCCCCATGGCACCGGTCCGCCAAAATGCAGAGCGAAACCCATGCCGATCATGATGGCCAGCTGTCCCAGAGCGGCGCCAAGCATATAGATACTGCCCCAGATAAACTTGGCATCAAAGATCCGGTTGGCCGGAATAATGGTTTCCAGGAGCTTAAAGGTTTGGCCCTGATGCTCCACATCACTGAGGCGGGAAGCGACCACCGCGGCGATCACCGGCATGATGATGCAGTTAAGCATCGGAAACTGGTAGAGAAAAAACATCCAGCCCTGGATCAGGTCATCGGCATCCTTGTTGGAAATGGTCCAGCCCGCCCAAAGCAGCTGAACCGCCATCATCACCGCCACCACTAGCCAGATTTTTCGGCCCCTTGTTTTTAAGACCTCCATCCGGATTGCTGCTTTCATAAACTCACCGCCGTTCCGGTCAACTCCAGGAAAATATCCTCCAGGCTTTTTTTCCGTTCTTCAATCCGAACCAGTCCAATATTATTCTGTCCCAGCACCTTGCTGATTTCCGCCATCATTGAATCTTTAATCTGGGGAATAATCAGATAATCATCCTGCGCTTCCCACGCCACGCCGTTTTGACTGAGGAATGATTTGGTCACCTCATTATTCATGGTTCGCACCGCCAGATGCTGTTTACTGTACTGGTGCAGCTTTGTCAGGCTGTCCTGATAAACCAGTTCCCCTTCCCGGATGATCCCCACCCGGGTGGCCAGCTGATCAATCTCACTTAGGAGGTGGCTGGAGACCACCACTGTCATCCCGAATTTTTGGGGCAGGGACTGAATCAGTTCCCGCATTTCCTGAATTCCGGCCGGATCCAGCCCATTGGTGGGTTCATCCAGAATCAGCAATTTGGGATAGCCCAACAGCGCACTGGCCAGCCCCAACCGCTGTTTCATTCCCAGTGAGTACTGGCTGACTTTTTTATTCTTCTGATTCTCCAGCCGAACTATTTTCAGAACTTCATCAATATTCTGTTTGGGCACCCCCCGCAGAGTTTGAAAGATCCTCAGGTTTTCCTCCCCGGTTAAATGCCCGTAATAACTAGGCGACTCAATTAGAGAACCGACATTTTTAAGGTTTTCCAGGCGGTTTTTGCTGTTGACCTGTTTTCCGAAAACTGCGATCTCCCCTGCCGTGGGCTTCGCCAACCCCAGAATCATCTTCAGTGTCGTCGATTTTCCGGCTCCATTTGGCCCCAGAAAACCATAAATCGCCCCTTCCGGAACCGACAAATCGACATCCTTGACCCGATAAACATTTCCATATTGTTTGCTGAGACCCTCGGTCTCGATAATATTGCTCATAAACATGCACTCCTTCTTTTTTTCGACACCTTTATGATATCCGATGAACCTTACGGCGGGTTGTCCCCGGCCTTACGTTTACCTTAATTTTGATCTCTTGTGCTAACGCCAACAATTTTTTCGGGTATAATAACTTGGGGGTGATTAGGATGAACACGATTTTCGAAACAAAGCTTCTGGTTGTGGATGACGAACCGGGAATTATCAATCTATTAAAAACAGTCTTGAACCAGGCGGGATTTGCTCAGGTCATCAGCGCCGAAAACTGCCGAATGGCTCGGGAACTTTTTGCTTCAGAAAAGCCTCATGGGGTGATTCTCGATGTGATGCTGCCGGATGGCGACGGGTTTTCGCTGATGCAGGAGCTGCGGCAGCATTCAAATGTGCCGATGCTGTTTTTGTCCGCCCGGGATGAGGACGAGAACCGGCTCCTGGGGCTGGGGCTGGGTGCCGATGATTATATTACCAAACCCTTTCTGCCCCGGGAGTTGGTGCTGCGTTTAAGCGGGATCCTGCGGCGGGTTTACCAGCCGCTGCAGACTCAGCCGCTGCCGGACGAATGTCTGGTACTGGGGGCGGTGACCGTCAATTTTAAAAGCGGCATCGTTAAGAGCGGTGACGGTGAAAAAACACTGACCGCTAAGGAGCACGCTCTGCTCAAAAAGCTCTGGGAAAATCAGGGTAATATCGTCACCGCCGACAGCCTCTGTCGCAGCGCCTGGGATGATGATCTCTACGGTTATGAAAACACCCTGATGGTCCACATCCGGCGGCTCCGGGAAAAAATTGAAGCGGACCCCTCCCAACCCCAATACCTGTTAACCATCCGGGGCATGGGCTATAAACTGGCAAAGGAAACCAAGCAATGAAAAGTTTGCGAAAAATCATCACCCGTTCGATTCTGCTGACGGCTCTGATTGCGCTGGTGCTGGTCGCCATCAATATCGTCTTTACCAGCAACTGGATGATGACCTATTCCGGGAGTCAGCCGCCTAAATATTCCATTGCCGATATTTCCGATGGACTCATCAACACCGATGGGGCTTATACACTTGATGCCTCTGCCGCCGCGCTGATGGATCAACAATATGTTTGGGCGATGCTGATTAACCGGGATGGCCAGGTGATCTGGAACAAAAACCTGCCCGGGGATATTCCCCTGCATTACACCCTCACCGATGTGGCCTCCTTCAGCCGTTGGTATCTCAACGACTATCCGGTCTCGGTTTGGGAGCATCCCGACGGACTGCTGGTTTTAGGCGACCCTAAAAGCACCATCTGGAAGTACAATATTACCTCCACCGAAGATACCATTTCGCATGTGCCCGGTTTTATTGCCGGTTTTTTGATCCTGAACGTGCTGGCGGCTCTGGTGCTGGCCTTATTTCTGGGACTGTGGCTCTACCGCAAGCTGAAACCCCTATATAACGGCATTACCGCCCTACCTAAAAAAGAACCCCTACAACTTCCCACCGGAGGTGTTACCGGGGAAGTTGCCAGGATTCTCAATGAAACATCAGTGATTCTCAGCCAGCAGGAAAAACAACTGGCTCATCGGGATCAGACCCGCACGGAATGGATTGCCGGAGTTTCCCACGATATCCGCACCCCGCTGTCGATGGTGATGGGCTATGCCAGCGAACTGGAAAACAACCCCAGCCTGCCACCCGCCGAACAAAATCAGGCTCGGATTATCCGTCAACAGAGTCAACGGATCAAGTCACTGATCAGCGATTTAAACCTGGCTTCCAAACTCGAGTATCATGCCCAGCCGATGGAGCTGGCCAAAGTTTCGCCAGCCGCATTAATCCGGGGTGTAGCGGTGGATTTTATCAATAATGGTCTGACCGCGCCCTATTCCCTCGCTGTCGATGTGATCGAGGAAGCCAACGGCCCCATTTTGCTTTGCGATCAGGCGCTGATTCGCCGAGCGCTGACCAACCTGATTGACAACAGCATCCGGCATAATCCCCAGGGTTGTAATATCCGGCTTTCGGTGACTAAATCCACGAATGGTCTGGTGATTAAAGTCAGTGATGATGGCAAAGGATATCCCCCTGAACTTATCGAAAATTCAGGGGGATTGGATGAATCGCTGTTATTGGGAAACCACGGTTTAGGGCTGATCATTGTTCGTCGGATCATGAAAATCCATGGCGGGAGCGTTGTTTTTGAAAATCTGCCCCAACGGGGCTGCGCGGCTTCACTTATTTTTATCTCTTAATACGTATATGTTCCCCAAAATTATTTTGTGATCACACCTTGCCGGAGCACCGGGGCCAGTCGTTTGGCCAGCAGCACGCTCACGGCGATCTTAATCAGATCGCCCGGCAGGGTCATCACAAACCCGGTCATCATCAGCGTGGCTGCGCCCACCGGGGTGTTAAGGTAATAATTGGCAATGACATAGTACCATGGCAAACCGACTGCATAGATGGCAGCGGTTCCGGCCAGAGCGGCCAGAAGCATCTTTCCGGTTGTGCCACTGGTGTTTTTTTCGGCCAGCCAGCCAGTGACAAAAGCAGCTAGAGCAAAGCCCAGGAGGTAGCCAAAGCTTGGTTTAAACACATACATCAGACCACCGCCGCCGGAGAATACCGGCAAGCCAATGAGACCCATAAAAAGATAAACCAGCACTGCAATCAGCCCGCCGCGGGATCCCAGCAGTAGTCCTGCCAGTATCACAAACAGGGTCTGGAGGGTAAAGGGTATTCCCGGCAGAGGCACCTTGATATAGGCCCCCACCACCAGCAGCGCCGCAAAAATGGCGCAAAGCACCAACATTCTTGTATTGAGGGTATTTTTTTCGATCATTTTTTCCATCCTATTCTAATTTTCTGTAGTGTAAAAATTATTTCGTGTAAACTGACAGCGAAGCTCACAGCATTCTATTAATTTCCTAGATCTTTCTAATACTGATTTCCCCGCTGTTCAGAGTTTCCGTCTGCCCAAATTGATTTTTGATAATTAATCCGCCTTCGTCACTGATGTCCAGGGCGGTGGCCACTTCCCATTGATTGTTCCGAAAAACCCTGATCTGTTTTCCTAAAACAAGGGAATGGGTTTTATATTCTGCCAGGAAATCCCGGTTCGTTAAATCTTCACAGATACTCATGACCTCGTTGATAATTTCAGCGGCCAGCCGATTACGGGTCAGGGCGTCCGGTTTTTCATTAAATAGAGTACCGACAATGTCTTTCAACTCGTCAGGTAATTGTTCTTCCGGCTGTTTGAAATTCACCCCGATGCCGATGATCACAAACTCAAACTGTCCGTTCTCAAAGTTGGTCACCGCCTCGGTGAGAATCCCGACAATTTTCCGGTCGCCCCGGTAAATATCATTGACCCACTTGATCTGGGTATCAATGCCCGTCACTTTTTTGATGGCCCGGCAAACTCCCACCGATGCCCCAGTGGTTAACAGCACCGCATCACGGGCGGCAACATCGGGACGCAACACCAGACTTAAATAAATCCCGCTTTTGGGCGGTGAGTAAAAGGAACGGCCCATTCGGCCCCGTCCCTGGGTTTGCTCTTCGGCGATAATAACGGTTCCCGTTTTTGCCCCTTCCAGTGCCAATTTCTTGGCTTCCTGATTGGTGGAACCAACGGTTTTTAAGACCATCAGTTCAAGCTCCTGATTGGTTGGGGACAGCCAGGGGTATATCCCTTCCGCCGACATCAGATCCGATTCGCTTTTTAAGCGATAACCCTTGTTGGTGGTGGACTCTATTTCATACCCCTCTTCTTTTAATACTTTGATGGCCTTCCAGATGGCCGACCGGGAGACATTCATGGTGCTGGCCAGCACTTCTCCGGAGAGATAGGTTTCTCTATTTTCTTCCAAGGTTTTTAATAATTTTTGTTTTGTCGACATTTTTTCACCTCTGGGGTTATTCTAACCAAAAAAAAACCTATTGTCAACCATTTTTGATTTAATGGTCGACAATAGCTTTTGCCGTTTATATTTTGCTTATTTACTGGGCCAGCACGGCCAGCGCTTTCACAATAATATCAAAGTTCTTCGCCATGCTGTCAATGCTCCAGAATTCATCAGTCTGATGACAGGTGTTTTCCTCACCGGTAAAAACACCGCCGAAGGCTACGGCGTTTTCAAAGGCCCGGGCATAGGTTCCGCCACCAGAAACCATCGGTTCGGAAAGATCCCCGGTGTAGTCGGCATATACTTTTTGCAGCGATGTGACCAGAAAACTGTCTTTGTCGACATGCAACGGCTTCACATCGTGATCCATTTCGAAATCAAAACCCAGATCTGCGGTGGCTTTCTGAATGGCGGCGCAGAGGTCGCTGCTCTTCATTGTCACTGGATAACGGATATCACAGCGGAGGACAGCCTTCTTGTCATCCACCTGTACGATGGCCGGATTCAGGGTCAGTTCTCCTGACACCGCGTCGGATAAATCAATGCCGAAACCTTTTGTCGTGGCCCGGCCCAGCAGATCGATAATGGGATGGTCGATCCCTGCTGTTCTCAACTCATTGGCCAGTTTCAAGAGCGCATTATCTCCCTTGTCAGGCTCCATAGCATGGGCAGTCTTGCCTTTTGCTTCGTAGGTCTGTCCATTAAACACCGCTTTGGCATAGTCCGGCACTGAATTGATCTGCTTGCCGCCGCTAAATTTCAGAATCGGCATCGCAGCTTCCAGCTTTTTCTGGAATATGATATTCATGATGCCCTTTTCCGCAAAAATAACCGGAAAGCCGGAATCCGGAGAAAAAGAGTAGCTGGGGGTCTCTTCGGTTTCTTTGTACCGATTCATGCAGGCCCAGTTTCCCCCTTCTTCGTCGCCGCCGACAATCAGACGAACCCGCTTGCTGATCGGGACCCCGGCATCCATCAGGGCTTTCAGAGCAAAGAGCGACACGATGGTGAGTCCCTTGTCATCCAGCACACCCCGGCCATAAATCCGGTCGCCGTCAATGGTTAAGTCAAAAGGCGGCACGGTCCAGTCATCTCCCACTTCCACCGTATCGATATGGGTGATCGCTGCCACCATTTCTTCGCCCTCTCCGATCTCCACATAACCGCAGTAACCGTCACAATTTTTGGTTCTGAAACCAAAACTTTTTCCTAAATCCAAAACGTAATTGATCGCCTCGTTGATCCCGGTTCCCAGGGGCGCTTCCGGCGTGATCGCTCCGGCATTGGCGCTGACTGTCTTTATTTTCAACAGCCCCCTCAAGGCCTCCAGAACTGCTTCTTTATCAAAATGAATGGTCATGTTTTTCCCCATTTCTTTTTCTTTTACAAAACTCCCTGCCGTTGTCGAATTTACTAACCTCGAACAATTATTGCTTAACGCTCAGTTTCCACAACCAGTTTTGTAACGTGTAGGCGAACAGTCGCTAGACTGTCCGCCGTACAGTGTAAAAATTGGTTCGTGCGAAACTGAGCGTTAAGCTCACGCACTTTCGCAATTTACTTGTCCAGGCTAACCCATGGTCAGCCCAGATATTATTGTACCAGACTTTCCAGCGCTTTGGTGATAATATCAAAATTCATCTTCATGCTTTTGATACTCCAGTATTCATCGGTCTGATGACAGGTATTGGGCTCCTCGGGGAATCGGCCCCCAAAAGCCACGGCGTTATCAAAGGCCCGGGCATAGGTTCCCCCGCCGATGACCTTGGGTCCGGTGGTATCACCGGTGTAGTCTTCATATATTTTCTGCAGTGCATCAATGAGATAACTTTCCTTTTCCATATGCAATGGCGCCAGATCATGATTGATTTTAAACCGAAAACCAAGGGGTTCCACTGCTCTGGCAATATTTTTGCCAATATCTGCCCCATTCATCGTCACCGGGTAACGGATATCACACTTCAAAATCGCCCTTTCCTTGTCGACATGGGCAATGGACGGATTGATGGTGAGTTTTCCGGAAATTTCATCTTCAAAATTAATATCAAGTCCCTCCGAGGTCGCGATGTCAATGAGATCCAGAAAGGGATGGTCCAGCCCCAGCGCTCTCAGCTCCCGGGCCAGTAAAAACATCGCGTTAATCCCTTCATGGGGCTGGGACGCATGGGCGGGCTTGCCGATGCTCTCGTAAACCGCATCTCTGACAATGGCTTTAGCATAATCCGGAACGGTGTTGATTTGGGTACCGCTGAAAAAGTCCAGGTTTTGTATTGAAGGATCCAGATCCCGTTCGATGCTGATACTGAGAATTCCCTTTTCGGCAAAAATAGCCGGATACCCGGAATCCGGTGAAAAGGCATAGGTAGGCGATTCCTCTGTGGCTTTGTAGCGATTCATACAATGCCATTCGTCCCCTTCTTCATCGCCGCCGATAATCAGCCGAACCCGTTTATTGATCAGAGCGTCGCTATCTGCCAGCGCCTTCATGGCATACAGCGCCACCAGGGTGGGCCCCTTGTTGTCAATGGTTCCCCGGCCAAAGACCTTGTCGCCGTCGATGGTCAGATCAAAGGGATTCACGGACCAGCCGTCCCCCACCGGAACCGTATCCACATGAGTCAGGATTCCGATCATTTCTTCGCCCTGACCCATTTCAATGTAACCGCAATAGCCGTCGCAGTTTTTGGTTTTAAAACCGAAGCGCTCTCCCAGATCCAGGACATAGTTGATGGCGTTGTTGATGCCAATGCCCAGGGGTGCCTCCGGCATAACCGGGCCTGCATCGGCATTTGTTGAATCGATTTGCAAAAGTCCCTTCAGGTCGTTTAACAGGTTGTTTTTTTCTAGATTATAGTTCATGTTTTTTTTATGATGCCTCTCCAATATATTCAAAACGTTTTAAAATGACGCCGTCTTTTTCGATCATTTCATTCCACATCGTGGCGGGGCGAACCCAAAGCCCGCCTTCGCCATACAAGGGGCGGTAAACCACCATGGCTTCCAGGGTTTCACTGTGCGTTCCCACCCCGATGACTTCATATTCATTTCCCTTGTAATGCCGGTAACGGCCCGGAATAATAGTTTCATTACGCGTTGACTGCTCTTCCATTTTCTTCTTCCTCTTTTCCATAAATCGTGCTATTATATACAAACAATCTTAAGATATAATAAAATTTAAAATGAAGGAGATTTTCATGAAAACAAGACAAGAAATCAAGGCTACTGCCAAACAGCAATTTTCCGAAAATTATTGGATGTCTGTTGGTGCAGTCATCCTGGCGTTTCTCATCATCGGGGCCGCTTCCGGCGTCTCATTCGGAATCGCTTATATCCTGCTCGCACCACCGATCATGGTCGGAATTCAGTATTTTTCTCTCTGTGTCTACCGCGGTGAATCAGCTGATATTGAAACGATGTTTACCACCGGTTTCAACAATTACGGCCGAAAACTCGGCGGGATGCTCTGGATGTGGTTATTCACCTATCTTTGGATGCTATTATTTATTATTCCCGGTATTATTAAAGCGATTGCTTACAGTATGACTCCCTACATTCTGGCCGACTGTCCCAACGTCAATGCGACGGAAGCCCTTAAAATTTCCATGCGCATGACTCAGGGCCATAAAGGCGAAATATTTGTGATGTATCTGAGCTTTATCGGCTGGTTTCTGCTCTCTGGTATTACCTTTGGCCTGGTTGGTATTTTTTATTCCAATCCCTATTTCTATATCAGTATCTCCGGTCTCTACGAAGAACTCAAAGAAAATGCTTTAAACAATGGTATCATCACTACTTCCGAATTAGCTTAATTTAATCAATGATCAAAAGAGCCTTCGCCGAAATTTCAGCGAAGGCTTTTTCTATCTTTCCAGTTGTATCTTCTTTTTTAATTCGACATTTCGTTAATCAGATTCACCATTTCAATGGTCGACAAAGCCGCATCATACCCTTTGTTGCCGGCTTTCGTTCCGGCGCGTTCAATAGCCTGCTCGATATTTTCTGTGGTCAGAACACCGAAGATTACCGGGATCTCAGATTGCAGGGAGACATGAGCCACGCCCTTGGATACTTCACTGCACACATAATCGTAATGGCTGGTGGATCCTCGAATGACCGTACCCAAGCAGATAACCGCATCGTATTTTCCCATTTTCGCCATTTTGGAAGCGATCAGGGGAATCTCGAAGCACCCGGGAACCCAGGCCACTTCAATATCCTCTTCTTTGACATCATGACGTTTCAGTCCGTCAACGGCACCGGCTACGAGTTTTGATACAATAAATTCATTAAAACGTGCTGCTACAATCCCGACCTTGATTCCCTTTGCTACTACTTTTCCTTCATAAATTTTCATTTTAAGCTCCTTCTTATTTATAATTTAAAATATGACCCATTTTATTCTGTTTTGTTTTTAAATAGAATTCATCATGATCCGATGCTTCAATCTGGATGGGAACACGCTCAACGATTTCCAGACCGTAGTCTTCCATTCCTTCGATTTTCTTCGGATTGTTGGTTAATAGTCTCAGCTTTTTTGCCCCCAGATCTCTTAAAATCTGCGCACCGATGTAATACTCCCGCAGATCATCGGGAAATCCCAGGGCAATATTCGCCTCGACGGTATCCATCCCCTGGTCCTGCAGATGATAAGCCTTAAGCTTGTTGATCAAACCAATGCCCCGGCCCTCCTGACGCATGTACAGGAGAATTCCTCGGCCCTCTTTTTCGATGGCCATCATGGCCGCCGCAAACTGATCCCCGCAGTCACAGCGGAGTGATCCGAAGGCGTCACCGGTCAGACATTCCGAATGCACCCGGCAGAGAACCGGATTGCCATCGTCTACGTTTCCTTTGACAAGTGCCACGTGATGTTCACCATTCAATTTATTGATGTAGCCGTAAGCGATGAAATCGCCATATTTTGTCGGCATTTTTGTGTCTGTCACCTGTTCAACCAATTTTTCATGCAATTTTCGGTAGTTCTGCAAATCCGCAATGGTAATAAATTTGAGCTGATGCGTTTCCGCCAGCTTGATGAGCTCCGGCGTTCGCATCATGGTTCCGTCTTCTTGCATGATTTCACAGCATAAGCCGCATTCCTTTAATCCTGCCAGTTTCATGAGATCAACCGTCGCCTCGGTATGCCCGTTGCGTTCCAGTACTCCGTTTTCTTTTGAAAGCAGTGGGAACATATGCCCCGGCCTGCGGAAATCCTCCGGTTTGGCGTCATCGTCCACACATTTAATAGCGGTCACTGAACGCTCTTTGGCCGAAATGCCTGTCGTCGTCTCGACATGATCAATCGATACCGTAAAGGCCGTTCCATGGTTATCGGTATTCTCCGTGACCATCTGGGGGATGCTGAGTTTTTTAATCAGTTTTTCACTCATCGGCATGCAGATAAGCCCCTTGCCATGAACCGCCATAAAATTCACGTTTTCAGTGGTTGCAAATTCTGCCGCACAGATAAAGTCCCCTTCATTTTCCCTGTCATCATCATCGGTTACAATGATGATCTTTCCATTTCTCAAATCTTCCAGTGCTTCGTCAATGGTATTAAATTTAAACATTTTTGCCCTCTCTTATTCTGCTGCTTCAAGCTTTTTTTAAAATCCTGCTTGTGTTAGAAAAGCCATGGTCAGTTTATCGTTTTTATTATTTCCTGATGATTTTGCCTCTTCCGGTGGACCCGAAAGCAGGAATTTCTCAATGTATTTTCCGACCATATCATTTTCCAGATTAACCAGATCGCCTTTTTTCTTTGTCCCCAGAATGGTATGTTTGACCGTATGGGGAATAATCGAAACCCTGAAGGTTGCGTCGTTTACCGCTGTCACCGTCAGACTGATTCCGTCGATCGCAAGGGAACCTTTTTCAATAATATACCGGAGTACCTTTGCCGCTGCGCTGATCTCAAATATTATGGCATTTTCATCCTGATTTATCTGGACAATCTGTCCGGTCCCGTCGATATGGCCGGATACCAGATGTCCGCCGAACCGTCCATTCGCCGGCATGGCCCGTTCCAGATTGATCGGATTCCCCGGTTTCAGTTCCCCCAGGTCGCTTCTTTTAAGGGTTTCACTCATCACATCTGCCATCCACTGGCTTCCTTTGAGCTGAGACACGGTCAGGCACACGCCGTTGACAGCCACACTGTCGCCGAGTTTCAAATCTTCCATAATCAGATCCCCCTGAACCCATAACTGGGAGGATCGCTGCCCTTTGGTAACAGCTGTTATTTTTCCTACTTCTTCAATAATTCCGGTAAACATATCATCACCTCCTGTAGTATTCGAGACAAATATCATCACCGAAAATTTTTATTTTTCGGTCTGAAAACTGGAATGCCTGACTGGGAGCTTCAATCCCCACCCCTTCGACGGGACTTTTGGCAGTGGCTCCGCCGAACATTTTGGGTGCGATATAAACCTGCAACTTATTGACAATGCCGCTTTTCAAGGCACTGAAATTCAGGGTACCCCCGCCTTCCAGAATGATGCTGTCGATTTTCTCCGCACCCAGCCGATCCATCAGTTCTTTGAGACAGAGATGGTTCCCTTCTTTTGAAATCTGCAAAATTCTGCAACCCATAATTTCAAAGCGTTTGATTTTCTTTTCATCCTGGGAGCAGGTGGCCAGATAGGTGGGAATTCTGCGGGCTGACGCCACGATCCTTGCTGACAAGGGGGTACGTAAATGGGTGTCACAAATAATTCGAACAGGATCACGGCCGCCTTCCCTTCGGCAAGTTAGCAGCGGATCATCCTGAATCACCGTCTGAACCCCTACCATAATGCCGCGATATTCGTTTCTGGTCTCGTGAACCGCCGCTCTTGCCACTTCACCGGTGATCCATTTTGATTTTCCCGAATAAGTGGCGATTTTCCCGTCCAGGGTCATGGCGTATTTCATGAGCACAAAAGGCGTTTTATTTTTGATAAAGTGAAAAAAGACCTCGTTCAGTTCCAGGCATTCTTTTTCCATCACCCCTGTTATCACCTCAATCCCGTTATTCCTGAGGATCTCAATCCCCTTTCCGCCAACCAGTGGATTCGGATCCTTGGCGCCAACGACCACTCGGCTGATTTTATTTTCGATGATCGCCTCGGTGCACGGTGGTGTTTTTCCGGTGTGGCAGCAGGGCTCCAGGGTCACATAAAGGGTTGCCCCTGCCGGAGTCTGCGTACAGGCCGCCAGCGCATTCCTCTCCGCATGCAGCTCACCGTATTTTTCGTGATAACCACTTCCGATGATGGTGCCATCTTTCACAATAACCGCTCCAACCAGTGGATTGGGGTTAACCTGGCCTTTTCCTTTTTGGGCTAGATCGATGGCCATACCCATAAATATTTTATGTTCTTCCACAGGATCTCCTCTCTCTTTATAAACCACAAAAAAAACACCTTAAACATTTATTCAAGGCATTTTAAAAAAGTTTTTTCAATGCGCGATTCTGCGGCTTTAAAACAAAAAACTCTGAAATGAAAAACATTTCAGAGCTAATAAATCAAAGATACGCATCAACATGCAGCAAACTTTATCATCTTCTTTCATCCAGACTTTACTGTCGGCTTCGGAGTTACACCGAATCATACCTTGCGGCTCGTGGGCTATACCACCGGTAGGGAAACAATCCCTGCCCTGAAGACTAACTATTTAATTGATTTCAATTTTAGCACCTAAACATAGGGTTGTCAATACCTGCCGCTATTTATATTTTTTCAAGAAAATTCTTGTAGTCACCGGCAAGCCGCTCCGGCTTTTCGCAAATCATGGCCTCACTCATGATGCAGCCGCCCGCGGCGCCGGTTTGTAAAACCTTTGCCAATCTTTCCCTGGTGATCCCGCCGATGGCAAACACCGGAATTGTGGCCGCATCGCATACTTCTTTCAAAAAGGTCAGCCCTCTTGGCGCAACGCCTTTTTTGCAGTCAGTCGGAAAAATATGCCCGGCCACCAGATAGGTGGCCCCTAATTTTTGGGCTTCTTCTGCTTCAGCCACCGAATGGACGGAAGCACCGATATTTTTAAATTTTTTAATCTCGTTTTGATATTTTCTTAAATTATCCATCGATAATTGGACGTTCGGATGCTTCATTTTGACCGCTACTTCAATGTTCTGGCTGATAATCAGGGCGACCTGATTTTTTTTACAGATTGTATCGATTGCCACCGCCATCTTTTCATACTCCGACAAATTCAGGTCTTTTTCCCGCAACACGATGGCCTGCGGTTTTCCGGCAGCAATTTGGTTGATTCGGCCCAGGAAATCATCTTTGCACAGTTTTCGATTGGTTACACAAATCAGCATGTTGATTCTCTCTCCTTCTGTCCTTTTAAACCCGGATGTAATCCGTGTAAACTGGCTGCAGCCCCTTGCTTAAAATCATCCGATGCACCTCCGGGACACTTCTGGGATCGGATATCTCAAACTGTTCGTCTGCCTTTTCTTCAAGTTTATGGCCGCCGACCCCTACGCTCACACCGGCAGAAATCTTAGTCGCCACCATGCCGATGACATTATCGCGAAATCCTGCTCTTTCCCGGGTTGAAATGGTAATGCCGGCATACGGCATCAACAGACGGAAGGCAATCATCACCTGGAGCAGCTGTTTCTCATGGACATCATTGGGATTATTGTCCGCATTGTTGATAAATGGTCTCAATCGCGGCGTCGAAAAAGCAATCTCGGCATGGGGATATTTTTGCTGCATGAGAAATGCATGCAAACCGGTGGCAAAGGCATCTTTTCGGAAATCATCCAGTCCCAGCAGCGCTCCGAAAGCAACGCCGCGCATTCCTCCTTGTATGGCCCGCTCCTGGGAATAGAACCGGTAGGGAAAAATCCGTTTGGAACCGCTTAAATGAACCTGTTCATACTTATCAATGTTGTAGGTTTCCTGATAAACAGAAACAAAATCCGCCCCGCAATCATGAAGGTAGGCATATTCATCCGAATTGAGGGGATATATTTCGATGCCGATGTTGGTAAAATAATTTGCAGCCAATTTGATGGCTTCTCCGATATAACCCACCCCGGACTGATGACGGGATTCCCCTGTTAAAATCAGCAACTCCTTTAAGCCGGTTTCTGCAATGGCCTTAAGCTCCTCTTCCATTTCAGCAAAAGAAAGTTTTCCCCGGCGAATTTTATTTTTGCAGTTGAACCCGCAGTAGACGCAGTGATTTTCACAGTAGTTGGAAATATACAGCGGCGTAAAAAGACAGACGTTGTTGCCGAAATGCTTTCTGGTCTCTGTCACCGCTTTTTTTGCCAATTCTTCAAGAAACGGCAAGGCGGCCGGCGACAGGATCACCCCAAAGTCATCTGGCTTGAGCGTTTCTTTGCTCATCACCCTTTTTACATCGGCCTCGGTGTATTGATTGTAATCATAGTTTTTCACCATTTTTATAATCTGGTTCATCATGTCTGAATCAATGATTTCCATGTCTTTGCCGTATTCCATCGGGTTTGTTTTCTTGATTGCCATCCTCAGTCCTCCAAAAATCCGGTCAGCGGACTTGATGCTTCGGCGACACGATTCAGTACCCGGCCAAGACCCGCAAGATGGGTATTCCGGCCTGCCGCAATGGCCTGTCCAAATGCTTTCGCCATCAGGGCAACATTCCCAGCCGTCGCTACTGCCGTATTGCACATCACGGCATCCACGCCCATTTCCATGACCTCACAGGCCTCGGATGGCCGGCCGATGCCCGCATCCACAATGATCGGCAAATCTATTTCATCTACCAGAATCTGGATAAAATCTTTCGTGCTCAACCCCTTATTACTGCCAATGGGGGCCGCCAAAGGCATCACTGCTGCCGCACCGGCGTCAACCAGCGCTCTCGCCACATTCAAATCCGGATACATATAGGGCATTACTATAAAGCCTTCTTTTGCAAGGATTTCCGTTGCCTTGATGGTCTCATAATTATCCGGCATCAGATACTTGGAATCGCGGATGACTTCCACTTTTACAAAATCACCGCAGTTCACTTCTCTGGCCAACCGGGCAATTCTTACCGCTTCTTCGGCGTTTCTTGCTCCCGATGTATTCGGCAGCAGTGTCACATGGTCCGGAATATGTTCCAGAATATTTTCTTCGCCGCCAATATTTGCCCGACGCAGTGCCAGGGTTACAATTTCTGCGCCACCATTCTCAACCACTGCTTTCATTATTTCCAATGAAAACTTGCCAGACCCCAAAATAAAGCGGGACTGAAAACAATGCCCGCCGATTACCAATTGATCATTCATTTTTCTTCTCCTATACTTCTTCTATTCCCAGCAGCAGCCGTAGAATCATATTTGCCTGATGGCCGGCACAAATCTGTACCCTTGGCGCCATCAGTCCTCTGCCTACTTCTGCACTATTTTCCAGATCGCCACAAAGATATAAATTTTTCATGACTCGCGTTGTTTTAATCCGGTTTCCGCTGTCATAACCCGCCATTCCAGAGGCCGAAACAATTTTGATGCCCTTCAATTCCGCCAACGCCGTATTCACGAGCATGGATTTCATCTCCGCTTTATCAAACGCCTCGCAGACGATGTCATAACCGCTGAAAATCTCTTTGACATTCGCTTCAGACACTTTTTTCTTGCGGACATCTATTTTAATAAACGGATTGATCTCAGCGATTTGTATTTTTAACGCTTCCGTTTTCGGCATTCCCAAATGGCTGACGTAGTAATTCTGCCGATTCAGATTGCTTGGCTCAACCACATCAAAATCAACCAGCAGCAGCTGCCCCACGCCGATTCTGGCCAGCATCACCGCGATATTTGATCCCAGACCTCCCAGTCCGGCAATCGCAACTTTTCCCTTTTTCAGTTGCTCATGTACCCTGGGTGTATGCCGCGCCACCATCATACTTTCAAGTTCTTCCCGTTTGGGCAGCCGGCCTTTTCCAATAACTGCGATACTGTCGTTTTCCTTCAGTCTGCAGTTTTCTTCAATCTGGAAACCATTCAGAATAACAATATCCTGTGGCTTTCCGATGCAGTCCCGGACTTCAAAGGCCGTATCACAATTCAATTCCATTTTTTTTCCATTGATCAGCAGTTCCATCGCTCAACCCCCGCCCACAAAGCTTACAATTTCAAGTCGGTCTTCATTATCGAGGATTACCTGATGGTAAGCAGATTTCGGCACTATTTCGCCATTGCGTTCGATGGCAATTTTTTGAGGGTCGTATTGATTGATTTCCAGAAAATCCAGCAGTTTATGATTACTGCTTAATGTAATTTCTTTTCCATTGACTCTCATTCTTCTCACTTCCTTTCAAAAAAAGCAATAAAAAAACACAAAACAAGAACAACACCCTTTCGGTGGTGTACCCCATTTTGCGTTTATATTTGTCTGACGTGATTTTATATGATCCTGTCGTAAAAGTCAATACCAATTGTATCGATCAAATTAAACTTCACTTTTTTAATATATCATATCACAATAAAAAAAGAATTCCCATTCACAATGTCTTTCTATAAATTATAAATCTTTTTTTCTTTATCAATAACCCGGGCCGGAATTCCAACTGCAGTCGACTCATAGGTCGTATCTTTTAGTACCACTGCATTTGCTCCAACCTTCGTTCCTGGTGCAATATAAATATTCCCCAGTATTTTTGCCCCAGAGCCAACCACGACACAATTGCCAAGGGTCGGATGGCGCTTTCCTTTTTCTTTTCCGGTTCCCCCCAGAGTTACTCCCTGATAGAGGGTTACATTATCTCCAATAATCGTCGTTTCACCAATAACGACACCCATACCATGGTCGATAAACAGGTTCTCGCCGATTTCTGCACCGGGATGTATCTCAATTCCAGTTTTCTTTCTGGCTCTTTGAGACAGCCAGCGCGCTGTAAAAAAATGGCCCTCCTGATAAAGCTTATGAGCGCGTCGATACGTTTTCAGTGCCTTGATATGCGGGTATAGAAAATAAACCTCAATTGCAGATCGCGCCGCCGGATCTTTACGCATCGTTACCTGAATATCATTTTTAACGGCTTTAAAACCAGAAAACATAATCTTTACTCCTTTATTTCCAAGTATTTCACCTGGAATTACTATATTATATTTTTCCCGCTATTTTTTGTCAATAGTTTTTACATTGATTGCCTTGATTACTTAAGCTGATTCATGTTTAAATATTATAAACTATGCATATAAAAATAAATTAGAAATTATTGGAGGTACTTAATAATGAATGAAGAACTAAAAGAACTCATTAAAGATAAAAAAGGCTTTATCTGCGATATGGATGGTGTCATCTATCATGGTAATCGACTCTTACCCGGAGTCATCGAATTCGTCAACTGGCTTTATGCCATGGACAAGAATTTTCTCTTTCTAACCAATTCCAGTGAACGTTCACCGATTGAATTGAAGGAAAAACTCAATCGGCTGGGATTGGAAATTGATGAAAGTCATTTTTATACCAGTGCGTTGGCCACAGCCAAGTTTATCAAGGACCAATGCCCTGGCGGATCCGCCTATGTCATCGGCGAGCCCGGACTGGTCAATGCCCTGTATGATGCAGAAATTACCATGAATGATGTCAACCCTGACTATGTCATCATCGGTGAAACCCACAACTATAATTATGACAGTATTTTACGCGCTGTTAAATTAATTAATAAGGGCGCCAAACTGATTGGCACAAACCCGGATCTGACCGGGCCGTCAGAAGAAGGCATCATCCCGGCCTGCCGCGCTTTTGTCGCTCCCATTGAGCTCGTTACCGGTAAAGAGGCCTATTATGTTGGAAAACCCAACCCTTTAATGATGCGTACCGGCATTAAACGATTGGGCGTTCACAGTGATGATGCCGTTATTATCGGTGACCGCATGGATACGGATATCATTGCCGGGATCGAATCCGGATTGACCACTTTTTTGGTTCTCAGTGGCGTATCCACCCGTGAAACTGTCAAAGATTTTCCATACCGTCCCAACTATATTCTCACGGGAATCGATGAGATTGTCGCAGGATTGGAATTGAAATAGTTTTCTTTGCTGTATCAAAAAAGACTTTTAGCACAAACCACCTGTTACGGACTATGCTAAAAGTCTCTTTTTTATTTTTTTAGTATCTCCAGCAACTGATCAGTTGTACTTTTTATATTGATTCCGGTAAGAAATGCTCGTCCATTAATCAGCGGAACATTTATTTCACCTTCCAGCTGACAGGTGCAGACAATCGCATCTGGATGTAGCTCCTCATATTTTTTTATCGCATCGACGGCTTTAGCCTGAACGGTTTTACATTCGATACCATTCTCCTGAGCGATCTGTTCGATTTTTCTGGCAACCACTGTCGATGTTGCCAATGCTGTTCCACACGCTACTAAAATAAGTTTCATTCACACTTTCCTCTTTCAACTTTTTTTATTTATTCCGCGATGATCTCTTTAAACCGCTCCATATTTTTTCTCATTTCACCTTTAAAAAGACAGGAACCCGAAACAACTACATTCGCCCCCGCATCGACGACCTCTTTTAGCGTATTGAAATTTATTCCGCCATCGACTTCCAAATCAATGGAACGATCGCCGATCATTTTGCGGCATTCTTTTATTTTTCTTGTGGTTCCAGCGATATAACTCTGTCCCCCGAATCCCGGATAAACCGCCATAATCAGGATCATATCGATTTGATCAAGATATGGTTTTATCACTTCTGCCGGTGTATCAGGCGACAAAACCAGTCCCGGTTTCACACCTTTTTTGACAATCGCATCAATGCATGTCTGGATATCCCCTTCCGATTCCACATGAACCGTGATGATATCCGCACCTGCATCAGCAAACTGATCAATGTATTTTAAAGGCTCACTGAGCATCAGATGGACATCAAATGGAATCGACACGGTCTTTCTGAGTTGTGCCACCTGATCCGGTCCCATGGTAATGTTCGGTACAAAATGGCCGTCCATGATATCCACATGGAGGAAATCGGCGCCACTCTTTTCTACTGCCTTCAGATCACGTTCCAGATTGGCAAAATCGGCACTGAGCATCGATGGTGCTATTTTTACATTCATTACTTTCCACTTTCTTTTTTTATTACAGAAATGTCTTAATTAGATTGTAAATGGTTTTAGGATCTTTTGCATCCTTTATTTTATGTAAAACCTTTTCATTTTGAATGATGGTGACAATGGTCTGTAAAACGCCCAATTGTTTTTGCGGATCCTGAATAGCTAATAAAAAAACGATGTTAACTGGGATGCTTTCCTTGGGATTGCCCATGCCTGCAAAAACAACCGTATTTTTCAGAGTGACGATGGAAATACTTTCTTTTAAAACGTACTTTGCCTCGGTATGAGGCAAAGCAACTCCTATTTTAGTTGGCAGACCAGTCGGAAAAACACGTTCTCTTTCCACAGCTGCTTCAATAAAGTCTTCCGTTATGGAGCCATCCCTCAGCAGCGGTTCCGCTGCCAAGGCAATGGCCTCAAATTGATCTCTAACGATGCCATTAATCTGAATATGGTCTTCCTGCAATAATGATGATGCCATTATTTTTTTTCAGTGGTATCAATGAGTGCTACCTGGTCTTCCTCATCATCCACTGAATCCTCCTTATAGACTTTAGAAATTGTCGCAATGGATTCTTCCGGTTTTAATTTCATCAGACGAACGCCCTGAGTATTTCTTCCAACCGCTGAAATATCATTGCCTTCAAGCTTGATGACCACTCCCTGATTGTTGATCATCATGATTTCACCATCACGATCGATCACACAAAAGCCGACTAATTCTCCGGTTTTATTCGTCACTTTATAAGTCTGAACCCCTTTACCGCCGCGTTTTTGCGGACGATATAAATCAGAAGCACTCAGTTTTCCATATCCATTTTCACTGACACAAAGGACAAAGAGATCTTCTTTAACGATATCCATCCCGACAACCACATCTCCTTTTCGGAGATCGATTCCTTTTACGCCGATCGAAGTTCGGCTGATCGGTCTGACATCTTCAGAATTGAACCGAATCGCATAACCGTTTTTCGTTCCCATTACGATTTCTTCATCCTGTTCAACCAATCGGACATTGATCAATTCATCGCCATCTCTCAAATTAATGGCGATGATGCCATTTTTTCGGGATGTATCGTATTCCGTCAAATCAGTCTTTTTGATAATCCCCTGTTTTGTCGCCATGACCAGGTATTTATCCGCGGTAAATTCTTTAACCGGAATCATGGTCGCAATCTGTTCGCCATCTTCCAATGGCAGAAGATTGACAATGGCGGTTCCTCTTGCTGTTCTGCCACCTTCTGGAATCTCGAAAGCTTTCAGACGATAGACTTTTCCAAAATTGGTAAAGAACATCAGATAGTGATGGGTGGTAGTGGTAAAGAGCTGCTCGACAAAATCATTTTCTCGGGTGCTCAAGGCCGTAATTCCCTTTCCGCCCCGTTTTTGTGAACGGTAATTATCAGCACTGATGCGTTTGACATAACCGATATGCGTCATGGTGATGACCACATCCTCTTCTTCAATAAGATCCTCAACATCAAAATCTTCCACATCAATATCAAACGCGGTACGACGTTCATCTGCAAATTTTTCTTTAATCTCCAGCATTTCTTCTCTGATGATATTTAAAATCATTTTTTCATCCGCTAAAATTGATTCTAAATAGGCGATTGTCTGGAGTACTTCTTTGAGTTCTTCTTCAATCTTCTCGCGTTCAAGACCGGTTAAGCGTTGCAAACGCATGTCCAAAATAGCCTGAGCCTGGATATCCGACAGACTGAATCGTTCAATCAACTGCGTTTTCGCTGTCTTACCATCGGCGGCAGCTCGGATTATCTTAATAACCTCATCGATATTATCCAAGGCAATTTTTAAACCTTCTAAAATATGTGCTCTGGCTTTGGCTTTTTTGAGGTCGAAAATCGTTCTTCTGGTGATGATTTCCTTTTGATATTCCAGATAATGGAATATCAGCTCTTTTAGATTAAGCACTTTCGGCTCATTATTAACCAATGCCAGCATGATCACCCCAAAGGTTTCCTGAAGCTGGGTATGTTTGTAAAGCTGATTGAGAATAATGGTCTCATTGGCGTCACGTTTCAGATCAATGACAATAGAGATGCCCTTTTTTAAGTCTGTTTCATCCCTTAAATCCGCAATTCCCTCAATTCGTTTTTCTTTAACCAATTCAGCTATTTTTTCAACCAGTTTTGCTTTATTGACCATGTAAGGAATTTCGGAGATGATGATTTGTTTTTTGCCTTTTTTGGTGGTAGTTATTTCCACTTTCCCACGCACTTTTATCCGTCCACGACCCGTCGTATAGGCACTTCTGATTCCTGATTTTCCGAGAATGATACCGGCCGTTGGAAAATCCGGTCCTTTAATATCCTTCATCAGTTCATCAATGGTGATATCCGGATTATCAATTAGGGAAATGGTTCCATTAATGACTTCTCCCAAATTATGAGGTGGAATATTGGTGGCCATTCCGACCGCAATACCAGAAGATCCGTTTACCAGTAAATTGGGATAGCGGGATGGCAGTACGGAAGGCTCATTTTCTGATTCATCAAAGTTTGGAACAAAATCAACCGTATCTTTATTGATATCGCGCAGTAATTCAACAGTTATTTTGGCCATTTTCGCTTCGGTATAACGCATGGCAGCGGCGCCGTCACCATCAATCGATCCGAAGTTTCCCTGTCCATTGACAAGCAGGTATCGCGTCGACCAATCCTGAGCCAGACGCACCATGGCGTCATAAACGGATGCATCACCATGAGGATGGTACTTACCTAAAACATCCCCGACAATACGGGCTGATTTACGGAATGTTTTCTGCGGGTCTAAACCCAATTCGCTCATGGCATAAATAATACGGCGATGAACCGGTTTTAATCCATCTCTGACATCCGGTAAAGCTCGTCCTATAATGACACTCATCGCATAGTCAATATAGCAAGTTTTCATTTCTTGTTCAAGATTAACCGATTTTACTCGATCAAATTCAATTATTTCTTGCATTTTTTATTATTACTCCTTCTTTACTAGATGTCTAGATTCTTAACTTTTTTAGCATTTCGTTCAATAAATTCTTTACGCGGCTGAACCTTGTCACCCATCAGAATTGTAAATACTTCATCCGCATAGGACGCATCTTCCACATTGACCTGCAAAAGCGTCCGGGTGCTGGGATCCATGGTCGTTTCCCAAAGCTGATGGGCATCCATTTCACCAAGACCTTTGTAGCGCTGCAGACTGATTCGGGAACGATCTTCCACGCCTTCCAGTTTCTTTTCCAAGTCTTTATCGGTATAGGCGTAATCGACCTGTTTTCCTCTGGTTATTTTATAAAGAGGCGGCTGGGCAATATAAACATAGCCTTCTTCAATCAAGCCTCTCATATAACGGAAAAAGAAGGTCAGCAGCAGCGTTCTGATGTGGGCCCCATCCACATCGGCATCGGTCATGATGACAATTTTATGATAACGGGCTTTTTCCACATTAAATTCTTCACCAACGCCGGTTCCAAATGCAATGATCATGGATTTCAATGAATCGGTCGTCAGAATACGATCCAATCGGGCTTTTTCCACGTTCAGTATTTTACCTCGCAGGGGCAGAATGGCCTGTGTTTTTGAATCTCTTCCGGATTTTGCTGAACCACCAGCTGAATCCCCTTCCACGATATAGATTTCAGATAATGCCGGATCTTTTTCACGGCAATCGGCCAGTTTTCCCGGCAGTGCCGTCGAATCCAGCGCCGTTTTTCTGCGGGTAAATTCCCGGGCTTTCTTTGCCGCTTCCCGGGCTCTGGCGGCCGATAACGTCTTTTCGATGATGCTTTTCGCAATGCCGGGATTTTCCTCCATCAATGCCGTCAGCTGATCGCCGACAATGGTTTCCACAATCCCTTTGACTTCGGTATTTCCCAACTTTGTTTTTGTTTGTCCTTCAAATTGGGGATCAAGCAGCTTGACACTGACAATGGCTGTCATTCCCTCTCTGACATCCTCGCCGGTGAGGTTTTTATCATTCCCTTTCAGGAAGCCATTTTTTCTCCCGTAAGTATTGATGGTACGCGTCAGCGCACTCTTAAAACCATTGAGATGCGTGCCGCCTTCCGGAGTATTGATATTATTGGCATAGGAATAAATATTTTCCGAATAACCTGTTGTATATTGAAAAGCAATTTCCACCGAATAATCGTCTTTTTCTTTTTCAAAATATGTTATTTTATCATACAGTGGATCTTTGTTCCGGTTCATGTATTCGACAAAAGAATGCAATCCTCCTGTATAACAATAAATTTCTTTTCTTTTGGGATTTTCTTTTTCACTGATCAGTTTGATCGAAATGCCTTTATTCAAAAAAGCAAGCTCTCTCATACGATGTTCCAGAACTTCAAAATCATATTCGGTTTCATCGAATATATCTTTATCCGGTTTGAAGTAAACAGTCGTTCCGGTACGATTTGTGGTTCCCGTAACCGTTAACGTATCGACGGGTTTTCCCTTTTCATAATTCTGAACGAAGACCTGTCCATTTTGTTTTACCTCAACGGTCAGCTTTTCAGACAAAGCATTTACGACCGAAACACCAACCCCATGGAGCCCTCCGGAAACTTTGTAACCGCCACCGCCGAATTTACCGCCGGCATGAAGAACGGTCAGCGCCAGCTCAACCCCTGTTTTTCCCTGGGCCTGATTCATTCCCGTGGGAATACCTCGTCCATCATCGACAACCGTAATTGAATCGTCGGGATGAATGGTCACGGTAATATTTTTACAATAGCCGGCAAGGGCCTCATCGATACTGTTATCGACAACTTCGTAGACTAAGTGATGGAGTCCTCTCGATCCGGTACTTCCGATATACATTCCCGGTCTTTTTTGAACAGCTTCCAGTCCTTCGAGTACCTGTATCTGGTCAGCTGTGTATTTATCCTGGTTTTTTTCTGGCATGTCTTCCTCCTAATTTTCCTATTTCGTTGGTGTGATTTCTCTGGCCTGGCCTTGATGAATCTCAATCATATGCTTGTTTTCCTGTATTTCATCAGTTGAAAAAAGATCTTCTGTACAGGTTATAAAGGCCTGGGTTTTATTTAAAAGCTTAATGATGCTTTTACGTCTGTTCTCATCGAGCTCCGAAAAAATATCATCCAGCAGCACCACCGGGTATTCGCCGGTATTATCAAAATATATCTCAATTTGTGACAATTTTAAGGAAATAGCTGCCGAACGCTGCTGACCCTGTGATCCATATCGTCTGGCATCTTTTCCATTAATCTGAATGACAATATCATCGACGTGAGGTCCATATATTGTCGATCCTCTTGATATTTCCTCTTCCCGACTTGATTCCAGTTTTTCTTTGAAGATTCTCTTTATTTCTTTGATATCTTCCAGAGAATCGATAATATTGTTTTGATAGTACAGCGAAAGATTTTCTTTTCCCTGGCTCAATATTTTATGAAGCACATTCGCTTCCCGATTGAGCCGATGCAGATAGCGAATCCGATGATTCATCAGCCGTGTTCCAACCTGAACGAGCTGTTCGTCCCACACCTCTAAAGTTGTTGCTAAACTGGGCTCGTAGCGGATATTTTTTAACAGCATATTTCTTTGATTCAATATCTTTTCGTAATCTCTCAGTAGATAGTGATATTCTGGCTTGAAACCGGATATTTCCTGATTTATAAATCGTCTTCTCTTTTCAGGTCCTTCTTTTACAATTTTTAAATCATCCGGTTCAAATAGAATGGTATTGAATATGCCATTTATTTTTTCTCTTTTTCTGGCTTTTCCATCCAATAAAAATTGACGTTTGCCAAGATGACATTTTGCGGTAAGCGTATGTTTTACACCCTGACTGACAACGATGGCGTTCATAAAAAAATCATCATGATCCCATTGGGCAAGTTCTGCCACACTTGAAGCACGATGACTGTAACCACGAGATAAAAAAAACATCGCCTCAATGAGATTTGTTTTTCCCTGTGCGTTTTCGCCCATTATAATATTAATGCCCTCATGAGTTTTTATTTTTTCATTTTCATAGTTACGGTAATGAATTAGTTTTATTTCTTCAATGAACATGCTTGATCGATCCCTTTAACTTCCAGGGTATCATAGTCCTCTATTTCAACTCTATCGCCAGGCCTTATTTTTTTATTTCTTTGGGTACACAATTCCCCATTAACACGAATTAATCCATCAAGAATCATGAATTTTACGTCACTGCCATTTCCAACAATTCCGGCATATTTAATGAGTTGATCAATTTTGATGAACTCTGTGTTAATTTCAATTATTTGCATACTATTCCCCATTCATAATTATTTTGACAAAAATGAAAGAGCATTGCATTAATCCCTTTTATTTGTGCCAAAATTGGTTAAATTTTTATATCGCTATTCTTAGACCGATTAATTATAACATAAAATTAAAAAATAGTCTTTAAAATCAGTGATTCATTCGTCAATGTTCTGATTTTTTAGACTATTCTTTTAAATTTAGTTTTCTTCAGCAATTCGAACCGGCAAGATTAAATAGATAAAATCATTTCCTTCAACCGGGAGCAGCACACCAGGCCCGACAGAAGTGGTCATATGGATCAACAGCTCCTCGCCTTCAATCACTCGCAAGGCTTCAATTAGAAATTTAGAATTGAAGGCGATCTTGATGGATTCTCCGATGTTTTCAATTGGAATAATTTCAAAAACATTACCAATTTCTGCATTGGAGGTTAAAATCAGCTGATCCTGATTAAAATCCATTTTGATCAGGTTGTTTTTACCTTCTCTTGCCAGTAACGCAGCACGTTCACTGCTTTCTAAAAGCAAACGCCGATTGATCTTGACCTGCGTTGTTTTTTCCACCGGAATGATCTGTTTATAATTAATAAAGTCACCTTCCAGGAGTCTCGAAGTGAACTGAGTATTTTCCATTTCAAAAAATATCTGATTCTCCGAAAATTTGACGACCACTTCTCCTGCGTAATTTGCTAGAACTTTATTTATTTCCGTCAATGATTTGGCAGGAATAATGACGGTGAGATCTTCAGAAACTACTTTTTTTATTTTTCCGCATCGCAAAGCCAGACGATAGCCATCCAAAGCAATCAGATTGATATTGTCCTCATGCAATTCTATTTTAACACCTGTCAAGACGGGAATATTCTCATTGGTGGCGACTGAGAATAACGTTCCCTTGATCAATTCTTTTAAAACAGAAGCATCGATCGAGAAAATATGATCTTCGATGACTTCCGGCAAAGCTGGAAACTCATCAGCGGATAGTCCTTTTAAGGTGAAGTTGGATAGCAGGCATTCTATTTTTATCTGATGATGTTCATCACTTTCAAAAAAAACATCTGATCCTGACATTTTACGAATAAGCTCACCGATGATCGAAGATGACAAAACGATGTCCCCTTCAATTTCTACATCAGCAGGGATAGTCACCTCAACACCAATTTCCAAATCAGTACTCCTTAATAATAAATTATTATTAGCCGCACTGAAAAATATACCTTCCAGTATGGGGAGTGTTGTTTTTGAAGAAACAGCCTTTTGAGCAATGGCCAAAGCTCCCATTAAATTTTCTTTCAAACAATTAAATTTCATGAAAAAACCTCTTCTGTAAATTTTTAGCACACCGTTTTTATATATATTATTATATATTTAAATAATAGTAATAGTAGTAGGGGGTGTTGATATTGTTGATAACCTCCCAAAGCGCTTTGCACTATCGAAAAAACGAAAAAAGCAAAGGGGATAAACTGTTGATAAGTGGTTCAATTAAAAGGATAAATTGTGATTATTAATTGCCATTGATTTCCCGCTGGATCCGCAGGATCAAATTTTTAAAATCGGTGTTGTTTGCCATTTCTTCTGTTATCTTCTGGCAGGCATGAATCACAGTCGAATGATCTCGGCCACCAAATTCTTCACCGATCCGCGGCAGTGAAAGTTCGGTAATATCGCGGGTGATGTACATAGCCACTTGTCGGGGAACGGAGATGGCACGGGTTCTTTTTTTGGAATTCATATCTTCCACGGTAATATTGAAGTATTTTGCAGTAACTTCCTTTATATATTCACTGGTAATGACAATATCTTCTTTTTTTCTAAAAATATCTTTTAGGGCAACTTTTGCCGATTCAATATTGATAGGAACTTTATGAAGTTTTGAATACGCGAAAACAGTTGTTAATGCGCCTTCAAGTTCTCGAATATTTGAATGAATACTGTCGGCAATGAAACTTAAAACTTCATTGGGAATTTCATCACTGAAGGATTCGGCTTTTTTTCGGATAATGGCAATCCGGGTTTCAAAATTTGGCGCGTAGATATCGGTAATCAGTCCACTTTCAAAACGCGAACGCAAACGTTCTTCCAGCGTGGGTATTTCTTTTGGCGGACGGTCGCTGCTAATCACAATCTGCTTGTTTTCCTGCTGAAGGGTATTGAAGGTATGAAAGAATTCTTCCTGAGTTCCTTCTTTTTTAGCTAAGAATTGAATATCATCGATTAAAAGAATATCGGCACTGCGGTATTTGTTTCTAAAAGAAATATTTGTTTTATTCTGAATGGCATCGATAAAATCATTGGTGAATTTTTCGCAGGAAACATAGACAACCTTTTTATGCGGTGCATAGGATAAAATATAATGTCCGATCGCTTGCATGAGGTGGGTTTTACCTAAACCAACACCACCATAAATAAACAGCGGGTTGTATCGCTCGGAAGGGGCCTCTGAAACAGCCACACAAGCAGCATGGGCAAAACGGTTGTTTTCTCCGATTACAAAACTATCAAATGTATATTTTGGATTCATGGAACTATTTTGATAGGAAGAAACTTTATCATCAACGATTGAGTGGGATGCATTAGGGGTTGCGGTTTCCGGGGAAAGCATCGCATCTTCCTCTTTCAGGACAATTTTAACAGATCCTGGTTTTCCGGTAACTTCGGCTAAAGCATTGGTAATCAGAGGAATGTGGCGGCTTTCTAGAATTCCTTTTTCGAATTCATTTTCAGATAAAAAATAATAGGTGTTGTTTACATAATTTATGGGTTTGATTTTTAAAAACCAGGTATTGAAACTGGTTGGACTAATATCGGGTTTGATTAGTTCGAGTGCGGAATCCCATATTTTTTTAAACGAAGTGTCCATTAAATGAACCTCCAATTTCTTAAAAATTTAAATACTATCATTGTGGATAAAGTTATTTTTTATGCACAGGAAGTCCATTTTAATGTGAATACATAAAAAAATCAAGTAAAAGTTGATAAAAACTGTGGATAAAATAAATAAGTTATCCCAACAAGAAAAGATGAAAAGATAAGCCTGTTCATAAAATATGCACAAGTTATCCCCAATTAATCCACAAAATCGCTGAAAATGTGGATTAATGCACTAATGTTATCAACTTATCCACAGATTATTTCTGATACCAGTATAACAAATTGTTAATTGGCATTCAATAAAATTAAAATAAACCTAAAGGTTCATAAAAGTTTTGTGTAGTAGAATAATAAAACTTGACAGAGAATGGGCAAAACTATATAATTTTAGGGTAAAAGTCTTATTAGCTTGTAAACAAATGAATATAAAGAGAAAGTCAGGGGGTGTCGAAGTGAAAAGAACTTATCAACCAAAAGTTAGACAACGTAAAAAAGAGCATGGTTTCAGAAAAAGAATGTCTGCTAAAAGTGGTCGGCTTATTTTGAAGAAAAGAAGACAAAAAGGAAGAGAAAAATTATCAGCATAATCCTTTGTAGACCGTTTTTCAAAAGCGGTCTTTTGTTTAATAAAAATTAAGGAGACTTCCTTTGGTAAAGATAAATTCCCTAAAAAAAGAAAATGAATTTAAACGTGTTTTTCAAAAGGGGGATGTATTTGGAAACAAAGCTTTTGTATTCTATTATATAAAGAATGATCTTGGTGAAAATCGTTTGGGGATCATTGTCAGTAAAAAAGTTTCCAAAAGAGCTGTAATACGAAATAAAATAAAGAGAAGAACTAAAGAGGCATATCGTCGGAATGAGGATTCTTTTTCAAAGGGTTATGATATTATTTTAATTGCTAAGGAATCCATTACCCAAGTGCCGTTTAGCAGTTTAGAAAAATCATTAATACATTTGTTTTATAAGAAGAATCTCATGAGGCCATAAGATGATAAAGAAATTCCTAGTCGTGATTGTAAGAGGGTATCAGAAATGTATTTCCCCCTTTTTAGGAAAAAATTGTCGTTTTAGTCCAACTTGTTCAGAATATTTTATTATGGCTGTTGAAAAATATGGCGTAATAAAAGGGAGCTACTTGGGTGGAAAACGAATTCTTAGATGCCATCCTTTTAATCCCGGGGGATATGATCCCCTTCCCTGAAGAAGATTTAGGGAAAAATACTTTAAGGAGTTAAAGAATGGATTTTTTATACCAGATTTTTGGATGGATACTTTTCCAAATTTTCGAAATTGTTCACAATTATGGTTGGGCAATCATCATATTCACAATAATAGCCAAGGTTTGCCTACTTCCGCTTAATATTAAGCAGACAAAATCAATGAAGGACATGCAGCGCCTTCAGCCGGAATTACAGAAATTACAGAAAAAGTTCAAGAATAACAAAGAGAAATTAAACGAAGAGACGTTAAAGTTATATCAGACATTCAAGATCAATCCCGCCGCAGGCTGTCTGCCGCTATTGATACAATTTCCAATTCTAATCGGTTTGTATCAAACCTTGCTTAATCCTCAAAAATGGGTATTTAATGGTACTCAAGGTAGCTTTGACATGTCCTTTTTATGGATGAATAGCCTTAGTAATACGGATCCGTATTACATATTGCCTGTTTTGGCAGCAGTCTTTACTTTTGCTACTCAAAAATTCACGATGTCCATCTCGCCAAACGCGGATGCCAATGATCCCAATGCCAAAACGCAAAAAGTCATGTTGTATTTTATGCCAATCATGATTGGCTATATGGCCATCAATATGCCGGCCGGTGTTGCTTTGTACTGGGTTGTTCAGAATATATTTACATTTGTTCAACAATTTATTATGATGCGTATCCCGGAACCAGATTTTTCAGTTGAGGAAGCTGAACGACGCGTCAGAGAAGCTGAAGAAGAAAAAAGAGCGGAAATTGCCGCAAAAAGAGCTGCGAATAATCCATATGATCAAAAAAAGAAGAAAAACAAAGACGGTCAAGATAGTGAACCCAAAAAACCTTTGACAAAACCGGCTTCTAACAAGAAAATACCGCAAAAACCGGCGCAACAAAGAAAAAAACCAGCAGCTGAAATTCCACAAAGAGATGAAGCGCAGGAAGAAGCCTATCAAAATGCTAAGGAACGTTATAATAACAAATAAAATGAACTGAAAGCTAAGGGGAGGAAGAATGAATAAGTCAGTAACGGGTACTGGTAAAACCGTAGAAGATGCAATTAATGATGGTTTGCAGCAGCTCGGAGTTACTATGGATCAAGTTGAAACAAATGTATTGCAAGTGCCGGACAGTGGTTTAATGAAGCTGTTTGGAAAAAAGGAGGCGATTGTTGAAGTAAAGCTCATCAATGATCCACAACAACGGGCCTTTGATTTTCTAAATGAAGTATTCAATGCTATGAAAGTCAGCTGTAATATTCAGATGCGTCTTGAAGACAGTATTTTATTCATTAATCTGGAAGGCAAGGATATGGGTGTTCTTATCGGACGCCGGGGCCAAACCTTGGATTCGCTTCAGTACCTGGTAAGTTTAGTTATTAATCGAAAAAAAGAAGATTATGTCAGAGTGGTTCTGGATACAGAAAATTATCGTGCCAAACGCGAAAAGACATTAGAGGATCTTGGTGAAAAAATGGCGAATAAAGCGGTTTATTATCAAAAGAAAATGATACTTGAGCCAATGAATCCGTCGGAACGACGCGTGATTCACGCCAAACTGCAGAATAATGATAAGGTCTTTACATTTAGTGAAGGTGAAGAACCGTATCGGCGTGTTGTCATCCAGTTAAAAGATAAAAACTAAGAATATAAAGGGCGTGTTGCAGAATAACTTTTAGTTATGATGCAACACGTTTTTTTTATCAGCACTCCTCTTGTCAGCGGTAGCAATTTATTATATCATTACATGTTAGGAAAGAATTATTTAGTCAGGAGAAAAAAGTGGAAGTCTTATTAATGAATGAAGATACAATTGCTGCAGTTGCCACCGGCATGGGCGGAGCAGGAATTGGAATCATAAGAATCAGTGGAAATAAAGCCATAGAAATTGGCAACCGGCTGTTTGTAAATCCAAAGGGAAGAACATTGGATGCCGCGGAAAGCCATCAGTTGCTTTATGGAAGAATTATTGATCCAATTGCAAAAAAGGATATTGATGAAGTCCTAATTTCAAAAATGAAGGCTCCCCACTCATATACGGCTGAAGATGTCGTCGAAATTAACTGTCATGGGGGGATTGTGCCCATGCGTAAGATATTAAAACTGGTGATCGAGTCCGGTGCGCGTTTGGCGGAACCGGGAGAATTTACCAAGCGGGCATTTTTAAATGGACGGCTGGACCTTGCTCAAGCAGAAGCGGTCATGGATATCATTAACGCTAAAACGGAAAAGAGCCTGGAATACTCGGTGGCGCAACTGGAAGGAAGACTGTCAGAGAAGTTGGAAGAGCTGGATCAGGTTCTCATCGATATTTTGTCTCATATGGAAGTGAATATCGATTATCCGGAATACGATATCGAGGATATCACCTTTCAATTTATTGATGATGAAATAAAGAATTTGATTAAAAAAATTGAAGATATTCTGGCGGTGGCAGAAACCGGAAAAATATATCGTGAAGGCATTACCACCGCCATTTTAGGGGAGCCCAATGTCGGGAAATCGTCGCTACTCAATACGCTGCTGATGGAAAACAAAGCCATTGTCACAGATGTTCCCGGAACCACACGGGATACCATCGAAGAGTATATCAACATTGAGGGAATTCCATTTAAAATGATTGATACGGCGGGAATCCGTGAAACCGATAATGTTGTCGAAAAAATAGGCGTCGAAAAATCAAAGGCCCTTTTGAATCAAACAACCCTGGTCATTTTCATGCGCGACATATCCAAAGAAATGTCGGATGCAGAAAAAGAGATCATGGCATTATTGAAGAACAGAAAAACAATTTATATCGCGAACAAAACCGATGTCATCGAGGGAAAAGAAGGTGAGATCCCGGATCCGTGGATCCCCATGTCTTTGATCGAAGAGTCAGGAATTGAAGTGCTGAAAAATAAAATGATCGAAATGGTTTATGAAGGAAATGTCAGTCAGGAAGCAGATTATCTGATTACAAACACGCGACAGATCCAGCTTCTGGAGAAAACAAAAGGCAGTTTGGAAAATGCGGTTTTAACGATGAACAGCCAGATGCCGATTGAGCTGGTTTCAATTGATGTGATGGAAGCCTTGGAATCGCTTCGCGGCATTACCGGAAAAACCGTCGGAATTGATATTATCAATCAGATATTCAAGAATTTTTGTATTGGAAAGTAGAGGAAAAAGGATGACTTACTCAGGAGGGGACTACGATGTTATCGTAGTTGGCGCCGGACACGCTGGTTCAGAGGCGGCTTTAGCCAGTGCAAGACTAGGACTAAAAACGCTTCTTTTGACCATCAATTTGGATTCGGTAGCGATGATGCCCTGCAATCCATCCATTGGCGGGACCGGCAAGGGACATCTGGTGCGGGAAATCGATGCCCTTGGCGGTGAAATGGGAAAAAATATTGACGAAACGATGATTCAGTGCAAAATGCTGAATACGGCAAAAGGGCCGGCCGTCCATTCATCACGGGCGCAGGCGGATAAGAAAGCCTATCAGTTTAGAATGAAACAGGTCATCGAGAATCAGGAGAATTTGCTTTTAAAACAGCAGGAAGCAACCGACATACTGGTTGAAAATGGCAAAATAACCGGTGTGATGGTCAATACCGGTGCCGTTTATACCTGTAAAGCCGCAGTAATCTGCTCCGGAACTTATCTAAAAGGACGCATTTTCATTGGGGATGTCCAGTATGACAGTGGGCCAAACGGCTTGTTCCCGGCAATGTATTTGTCGGCAAGCCTTGAAAAAAACGGCATCCAGCTGCAGCGGTTTAAAACCGGAACGCCGGCAAGAGTTGATGCCAAGACGCTGGATTATTCAAAGATGATCATTCAGGAAGGCGACGAACATATCGTGCCTTTTTCCTTCGAGACAGAAAAAATAGAAATTGAACAGGTGCCTTGCTATCTGACTTACACAAACAAGGAGACACATCAGATTATCAATGATAATCTTGAAAGATCACCGTTATACACAGGGGATGTCGTTGGCATCGGCCCCCGTTATTGTCCTTCCATTGAGACAAAGGTCATGCGTTTTCATGATAAGGAACGTCATCAGATTTTCATGGAACCCGAAGGGTTGAAAACAAATGAAATTTACGTACAGGGAATGTCTTCATGTCTGCCGGAAGATGTTCAAATTGCTTTATACCGTACCGTTCCCGGGATGGAAAAGGTCGAGTTTATGCGCTCTGCGTACGCCATCGAATACGACTGTATTCATCCAACCCGTTTGAAAGCTTCGCTGGAGTCTAAAGAGATATCAGGGCTGTTCTTTGCCGGACAGATTAACGGAACGTCCGGTTATGAAGAAGCAGGCGCGCAGGGAGTCATAGCAGGAATCAATGCGGCTCAATATTCACGGGGTGAACAACCGGTCATCATCGATCGTTCCGAAGGTTATATTGGTGTATTGATTGACGATATTATAACAAAAGGCATAGATGAACCGTATCGAATGATGACGTCACGGTCTGAATATCGCTTGTTGCTCAGACAGGATAATGCAGATTTGAGACTGACACCGATCGGACACCGGGTCGGGCTGATTAGTGATGAACGATACGAACGGTTTTTAAAGAAAAAAGCAGCGATAAAAAATGAAATAGAACGTCTGGAACAAATCCAGGTCAAAGCCAGCCAGGAGAACAATGTAATCTTGAAGGAGCTTGGAAGTTCAGAAATCAGACACAGCGTATCATTGGGCGAGCTGATCCGTCGACCGGAAATAAAATATCTTCAAACGGCTGCTTTTGATCCACAACGGCCATTGCTCCACTGGAGCGTGGTCGAGCAGGTGGAAGTGCAGATTAAATATGAGGGCTACATTAAAAAACAGTTGCTGCAAGTGGCGCAATTCAAAAAACTTGAAAATAAAAAGATACCCAAAGCGATTGATTTCAAAGCCATCGGCGGGCTGCGAATAGAAGCAGTTGAGAAACTTCAGGAAATCAAACCGACTTCAATTGGTCAGGCATCCCGTATTTCAGGGGTTTCGCCGGCGGATATATCCGTTTTATTGATCGCACTGGAACAGCGGCGACGGAGCAACCAAACAGAAAAGGAAGAGGGCGAAAATGAATAACCGCAGACAGAAATTAATTGAACTGGGAACACAGTTTGAAATAGCTATCAGTGAAAAGCAGGCAGAAAAGCTGATTGCATATATGGATCAATTACTGGAAAAGAATCAGTACATCAATTTAACCCGCATTACCGATGAGGATGAATTTATTAAATTGCATATTTTGGATTCTCTGACGTTGCTCAAGCTGATTAAAAACAACAAAGCAAAAATTTTGGATGTGGGAACAGGTGGTGGCTTTCCGGGAATTCCATTGGCCATTGCGCTGGAAGATGCAGACATTACCCTCATGGATTCAACAAAAAAGAAGCTGAATGTCGTGCAGGAGATTGCAGAGGAGTTGGATATCAGAAACATCAGCATCCTTCATGGACGGGCCGAGGAATTCGGGCAGGATTCACAACACCGGGAGCACTATGATGTGGTGACATCGCGGGCAGTAGCTAACTTAACCCTGCTGTCTGAATACTGTTTGCCGTTGACACGGGTTGGCGGACAGTTTCTGCCAATGAAAGGGAAAGACTATTCCGATGAGTTAAAAGCGGCGAGAAAACCAATTGAGATTCTCGGCGGTGAAATAGTAGAGGTAAAAAAGGGTTTATTACTGCAAAGCGACTATGTTCATGTTATAATTAATATTGATAAAGTTAAAAAGACGCCGAAACAATTTCCGCGGTCAAATGGAAAGATCAGGAAAGATGGCTTTCCGGTGCAAGAGTTCAAATAAAAGCAGAAATAAAGAGTAATGTGATAGTATTTGTCTGGTTTTCGAGATGTTTCACGTGAAACATATTTAATCGGCCTGAACTTTGAATCTGCCAGATGAAATCCCTGGAGAAATTCAAAGCTCAGTACTACACACGATCGAATCTATGATGTTTCACGTGAAACATCATAGATTCGATAGAAAAAAGCAAATAATATGATCAACAAAAAATAAGGAGCAAAGCATGGCGAAAATCGTGGCAGTATTCAATCAAAAAGGTGGCGTCGGGAAAACGACCACAAACATTAACTTAACCACTGCCCTGAGTATGGAGGGATGTCGCATTCTGGTCATAGATATCGATCCACAAGGAAATACGAGCAGCGGATTTGGAATCGAAAAAAGCAATCTTAAAAAGAGCGTTTATGACGGGATCATCCATGGCGATGATTTGAAGCAGATTATCCTGACAACAGCGTATGAGAATCTTCATATCCTGCCGTCACATCCGGATTTAGCGGGAGCGGAGATTGAGCTGACGAATTTGCCACAAAGAGAATTACGCCTGAAGAATTGCATCGAAAATATCAAGGAATACTACGATTATATTTTTATCGACTGTCCGCCGTCGCTGGGGTTGTTGACAATCAATGCATTGGCCATAGCAGACAGCGTACTCATTCCCATTCAATGCGAGTTTTATGCTTTAGAGGGCGTAAGTCAATTGATGAACACCTTCAGTCTGGTCAAACAGGGCTTAAATCCGCAACTGGAAATTGAAGGGGTGTTGATGACCATGTTTGACAGTCGGACGAACTTATCCAATCAGGTGGTTGATGAGGTGGTCGATTATTTCAAAGATAAGGTATATGAAACAATGATTCCAAGGAATATCAGACTGGCTGAAGCGCCAAGCTATGGACAAAGCATTTTTGAGTATGCCAATTCGTCAAAAGGAGCAAAGGCATATCGTGCTCTGGCGAAAGAATTTATGAAAAGACAGGAGTAATTTATGGGAAAAAACACAGGGTTAGGAAAAGGTCTCAGAGCGTTGTTTCCCGAGGAAGGTGTCATATCGGAGGATAACGGGACTTTAGCGGTAGATGCCGAGAAACTGGTTTTTTATGTAAAAACAAATAATGTCAGACCAAACCCGGACCAGCCGCGCAAGAGTTTTGATCGTGGGAAACTGGAGGAACTCGGAATTTCAATAAAAGAACATGGGATCATACAGCCAATAGTTGTAAAACCAGAAGCAAAAGGTTACACGATTATCGCCGGGGAAAGACGCTGGCGTGCGGCAAATATGGTCGGCTTGAAAGAAGTCCCGGTGATTATAAAAGATCTTCCGCCGGAAGAGGTTCTGGAGATCGCGATCATTGAAAATGTTCAAAGAGAAAATCTCAATAGTATTGAAGAAGCACTGGCCTTTGAGGGCTTAATGGAAAATTTCAATATGACGCAAGGTGAAATAGGAATTCGCATCGGTAAAAGCCGGACCGCGGTTGCAAATACCCTGCGCTTATTAAAACTCCCAGCTTCAATTCAAAATGAGGTGGCAAAGGGGAATATCACGCCCGGACATGCCAGAGCCATCCTGATTCTCGAAGATCCTGAAAAAATGGAAGCATTTGCCAATGAAATCATAGAAAAGGGATTAAGCGTCAGAGATGCGGAAAAGTGGATCAAGAAGATGCAGGCTGAAGGTTCAGCCAAGCCACTGCAAAAAAAGAAAACAGATAACAGTAGCTATATCATAGAGATTCAGGAAGGTCTGGAAGAAAAATTCAAAACCAAGGTAAGTCTCAACAATCGCGGAAAAAAAGGAAAAATTGAGTTTTCCTACTCATCACTGGAAGAGCTTGATCGTATTCTTGAACTTTTGGGTTATGAGAAGATAAATTGAGGACCAAAATTGAAATAGACTTTAATTTATGAAATGGAGAAAAAAATGAATCAAATCAAAAGAAAGAGAAGACTGTCACCACTTGAGGCGGCAGTTTTAGGAAACATTCTATATTTAGTGATTGTTTTGATATATAAGAGTGTTTTTGATGTTGTGCGAACCGATAGTTTCGACTATTTGTTTAATGGTGTTCAGTTACTGACAATTGGTATATTCTGGATGGCACTATTTGTTATTTGCTTTAAAAACATCAGTAGTAACGAAAAACCCAGAGTATTCAAGTATATATTTTTCAGCTTGATGCCAATTGTTGTGCTGACGGCATCACTGACGCTGGTGTCTTTGTTTGCGCCGGGACAGGATACAATGAGTGTCTGGAATCAGTTTGCTTTTCTGGCGGCGCCGACGATCTTCTGGTATTTACCGTTTGGACTGATTTATCAGTTGGTTGGCAGCAGCATTTCAATTTTTGCCTTTTTCGGGATTTCACTGATTTTCACAGTGGTATTCCAGATAATTGGTGTTGTGCTGGGGCGCATAATGGGACATAAGTATTTAGAAGAGACAAAAGTAGAAGACACAGCGGCGGTAGCCTCAAAAGAGTTAAGCAGCAAGAAAGAAAAGAAAAAAACCAGAAAAAAATCGAAGCTGCCACAACGCGAAAGCATCGGAATCGATGGTTTTTCAGAAGAAATGATCAACGAAGGCTTTACGCCGGATGAAGGGGTAAACATGACCGAAGTGATCATTAATGATAAAACCGGAGGAAGAAAACCCGATCGGCAACCATTAAAAAGTGAAACCGGGCTTTTTGAAAGAGTCGTACCTTTTGATGAACAGCTGGCAGTTGCTTCAGATCAGGCGGATAACAGCATTGAACCGGCGAAAATACCGAGTATTATCACAGAAAAAACCGCTGAAACGGTAGCAAAAGAAACCGCTGCCGATGACTGGAAGGTATCAGAACCGATGACTTTGGATCAGGCGCAGGAGAAATTGAAAAAACATGAGGAAAGTAATGACAAATCATTTTTGAAAGAAACCAGCGCGATCAGAATCATCAATGAAGAAGACATCGAAGAATACTATAGGAATAAAAAATGAGTTTTTCAACATTAGACATTATTTGTATCCTGATCTGTTTCGTATCGGGATTGATTGGATATAAACGAGGTGCAATAAATACCCTGATTAGTTTCGGGGGATTTATTGCATCTTTTGCAATAGCATGGATTTTTTCACCGGTAATGGCGAAATGGCTGATCAATTTAGGTGTATTTAACGGCCTGATGGAAACAATTAATACGGAAACGGTTGCCCAGACTCTGATCAACGTTGGCACACAGGACGTTGCGATAAATTCCGCATCGCTACAGGCGATCGTCAAGGGCACGCAGGCGATGATGGATCAAAGCCTCAGCGTAATGTCAGACACGATCATGTTCGGAATTGCGCAAAGCATCAGTTTTCTGATTATTCTCTTTGGGGTATCACTGCTGTTTTGGTTTGCGCAGATCTTTTTCAAGGGCGTTTCAGAAATCCCGATTATCGGCGGAATTAATCGCCTGCTGGGACTTTTGGCGGGGCTGGTCTTGGGCCTTTGTGTGTTTGGAATTGTGCTTTGCGGAGCGACGGTGATCAACACTTTCACTGGCGGAACAGCCAATCTTCCGACTTATGAAGAGAGTGTCTTGCTGCAAATAGGCTTGCCCTGGATCATGAACTTTTTAGGAATACAATAGGAGGGTATGATGGAGTACCTGATCAATAATTATGAAAGAATTGCTACGCAAATAAATATTGGAAATCTGCTGGAAGAAATTCTGATTTCGATCCTGGTGTTAGTGGTGGCGGTGGTGAGTATTAAAATAATATTCGGCATTGTCAACCGTGTTTTTGATTCGCTGAAGTCAGGCATCGACCAGAGAGAATCACGCCGGGTCGTGACATTGAATCATGTAACAAAAACAGTCGTCAGAACCGGCATCTGGACAGTGGCGGTTCTGATTATCCTCGGACAGTTCATGAATGTCAGTTCACTCCTGGCTGTGGCAGGCGTTGGAACCCTGGCCATCGGCTTTGGGGCGCAGGGGATTGTTGAAGACGTGATGAGTGGTTTTGTCATTGTTTTTGAAAATCAATTCTGCGTCGGCGATTATGTCATCATCGATGAAGATCACTACGGCATTGTCGAAGCAATCGGAATGCGAACCACAAATATCAGGGAGTTTGACGGTGGCCTGTTTATCATTCATAATGGAAAGATCGATCGTTTGACAAATTATTCAAAAGGTCATATAAAGGCAACCGTTGATATCGGAATTTCCTATGAGGAAGACATCAGCAAGGTGACTGATATCCTTAATGATATTTGCAAAGAACTTTTTGAAAGTCATGAGGAGTTGTTTAAGACTTGTCCGGAAGTCATTGGCGTAACAGATATGGGTCCGATGGCGATGAATATTCGAATCAGCTGTGACGAAGATGCCGCGTCTAAATTCAAGGCGGAAACGGTGCTGCGCCAAAGAATAAAAGAAGTGTTCTCCGAAAAGGGAATCGAAATTCCCTATAATAAATCGATCATTTATACCAGAGAATCAGATCAATAAAGAGGTGGATCATGGAAAGTAAAGAGTATACATTGGGCGACCGTGTCGAAATGAAAAAAAAACATCCCTGCGGCAGCTTCCAGTGGGAAATCATACGAATGGGAGCCGACATCAAAATCAAATGTCTGGGTTGCGGTCACATTGTCATGCTGCAACGATCAAAATTTAATAAGCAGATAAAAAAAGTGATCGCCAATGAGGAAAAGGCAGAGCAATGAAAAATTTCGTTATTGCGCAATGGAATAGTGCCGGAAATTATTTTTCAAAAAATCTCAAACAAACGTTTTTTATCTGTTTGGGAATTTTTGTCGTGACCGTTATTATCAACGCCATTATTTTTCAGACGAACCCGCAAATAGCGGAAATGTATTATAAGGAGCTGGTTGCGATATTTGAAGATAAAGCCATGTCGCATTATACTGGTTTAAGTCTGTGGCTGTGGATTTTTATGAATAATCTTTTAGCGGGAGGGCTAACCGTTCTTTTGGGCTTTATTCCCTTCTTCTTCTTACCGCTTTTATCGCTTGTTTCCAATGCGATGATTATCGGTTTGTTGGGTGCCGTTTATCAGATCAATAATGTTGGCTGGCTACCGCTTCTTGCCGGTATTCTTCCCCACGGCATGATTGAGATACCGGCACTGATTTTAGCAGCAACCCTGGGGATCCATATCTGTAATGTGATCATAAAAACAATCGCCAAGAAAAACTTGAAAGGGGAGCTGAAACAGGCGGTTCTTGCATGTCTGAGGATTTTCATGCTATGGATCATACCGCTATTTTTTATTGCGGCATTTATAGAAACATTTATGACTCCAATCATATTTAATGCTTTCATTTAAGCCGACTAACACTAACAAAGCAACTTTGGAGCGAAGAAAATACTTGCAAGTCCTGTGAGTTATGATATAATTAAAAGCTGATATCCTTGCTCGCTGGAAAAGTGAGCCATAGTCCATGAGGAGGTGAAATGGAATGAGAGCGTATGAAACATTATTTGTTTTAAAGCCGGATCTTGAAAAAGAAGCAATAGAAGAATTAGTTGGTAAAGTTAAAACTGTAATTGAAACAGCTGGTACAGTTGAAAAAGTTGATGACTGGGGTAATAGAAAATTAGCCTATGAAATTGACAAAAAGTATCAGGAAGGTCACTATATTTTAGTGGATTTCAGTGCTGAAAATTCAGTACTTGATGCATTGGATCATTTATACAAGATTACTGAACCGTTTATTCGTAGTATCGTTATTAAAAAAGAGAAATAGGGGGCATTTCTGTGAACAAAGTAATTTTAGTAGGAAGACTAACCCGAGATCCTGAGGTAAAGAACACAACCACAGGCAAAGCTGTAGCAACCTTTACCCTGGCGGTGGATCGTCGTTTTAAAAACAAAGATGGTCAAAAAGAAGCCGATTTTGTGCCGATCGTGGTATGGGGAAAACAAGCAGAAATTGCCGGTCAATATCTGTCAAAGGGCAGCCAAATTGGCGTTTCAGGACGACTACAGGTAAGAAGTTACGATGCACAGGATGGCCAACGACGTTATGTGACGGAAGTTGTTGCCGATGAGATTAATTTCTTGTCATCCAGCCGCAAAGATTCTACCGGCGGCTATCAACAACCTTCTGCACCCCGATCAGATAATAATATGTCCGTGATGGGATTGGATGAAGACTTTCATCTAATGGCCGACGACGACGATATACCTTTCTAGAATAGGAGGAAAATTTAATGCCAAAACCATTTAAAAAGAGAAGAAAAGTTTGTGAGTTCTGCGAACGAAAAGTGGAACAGGTTGATTATAAAGATGTGATTACACTGAAGAAATTTATTTCTGAACGTGGTAAGATTTTACCAAGACGCGCCACAGGAACATGCGCGAAACATCAGAGAAAAGTGACAGAAGCCATCAAACGTGCGCGAAATGTTGCACTTTTACCATATACATCAAATAACTAAGCCGACAAAGCTGTTCGTCCTGGGTTCGCACCCGGGATGACGGCTTTTTTTTATTTAAGGGATGGCAAATGGTAATTGAGAAAAGGAAAAAATAATAGGCATTTTAGTTTATTGTGATATAATATATCGGTGAGTTCAGGCGCATGAATTGAGTGCGTCGTGCGTGTTGTAGACTTGTCAGGTTGGAGGATTAATGAAAACTCGAGGAATCACAGAAGGGGCACTATTTTGTGCACTGGCCGTAATACTTGTTCTGGTCAGTTACTTTATCCCTTTTTTAGTTATATTAGTATTTTTCATCCCGGTTCCAATGGTGGTGCTTGGAAAACGCCAGGGACTAAAAGTGAGCATTATTTCCAGTTTGGCGGCAACCATTTTGACGGCCTTGTTTTTGGGCCCGATTAGCGCGATCTCCTTTGGCGCGCTGATGTTATTTGTGGGATGCAGTTTAGGATTTGCCTATTACAAAAACATTTCACCCATTAAGAAAGTGATTGTCGGGGTGGTCGGTTTTTCAGTTCTTTTGATCGCAGTTGTTTTTAGCTATCAGTTTATCATGGGTGTGAACTTTACCGATTACTTGTTCCAGACGCTAGAAGCCAGCACCAAAGAAGTCATGAGTTTTTATCAAACATCAAACTTGTTGGATGCCGGTCAGTTGACAACCCTACAAGAAAGCATGGATAAGAGCATCTATACGATGAAACTGGTGGTGCCAAGCGCGTTTTTGTTGATGCCGGTTATGTTTTCGATGGTTAATGTGTTTATCTGCGATTTGATTTTAAAACGGATTGGTTACTCGGTACAGGCCTTTAAACCGTTGTCTCAGTGGGAAATGCCGGTATCGCTAAAATATTTTCTGGCAATTTTTATCATTGGTGATTTTATCATCGGGATTTTTCAAATAAAGGCGATACCGGAAATTTATATTTATACCTTTATGGTGGTCGTCAACATCATTTTTTTGGTTATGGGGATTTCACTTATTTTTGACTTCATGGAATATAAAAAAGTCAGGAATACCGGGTTGAAAATTCTGGCTGTTTTCGTGGCAATCCTCCTTCAGTCCTTTGTAACACTATTGGGAATTGCGGATGTATACCTGGGACTTCGTGCAATTTACCGAAGGGAGACCTAAATAAAATGAGAGATACAAAGAAAGAAATTGTCTGGCTTGCGGTCGCTGCGGGACTGCTGCTGTCCACTATTCTGGGTTTATACAATATCGCTTTTGGACTAATCGGCGCCATCATTTTTATCATACTGATTATCTATTATACCAAAAATACTTCCTTCGATGAAATCAAGATCGACAAGGCCATCGATGAAATATACAGCGACCTGGATCAGATCAATCAGGAACGGATGTATGAAATGCCGATAGCAATGGCCATTGTCGACAGTGAGGGTATCATTTACTGGTACAATCAATCCTTTGGCAAAGCTTTTAAAAACGAGAAGGAAGGACTTTTCAAGAAAAGCATCGTCGATGAACTGGAATTCAATTTATCTGAGGCGATCAAAGAGGAAGATTTTATCTTCAATTATGGGGAACGGGATTACGGTGTTGTCACCAATGCCTTTTCAGATAGTGTTCATAGTTTTGAATTGCTTCACTTTTTTGATATCACCGAGCAAAGCAAGGAAAGAAAACTCTATCGGAAAAATTCACCGCTTTTTTGCTATATTGTCAATGACAATTATGACGAAATCATAGAAAAAATCCCCAGCCATAAACGCTCTGCAATACTCGGAAAAATCGATCTCAAGCTCAATGAATGGGCGAAACAACTGGGTAGTGTCATCATCGAATATGAGAGCGACCGTTATTTAATGATATTTGAGCGGGGAAAAATCTGTGAACTGGAAAAAGAAAACTTTAAAATACTGGATGAAGTCCGGGAAATTGAAAATGATGAAAAAATTCCCATTACGTTAAGTATCGGAATCGGTATTTCCGAAACGATTCTGGGAATTGTCGAATCACAGGATCTGTCCCATTCCGCACTGGACATTGCACTGGCTCGCGGGGGTGATCAGGCAGTGGTTCGAAGAGATGAAAAAATGTCGTTCTACGGCGGAAAAACCGAAGCATCCGAAAAAAGAACCAAGGTCAAAGCCCGGGTTAAGGCATATGGTTTAAAAGAATTGATCAAAGAGGCCGATCATGTGCTGCTGATGGGACATTCGAATCCTGATATGGATTGTTTGGGCAGCGCGGTGGGACTGCTGGGGGCCTGCAAATCGTTGGGTAAAGAAGGCAAGATCATCATTAAGGAAATCAATTATTCAATTAAATCTCTTTTTGACTATCTGTTGGAGAATGAAGTCTATCAGGATGCTTTTATTACGCCGAAAGAAGCTGAAAGCTACGGAACCAAAAACACGTTACTGATTGTGGTCGATACGCAAAACGTCAATTATCTGGAAATGCCAGCCTTAATCGATCAGATCCCCAAAATTGTGGTGATCGATCATCACCGACGATCAGGAAAAACCATCAATAATACGCTGCTGTCCTATACGGAAGCCTACGCTTCTTCAACCTGCGAACTGGTTACGGAACTGTTGCAGTACTTTGATGAGAAGAATCACGTCAATCAGGTTGAAGCCAATGCGCTGATGGCGGGAATCTGTATGGACACCAAGATGTTTACCCTGAAGACCGGCGTCAGAACTTTTGAAGCCGCATCCTATCTGAGACGAAAGGGTGCCGATACCATTATCAGTAAAATACTGCTGCAGGACGACTTGAATACCTACACGGCTAAATCAGACGCAGTAAAAAATGCCAAAATATATTTTGACAATGTTGCGATCTCGATGTTTGAGAATAATACCGATTATGGTAAAGTAATCGCGGCTCAGGCCGCCGATGAACTGCTTAACATCAAAGGGATTATTGCTTCCTTCATCATCCTGAAAAATGATGAGGGGCTTTCCATCAGCGCCAGGTCGATGGGCGAAGTCAATGTTCAATTGATATTGGAAAAATTAGGCGGCGGCGGCCATTTGGCGATTGCCGGCGCGCAGTTCCCGGGAGAAAAGGATCTTCAGGTTGGAATAGAATTATTGCTTGAAGCAATAAATAAATATAAGAAGGAGAATGGAGCATGAAAGTTGTACTATTAGAAAATGTTAAAAATGTAGGGAATAAAGGCGACATCGTAGAAGTAAAGGATGGTTACGGCAGAAATTTCCTGATCAAAACAAATAAAGGCGTGATTGGAAATAAAGAGAATATTGCCAAGGCCGAAAAAGAGAAGGCTGAAGAAGCTAAAAAACTGGAAGAAGAGCGACAGGAAGCCATTGCATTGGCAAAAAAAATCGATCAGACGGAAATAAACATTACCGAGCGCGCCGGTGAAGATGGCAAGCTTTTTGGTTCGGTTACCAGTAAGGACATTACCGAAGCACTGGAAAAACAAAAGGGCATCAAAGTGGATAAACGGAAAGTTGAATTGGAAATGCCAATCCGAAATGTTGGCCGCATTGAAGTTAAAATCAAGACACATCAGGGGATTATGGGAAATCTGACGGTAGTTGTCAAAGGCGAAGCATAGGAGTTTGATGTGATGAATCCCAAAGTCCCCCCACATAATATTGAAGCGGAACAATCCGTTTTAGGCGCCATACTCATGGAGGAGTCGAACATTGCCCGGGCTGAAGAGCTATTGTCTCCGGACGATTTTTATCGAGGGGCACACAAAGAAATTTATCAATGCATGCTGGATCTTCACAACGAACGAAAACCGATCGATACGGTAACGTTGATCAATAGCTTAAGAAATCGGGGTGTGCTGGACAAAATCGGCGGCGCGGGTTATCTCAGCGAACTGATCGAGATGGTGCCGATCAACCGGAATTATATCGAATACTGTCAAATTGTTCACGAAAAAGGGGTTATCCGCAACCTGATTCACACGGCGACTCAAATTCTGGAAGACAGTTATGGGAGTTACGACAATGTTGGCGACCTCGTTGATCGGGCGGAACAGGAAATTTTCAAAGTTTCACAGGGCCGCAGAACCGGCGACTTTCAGAGCATTCAGGAAACCCTTGGCACCACCCTCTCGCAAATCGAAGCCATTGAAAGCAATAAAGGAAAGCTCACCGGAATCGAAACCGGTTTTGCTGAATTGAACCATATCACCTCGGGGTTGCAGCCGTCAGATCTGATTATTGTGGCGGCGCGGCCGTCTATGGGTAAAACCGCTTTTGCGCTTAATATCGCGCAAAATGCGGCGATCAAGGATAATCGCTCGGTGGCTATTTTCAGTCTGGAAATGGCAAAAGAGCAGCTGGTGCAACGGATGCTCTGTGCGGCATCGCTGGTGGACAGCAACAACGTGCGAACCGGGAATCTGTCAAAAGAAGATTGGGAACGGATCGTGGTCGGGTATAATACCCTTTTCGGCGCCAGTATTTTCATTGATGATACGCCGGGAATTTCGATTTCGGAAATCCGTTCAAAATGCCGGCGCTTAAAAACCGAGAAAGCGCTTGATTTAATCGTCATCGACTACCTGCAGCTCATGGGCGGCGGTGGCAGAAGCGAAAATCGCCAGAATGAAATTTCTGAAATGTCACGAGGACTCAAGGCTTTGGCCAGAGAAATGGAAGCGCCAGTGATTGCGTTGTCCCAGTTGAGCCGTGCACCGGATGCCCGAACGGATCACCATCCGGTCATGTCGGATTTGCGTGAGTCCGGTTCAATTGAACAGGATGCGGATGTGATCATGCTGTTGTTTCGGGAATACTATTATGAAAAAAATCCGGAAATAAAAAATATTGCCGAAGTAAACATCGCCAAACAGCGTAATGGCCCGACAGGAACCATTCGCCTGGCATGGATTCCAGAGTATACAAAGTTCAACGATTTGGCAATCGGGTTCAACGAAGACGAATATGGACCAGATGCGTTTGCTTAAAAAAGGAAGTGATACAATGAATTATGATGTCATTATTATTGGCGCAGGACCAAGTGGTATTTTCGCCGCCATGGAATTAAAAAATAAAAATAAAGATTTAAAAATACTGATGCTCGAAAAGGGAAATTCGATTGAAAAACGAATTTGCCCCAAACGAAAGACCAACAAATGTGTCGGCTGCAATCCCTGTAATATCACGACTGGTTTTGCCGGCGCCGGAGCCTATTCAGACGGAAAACTTTCTTTATCGCCGGATGTCGGCGGTGAGCTGCCGGAGTACATCGGTTATAACAACACCGTCGATCTGATTAAATATGTCGACGATCTGTATATTCAATTCGGGGCGGATAAACGGGTTCATGGATTGGATAATCCCCAGAAAATAAGGGATATTCGCACCAAAGCCATTCAAAGCAATTTGAAGCTGATCGAATGTCCGGTCCGTCATATGGGTACCGAGGTCGGTTATAAAATTTATCAGCGGATTCAGGAATACCTGATCAATGATCTGGGCATCGAGATAAAATTCAGAACCCCGGTTCAGAAACTGGTCGTAAAAGACAACACGGCAGTGGGTGTGGTGGCAAAAGACGAAACCTATACCGCCGAAAAAGTGCTGATCGCTGTCGGCCGCGACGGCTCGGAGTGGTTTACCGCCCTGTGTGATGAATACAAGGTCGAAACCAAGGTTGGAAAAATCGATATTGGCGTACGGCTGGAAACGCGCAACGAGGTCATGCAGGAGATTAACGATGCCTTATATGAGGGCAAGCTGGTTTATTATACGCCAACCTTTGATGACAGCGTTCGTACCTTCTGTTCAAATCCCGGCGGGGTCGTATCCACGGAATACTACGACAACCATCTGGCGGTGGTCAATGGTCACAGCTACAAAGCGGACAATTTAAAGACGAACAACACCAATTTTGCTTTGCTGGTATCCAAAAGTTTTACGGAGCCATTTAACGAAGCCGTGGCTTACGGAAAACATATTGCCAGCCTGGGAAACATGCTGACCGGCAACAAGATTATGGTGCAGCGTTATGGCGATTTTTTACGAGGCCGGCGCACAACCGAAGAGCGGTTGCAACGAAATAATATCCGCCCAACCCTGATCGATGCCGTACCCGGTGATCTGTGTCTGGTGCTGCCATACCGGATCATGAAGGATATTGATGAAATGATCAAAGCTCTGGATCACGTTTCGCCGGGGCTCGCCAGTGATGAAACCCTGCTGTACGGGGTTGAAGTGAAGTTCTATTCAAACAAGGTGACGGTCGATGAAAACTTCCAGTCCAGCGTCAAAAATCTCTATGTGCTGGGCGATGGCGCCGGAATAACCCGCGGGTTGATGCAGGCATCTGCCAACGGGGTGTATGTGGCACGGAACCTGTACAACGAATAATATGTCAGGAAAACTTTATATTGTCGGTACACCAATTGGAAATCTGGACGATATGAGCATCCGCGGTCTCAAAATCCTGAAAGAGGTAGATCTGATCGCGGCTGAGGATACCCGACATTCCATCAAACTGCTCAATCATTTTGAGATTTCCAAAAAAATGATCGCCTACCATCAGCACAACGAACAGAAATCAAGTGAGAATCTGATTGAGCTGCTCAAACAGGAAAAGAACATCGCGCTGATATCGGATGCCGGCATGCCGCTGATTTCAGATCCGGGATCGGTTCTGGTAAAAAACTGCGTTGAGAATGGTATTCCGATTGAGGTTGTGCCGGGACCGAATGCCGGGCTTTGCGGCCTGGTGCTTTCGGGACTGGACACCCGGGCCTTTCTGTTTCTCGGATTCCTGGGCAAGGAAAACAAAGCGATCAAGGAAGGGCTGAAACGGATTGAAGCGGCGGATGTCACCACGATCCTCTATGAATCTCCCCATCGTTTGCCTAAAACGCTGGAAGCATTGGAAAAATTCGGCCTGGGTCACCGCCAGATGAGCATTTCCCGGGAGATTACCAAACGCTACGAAGAAACGCTGTATGGAACGATAGCCCAGCATAATCAGTACTACAAAGAACATCCACCGCGGGGCGAATACGTGCTCTGCATTGAGGGAAAAACAAAAGAAGAGGCGCAGACCATCAGCGATCTTGAAATCGCGGGGCTGAGCATGGCCGATCATCTGGAACATTATCTGAAAGAAGGGCTGGCTGAAAAGGATGCGATGAAACAGGTAGCCAAGGACCGGGGAATCTCGAAACGGGATGTTTACAACACCGTCAAGCGATAAAACCGCTTGAAAAATTATCAAAGTGAAGTATAATAGAAAGAGTCAAATAGAGAACTGCGATGAAGAGAAGAGTAACTGCAGGATCTGTCAAAAGAGAGCCGGGACAGGTGAAAGCCGGTGACAGAAAAAGCATTGAAGATGGCCTCGGAGTAAGTACCGGTGAGGAGAATTCCAAGCCCATACCGCTTGCAAGCGATAAAACTGAAAGTTTAAATAACTTATGAAGGCATGATTTGTGAGAATGATGCGAACTAAGGTGGTAACGCGAGACCTTCGCCCTTAACGGGACGGAGGTTTTTTTTGCGGATGCGAATATAGGACAGCGAGCTTCGCTGTCTGCATATATAAAACAATTTTTACACTGTACGGCGGACAGGCTTAGGCCTGTTCGCCTACACGTTACAAAATTGGTTATATATACAAACATCAAAGCAAGATTGTTCAGTTTCGAAAAATTTTGCAATTAAGAAAAGAAGTAATTAAAAAGGAGAAATTATGTCAGAAAAAACATTTTACATTACAACCCCCATTTATTATCCCAGCGGGAACCTGCATATCGGTCATACCTACACGACTGTAGCGGCAGATACGATTACCCGATTTAAAAAGCTGAAGGGCTATGACACCTACTTTTTAACGGGGACGGATGAACACGGACAGAAAATTCAGAAAGTGGCAGAAGAGGCCGGGGTCTCGCCGAAAGCCTATGTGGACGGCATCGTCGCAGGAATCAAGAACCTCTGGGACACAATGAACATATCCTACGATCAGTTCATTCGAACCACCGATCCCGAACATGAAAAAACCATTCAGAAGATTTTCAAAAAGCTCTACGATCAGGGTGATATCTACAAATCCACCTACGAGGGAATGTACTGCACCCCCTGCGAGTCATTCTGGACAGAAAGCCAGCTGGTGGATGGAAAATGTCCGGATTGTGGACGACCTGTGGAAAAAGCGTCCGAAGAAGCCTACTTCTTTAAAATGTCAAAATACGCCGACGATCTTCTGAAGTACATTGAAGAGCATCCCGATTTCATTCAGCCGGAATCCCGAAAGAATGAAATGATCAACAATTTCATCAAGCCGGGTCTTCAGGATCTGTGCGTCTCCCGAACCTCTTTTTCTTGGGGTGTACCGGTGGACTTTGATCCCGGACATGTGGTTTATGTGTGGATTGACGCCCTGCCAAACTACATCTCGGCACTCGGCTACTTGAACGACAAGCCGGATTTGATGGCGCGATACTGGCCGGCGGACGTCCATCTGGTGGGCAAGGATATCATCCGTTTTCATACGATCTACTGGCCAATCATCCTGATGGCGCTGAAACTGCCGCTGCCTAAAAAGGTTTACGGACATGGATGGATTCTGCTAAAAGGCGGAAAAATGTCAAAATCTGTGGGTAACGTTGTGGATCCTGTGGTATTAGTGGACAAATACGGCGTCGATGCCCTACGCTACCACGTACTGCGGGAAATGAGCTACGGTTCCGACGGGGTTTACAACGAAGACCTGCTGGTCAGCCATATCAACTCGGATCTGGCTAACGATCTGGGCAATTTGCTCAGCCGGACACTGGCGATGACCGAAAAATACTTCGGTGGCGTGATCTCGGAAGACCGGGAGACGGGAGATTTTGACGACAGTCTGATCGAACTGGCGGAAAAGACGCCGGCCGTGGTCAGTGACTACATGGACAAACTTGATTTCAGCCGGGCTTTGGAGGAAATCTGGAAACTGATTTCCCGTTCGAACAAGTACATTGATGAAACCCAACCCTGGGTACTGGGCAAAGATCCAGAGAAAAAGGCCAGACTGGCGCAGGTTATGTACAACCTCACCGAATGCCTGAGAATTGTTACAGTGCTGATTTCTTCCGCCATGCCTCAGACGGCCGAGAAAATGGCCGAACAACTGAAATGTCCGGCGGAATATCTGACCTGGGACAGCATTCAGAAATTCGGCAGATTCCCGGAAGGAATTGAAGTCAAACGATGCGAAGCGTTGTTCCCGCGAATTGAACTGAATAAAAAAGAAGAAACGGTCAAAGAAAATAAAAAGACCGAAAAAAAAGCGGAAAATAAGAAAGCAGAAAATACAGAAGCACTGCCGGAAGGGCTGATCACGATTGATGATTTTGCCAAAGTCCAGCTTCGGGTAGCCGAAGTGGTGGCCTGCGAACCCCATCCTGACGCGGATCGGCTGCTGGTTCTCCAGCTCATGGTGGGCCAGGAAAAACGCCAGGTGGTATCCGGCATTGCCAAATACTACCAACCGGATGAACTGGTCGGTAAAACGGTTATTCTGGTGGCGAACCTGAAACCGGTAAATCTGCGCGGGGTTGAATCCAACGGCATGATTCTGGCGGCGACCAAAGGCAAGAAGCTGTCCCTGGTAACCGTTGATGGCATTGCATCCGGCGGCAAAGTTTCCTGACCAGACAATGATTTAAAAAAGAACATAAAAAGTCCGCAATTGCAGAGCAGCAATTGCGGACTTTAAAATGTTTGAAGTCTACAGGCTTTTCATCATATCGATGTATTCATTTTTTTCACGAACACCTACAAAACGATTGACCACTTCGCCATTTTTAAAGAAAACAACCGTCGGAATACTCATGACTCTAAACTGTTGGGCAAGTGTTTGGTTTTCATCCACATTAATTTTGCATACCTTCATGCCGTCAGGAAGTGCCAGAGCAATTTCGTCGATTGTGGGGGACAATGCCTTACAAGGTCCGCACCATTCTGCCCAAAAGTCCACCATGACAGTTCCGTTATAGGACATGATCTCGGTTTCAAAATTTTCCATATCGATGTTTATCGTTTTTTCATTGGACATTTTCATTACTCCTCTTAAATTATATTTGCCCAAACATTATATAATAATTCTCAAAAAGATAAAAGGATAAAAGATAAATTTCTGCTATTAAAGAAAGGCCGTTGTGTTAAAATAGAAGCATGAATAAAAGCATACTGAAAAAAGAACTGGAAAAAATAAATAAAAAAAACCACCAGCGTTTTCATATGCCGGGACACAAGGGGCGGGGTGAAGATTTCGATTTTCGGGCTTACGACATCACCGAAATTCCCGGTGCGGACAACCTCCACGATGCGCAGGGCGTGATTCGGGAAGTGCAGAGAAAACTGGCGGCTGTCTACAACAGTGAAGAAGCGGCTATTTTGGTAAATGGAACCACTACCGGAATACACAGCGCCATTTTAGGAGCCTGTGCTTCGGGAGATCGGCTGCTTGTGCCGGTCAACTGTCATCGCTCGGTATTTGGCGCGCTGGCTTTGGGTCGCATTGAGGGCGTTTTTATCAATCCGAAAATCCAGCCGGATCTGGGCTTTGCAACAAAAATAGAGCTGGACCGTGTCAAAAAAGCGATCACGGAAAACCCCGCAATTGTGGGCATGATTTTGACCAACCCGACTTATTATGGAACAACAAGTGACGTGAAGGCGATCGCGGACTTGCTTCATGACAACAAGAAGTTTCTGATTGTGGATGAAGCCCACGGCGCGCATCTGCATTTCAATCAAAAGCTGCCCATGGATGCCCTGGAAGCAGGCGCGGATGTGGTGATTCAAAGCACCCATAAAATCTTGGGATCATTTACCCAAAGCTCCCTGATGCATTTTCAGGGCGAACGGGTTAATCGTCAGCGGATCAAATCGTTTCTGGCTTTGCTGCAGAGCTCATCTCCCAGTTATCCATTGATGATTTCGGTTGAAGCGGCCGTCGACACCGCCGCTGAAAAGGGTGAAGCGGTGTTTGAAAACATCATTCGGGCACATCAGAAATTCTGCCGGAAGCAGGAAAAAAATGCAGCGGTCAGATTATATGATGAAGGCGAATCAGAGACCGGATATGACCGCAGCAAGTGGCTTTTCTGCACCCGGGGGATTTCTGGCGAAACGGTAGCGCAGCTGCTTTCGGAAAAGTACGGCATCCAGTGCGAGATGTCAGGCGGTAATCATGTTCTGGCGATGACCGGCATCGGAACGACCGCTGAGGATTTGGAAGAGTTAACCGAGGCGATTGCGGGTATAAACAGTAAAATCGGGCGGGCTGCTTTTCATGAAAAGACAGCTTCGCAAGCGGTGGACCGGTTTGAAGAATTCAAGGGGGTGGCGCCGATAAAAACGGAGCTGCCCTTATGGACCGCTTTTACTTCCGATGATAAGGAAAAAAAGCCTCTGGAAAATGCAAAAGGCTGTCTGATCGGAGATTATATCATTCCCTATCCACCGGGGATACCGGTGCTGCTGCCAGGCAGCCGGCTGACTCAGCAAATGCTTGATTATCTGAAGCAACTGCTGGATCAAGGCAGGGCGGTTGTGGGAATAGACGAAAATCGGGAAATTCTGGTACTAAAAGAAAAGGAGCAATTAATGAATCAAAAAAAACATAAAGGCCGGCTCATTGTCATTGAAGGCGTGGACGGAAGCGGCAAGCAGACCCAAACTCAATTGCTCTATGATCGGCTGATAAAAAACGGCGAAAAAGTCATGAAAATATCTTATCCGAGATACGACAAAGAATCCTCAGCGATGGTAAAATTGTATCTGGCGGGAGCGTTTGGAGAAGATCCCAGTCAGGTCAGTCCCTATATTGCATCGACTTTTTATGCGGCCGATCGATATGCTTCCTACAAAGAAGATTACGAAGAATTTTTAAATCAGGGCGGCACCGTCCTGGCGGATCGTTACACGACCTCAAATATGGTGCATCAGGCGGGAAAAATCAGAGCGGCTGATGAGCGGAAAAAATTTTTGGATTGGCTCTGGGATTATGAATTCAACCTTTATGGGCTGCCCGTTCCGGATCAGGTTTACTTTTTGAATATCCCGCCGAAAATTAATGAAGAACTGATCAGAAACCGCAACAATAAAATAACCGGTAAACAGGAAAAAGATATTCATGAGAAAAGTCCCGAACACTTAAGGGAGTCTTATCAGAGCGCCTTGGCGTTGGTTGATGACTATGGATGGACGGAAATAAACTGTGTCCATCAGGGAAAACTAAGAAGTATCGAAAGCATTCATGAAGAAATCTGGAATGATATAAATAAAAAAGGAGAGAAACTCAAATGATTGAAGATCAGTATACGTATTTGACCATGGCCAGCACCGATATTGAATTTCTCCTGCTGAAAAATTATCTGAGTGCCAATGGCATTCCGGTGATTACCAAAGAAAAAGGCTTTGGCGGTCCAATCCGCAGCATCTTCATGGGAAATTTCACACCGGCACATATTGAGGTGTTTGTCAGAGAAAGCGATTATGAAGAAGCCGCGACATTACTGGATTATGAGAAATTCAACGCTGAGCTGGATGAAGAATTGGAGCTGGCGCAGGATGACAGCGAAGAGGATGACCTGAAAAACAAGCCGAATTAACGGACTTGGAGGGCTTCAACGGGAGAGAAAAAGATGTTTGAAAAAATAGTTGGACATGAAACCATCACACACCATCTGGAAAAAGAAATCGTCGGGGATGAAATGAGTCACGCTTATCTTTTTTCAGGAATGGATGGCATTGGTAAAAAGAAAACCGCCAAAGAATTTGCAAAAGCCCTCCTCTGTTCAGATAATGAGGAGAAACCATGCGGCCACTGCCCTGCTTGCATCCAGATTGACCATGAAAATCATCCGGATGTGAAAGTGATCGGTGCCAAAACCGGAGAGACCAGTATTAAAATCAGTCAGGTTCGGGAAATGATCAGTGATTTGTCGGTAAAGCCCTATTCCGGAAACTGGCGCATCGTGATTATCGATGAAGCGGAAAGGATGACGCCGGAAGCCCAGAACAGTCTTTTAAAATCACTGGAGGAACCATTAAGCTATAATATCTTTATTCTGATCACCAGCCATCCTCAATCGATATTGCCGACGATTCGTTCCCGATGCCAGAGCTATCATTTTCAACCGTTAAACAGTCGGAAAATCAAGGAAATTCTGCATCGTGACACGGAGTTCGACAGTCAGTTGATTGACAATGCGGTTCTTTCATCAGGCGGTTCCCCGGGAATGGCGTATTATCTCCTGGAAAACAGTGAGATCCGAGAAGAGCGAGTGCATTATCTCAGAGAGATTTACAGTCTTTTGAGAGGGAATGAGATTAAGGTTTTTTCGTTGGCGGAAACCCTGTCAAAGGATAAAACAACCAGCCAGGGGACGCTGGAATTTCTGATTCACTGGTTTTATCAGGTGGGACTTCTGCTGGACGGACATCCATTACCTGACAACGCAAAACCGGATCAGGCGCTGGTTGCATTCTATAAACTCCTGGAAAATGAAAAAAATGAAGCCATTATCAAAACATTATTTGAAATGATGGCGACAATACAATATAATGTAAACTTAAGATTACAATGGGAAAAATGTTTCATTAAGATAATGAGAATTCAGAAAGGATAGATCCAATGGGAAAATCAGTCGTCGGGGTACGATTTAAAAAAGTTGGGAAGATATATTATTTCGATCCGTTAAATATTGAGTTTGCTCAGTTTGAACCGGTTATTGTTGAAACGGTTAGAGGAATTGAATATGGCGAAATCGCTTTAACGGCAAGAGACGTGGATGATAATGAAATTGTCGCACCGGTAAAACCGGTTATCCGCAAGGCGACCGAAAAAGATACACTGGAGTATGAAAAGCTCAAGAAGAATGAACTTGACGCACGCGATGTTTTTATAGCTAAAGCCAAAAAGCATAAGCTTGAAATGAAGCTGATCGATGTTGAATATACCTTTGATCAGAAGAAAGCGATTTTTTATTTTACCGCGGAAGGCCGCGTAGACTTCAGAGAGCTGGTAAAAGACCTGGCATCCATTTTCAAGGTGCGGATCGAGCTCCGACAAATCGGTGTTCGTGATGAAGCAAAAATATTTAAGGGCTTGGGTGTTTGCGGCCGGACCACGTGCTGCGCGCAATGGCTGGGTGATTTTACGCCGGTATCCATCAAGATGGCGAAAGAGCAGAACCTGTCGCTGAACTCCACCAAAATTTCCGGAATCTGTGGCCGCCTGTTGTGTTGTTTAACCTATGAGCAGGAATTCTATGAAGAGGTTTCAAAGAAGCTGCCGAAAGTCGGTCAGAAAGTTATTACGGCGGACGGAGAAGGCGAAGTATTTAAGCTAAGCATACTGGAAGAAACCGTTTTCGTTAAAATTCAGGTCAATAAAGATGAAACTGAGGTAAAAAAATATCTTTTAGAGGAAATTGAAGTAAAAAAACACGAAAAAGTCAAAAAAGACAAATAATCATCTTGATTTCAATACAAAAAAGGATATAATAAATATGTTGTTAATGCTAAAAGGAGGGATTTTCGATGGCTTATAGAATTACAGATGAATGTATTGCTTGTGGCTCATGCGCGGATGAATGTCCGTCAGAAGCAATTTCTGAAGGCGATATCTACGTAATTGATGCAGATAAATGTACTGAATGCGGTACATGCGCTGACCAATGTCCAGTAGAAGCAATTGTCCAGGAATAGTTAGTAAATTAAAAGACACCTTCCCGATTTTTCGGGAAGGTGTCTTTAATTTTTTTGAAAAAACGGTTAAAAAAAAATAATTTTTTGTTATTTACTGTTTTTGTGTTATCATGACAATCATTTGGGTAATTAAAGCTTAAGAACGAATTTCGAGATCTGCAGGAGGAAAAAATGCAAAAGTACGTATGTGATATCTGTGGTTACGTGTACGATCCAGAAAAAGGGGATCCAGATAATGGGATTAATCCAGGAACAGCCTTTGAAGATCTGCCGGATGATTGGGTTTGCCCTTTGTGTGGTGTCGATAAAGAAGATTTTTCACCAGAAGAGGAATAACCACTTCCAAAAAAGAGCACAGGCTCTTTTTTTTATGGAATCAATGGGGTATAATAAAATACAGTCTAAATTTTGGGAGGTCTTATGTCAGTTAAAGCACGTGAAACCCTGGACAGTAAACAAATCAGCGTACCGGCATTAACAATAGTAGCTCTGATTCTAATTGGTTATACCTATTTATATACCCAGGTTATAAATAATATAACGGACTATCAACTGAAAACGATAATAAGCTTTGGTTGTCTGGTTGTGATGATCAGTTTATTTTTAATTTCATTACGTTATGTCACGACAAGTTTTGAGATGCTGCTTACCCATGATCGCTTAATCATTGACAGGAAACTGTATTTTTGGAAAAAAACAGTGGCTGAAATCCGAATCAATGATATAAAAAACGTGCTTCCTGCGGAAGAAGCAGAAAAAGTTAATGGGAAAACAAAAAACTACACGCTGACAAATCTTAAAGGGAAGCGTAAATACGCGATTCATTACGAAGAACAAGGAAAAATTTGCTGTGCAAAGATCCAATGTTCAACGAGTTTCTACAATTCCATAAAAAAACAGGCCAAAATAAGACAGGTTTAAGAAAAGCTTAAGTATTTTAGGGTATTATTTAGCCATAACAAGTTACCCTCTTTCAAAGTTTTTAGAAAAAACCGAACGCTTTTCACACGGCTTCGGTTTTTTTCTTTTTTGAAAAAAATAATCGCCGGCCGGATCGTTGCAAATGAAAAAAAAAATATCATTGTTATTGTGATGGGAAATCGGGTATAATAGCTTTTAAATAACGTAAGATTCACGAAAGAGGGGAAAATACAAATGGAAATTCTAGCCGTAATGGGAAGCCACCGAAATGGTCATAATACCCAAAAAGCCCTGGATTTTTTTCTGAAACAAATAAAGGCAGATCATGAGTTGTATCTTTACAATGTTAATAAAATAAGCGTTGAACCGTGCAAAGCCTGTGATTATTGTGTGGATCATCAGGGCGAATGTATTATTGAAGATGATGATATGAGAGAAATATATAAGCGACTTGAAACGTGCGATTTGTTGATTATCGCCAGTCCGGTATATTTCAGCGCCTTCCCGTCAAAAATAAAAGCACTGATTGATCGCACCCAAATGCTGTACAATCTCAAAGATCGTTCAATTATTAAAAAGAAGAAAATGGTGGTCATTGGGGTTGGCGGAGCACCTCACTATCCGCGGCAATTTCAGGCCGTTGTTAATACCCTGGAATGGTATCAGAAATATCTTAACTGTGAAGAAATCGGATTTGTTCAGTTTTCGCATACCGATGAAGTCGGTGCGCTGGAAAATAAAGACGGGTTGAAAAAACTTGCGGAACTTGGTGAAAAAGTCAATGCTTTAGCGGCAGACATCGAGAATTAATAAGGAGGGAAAATATGGCAAAGGTAATAAATCAGAGTGAATTTAATGAATTCGTATTGAATGGCTCCGGTGTTATACTAGTAGATTTTTTTGCGACATGGTGTGGGCCCTGTAAAGCGCTTGCGCCGGTGCTCGAAGAAGTAGCGGATTTGTTGAAAGATAAAGTAAGTATATATAAGGTTGATATTGATCAGAGCCAGGCACTTGCCAAGGAATATCGGGTTATGAGCGTGCCGACGATCAAGATATTTAAAAATGGTCAAGCCGTAGAAACCATGGTGGGTCTTCAGTCGAAGAGTCTATTGATGGATAAGTTGAATTACTACGCCGGTTGAAAAAGGGTGATCGTCGCTTAATTGCGGCGATTTTTTTATTGGGGGCAATTCGCGAGAGATACAGATGGCCAGTGTTTCTCCGGAGATTCTTAAAAGCGTTTAAGAAACTATTAAGAAACGATTTAAGTGAAAACGTGTTCTTTGTTCAACATATTAGACAAATGTATCTTTTTGTCGTGTTTTTTGACACCGGGCAGTAATGGTCTAATTACAAGCATAAAAGGGAGTGCTATACTGCATGAAGCAAAGAAAAGAGGAGACACTTCATGAACAGAAAAAGCACAACAAAAACACATATAATGCGAATCGCGGTGATCATCGGAGTCATTCTGATCCCCCTGATGTACAGCTTCTTTTATCTCAACGCGTTCTGGGATCCCTATTCAAAACTGGAAACCCTGCCCATCGCGGTGGTCAACAACGACAAGGGCGCCGTCATCAATGACAAGCAGCGCAACCTCGGGAATGAATTCGTCGATAAACTGAAGGAGAACAATTCGTTCTATTTTGTGACCACCGATGAGTCGGATGCGGTCACCAATACCGAAGGCACCGAATACTATGCGATGATTGAGATTCCGGCTGATTTTTCAGGCGACATCGCTTCCGCTGCCAATGTCAATAAACAGACGGCCACGATCGATTTCTCACCGAATGAACGGCGGAATTATCTGGCCAGCCAGATTTTAAGCCGGGCCGTTCTGGAAATGGAAACCGGCCTGCGCGAAAAAGTATCGGGCGAAATTGTCAACAACCTCGCCCAACAGGTCACCGAAGTACCCGGCCAGCTCGGCGAACTGGATGACGGTCTGACCCAGCTGGCCGACGGATCGACTCAGCTCGTGGACGGAACCCAGACACTGGCCTCCGGCACCCAGACGCTGGTTTCCGGCTCGCAGGCGCTGGCAGACGGCTCCCAGACGCTGGCTTCGGGCAGCTGGGATCTGGCCTCCGGTTCCCAGGATCTGGCCTCCGGAACACAGGCGCTGGCCTCCGGTACATCGGAATTCGCGTCCAAATACGACCAGTTCAATTCCGGCATCGGCACGCTCAAAAGCGGTTCGGCTCAGCTGAACGTCGGCGCCCAGACGCTGGCCGGCGGCACCGACCAGCTCAATGCCGGCATCCAGACTTATACCGCCGGTGTCGACTCGCTGATCGGCAGCGTGGACCAGACCGCATCCTTTATATCCTACTTTGCCGGGGCGCACCCCGAACTGATGCAGGATCCGGCCTTTGCCGCCTTCATCAGCGAGATGTCCTCCAGCGACAATGCGGCGCAGATCCAGATGCTGCAGAGTGCCGGCGACCAGTTAAGCAGCGCCTCCGAAGCGATCGCCGCCGGCGCTGACGGGTTATCCGCCGGTACCAGCCAGATCGACAGCGGCATTGCCACCGTCAGTGCCGCCTCGGATCAGTTGAACACCGCCGCCGACAGTATTTCCTACGGCGCTTCCACTCTGTCAAACGGCGCCTCCACCCTGTCGAACGGCGCATTCACCCTGGCCGACGGCGCCACTACCCTGGCCGACGGTACGACCACCCTGGCCGACGGCACCGTGACCCTGGCCGATGGGGCAACCACCCTGGCAAACGGACAGACCCAGCTTAACAACGGCATCAGTACCGCTCAGAACGGCGTCAAAACATCGATCACCGATGCCAATGCCGATGTGGCCAAATTAAACGGCCTCGGCGATTTTGTGAGCACCCCGGTGACGGTTGAAACGGACAAAATCAATCCGATCGAAAACTACGGCACCTACTTCACCCCCTATTTTATGTCGCTGTCGCTGTGGGTCGGATCGTTGATTATCTTCTTCGGCATCTACTTCGATGCCGACCAGAAATTCAACATCCTGTCCCGGGAAAGCAAGAACAAACAGATCCGCAGCTTCCTCTATCTGCTGATCGCCCTGACCCAGGCCGTCCTGCTGGAAGTCATCATCAAATACGGCCTGGGACTGCAGATTGCCCATCCGCTGCTGTACTTCCTGGCCGCCTGCCTGGTGTCGATGACCTTCTTCTCGATCGTTCAGTTCTGTATCGTGCATATGGCTGATCTCGGAAAATTCTGTGTCCTGCTGCTGCTGATCCTGCAGCTGACATCTTGCGGCGGCACCTTCCCGATGGAAACCCTGCCCGGTTTTTTCAATACCCTGTATCCGTTCATGCCGATGACCTATTCGGTGGTGGTGTTCAAGGAAACCATCAGCGGTGACATCACCAACGGATTCTGGCACAGTGCCATGATCCTGGGCGTCTACTTCCTGGTGTTCTTTTTGGCAACCATCGGCCTGTCATCCTACAAGCGACGCAAAAGCGAAAGACTGAATGTCCGATTGAACCAAAATCTGAATTCTGACGAATTGGTTTAAAAAAGAGACGCTCGACAAAACAGCGAAAGCGGTACCTCAAAATGAAGAACTCTGTTTATTACAGGGTTCTTTTTTTATGTTTGAAATCGCCGGAATCAATCCGGAGGCGTGCGGTACCGATATCACTGACCAATAATTGACATAAACCCTTAAAATGATATAATTATTTTCAAAAACACCAAGAGGGGTTAGATAGTGTCAGAGTCATTAATTACTAAAAAAGCAATTGCGAAAGGGTTTAAGGAAATTCTTAAAAACAAGAGCTTTGAGAAAATCACAATTGCAGAGATAACCGCCCAATGCGGGCTCAACCGACAGACTTTTTATTATCATTTTCAGGATAAATACGATCTAATCAACTGGATCGTCTACCAGGAAGCGATTCTGGTGATCAAAAAAGATCTCACCATCGAAAACTGGGATGTAAAAGTGCTGGAATTGCTGTCGATTATGAAAAAAGACATGCATTTTTATCAAATCACATTAAAAGACATTGCCGGAACGGAATTTCAGAATTATTTGTTTTCGGTAACGAAAGATATTTTTATCGAAATGCTTGAACACCTGTCAAGTGATTCAAAGATGAACGCAGAAGTAGCTCAGCTCATGAATCCGGAGAAAAAAACCTTCAGTGCTGAATTTTTGTCCTATGGCGTAGTGGGAATGATCATTGCCTGGGCTCAAGACGGCATGAAACAATCACCGGAGATGATCACAAAAAGCATTAAAGAGATCATCAACGGCGCCCGGATGTTTGCCGTTTCACGTTATTTTCAGGAACTGACCAGAGCCTGAGGAAGAATCAGTGGGGGCATGCCCCGCAAAGTTGTCACTAAATTCCGTAACGACCAATTGTTAGTCGGTTGTCGCTACAATGCTGACGATTTGTTTGCTTTTTCGGGGGCTTACTCCGAATAACCATCAATTAAGGAGATAGACCAGCTAATAAAAGTCAATAGTTAATTCAATATTTTTTCAGAAATGAGGATTGATAAAAAAAGCATAACTAAACAAGCCATTAAAAAATCCGAACAATGGCTGAAAATCAAGTAATCGAATTTT
>NZ_WJBC01000014.1 GCF_014284475.1 Acetobacterium fimetarium | reverse complement strand
ATATAATGAAGAAATTGTTAATTTTGTAAAATCAAAAAATTGTATCCTAGGGTTAACAACTGATGTAAGAATTGCAGATATTACTAAGGAAAATCCATTTACATTGCCAAGGTTGGATACTAATGATTTGCCACCGAAATCTGAAAATTATCGCAATTATTATTGATGTAAAAAAGTGGAATTATTCAACAGACATTGAATTGAAAATGAATAGTGAAAGAGGTTATGTAGTGAATAAGTATGATGAAAATTATAATTTTCGCCAGGCAAATAGCGATGATATAGATAAAATAATGTGTTTTATAAAAAGAAAATGGCGAAATAATCATATTTTAGGTAATAATAAAGATTTCTTTTTATACGAACATGGAAATGAAGATAAATTAAATTTTATCATTTGTGAAGACAAATCCACTGGAAAAATGGTTGGGATGCATGGATTTATTCCTTATTCTAATAGTGATCATCAATATTATCATGTTTGTGCAGTAATGATTATGGTTAGTGGTGAAAACCTGATACCGATGGTTGGAGTGGAGTTAATTAAACGTTTTATCAGTATTACAAATTATCAAACGTATTGTGGTATCGGAACGAACCCAGAGACAATGGTGCCACTGGGAAAACATTTATTTGGTAGAACGACTGGAATCATGCAACACTACTATAGGTTAAATGATCTTTCAGATTATAAAATAGCAGTTATTAAAAATAAGAAAATTCAGAGACTAGATAATCAGTTAAATGCGGTATTGGTAAATGTGGAGAATCTAACGGATTTGGATGGCTTTTTTGATTTTGAAAAAAAATACGAAAAACTACCTTACAAGTCAAAAAAATACATAGAAAAAAGATATTTTTTGCATCCAATATACAAGTATTTAAAGTGGAAAGTAATATATGAAGACGAAACGAAAGGGCTACTTGTTGGGAAAGAAATAACGGTAAATGGCAGCACAATAATGCGAATTGTTGATTATATCGGAGATTTAAGTGTTTTAAAATATCTTGGGGAACCGATAAAATTAATGTTGAATAATAAAAATTATGAATATGTAGATTGTTTTTCAAATGGATTAGCAAGAGAAGATATGGAACAGGCTGGTTTTTTTCTTCTCGAAAAAGAAGACAAAAATATTATTCCCAACTATTTTGAACCATTTATTCAAAAAAATGTCGAAATATGGTTTGAAACAAGCGAAAAAGATATGGTTCTATTTAAAGCAGATGCTGATGCAGATAGACCAAATACATGTCAGTGAGTGAAAATACATTAATTAGAGAAAATGAAAAACTGACAAATATGGAAGGTAATTGTATTTATTATTGAATTTTTAAGTGTTGCGAAAAGTAAAGGTGCGCAAAAGATATCAACGAATATTTCTACGAATAATGAAAGTGCCATAAGAATTCATGTGAAGAATCGATTTCAATTTAAAGAAATTTTCTATGTTTACATAAAATATAAAAAACAAGTATCAAGTAAATATATATGACGATGTACAATATAGGATGAAAGGGAGAATACAAATGACAAATTTAGAAAAATACACCCAAATATTTACTACGGTTTTTGAAATTGAAGAAAGTAAGCTTAAGGATTTGGAGTATCAGGGAATCAAAGCCTGGGATTCTGTTGGACATATGAGCTTGATTTCAGAAATTGAAGATTGCTTTGATATTATGCTGGATACAGATGACATCATTGAACTATCGACTTTTGAAAAGGGTAAGGAGATTTTAAAAAAATATGATATCGAAATCTGAACTCCTCAAAGGTAAAGTCTGTTTAGTGACTGGGACAAGCCGGGGTATCGGACATGGAATTATTGAAACATTTATTGCGGCAGGTGGGATTGTCTATGCTAATGCTCGAGAACCTGAAAGTATTGATGCTGTTGTTTGCGAGATGAATCAAAAATATGATGGAAGGGTTATTCCAACTTACTTTGATGTAACAGATACTGCCGCTGCAAAAAAAGCGATTATGCAGATAAAAAAAGAAACTGGAAAATTGGATGTACTTGTAAATAATGCTGGAGTCATGAAAGATGCACGTATTGGAATGATACCGCATCAACTGATGGAAGACACTTTTGAAGTTAATGTTTTTGCAATGATTGAATTAATCCAATTGGCAGCAAAGATTATGACACGTCAAAAAAACGGGAGTATTATCAATCTATCTTCTATTGTCGGGGTGAATGGAAATATAGGACAAATGGTGTACAGTGCTTCAAAAGGAGCGGTGATAGCCCTTACAAAAACAGCCGCTAAAGAATTGGCATCCTGCAACATACGTGTAAATGCGATTGCGCCAGGGATGATCGATACAGAAATGTTTCGATCCATTGGTGAAGAGTATCTTCAAGAAAGAATCGACAATATAAAAATGGGAAGGTTGGGCACGCCGGAAGATGTTGCAAATACCTGCCTGTATCTTGCGTCAGATTTATCTGCTTATGTAACAGGCCAAATCCTTGGTGTTGATGGGGCAGCTTTGGTTTAGAAAGAAAAGGAAGAATGCGATGTTTTTTAATAAACAAGATAAAAATGCATTCGCCGCCATACAGGATAACGGCGAATGTATTACCTATAATCAATTAAAAGAAGCTTCTCAAAGCATGAGTGGTCAGATTCCAAAAAGAAGTCTTGTCTTTTCCTTGTGCGAAAACAGCATCGGTTCATTGGTAGGCTATACGAGCTTTCTAGACAATCAAATTGTTCCTTTGCTTTTAGACAGTGGTTTAGACCAGGAATTGTTAGCTCATTTGATTGAAGTCTATCAACCAGGATATCTTTGGGTGTCCGATCAAAAAAAAGCGGATCTATTGAAACAACATCCGGAGTATCACCAAACATTGGAAGCATACAACTATACATTATTAAAAACCACTTATGAACCAAGTCCATTGTATGAAGATCTGGCACTACTACTGACCACCTCCGGCTCTACCGGGAGTCCCAAATTAGTCCGTCAGAGTTACAAAAATATTCAGTCGAATGCTGAAGCGATAGTCGAGTATTTGGAAATCACAGACAGAGAACGTCCCATTACAACGCTTCCGATGAATTACACCTATGGTTTATCTATTATTAACAGCCACCTATATAAAGGGGCGACCATATTATTAAGCAATAAAGGTTTGATGCAAAAGGAATTCTGGACATTTTTCAAAAAAGAAGAAGCGACATCTTTTGGTGGGGTTCCTTATACTTATGAGATGCTTAAACGGCTGCGCTTTTTCAGAATGGATTTACCGAGTCTTAAGACGATGACACAGGCAGGAGGAAAGCTCTCACCAGAACTGCACAAAGAGTTTGCCCAGTATGCTCAGGAGCATCAAAAGCGTTTTTATGTGATGTATGGACAAACGGAAGCAACGGCTCGAATGTCATACTTACCGTATAAAGACTCTTTAAGAAAATATGGGAGCATGGGAATTGCCATTCCCGGTGGAAAATTTTCGCTTATTGATGTTGACGAAAAAGAAATTACGGAACCGGAAATTACTGGAGAGCTGGTTTACCAGGGGCCAAATGTTACCTTGGGTTACGCTGAGGAAAGAGAAGATCTGGCTAAAGGTGATGAAAACAACGGCATTCTTACCACAGGAGATATGGCGAAGCGTGACAAAGATGGTTACTACTACATCGTCGGGCGTAAAAAACGTTTTATTAAGATTTTTGGTAATCGAGTGAATCTCGATGAAACGGAACGGATGCTGAAAACAGCCTTCGAAGATATGGAATGTGCCTGCAGCGGGGTAGATGATAAAATGAAAATCTACATCACTGATGAGACAAAAAAAGAGATTGTTAAAAAATATGTATCGGAAAAGACAGGGATTCATTTTTCAGCCTTTGATGTGAAACACATTTCAGAAATTCCCAAAAATGAAGCAGGAAAAACATTGTACATAAAATTAGAAGAAACAGTCAATGCTTTAATTGACTAATACTGAACAAAGTGTTTCAAAAGAGGTCAATTATGATAGATTATGAGAAAATATTAAATATTCCACCATACGCTTATGATAAAAAAGAAAAAGAGGCTTTTCTCACTGAGATTTTAAAAGACTTAACAAAACATCATTATCAGAATTGTTCTCAGTATAAAGGAATATTGGATGCCTTGAACTTTAATTCTGAAGCAGGAATACGAAGCTACCAAGATATCCCATTTTTGCCGGTGAGCCTTTTTAAAAAGCTTGAACTCAAAAGTATTAAAGATGAAGAAATTTTTAAAACCATGACTTCTTCAGGAACAACAGGTCAAGCCGTGTCAAAGATATATCTGGACAAGGAAACCGCCAGTCATCAGCAAAAAACTCTGGTGAAAATCGTCTCAAATTTCACAGGTTCAAGTCGGATGCCCATGCTGATTATAGATTGTCCGTCTGTGGTCAAAAACAGAGCCATGTTTTCAGCCAGAGGTGCGGGAATTCTGGGATTTTCTATTTTTGGTGCAAACAAAACCTATGCGCTGGATGATGACATGAATCTTAACCTGGATGCAATTGAGACGTTCCTGGAAAAACACCAAGGCAAACCCATTCTTCTTTTTGGATTTACTTTTATGATCTGGCAGCATTTCTACAAAGAACTGAAAAAGCAAAACAAAAAGATCGATTTATCCCAGGGTATCTTAATTCATGGCGGTGGATGGAAAAAACTGCAGAATGAATCGGTTAATCCGCAAGCTTTTAAAGACGCTCTTCGTGATGTTAGTTTCATAAAAAAAATTTATGATTACTACGGTATGGTTGAACAAACTGGATGTGTTTATATGGAATGTGAAGAAGGTCACTTGCATGCCAGTATCTTTTCAGATATCCTCACCAGGAGAAGCATTGATTTTACCCCCTGTGATATTGGCGAAACCGGCATCATTGAAGTCGTTTCGATTTTGCCAAAATCATACCCGGGTCATGTTTTGTTAACCGAAGATGAAGGTGTGATTTTAGGAGAAGACGACTGCCCTTGCGGCCGTTCTGGTAAATATTTTAAAATTCACGGACGACTGAAAAATGCTGAAATAAGGGGGTGCAGTGATACATATGGACCGCAAAAATAACGAGGCTGATTTGGAAGAAATAAAGTATTATATCGGAACAAAAAAAACACTGGAAGAAATGCCGAAGCTTAAAGCCTTTCAGCCGTTTGCAGCAGAAGTCATCAGCTATTTAAATGCATTATCCAAAGAACTGTTAAGAAATAAAAAAGCCAAAGTTTATCCCGATGTGGTTACCTTTGGCTTTTGGTGTAGAAAAGCCGCGATGGAAGAACTGAAGAAAGACTATACAGATAAAATTGAACACCGTTATGGCAGAGGGATTGCTTTTCACATTGCGCCATCCAATGTACCTGTCAATTTCGCCTATTCCATGGTGGCAGGACTACTGGCAGGAAATGCCAACATCGGCAGGCTTCCATCAAAAGAGTATGAACAAGTTGATTTAATCATTGAAGCGATGGAAAGAACGCTGGGGAATCCCAAATATGAAAACTTGCGACCCTATTTCTGTTTGATCAAATATGGCCATTCTGAAAAGATTACGGAGTATTTGTCAGCTCTTTGCGATACCCGTATTATCTGGGGAGGAAACCAGACCATTGAAACCATCAGAAGAGCAGCACTCAAACCCAGGGCCATAGAAGTAACTTTTGCTGACCGTTATTCCATGGCGATCATCAATGCAGATCAGTATCTGGAAGCGATGGATAAAGAAAAAATCGCCAGAGGCTTTTATAATGATACCTATTTAACCGATCAGAATGCCTGTACATCTCCAAGAATTATTTTTTGGATGGGTAATCATATTAATGAAGCGCAGGAAGAATTCTGGAAGCGTCTAAATACCATTGTAGAAAAAGAATATAACCTCCAAGGCGTTCAGGCCGTGAGTAAGCTGACAACACTATGCGAATTAGGAGCAACGCATCAAGGGGTTCACCAAATAATAACGAAAAACAATTTAACCATCCGTGTGGCACTGGAAAAAATTGAAGAAGATTTAATGGACTACCGGGGAAACAGCGGTTATTTCATGGAATGCAGAGTAAAGAATCTGGATGAATTATTGCCGCTTTGCAAGAGTCAGTGCCAGACATTATCCTATTATGGTGTGGATCTCAGTCAGATTGAAGAATTCCTAAGAAATAATCGCCCGCAGGGGATCGACCGTGTTGTGCCCATTGGGAAAACCATGGATTTTGAACTGGTTTGGGATGGGGTTGATTTAATTGAACGATTGACAAGGGTAGTAAAGATTATATATGATAATTAAAAGACAAAAAATATTGTCAAAGAAAAGCGGCTATAATACTTGAAATCAATATCCATTATTACCTGTTTTTTAGTTCACGTGTGAGTACAGGTATTTGGCTTTTGAAATTAAATAAATAACTATATTTTTGTGTTTCAATTCGATGGCTGCTGATTTTTATATTTGTCGACTTACCAGAAGTATTGTAAAGGTTTTTCATCACATAATCATAGAGTTTTAAATAATCAGCATCAAGACTATGACTAGGAGATTTAAACACATCGTTAAGATTTGAACGATCAATTTTATGCAAAAAGCATTTTCTCATAGGCAGACAAAAATTTTCTTTGTCTACAAAACGAATTAAAGTATCTTCAGCTCCGTGAAAAGAATGAATAATACATTTATTTTTAAAATGCTTATAAAGAGAATTTAAGTTATAAATATCAAGATCAAGATTATCAAAAGAACGAATAAGGTAGTGGAAAATAGTCTGATTACCACCGCAAGTTAAATATCGGTCATTCAACATATATACAGGATATAACCAGCTTGAATTATCTATGATTAAGTTGAATAATCCAGGAGCGAATCGATTGGATAAATATGATATATATGCGCCATGAGAGTGACCATACGAAATAATCTTACTTGCATTAAAAGTAAGATTATTGTCTTTCAATATTTCAGAAATCATAATAATACTAAAAATATTGTCAACTGCCTGCATTGGCCCCATATCATTAAAATTTTCCAGTGTTTCCTGAAGAATTTCGCTCTGCATAAATTCCCAGCCAAAGTAATTGCATTGTACGACGACCATATTGTATTTATCAGCAAACTGAGATCTCATTTTTTTATAGACATTGGAATTGGCGTTGCCACCAAAACCGGCAATTATGTTTAAAATTCCGGTATCACTGTTAACACCATTTTCAGGTTCCGAAAAAAAGATATCTAACTTTCTTGAAGATGAATTGTTGTATATGTTTGGGTGGGCGTCTATGCAAATGTTATAATCTTTACTCATATGAAAATCCTTTCTATTTAAACAATTTCTCCCCAATCCCATTATCCTCAGCCAGATTCAATAACGAGATGTAAATATTCACCACAATCTGAAACAGCTCCGGGGGGATTTCCTGTCCCATCTGGAGCTTGGAAAGCAGGGTGGCGGCGCTGTCGTCGTGGTAGACGGGGATGCCGTTTTTCTCGGCCACGTTCAGGATATTCTGGGCAACAAAACCAGAGCCGGCGGCGACGATCACCGGGGCGGCATTCTTTTTTGGATCATATTTTAAAGCGCTGACTTTTAATTTCTTGATTTCTTTTTCTGACTGCGCCTTGCTGGAAGCAGTCTTTTTTTCGTTAGATGGTGACATCAATGCCTACCTTTCTGAAAGCCAATTTGGGATAGCGTTGAAGAATGCTCTGGCTTTCCATATATTCTCCGATGCCGCATGAGGTGAGCTTGTAGCCCTGCTCTTCAATAATGCTCTTGAGCTTGTCCTTGCTGCTGCTTAAGGTATCGACCAGCGTGGACGGGCAGTTGATGTTCAGATTGATGCTTTTGTCACGGGCCAGCAGTTCCACTTCAAAATTTCCGTAGCGGTCGGTTTGAATGGTAAAAAAGATATCCGTCGATTCCTGCGCGTTCGGTTTGCTGCCATCCTTTTCGGAAGGGTCTTTGTCGATAAAAAACTCGCCGTAGGTATTGGCATCCATGAAACGAAGCGGGATCAGAAAGTGCATCAGGTTGAAGATGGGGCTTTCATTTCGCAGCATTGTATTCAGCAGCGTTTGTGCGGAGTTGACAATTTTGGTTGAATTGGCGTCATCCAGCGCTTTTTCCAGCAGGTGAGCCAGCTCGACTTTGTCGCCGTCGAGCGTATTCTGGGCCGCTGAATTGATCCGGTCGGAAAGAATCTCGGCTTCTTTGGCATGGAGAAAAAGCTGCTTTTTCATATCCACAATTTCGGCATCGGTTAAATTCGATAAGGGTTTTAATGCATTGGCAAATTTTACGACTGACGCTTCCAGCTGTTCGGGGTTGGCCTTGTCGTATCGGACGATATGATCAATGATGGTGGAGACCGACTGATAGACTTTGTCGCTGTAGGCCTGAGATGTCAAAATCTGACGCAAGACCGGGATGGTTTCGTTCTTCAGCATTTTCTGGAGCGCCTGGTAATCCAGGCCTTTGCCGTTCAGCGCGGCCTCGATTCTGGCCATCTGGGCATCCAGGTTTTTGCCGTTCTGGGAGGCTTTCAGATTGATCAGGGTCTGAAGGGTCTGGTTGGACTGCGGTTTATCACTGAGGATTGTTTTCAGATCCACCAGCTTCTGGGCATTCTGGTCGGCTGTCTTGCTGCCGGTCAGGGCCATTTCCAGCTTTGTCATCTCCTGCGCCAGCAGGGCGCGTTCCTTGGAAGGCAGGTTGGCCATCAGGCGGCTGGTTTCGGAAAAAATGTCCTGCAGCGTCTGATTCTGTTTGACAAAGGCATCGTAATTCCTCAAAATACCGGCAATAGCATCCTTGAGCTGGGGGTAACCCTCCAGTTTGGCCAGTGACCGCAGGCTGTCGAAAAACGCGCCTTTGAAGATCGTATCGGTTTTATCCCGGGTCAGCAGTTCGCTTAACAGGTCCTGGGAATTGATGAAGATGCCGTTGAGCAGCTCTTTGGGGATGCCATCGACGGAGCCATCAAAAAGCTGGGCCACCAGCACCAATTTTCGCAGGCTGTCGGCTTCAGCCGCGGTGCTGTTGAGCAGCGGCTTTAGAATCTCTTTTTGCAGGTTCTGGAATAATGTGTCCCGGAAGCTCTCCTGCTGAAGATTATCGGCTGTCTGATCGGTTTTGATGCTGATATCCTGATTGTTCAGATCAAAAATGGCATCGCTGGGTATCTGCTTGTTGGTGACGTCAGTGGTTTTCGGTGACTGAACCGTGGAAGTGATTTTAATTCCGTCCATCGGAGAACTCCTTTCGTTGAGCAATTGCGAATCGGGTGTGGGTGTTGGCGGGCGATTGATAATCGCCCCTACGAACGAAGCGAGACGCTTGTATTTGTAATTAGAATTATACTTGAAGATTTTAATTTAGGCAATCATTTAAAGTCCGACTAAGGCAGATTTCATAGAATTCTGAATTTTCTGAAATAACTAACCTTTTTTTCTAATTTGACGATATAATAAATGAGATTTTATAAAAAAAATAGTAGATTTAACACAGAAATTCGATACAATAGTAGTATAACGCTTTAAGCAACGGTGTTGGTACGAAAAATTCATATAGATAAAGGATGGGGAAGATGAGTAATTATGATTCTGGAAATGATTCAATTTTAGAAATGTATATTTTTGAATCGGAAACACTACTTGATCAATTGGAAGAAATATTACTTCAATCTGAGGACAATGCGGAATTAACAGAGGAAGATATCAACGAGATCTTTCGTATTATGCATACCATAAAAGGGTCTTCAGCGATGATGGAATTTGAGGCAATGGCTCATTCCGCTCATAAATTGGAGGATCTGTTTTTTGTCATCAGAGAAGAAGGCATTCGAACAGAAGACTTTGAAGATTTGATGGATCTGGTTTTAAACTTTGCAACCTTCTTGCGAGGCGAAGTTGAAAAAATTCAGAACAACGAAGATTTACTGGATAAAAACGAGGAACTCATCGAAGAGACGGAGGCTTTTTTAAGTCGTATCAAAGGCGGCCCGCAGGATACAATCCTGGTAGATCAGACGGATGCGGAAGGCGGAATTTCTATTGATTTGTCCTTTGAAATGGGCGCGCCGGAAACAGCAATAGCGCAACCGGCGACATCTGCTGAAGAAGAGCCACCATCTGGTAACGAAACACTTTATTATCTGCATACGCGTTTTACCGAGGATTGCCAGATGGAAAATATCCGCGCTTTTATGCTCGTCAACAAGCTGGAATCGATCGGTAAAGTGTTGGAAACCATACCAAAGGTACTGAACAACAATCCTGAGGCGGCTGGCATCATTCTGAAAAATGGCTTTTTCTGCAAGCTGCTGACGGCTGCTGACAAAGATACCATCATCAGTACGGCAAACAGCATTCTGTCGGTTAAGACCCTGCAGTTTATCGATGCCTTCCCGGATGAAGAGTTAGAGACGAAAACGGTTGAAAAAGAAGCGGAGACGCCTGCTGGCGAAGCCGTACAGCCTGAAAAAAGCAAGGAAGCGGCCAAGAATAAACAAATTGCCAGCAGCAACAACGTCCAGAATTTAATCAGCGTCGATCTGAACAAACTGGATACGCTGATGAACCTGATCGGGGAAATCGTGATTACCGAATCCATGGTTTTGGGCAGTGTGAACCTGGATGAAGTGAAGGATGAAAATTTTGAGAAGACTTCTACTCAGCTTCAGAAACTGACCGATGAGCTGCAGGATATTGTCATGTCGATCCGGATGGTTCCGATTGCCGGGACCTTCAAAAAAATGAAGCGGATCGTCAGGGATACCGGCAAGAAGCTGTCGAAAGATGTCGAGTTCATCACCATGGGTGAAACCACAGAAGTCGACAAAACCATTATCGACGGGATCACCGATCCGCTGATGCATCTGGTCAGAAATTCCATGGATCATGGGATAGAAAGCAAGGAAGAAAGAATGGCCGTCGGAAAAAATCCGATCGGCAAAGTGATTCTGTCAGCGCAGAATGTCGGCGGTGATATCGTCATTTCGGTCAGTGATGATGGCAAGGGCTTGGACCCGGCAGTGCTTCTGAAAAAAGCGAAAGAAAAGAATCTTTTGACAAAACCGGAAGAAGAATACACAGAAAAAGAAATACTGAATTTAATCATGGCGCCGGGTTTTTCCACGAACAGTGTCGTCACTGAGCTTTCCGGCCGTGGCGTGGGGATGGATGTCGTCAAGAAGAATATCGAAAAAGTCGGCGGGTCCATCTCAATTGAAAGTGAAAAGGGATCGGGCACGAACACGTTCCTGAAAATACCGCTGACCTTATCGATCATTTCCGGAATGGAAATTCAGGTTGGGGACAGTCTCTACGAAATCCCGATCAGCAATATTCGCGAGTCCTTTAAAATCACATCCGATCAACTGATTAAGGATCCGGACAAAAATGAAATGGTGATGATCCGAGGGGTATGCTATCCGCTGATTCGTCTCCACGATATCTTCAATTCGGGGAAATGCGAAACCAGTATCGAGGATGGAACGCTGATGCTGGTGGATTCCGGCGAAACGTTTGCCTGCCTGTTTATGGATGATCTGATCCAGAAACATCAGATCGTGGTGAAGCCCATTCCGAAATATCTGAACCGCTATTCGGTTAAGGATTCCGGCATTGCGGGCTGTACCATATTGGGTAATGGCAGCATCAGCCTGATTGTCGATATTCCCAGTATTCTGGACCGGTACTAATTTAAGAAAGGCAATAAGAAATGATTAAGCTGAAGGAAGACGAATTTAACGCGATCACCTCTTATATCCATACCAATTACGGTGTCGATTTGCGCAAAAAAAGGCATCTGATCGAAGGCCGGTTGAGCAATCATATTGCTCAGCTCGGCTACACCAATTACATGGATTATTTTGAATATGTTAAAAGTGATAAAAATAATGAAGAAGCGACGGTGTTGATCAACAAACTGACCACCAACCATACCTATTTTTTACGGGAAAGCGAGCATTTTGATTACTACAAAAAGCATGTGCTGCCGTGGATCGAGGAAACGACAAAAACCAGGGACTTGCGGGTTTGGAGTGCCGGGTGTTCTTCCGGTCAGGAACCCTATACCCTTTCGATGATCACCCGCGACTATCTGAGCAGTAGTATCGGCTCCTGGGACAGCACAATTCTGGCGTCTGACATCTCGGACAAGGTGCTGTCGATTGCCAAATCGGGCGTCTATTCGAAGGAAGAACTTTCAAAGGTTCCGCTGGAATGGAAAAAGAAGTATTTTGTCGATTATGATGAGGAATTCATGCGGGTATCGGATGCTTTGCGCAAGGGTGTCGCTTACCGGAATTTCAATTTATTGTCCCGGTTTCAGTTTAAGAAACCTTTCCAGGCGATTTTCTGCCGCAACGTTATGATCTATTTTGACAAACCGACCAAAAATGAAATCGTGCGAAAATTCTATGATTCACTGTTGCCGGGCGGCTATTTCTTCATTGGCCAGAGCGAGTCGCTGGCTTCGGTTGATCATTCGTTCAAATACGTCCAGCCTTCGATTTACCAAAAAGAATACTAAAGTATTTCGGGAAAGCGACGATATTAATTATAACGATATAGAACGAAATATAACAAATTCAGTTTGGAGGGATAAAAAATGTCAACAGTAAGCTCAACATCATCAAGTACAGCTTCAACTTTAACAGGTAAGACCGGGATCGGCGGACTGGTTTCCGGTATGGACACTGATTCATTGGTTGAAAGTTTAACCACCGGATCCCGTACTAAAATTACAAAAGAAGAAGCAAAAGTCACAAAAATGGAATGGAAACAGACGGCCTACCGTGATGTTACCAAAGCGTTAAAAGAATTTCAGAGTAAGTATCTGGATGTTTTGTCCAGCAAAAATATGCGAAGTGATAAGCTGTTCAGCACGGTGGCAGCATCGACGACTTCTACAAACATTACCGCGACGGCAACAAATGCCGCCATGTCAGGCAGCATCACGATCAATTCAATCACGAAACTGGCTACAAAGGCGACGGTATCAAGTGCAGCAAAAATCTCCAAAGACCTGACTGGATCGGCGATTACAGTCGATAACAGTACGCTAGTGACCAATCTTTCCGGAAAATCGCTGAAGATGACATTGGATGGAACCGTTAAAACCATCACCTTCGATATCAGTGATACCAGTTTTAAAGCCGACGGCAGCAATTTTCTGACGGCCCTTCAGGAAAAGGTTACAGCGGCTTTTGGTAATAAGAGTGCTGATGTGCCGATTGTGCCGATGGTCAGAGTTGGCCTTACTGACGGCAAGTTAAGCTTTACTTCTGCTGACTCTGGTTCTCAGATCACGGTGAATGATCTCAGTTCAAAAACACCGGTTCTGGCTTCGCTGGGTATGACCAGTGGCCAGACTAATAAGCTGAGCACCGGTACCGCACTGGGGGATCTGCCCTTGAGAGGTCTTGATGCGAGCGCCCAGACCTTCAGTTTTTCTGTCAACTCGGTCGATTTTACGTTTAACCGGACCGATTCACTGTCAACCATCATGGGCCGCATCAATTCAAGCAGTGCCGGTGTCACCATGGGGTATTCTGCACTAACTGATAAATTTACCATGACCGCTGATGAAAGCGGCAGTACGGGGAACATCGTCATCAGTGATGCGAAGTCTGACGGCATCATGGCGGCCTTTGGCTTAAAAGATCGAACGGTCACTGCCGGGCAGAATGCCGAATTTATGGTTAATGGACAGTCCGTTACCCGGACGTCGAATTCCGTCACCGTTGATGGCGTGAAAATCGATTTGCTGAAGGAAACGAATGAAGCAAGCACGATTACCCTTAAAGAGGATACAACTACTTTAAAAGAGACAATCACGAGTTATGTGAATGATTATAATACACTGATTGATAAGATGAACAGCCTGGTCAAGGAAAAATATGATTCGGACTACCAGCCACTGACGGACGACCAGAAAAAAGATATGAGTGATACGGAAGTTGAACAGTGGGAGAAAAAAGCCAAGACCGGCCTGCTGACTGGAGACAGTACCATTAGAGGGATCACAGCAAAAATGCAGTCGCTGATGTACAGCTCGGCGGTAGCAGGCGGAATTTCTCTTTTCAATATGGGCATCACTTCGGCCGGCTATTCTGAAAACGGCAAGCTGAAAATTGATGAAACCAAACTGGATGCAGCACTGGCGTCGCAGACAACGGCGGTAAAAGAGCTTTTTACGTCGGAAAAAACAGGCTTGTCCAATCAGCTCAATGATATCATCAACGGAGCCTCAAAGACATCCGGGGTGAAGGGGACGCGAGGATCGCTTGTCGAACTGGCCGGCTATGAAGCGACACTTTCCAATACGGAAAACAGTATCACGACAAATATCACCAAAGCAAACAAGTCGATCAAAGAAATGAAAGCGAAACTTAAAGAGCAGGAAACCTATTACTGGAGTAAATTTACCGCCATGGAAACAGCGATTCAATCGCTGAATACTCAAAGCTCGATGTTAACATCATTCTCGGCAAGTTAAGCCTTTTAGAAAGGGGGAATTGTGATGCAGTACGCAAACGCATATGATGAGACAAAAAGACTCGCGTTGGAAATCTTATCCAAGGGTGACGTGGTCGTCAAGCTCTACGAAGAAGCTTCAAAACAGCTGAAGATGGCAGTTATTCTGACGGAACGCCAGGAATTTGTTAAAACGTTCAATTGTATTGCAAAATGTCAAAAGATTATTTCTTCATTGAATCTTTCTCTTGATATGCAATACCCGATTTCGATTGAGCTTAATGAATTATACGGGTTTATCTATGAGAAGTTGGGTGAAGCAAACGTCAATCGCGATGTTAAATTGATGAATGATCTGTTGTCTTTGATCAATGATCTTAAAGATTCTTTTAAGGAAGCGAATAAAATAAACAGTGCTTCAACCCCGCGGAGGCTGTAGTCAATGAATGATCAGACTAATCAGTTTTGCCGGGAGAAAATTCAGATTCTGAAAGAATATGTTTCCAAGGGTGAAGAACTGCTCAGCAATATTGAAAATTGGGAGTCTTTAGCTGGAATACTGGCCGAACGCGACGTTCTGATCGAAAAACTGCAGCAGCTGGAAACGCATTTCAAGCTGGAGAACAACGCGATTGCTTACAATGAGGAACAGAAAAGTCAGATTAATGAACTGATTAAACTCAACGCAGAGATCGATCAGGATATTGTCAGGCAGCTGCGTGAGGAACAGAAACAAACCATGCAGGATTTGAAAACAAATCGCACCAATCAGAAAATTGCGAGTTATGAAATCAGCATGACACCAAGCTACGGGGCTCATCTGGATACGAAAAAGTGATTTATAAAAAAACAGCTGAATTTCAGCTGTTTTTTTTATTTTCTTTAAATTTCGGATAAAGTCAACAATTGCGATTAATTTAATTGTTGTTTCACAAAATATATGATAATATAAACACTGGATATTGTATTGTTTTTTTAAATAAAAAATTAGTTGTATTTAAATGAATGTTTTTTATTGATAGACAACCGGATCAAGTAGATATAAATGAATGATATCAATAAAGATATAAGGGTATAAAGAGTAAGTAACTTAATTCAGTTATTTTTGTGTGAGCGTTTGTAAAGGAGTATAAAATGATAGGAGATTCGATCACGTCTGCTTTGTATGAAAAAGCGCTGAATGGCACCTGGCAGCGACAAAAAGCAATCAGTAACAACATTGCCAATTCGGAAACGCCGGGGTACAAGGCTGTTGCGGTTGATTTTGAAGATGAATTGAAATCTGAGATACAAAAAATTCAGACGACTTCCGCTTCGGCAGCCAGCAAAACAAAAAACATTGAAAGCATTGAAAACTCGCAGGTCAGCGTCTATTCCAGATCGTCATCAAGCAGACTGGATGAGAATAATGTTGATGTTGATTCGGAAAACATCGATATGACGAAGGCGCAACTGCAGTATTACTATTTGGTCCAAGGGGTAAGCGATTCTTACTCCAGATTGAAATACGCGATTAGCGGAGGGAAGTGATAGAAATGAGTTTTATGAGTTCTTTAAATATCTCGGGTTCAGGGATGACCGCACAAAAATTCAGACTGGATATTATTTCTCAGAATATTGCCAATGCTGAGGTGACCCGTACGGAAGACGGCACACCGTATCGCCGTCAGATGACGGTTCTCAATAGTGTGAACACCATCCCGACCGGTTCGTTTCGCGATGCGCTCAGTTCAGAGCTGAGCAATCAGAATGCCGGCGTGCAGGTTGGCGCTGTGGTGGAAGATCCTTCGGCCTTGGTGCCGGTTTATGATCCTTCCCATCCGGATGCAAATGCCGATGGCTATGTGATGTATCCCAATGTCAGCACCGCCCAGGAAATGGTCGATGCCATGGGAGCGAGCCGCGCTTATGAAGCGAATGTGACGGCTTTCAATGCGACCAAGGCGATCGCGTTAAAAGCTTTGGAAATCGGTAAATAAAAAGGAGAATTATTAATATGTTTATTGTTCCTATCGACTCAATTATTGGCGGCAGTATTGGTTCTGTCAGCAGCAGTTTGGGAGGCGCAGCAGCAGCTTCAGAGAGTGCTTCGGCAACTTCAACAAACAGTTTCAAAGATACCTTGCAGGGACTGCTTGACAATGTTGAAAAAACAGAGGCCCAGACGAAGGTCGATGCCTACAACTTATCCATCGGAAATATGGATGATCCATCTACGATGATGATGAATACTGCAAAAGCCGAGGTTGCCTTGCAGACCATGGTTCAGCTGCGAAACAAAGCACTGGATGCCTATTCATCGGTTATGAGTACAAGCCTGTAATATTGAAAAAGATTGAACATGATAACCAAAAATTGTGGTTGCAGCTTGAATGCTTGAATTTAAGAGCTGCCACAGTTTTTATTTATGCCCAGTCTATGAACCGAAGCGATGCCTGTGCATAACTGGCTTCCCGAGTGTGAACAACCGGGACGTGTGCAAATGTGTTTTTCCGGCTGTGCAGGATTAATGAGTGTGACTACGTCAAATTTATCTGGATGGAAGAAAAAATGTAATGAATGAACAAATTAAAAGTTTTTTAAATAAAATAAAGACATTATGGACAAGCACTTCAAAGAAAACGAAGCTGATTGTTTTTGGAGTCGTTGCACTGGTGCTGGTTGGATCGCTGGTGTTGACCGCCGTCTTGAATCATAAAACCTATGTGCCGCTTTTCGAGAACTTAACGGAATCGGAAACGACGGAAATCATGTCTGCGCTTGCGGACAAGAGCGTCGATGTGCGGCTTGATTCCAAAGGCAATATTACGGTGCCGGAGCAGGACGAAGCATCCGTCAGGATGCAGTTGGCATCAGCGGGTTATCCCAAAAATGGTTTGAGTTATTATGTGGTCCAGGATAACAATAGCATGCTTTCTACCGATTATGAAAGAAAGCAAAATGAAAATATGCAGCTGCAGGAAAGAATTGCGGCGAGCATCAAAACGCTGGACGGCGTCAGCGATGCGGTTGTCACGATTTCAGTGCCGACTGAAAATGTATTTTACTTGCAGGAGACGGAAAACACAACGGCTTCTGTCATTATTCATTTAGATAAGGGGGCCACACTGACCGAAAGCCAGGTTCTGGGAATCCAGAATTTGATCGCAAAGTCTGTTTCGGGCCTTTCAAAGGATAATATCGCATTAACTGATGGGGAAGGCAATGATCTGGTTAAAAGCGCTTCCACATTAGGCGGTGGCACTAACTCGAAAATTGAATTAACCTCAAAAGTTGAAGATGACATCAAGAAAAAAGTGAACAATGTGCTGGCTGGCCCCTATGATCCGGCGCAATATAAAATTTCGGTTACGGCGACTCTGAATACCGATTCGATGAAGAAGGAAACCACGGCTTACACGCCATCGGCGGATGGGGACAATACCGGGGTTGTCAATCAGGAATCGTCAACGATGAATGTGTCGGGAGGAACGACGACAACCGGCGGCGTTGCCGGCACAACCGGAAATACCGATGTGACCACCTATGCTCAAAATGCTAGGGCAAATGGCGGGACCGTCACCGGCATTACGGAAGACAAAACCTATTCAGTCAGTCAGGAAATCACCCAGACGGAAAAGACCGATGCGGCGATTCAGGCTGTTTCTATCGGGATTGCCATTGATCAGAAAGATCTGAATGCCACGGAACGCGAGAACCTTGTGCAGCTGGTGTCGTTTGCCGCGGGTGTGGCGCCGGAAAACGTCACGATTCGAAATTTCGAGTTTGCAGGCACAGAAGACAACGTAGAAGTGGAGCAGCAAGGCGGTCTGACCACACAAAACATCCTTGTTTTTGGCGGCATTGCCGGCGGGGTTCTGTTACTGCTGCTGATTCTGATGTTTATTCTGATGCGGGGCAGGAAGAAAAAGAAAGTCAAAGGTGAAGGCTTTGAGGCTTCTTTCGGTCCGGGTCAGGAAGCTGAAGCGGACGAGCTGTTTGCGGCGATGGCGGGTGAGGAAGGTTCGGCGGTGCCACCGATTGAACCGATTAAACCGCTGAAGGATGATAAAAAGGAAAAAGTCAAAGAATTCGCACAAATGAATCCGGAAATTGCGGCGCAGCTGTTTAAATCATGGCTGAAAAATGAGAGTGAATGAGTAGTGTTAAATAAAGGATGTCAACGAATATGGATGAAGGCTTAACACCAAGACAAAAAGCCGCTCAAGTGGTCATTTCCCTTGGCGCAGATATCGCTTCGAGTATCTACAAGCACTTGAGTGAAGATGAAATTGAGATACTAACTTATGAGATCACCCGACAGGGGAGTATTTCCCCGGATGTCTCCGATCAGGTTATCGATGAATTTTATGGCCTTTGCGTCGCCCAGAAGGTGTACGTCGAAGGTGGGGTCACCTATGCAAAGAATGTCCTCGAAAAGGCGTTTGGTGTCCAACAGGGAGGTGCCCTCTTAGAACGAGTGACCAAAACCCTGCGGACAAAAGCGTTTGAATTTATTCGAAAAGCTGATTACAAGAATCTGATGAATATGATTATTAATGAACATCCGCAGACCATAGCGCTGGTGTTATCTTATGCCCGAGCAGACCAGGCGTCGGCAGTCATTTCCGAATTGCCCAAAAGTATCCGGGTGGATGTTGTCGAGCGCATTGCCAAAATGGATCGAACCTCGCCGGAGATCATCAGACAGGTCGAAACCATTCTCGAACGGAAATTCGAATCCGTTGTTTCCTTTGATCTGCTTGAAGTCGGCGGTATTAATTATATTGCTGAAATCATGAACAACATCGATCGAGGAACTGAAAAATATATCTTTGATGAACTCAGTAAAAATGATGCCAAACTTTCTGAGGAAATCAGAAAGCGGATGTTTGTATTCGAAGACATCGTCATTCTGGATCCAATGTCAATTCAGCGATTCCTCCAGGAAATCGATACAAAAGAAATGGCTATTGCGCTTAAAGGTGCAAACAAGGGCGTTTCGGATATTATTTTCGAAAACATGTCCCAACGTATGGGCGACACCGTTAAGAGTGAGATGGAATACCTGCATAATGTCAGGGTGCGTGATGTTGAAGAAGCTCAACAAAAGATCGTGTCCGTGATCAGAAGACTGGAAGACGAAGGCGAAATTGTAACTTCCAAGGGCGGAAAGGACGAGATTATTGTCTAGTATTGTTAAGGCTAAATGGGTTACCCAGGAGATGGTATCCATAAAAAAACCGTCAGAAAACAATCTGCAGGACGAAAGAACAAGTGTTCAATCAGATGAGCAAACCCAGGAAAAGGATCAAATCGAACAGGCTCAGGCAAACGGGGAATTGACGCAGGCCCAGGAGAACCGGCTGAACGAATTCAAAAATGCCGAAGCGCTGCGAAAAGCCAATGACCTGGTCAAGAGTGCATTAAAAAGCAGCGAGGAGATCAAGCAGAAATCTGAGGAGCTTGGCTATCAAGAGGGCTATGCCACCGGTTATGATGAAGGGCTCCGGCTGGGACTGGAAGAAGGCCGCCAGGAAGGGCTCAGAGCGGCGGCCGCAGAAGCCGAGTTGGGACTGCAGGAGATCAGGGAAGTCATTGACTGTATGAACCAGGAGCGGCAGGTGGCGCTGGAAAGCCAGGAAGCGGATTTACTGGCAATTGCTTTTGAAATCTCAAGAAAAATAATGCGACAGCAGATTCAGGAGGACAATGATGTCTTTCTGAAAATTTTTGATGAGGTGATTCACGGCGATGATGTTGGACTGAAAATCTATTTGTCGGAGAGTCATAAAACCATCGATTTTCATGTAACCAAGGAAATCGTAGAAAAGATAAAAAAACTATCCAATAAATCCAAGGTGATCATCATGAGAGAAGATGATAAGATCATGGTGGAAACCGATGATGCGGTAATTGATATGAGTCTGCCAGTACAGCTTCAGCAGCTGAACAAAACAATTCAGGAAAATTCTTAGTTGGAGGCTTTAAATGGATAGAGCGAAGATTTGCAAAGCGATTCGTCGCGCTGAAACCTATCATTATTTTGGGAAAATTGAAAAGGTCGTCGGCATGATGATCGAATCGGTTGGACCGGAATGCAGCATCGGTGATTTGTGCAAAATATTTGATTCCAATGCGGAGAATTTTATTCTGGCGGAAGTGGTCGGATTCCGCGGCAATAAAGTGCTGCTGATGCCCTACGAAGAAGCGGATGGCATCAGTTTCGGGAATATTGTTGAACCAACCGGATCGACGCTTAAGATCGGTGTGTCTCAAAACATGATCGGCAGAGTCGTCAATGCAATGGGGGAACCCATTGATGGTGAAGGGCCGATTGAGGATTGCGTGCCCTATGAGATTCAGAGCAGCGGCGCTAATCCGCTGTCACGGCCGCCGATTGAAGAAGTTTTGGAATTTGGCGTCAAGGCTATCGACGGCTTGCTGACCATTGGCAAAGGACAGAGAATGGGAATCTTTGCTGGGAGCGGTGTTGGTAAAAGCACCCTCATGGGCATGATTGCCAGAAATGTAAAAACGCAGGTCAATGTGATTGCTCTGGTTGGCGAAAGAGGCCGAGAAGTGCGGCAGTTTCTGGAAAACGATCTGGGCAAAGAAGGGCTGGAACGATCGGTGCTCGTGGTTGCCACCTCTGATCAGCCGCCGATGCAGCGCATGAAATGTGCTCTGACGGCAACCACTATTGCGGAGTATTTCAAGGATCAGGGCAATGATGTGCTGCTGATGATGGACTCATTAACACGATTTGCCATGGCACAGCGGGAAATCGGTCTGGCTACGGGTGAACCGCCGGTTGCCAGGGGATACACACCGTCGATTTATGCCATGATGCCGAAGCTGCTTGAACGCAGCGGAAATTTCAATACCGGCTCGATCACCGGTATTTACACGGTTCTGGTCGAGGGCGATGATATGAACGAACCGGTGGCTGATACCGTCAGAGGGATCATTGACGGGCACATTGTGCTGTCCCGAAAAATTGCCTCCCGAAATCATTATCCGGCCATTGATGTTTTAAGCAGCGTCAGCCGGCTGATGTCCAATATTGCGGACAAGGATCAACTGGTAGCGGCCTCCAAAATGCGCAATATGATGTCGGTTTATGACACCAATTATGATCTAGTCAGTATTGGCGCGTATAAAAGCGGCAGTAATCCGGCCCTTGATGTCGCCATTAAAAAAATTGACGGAATCAATAAATTTCTGCAGCAGCAGGTACATGAAAAATGTCTGCTTGCGGAAAGTATTGAATCAATGAAGAAGGCTGTCTTATGAAAAAGTTTCAATTTCAGCTGGGAAAGCTTCTTTCCTACAAAGACCAGAACCTGGAAAATGAAATGATGATCATGGGCAGTCTGACCCGGCAGTTGAGTGAAGAAATGGATAAAATGCTGGATCTGGAAGATCAGCGGGATAAGTGCCAGGCGAATTATGAAAAAGATATGGCGGCCTCCATTACGCCCACCGCCTGTCAGGTTTACATTCATTATATGTCGTTTCTGAAGGAACAGATTGCGATCGTGGAAAAGAGAATCGACGTAATCACCGCGAAAATCGATCTTCAGATTGAAGTCGTGAAGAATCTGAAGCTGGAAACACGGTCGCTGGAAATTGTTAAAGAGAATCAATTTGACGAATACAAAAAAGAAATGCTCAAAGAGTCTGAAAAAGAAATCGAAGAGTTCATCAGCAACAGCAACCTGATCAAAAATCAGCGCTGATGGAAACGTTTGTTATTGAGAAAGATTGAAGATTCGAACAGTAGTAGTTTTGCTGTCGGTTTCCGCAATCAATTTGGTAACGTGTAGGCGAACAGTCGATAGACTGTCCGCCGTACAGTGTACAAATTGATTCGCGCAAACCGGCAACAAAACCAACGGTAGTAATTATACGAGTGAGAGGTGTTTTTATGAGTTATGATACGATAATAATCGGTGCGGGGCCGGCGGGCTTGTGTGCGGGGGTTTATGCGGCGCGGGGCGCACTGAAGGTGTTGATTATTGAAAAAGGCGGAATCGGCGGACAGATTGCAACCAGCTGGGATATCGAAAATTATCCGGGCGCCCCTGCCGGCAGTACCGGACCCAGTCTCACTGAACGGATGCGGGAACAGTGCGTGGCATTCGGGGTGGAGTTTTCGACGCGCACCTATCTCTCCTTTACCAAAACGGACAGCGGCTTCTTGGTCGAAACGGATTCTGGAACACTGGCGACTCAAACGCTGATTGTAGCCACCGGCGCCGAGCCCAAAATGATTGGCTGCAAAGGTGAAAAGGAATTGAGAGGCATGGGTGTGTCCTACTGTGCGACCTGCGATGCGAATTTTTTCCGCGGCCTGAAAGTTGCCGTCGTCGGTGGCGGCGATACGGCCCTGGAAGAGTCTTTGTATCTGACGAAATTCGCCAAAGAAGTGGTCATTATTCATCGTCGTGATGAGCTTCGGGGCGCCAAGATTCTGCAGCAGCGAATCCGGGACAATGAAAAGATCAGCATGATCCTGGATTCGGTGGTTGAGGAAATAAAGGGAAACGGTCTGGTTGAAGCGGTTGTCGTCAGAAACGTCAAGACTGGCGCAACCACAGAAGTTCCCTTTGACGGGGTATTTGTCTTTGTCGGCCAGAAACCAAACACGGAACCTTTTGTGGGCTACCTCGAACGGGATGCCAGGGATTACCTGATCACGGATGAAGAAATGCACACGAATATACCGGGAATATTTGCTGCCGGCGACGTGAGAAAAAAATCGCTAAGGCAGGTGGTGACGGCGGTCGCCGACGGCGCAATTGCGGCTGTCAATGTGATTAAATTTGTTGAAGAACTTAAGTAGCATATGATAAAATGAAGACCAACGAAAGTTGGTCTTTATTTTATTGGAAGAAATAACCAGGTGGTTAAAAAATGGATTTGAAATTTGATTTAAATATAAGCCAGAGTCAGAAACTGATCATGACGCAGGAAATGCGTCAGTCCATTGAAATTCTTCAGTTGACAGCAATTGAATTGAACAGTCTCATTGAAAACGAGATGCTGGAGAATCCGGTTCTGGAGCACAATGAGGATTCGCAGAAAGAAGCGGCTCCTGCTCATGAGGAGACGGTTAAAGAAGAAGTGTCGCAGAAAGAGGACGTGCGGTGGGATGAGTATTTTCAGAGCATGGAAGTTTCTGAATACCGGGGACAGGCGCAGAGCAGTCCTGATCCGGATGAAGAATACGGTTTTGAGAAATTCTCTTCGAATGCGCAGACCCTCAGCGAGTATCTGCACCTGCAGTTCGGACTGCTGGCACAGACACTGAGTGAAAAAGAAAGACTGGCCGGGGACTACCTGATTGACTGCATTGATGACAACGGCTATCTGATTGTTGATGAAAACTACATCATAGACATTCTGGGTGTGGATGAAGAACTGGTCGCCAGGGTGATCGAAATCATTCAGGGGTTTGATCCCGCCGGGGTCGGAGCGCGGAATATTGTAGAATGTCTGCTTATTCAGTTGCGCCAGATGGGCTATGATGATGATGAAGTCTTTCTCGACATCATCAGGAATCAGCTGATGGCGCTGGCGGAGAATCAATTTAAGCGCATTGCCCAGGCAACCGGGCTTTCAGTAGAAGAAGTCTATGAATTCAAGGAAGTCATCAAGACGCTCGAACCCAAACCGGGCCGTGAGTTTTCCTGTTTTGAGGGAGTCTCCTATGTGATTCCGGATGGAAGCATTGAAATCGTGGATGGGGAATTGGTGGTCAAAATCAATGAAGCAGCGGCACCACGGCTAAGGATCAACAATTACTACAGAAGTCTGCTGAAAAATTCGCAAAAAAACGATGAAATACGGGTATACCTTGAAAAGAAACTGGACGGTGCTAACTTTCTGATTAAAAGTATCGAGCAGCGACGGGACACGATTAAAAAAGTGATTGAGGCAATTGCCCAGTATCAGCGTAATTTCTTTTTTGAAGGCGTGGAGGAATTGCGGCCGCTGACCCTGAAGGCTGTTGCGGAGATGGTTGAGGTGCATGAATCAACGGTAAGCCGCGCCATTCATGGCAAATATATCCAAACGCCGAAGGGGACTTTTGCGCTGAAGTTTTTCTTCAAGCGTGGCTATGCCCAGGGCGATGAGGATAAGTCTTCCGATGCGATCAAGCGTTTCATCAAGGAAATGATCGGCGGCGAAGATAAGCAAAAGCCGTTGAGCGATCAGAAAATTTCGGAAATGCTGCAGGACAAAAATCTCAATGTGGCCAGGCGGACGGTTGCCAAATATCGGGAAGCGCTGATGATTCAACCATCATCCAAGCGAAAAGAATATCATTGAGACAGTAGTGAAAAAAGCGGCGGGTGTTCGTGAGCGGCACCTTTGGACAATTAAATAGCCAGTCGGCGTAAAATCATACCGGCCATTGCACGATTATGTTGCAGCCTGGGGGCAGCCCCGGTGCCTGCAACAAGTGGACAATTGGCCGGTATCGTTGTTTTTTGAGCGGCTCTTTTTTTAACTTGTTTTTATAATAGAGATGATGTATAATCAAAATGTCCCAGTGGGACAAAAGTGAGTATGCGTTTTCGAAGGAAAGGTGATTCTGTGACAAACCAAATAAAAATCAGCAAAGAAGTGATCGAGCTCCAGGAGCTTGTTGTGCCAGAAGTGAATCGTCTTATTGAAATGCGTTACAATATTTTGTCAACGATCAGCAGTGAGCAGCCCATTGGACGAAGAAATCTGGCTTTTGTTCTGGACATGAGCGAACGCCAGGTGCGAAATGAAATTGATTTTTTTCAGAAGCAAAAACTTGTTTCAGTCGAGCGGCAAGGGGTAGTAATTACAAAAGCAGGCGAAGAAGCGCTGCTGAAACTGAAGAATCTGCTCTATGCCTATAATGGCCTTGAACAACTGGAACAGGTGCTGATGGACAAGCTTCATTTACGCCGTGCAATCATTTGTCCCGGCGACATGGATATGAATTATGAAGTGCTTCGTTTTATGGGACGTTCCGGAGCAAAATATGTTTTATCCGTCATGAAGTACAAGGATACGCTGGCGCTCACCGGGGGCAGCTGCACCGCGGCTGTAGCCGACGAGATGCGGGAAGCCTTTTACCCGGATGTCTATGTGATTCCGGCCCGGGGCGGGATCGGAAAAAGCCATTCAACCCAGGCGAATAATGTCGTGGCGGAAATCGGGCTGAAGCTGCATTCAAATTATGAACTGCTGCATCTGCCGGACAATATCGACCAGCGTCTGCTGGAGGCTTTAAAAGACTATCCTGAAATCAAACGGGTTTTCGATAAGATGGATGAAATCGACATCTTTATTTTCGGACTGGGCCGTGCCGATGTACTGGCCGACTGGCGTAACCTGAATTCTGCCGATAAGCGGGAAATCCTGGAAAAAGGGGCGGTTGCCGAGGCCTTCGGTCACTATTTTGATATCAACGGAGAAGTTGTTTCGCCCTCAAGCACCATTGGTGTCGGCATTGAAAACTTCAAAAAGATCCCCCATACCATCGCTGTAGCCGGCGGTGTTTCGAAAGCGGAAGCAATTATTGCAATCAGCCGTGTGCGTGAGAATATGGTGCTGATCACCGATGAAAGTGCCGCCAGAGAAATTCTCGAAAAGTTGTCAACCCTGCCAGAAACAAACTAAATCGTCTTCTGGCTGAGTCATAGATTAAATATATATATTTTAAGGAGGCAGATAATATGTCTGTAAAAGTAGCAATTAATGGTTTTGGTAGAATCGGTCGTTTGTCATTTAGATTGATGGCGGATAATCCCGCATTTGATATCGTCGCGATCAACGATTTAACGGACGCAAAAACGTTAGCATACCTATTAAAATATGATAGTTCTCAGGGAAAATTCAAGGAAAATGCGATCGACGTCAAAGACGATGCCATCGTGGTTGATGGAAAATCAATAAAAATATTTGGTGAAAAAGATCCGGAAAACCTGCCATGGGGAAAACTGGGTGTGGATGTTGTGATTGAATCGACAGGATTCTTTACCGATCAGGCTGGTGCCGGAAAACACATCAAAGCGGGTGCTAAAAAGGTGATTGTATCGGCTCCGGCAAAAGGCGATGTCAAAACCATCGTCTTCAACGTCAACGATAATGTCCTGGATGGTACCGAAACCGTCATTAGCGGGGCTTCCTGCACGACCAACTGTCTGGCTCCTGTTGCCAAAGTACTCGACGATAATTTTGGCCTGGTCAGTGGTCTGATGACAACGGTTCATGGTTACACGAATGACCAGGTAACGCTTGACCGTCCGCATAAAGATCTGCGAAGAGGCCGTGCAGCTGCTCAGAACATCATTCCAACCTCTACCGGTGCGGCTGCTGCAGTCGGAAAAGTACTGCCTAAGTTAAACGGTCGATTAGACGGATTTGCCTTGCGGGTACCGGTTTTAACTGGTTCGCTGGTTGACCTGACCTGCGTGCTTGAAAAAGACGTCACCGCAGAAGAAATCAATGCCGCCATGAAAGCCGCCGCAAACGAAACATTAGGCTATAATGAAGCACCGATCGTATCAACTGACATTATTGGCATGTCCTACGGATCATTGTTCGATGCAACCTTAACCAAAGTCATGAATGTTGAGGGCGGAAAACAACAGGTGAAAATCATTTCCTGGTATGATAATGAAATGTCTTACACAGCACAATTAGTACGTTTAGTTAGTTTCGTGGCAACTCAAATCTAATAAAATCAAATAGAAACGAACAAAAACTTTCAGGAGCTTTTGCAGAATCTGCAACTGCTTCTGAATTTCTTTAAACGGAAAGGATAAAAAAATGAGTAAGAAAACCGTATCGGATATCGAATTAAAAGGAAAAAAAGTTTTAATGCGGGCGGATTTTAATGTTCCCTTGGATGAAAACGGCAGGATTACTGATGAAACCAGAATTGTGGCGGCTCTGCCGACCATCAATTATATTTTGGATCAGGGCGCCGCGCTGATTCTGATGTCGCATTTGGGACGGCCGAATAATGCCCCCGATCCTAAATACTCACTGGCTCCGGTAGCGGAAAAACTGTCCGAATTGTTGAAAAGAAAAGTTATTTTTGATGATGATCCGGTCGTGACCGGCTCGATCACCGTGGCCACGGCTTCGTCGCTAAAACCGGGAGATGTGCTGCTGCTTCAGAACACGCGTTTCCGTCCCGAAGAAAAGAAGAACAGTCCCGAATTTGCGCGAGAACTTGCAGATCTGGGCGATGTTTTTGTCAATGACGCCTTCGGAACAGCGCATCGGGCTCATGCCTCAACGGTTGGGATTGCGGAAATCCTGCCCGGGGTCTCCGGTTTCCTGATTCAAAAGGAACTGGATTTTATGGGAAAAGCGCTGGAAGCGCCGGCCCGGCCATTTGTCGCGATCCTGGGTGGGGCCAAGGTTTCGGATAAAATCGGCGTGATCAACAACCTGCTGGAAAAAGTGGATACGCTGATCATCGGCGGTGGCATGGCTTATACTTTCCTCAAAGCTCAGGGATATGGCATCGGAAAATCCCTGCTGGAAGAAGACAAGATCGGTCTGGCCAAAGAGCTGATGGCGAAAGCCAAGTCAAAAGGGGTACAGCTGCTGCTGCCGGTTGATGTGGTTGCCGCTGAGGCCTTTGCTGCCGACGCGCCCTATAAAACGGTCGATGTGACGACGATTCCGGATGGTTCAATGGGACTGGATATCGGTCCGGTGACGTCGGCAATATTTGAAAAAGCGATTCTGGCGGCGAAGACCGTGATCTGGAACGGACCGATGGGCGTGTTTGAAATGCCGGCATTTGCCAAAGGAACTGCAGCCGTTGCTAAAGCAATGGCAGAATCCGATGCGATTACCATCATCGGCGGCGGCGACTCGGCGGCAGCCGTGAAAATCCTCGGATTTGAAGACGGCATGAGCCATATTTCCACCGGCGGCGGCGCGTCGCTGGAATTCCTTGAAGGAAAAAAACTGCCGGGCATCGAAATTTTACAGGATCGATAAGGAGAGAAAAAAATGCGAAAACCAATAATTGCCGGAAACTGGAAAATGAATCATGACATTTTTGAAACGGAAACCTTGATCAATACGCTTTTGCCATTGGTGGCAGGCGCCGAAGCTGAAGTCGTTTTTTGTCCAACCTACCTTGGTCTTCAAAAAGCGGTTGAAATGACAAAAGACTCAAATGTAGGCATTGGGGCACAAAACATGCATTTTGAAAAGAATGGCGCCTTTACCGGTGAAATTTCTGGCGAGATGCTCACAGCCATTGGCGTGAAATATGCGATCATCGGTCACTCCGAAAGACGTCAGTATTTCAATGAAACCGATGAAGCCGTGAATCAGAAAGCAATCAAAGCGCTGTCGCTGGAAATCACCCCGATCGTCTGCTGCGGCGAAACCCTGGAAGAACGCGAAAGCGGAAAAGCCGAAGCCAAAGTGGTCGGACAGATCGAAGCAGGCCTGAAGAATATCGATGACATCACCAAAGTGGTGGTCGCCTATGAACCAATCTGGGCAATCGGAACCGGTAAAACAGCCAGCAAAGAAGAAGCCGATGAATCCTGCGGCTGGGTCAGAAAAACCATCGCCAAGATGTACGGCCCGGAAGCTGCCGAAAAAGTGCGCATTCAATACGGCGGCAGCGTCAATCCCGGCAACGTCAAAGAACTGATGGCCATGGAAAACATCGATGGTGCTCTGGTCGGCGGCGCCTCCCTCAAACCGACCTTTTCCGAAATTGTTAAATTCTGATTGGAGCTATAGAAAAACTGAATTTTTCAGAAAACTATAAGCAGCGAAGAGTTCGATGAATAATAGTAAGATAAAGAACAAACGCAGTACCGACAATTGTTACATCGTGTTGTCTGCATCATGGCGGACATCTCGAAGAGTGTCCGATTCTGCAGCATACAACTGATTAACAATTGGTCGGTACGGGTTTTACCAACAACCTGTAATAGAAAAATCGATTGAAAGGTGTGAGACACAATGAAAAAAAATTTAACTGCCCTCATTATTCTTGATGGCTATGGCTGTTCAGAATGTGAGGAGAAGGGTAATGCGGTTGAAGCAGCGAAAAGCCCCTTTCTCGATGCGTTTTACAAAGAAAATCCCCATACGCTGATCACGGCAAGCGGACTCGGGGTCGGACTGCCCGAAGGACAGATGGGTAATTCCGAAGTGGGTCATTTGAACCTCGGTGCCGGACGAGTCGTTTATCAGGAATTGACGCGAATCACCAAATCCATTGAAGACGGCGACTTCTTTGAAAATGAAGCCTTTCTTGCCGGGATCCGTTCGGCCAAGGAAAAGGCTGGCGCTTTGCATATCATGGGACTCTTGTCTGACGGCGGGGTTCACAGCCATGAACGCCATCTGTACGCACTGCTTAAACTGGCCAAGCAACAGGGACTCAGCCGGGTTTATGTGCATTGCCTGATGGATGGCCGGGATACGGCGCCGGACAGCGGCATCGGCCATATCAGAGCGCTGGAAGAAAAGATGGCGGAAATCGGCATTGGAAAAATCGCAACCGTGATTGGACGGTATTATGCGATGGATCGGGACAACCGCTGGGAGCGCGTGGAAAAAGCCTACGACGCGATGACAGCCGCAGCCGGGGAACATGCCAAATCGGCGCTGACAGTCATGGAAGAGACCTATGCGAAGGGCGTCACCGACGAGTTTATTCTGCCGACTGTCATCGACACAGATGAGGACAAGCGGATCAAGGCAGACGACAGCATTATCTTCTACAATTTCCGACCGGATCGCGCGCGGGAAATAACCCGGGCATTTATCGACCCGGATTTTAATGAGTTCAGCAGAAAAAGCGGATATTTGCCGGTGAAGTTCATTTCAATGACTCAGTATGATCAATCCTTTGAGAACATCGCCATCGCGTTTAAACCGCAGTCCGTTGACAATACCCTGGGCGAGTATCTCAGCAATCTGGGCGTCACGCAACTGCGAATCGCCGAAACGGAGAAATATGCCCATGTGACCTATTTCTTCAATGGTGGTCTGGAAAAGCAGTATCCGCTGGAAGACCGGATCCTGGTTCCCTCGCCGCATGTGGCGACCTATGATTTGAAACCGGAAATGAGCGCCTATGAAGTGGCACAGAAGGCGGTGGAAGCCGTTGAAAGCGAAAAATATCAGCTGATGGTGCTGAATTTTGCGAATGCCGATATGGTCGGACATACCGGCGTGTTTGAAGCCGCTGAAAAAGCGGTTGAAGCAGTGGATGCCTGTGCCCAAAAAGTGGTTCAGGCCATTTTGGAAAAAGGCGGCACGGTGCTGGTGACGGCGGACCATGGGAATGCTGAAAAAATGATCGACTATGAAACCAGTCAGCCCTTTACCGCCCATACCTGCAATAGAGTAAAATGCATCATCGCCGGCGCCGGCAAAATTTCATTGAGAAATGATGGCAAGCTGGCCGATGTCGCGCCGACCCTGCTTGATCTGATGGATATTCCCAAACCGGCAGAAATGACCGGCGAAACCCTGATTCAGCGATAAAATATTATTTGATCATCCGTGCTTTTTATGATATCATATCATGTACGATTATATACGGAGGTGATACCAATGAAAACAGCTTTACTGGTTATATTGATTATTTCAAGTATTGTTCTTGTTGCAGCAATACTCTTATCCCCAGGTAAGGCAGCAGGGATGTCCGGAGCCATCGCAGGTGGTGCTGAATCCTTATTTGGAAAGAAAAAAGCAAAAGGATTTGAAGGTTTCCTGGAAAAAACAACCAAAGTTTCGGGTGTTTTGTTTATGTTATCTGCATTTGTCTATTCGCTTTTATAGAATTTTCTGTATCAGCGTTCAGGAATGTAAAACACTTGAAATGGAATCATCTAAATTCAAATCATATAAAGTGTCGATAAACTTTTAAGGCCAATGATTAACCGTTGCTCGCAATGGCTGATCATTGGCTTTAAATTTTGGTTTATCGATGCTTTTTTTTGCGCCGCGGCGGCCATGGCAGTCTCAACCGACTTTGTCATGGCCTCTTTTTTGATTAGTCACCATCTGTTTGGGTATGAAATGGCTAGGAGAATTCTTAAAAACAACTAAAAAAAACATAAATTGATATTTGATTTATATAAATAGATTGACAAAACAATGAATTGGAATTATTATTTATATGAAAGGAGTGATGAAATGATAAAAAGTGTTTACAGCTTAATGCTATTTGACGAAATTGTTGAAAAAATCGATCAAATGGCCTATACCAGGAATACAAACCGCTCCCAACTAATCAACGATATACTGGCTGAAAAAATCGGCATGGTAACCCCGGAACAGAAAATCCAGAAAATACTTGAACAGCTCGATGTGAATTTCAGTGATACCCTGTCGGTTAGCCAAATCAACAAGAATTCAAGTATTCAATTCGGCAAGAGTCTCAAATACAAATACCGCCCGAAAGTCCGGTACAGTTACGAATTTATCAGCAGCGAGCGCGGAAAGTATGCGGTGCTGAAAATCAGTTCCCGGACAAAATCCGAAAATTTGAATGATCATTTTAATGAATTCTTCAATCTGATCACAACGATTGAAAAAGAGCAAAACGAAGATGCCGATTTAGCGGAAGCGCAGATCAATCATAAATTTGTGCGGGAATTCAAAGACGAGGGAGAATTGTCGCAGGATATTGAGACGGTGACAGAAAATCTGACCCGGTATCTGAAAATGATTGATCGTGCGATGAATGCTTACTTTTCAAGCATCGATGAACGAAAAAATAACATCAATTCTCTGTTAGAGGAGATTTATAAATATTATTACAAAAAGTAAAAAGAGGTAAAAAATCATGGATATGAATTTATTCACACAAAAATCACTGGAAGCGATCAAAACGTCAGAATTAATCGCCGGCGAAAACAACCACATGGAAATCGCGCCGGAACATTTATTGATGAGTCTGATTACTCAGGAAAATGGGGTCGTCGGCCGAATCATGGACCGCCTCGGCAAAAATCCTCATACCATTTCCGAGGAACTGCGCAGCGAAATCGCAAAAATGCCCAGCGTCTCCGGACCCGGTCGTGAACAGGGAAAAATATACATCAGCAGTGACACCGAAAAAGTTTTAAATGAGTCTTATAAACAAGCAAAAAAACTCGATGATCAGTACATCTCGGTGGAGTGTCTGTTGCTGGCCCTTTACAGTTTGGGAAAAAAATCCAAGGCGGTTGAGATTCTCGAGCGCTATGGCGTCACCAGGAGTGAAGTGGAAAAAGTGCTGAAAGAGGTGCGCGGCGGACAGCGGGTCGTTAATGATCACCCCGAAGTCACCTATGAAGCCTTGAATCAATACGGACATGATCTGGTCCAGGATGCCAGAGACAATAAACTAGATCCCGTCATCGGACGCGATTCGGAAATCCGCCATGCCATTCGAATCCTCAGCCGTAAAACCAAAAACAATCCCGTCCTCATCGGGGAACCGGGAGTCGGTAAAACAGCGATTGTCGAAGGGCTGGCAATGCGAATTGTCGCCGGCGATGTGCCCGAAGGACTCAAGAACAAACGCGTGATTGCACTGGATTTAGGCGCTCTGGTGGCCGGCGCAAAATATCGCGGTGAATTTGAAGAACGACTGAAAGCGGTACTGAAAGAAGTTGTCGACAGCAACGGCGAGATCATTCTGTTCATCGACGAGCTGCACAACATCGTCGGTGCGGGCAAAACCGAAGGCGCCATGGATGCCGGCAATATGTTAAAACCGATGCTGGCCAGAGGCGAACTGCATTGCATCGGCGCAACGACGCTGGATGAATATCGCCAGTATATCGAGAAAGATCCAGCCCTGGAAAGACGTTTTCAGCCGGTGCTGGTGGATGAACCAACGGTTGAAGATACGATTTCGATTCTCCGGGGACTTAAAGACACGTATGAACGGTATCATGGGGTTCAGATTCTTGACAATGCGCTGGTAGCCGCGGCCACTCTGTCCAACCGTTACATCTCGGACCGGTTTCTGCCGGACAAAGCCATCGACCTGATTGATGAGGCCTGCGCCAAAATTCGGACAGAAATGGATTCCATGCCGGAAGAAATGGATGAGGCCCGCCGGAAGATGATGCAGCTGGAAATTGAAGAGGTTGCCCTCAAAAAAGAAAAAGATACCCTGAGCAAGGAACGGCTGGAACGGCTGCAGAAGGAGCTGGCAGAATACAAAGAACGTTTCAATGCCATGAGCATGCAGTGGGATAATGAGAAAAAATCGGCGGATACGCTCAAATCCCTTCAGGAGGAACTGAACCAGCTGACCTACGAGCGTGAAAAAGCGATTCGTGAAGGGGATTACCGAAAAGCGTCGGAGCTGGAATATGGACTGATTCCTCAAAAAACAGCCAAAATCGAGGAAATTAAGAAGAAAACCGATGAGAAGGGTGAAGGCGACAGTTTAAAACGTGAAAAAGTGACCGAAGAAGAAATTGCCGAAATCATTTCCGACTGGACCAGTATCCCGCTGAGCAAACTGGTTTCCGGCGAACGCGAAAAGCTGCTGGGGCTGGAAGATACTCTTAAACAGCGCGTCATCGGCCAGGAAGAGCCGATTCAGAAGGTGGTTGATGCCATTATTCGCTCAAGAGCGGGCATCAAGAATCCCAACAGCCCGATCGGATCGTTCCTGTTCCTGGGACCAACCGGTGTCGGTAAAACCGAGCTGGCAAAGGCTGTGGCAGCCACCCTGTTCGATTCAGAGGATAATATGATCCGGATCGATATGAGTGAATACATGGAAAAATTCTCGGTATCGCGACTGATTGGAGCTCCTCCGGGATACGTTGGCTATGAAGAAGGTGGCCAGTTGACTGAGGCGGTCAGACGTAAACCGTACAGTGTCATCCTGCTGGATGAAATCGAAAAAGCCCACAAAGATGTGTTCAATATTCTGCTGCAGATTCTCGATGACGGCCGGATTACCGATTCGCAGGGAAGAACCGTTGATTTCAAAAACACCATCATCATCATGACTTCAAACATCGGGTCGGAGTATCTGCTGGAAGGGATTAATGCCTACGGCGAAATTACAGAAAAGACCGAAGCGGCAGTGATGGAACTGCTGAAGAATTATTTCCGACCGGAGTTCTTAAACCGCATCGATGAAATTGTTCTCTACAAACCATTGAACAAGGAAGCAATCGGAAAAATCGTCGAGCTGCTGCTGCAGGATCTGCAGAAGCGACTGGTGGAGCGACGCATTACTGTGTCACTGACACCAAAAGCCATCGAAACCATCATCGAGCTGGGCTTTGATCCGGCATACGGAGCGAGACCGCTCAAACGTTACCTTCAGAAATACATTGAAACGATGATCGGAAAAGAGATTATTCAGGGAAATGTTCATGAGGGCCAAACGTTGAGTATTGATGTCAATTCAAACGGCGACTTTTATCTTGCCTGACTAACGAAAAACCTGCATCGTAGTGCACCCGGCCTTGCCAAACAGCGGCAAGGCCGGGTGCTTTTTAGTTTCAGTGATTAACAAAATTTTACTAATTTCGACAGAAAAGAAGATTGCAGCCGCAAATAATATCCGTATTAAGCTGAATTTTTCAGATGATAACGAATTCATTTTTCGGCATCTTTGATATAATGATAACCGAATCAAATATAATTTTCGGAGGTAGGAAAAATGCAAAAAATCATTATGTCTCCTAGCCGTTATGTTCAAGGTGCTGGAGAAGTTGGCAAATTACCGGAACATGTTGGAAAATTTGGTACATCAGCGCTCGTGCTGATGAGTGGAACGATGATGCGGACGAAGGCGGATGAGCTGAAAAGCAACTTTGAAGCGGCCGGAATCAAATTCATCCCCGAAAAATTTAATGGTGAATGTTCGAAAGTTGAAATAGAACGGCTTCAAAAAATTGTCAAAGCAAATGGCTGCGATGTTGTCGTTGGCATCGGCGGCGGAAAAACCCTGGATACGGCAAAATCGGTCGCTTATTACGAAAAAACGCCGGTTGTGATTGCGCCTTCGATTGCGTCCACCGATGCACCCTGTTCGGCACTGGCGGTTATTTATACCGAAGACGGAATTTTTGATGAATATCTGGTTTTGCCTAAAAATCCGGAACTGGTGATCATGGATACCGATATCATCAAAGATGCCCCGGCCAGACTCTTTGTGTCCGGGATGGGCGATGCGCTGGCAACCTACTTTGAAGCCCAGGCGACGATGGATTCTAATGGCACGACGATGTCGGGGGCACATCCGACTAAATCAGCCCTGGCACTGGCGGAATTGTGTTATGATACACTGATTGAAGACGGCTTGAAGGCAAAACTGGCAATAGAAATGAAGGTCTGCACACCGGCAGTCGAAAACGTGATTGAAGCGAACACCTATCTCAGCGGTGTCGGTTTCGAGAGTGGCGGCTTGGCGGCGGCTCATGCAGTTCATAATGGACTGACCGTACTGACGGAATGCCACCACATGTATCATGGCGAAAAAGTGGCCTTCGGGACCCTCGTGCAATTGATTATGGAAAACAGATCGATGGATGAAATTGAAGAAGTAATTGATTTCTGTCTTTCTGTCGGGCTTCCGATCACACTGGGTGAACTCGGATGCACCGAACCGACACCGGAAAAGATCATGGCGGTAGCCGTTTCAGCTTCTGATCCCGGCGAAACGATTCACAATGAACCTTTTGATGTCGATGCCGACGTCGTTTACGCTGCAATTATGGCAGCAGATGCCATGGGCCGTCTGTATCTGGGAGATTTTTAAAAAAAGAAGGGGATAAAAACCCGTGGAATTGGCGAAAAAACCGTGCCGACCAATTGTTAATCTGTTGTATGCTGCAGAATCGGACAGGCTATCGCCATGTCCGCTCTGAGGCACACAACATGATGTAACAATTGTCGGCACTACGTTAATGCTTAATATACAGTTTAAAGGGGCTTTTGCAAAAGCCCCTTTTTTTTTAACTTATATTAATGGATCGAAGAGTTCACGGGTCTTTTTGAGCATTTCCCGGATGGGGAGGTTGTAGGGACATCGCGGTTCGCATTCACCGCATTCGATACAGTCGGAAGCGTTGGCGGCAAAGCTGCGGTAACGATCCAGCGCCCATTCTTCAAGATCGTAACGACGGTAGTAGCCTTCGACGATAAACTGCATCGGGATATCGATCCCCTGGGAACAGGGGGCGCAGTATCCGCAACGGCGGCAGAATGTTTTTCCCAGCGCCTTGGCATCGGCTTCAAAAACAGATCGTTCCTCTTTGGTCAAAGGCACAAAATGATTGCCAACGGCTGTGTTTTCAAGCACCTGTTTGACCGAATCCATGCCGGGAATCAGAACCGAGATATTGGGGTTTTCGGCCACCCAGCGCAGTGCATAATTCGGATTCATAAAAGCACCGCCGGCAAGGGGCTTCATGACGATAACGCCGACGTTCTTCTGGTTGGCTTTTTCGAAAAGACTGGCGCCCCGATTTTCGACAATATTATAAGGAAACTGAATGGTTTCAAACATGGCCTCATCCAGCGCGCGATCCAGTACTTCGTAGCTGTGCGAGGTGATGCCGATGTGTTTGATCAGCCCTTTCGCTTTACATTCAACCAGAGCGGCGTAACCGCCTTCCGGTCCCATGATGGTTTCATAGGCGGCCATGGTTTTCGCATTATGAAATTGGTATAAATCAATGTGATCAGTCTGTAATTCGCTCAGGCTCGTGTTCACGTCAGCCATTACATCATCGTAGCTTAGCTTGGGGGTTTTTGTAGCGAGGAAAAAATGTTCGCGCCCCCAGTTCTTCAGGGCTTCGCCCAGCATTTTTTCGCTATTGGTGTAAGCTCTGGCAGTGTCAATGAAATTGACACCTTCTTCAACAAGGTTTTCAACAATTTCGTCGACTTCCCACTGTTTACAGCGTTGAATTGGAATACCACCAAACCCAATAAGGGACACTTCCAATCCGGTTTTTCCCAGTATTCGCGTTTCCATTTCACACCTCTTCATTTCTTGATTTTGCTCATTTTATCATAATGAATAAAAAAAGTCACTATTGAAGAATCATGCTTTAAGATTTGCGCAGTCTGATGATTTCCCAGGCGTAGCAAAATAGTGGCTGGAGAATGGCTGGTGGCTGTGTTATAATGAATCAATGATAATTATAATGAGATAGAATAGTGTGATAATTTTAACACGAAGAGAGGCTTAGCTAATGAGTATTCATTTTGATTTCTCCTACACAGATATAAAACCCGGCGAGTTTGAAAATCGTTTTGATCAACTGGCTCAGGCAAATGAGGATTTGATGAACAAAACCGGTATCGGCAATGATTTCCTGGGGTGGGTGGATTATCCGGTAAAGTACGATAAAAATGAATTTGCCCGGATAAAAAAAGCAGCAAAAAAAATACAGGAGAACTGTGATGCCTTGGTGGTGATCGGTATCGGCGGATCCTATCTTGGCTCTCAAGCCGTGATCGCGGCATTAACCAGTCCCTTTTATAATGACGAGCCGCGTTCCAAAAGAAAGGCCCCAAAAATTTATTTTGCCGGACAGAACATCAGCGGCAAGTATCTTGAAAACCTGTTGGCTTTGCTCAAAGATCAGGAAGTCTGCGTGAATGTCATCTCCAAATCCGGAACGACTACGGAAGCGGCCATCGCCTTTCGCTTTTTCAAAGAATTCATCGAAAAAAAATATGGCAAAAACGAGGCCAAAGAGCGTATTTTTGTCACCACCGATGAGTCGAAAGGGGCACTGAAATTCATGGCCAACAAAGAAGGCTATGAGTGCTTTGTGATTCCTGACGATGTCGGGGGACGCTATTCGGTATACACCGCTGTCGGCCTGCTGCCGATTGCCGCCGCCGGCATCGATATCGATGCACTGATGGCCGGAGCAAAGGCAGGTTATGAGGATTATCAGAATCCGCATTTTGATGAGAATCCCTGTTTTCAGTATGCACTATACCGGAATGTCCTCTACAACAGCGGAAAGAAAATAGAAATACTGGTTGATTATGAGCCGTCGCTTTCATACTTTTCGGAATGGTGGAAACAGCTTTTCGGAGAAAGCGATGGAAAAGACGGCAAAGGGCTATTTCCTGCCGCGGTTCATTTTTCGACGGACCTCCATTCACTGGGACAGATGATTCAGGACGGTCCCAAAAATCATTTTGAAACCGTGCTGATCATCGATGAGGAACAGTCGGCCATTGCGGTTCTTCACGATGAAGCGGATCTGGAGGGGCTCAACTACCTGGCTGGCCGGAAGCTTGATGCAATTAACGAAAAAGCCTTTAAAGGAACGCTGCTGGCACATGTTGACGGAAACGTCCCGAACGGCATTATTCATCTGGACCGGCTGGATGCATTTACCATGGGAAAACTGATCTACTTTTTCGAAAAGGCCTGCGGACTGGACGGCTATCTGTTGGGGGTAAATCCCTTTGATCAGCCAGGCGTTGAAGCTTACAAGAAAAATATGTTTGCCCTGCTGCACAAACCCGGTTACGAAGCGTTGACTGCGGAACTGGAAAAGCGGTTATAAAATGGCAGAAAATTCCGGCCAGACAATCATTTCAATTGTCTGGCCGGAGTGATTTTTAATCGTCGATGGATATGTTGACTTCGTTCTGTTTTTCGTGATGACAGCATTTTTTAAATGGATCATGGTCAGCGTTGGCATTTTCAAAATTGATGCCGCCACATTTGACATCGGCAAAAACGGAAAGCGAAACGGGATTTTCCGGATCAGTGCAGATCGTATTATCGGCAATACCGCCAAATTGACAAGTATCCACAATTTTCACCTTGAAATTATCAGGGAGAATAACATTGAAGCCGCCGCTTAATACTTTTATATCCATCCGGTAGTCGCTTTTATCGGTGACAACATCCGAAAAATCAAGCTGCATGCCACCACAAAAAGCACCAAGGCGAAGGTCCTGCATGGTCTGGCCATTGAATGACTTCATTTTTCCACCGCAGATTACCGAGTCATCCAGCGATTCTGGGCTTTTATCAAGGTCGGCCTCAAATTCTTTGCCCTTTTTAACGGCAAAAGCAGTGTAAAGGGCAATGCTGGCGGTATAAGCCAGGCCGGCTCCGATAAGAAATTTTTTTACGTTCATATTAATATCCTTTCTGATCTTTTAGTTTTAGTTTAACACTTTTTTCGTTTACAAGGTTCTTTTTTTTGTTTTTTTGACAAACAATTTTTCAAATTATAAGTTAGAATAAAGATATTATGCTATAATAATCTAGTCAGTTCATTAAGAACAAAAAAATAAACCAATCAAGAAAGGTCTCAATGGAAACAAAAAAATACTATCATGAGTTTGAAACCATTGTCGGCGATATATTAACACACAGCGAATTTCAGAAATTAAAAAAGATTGAACATCACGGCAATGGATTATATGAGCATTCGGTTTCAGTTGGCTATTATTCCTATCGTGTAGCTAAGATTCTCGGATTAGATTATGAATCGGTAGCCAGAGGAGCAACGCTGCACGATTTTTTTACGGAGTCCTGGCAAAACCAGAAGAAAGATTCCAAGGGCATCAAACGGATCAAAGAAATGCATGGCTTTTCGCATCCGAAAACGGCGCTGGTCAATGCGGAGAAATACTTTGATATTGACGAACGTCAGGCGGATATGATTGTCAAACACATGTTCCCGCTAACCCCGATTCCACCAATGCATGTCGGCGGCTGGGTTGTGACCGCAGTCGATAAATGCGTGGCGACGAAGGAATTGATTTTTGAAAATACAAGACCCATCAAACGGTTAAAAAGCTTCATTCTAAAAGCTTCTTAATAGATAAAATAAGACAAATCAAATAAAAAAACTTGACGGAGGATTTAACTTGATCGAACAACAAATTGAAAGAGCTAAAGAACATTTTGGAGAACTGGTTAAAGAGCAATTGGAACGCATCGAAAGAATGAAGATCCAGAATGATTTTACTGATTTTAAAGCGAAAGACAAGATCGTCATTGGCGTTGTCGGCGGAGACGGAATTGGTCCCTTTATTACCGCTGAAGCGCAACGCGTCCTGGAGTTTTTACTGTCGGAAGACATTAAAAAGGGCCGAATTGTCCTTAAGGTAATCGACGGCTTGACCATAGAGAACCGCGCTGCCTGCGGCAAAGCCATTCCGGATGATGTGCTGGCGGAACTGAAAACCTGCGATGTTATTTTAAAAGGACCAACCACAACACCAAGAGAAGGCGATCCATGGCCGAATATCGAAAGTGCCAATGTTGCGATGCGACGGGAGTTGGATTTGTTTGCCAATGTTCGTCCGGTTAGTGTGCCTGAAAAAGGAATTGACTGGACTTTCTACCGGGAAAATACAGAAGGTGCTTATGCCATCGGCAGCAAGGGCATTCATGTCAATGATGACCTCGCCATCGATTTTACGGTTACGACTCAGGAAGGTTCGGATCGGATTATCAAGGCGGCCTTTGATTATGCCAGGAAATCCGGCAAGAATAAAGTAACCGTCGTTACCAAGGCCAATGTTATCAAGACTACCGATGGAAAATTCCTCGATGCTGCCAAAGCGATTGCCAAGAACTATCCAGAAGTGGAAATGGATGACTGGTATATTGATATCATGACAGCTAAACTTGTTGATGAAAAACGCAGAAGCCAATTCAAAGTACTGGTTTTACCGAACCTGTATGGCGATATCTTAACCGATGAAGCAGCTGAATTTCAGGGCGGCGTCGGCACGGCTGGATCAGCAAATATTGGTAAGCAATATGCAATGTTTGAAGCGATTCATGGTTCGGCACCGCGAATGGTAACCGAAGGCCGTGGCCAATATGCCGATCCCTGCAGCATTATTCGGGCTGCCGGCATGCTGCTGGAACACATCGGATATCAGGAAAAAGCAGAAATGCTCCAGAAAGCACTGGACATCTGCGGCTTATATGAGAAAAAACTGGTCCTGACAGGCCGCGATACCGGGGCAACCGGATCAGAATATGCGGATTATGTCATGGAAACCTTGTCCCATCCCGATTTGGATGCGACTTACGCAAAATTCAATAAATAGACGAAATATAATTTTAGCTTCAACATCAGGGTGTCTTAATGACACCCTTTTTTTTCTAAATTTTATTCAAAATGATAGATAAGAGGAGGCTGCTATGCTGGAAAAAATTGATTTAGGTGTGACGATTGACAAAGAGGCTTATCGAGCTGAAAAAGAACGGTTGTCGATTCGGCTGGGTGAACTTCAGCGCACGGTTCATGACTTGGGGATACCGGTATTAATCATCTTTGAAGGATGGGATGCCGCCGGAAAGGGAACCCTGATCAATGAACTGCTGATGCCAATGGATCCCCGCTCATTTCGCGTCCATAATTTCAAAAAACAGGAAAGCGAAGATGAAATATTCCGTCCCTTTTTATGGCGTTACTGGACGAAGACACCTGAAAAAGGACAGATCGGCATTTTCAATCGAAGTTACTACAGTGACCTGATTTACCGAAAATCGATTGACTCATTGAACCTGCTGGGATTTATGAAACAGTGCAATGAATTTGAGCAAACCTTATCGGATGACGGCATGATTATTTTAAAGTTTTTTGTTCACATCAGTAAAAAAGAGCAGAAAAAACGTTTCAATAAACTACTTGGAAATGATGCCACCGCCTGGAAAGTAACGCCCCGGGACAAAAAAGAAAACAAACACTACGATAAGCTGTATGAAAAGGTGAATCGCGGACTTGAACAAACCGACAGTGAGTGTGCCCCCTGGATCATTATTGAAGGTGAATACAAAGATTATGCCTTGATCAAGGTTTTGAGTGTTTTGGAAACCCGTTTGGAAAAAGCGATTGAGAAAGTTAAAACGGCACCGGAAATCGAACTGAAACCCTTGATTCATGAAGGCGATATGCCGTTTCATTCCAAGGTGCTCGATGGTGTTGTCTTTGATCAGGAAATCAGTGAAGAAGAATATCAGGAAGAGATAAAAGACTGCCAGAAGCGAATCAGGCTGCTGCAGTACGAATTATACAAGGAGAGAATTCCGCTGATTGTTGGATTTGAAGGCTGGGATGCCGGCGGAAAGGGTGGTTGCATCAAAAGGCTGACGAGAAACCTCGATCCGCGGGGCTACACCGTATATCCCACGGCCAGTCCAAGCGATATTGAAAGAATGCATCATTACTTATGGCGGTTCTGGCGGGATATTCCCAAGAATGGGCATTTGGGCGTATGGGATCGCACCTGGTATGGTCGCGTCATGGTAGAACCGATTGAGGGCTTTTGCACCCAGGAAGAGTATGACCGAAGCTTCCGGGAAATCAATGAATTTGAGAAGCATCTCTCTGATTGGGGGGCGATTGTCATCAAATTCTGGCTGCACATTGACCAGGATGAACAGCTCAAACGCTTTACTGAAAGACAGGATAACCCGCACAAAGGATGGAAAATCACGGATGAGGACTGGCGGAACCGCGAAAAATGGGAAATTTATAAAATTGCGGTGGATGAAATGTTGCTGAAAACGTCAACGGTAAATGCCCCATGGATTATTGTTGAGGCAAATAACAAATATTTTGCCCGGACTAAAGTTCTTAAAGAAACGATCGCAGCCATTGAAAAACGACTTAATGAATAAAAAGTATAACATTATAAAAGATATGGTAAACAAGTGCTGTTTTTCAAGTTTTTCGGGGTAAAAAATTACCTGTAATTAAGTGTATACACTCAAAAACTATTATGATATAATTTTGTTGATAAAATTTTGCTGTTTATGTACTCAATAAATACAATCTGTTTTAATTTCAAGGAGGAAAATCATGCCTAAAAAAATGATGACAATGGATGGAAATACTGCAGCTGCACACGTTGCTTATGCGTTTACAGAGGTAGCTGCAATTTTCCCAATTACCCCTTCATCCCCAATGGCAGAATATGCGGATGTTTGGGCTTCTCAAGGACGAAAAAATATCTTTGATGAAACGGTAAAAGTTTCTGAAATGCAGTCTGAAGGTGGCGCTGCCGGAGCCGTACATGGTTCTTTAGCAGCCGGTGCGTTAACCACAACGTTTACAGCCTCTCAGGGATTATTGCTGATGATTCCCAATATGTATAAAATTGCCGGCGAATTATTGCCTGGTGTTTTTCATGTTACTGCCCGTACGCTGGCAGCGCATGCATTATCCATTTTTGGTGACCACGGTGATGTTATGGCTTGTCGTCAAACGGGCTTTGCGCTGTTGGCATCAAGCAGTGTTCAGGAAGTAATGGATTTGGCGGGAATTGCCCATTTGGCGGCAATTAAATCAAGAGTTCCATTTTTGCATTTTTTCGATGGCTTCAGAACATCCCACGAAATTCAGAAAATTGAAGTCATTGATTATGATGTTTTCAAAAAATTGGCGGATTATGAGGCAATCCAGGAATTCAGAAATCGGGCCTTGAATCCGGAACATCCGGTCACCCGTGGAACCGCTCAAAATCCGGATATTTACTTCCAGGCACGAGAAGCCTGCAATCCTTATTATGAAAATGTGCCTGAAATCGTCGCAGATTACATGGAAAAAATCTCCGCTGAAACCGGTCGGGAATATCATCTGTTTGATTATTGTGGCGCACCGGATGCTGAAAACATCATCGTTGCGATGGGATCGGTAACCGATACGATTGAAGAAACCATTGATTATCTGGCTGCCAAAGGCGAAAAAGTTGGTTTGATTAAAGTCCGACTTTTCAGACCGTTCGCACCGGAATATTTATTGAAAGTGTTGCCAAAAACAGTTAAAAAGATTGCCGTATTAGACAGAACAAAAGAACCCGGTTCACTCGGAGAGCCTTTATATCAGGATATCTGTACCGTATTCTACGGAAAACCGGTACAACCGCTGATCGTCGGCGGACGTTACGGTTTAAGCTCAAAAGACACCACCCCGGCACAGATTAAAGCCGTTTATGACAATTTGAAACTCGATGCCCCAAAAGACAAATTCACCATTGGAATCGTCGATGATGTCACCTATACCAACCTGGAGTTAGGCGAAAACATCGTTACCGGAGCAGAAGGCACAACCGCCTGCAAATTCTGGGGACTTGGTTCTGACGGAACGGTCGGAGCGAACAAGTCAGCGATTAAAATCATTGGTGACCATACCGAGTTATACGCTCAAGGTTATTTTGATTACGACAGTAAAAAATCCGGCGGGATTACCGTTTCACACTTGAGATTCGGTAAAAAACCGATTAAATCACCTTACCTGATCAACAATTCGGACTTTGTATCCTGTTCAACACAGGCATACGTCAATCAGTACGATATGTTAAAAGGACTGAAAAAGGGCGGAATCTTCCTGCTTAACACGGTTTGGAATGTTTCAGAACTGGAAGAAAAAATACCGGCTACGATGAAAAAATACATGGCAGAAAATGATATTCAGTTCTATATCATCAACGCAACCAAGATTGCCGAAGAGATTGGCCTGGGTCGTCGAACCAATATGATCATGCAGTCGGCCTTCTTCAAATTAGCCAATATCATTCCAATCGAAGATGCCGTGGCTTTCTCAAAAGCTGGCATCCAGAAATCTTATGGTAAAAAAGGCCAGAAGATTGTTGATATGAACAATGAAGCCGTCGATCAGGGAATTAATGCACTGGTTAAAGTGGATATCCCAGCCTCCTGGAAAGCTCTTGCGGCTGAAACAACACCAGCAGAAAGTGTGCCTAAATTTATTAAAGATATTCTTCGTCCGATCAGTCGGTTTGAAGGAGACAGCATCAAAGTTTCGGCATTTACCGGAGTAGAAGATGGAACCTTTATGGCCGGATCGTCCGCATTTGAAAAACGTGGCATCGCAATGAACGTGCCAAAATGGATTCCGGAAAATTGTATTCAATGTAATCAGTGCTCATTCATCTGCCCGCATGCAGCGATCCGACCGATTCTGGTGGACGCAGGCGAAAAAGCGGCAGCTCCGGAAGGTTTTGTAACCATTGAAGCGAAAGGAAAACAACTCGAAGGACTGGAATACCGCATTCAGGTAAGCACACTGGATTGTACCGGTTGTGGCAACTGTCAGGATGTTTGTCCGGCAAAAACAAAAGCGCTGGATATGGTTCCAATCGAATCCGAAACCGCTCAAATTCCATTGTGGGATTATGCGATGACGGTCAAAGTGAAAGACAGTCTGATGAACAAAGCGACGGTTAAAGGCAGCCAGTTCTGTCAGCCACTGCTGGAATTCTCAGGCGCTTGTGCAGGCTGTGGGGAAACACCTTATATCAAAACCATTACCCAATTGTTTGGTGACCGCATGATGGTTGCGAATGCAACCGGCTGTACATCAATCTGGGGCGCATCTTCGCCATCAACACCTTATACGAAAAACGCTGAAGGAAAAGGTCCAGCCTGGGGAAATTCATTATTTGAAGATAATGCCGAATTTGGCTTTGGTATGTCGCTTGCTACTGAAAAAATGGGCGATACCATTGAAAACTACCTCAAGGAAATCATTGCCGGAGATGCGCCTGAAGGCGTGAAAGCGGCAGCCAATGCGTGGATTGATGGCCGAAAGAATACCGACGCTTCAAAAGCTGCATCGGATCAACTTGTCAAAGCGCTGGCAGATTATTCTCCAGCCGGCCAATTAGGTCAACGCGTCAAATTCATCAATGACAATAAATCTTACCTGGTTAAAAAATCCCAATGGATCTTTGGTGGTGACGGTTGGGCCTACGATATTGGCTATGGCGGACTGGATCATGTTCTGGCATCACGAAGAAACGTTAATGTACTGGTAGTGGATACGGAAATCTACTCCAATACCGGCGGCCAGGCTTCAAAATCGACTCCGACTGCAGCGGTTGCTCAATTTGCTTCTGCCGGTGAAAGAGTCAAGAAAAAAGATCTGGGCATGATGGCAGCGACCTATGGTTATGTCTATGTTGCACAGGTTGCAATGGGCGCGGACAAGAATCAGTTTATCAAGGCAATCACGGAAGCGGAAGCTTATGATGGCCCATCGCTGATCATTGCCTATGCACCATGTATCAATCACGGTATTAAAGGCGGAATGAGCCGCACTCAGGCCCATGAAGCTTTTGCAGTGGAATCCGGTTACTGGCATCTGTACCGATTTAACCCAACTCTGAAAGAAGAAGGAAAAAATCCGTTCATCCTGGATTCTAAAGAACCGGATATGGATAAATTCACCGACTTCCTGGATTCAGAAGTTCGTTATACCTCGTTGAAACTGACTTTCCCGGAAGTTTCAGCAACGCTTTATAAAAAAGCCAAAGAAGAAGCTTACGAACGTTACATGGGTTACAAACAAAGATCAGAAATGTAATAAAGAACAAAAAGTGATTGCGAAACGGCCGTGAGCTTCGCTGCCAGTTTACACGAAACAATTTTTACACTGTACGGCGGACAGTTCGTTGAACTGTTCGCCTACACGTTACAAAATTGTTTGTGAAAACTGACATCAAAGCAATCGTTGTTCGTTTCATTTGAATTTCGCAATTACCTGTTAAATAAACGACAAAAGGAATCCTCCGGGGTTCCTTTTGTCGTTCTCGATAAACCACCGTACCGTTGTTCCTGAGCTCATTTTTGATCGTTATTCAGTTATTTAGCAGTGTAATTTCAAATGATGTGTTGTTTTGCTGGTTATTGTTGCGTAATTTTGTTATACTGGATTATGATATTTAAGTGAATCATCAATTTGAATATAAAATAGAATTAAAAATTCGATTCTGCAAAACAGGAGATACCATGAAAATTTTAGTATGTGGCGGAGCCGGATATATAGGCTCACATGTGGTTAGAGATTTGGTGGAAAAAAACTACCAGGTGGTCGTTTTGGATAATTTTTCCACCGGGCATTCTGGTGCTGTTCCTGAAGGGGTTGTCATTGAAACCGGAGATATCAGAGACAAGGGCTTTTTAAATGAAGTGTTCAAAAAGCATCGGCTGGACTGTGTGATGCATTTTTGTGCCAATTCGCTGGTGGGAGAATCCATGGAAAAGCCACTGGATTATTACAATAATAACGTGTATGGAACGCTGTGCCTGTTAGAGACCATGGTTGAATGCGGGGTGAAGAAATTTGTTTTTTCGTCCTCGGCCTCGGTCTACGGGGAGCCGGAACAAATACCGATTTTAGAATCGGCGGCAAAGCATCCCACCAATACCTACGGCGAAACAAAACTGGCAGTGGAAAAAATGCTGCGATGGACCGGCGAAGCGCACAGGCTCAAATATATGGTTTTTCGCTATTTCAATGCTTCGGGCGCTCATCCGGCCGGAAATATCGGGGAGGATCACAGCCCAGAATCTCATTTGATTCCACTGATATTAAAAACAGCGTTAGGTCAGCGGGAGCAAATCTCGGTATTTGGTGAGGACTATCAGACCTCGGATGGAACCTGTGTCAGGGACTATATCCATGTGATGGATATTGCAGCGGCACACATTCTGGGGATGGAAAGACTCTTCAAAGGTGGCGAGAGTGATGTGTTCAATCTGGGAAATGGAAACGGTTTTTCGGTTAAAGAAGTGATTGAACAGGCGAAGGCCATTACCGGAAAAGCGTTTCGCGTGGAAATGGCCGATCGCCGTCCCGGTGATCCGGCGGTGCTGATCGCTTCGTCACAGAAAGCGCAAAATCAGCTGGGGTGGGTGCCGAAGTATTCTGATCTGGATACGATTATAAAAACAGCCTGGGAATGGCACCGCAGTCATCCGCAGGGATATGAAGACTAAGGGTTAAAATTTGTCGACAATTTAAAAAAATCAAGTCGCAGAGGTCGGATGACGAATAAAAATTTACCCTTTGAATAGTATGAAAAATGCAAAAATAGTGTTAGAATATACCATAGAAACTTGCTGGAGAAGGAATGAGAAGGAGAAAAAATGTTAAAACTTGAAAATGTCTCTTTTGAAGTGGACAACGAAAAAGAGATCTTAAAAGATGTTAATTTATCGATTGAAAAAGGCAAATTTGTTGCCATAACTGGCCCAAACGGCGGTGGAAAATCCACCTTGGCCCGAGTGATTACCGGCGTTGTCAAACCAACCAAAGGTAAGATTACGTTCAATGGTGAAGATATCACCAATTTAGGTATTACGGAACGCGCCCAAAAAGGAATCAGTTTCGGGTTTCAGCAGCCAATTCGTTTCAAGGGGATTACCGTGCATGCCCTTTTGAATGTTGCCGCGGGAAAAGACCTGTCTGTCGCCGAGGCAAGTCACTACTTGTCTGAAGTCGGCCTGTGCGCCAAAGACTATATCAATCGGGAACTCAATGCGGGATTGTCGGGGGGAGAAATCAAGCGAATCGAGATTGCCACGGTTATCGCCAGAAATACGATTTTATCGATTTTTGATGAGCCGGAAGCCGGTATTGATTTATGGAGCTTCAACCATCTGATTGATGTGTTCAAAAAAATGCACAGCAACAAGGAAGTATCCATCGTTATTATTTCGCATCAGGAACGCATTCTGGATGTGGCGGATGAGATCATCGCGATGGTCGATGGGGCGATCATCAAACGCGGCGCCAAGGACAGTGTGCTGCCTGAATTGCTCCATTGCGAAGATCCTTTGAACTGTCTGAATTGTCAGGATATTGTGGAGGCTTAATATGAATGAAATGAATGATATCGCAAAACAATTATTAAAAGAAGTCAGCGGACTGGATGAATTGCCAAAAGGCGCTTATAACATCAGAGACAACAGTAAAAGTGTGGCGAGACAGTCCAGTGAAAATATTCAAATTGTCGGAAAAGAAGACAAATCCGGCATTGATATCATCGTCAAACCCAATACCAAATCCGAGAATGTTTATATACCAGCACTGGTTTCCTGCAGCGGCGTTCACGATCTGGTTTACAACGACTTTTATATCGGTGAAAATGCCGACGTTAAAATCATCGCCGGCTGCGGCGTCAGCACGGGCGACAGCTGCGACGGTTCTGAACATAACGGCATTCATCGTTTCTTCCTGGGAAAGAATTCTCATGTTCTGTATGTTGAAAAGCATATCGGCGTGGGAACTGGCACCGGCAAGCGGGTCATCGATCCGGTCACAGAGGTGCAACAGGAAGAAGGCAGCTTTATGGAAATGGAAACCACGCAGATCAAAGGCGTGGATTCCACCAAACGCTTCACGAAAGCGAAGCTCAAGGCCAATGCCAAACTTGTGATCAAAGAAAAGCTGATGACCCATGGCGATCAGTTCGCTGAATCGAGCTTTGAAGTGGATATGGACGGTGAGGATTCCAGCGTCAATCTGATTTCCCGCTCCGTAGCGAGGGAACATTCAAAACAGACCTTTATTTCAAAAATCAACGGCAATACCCGATGTATGGGCCATTCGGAGTGCGATGCCATCATTATGGATCACGGCGTGGTGAAAGCCATTCCGGAAATTACCGCAAACAGTCTGGATGCGATGCTGATTCATGAGGCGGCCATCGGGAAAATTGCCGGCGACCAGATGATCAAGCTGATGACATTGGGACTGACAGAAAGCGAAGCGGAAGCAAAAATCATCGACGGCTTCCTGGAATAAGGGTTCGTTCGAATCGTTTGATTGAGAACATTTGTGCACATTGGCACAGAAATGAAATGGAGAATGAAATGAGTAAAGTGGAAATTTTTGAACCGGCAATGTGCTGCCCAACCGGTGTCTGTGGACCAGGTGTGGATGCGGACCTGTTGCGGATAACGGCGATCGTCGGCGAACTGGTAAGCATGGGTAAGGAAATCGAACGGTATAATCTCACCGATTCACCGGAGGTTTTCGTTCAGAACCCGAAAGTGAATGATGCGCTGATTAACATCGGAATGGGCGCACTGCCACTCACGGTGGTGGATGGCGAAATTAAAAAGATGGGTGATTATCCCACAAATTCAGATCTGGTCAGCTGGTCGGGGATGACCAGAGAAGATGTCATCGAAATGATTAAAAAATCACAAAGCGCGTCAGGCTGCAGCTGCTGCGGCGGCGGAGACTGCAGCGATTCCGATTGTAGTGGCGGCGACTGCTGCTGATCGGCTTTGCAGTTGATATGTCAGAAAAAGGCTCATTATTTATCCTGGACCGTATGGTCAGATAAAATAATGAGCCTTTTTTTGTCGGAGGTCCGGCAATAGATTCAGTAGTCAAACTGGAAACGTAGTACCGACAACTGATTAACAATTGGTCGGTACGGGTATGGTATATCAACAGCTTATGCTGATTCACGCTTTTCTTTTAGGTGCCGTCTTTTAAGCATGACCTTTCGGGTCAGCGTCACCGAAGACGAAACCAGGATGATGCCCATCGCCAGGGCCCCTGAAATCAGTAGGGTATGAACCCCGGTTGAAATCGCGAGATCGATCTCGCCATTGATAAAATCGAGCATGGTATAGTACATTCCGCCGCCCGGAACCAGAGGAATCAGCGCGACGGCCAGGTAAATAGTGGTTGGCGAACTCGTCAACCGGGCCATGATTTCCGCATAGAGGGAAATAGCGATGGTGGCAAACAGGTACAGAACCACGTCATTGCTGATGATTAACTGAAATAACGCAAAGGTCAGTTGCCCCACGAAACCGCCAAGTGCGGAAAACAGCAGTTTGTTTTTTTTGATATTGAACACGACAGCGAATGCGAAAGAGGCGATAAACGCATATAGACAAGGTAAAAAATAAGTCATCTGTTCAACCTCCCCAGAACGGTCGCAGCAGGCTCAGCGGCACTGCCACGCCCGCGGCAATTGCAGCCGCGATCAGTAGTGCCTCGACACCCTTTGTTAAACCGGAAAGATAATCGCCGGCGATGATATCGCGAATGGCATTGGTAATCACGAGTCCCGGAACCAGTGTCATGATCGATCCGATGATAATGGTATTCATCTGCGTGGTCAATCCCAGTCCGGACGCGGTTACGGCCACCAATGCGGCGATCGCACCGCCGATCATATTGATGAAAAAGCTGTTTGTTTCCAGCCGGCCCATGAGGTCCATCAGCAGCTTGGTGGCAATGCCGATCACGAAACCGATGCAGCTGTCCTGCAGATTTCCACCGAAAAAAAGGGTGAACATCTGCGAAATAAAGGCAAAGGCTAAAACCTGAAGAACATAGGGATAGGAAGGTGCGGCGTTAATGCGCCCGATTTCAGAAATCAGATCATCATAGGGGATGGCCTCATAACAGATTTTCCGTGACAGATGATTAATTTCATCAACCTTTGTCAGATCCGTGATGCGGGTATGAATCCGTCGCGTCTGAGTCAGCGGCGCGGTGTCATCCATTGTGATCGAAATGATAATGGTGGTGGGGACGCAGAAAATTTCAGCTTCCTGAGCGCCCAGTGCGAGACAGATTCGGTGCATCGATTCTTCGACACGGTAGGTCTCGGCACCATTTGAAAGCAGAATCACGCCCATTTCCATGGCAACATGGCTGAGTTGCGAAATGGTCATCAGAATGCTTCGATGATGGCATCGAGAACCCGGTGAGCCACGTCATCCTTGGATAAAAGCGGGAGTTCCTCGGTCCGCTCCGCGGTGATGATCGTGACCCGGTTGGTCGAGCTGTTAAAACCGGCACCTTTTTCTTTCAAGTTATTGGCAACCATCATGTTGACATTCTTGCGCTTCAGTTTATCGATGGTGTTTTCGATCATATTTTCGGTTTCCATTGAAAAACCGCAGACGAATTGATCAGACCGTTTTTTCTCGCCGATCGTTTTTAGAATATCAATTGTGGGGGTCAATTGTATCTCGGGAAGACCGGCTTTCTTCTTCAGTTTTTCATCGGAGTAGTGCTTGGGTTTGAAATCGGCGACAGCCGCCGATTTGATGACGATGTCGGTTTCTTCAAAATGGTCCATGACCTGGGCACACATTTCACTGGCAGAAAAGGCCGGGATATGCTTGACGAAAGCGGGCACTTTAAGGGCTGTTTTTCCGCTGATCAGGGTGACCTCGGCACCGCGCAGCATGGCCGCGTTAGCCAGGGCATAACCCATTTTCCCGCTGGAATGATTGGTGATATAGCGGACCGGATCAATGGCTTCACCGGTCGGTCCGGCAGTAATCAGGATTTTTCTTCCGCACAGGTCATCGGGATAGGCGATTTCCCGGAGAATATGGCTGATCAGCAAATCTTCATCGGGCAGTTTGCCGGGGCCGAAATCCTTGCAGGCAAGAATGCCGACGGCGGGATCGATGATGTTGTAGCCGAATCCGTTGAGAATGCTCAGATTATTCTGGACAATGATGTTTTCGTACATTGCGGTGTTCATGGCCGGTGCAATCAGCTTGGGACAGCGGCAGGCCATAATGGTAGTAGTCAGCATATCGTCCGCGATACCGTGGGCGATTTTACCGATGACATTGGCAGAGGCCGGTGCGACCATGAAAAGATCGGCCTTCTTGGCCAGACTGACATGCGCGATGTCATAACTGATATTGCGGTCAAACGTATCCACAATGCATTTGTTTCCGGTCAAACTTTCAAAAACAAGCGGCGAAATGAATTCCTGCGCATTCTTTGTCATGATGACTTGGACGTCGCAGTCCATTTTAGCCAGACTGCTGGCCACGTTCGCCATTTTATAAGCGGCGATACTGCCGGTAATACCGAGAACGACGGTTTTATTCTTCAATAGTTTTCTCATCTGAATTTCCTTTTTGAAATTTATTTTCATTTGTTTGGATTTTTATTAACAATTGTCGGTACGGTGTTTGTCGACAACCACATATTAAAAATATGCTGTATCTATTATATCAAATGAATGTGATAAGAGTAAACACAAGTTTTGCTTGAAATTTTTTAAAAAAGACGTTAGAATATACATGCATTGTATCCGGCATGACTGGAACGATAGCAGGAGGTAAAGAATGAAAAACGTAAAGACCAACGATTTGGTCAAACTATCCTTTTTTGTTGCGATCATTGTTCTTTTGGCAGTGACACCGTTTCTCGGGTATATCCCATTAGGATTCACGCGGGCGACTATTATTCACATCCCTGTCATTATCGGTAGTATTCTTTTAGGACCAGTTTATGGTGCTTTTCTGGGATTTGTCTTTGGCCTGACGAGTTTGCTTAACAACACGTTCAATCCGACGGTGACATCTTTTGTGTTTACACCTTTCTATTCGATTGGCGGCACTTCCGGCAATTTCTGGAGTCTGGTTATCTGTTTCTTGCCGAGAATTTTAGTCGGCGTCGTTCCCTATTATCTCTATAAAGGGATGAAAAAGATTAACAACAGCGATGTGCTGGCATTGGGTATCGCAGGCGTGGGCGGATCACTGACCAATACGCTGCTGGTTATGAATTTTATCTACCTGTTTTTTGGACAGAGCTATGCGCAGGCAAAGAATGTCGCATTTTCAACGCTCTACGGGATCATTTTATCGGTTATTGCCATCAACGGCCTGCCCGAAGCCATTGTGGCCGGTGTTTTAACCACCGCGGTCTGCAAAGCGCTGATCAAGTATACCCACAGAACGGCCTTGCAATAAGTCAGATTGTTATACTGTCTTCGGATTTAATTCCGAAGGCAGTTTTTTTTATTTGCGGTTGCTTCTTTTCAAAAGGTAGAAAAAAATATATAATAGCCTGAAAGACCCCGGCATGTAAAAAAAACGGGTGATTGCGAAAAGGTGCAGCCGTTTCTTTTACAAGTAGCGGTTGAAAAAGAGGCGAAGAGGAGAAGAAATGAAAAAGTGCAAACGGATTCTGAGCTTGTTGCTGATGGTTCTGATAATTTTTGGATGCTGGGGATCAGCGGTTTTGGCGGCGACTGTAAACGATGATGAAACGATTACCCTGAAAATCATCCATACCAATGATACCCATGCTCGGTATATGTACAGTGCGAACAAAACCATTGGCTATGCCAAGCTTAAAACCATCATCAATCAGGAGAGTCCCGATCTGACTGTAGATGGGGGCGATATCTTTCACGGACAATCCTTTGCCACCATCGAAAAGGGCGGCAGCATTGCCGAACTGATGGCGGCCGTCGGTTTTGATGCCATGGCTCCCGGAAATCACGACTTCAACTATGGCAGTGCCAGATTATTGACGCTCGGAGTGATGGCGAACACAAAAATATTGGGCGCTAATGTCACCTACAGCGATACCGGCAATCCGTTTTTTAACGATGATTATCTGATCAAAGCAATTGATGCGAACGGAGAAACGATTAAAATCGGGGTGTTCGGTTTGATCAGTCCCGATATCTATGCGGATACCGCGCCGGATAATGTACAGGGGCTGACCTTTGGTATTGAGGAGTCAGTGCTTGAGACGGCCAGGACATCCGTTGCGGCGCTGGAAGCGCAAGGCTGTGATGTGATCGTAGCCCTGACCCATATCGGTGATTCCGGCAATGGCGTTCTGATGCGCAGTGATGAACTGGCTCAGAATGTGCCGGGGATTGATGTCATCGTCGACGGCCACACCCATGATGTTGAAAATACTGAAGTCAATGGCACGTTGATTGTTCAGACCGGTTGCTATTCAAGTGCGGTGGGTGAGGTTGAGCTCACCTTGAAAGAGAATGAACAAAAAGCAGTGGCTGTCAGTGAAGCTGGCATCATCAGCGACAGTAACACCGTTAGTGAGCAGGTTCCGGGACCGGAGCCGATTCTGACAAGTCAAGCGAATATGACCGATACTCAGGCCGTTGAACCGACTTATACTGTTGAAAGCAAGGCGGAGAAACTGATTACGGTCAGTCAGGCAACCGATGAACTGATTCCGGCCGACAAAACGGTGGCGGATCTCATTGCTGAAATTGAGACGCGACAGGAGCCGATCAAAAAACAAATTGTCGGAAATACACCGGTCAAGCTTGGCGGCGCGACTGACAATATTTGGGAGGAGGTCCGGCTGGGCGAATTAAATCTGGGCCGGGTGCTGACAGACAGCTATCTGTACGCAACGGGAGCAGATGTTGCCGTTGAAAATGCCGGTGGCATCCGTGCCGAGATAGCAGCAGGTGATATTACGAAAGGCCAGGTGATCGATGTGCTGCCATTCGGCAATTATCTGGTCACCAAAAAGGTTTCCGGGGCTGACATTTTAAGCATGCTGGAGACCAGCATCGAAATCGGAATCAATAACCGAACGGCAAAAGACGCCAACAACAATTCCTGGCCGAGCAACAGCGGCAGCTATCTTCAGTGGAACGGAATCAAAGCGCAGTACGATCTTTCAAAAGCCAAGGGTGAACGGGTATTTTCGGCAAAAATCGGCGGCGTGGATTTGAATCCGAACCAAATGGTTACGGTGGCCTGCAACAATTACCTGGCAACCAGCAGCGACTATCCGGAGCTCAAGGCAGCCAGTATCGTCAATGAATATGCTGCCTGTGATGAGGCCGTGACGACCTACCTGCAGGCAGCCGGAAACGAGCGCTTTCTGGCAGCCGTTAATAATGCCAATGTGACGGAAGGAAAAACACCTGAACCCCAGCCGGTTGCACCGGTACAGAAACAGTCTTCGGAAAATCCGAAAACCGGATCCGAACAACGGGGATGGGCTAGTGTGCTGCTGGGATTGCTGATTTGATGCGGACTTGGAAGAACTGAAAAAGTAATGATCTGCTGATTGGCGAATTGATGAGGAGGTGTCGAAATCTCAAAAAATAGTACATTTCAGGATTATATGGCGCTGGCAATTGAAGCAGCAGAAGCCGGTGAAAAAAAAGGCGAGGTGCCCATCGGCGCCGTTCTGGTCTGCGACAAAGAAGTCATTGCGATCGCTCATAATCGGAAGGAAACATTATCCGATCCGACGGCGCACGCCGAGATGCTGGTGATCCGGGAAGCGGCTGAAAAACTGGGGCGATGGCGGCTGGATGACTGCCAGCTGTTTGTTACTGCAGAACCCTGTGTCATGTGCATGGGCGCGGTCATCCAGGCGCGAATACCCTTGCTCGTCTATGGCGTTGCGGAAAAAAAATTCGGCGGGGTTGAATCGACGGCCTATCTGGGGCAACATCCCATGCTGCCGCGGAAAATGGAAATCTATGCTGGTATCTGTGAAGAACAATGTGAAAAAATATTGAAGGACTTTTTTGAAAAGAAACGGTCGGAATACTGAGCCTTCATTTCTGATCAGAAACGGATGAAGGCAAAATCATTTGATATTAGGAGGAAGAGATATGGATAAAAAATCGAAAGTTTATTTCACAACATTTCGGACGACTGGTTCAAACAACATTCTAAAAAAGCTGGAAAAGCTTGTGCTGGAGGCCGGTCTTGGCGAGATTGATTTCGAGAATAAATTCGCTGCGATAAAAATCCATCTGGGTGAACCGGGGAATATCGCCTATCTGCGACCAAATTTTTCTAAGGTGATCGTTGATGTCATCAGGGCGAAGGGCGGTAAACCGTTTTTAACGGACTGCAATACACTTTACGTGGGTCGCAGGAAAAATGCCCTGGAACATATGGATGCTGCCTATGAAAATGGATACAATCCATTTGTGACCGGCTGTCATGTGATCATCGCCGATGGACTCAAAGGAACGGATGATATGGAGGTGCCCGTAGTGGGCGGCGAGTTTATCCGCGAAGCGAAAATCGGCCGGGCCATTATGGACGCGGATGTGATCATTTCGATGACTCACTTTAAGGGACACGAGGACACCGGATTTGGCGGAACCCTGAAAAACATCGGAATGGGCTCGGGATCACGTCGTGGAAAAATGGAAATGCACTCATCCAGCAAACCTTTTGTCAAGGAAAAGAAATGCCGGAGCTGTGAAGTGTGTTCGAAAATTTGTGCGATGAACGCCATTTCCTACGGCGGCGATGAAGGAAAAGCGAGCATCAATCCGGATCTCTGTGTCGGCTGCGGACGCTGTGTGGGAATCTGCCCTTTCGATGCGATTTCTCCCAAATACGATGAAAGCAAGGATATCCTCAATAAGAAAATCGCGGAATACACCAAGGCGGTCGTTGACGGCAGACCGCAGTTGCATATCAGTTTTGTAATGGACGTTTCTCCGAACTGTGACTGTCACGTGGAAAACGACTTGCCGATTATTCAGGATGTTGGAATTTTCGCATCAGTCGATCCGGTTGCATTGGACGTTGCGTGCGCAGATGCCTGCAACAAAGCACCGATTATTGCTGGCAGCTATCTGGATGAACGGATTCATGAGCACCATGTCAGCGATCCGGAAGATCAGGATCGGTTCACGATGACGCATCCAGAAACTAACTGGAAAGTGGCCATTGACCACGGTGTCAAAATCGGTCTGGGAAATAAAAAATACGAAATTGTGGAAGTATAAAACTAGAAACCGATATCATGATTTTTAGTGATTGACAAAGATAAAATTAACCGATATAATGACACAAATGATAAGCAAAATAAACAAATAAAACAACGGCGATGACCAAGAGAAAAATACCGAAGATTGAATTTTAGAGAGTTGGAGAATGGTGTGATTCCAATATTTCAATGGTATGTAATACTCACTTGCGAGCTGCTGACCTGAAAATTTACCCAATGAGTAGGGGAGGCCGTAATCCTTTTTGGAATGTCAGCGTTAAATGACTATGGTTAGGTTCGCTTATGCGTTCAGACCAGAAGAGGAAATGGTTGTGAGACTATTTCATTTTTAGAGTGGTACCGTGGATATTGAATCCGCCTCTGTTATAAACAGAGGCGGTTTTTTGACGTTTTGTCCAAATTTTTCATTTGGGTATAAAACTAATGCATGAGCAATTGGCCCCCAAAAAGGCCAAATGCTTCGTAGACGTTTCATCCAAATCTTTGATTTGGCTAATGAAACTAATGCATGAGCAATTGGCCCCCAAAAGGCCAAGTGCTTCGTAGACGTTTTGTCCAAATTTTTCATTTGGGTATAAAACTAATGCATGAGCAATTGGCCCCCAAAAAGGCCAAATGCTTCGTAGACGTTTTGTCCAAATTTTTTATTTGGGTATAAAACTAATGCAGGGTTAGCGGTCGCCTTATGGACCGCTAATCTCGTAGACGTTTCATCCAAATCTCTGGTGCTTTTTTAGCGAATCATGAGTATATAATCATCACTTTATAAGTGGATTTATATAAATTAAGAAGATTAAAATCTAGGAGGAAATTAACAAATGGCAAAAATGTTTTATGATGTGGATTGTAATCTAGGATTATTAGATGGAAAGACTGTTGCGATAATTGGATACGGAAGTCAGGGACATGCACATGCCCAGAATTTAAAAGATTCTGGTGTGAATGTTGTTGTAGGTCTTTACGAAGGAAGCAAGTCTTGGCCTAAAGCCGAAGCTGCTGGATTAAAAGTAATGACAGCAGCAGATGCTGCTAAAGCTGCTGACGTTATCATGATTCTTCTGCCAGATGAAAAAGCCGCAGCAATTTACAAAGTTGATATTGCACCAAATCTTGAAGCAGGCAACTACCTGGCATTTGCTCACGGTTTCAATATCCATTATGGACAGATCAACCCACCAGCAGATATCAATGTCTTCATGATCGCACCAAAAGGACCAGGTCATACGGTCAGAAGTCAGTATCAGGAAGGCAAAGGTGTGCCGGATTTGATTGCTGTTCATCAGGATCCAGCTGGCAACACCCACGATATCGGTTTAGCTTATGCTTCTGGTATTGGCGGAGGTCGTGCCGGTATTCTTGAAACAACTTTCAAAGAAGAAACCGAAACCGATCTTTTCGGGGAACAAGCTGTTCTCTGCGGTGGTGTAACAGCCCTGATGAAAGCTGGTTTTGATACTTTGGTGGAAGCTGGATATCAACCGGAAAGTGCTTACTTTGAATGTGTTCACGAAATGAAACTGATTGTTGATTTAGTCAACAGCGGCGGATTCGGCTTCATGCGTTACTCCATCAGTGATACCGCTGAATACGGCGATTACATTACTGGCAGCAAAATCATCACCGATGAAACCAAAAAAGCAATGAAGGGTGTTTTAAACGACATTCAAGATGGTACATTCGCACGTAACTGGCTGCTTGAAAACCAGGTTGGCCGTCCCTATTTCAATGCCAAACGCAGAATTGAAAGCGAAACTCAGGTTGAAAAAGTTGGCGCAGATTTAAGAACCATGATGTCCTGGTTAAAAAAATAATCGGATCGATTTTTCAGGTTGTTGATAACACCGTACCGACCAATTGTTAATCAGTTGTATGCTTGCAATTCGTACAGGCTACCGCCTGTTCGCCTTGATGCATAGAGCCTGCCCCTTAGGGTGCAACACGATGTAACAATTGTCGGTACTACGTTAGTGTTTATCAATAATCGGATCGATTGGATTGACAACTATTTCGCATTAAGGGCAGAAGACCTTCTGCCCTTTTTTAACAAAAAAAATTTTAAATATAAATATATAGGAGGAGATGCAATGAGCAGAATTATTAGAATATTCGATACCACTCTTCGGGATGGAGAACAATCACCAGGTTGCAGTATGAACTTGAAAGAAAAATTAGAGATGGCGAAACAACTCGAACGTCTTAAAGTCGACATTGTTGAAGCAGGTTTTGCGATTGCATCTCCTGGTGATTTCGAGTCTGTCAAACTGGTTGCCAACGAGCTGAAAAATACAACCGTTGCCAGTCTGGCAAGAAGCACCGAAAAAGACATCACGACCGCTTATGAAGCGTTAAAAGGTGCGGTTAATCCGCGACTTCATTTTTTTCTGGCGACGTCAGACATTCATATGGAATACAAGCTTAAAATGTCGCCGGAGGAAGTCGTGAAACAAGCGATTGCGATGGCGAAGTTTGCCAGAAATCTTTTTGGTGAAGTTGAATTTTCAGCCGAAGATGCGTCCCGAACCCGTCCGGAATTTTTGTATCGCGTCCTGGAAGGGGTCATCAACGAGGGCGTTACCATCGTCAATGTGCCTGATACGGTCGGTTATGCAACCCCGGATGAACATGCCCGGTTTATTGGAGGCATCCGCAACAATGTTCCCAACATCGACAAAGCGACGATTTCAGTTCATGTCCATAATGACTTGGGGCTGGGTGTGGCCAATACGCTGGCCGCGATTCAGGCAGGAGCCGGTCAGGTTGAATGTACGGTGAATGGCATTGGCGAACGGGCAGGGAATGCCGCGCTGGAAGAAATCGTCATGGCCTTGAAAACCCGACATGATATTTATCAGGTGGAGACAAACATCGATACGACCGAGATTTATCGATCCAGCCGGTTGCTGACAAAACTGACCGGTGTCAAGGTTCAGCCCAATAAAGCCATTGTCGGAGAAAATGCCTTTGCGCATGAGGCGGGAATCCATCAGCACGGCATGATGGCCAACAAGGAAACTTATGAAATTATGACCCCGGAATCGATCGGGTTGAAGGAAAATAAAATGGTGTTGGGAAAACATTCCGGCAAGCATGCTTTTGTGGAAAAACTGGATTCTTTGGGATACAGCAGTTTTACACCGGAAGAAGTGGTTGACCTTTTTGAACAGTTCAAAGTGCTGGCTGACAAGAAAAAAGACATCTCGGACAAAGACATCCTGGCCTTGGTGGAACAGAAGCAGCTGGCCATTCCGGAAATCTATTTCCTGGATCGCTTCATCATCAGCACCGGAAATACCATTTCAACGGCGGCCACCATTCGGCTGCGAAAGAATGGCGATCTGATCGAAGGTGTCTCGCTGGCTGATGGTCCAATCAGTGCCGGCTTCAAGGCAATCAGCGAGCTGGTTGACTGTGGCGAACTGACCCTGATTGATTATGGCGTCGAAGCGGTCACCGACGGGACTGATGCTCAGGGCGAAGCACATGTGAAAATATCGGACGGCACCCATGTTTATCATGGCCGCGGCTTAAGCACCGACATCATTGATGCCAGTTTAAAAGCTTATGTGGATGCGGTCAATCAGATGCTTTATATCAAAGAAACCCAGGAAAAGAAAAATGAAAATTCTTGATAAGGGAGGATGGGAATGGCTGAAAAAATATTAATCTTCGACTCGACATTGAGAGACGGAGCCCAGGCGGAGGGGATTTCCTTTTCCGTCGAAGACAAAATCCGTGTGGTGGAAACCCTGGATAAAATAGGGGTTGATTATATTGAAGCCGGCAATCCCGGTTCCAATCCAAAAGATATCGAGTTTTTCAATCGAATCAAAGGGATGCAGCTGAAACATGCCAGCCTGGTCGCTTTTGGTAGCACCCGCCGCGGCGGTATTGCGGTCGAAGAAGATGCAAATCTGAAAGCGATCCTGGAAACCCAGACGCCGGCGGTGGCAATTTTTGGAAAAAGCTGGACCTTCCATATTACCGATATCATTAAAACGACGCTTGCAGAAAATCTCCGGATGATTGAAGAGACGATGGCCTATCTCAAGGCCAAAGGCAAAGACGTGACCTTTGATGCGGAGCATTTTTTTGATGGTTATAAAAACGACCCGCCCTATGCCATCGAAACGCTGCTGGCGGCCCAGGAAGGCGGCGCTGACTATCTGGCTTTATGCGATACCAACGGGGGAAGCCTGCCTTTTGAAATCCAGGAGATTGTCACCGATGTGCGAAAAAAACTGCGCATTCCAATCGGCATTCACTGTCATAATGACAGTGGGGTGGCTGTGGCCAATACGCTGATGGCGGTCCAGGCTGGTGCCAGGCAGGTTCAGGGAACGTTTCTGGGCTATGGCGAACGCTGTGGCAATGCCAATCTGACTTCGATTATTCCAAATCTGCAGTTGAAAATGGGATATGATTGTCTGGCTGAAGAAGAGTTGTCGAAGCTGACCTCATCGGCCATCCGGATTGCAGAAATTTCCAATTACAGTCTGAGCGGCAGGGAGCCTTTTGTCGGGAAATCGGCCTTTGCCCACAAGGGTGGCATGCATATTGATGCCGTGCTGAAAAATCCGTCATCGTTTGAACATATTCCGCCGGAAGCAGTCGGAAACGAGCGGCGAATTCTGATGTCCGAAGTTTCCGGTCGCAGCACCATCATCCAGCTGATCAACGAAGTGGATCCCAGTCTGACCAAAAAATCAGAGGAAACCACACGAGTGATGGATCGCATCAAGGAGCTGGAATATCAGGGCTACCAGTTTGAAGGTGCCGAAAGCAGTGTGAAGCTCCTGATTCGGAAGGAGCTCGGCAAATACAAGCCGTTTTTCACCCTGGAGGACTTCAAAACAATCGGCGAGCAGACGCATTACAAAGAAGCGCTGAGTTCTTCCGCGGTGGTTAAAGTCAACGTTGAAGGCCAATCGGAAATCAATGCTGCGGAAGGCGATGGCCCGGTGAATGCCCTCGACAAGGCGTTGAGAAAAGCGCTGGAAGTCTTCTACCCGACGATCAGCGAGGTCCGGCTGACGGACTTCAAAGTTCGGGTGATCGATTCGAAATCCGGCACCGCCTCAAAGGTAAGGGTGCTGATCGAAAGCTCTGATGGGATCGACATCTGGACCAATGTCGGCGTATCGACTGACCTGATCGAGGCCAGTCTGATTGCACTCATCGATTCCATCGAATACAAGCTTTTAAACGATATGGAACGTAAATTAAAAGAATATAAATTGATATAGATAATTGAAAGGAGATGAGTGGCATTGGGGATGACAATGACGCAGAAAATACTAGCATCTCATGCAGGCCTGAGTGAGGTAAAACCAGGCGATTTAATTATGGCTGATTTGGACCTTGTGTTAGGAAATGACATTACAGCGCCAGTAGCCATCGATGTGTTTGATAAAATCAAAGCCGCAGCGGTGTTTGATAAGCACAAGGTGGCGCTGGTTCCGGACCACTTCGCTCCCAATAAAGATATAAAAGCTGCAGAACAATGCAAAAAAATGAGAATGTTCGCAGGAGAACATGAGATTACGAATTATTTTGAAATCGGTCAGATGGGTGTTGAACATGCCCTTCTTCCTGAAAAAGGACTGGTGGTAGCCGGAAACCTGGTCATCGGGGCCGATTCACATACCTGTACCTATGGTGCGCTGGGCGCGTTTTCAACCGGCGTCGGCAGCACCGATATGGCAGCCGGCATGGCGACCGGAAAAGCCTGGTTCAAAGTTCCAGCGGCGCTAAAATTTGTGCTGACAGGAAAAATGAATCAATACGTGTCCGGTAAAGACGTCATTCTTCATATCATCGGAATGATCGGGGTGGATGGTGCGCTCTACAAATCGATGGAATTTGTCGGGGCTGGTATTGCCAACCTGACGATGGATGATCGTTTCACCATCGCCAATATGGCGATTGAAGCTGGCGCCAAAAATGGCATCTTTCCAGTGGATGATCGCACCATTGACTATATCGAATCGCATTCACAGAAAGAATACACCGTTTACGCCGCCGATGAAGATGCAGAATATGAGCAAGTCATCGAAATTGATCTATCAACCGTCAAACCGACGGTCGCTTTCCCGCACTTGCCTGAAAACACCAGGACAACCGATGAAATCACCGAGCCTGTTTATATCGATCAGGTGGTGATCGGTTCCTGCACCAATGGCCGCTTGTCTGATTTTTCGAAAGCAGCGAAAATATTTAAGGGACATCAGGTTGCAAAAGGCGTCCGGACTCTGATTATTCCGGCAACACAGAAAATATATCTCCAGTGTATGGAATTGGGTTACTTTAAAACCTTTGTGGAAGCCGGCGCGATTATCAGCGCCCCAACCTGCGGCCCCTGTCTTGGCGGCCATATGGGAATTCTGGCGGCTGGAGAGCGTTGTGTGGCGACCACTAACCGAAATTTTGTAGGGCGGATGGGTCATGTTGACTCGGAAGTCTATCTGGCAAACCCGGAGGTGGCAGCAGCCTCAGCCATCCTCGGCCGGATTGCCGATCCGACAGAATTATAGGAAATTGCGAAATGTTTTAAGCACAAACCTAAGTAGCTTTGATGGCGGTTTCGCAACCAATTTGGTAACGTGTAGGCGAACAGTCGACAGACTGTCCGCCGTACAGTGTACACATTGGTTCGCGAAACCGGCAGCGAAGCGCACGGACGTTTTGCAATGCCGCGACAGAGTTATAGGAAAAAGGAGTCATCATGAAAGCAAAAGGAAAAGTATTCAGATACGGAAGCAACGTTGATACCGACGTGATCATTCCAGCCCGATACCTTAACACCAGCGATCCCAGCGAACTGGCTCAGCACTGTATGGAAGACATCGATGCCGATTTCGTGAAACTTGTAAAAGCTGGCGACATCATCGTGGCGGATAAGAATTTTGGCTGTGGTTCTTCCCGGGAACATGCACCGCTTTCAATCAAAACGGCGGGAATTTCCTGCGTCATTGCTGCCGATTTCGCCCGTATTTTCTATCGCAACGCAATCAATATCGGGCTGCCGATTCTGGAATGTCCGGAAGCAGCAGCGGATATCGAAGCCGGTGATACGGTGGAAGTGGACTTTAATACGGGGCTCATTATAAATGTTTCAAAAAACAAAACCTACCAGGGACAGGCATTCCCTGAATTCATGCAAAAACTGATCGCCGCTGGCGGTCTCGTAAATTTTATAAACGAACAATAATACTCAGATAATTGCAAGAATTTTCAAGAACAAACAGAAGTTGCTTTGATGTCGGTTTGCGCAACCAATTGTGTAACGTGTAGGCGAACAGTCGGTAGACTGTCCGACGTACAGTGTAACAATTGGTTCGCGCAAAGCGGCAGCGAAGCTCACAGTAGCTTTGGAGACAACAAAAAAATAAACATAATAGGAGACAGATTGATGAATTATAAAATAGCAGTTATTCCCGGTGACGGAATCGGCCCTGAAATTGTTGGGGCCAGTACAAAAGTACTTGATAAAATTGGCGAAAAATTCAACCATACATTTAATTATACAGAGGTTCTGGCAGGTGGTGTAGCCATCGATGCAACAGGGTCACCATTGCCACAAGAAACGGTTGATATCTGTAAAGCCAGTGATGCGGTTATTCTTGGCGCTCTGGGCGGCCCAAAATGGGACAACCTTCCTGGCGACAAACGCCCTGAAGCAGGACTATTGGGAATCAGAAAAGCCCTGGGACTGTATGCAAACCTTCGACCGGCCATTCTCTATGAAGAATTAAAGGCAGCCTGTCCATTAAAACCGGAAATTGCCGGAGAAGGACTGGACATCATGGTCGTTCGTGAATTGACCGGTGATGTTTATTTTGGAGAAAAAGGTCGCGACGGCGATGAAGCAGCCTGGGATATCATGAAATACACCCGACCTGAAGTGCTGCGGATTGCCCGTAAGGCTTTTGAAATTGCGATGAAACGAAATAAAAAAGTAACCAATGTCGATAAGGCCAACGTGCTTGAAGTGTCTCGTTTCTGGAGAAGCTGTGTGCTGGAAGTTGCCAAAGATTTCCCGGAAGTCGAACTTAATCATTTATATGTCGACAATGCCGCTATGCAGCTGGTCATCAATCCCAAACAGTTTGATGTGATCGTGACCGGCAATCTGTTTGGCGATATTCTTTCCGATGAAGCCAGCATGATTACCGGTTCCATCGGGATGCTGCCATCAGCCAGTCTGTCTGATGGTAAATTTGGTATGTATGAACCGATTCACGGTTCAGCTCCTGACATTGCTGGACAGGATAAAGCCAATCCTATTGCGACCATCATTTCAGTCGCAATGATGCTGCGTTTCTCACTGGATTTAATCAAAGAAGCGGATTGCATTGAAGCAGCGGTTAAAAAGACGCTGGCCCAGGGTTACCGCACCGGTGATATTTATTCCGAAGGTATGAAACTGGTAGGAACTGTTGAAATGGGTCAGAAAATTATCGAAAATCTTTAAATATAACTTTCTGCTTTCAAATCAGAAAGTAAAGGGACCGGCGCAAACCGGCAACGAAGCAAACAATAAGTATTTCCAAATGCCTAGAATTTTTTAAATGAAAGGATATCAAATGAAAAGTGATCAGGTAAAAAAAGGAGTCGAAACGACTCCGCAACGTTCATTATTTAAGGCCATGGGTTATATCGATGAAGAACTGGAACAGCCACTGGTTGGTGTTGTCAATTCATTCAATGAAATCATCCCGGGACATATCCATCTGAATACCATCACCAAAGCGGTTAAAGAAGGTGTGCGCATGGGCGGCGGAACGCCGATTGAATTTCCGGCGATTGGCGTTTGTGACGGAATTGCCATGGGACACAGCGGGATGAAATACTCCCTGGCTTCCAGAGAGCTGATTGCGGATTCCATTGAAGTTATGGCGACGGCACATGCGCTGGATGCACTGGTGCTGATTCCCAATTGTGACAAGATCATTCCAGGTATGCTGATGGCAGCGGCGCGGTTGAATATCCCCGCGGTTGTCGTCAGCGGCGGCCCGATGCTGACCGGCAAGGCAGTTGGCCAGAAGGACCGGGATTTAAACACCGCCTTTGAAGCGGTTGGCGCTTTCAATGCTGGAAAAATCGACGAGGATGAATTGAAAGCTTTTGAAGATTCAGTTTGTCCGGGCTGCGGCTCCTGTTCTGGGATGTTTACAGCCAACAGCATGAACTGCCTGACCGAAGTGCTGGGCATGGGGCTGCCGGGAAATGGAACCATTCCAGCCGTTTTTGCGGAACGTGTCCGACTGGCCAAAAAAGCCGGCATCCAGGTGATGGAACTGTTCAGAAAAGACATTAAACCAAAAGATATCCTGACAGCGGAAAATTTCAAAAATGCCTTGACCTGCGATATGGCGATGGGCGGATCGACCAACAGTATTCTTCATTTACCGGCTATTGCCAATGAAGCCGGCGTCATCATCGATCTGCAGGAAGTCAATGAGATTTCAGCAAAAACACCGCATTTATGCAAACTGGCTCCTTCGGGAGATCATCATATTGAAGATCTTTATTATGCCGGTGGAATTCAGGCGATGATGAAAACACTGGCTGACGGCAACCTGCTGGACTTAAGCATCATGACCGTGACCGGAAAAACCATCGCCGAAAATCTTGCCGGCGTTGTCGTCAAGAATTCGGATGTGATTCATCCGCTGGATCATCCCTACAGCAAAACAGGCGGATTAGCCGTATTGTTCGGAAATCTGGCGCCTGATGGCTGCGTGGTCAAACAGGCGGCGGTAGCCCCGGAAATGCTTTCCCATGAAGGTCCGGCACGTGTCTATAATTCAGAAGAAGACGCAACGGCAGCAATTCGCGGCGGGAAAATTAAAAAGGGTGATGTGATTGTGATCCGTTATGAAGGACCGAAAGGCGGCCCGGGTATGCGTGAAATGTTATTCCCGACTTCGGCCATTGCCGGAATGGGACTGGATAAGGATGTCGCGCTGATTACCGATGGCCGATTCTCCGGAGCGACCCGTGGTGCTTCCATCGGACATATTTCACCGGAAGCCGCTGCCGGCGGGGTGATCGGTCTCGTTGAAGAAGGGGACCGCATCAGCATTGATATTCCCGGTCGTTCGATTAAACTGAACGTGAGTGACGAAGTCCTGGCCCAACGTAAAGCGGCCTGGGTACCACTGGAACCGAAGATTAAAACCGGTTATCTGTCACGTTACGGGAAACTGGTAACGTCCGCTTCAACCGGTGCCGTCTTTGAAAAATAAACTGGATTGATTTGTGTTCGGATTGCTGAAATCACTGTATGCATCATGGAGGCGTTTTGTAAAGCCGTGACTGATGGTGATTTCAGCATACCCGACACAATTCAACCAGCGTTTGTGTAACGTGAGATTTGTAAACGCGAACATTTTTATGGTTTGTAACAAGAATGTTATTAGGAAGGAAGTGAAAATTTGGAAGAGAAAAATCTATTGATGGGATCAGAAATCACCGTTCGCTGTCTGGAAGAACAAGGGATAAAACATGTCTTTTCATTTCCTGGTGGTGTGGTTATTCCATTGTTTGATGCTTTTTACCGATTGGATCATGACATTAAAGAAATTGGTCCCTGTCATGAACAGAATGGTGTGCATGCAGCGGATGGCTATGCTAGAACAAGCGATACGGTGGGGGTTGCGATTACCACCTCCGGTCCTGGGGCAACCAATGCCGTGACAGGCATTGCCAACGCCTATATGGATTCGGTGCCGCTGGTTGTGATTACCGGACAGGTTGCGACGCCGCTGCTCGGCCGGGATTCTTTCCAGGAAATTGATATCACAAGTGTCACCATGCAGATCACCAAGCATAATTATCTGGTGACCGATGTCAAGGATCTGGCGGATACCATCAGGGAAGCCTTTGTAATCGCTCAGTCCGGACGCCCGGGCCCAGTGGTTATCGATATACCCAAAGATGTGTTTACATCAAAAACCGATTATAAATGGAAGGATATTCCCAAATTGAAACCGGTCTATCCGGAAATTGACATGTCAAAAGTCGCGGAAGCGATCGCCGCCATCAATGCGGCCAGTAAGCCGGTGATCTACACCGGTGGGGGTGTTCTCAAATCGAAAGCGCATCAAGAGCTGCTGGCGCTGGCTGAAAAATCCGGGATACCGGTCGCTAATTCGCTGATGGGCTTGGGCGGGATCCCGAGAGATCATGAACTGTCCATCGGCATGGTCGGCATGCACGGTTTTCAGGAAACCAATATGGCCGTCATCAATTCGGATCTGCTGATCGGCATCGGGGCACGATTCAGCGACCGCGTCACCGGCAACTGCGATGCGTTTGTAAGAAACAAGAAAATCATCCACATCGATGTGGACCCGACGGAATTCGCCAAAAATGTCAAAACGGACATTGCGATTCAGGGCAACATCAAAGATGTGCTGCCTCTGATCACAGAAAAAATCGAGGCAAAAACATATCCGCAGTGGTATGAAAAAATAAAAAGCTGGGTCATTCCGTATTGCCCCAAAGACGACTATAATCCCAAAAGCATTATCAATGCCATCAATGACGCCTATCCGGAAGCCTTCGTCGTGACCGAAGTCGGACAGCACCAGATGTGGGTCGGTCAGTACTGGAACGTCAAGCGGCCGGCTCAGATGGTCACATCCGGTGGCCTTGGCACGATGGGCTTTGGCCTCGGCGCTTCAATCGGTGTTTCACTGGCTAACCCCGATCAGGATGTGATTCTGATTGCGGGCGACGGCAGCTTCCGGATGAACTGTCAGGAACTGATCACGGTGAGCAAGTACAAGATACCGCTGAAAATATTCCTGTTTGATAATGAAGCACTGGGCATGGTCCGTCAATGGCAAAAGCTCTTTAATGATAAGCGTTACGCCCAGACGGATATTGTTCAATGCACCGATTACCTGATGCTGGCGGCCGCCAGCGGCATTCCGGGTTATAAGGTAACCAATCTGCAGGAAATGAAAAATGTTCTTGAAATAATCAAAGACAAGCCAGGGCCGTTGCTGGTTCATGTCAAGATTTCCAATGAAGAAGGCGTTTATCCGATCGTTCCGGCAGGATGCGCGATTGATGAAATTTATTACGAATAGCTAAACAAAAAGACAAACCCTTTTATTCGGGTTTGTCTTTTTTAAAATGAGGAGGGTATTGTGTGGATTAAACTGAAAAAGACAGTCGTCATGAGTTTGTTTGTCGCCTTGCTGGGCGGCGTCATCGGCGGAATTACCTGGATGCTGTTGGATATCATGAATCTGGGCATTGATTTGATCTGGGCTTACATTCCCGTCCATATCGATTTTATATTTTATCCACTGGTGATCTGTGCGTTTGGCGGTCTGGTCATCGGGCTTTATACAAAACGTTTTGGTCCCTACCCCCATGAAATGAGCGAAATCATGGTGGAAGTGAAAGCGGGAAATAAAGTTCCCTACGATAATCTTCCTGTCGTCGCAGTCGCCGCGCTATTGCCGCTTGTTTTTGGCGGCAGTATCGGGCCCGAAGCCGGACTCACCGGAGTCATCGTGGGATTGTGCTTTTGGTTTTCGGACCGCTTCAAATTTATCTTCGCCGAGGTTGAAGAGCTGGCTCAAATCGGGATGGCGGCAACCATTGGCGTCATCTTCGGATCGCCTCTGTTTGCCTTTGTGAATCAGATCGAAGATGAAAAAAAGCCGACGGTGATTCCGAAGAACACGAAAATTCTGATGTATTTTGTCGGGATTATGGGGGGATTCGGCGCATTAAATCTGTTGTCAGGTATCTTTGGCGGCGGGATGGGCCTGGGGCGCTTTCCGGCGATTGAAAATGTGGCCGGTGGTGAATGGCTGGCGGCCATTCCGCTGGCACTGATCGGGGTGGCTTTCGGAATGCTCTATTATGTTTTCCAGCGGTTGATTAAAGTTGCGGTTTCGCCGCTGAAGCGATACACGGTCTTAAAAGCAATTATTGGCGGCATCATTCTTGGTGGCGCGGGTATGCTGCTCCCGTATACCATGTTTGCAGGTGAACATCAGATGACGATGGTGATGGATTCATGGGAAAGCATGGGTTTCGCCGTTCTTCTGCTGACGGGGATTCTGAAATTATTCATCGGGAATATCTGCGCGCAGATGGGCTGGCGCGGCGGGAATATTTTTCCAACCATCTTTTCCGGCGTTGTGATCGGCTATGCCTGCGCTTTAATGCTTCCCATTGATCCGATCTTCTGTGTCGCCGTCGTGACCGCGGCATTGACAGCAACGGTGATGCGAAAGCCGATGGCAGTCATCCTGCTGTTGCTGATCTGTTTCCCGATTAACGGGATAATACCGATGACCATTGGCGCTGTCATCGGTGGTGCCATACCGCTGCCCAAATGGCGAAAACTTGAAACGGAATAACATCCGGTTAAAATAAAATGCCCATCAATTCGTGTGGTTGAGACTCACATGAATTGATGGGCATGATAGCACCTTCTTGAGGCTAAAATATAAGATGGCAGTTAAGTTAACGAAAGATCAACAACTTTGGTGATGGTCACATTAAGAAAATCCTTGTCGGCCAGATTGATGTCATACATCTCGATATCCTTCTTTTTATCTTTGTAAATACGGATTTTGGGTCTCATACAGTAGTTTTCGTAATTCTCAATGACAATGCCGGTCAGGCCGTTGCTTAATTCCACGCAGGTACCGGTCGGGTAGGGGGCTATTTTTTTGATGAAAATATCCACCAGTTCGGGGTCAAAGATCGTTTCTGAATTTCCCATAATATATTCAATGACTTCTGAAGGAATAATCGCTTTCCGGTAGGAACGGTCCGACGTCATCGCATCGTAAACATCGGCAATGGAGATGATCCGTCCGAACAATGAAATCTCATCGCCGATGCTGCTGTTGGGATATCCGCCGCCTTCATATTTTTCGTGATGATCGAGAATACCCAATCGGGCAGAGTGACTCATATTGAATTCCTTTTTTATGTAGTCATATCCGTATTGGCTGTGTTTTTTTATTGCGCCGAACTCATCGTCTGTTAACATCCCATTTTTGCAGAGAATTTGCTTGCTGATAAATATTTTTCCAATGTCGTGCAGGATGGCACCAATGCCCAAGTCGCTTAATGCCTGTTTCTTGAGTCCCATGGAGACACCAAGAACGATGGATAAAACAGCAACGTTGACCGAATGGAAATAGGTGTAGTCATCGAAAACCTTCAAATCGATCATGTTGATCATCGTGCTTTTATTGTTCAGAATCTCGTCGATAATGGTTTCAATCTGATTCTGCATTTCAGTGAATTTCTGTTTTGTGATGGTATTTGTTTTTTCGGCACAGATAAAGACATCTTTGATGCAGCTAACCGTTTTGGCTTTGACGCGATCGTCGATGATGCTGGCAATTTCAAGATCTCTTGAAATTGCGTCCTCCACATAGATTCCGTTGTAATTGAGTTGTTTAATTCGATGGATAAAGTCGGTGGTCAGGGTAACGTCATGTGCCAGTACCAGTTCTCCGTTTTTTCCCAAAAGGTTATTTCCGAGTACCATTCCTTCTCGCAAGCAAGATGTCGGGACAAATCTCATAAGGTGCGCCTCTCTTTCAGTTTGCATTTTAAAAATTTCAGACCAGATTTATAACTAGTGGATTTCTTCAGTAGCGTTATAATCGGTTCTCAATATAACGATATCGACTCTCCGGTTCTTGGATCGTCCTTCATCCGTATCATTGGTTGCGATGGGACGATATTCGCCATAACCGATGGCGCTGATTTTCTCAGGCGGAAAGCCGGAACTTGTTACAATCAGATCCAGAACTTCTGAAGCACGCATGACAGAGAGGTCCCAGTTATTATTGTAGATATTGTTGTTGATTGGCACATTATCGGTATAACCTTCAATCCGGACATAATTGTCAACAGTTTTCAGAATACCGCCGAGCTCAGTCAGAGTGCCGATTGTCTCCGGTTTGATGGCCGTACTTCCAGAATCAAACAGAACATAATCCTTAAAGGTGATCCAGACACCGATATCGCCCATGTTAACCGTGACCTGATTCTGCAGGCCTTTTTCAGCAATCAGGGTGTTAACTAAATTGACGACGTCGAGGAGATCTTCTTCGACGACATTGCCGTTTTCATCCACCGTCAGACCGTCTGATGTTGTCGTGAGACCGGCAAGCATTTCCTCGGGACTGCCCTGCTGACCGCTTTCAAGGGATTGCTTATCGCCAGCCAACGCTGAATTCATGGATTTGGCCAATGCTTCATATTTTTCGGCATCCACATTGCTCATGGAATAAAGGAGCACAAAAAAAACAAAGAGCAAGGTAATAAAATCAAGGTAAGACAGCATCCATCGTTCGCTGTTGTCCTTTTCTGCTTCTGGTCGACGTTTCATTGATTTAATCTATGCTCCTTTATTTACCTTTTTTCTTTTTGCCGCCGGCTTTATCTTCGCCACCGCCAGCTTTAGCCAGATCTTCTTTAGATAGAAAACCTTTTAGCTTATCTTCAATGAAATTGGGATTTGCCCCTTCCTGGAGGAGAATCAAACCTTCAATGATCATGGAGTTGCGGATGAGTTCCTGTTTACTCTTGTTTTTCAAGGTGCTGGCGATGGGCAGCCAAATGAGGTTGGCAGTTGCAAGACCATAAAGGGTGCAAATAAAAGCGACAGCGATGGATTCACCCAGGCCATCCGGATTGGAAGACATTGAACCAAGTACATTAATAAGACCCAGAACGGTCCCGACGATACCAAAGGTTGGTGCATAACCGCCACACGCTTCAAACATCGCCGCACCGGTATGGTGACGCTCCGCCATCATATCGAGGTCAGATTCCAGGGCTTCCCTGGTTTTTACGGGATCAAGACCATCGAGGATGAATTCCAGACCGCGTCTCGTAAAAGGGTCAATTTCATCATTGTCAACCACTTCCTTTTCAAGACTCAAGATCCCTTTGGTTCGCGCTGTTTTTGACATCGCTTTAATGTTTTCGATCAAAGACAACAGGTCATTTTTTTCATTTCGCATCAGCACTTTAAACAGTTTAGGAATGCGTTTAACGGCGGAAAGCGGAAATGACATAATGGTTGCGGCGATCGAGCCCAACACGACAATCATGAATCCGGTTAATGAGAGGATGGCGACGAGGTGACCGCCCTCAATCACAAATGCGACAAGCACGGATGCCAATGCTGCAATTAAAGCGACTATAAAACTGATATTCAAAAATTGATCCTCCTTTTAAATCTAACAAAGACAATTATGATGGTTTAAAAACACTAAATCAATCTAATTTTTTGTAGTTTTCATACATAACTTCGTCAAATTTATTTTTTTCTTTAGTGGAAAGTGGTAATGTTAAGATACCTTTTAGATATTAACATTAGATTAACAATCTGCCTTGTTGGAGCGAATGTGATTTAAATTTGGAAAATCAACGGATTCACGAGTTCAGGGCTAAAATAAAAGGTGAATGAACACCCGTTAAAGCATCGTTACTCAACTTTCCCAGCCTAATTGACCAAACAAAGCCTTAATAAAAGAGGCCTGAGAGTCAATCCATAGCTGGAGTTGATTTTTTAACAGTGTAGACTTTCTAGAGCCTACCGAATTTAATTGTTCGACAAATACGCTCATCAGACTTTGAAGAGCGGTCGAGAGTGCCATATCCTGGATGTCATCACAGAGCCTGAAGAATAATTCGCACAAGGTTTTATCATCCTTTTCGTTCCTACGAAGCCATTCCAGCAGGATGTACCGGGTGAAAACAATGGTTGTGTGGCTGATCATCATGTCATAGCTGCGTCCCTGAAATTCGGTGCCAAGTTTCATGAGGGATTTGGTGGATTTGAAGAAAACTTCTATTGCCCACCGGTTGCCATAAATACGGATAATTTCTTCATCAGACAGGGACAAATCAGTACTGAGTACCGTCAGCCAGTCTCTTTTGTTATTGCGGTTTCTGACAAAAACCAGTTTAACCGGAATCCCGGTTTTCGTTTTTACAATGATGGAACCAAACTGGTTTCCGGGTGTATGTTCAGGTA
>NZ_WJBC01000013.1 GCF_014284475.1 Acetobacterium fimetarium | reverse complement strand
TTGTTGGTCTTAAATGACATCGTTTTGTAGCCTCCACTGCTTTTGATTCTGTATCTATTTTACCAGAAGTCAACCCTCAGTTGGAGAGAATTATTAATGGGGTGAAAATACTTTTGACACCCTAATCATAATTGCCACCGCTGGAAATGGATTCCAGATCAAACCAAAAATACTCCTTGTCCTTGATATGCTTAAAGGCCTTGATGAATTCGGGATTGAATTTTTTCCCGGAAGCATCCTCGATCCTTGCATAAATTCGCTCCGCCTGATTGAAAGGTTTTTCTTTGTTAGAAATAAGCGTAGCGATGCGGTCGGCCAAATGAACCAGATGGCTTTCAAGAGGCACATCTTCACCATCTTTCTTAATTCCCCGGCCATAATCCCAATCCACATGATGAAATTTAATGATTTTTGCCGCTTCCGCGAACTCGCGATAATCCTTTAGCAGCATCCAACCAATTTTTGCATGTTTATGGGGATTAAGCGCATCAAATTTTAAAACATCCAGTCTTTCCTGCATGCTTAAACCTCCGATATCGTGTAAAATAGCGGCCACACTCAAATTATTCTGCTGCTTTCTCGTTAAATTAAGTTCTTCTCCAAGGTTGTAGGTTATAAAAGCGACCAACCGTTGATGATTATTCAGTTCGGGACTCACCAGATCGGTTGCTTTCGATAATTCCAGGGTCAATTCTAAAAATGAGATCACGGTCAATTTTCCTTTCAAACGAATCATTCTTTTCTGAGAATATTGTGCTATAAAAACATATTTTTGTCAAACTAAAAAAGAGCCGCCGATCTTTTTACAACTGAATCAATTCACGTCGAGTAATAAATAAAATTTCAATAATTAAGCGGGCATTTTACCTGGCATTAGTTTATAATAGATGTATGAAACTTATTATTTCACATAACATAGGAAACGGAGATTGGGAATGCTTGTTTTAAATACGCGGTTTCAAATTGCCGCCATTTGTTTTTTTATCATTATTGTATTTGATTATATCAGAAATGAAAAACTGCCACTCCTGTCAACTACTTTCTTTTCATCTATGATCATTTTTGCAGGATTGAATTTGTGCTTCGATTTTGCAACCGTATATACCATTTCGCATTTGGATACCGTGTCGCCCGTCATCAACCGTTTATGTCATCAACTTTTTATTACTACCTTACTGATCATGATCATTTCACTCTATCAATATGTTGAAATTCTAGCCCATAATCAGAAACGGATGAATATCAAGAAATTCTTGCTGACGATGATACCATTTGCCTTTTCAATGCTCATGATGATCTTTGGCGAGTTGAATTATTACGTAGATGGATCAACCGTCTATTCATATGGTCCAATGGCCACTACCGTCTATGTTTCAGTCGCCTTCTATCTGGTACTGATCATATCCAACACCTTTTTTTCTACGAAAACATCCGCAAAGAAAAACGAATTGCTATTCGCGCAGGATCAATGATATGGGTCATCGCTGCTGTGATTCAATTTCTCAATCCCGGCATGCTTGTGTCCGGATTAGCGATTGTACTGATGCTTCTGTTTATCTACCTGTCGTTTGAAAATCCCAAAGAACACACAGATGAAGCAACCGGTACATTTAATAAACGTGCTTTTCATTTAATGCTGGGGGATCAGTTTGAATCTGGCAAAAATGTTCTTGTTGTGAGTGTTGTGGTCGATGATTTAGGCCGAATTCAAACGGCCATCGGGCACGATAAGGCCAATCTGATGCTCGAAATAATTGGAAATAAAATTCAGTTTGTCTTTCAAACCAGCGTTTATCATTCACGAAGCAATGTGATGAGCATTCTAATCGATAAGAAGTTGGAAGCCATCGCGCCGCAGCTAAAAGAAATTGAATCATTCATCGAAGAAACCATCGTCATCTCGCAATTCAGTGTGGTTATGAAGTCCCATATCGATATCATTGACACCGGCTTTTTCAAAGACTCCTGTGATGATATATACGAGATGATGAATTACATGGCCGATCATCATCAGGATTTACCGGATAGCCGTGTTCATATATTGGATAATGCCATGGTCAATGAAAAAGCGCGTTACACAACCATCGAGAACTTACTGCATGCAGCAATCGAAAATGACGGATTTCAAGTCGTGTATCAGCCTATTTTTGATGTCAGAGCAGAAAAATTCCACTCTGCAGAAGCATTGGTCAGATTGAAGGATACCACGACCGTTGGGTTCATACCACCCGATGAGTTCATTCTGATTGCCGAGAAAAAGGGAATGATCATGGATCTGGGACGCATCGTTTTTGAAAAGGTCTGCCAATTTACCCAGGAAAATGATCTTCCAAAAATGGGAATTGAATATATCGAGGTCAATCTATCCGGCATCCAGTGCGTCCATCCGGATTTGCCAAAACAATTACAGACTATCATGAAAAGATTTGCGATCAAACCGGCTTTTATAAATCTGGAAATTACCGAAACGGCATCGGTTGAATCTGGCGAAATGCTGAATCGAAATATGCTTCATCTTAGAAATATGGGCTGCAGTTTTTCCATGGACGATTTTGGAACAGGTTATTCCAATTTATCACAAATGGCTGAAGTTGTGTATGATTTGGTTAAATTGGACCGGAGTTTAATCTGGCCATATTTTTACGAGGAAAACACGAAATCACATGCGATACTGGTGAATGTCATCAATATGCTGCTTGAATTAAATGTAAAGATTGTGGCAGAAGGTGTGGAAACCAAAGAGATGACCGATTATCTCAGTGAACATGGCATCACTTACCTGCAGGGATATTATTTCTCCAAGCCATTGGCGGCAGCAGATTTCCTTAATTTTATCAACAAAAAGAATGCCTGACAATCAGATCATTTCACACTTTATTAAGCACTGCTTAACCATACTGACAACAATTGCCTTTTTTACAAAACTGTAGTAAACTTATCGTGAACATTTGCCAATCATACCAATTTTATATACAATCAACTGAGAACCGGTATCGCATTCTTTGATGCCCGTTACTGCAACTCTCAAATAAATGAAAGGACCGATGGATGATGCAGAACTTTTTTGATCATAATAGTCAAAGTGAGCTTTTAGAACGGATTTTTTCCCTCAGTCTGGGACTGCTATGCATTGCCGATTTTAACGGACAGTTTTTCAAAGTGAACGCCGCCTGGGAAAAAACATTTGGCTATACGGTGAACGAACTCAATCACAAAAATCTGACCGATTTTGTGCACCCGAATGATTTGGATGCCACCATTTTCGCCATCGAAAAGCTTGTCAGCCAGAATGATGTCCTCAATTTTGCAAATCGCTATCGTTCCCAAAACGGTCTTTACCACAACATCGAATGGGAATTCCGTCGCTACGGCGATTTTATTTATATTGCCGGAAAAGATATTTCCCAATTGAAAATAACTGAAGTCTCCGACCGGGAATTCGGAAATAAATTCAAATCGGAACCACAGCCAAATCCTGCAAATGCCAATTTGAACAACCGACAACGGGTATTGATCGTCGATGATTCCTTATTTAATACAAAAATACTGGAACAGAATTTAAATAAAGATTACGACATTCTGATCGCAAACAGCGGCATCAGAGCTTTATCGATTGTCAATTCCTCCGATCCGCCGGATATTATTCTGTTGGATATCATCATGCCGGAAATGAACGGGTATGAAGTACTTAAGAAGCTCCATCAGGAGCAGCGCACCAAAGACATTCCGATTATCTTTCTAACATCACTGGATCAGGCTGAAAATGAAGAATATGGGCTAAATCTCGGTGCCATTGATTACATCACAAAACCCTTTAATGTTGCAATTGTAAAAGCAAAAATCAAAAATCATTTAGCAACAAAGTCTTACCAGGACACCTTGAAAATCAGTACCGATGTCGATCAATTGACAAACATTGCCAATCGTCGACGATTCGATGAGATGCTGTCCAATGAAATAAAAAGAGCCAAACGAATGAACAGCTGCTTATCTCTGCTGATGATCGATATTGATCATTTCAAAATGTTTAATGACACCTACGGACATTTAGAAGGCGACGAATGCCTGCGTAAAGTTGCCTTTGCGCTAAAGAACTCGCTGAAAAGACCGGCTGATCTGGCGGCACGCTGGGGTGGCGAAGAATTTACCTGTCTGCTTCCGGATACTGATGAAAAAGAAGCGGCTAAAATCGCCGATTTACTGCGAAAAGCCATTATCAATTTGAAAATCCCTAATGAATTCTCGCCGGTTAAGCAGTTCGTCACCATCTCCGTTGGCGTCGCCACATCGGATTCAGCGAATAAATCAACTTATAAAATGCTTCTGAAACATGCTGATGAAGCGCTTTACAAGGCAAAAGCATCGGGGCGAAACAGAATCAGCGCTTAGATTTACAGATAAAAAACTCAAGCTTTCGGTATTTTTGCCGATATTATTCATAACAAGGGTTCAGTGCGACATTTTTAAACCAACTTATTTTTATAAAGGAGGATGTTATGAATACAAATTCAATCGATACCAGTAAACTGGTGGCTCAGAATCTTCAGACAAAAGGCGTCTCACAAAATGCCGACGGTAAGGAACAAGCGCCGAAAGTCAAAGAAAATCAGGCCGTGGAAGCACGAACAGATACCGTTGAACTGGGAACGACTTCAAAAAATGATATCGGAACCTATACCATTGATCAGAAAAAGATTGACGAAATCAAGGCGGATTTCACCAAAAACACTGCCGCATTCAAAAAAATGGTTGCTTCAATGCTTGAGAAGCAGGGTTCAAAAGTCAACGAAGTACTTAAAGCTTTATCTGAAGGCAAAGACGTCAGTGTCACCGTTGATGCTGAAACCCAGGCGTCCGCTCAGGAAGCAATTTCTGAAGATGGCTACTTCGGCGTCAACAAAACCGCGGAGCGAATTCTGGACTTTGCAAAAGCCCTGTCCGGCGGCGACAAAAGTAAAATTGACACCTTGAGAAATGCTTTTAAAGAAGGTTTCGAACAGGCCAAAAAAGCCTTCGGAGGAGAACTTCCCGATATATCACAACAGACCTATGACAAAGTAATGAAAGGTTTCGATGACTGGAGCCAGGAAAGCGATACCGCGGAATAGATTTTTCAGCCGTGTAAACTGGCGCCTTTGTTAGACAATTTTTTATTATCCCAAAGTCAGATTCAAAACCGAAAGCAAAAGAGCCAAAGCATCATGCTTTGGCTCTTCGTTTTCGGTTTTATTTTAGTTTAAACTGCGATACCAGTCCTTTAAGCAGCTGCGCCTGCCCGGACAGTTCTTCACTTGATGCGGCTGATTCTTCAGCTGTTGCCGTATTTACCAATCTAATTCCAAACCGACTCCGACTTCTCTTATTGGCAACGCAGTGTGAATGGCCGACTTGACGGCAAACGATGTACAATGGCAGGGCAGAATTTCTCTGATTTCGTTTTTTCTGAGATACTCAATCGTCTGAGTCACTTGATCGGTGACTTCAAAAAGATGAAAGCCACCAATAATGCCGCACACCCGTTTATCTCCGCTGACCGCTTTGGCATGTTCGATGATGTTGCAGATTCCGCTGTGGGAACAACCGGTGATGATGTAGATGCCCTTACTGCTTTGATAAACAAGGGCTGAGTCATCCAGCAAATAGTCGTCAACCCATTTCCCCGCGACCCATTGTTTTCCAATCGCTTGTGGTCTTTCGAAATCAATGGTTCGTGGAATCTCACCAAGAAATGTAATGTTTTCGCTGACTTTCACCGGCTTCTTGCTCAACTGCAAAGCACAATGATTTTCAATTTCCTTTTTTGAAAAGGGGGCTGAAATCGTTAAGCCGTCATCCTCTTTGTGCAACATGGCATCTGGATGCGCAATAATTTTTAAATCGGGATGATTTTTCAGCTCGAAAAAACTCTTTAAGCCGCGCGTATGATCGTCATGTCCATGCGACAGCACAATTGTCTTTATTTTTTCTAAATCAGCATTCATCGATTTTGCATTTCTGAGTACCAAATCGGAATAGCCTACGTCGAAGAGAAATACTTCGCCCATATCTTCAATGTAATATGAAACACCCGGTTCACCCCAGTAATATTCATCTATATACGTGTTGTTATCAATCAATACTTTTAAGCGCATTTTTTCTCCCGTGTCATTTGCAGCCAGCTACCCATACGGTTTCTTCATGATCTTTCGGTTCAGAAAAGCGTTACGTTCTTTTATAAACATCCTCATATTCGGTGTTTTCAGCAAGCACTTCCTCAGCATAAGAACAGAACGACCGGATTGTTTTATGCTCACTCCGGGCATAGTCTGCCATCTTGTCGACCAGCAGCTTCCCGATGCCCTGCTCTCTGAGTTCTCTTGAAACGTAAACATGTTCGATGATAATTTCTTTATCCCCTTCCGGATGAAAAATTATCACCGCTATTGGATCATCTTCGTCTGCTCCGATATAAAATTTATTTGTTCCGCAATGAATTCTTTCCATCATATTCTCCTTCTTGAACCCAATCATTGTTCAGGATGCTTTGTTTCGCACAAATATTTTTTAAAAGCGCATCATTTTATTGCTTATGTCGCGGATTCTGACTTACAATTTCGATTGCTCTGGTCAATTCACTGATGAGATCCGCCTTGTACTGCGTTGTCATCTCATCGATTTTTGAATAAAGCAGTCCCTCGTGGGTCACATAATATGCCGGTTTTAAACTGTTAAGTGCAATTGCTTTAATATCTTCAACGCACCTATCACAAGTACAGATATCGGAATATTTAGCAATCAGATGGGGTAAAAAAGCATCGACGGTATCTTCCATGTAATTTTTTAACATTTCTTTCCCTCCAAGATTGTATTGTTTTGAATCATAACAACTAAACTTTATATTTAATCGATTACTCAGCAGATAATGAATGATTTAGAAATTCAGAACTCTCCCTAAAGTATACTATATCATATCTCTTTATTATACCTCTTTTTTCAATGGATATTCAAAAAAAGATACTCCAGCTTGTCAAAAGAAACCGATCCTCTGATCTATATACATATATTCACAATTTAAAGCAATCGTCTTGCCTGATGCCGAAATTTTTACTGGAATGAAGATCAATCCATAACCGGCTTCATCGTACACTGAGGAGTTAAGGCATCATCTGTCGTGCCATTACCCAGTTCGCCATCGCCGTTGTATCCCCATGCCCATAAAGAGCCATCATCTTTCACCGCTAAGGAATGCAGACCCCCGCCGGCAATATCAATGACGCCGGATGTTATGATACATTGCGGCAGATTTCTGTTCATTTGAGTATTGTCGCCCAGCTGTCCGAATTTATTATACCCCCAGCTCCACAGTGAACCGTCGCTTTTGACCGCCAGCGAATGATGAAATCCCGCGGCAATCTTAACGACACCACTTTTCATGATACAGACTGGTGTATGTCCGTTGATTTCGCTCCCGTTTCCTAATTGGCCAAATTGATTGTATCCCCAAGTCCATAGCGAGCCATCGCTTTTGATGGCCATTGCATGATGAAAACCAGATGCAATGGCAACCACACGATCCGAAATAATGCACGCCGGATGATTGGCATCGATTTCGTTTCCATTTCCCAGTTGGCCAAACTGATTGTCTCCCCAGCTCCATAGGGAGCCATCACTTTTGATGGCCATGGAGTGACCGAATCCCGCCGCAATTTTTCTTACCCCGCTCGTATTGATGCACTTGGGGTGCTTTCTGGAAATCTTCGTTTTGTCGCCCAACTGTCCGTATTGATTGCTTCCCCATGACCATAACGAACCATCGTTTTTAATGGCTAGTCCGTGAGCATTTCCGGCGGCAGCCTGTAAGACGTCCTTTTGCATCAAGCAGACCGGTAACAACCTTCTTTCAAGCGTTCCGTCCCCGATTTCGCCCTCCTGATTATAGCCCCAGCTCCAGAGTGAACCGTCGTTTTTAAGCGCATAGGTAAAATCGGCAATCGAAGCAATCTCGGTAATCCCACTTTTTATGACACAAAAAGGCACCGCAGAATCGATCGTCGTTCCATCTCCCAGCTGTCCAAAATAATTTCGTCCCCAAGTCCAGAGGGCTCCCTCCCGATCGATCGCTGCGCTGTGTTCCGATCCGGCGGCAACCTTTAAAAATCCGGCGGCGTTTTCTTTTATCATCGTTCGCGTCTTTTGTTCTGTTGCCTGCTCTTTTGATAAATCATGACCTGATAATTCGACAGCGCTGATATTTTGAGTTTGCAGATATTCTTCCAAAGACTGCGTTTCCGCCAGAAAATCTTCATAGGTTATTTTCAATGATCCGCCCGACTCCTCATTTTCCTGCGCCACGGTTAAATCATCCCCGCTTTCATTGATCGGTTCAAGCTCGTCCCATACCCCCAGAACATCAATAAAAAGTCCAACGGTTTCTTCTGCCATTTTTTTTACGAGGCTGTTCTCATCGGTGAAACAGAAAACGATTTGTTGCAGCTTTAATTCCTTGTCATCCCGGCTTAAATTTTTTAATTCCAGAAGCTTACGGGGGATATTATCTCTGACCGCCAACGTCAGGATTTTTTTTGTTTTGATATTTTTAGAAAAGTAATCGGCCAATAGACCACGCATTCTCTTCTTTTCCTCAAAAACCACCAATCCGTATTCATCTTTGATGTGCATTAATATTTCTCTTGCAATAAGATCGTCACATTGACCGGAATTGAATAAAGCATTGGAATAACAAAATGGACAGATTGATCCATCAATTCCTTCTGGCGGACTCCATTCTCCTCCGCATTTACTGCATTTCATAAGATCCCTCCACCGTTATGCTGATTATCGAAAAACTTCTCTGGCTACTCGCATTCAATTTCATCCGCTTCAGGCTGCTCCTGGTTTGAATAATCTGTGCCTATTTCGTCGGATTCAGCTGGCTGATTCGTGCTTTGGGGCGAACGAAACAAGTTCTCCGTGATACTCTTTCCCTGTATATTCAGAACCGCCGCCACTGAAACGTCGTCGCCGCTTCCTTTTTCTGACAGTTTGGGCAGAAATTCTTTTAGTTCATTCACCGCTGCATCAAAATCCAGCGCGCCAAAGGAAAGGGTTATTTTTTTATAAAAATCATATAAATTCTCAAGGCCGGCAAATGAATCATCAATTCCGTCTGTTCCAACAAAGACCGCGAGTGGCAGGGATTCGCTGAAATAGTGACGGAAATTTGCAAAAGCATCGTTGTTGCATATCGAAGTGGTGACATTCAGAATGCATTTATTATCCCACGGTATGGGTTGGATTATTTCACCATCTTCACAAACAGCACAACATTTTCCATCCCCGATTTGCAGTCCAAAGCAGAAGCTTTTGCTGATTACAAACGCAATGATGGTGGTTCCATAGGCGGATTCAAGCTCGAACTGATGCTCAAAGATCAATCGATCGGCACCGGATAACGTCGCTAATTCCGCTTCCGAAAACGGATTCTGTTGGACATCTTGATTCACCGCCTGATTCCAGTTGGAAATGATATTTTTTTTGAGCTGTCCCAAAACCTTATCCGGATCAGCTCTTAATTCTTCAATCATCTGATCTTGATAGCTCATGAAAGCCCTGATCGATGCAAAGGTCGTTTCGGCTGCTATTTGAGAGCCACGATGGCTGCGAAAGTACTTTTTTCCGCCATGTCCATCGCAGACAATGGCGACTGCCATATTGTCATCACAGAAACTCAGAGCGCTGTCCTGGCAAACGATGTTCTTTTTGACATGGCTAAAGCCAATTACCGACAGATCAAAAACTTGTAAATCACCCAATTGAAAAACGCTCCTTTCTGAAAAAACACCACTACCATTCTATCTCGGCATCATCATACAATAGATCCGCATTAAACTCCTGAATCTGTTCTGCAAAATCATCCTGCTTAGTCGGGGTGGACGAGTTTCCCGCCAACCCCACACTGCTGCTCTGGCTGCCAATCTTGGATGCCGTGACACTGACAAAAGTGATCATTTTTCTTAACGTCTCCGGATTTCTTGCCGTTAAAACACTCTCGCTGTTTCCGGTGAAGTCTTTGAGTACATCCTGATCGGCATCATCTCCGATGGCAACCGCCACCTTGATGGCGTTTTTATACCAGTTGTTTTCCTTGAGCTTGGCCAGACCTTTTTCATAATGATCGGTGGGTTGTCCATCTGACATCAGAAAAATGGCAGGTGCGAAAGACCCGGCGACATCGCTCATGAATTCATTCCGGGACAGCTTTTCGTTCAGCATCATAAAAGCGGTGCCTAAATCAGTAACGCCCCCGACATCCAGATAATCCCACTCGAAATTTTCTGCTTCAATGGGGTTTGAATAGAGCCATTGGGCGCCGCTGTTGAATTCCAGAACCGCAATCTTGATCTGAGCATCGGCGTTGCTGTCGGAAATATCTCTGAGCTCCGGGATTACATCATTGATTGCTTCGTTGACTGCGCCAATTTTGGAACCAGCCATGCTCCCGGATGTATCAACAAGAAAGAATAAAACCATGGTTCTTCTGGCTATCCCTCCACATAATTCGTCATATATTCCCATTATTCTGCTCCTTAAAATTATTTTTCAACGATTGATTAATCATCTCGATTATACAATCTCTGCCCGATTTTTTCCAAAGTCGATGGTGATTCCCCGCAGAATCTGCACCACACCGCCCGGTTTAATGTCTTTCTGTTGTCCATCGGGCGTTGCCATATACCAGGTCGTGTTAGAAATATTGCGGATTCCCCATAAGCCCGGGTTTGATTTACTCTGGATGACTTCTCCCACTGCTTCTTTAAAATCATCACTGTCAACTTGCGTATGACATTTGTACAGTTTTGATTTGGGATAGAGTGCTACCAGATCATTCTTAACTTTCAGCGATAGCGGAGTCTGAATGGTTTTTCCACAGCTCCGGCATTGCAAGTCGCTGCTCCCGGAATCAAGGAAGACTTCCGCGCCGCACCCGCAGGTGATGGTCTGATCTCTTAAGCGAACAAATAGTTTCTGCCATTGTGTTTCGGTCAACCGCGCATTCTCTTTTTTCAGCCCTTCGCCGAAAGATTTTTCAAAAGCCGCTCTAATAAACGAAGGGTAAATCGGCCACAGTTTGATGGCATTGTTGTGAATGCCTCTGACGGGACGGTTGCTGTCATTATGCGGATCAAAAATAAAGATCGGTTCATTGCCATAGAATTTTTTCTCGAGGTTCTCAGTCATGCACGGACAAGTTGTCCGACTGCCTTCTAAAGGATGTGACACAAAAAACAGCAGAAACAATGTCACTGCCAGTGAGTATCGATCGGTATGAACACTGGGCCGTTTTTCTCCCAATACCACCTCTGGTGCCATGTACCGGCATTTCCCTGCCACTCCCAAATTATCGCCATACTGGGCCACATTGTCATTATCGCAGATTAAGACGTCCCCACTGTTTGGATTGATAAAAAAATTGCCATCATTTATATCCTGATAACTGTAGCCGCAGCGATGCAGCTCCCGGAAACTGTTGACAATATTCAGCGCCGCATTGTTAACCGCCGCCACACTTGAAAATCTGACTTTCGCCATCAGGAATCTTGAGAAGTCTTCATATTCAGGCGGTCTGAGATCCATTATGTACCCGAAGCTGCCGTACTGATTTCTGGTGATCATCTGCGGCCACAAAAACGCATCCGTCGGAGGCCCCTGTTTAATATTGCTGCTAATATTAGCCTTAAACTGTTGTGCATTTCTGAGTCGATTCGGATAGTACCACTTGAGTGCATAAGGTTTTTTCTTGTAATGAACAAGATAGACAATCCCCTGTCCGCCGTCCCCAAGCACTTTGACCACCTCAACCTTTTCACCCGTTTCCAGCTCAATTTTAGTCCCTTTATTAAAAGTATTCATGCTTCCTCCTGTCGCTCGTTCACGGTAGACGCTATATTGTTCAAAAGATAATTTCATTCGATAAAATTAATTGTACCCCATAAAACTTCTCTCTTGCTTAATTTACTAATCATCCATTTCTTTATAACACATAAATTACCACAAGTACATTGAATTACCAAAATTTACCCACATCAAAAAAGCACCCCTGCGGGCGCTTTTTTGATGTGGGTAAATTTAGAACTTTTTATAACTCTTCGCACCGGCAAGAACTTCGATCACTTCTGCAAGCGACGATCCGATGGATGCTTCAACCGCGCCAAAAATCGTTCCCTCAACAATGGGCGCATCGACAATTTTTACGTTGCTGCCGTCATCAAGCATTTCAATTGCCATTTCTGAACTCATCACAGCGCTGCCAAGATCGACCAGAACGACCACACCATCCCCGGTTTGAACGGCTTCAATCCCGGCTTGAATTTTGGCAACATCTGTGCCGATGCCACCGTCTGCCATGCCGCCGGCGGCGGCAATTTTTGCATCTGCGGCCATTTGCCTGGCAAGCTCCACTGCGCCTTCGGCAATTTTCTGACTATGCGATACGACTACAATTCCTACCATTTTCTTACCTGCCTTTTTGAGCGACTTCGTTTAAAGCCTGAAATGCATAAGCCATCGATGTTGCTCCCGGGTCTTGATGACCGATGCTTCTTTCACCCAGGTAACTCGCTCTGCCCTTCGTTGCAATAATGGTCTTAGTGTACTCAACACCAGCCCATGCTGCTTTTTCAGCTTCAATCAGCGCTGCTTCCATGGTTTTTCCCTCGTTGATGCATGCTTTGATGGCATCAATTGCCGGGATCATGCTATCGAGGATTGTTTTTTCGCCTTTTTCAGCTTTACCACGAAACTGGATTCCACCGACAGCCTCATCTAAAGCCTTGATGACATCCTCGTCGGCTAACGCTTCTTTACCTTTCGTGGCCATGCCGGCTTTCATGAAAGCGGTTCCGTAAAGCGGACCCGAAGCCCCGCCAACGGTTGACACCAATGTCATTCCCACTGATTTAAGAATTTCATCAATGCTTTTATCTTCCACTGTTGGTAATTTTTCCATAACCGCTTTAAAACCGCGGCTCATATTGATACCATGATCGCCGTCTCCGATTGCCTGATCCAAATCGGTTAATTCCTGTCGATGTTCTGCCATTTTATCTGCATAAATCCGGATAAAATCCAGTACTTCTGCCTTCGTTGCCATTTATATTCCTCGTTTCTTTTTCAACAATTCACAGCAATGCTACACTATTTTACAGTTTGAAGCCAATGGTATCTGCCTTTGCGGCAAGCAGCTCTTTCATTTCATCATCAAGTTTCAACAAAGTGACGGAAGCACCGGCCATATCGATTGAGGTCATGTAATCTCCCACAAACGTTTTGAATACTTTGATCCCTTTGTCCGCTAAAATCTGATGGACGCGACGATTCAAAATATAGAGTTCCATCGGTGGTGTTGCCCCTGATCCATTGATCATAACAGCGACTTCATCTCCGGCCTGAGGCTTCATATCTTTGACGATTCTTTCCATCAGATAATCGACAATGACATCCGCCGTTTGAATTGGTTTTCTTTCCGTTCCCGGTTCTCCATGGATACCGATACCCAGTTCCATTTCATCTTCTGACAATTCAAAACCCGGTTTTCCGGCGGCTGGAACAGTACATGGTTTCAGTGCCACGCCCATGGTTCTGACATTTGCTATGACCTTTTCAGCTGTCGCTTTTACTTCTTCAAGGCTGGCACCTGTTTCAGCTTTGGCGCCAGCAATTTTGTGAACAAATACGGTTCCCGCAACACCGCGTCGACCGGTTGTATAAAGACTATCTTCAACGGCAACATCATCATTGGTCACCACATTGGCTACTTTAATGCCTTCAGCTTCGGCCAGTTCCGCTGCCATTTCAAAGTTCATAATATCGCCTGTATAATTTTTAATGACTAATAATACACCTTTACCTGCATCAACCGCTTTAATCGCTTCAAATACCTGATCAGGTGTTGGCGAAGTGAAGATGGAACCGGCTACTGCAGCATCCAACATGCCTTTTCCAACAAATCCGCCATGAGCCGGTTCGTGGCCGCTGCCACCGCCGCTGACTAATGCAACTTTTCCGGTTTTCTTATCTGCCCGAACAAGAACATTAAAACCCTCAAGCCGCTTTACATATTCGGGATGAGCCAGAACAATACCTTCCAGCATTTCATTTTCAACGTTTTCAACATCATTAATAAACTTTTTCATAAGACATCCTCCTATATATTATTAGTATCCTACTCTATACTATAACATGTTTTGGCCTTTTGAAAAGATAAAAAAAGCAATATCGCGTGTCTTTTTTAGACCATTCTCTAAACTATGTTGTTTTGTTTGGAATATCAGCCACCTTGACGGCGGCTGATTCTGTTCTGATGCCGTCTAAACGGATAACGACTGTTTCATTGATTTTACGTAGTCAAACAGTATTTCGCCGGCATTTTCTCCGTATTCGGCGATGATTTTTACGATGGCGCTCCCGACGATCACGCCATCCGCGGTACCGGAGATGGCTTTTGCCTGTTCCGGTGTGGAAATGCCAAATCCGACGGCGATGGGGGTCTCGGAGACCTGACGGATATCAGCGATGATTGTCTTCAGGTCTGTCTTGATCTCAGACCTGACTCCCGTAACCCCCAACGACGATACCAGATAGATAAATCCGGTCGCTTCTTTTGCCAGCATCTGAATCCGGTCTTTTGATGTCGGTGCAATCAGGGTGATCACATCCACCTCGTAGCTGGTGGCGATTCCGAGTATCTCGCCTTTTTCTTCATAGGGCAGATCCGGAACGATAACCCCGTTGATTCCGGATTCCTGGCAGGCTTTGAAAAAGCGCTCAATCCCGTAGACAAAGATCGGATTGATGTAAGTCAGAAAAACAAGCGGCATTTCCGTTTTCTGCCTGATGCGTTTGACCATAGTAAAAAGCTTGTCGGTGGTGGCACCGGCACTCAGCGCCCGTTCATTGGCTTCCTGAATAACCGGCCCTTCCGCAATGGGATCTGAAAATGGAATGCCAATTTCGACCAGATCTGCCCCGGCTCTTTCCAGCGCGAGAATGAATTCTTCGGTTTTATCCATTGAAGGATCTCCGGCAGTCAGAAAAGCGACAAAAGCCTTGTTATCCTTAAAAACCTTTGATATTTTATTGGTCAGTAAATTATTCATCGATATTTTCCCCCCTGTATCGTGCAATCGCGGCCACATCCTTGTCGCCCCGGCCGGATACATTGACAATGATGATTTCATCTTTTTTCATCTGGGGCGCCAGAACCATGGCATAAGCGATGGCATGCGCCGATTCAATGGCCGGAATAATCCCCTCTGTCCTGGAAAGGTATTCAAAAGCATTGACTGCTTCATCGTCGGTAACGGGGACATACTCCGCTCTTTTTGTGTCGTGCAGGTTGGCGTGTTCCGGACCGATGCCGGGATAATCCAGACCGGCGGAGATTGAATAGACCGGCGCAATCTGTCCGTACTCGTCCTGGCAGAAGTAGGATTTCATGCCGTGAAAAATGCCGAGGCTGCCGGTTGCCACTGTCGCAGCGGTAAGGGCCGTATCCACGCCTTTTCCAGCCGCCTCGCAGCCGATCAGCCTGACGCCTTTGTCCGGGATAAAATTGAAGAAAGCGCCGATAGCATTACTGCCGCCGCCGACACAGGCGATGACAGCATCTGGTAGCTTGCCTTCTTTTTCCAGAATCTGTTCACGCGCTTCTTTGCTGATCACACTCTGGAAATCACGGACAATTTCTGGAAAGGGATGCGGCCCCATCACTGAACCCAGCACATAATGGGTATCCTCCACCCGCTTCGTCCACTCCCGCATGGTTTCATTAACCGCATCCTTTAATGTCATCGTTCCCGATGTCACCACATGCACCCGGGCTCCCAGCAGTTTCATCCGAAAGACGTTGAGTGCCTGCCGGTCGGTGTCTTCCTTGCCCATGAAAATCTCGCATTCAAAGCCCATCAGAGCAGCCGCCGTTGCCGTCGCCACTCCGTGCTGTCCGGCACCGGTTTCGGCAATCAGCCGCGTTTTTCCCATTTTTTTCGCCAGCAAGGCCTGACCCAATACGTTATTGATTTTATGGGATCCGGTGTGGTTCAAATCCTCGCGTTTCAAATAGATTTTTGCTCCGCCCAGATCTTTTGACATTTTTTTGGCATAGTATAGTCGTGATGGTCTCCCGGCATATTCATTCAACAGCTCTGTCAGTTCCTCCTGAAAGCCCTGATCATTTTTATAATGTTCGTAGGCTTGTTCCAGTTCAATGATGGCATTCATCAGTGTTTCTGGAATATACTGTCCCCCGTGAATGCCATATCTTCCTTTACTCATCGGTTCATTCTCCTTATTTTTTCTACAATCTGGATAATTTTTTGGCGATCTTTTTTTCCGTTGGTTTCCACCCCGCTGCTGATATCGACGCCAAAAGGATTCACCCGGTTGATGGCTGCTTCGATGTTGTCGCTCTTCAGACCTCCCGCCAAAAAGAAATCCTCCTTAACGGCTGCGATCAATTCCCAGTTAAAGCATGCGCCAGATCCGCCGTACTGGCTGGCGTCAAAGGTGTCAAACAGGCGATAATCGGCATCCGTTTTTTTGATATCACTCGCGTCGCGAATCCGCATCGCTTTAATGATGGGAAGCTGCACCGCTTTTTTCAGTTCAGCAATCATTTTTTCATCTTCGTCTCCATGAAGCTGGATCAGATCGATCGTCCCGTTTCCGGCCAAAGCGACGATCTCAGCCACGCTGTTGTTCACAAAAACGCCCACCGCCTTAATCTCAGGGGACAGCGCTGCTTTCAGCCCTTTCGCCGTTTCAACATCCACCTGCCGCCTGCTTTTCGCAAAAACAAACCCGATATAATCCGGCAGCGCCTGATTCACCGCTTCAATATCCTGAAGCCGGGACAATCCACAGATTTTTATCTTCGTCATCGCACAGCTTCCTGACGGTCCTGCAAACCTTTGAGTTCTTGCAGTTTTCCCCATTTATCCCCACTTATCATCAGTGTTTCGCCAATCAGCACTGCATTCACCCCATTTTCGTGTAATATTTTGATGTCATTCGGTGTTTTTATTCCACTTTCTGACACAAAGTGAATTTCGGGCGGCACCAGTCGGCGAAAACGGACGCTGTTATTGACATCCACTTCAAATGTTTTTAAATTCCGATTGTTCACCCCGATAATGCGTGCTCCGGCATTGATTGCTTTTTTTACTTCCGCTTCATCATGCGCCTCCACCAGGGCGGATAACCCCAGTGAATCGGCAATTCTGATGTATTTTTTAATTTGATCCGCTTCCAGTATCGAACAGATCAGCAGGATGGCGTCCGCGCCCATGAGGCTTGATTCATAAATCTGAATTTCATCGATGATGAAATCTTTTCTCAGCACCGGAATGCTCACATTTTTTTTAATTTCAGTGAGATACGCATTGGAGCCCTGAAAAAATTCCGGTTCCGTTAAAACCGAAATCGCCGCCGCTCCCGCCGCCTGATATTCTTTCGCAATTTTCAGATAGGGAAAATCAACCGCGATCACACCTTTTGACGGGGACGCTTTCTTGACCTCGCAGATAAAGACCATCCCCTCACCCGACAACGCTTTTTCAAAGGTAAACGGCTGCTCCGGCATTTTCGTCTGCGCTTTCAGCGTTGCACAGGATGCCGTTTCCTTTAATGCGGCAACGCGCTTTTCGGTCGACTTGACAATCCGGTCCAGTATCATGCCACAACCTCTACTGCCATTTCGTTGGTCCGTTTAATAAATGCCTCCAGCTTCTGTCTGGCTTTACCGGAATCAATGAGTTCCTGCGCCAGTTTTACACAATCCCGAAGGGTAATATCGTTATGAGACATGTAGAGGCAGAAGGCTGAATTAAGAACGACCACATCCCTTTTAGGCCCCTTCTCTCCGTTGAGAATACTCAGAGCAATCTGCGCATTTTCTTCTTTATCACCGCCGATCAGATCAGCAAGCTGACATCGCGTGAGCCCCAGCTGTTCCGGCGTGATGAAAAAGCTGTTGATTTTTCCGTCGGATATCTCACAGATCGTGGTGGTGTCAGTCAGGGTGATTTCATCCAGTCCGTCATGTCCATGAACGACCATGCCGCGCTTGATATCAAGCTTGTTCAGCACGTTGGCCAGCGGTTCCACCAGATTCTCATCATAGACGCCCAATAATTGCATGTTAGCACCGGCCGGATTCGCCAGCGGTCCGAGAATATTGAAGATCGTTCGGATGCCCAGTTCCTTTCTGACCGGTCCCGCGTATTTCATCGAGGCGTGGTAGGTGGGGGCGAACATAAAGCAGATTCCCAGCTCCGCCAGAATTTTCGCACTTTGCTCGGCTGACAGGCCGATGTTGACGCCCAGGGCTTCTAATACATCGGCACTGCCGCACTTGCTTGATACACTTCGGTTGCCGTGTTTGGCCACCGGCACACCCCCGGCGGCGATCACAAAGGAAGAGACGGTGGAAATATTGAAGGTGGCCACCTCGTCGCCGCCGGTTCCGACAATATCGAGCACATCCGTATCTGGATGAATTTTGGTGGATTTATCCCGCATGACCATGGCACAGGCGGTGATTTCATCGATGGTCTCGCCTTTCTGGCGCATGGCGGTCAGAAAGGATCCCATCTGGGCGTTCGTTGCTTCCCCGTTCATAATCTGGTACATGACCTCTTTGGTTCGCTCCAGAGACAGATCTTTTCCGTTTACGATATCGTAGATTGCTGACTTAATCATTGTCTTTCCTTCCTATTTTTAAAAAATTTTCGATCATCCGGTTGCCATCTTCGGTCAATATCGATTCCGGATGAAACTGCAGCCCGTAGACATCGTAATCCCGATGCTTTACGGCCATGACTTCCCCTTCGTCATCCTCTGCGATGATCAGCAGCTCATCCGGCAAGGTATTTCGTTTCGCTCCCAGGGAGTGATAGCGCGCTGCCTGGATAATCGGTGGCAGGCCTCTGAAAACGGGACTGCCATTGGCAATATGAACCGTGCTCTGCTTGCCGTGCATCAGTGTTTTGGCATAGGTAATCTCCCCGCCGAACACTTCGCAGATAGCCTGATGGCCGAGGCAAACCCCCAGCAGCGGCGTCTTGTCCTTGAAAAAAGCAACCACTTCTTCGCAGATGCCGGCATCTTTGGGTCTTCCCGGTCCCGGCGAAATAATGATATGGCTGGGATTCATTTTTTGGATTTCCGCCAGGCTGAACTCATCATTTTTGATCACCCGGATATCCGGATCGATGACCCCGACATACTGGTACAGGTTATAAGAAAAGCTGTCGTAATTGTCAATCAGCAGGATCATTATTCCACCTCCTGGGCACGCTCTAGCGCTTCAAACATCGCCCGCGCTTTATTATGCGATTCGTTGAATTCTTTTTCAGCAACACTGTCAGCGACAATGCCGGCACCGGCCGACACGTAGACTTTTTCATTTTTCCTGACCGCCATCCGGATGGCGATGCACATGTCCATATTTCCCGAAAAATCGATATAACCGACGGCTCCGCCATAGACGCCCCGCTTTTCACCTTCCAGTTCGTTGATGATTTCAATGGCTCTTTTCTTGGGTGCTCCGGACAGAGTTCCGGCCGGCAAGACGGCGGCCAGTGCATCCAGCTGATCCAGTTCCGTTCTCAGCTTTCCGGTCACCGTCGAGGCAATATGGGTGATGTGTGAATATTTCACCACGTTCTGGTATTCTTCAACCACAACGGTTCCGAATTCGCTGACTTTTCCCAGATCGTTTCTCCCCAGATCCACCAGCATGTTGTGTTCACTCAGTTCCTTTTCATCTTTCAACAGTTCCCGGATAAAGGTTTCGTCCTCTGCCGGTGTCGCGCCGCGGGGACAGGACCCGGCAATCGGAAAGGTCGATAGTTTCCCGTTTTTCAGTGATATCAGTGTCTCCGGCGATGCTCCGGCAACCTGGATTTCATCGAAATCGATATAGAACATATAGGGAGAAGGATTGATGGTTCGCAGCACCCGATAGGTCGAGAGCAAATCGCCATCAAAACTGGCCGCCATCCGATTCGAGATCACCGCCTGAAAGATGTCTCCCTGATAAATATGCTCTCTCGTTTTCGCCACCATGTCACAGTAATACGCTTTGGTAAAAAGTTGGGTAAACTCGGAGGTGACCCTTCCCGGATACTTCCGGGTACTGACGCAGTTCTTGATCAGTGATTCTATTTCCTTGAGTTTGACGACGCCGTCGATGTAGTTTTTTTCAAAATCTGCGGTTTTGATGTTAACGATGATCACGATCTTCTGCCTGAGATGATCGTAGGCGATGACTTTATCAAAAAGCATCAGATTCAAATCATCAAATTCTTCCGGATTATTGTTTTTCAGAACCAGGTTCTTCTCTGTATACTTGACAAAGTCGTATGAGATATAGCCCACAAAACCGCCGGTGAAATTCGGCAAGAAATCCAGCTGTGGACTTTTCCATTCTGCTAAGATTTCCCGCAGTATTTCCAGAGGCTCTTCGGTTACAGTTTCTTTTGATCTGCCGTTTTTAACCGTCACTTCACCATTAAGGCTTTTAACGGATAAGCTGGGATCAAATCCCAAGAACGAATAGCGTCCCCATTTCTCACCGCCTTCGACACTTTCCAGCAGATAGCATTTCCGGCCGGTATCTTTCAGGCATTTAAGCACTTCAATCGGTGTTTTGATGTCTGAAAAAAGTTCCAGACTGATCGGTACACTCTTGTAGGTTTCACAGTATTTTCTGGCTTCTTCCATGGATGGTTTAATCATATCTCTATCCTTTCGTCTGTTAAAAATAATAAAATAAAAAACGCCCGTCCTCGACTAATAAAATTAATCAAGGACGAGCGCAAAAAATTCACCCGCGGTACCACCTTCATTTACAGAGAAATCCCCTGTACACTCTGCAGAATACTATCATATTCCTCGCAACTGACGTATGCGTCACGTCGTAGAATACTCAGAAATCAATCATTGATGATTCCCTTTGACTACGCCCTCAGTGGTCCATTTGATGTTCTGCGTTGTGCGAGGCTCTCAGCCTTCCTCGCTCTCTGTAACTGCACGATACACCGTTATCTCCACGTCAACGGTTTGAAGATTTATTAAATTATTTAAATCATAAATGATTTACGTATTTTTGTCAAATACTATTTTTAGAAGCGACGTATTAATGCAAGTCTTAAGAAATTGCCCGACGCATCGCTTAGTTTATCGCTATTTTCATTGGCATAAAGCGGATTTCAACCACAAGAAACAGAAGTTTGTGAAAATAAAAGAAAAGCCAATTGCTTAAGCAATTGGCTCTCAGTTCTTTTTTATGGTGCGAGGAAAGGGATTTGAACCCTCACTGCATTGCTGCAACAGGCCCCTCAAGCCTGCGTGTCTGCCGTTCCACCACCCTCGCGTTAATCACAGAATTTTATCCTGCTTTCCTATTATAATGGAATGAATGGAAAAGATCAATCAAATTTTTGATTTTTTTATCAGCTTTACTCCGCACTGTCCTCCACAAAGAGTTTTCGCCTGGTGAAATAGACATTCAGCGCCACCAGCAGATCATCGAGACTGCCGTTGTTTTCGATGATGACATCGGACCGCTTTATCTTCTCAGCGTCTGACATCTGCATCGCTATCTTCTTTTCGGCCAGCTCCCGTGAAACGCCATCCCGCTCGATGATGCGATCGATGCGGATCGCTTCGTCCGCTACCACCAGCATGATTTCATCCACTTCAGCCTGCAGATTTGCTTCAAAAAGCAGCGGGCAATCATAGAAGACAATCGGCATCCCGATCTGCTCTATCGACCTGAGCTGTTCATCATACAGTTTTTTGACTTCCGGATGAACAATGGCATTAAGCTTTTTTCGCGCCGCTTCATCCTCGGCAATGATTTTTCCCAGCAGGCCACGATCCAGGCTTCCTTCCTTGTTCAGGCGGCACGCTCCGAAAGTCGCCACAATTTTTCTCAGCCCCGGACTGCCTGGCTCAACCGCCTGTCGCGCCAGCTGATCCGCATCGATGACAATGTAGTTGAAGCGTTTCTGCAATATATTGGTCACGACGGACTTTCCGGATGCAATTCCTCCGGTTATGCCAATTACTTTCATCTAAAACTCCCTTATTTCAGCTCGTACCAGGATGCCCCGCTGTTGACGTCCACCGTGATCGGTACACTTAACTGAGCTGCCCCTTCCATCTCTTCTTTGATCAGACGTTCCACCTGTTCCTGCTCATTTTTGGGGGTGTCGATGATTAATTCATCATGCACCTGCAGAATCAGCTCCGCTTCCAACTGTTCCACATTCAGGCGATTGTAGACCCTGATCATGGCCAGTTTGATAATGTCCGCCGCACTGCCCTGAATCGGCGTATTCAACGCCATGCGTTCGCCAGCCTGAACGAGTATGCCGTTTCTGGAGTTCATCTCGGGAATATAACGTCTTCTTCCCCAGATCGAAGTAACATAACCATCTTCCTTCGCCTGTTTTTTGACATTTCCCATGTAGTCCTGTACCTTGGGATACCGGGCAAAATATCGGTCGATATAATTCTGAGCTTCGTTTCTTGAAATGCCCAGCTCTTTTCCGAGGCTGAAGGCCTGCTTTCCGTAAATCAAGCCGAAATTGATGGCTTTTGCCTGACCACGCTGGGTTCGCGATACCGCCTCCAGCGGAACACCAAATATTTCTGATGCTGTACGGGTATGAATATCCTGTTCTTTTTTAAATGCATCGATGAGGTTTTCATCTCCCGAAAGATGGGCCAGTACCCGCAGCTCGATTTGAGAATAATCCGCATCCACTAAAATATGATCAGCATCCGATGGTACAAAGACCCGTCTGATTTCCCGGCCCATTTCTGTCTTGACCGGTATATTCTGAAGGTTCGGTGCCGAACTGCTCAACCGACCGGTTGCGGCCACCGTTTGATTAAAAGTCGAATAGATCTTATTGGTTTTGGGTTCAACAAACGTCATCAATCCCCGTCCATAGGTTGAATCCAGCTTGGACAGCGTGCGGTAGTCAATGATTTTCTCAACAATGGGATGAAAATGAATCAACTGTTCCAGTACGTCGATATTGGTGGAATAGCCGGTTTTCGTTTTCTTGACGACCGGCAGTTTCAATTTTTCAAACAATACTTCGCCCAGCTGTTTAGGCGAATTGATATTGAATTCATCCGTTTCTGCCAGCTCATAAATCTCCCGGGTCAGACCTTTCAGCTTGCTCTCAAAATCTCCCGAGAGGACCTCCAACTGGGACCGGTCGATTTTAAAGCCAAGTTCCTCCATCGATGCCATCACTTCCAGCAGCGGCATTTCGATGGTCTTGAATAAGCTCATCATTCCCGTTTCATCGAGTTCTTTTTCCAGCACCGTTTTGAGGCTTTTCACCGTTTCGCAGTTTTTGACAAAATAATCCGCCAGCAGCTGTTCATCGAGTTCGGAAGCCTTAACCCGTTTCTTTCCTTTCCCGAACATCTCTTCATCATCCAGAATCGTACGGCTCAAATATTTATAGGCCGCCGTTTTTAAATCATAACGCTGGTCACCGGGGCTGAGCAGATAAGTGGCCACATAAGTATCAAACGCTTCGTTGACTTCTGTAATCCCGGCCTGGTGAAAAATATGAATCAGATTCTTGAGATCCTGACTGGTAATTTCCAGCGTTGTGACATTCTTGAGGCTGAGGAGTTTTTCAAAGAATTTGAGTTTCTCGACCACTTGAGCATTCAAATAGTAATACCGGTTCTCAATTTCCATTGCCAGATAAACTCCCGTTTCCTCCTGATGGTAATAAATGGTCACTTCTTCAGTTGCTGCTAAAACGGCTAACAGCTCCGCCAGTTCCTGATCTGTTTTGATCCATTGAAATCCCACCGCTTTTTCAATGGTTTCGACCGTGTCTGTTTGATCGATTCGCGAAAGGATGTTTTTAAATTCCAGTTCTTTGAGCATTTCAATGCTTTCGGCATTAAAAATATTATGAAAAGACAGTTCCTTAAAATCACCATCCCATGGCACATCCAGTTTAATAGTTCCCAGCATTCGGCTTTTATAGGCCGCTTCTTTTCCGGCAATCAGTTTTTCTTTTTGCTTACCCTTCTCGTCATCAATATGCGCATACAGGTTGTCCAATGTTTGATATTTCTGGATCAGCTTGATACCGGTTTTTTCACCAATGCCTGCAATACCCGGTATATTGTCGGATTTGTCACCCATGAGGGCTTTCAGTTCAATCAGATCCTTCGGCGTCAGACCGTATTCCTGCTGTATCCAGGCTTCATCGACTGCTTCCAGTTGAGAGATGCCCTTTTTGGTATACAGAACTTTAACATTTGGGCCGACCAATTGAAAAGCATCCCGATCTCCAGTGATGATTTCAGTTTGATAACCCTTCTCAGCTCCGATCATCGCAAGGGTTCCGATAATATCATCCGCCTCGAAACCTGCCAGTTCCAGAATGGGGATGTCCATTTTGATCAGGAGCTGTTTAAGAATCGCAAACTGTTCTTCTAAAAGTTCCGGCATCTTGTGCCGCCCGCCCTTGTAATCGTCATAGGCTAAATGTCGGAAAGTCGGGGCTTTTAAATCAAAGGCAATGCCCAGATAATCCGGTTGATACTCCTCCTGAATTTTAACCAGTATATTAACAAAGCCATAAATGGCATTTGTGGGTACGCCCTTAGAATTTGACATTTCTCGAATGGCATAGAATGTACGATAAATCAGGCTGTTTCCATCAATCAGTATGCTTTTCATCTCTGTTCCTCTCTTTTTTCCATTTTCATTACTTATTATACCAAAAGACCCGGTTATTTAATACCTACATAAAATTTTAATCCCGCTGATCAAACACAAAACCACAAGAAGTACGCTTTGCGACTTACTTGTGGTTTTACAGATAAAACAGAATCAACTATCTTTATTTATTTTTCAGGTAGGCAGCGATTGCCGCCGCGGCTTTCTTGCCGGCACCCATGGCCAGAATCACAGTCGCCGCACCGGTAACCGCATCGCCGCCGGCAAACACGCCTTCCAGCGTCGTTTTTCCGGTTTCCTCTGCTGCGATCAGGCAGCCTTTCTTGTTTGCCTCGAGGCCTCTGGTTGTCGAAGAAATCAGGGGATTCGGCGTGGTTCCCAATGCCATGATGACGGTATCCACTTCAATTTCAAATGCACTATTCGGTATTTCGACCGGCCGTCTTCTTCCGGACGCATCCGGCTCTCCCAATTCCATACGAATACATCGGATGCCCTTAACCCAGCCTTTTTCATCAGCCAGAATTTCGACCGGATTGCAGAGCAGGTTAAAATGGATACCTTCTTCAATCGCATGATGGACTTCTTCCGCTCTGGCGGGCAGCTCAGCCTGAGACCGACGGTAAACAATATGGACTTCTGCGCCGAGCCTCAACGCCGTCCGGGCCGCATCCATGGCGACATTGCCGCCGCCCACGACAGCCACTTTTTTTCCGGCTTTGATGGGGGTATCGTACCCTTCCTTGAAGGCCTTCATCAGATTGCTTCGGGTCAGGTATTCATTGGCGGAGAAGACGCCATTGCTGTTTTCTCCTGGTATGTTCATAAACATCGGCAGTCCGGCGCCGGAGCCGATAAATACTGCCTCAAAGCCTTCCTCCTGCATCAGCTCATCGACGGAAACGGTTCGCCCGACAATGACGTTGGTTTCTATTTTAACGCCCAGCGCTTTAACATTATCCACTTCATGCTGGACAACGGTTTCCTTGGGCAGCCGGAACTCCGGTATGCCGTAGACGAGCACGCCACCGGCTTTGTGAAGGGCTTCAAAAATGGTGACCTCATAGCCGAGTTTGGCCAGATCACCGGCACAGGTCAGTCCGGAAGGTCCGGCACCGATCACCGCAACTTTCCGGCCATTCTTCGGCAGCGTCTGGCTCAGGTCGATGTTGTTCTCCCGTGACCAGTCCGCCACGAAGCGTTCGAGTTTTCCGATGGCGACCGCATCGCCCTTTTTTCCCAGCACACATTGTCCCTCGCATTGAATTTCCTGGGGGCAGACTCTGCCGCAGACGGCGGGAAGCGAGCTTGATTCGGCGATCACTCGGGCCGCTTTTTCAAACTCACGCTCTTTGACATGTTCAATAAAATCGGGAATGTTGATCGACACCGGACACTGGGTCACGCACAGCGGTTTCTTGCAGTGTAGGCAACGTTTCGCTTCTTCAACCGCCTCTGCTTCTGAGTAGCCTAGACAAACTTCATCGAAATTTGTCCGTCTAATTTCCGGGGCCTGTTCCATGACCGGGACTCTTTTCTTTATCTCCATTAATTATGCTCCCCCAGGCCCAGATTGCAGACATGCCCTGTTTCTTTTTCCTGTCTTTCGATTTCCGCTCTGCCTTCTTCAGTCTGATACTGTGTTGAACGTCTCATCGCCTCATCGAAGTCAACGAGATGGCCGTCAAATTCCGGCCCGTCGACACAGGCAAAGCGGGTCTCTCCGCCGACAGTCAGTCGGCAGCCGCCGCACATGCCGGTTCCATCCACCATCACCGGGTTCATGCTGACAATGGTTTTAATTCCGTATTGTTTGGTCAGCAGCGTGATGAATTTCATCATGATCATCGGTCCGATGGCAATGACAAGGTCGTATTTTTGGCCTTCCTTCTCAATCAGGTCTTTCAACAAATCGGTTACAAAACCTTGATACCCATAGCTGCCGTCATCGGTCGCAACATAGAGTTTTCCGGCAACGGCTTTGATTTCTTTTTCCAGCAGCAGATAGTCTTTTGATTTGCAGCCGACAATCGCATCAGCCGCAATGCCATGCTCGTGCAGCCATTTGATCTGGGGATAGACCGGTGCCGCACCAACTCCCCCGGCGACAAAGATGATTTTTTTCTGCTTTAATTCTTCAATGTTTTCCTCGATGAATTCGGAAGGCTGGCCAAGTGGCCCGACAAAGTCGCTGAAATAATCACCCTCTGCCAGTAACGCCATTTTTTTAGTTGAGGCGCCCACCGTCTGGAACACGATCGTTACCGTGCCGGCAATTTTATCATAATCACAGATGGTCAAGGGGATTCTTTCGCCCTTCTCATCCATTTTAACAATGACAAATTGTCCCGGATTTGCTGATTTTGCGACTCTCGGCGCTGCCACATCCATCAGATAGATACTGGGAGCCAATAACCGTTTTGCGGTAATTTTATACACGATTCAACCTCCTTGTTTGATTCAGGTTTCGGTAATTGTGAAAGTTACGACCGTTACACGGCCGTTTGCATAAAATCTGTTAGAATGATAGCACTTTGGCGCCACGTTGCAAACCGGTATCCCCTGACCGGATGAATTCCAGAATACCGTAGGGTTCAACCATATTGAAAAAGGCATCAATTTTGTCCCGGGTTCCTGTTATTTCCACAATCAGGCTTTCTCTGGCCACATCCACGATGTTGCCTCTGAACATATTTGAGATTTCAACGATCTGGTTTCTATTGGTATCATCCGCTTTTACTTTTATGAATACCAGCTCACGGGTAATGGATTCCTCTGGTTTCAATTCGATTACCGTAATCACATCAATGAGTTTGTTTAATTGTTTTTTAATCTGCGTTAAGATTTGTTCATCACCGGTAACAGTGATGGTGATCCGTGAGAATTTTGCATTTTCGGTCGTGCCAACCGTCAGGCTGTCAATATTATATCCACGTCTTGCAAATAGTCCCGAAATACGGCTAAGCACTCCAAAATTATTTTCAACCAGCAATGACAAACAAGTTTTTTTCTCCATATCAATCTCCTTATATTCTAATGAAATCCGGATGTACCTGACATTGAATCAGTACCGGCCCCTGGTGTTTAATCGCTTCCGGCAATACCTTGTTAAAATCTTCATTTTTATCGACCTTGTAGCCTTTAATGCCATAAGCCTCTGCCAACTTCATAAAATCAATATCAAAATTAAGATCCGTTCCGCTGTAATGCCCTTTTCCGAAAACATCGCACTGCAGTTGTCTAACCATTCCCAGTTTGGTATTGGTGATTAAAATAATCTTGACATTCAGCTGATGTTCTGCGATGACGCCCAATTCTCCCATGCTCATCTGAAAGCTTCCATCTCCACAAACAGCAAAAACCTGTTTGGGATGATCGAGCGTCGCAAAGCATACCCCGCAGGCAGCAGGAATGCTGTATCCCATTGTCCCCAGTCCGCCGGAAGTGAAAAATTTTCGTTCCCTGATGATCCGGTAATACAACGCTGACCAAATCTGATTCAGTCCAACGTCTGCAACCAGCGTGGAATCATCCGATGTCATTTCCGACATCGATCTGAACATCACCTTGGGATTGATCATTTCGCTGCAGGGTGGATCGGCATCGTAAACCAGTGGATGCTCCTGCTTTATTTTTTTAATTTCGTCGAGCCATTTGCTGTGATCCCCTGATGTGTCTTTAGCCAGTAATTCATTCAGAACGGTTTTTGCATCTCCGACGATGGGAATTGTCGTTTCCATGTTCTTCCCGATTTCTGCCGGATCGATGTCAATATGAATAAAATCGGTATTCTCTTCAAAACTTGTCAGTTTCGAGGTACCCCGATCTGACATCCGGGCACCGATATTGATAATCAGATCGGCATCGTTCATGACAAAATTTGAAAATTCAAACCCGTGACTCCCGACTATTCCACTATATAATGGATGATCTTCCGGGAAAGCACCGATCCCCATGAGGGATGTAATGACAGGCATATCATTTTTTTCTGCAAATGTCATCAGTTCCTTTTCAGCGTGGCCCAATAAAACCCCGCCACCGGCATAGATCACCGGTTTTTTGGCTTCTTTTATTTTTTTGATGGCTCTTTTTACTTGTCCGCTATGTCCATTTAAATTTGGTTTGTATCCCAGGATATCGACCTTGTCATAAGTCAATCCCGTTTTTAGATTTTCTAATTGAACATCTCTGGGAATATCGATCAGCACGGGGCCCGGACGTCCGGTAGAAGCGATATAAAATGCTTCTCTGATGATTCGGGGAATATCCGCTGCGTCTTTTACTAAATAACTGTGTTTTGTGAATGGAGCAGTTGCTCCCGTAATGTCGGCTTCCTGAAATGCATCAGTACCAATCAAATCACGGTTGACCTGTCCGGTAATGGCTACAATCGGGATGGAATCAAGATAAGCAGTTGCAATACCAGTAACCAGATTGGTGGCTCCGGGACCGGAAGTTGCCATACAGACTCCTACTCGTCCTGATTCCCGGGCATATCCGCTTGCATAATGCGGACCAGCCTGTTCGTTTCTCACTAAAATATGTTTAATCGGAGATGTTCTCAATGCTTCATAAAGAGGCAGCAGTGCACCTCCTGGATAACCAAACACAAACTCAACATTTTCTCTTTCGAGACATTTTAAAATTAACTTTGATGCTAACAATGAAATCACTCCTTTTTTAAGTATTAACAATTATCTTATAAAATTGGATGTGACTTGTCAATATATTTTTTTTGTTAAAACTTCTTCTTTTTGTCCGTCAACATGCTTGTTTTTTTTATTTCTTCAGCAAATATTTATCATCACTAAAAAAACAGATCCGACCAGACGTTTCATTTTTTATAGAGCATTAATTTCCCCAATGCTGGCGTCTTGACGGAAATTGCGCCAGCTGGGCACATTTCCTGACAGCAGTAACAGCGAATGCAGCGATTGTAAAAATAAAGGGGATACTTCCTGCGCTTTCGTTGGACCATTTTTATTGCCTTTTTTTCCAACGGACAGCTTTGCTCACAAATCCCACAACCGATACATTTTTCCTTATCAACGACTGGTTTCTGGATCAGCAGATCTTTTATTTGAGCAAAAAAAGCAAATTTGGACGTAACATCATCATCCGCATCGGGCATCCGGACCACTTCAAAGTTGGGATTGAAAAAAGTTTCCCAGGGATCACCCAGCAGCTCAATCCTGTCTTCGGAAGCATTACCCAGTCCCATTTCTTCACCGTTTACAATCGTCGGCACCAAATTCGGATCCAGGTCGATCATTCTGGCAAAGGTCGCATCAAGCGCGACCGGATCATCCGATACCAACAGAACCTTCATCGGCAGTGGATTTCCCGATGCCGGTCCGTTTCCCTCCATCGCAACGATACCGTCCATCACAAAAAGACGCAGTTTGGGATTAAGGTATCGGTTCAAATCCACCAGCATTTTCGAAAAACTGTCCGCATCGGGATAGCGTGCATGGGACATGCTCTTATTCAAACCGTAAACACAGCCCAATTGGTTCTTTACCGCGCCGGTGATCCTGGTCAGTCCATGTGTTTTCATTTTGGAAAGACTAATGATCCCGTCACTTGCCAAAACACCTTCGGCAATTTCGAAGCGTTTTGTCACCGCTCCCAATAAATAATCCACCGTTTCGCCATGACTGAACTCGTCTAAAGGCAGCTCATATTTTTTTGCAACTTCCCAAAGTCCGCTGTCTTTGGCGACATTTGATGGCGAACCAAAACCCGGAGAATCTCCGTAAGACAGTCTTTTGACGCCCTGTTCCGTTACTATTCGTACCATCGCTTCAAACACGGAAGGATGGGTTGTAATTCCCGCTTCCGGGTTTTTGCCACGCAGCAAATTGGGTTTGATTAAGATTCTCTCATCTTTGTCTATAAATTTTTCAATTCCACCTAACAGACCAATGGCAGTTTTTAATTTTTCATAAACAAGTCCCGTGTCATAGGATTCACATCCCATGACAACGACTTGAGATTTCTTATCTTCCATTTTTTTCAATACCCCGTTCCGTTAACCGGATTTTCTTTTCTTTCAGCAATTTGCCAACAGCTCGCTTGAATGAGCTTTTGCTCATATTCAGTTCTTTTTTGATGATGATTGCATCGGTTTTATCGTTGAAGGGCAAAACGCCTTTGCTTTCATTGAGTTTTGTTAAAATCGTCAACGCATCTTTGGGAATTTCTTTATATGCTTTCTTGTTGGGACTTAAGACGAGTTTTCCGTCATTTCTGACTTCCGATATTCTGGCATGAACCTTTTCGCCGCAGTGAATGTCCGTGTTGGTATCTTTCATCAGAATCAATCCGTGATAAAGATTCTCAATCGCCACAAATGCTCCAATTTCCGGGTTGATTTGATAGACATAGCCTTCTACCCATTCGCCGATTTTATGCGTAGACCCGACCTTTAAGAGCGGATATATCTTCATCGTCGCACAAAGACGGTCACTTTTGTCAGTATATAGATTCACGAGATATTCTCTGCCCTTATGAACCTTAAGTGTCTGTTCATTGTAGGGCAGCAACAGATCCTTCTCCAGACCCCAATCCAAAAATGCTCCCACCTTCGTGATATCCACGACTTTCAATGCGGCAAACTCACCTAACTGAATTTTGGGGCGACGCGTCGTTGAAATCAAACGATCACTTGAATCACGATAGACAAAAACCTCGATCTCATCATTTACCCGGGCATCCTTCGACACTTCTTTTCCTGGCAGCAGTACGGCGTTTTTGGCATCATGTCCGTCATATAAATATGCCCCTATGGCTGTCAGCCGTTCTATTTTCAGTGTTTGTACTTTACCAACTTCAATCATTTATATTAACCTCGTTTATTTTAGTAGATAAGAGTAAAAGAGGGCGTGTTCATCACACAACCCCCGTCTCTTTCCCTTTATTTCATGTTTTTTAATTCTCTGCGATTTTGCTCAATTTTCTCATTCATTTCCTTGAGTTGCAGTTGAAAACTGTACAGCAGTTTATCGGTATAATTCTGTGTTCCTGTTTTCAGGGCTTTCGCACTGGCATTGGCATTTCGCATTATTTCATTGGCCTGCGCGGTTGCCGTTTTTGTAACCTCATTCGTATCAATCAATTCTTTAAGGCGTTTTTCCGCCTCCGCTTTCATGTGCTCGGCTTCACTTTGGGCGGTGGAAATTATTTTTTTTCTTTCAGCAACAATTTTTTTTGCTTCCGTCAATTCTTCAGGCAGTGAATCCCGAATTTCGTCAATGATCTCGATAATTTCTTCCGGATCAATCAAAGCTTTGCTTGAAAAAGGAACGGCATTTCCTTTTTCCACAATTTCTTCTAATTCCGCTAATAAGTCGATAACCCTCATCTTATATATCCTTCCTCATATTTCTTTTGCATCGCTCTTTCAACATTTTTAGGGAGGAACTCTGTGACATCCCCTTGAAATTTAACAAGTTCCTTAACTAAAGTCGAGCTTAAATAAGAATGTTTATTGCTTGATATCATAAACATTGTTTCAATATCATTATCAAGATGCTTATTTGTTAATGCCATTTGAAACTCGTATTCAAAATCCAGAAAGGCCCGAAGCCCCTTGACAATAATATTGGTATTTCTTAACTTCACATAATCGATGAGGAGTCCGTCATAAGAATCAACTTCGACATTTTTCATTTCAGCGATACAATCATTAATTAGCTGTTCCCGTTCATCACGGGTAAAAAGGTATTCCTTGCTGCTGTTAACCATGACACAAACAATCACTTTATCAAATATTTTAGCTGCTCTCTCGATCATATCAAGATGGCCTTTTGTTATGGGATCAAAGCTCCCGGGGTAAACTGCAATTTTCTCGCTCATAATTCTCCCTAGTATAATAACTAACTGTCGTGATACCATAATTTTTTGATTTGTAACACGTTATATTCTTTTTTACTACTGGCATTATAACAGATTTTTCTGATTCTATCACTAATTTTCCATTTTCCGAAAGAATTTCTTTTTCCGCAATCATTTCAATCAGCCCGATTGTTTCCGCGCCTTTGGCATATGGTGGATCCATGAAGATGATGTCAGCTTTTATTTTATTTTGATATAACCACTCCAGACCTTTTTCGGCTGATAAATTGAATACTTTCGCACTGGCTTCGTAACCGGTCAGAGCCAGGTTTTTTTTTACAATCCCGATGCTGTCAGCCGACAGATCAAAAAAACAGGCCATTTCAACGCCACGGCTGATGGCTTCAATTCCCATTGCCCCGGTCCCGGCAAAAAGATCCACAAATACTTTGGCTGCCCTCACGTCATTCTGCAGACTGTTGAAAATTGCCCCTTTTACTTTGTCCGTTGTTGGCCGGATCCGGTCGCCCGAGATACTGATCAGTTTTTTTCCACGCTTTTCCCCTGCTATTACACGCATTTTTCCTCCTATGTAAATGAAACTTCTTCAATATCCCGATAAAATGATTGCAGCACTTCGTCTCGAAAATTCATCATCTCTTTTTCGTTTGACTGGAAAATTGCTTCCGCAATTATTTTAGTCCGATTGATCAATGCAAGCTCTTCCATGGGATTAAGCAGGCCCAATTTAGGCAGCCCGTGCTGTTTGAATCCGAAATAATCGCCTGGCCCCCTGAGCCGGAAATCTTCATCGGCGATTGTTTTACCGCTGCTGTTATTAACAATGACTTTCATTCGAGCCAACGTCTCTTTGCTTTTTGAATTTGTGACTAGGAAACAATAAGACTGATGTTTTCCACGGCCGACACGACCGCGTAGCTGATGAAGCTGCGAAAGACCAAAGCGTTCAGCACTCAGTATCACCATCGCACTCACGTTTGGCACATCAATTCCTACTTCAATGATACTGGTGGCCACCAGACAATCAATTTCGCCGCGATTGAACGCCGTGATGACAGATTCCTTCTCATCGTTTTTGAGACGCCCATGCAGACAGCCCAGCCGATATATCCGGTTCATTTTTTCCTGCAGCTGATCATAGACGGTCTCGGTGTCTCTCACTTCCTCCATTTCCTCCGAGGCTTCGATAAAAGGACAAATAACAAAGGCCTGCCGGCCTTTCTGCATTTCCTTTTCCAGGAAACCAACAATTTTATGAAATGAAGCTTCATCATAACAATAGGTCTTGATGGGTTTTCGGCCTTTGGGCAATTCATCAATATAGGAAACATTCAGATCGCCATATAGAATCAGCGATAAGGTTCGCGGAATCGGCGTCGCGCTCATCACCATGGTATGGGGCTGATTTCCTTTTAATGACAGACGGCTCCGTTGTTTCACGCCAAAGCGATGCTGCTCATCAGTGATCACCAAACCAAGATTATAATAGTCCACTGCTTCCTGAATCAGGGCATGGGTGCCAATGACAATTGATACCTCGCCGTTTGCTACCCGCTCAAGAATTTCTTTTTTTTCCTTCGCTTTGATACTCCCGGTCACCACTTCAACGCTGATGCCGGTCCCGTCCAGCAATTCCTTAAAGCTTCGTCCATGCTGCTGCGCCAATATCTCGGTGGGCGCCATATAGGCTGTTTGATAGCCATTTTGTGCCATTAAACATGCAGCAATAATGGCAATCACGGTTTTTCCGGAACCTACGTCTCCCTGAACCAGACGATTCATCACCTGACCACTTTTAATATCTGCGATCATATCATCGATTACGGATAGCTGGCTCTTTGTTAATTCATACGGCAGCCGGTTCATCACTGGGTTTATTCCATCAAAGGCGGTAATGACAATATCCGAATATTTTTTATCAAAGGAATTTGACATGATTCCCATATTAATTTTAAGTGCTTCAGTGAATTTCAGTCGCTCGATTCCCCTTAGCACTTCCTCTGGCGATTTGGGCAAATGAATGACTTTTAATGCCGATTTGATACTCAGCAGATGCTCTGATTTTCTGATCGACTCCGGTAGGTGATCCTTTATTTTCAGGTCATCATCAAAAATCTGCAGCACCATCTTCTGAATGGCATTATTCGGGATTCCGGCAATATGTGAATATACCGGTGTCAGCTCAAAGAAATTTCCGGGATTATCTGCCGACACAAACTGTGGATTGATTATCTTCGTCGCGCTGCCGGTAATTTTAATTTTTCCATAAAAAAAGTATTCCTGGTCTTCCTCTAAGGCCTTTTTTATATAAGGCTGGTTAAAAAACACCGCTGATATTTTTTTATCTTCCCACAATAGCGGCAATGTAAAAATGGTCAGATTTCCGCGAATACGCTGAACCCGTCCGCGGCTTGCTACCCGCGCCCGGATGGATATTTCCGCTTCTTCCGAGATACTGTCCGGGCATCCCAGAACACTGCGATCAATGTATTTTCTGGGATAGAAACTCAACAGATCGCCAACCGTTTCTAATCCCCGGTTCTTCAGGGCTTCTTTTCTTTTGGGTCCAACACCTTTTATGTTGGTGAGTGAATCTTCCCAATTCATGGCAATGTCCTCATTTCATTGAGCAAATATCCCGGCTATTCCACCGATACAATGTAATAATAAAGCGGCTGGCCCCCCTCATGAATTTCGACATCACAGTCTTCGAAAACTTCGGAGATTTCGTTTGCTAAAACGTTCGCCTCATCCTCTGAAACATCCTTTCCATAATAAATCGAAATGAGTTCGCTGTCTTCATCGACCATCGCATTCAATAAATCTTCGGTCACTTTTTGGATGCTTTTGCCGGTAAACTTGATTTCCCCGCCGGTAATACCAATGACATCCGACTTTTTGATTTTCAATCCATTAATTTTTGTATCCCTGACCGCATAAGTTACTTCTCCGGTGGCCACATTTGCAATTGCCGCCGTCATCGCTTGATCATTCTCATCCGGCTGCGCTTCCGGAGAAAAAGCCAGCATCGAAGCGATGCACTGGGGAATCGTCTTTGATGGAATCACATGAACGCGTTTATCTGATATTTCGCTGGCTTGTTTGGCCGCCATAATAATATTGCTGTTATTGGGGAAAATAAAAATCGTTTCTGCATTTAATTGATCCACTTCATTTAAAAAATCCTGTGTGCTCGGATTCATCGTCTGCCCGCCAGAAATGACCCGCGTAACACCGAGATCTTTAAAAAGTTTTGTTAATCCTTCACCCGGTGAAACTGCGATAAAGCCGTACGGGATCGGCGGTTCTTCTTTTTTCGTCTCTTTTCCCTCAAACTGTTCCCGCATATTGTCAATTTTCAACCTGGTTAAACTGCCCAAACTGACTGCGCGTTCCAGTGCCAGACCCGGATGGTCGGTGTGCAGATGGACCTTGATGATGGCGTCGTCCTTAATCACCAGGACACAATCTCCCAGCGTGTTGAAGTATTCTCTCAATTCAACGTCATCCACTGCGGAAGCGTTTTTTATAATGAACTCCGTACAATAGCCAAAGGTGATGTCTTCCGGTTTCATGTACGAATCATCGACGAATTTATCCCCGCTGCTCAAGTGGATTTCCATCTCCCCGCCGAGTTCTTCGTTCATCAAGGCTTTCAAGGCACCTTCGACAATGCAAATAAGGCCCTGGCCACCGGCATCCACCACCCCGGCTTCTTTTAAAACCGGCAGCATTTCCGGCGTTTTTTGCAGTGTCGCTTTCCCCTGCTTAATCACATCAGACAGATAGGCTTCAAGCTCATCATACTCATTTATTTTTGCCATCGCAAACTCAGCCATCTCCCGGGCAACAGTGAGAATTGTACCTTCCGTCGGTTTCATGACTGCCTTGTAAGCCACATCGGATGCCAACTTAATGGCATTCCCCAGCAGTTCGATATCAAGATAATCCTGACCTTTGCAGCCTTCAGCAAAGCCACGCAGTAACTGGGATAAAATAACACCTGAATTCCCGCGTGCTCCAATAAGTGCCCCCGATGATGCGGTTTTCGCAACGCTGTATACATTCAGTATTTCTATTTTATCAAATTCTGAGACTGAATGGGTGAATGTCAATGACATATTCGTTCCGGTGTCTCCGTCAGGAACTGGAAAAACGTTCAGTTCATCCACAATTTTTTTGTTGATTTCCAAATTCCTGGCACCATACCGGAACATTTTTATAAGCATCTCACCATCAATTGTCTGAGTTTTCATTCTGTCCTCCATTTACACACGCACGCTTACGACATTTACGTTGATTCGTTTCACCTTCAAGGATGTTTGTTTTTCAACCTGGTATTTAACATTGGAAATGATATTTTCCGCAACGACTGATATTTTTATGGCATATTCGAAAATAACATAAAGATCAATGATCAAACGATCGTCTTCGATTTTTACGCCGACGCCCTTGTTTGCCTGCTCCCCTGAAAGAATTTCGATCAAACCATCCTTTCCGCGTTTGTGAGCCATTCCAACCAAACCATAGCACTCCATTGCTGCATTTCCGGCAATGTCTGCGATGGCTTTTCGTGTAATATCAATATATCCTAAATCACTATTTATTTTCATCGATTTTACTCCTTCTGTTTTTTTCTCATTCTATTTTACATAATTATATCCATTAAGTCAAAAATTCTATTGCTTTATTTTTATTTTTCATGATATAATACATTTTGTTTTATAAAAGGTAAGCGTAAGGGAGGTTATGTCATGGCTAAAGAATGTTTTGTATGTAAAAAGACCGTTGTTTCAGGCAACCAGGTTAGTCATTCAAATAAACACAATAAACGAGTTTGGAAACCCAATTTGCAAAGAGTTAAAGTTGTAGTTGAAGGTACTCCACAACGCGTCAGTGTTTGCACACGTTGTTTAAGATCCGGAAAAGTCGAAAGAGCGTAGTCTCCTTCCTTTTCGGGGAAATAGCGAAAGAGTCTTTTTACAAGGCTCTTTTTTCTTTTTTCCATAAATACTTCAGTCCTCAGAAATAATAACCAGAAGCATCCCCTTTGCAAAAGAAATCTTCTGTTCCTGTTGGGTCACGACGTTGCTGATCCCATAAGGATTTTTCATCGTCATCCGCCCGTTGACAATCGGGTATTCAAAACCGCTGATGTTAATCTCTTCCACATCGCCGCCGATTGGCAATAAAGAAATCACCGTGCCAATCGAAAATTCAAAGGTTTCATTCTCATTGATTAACAGAATCAGGTTCTTTTCGTTAACAATTTTTCCTTTTATGCCGGCTTCCAGAAAGCGTGTCAATAAAAATATATTTCCCAGACTATGATCCAACCGCGATCCCAATGCGCCCAAAATCGTGACTTCCGATGCCCCCAAGGCAATTGCATGAGTGATGGCGAGTTCCGTATCCGTTTCGTCTTTTCTGACCGGATGACGTTCACATTTCACATTGCGATAAAATTCCGTTGTTTCTTCGGTTATTGAATCCATATCACCTAAAATAATATCCGGCACAATATTGAGCTCTTTCGCAACATTTGCTCCACCGTCGGCACAAATAATATACGGCTGATCGAATTTTTTCAGATAGTCATCATAGAATGCCAGGCTTCGGTATTCTCCATTTGAAAAAATAATCACTTTCATCTGATTTGTTCCTTTTTTATTTCCTCAAGCATGCTCAGATAGTGTTCATACCGGACGGCACTGATGTTGCCGTTGTTCACGGCTTCTTTTACACAACATGATGGTTCGTCCTTATGCAGGCAGCTTTTGAACCGGCATTCACCTCTCGGGAACTCCGGAAAATACTCTCTCAGCTCATCCATTTTGATCATTTCCGATATTTTGTATGATGAAAAGCCCGGTGTATCAAGCAAAAATCCCCCGTTTTTCGTCTCCAGCAGTTCAACATGACGGGTCGTGTGCTTTCCTCTTTTTAATTTCATGCTGAGCGCGCCGGTTTCCATGGTCTGATCTGCACACAGGTAGTTCGCCATCGTTGACTTTCCAACGCCCGATGGCCCGGCCATAAAAGCGGTTTTACCGCCTATCTTGCGGGTGATTTCATCCATTGTCGGATAATCATCATTGCTGAAAAAAAACAGCTTATACGGGGTTTTTCCGTATATTTCTCTTAATGCCGCTTCCTCTTTTTCACTGACTAAATCTCTTTTGGTAAAGCAGATAACCGGTTCCACATTTTGGATTTCCGAACTGATCAGCAGCATATCCAAGAGCAACAAATTGGGTTTTGGATTTTTCATTGAAAAAACAATGAGGCCAATGTCAACATTGGCCACAGGAGGTCTTACAAAAATATTTTTTCTCGGGAGAATGGCTTCGATCATCCATTCTCCCGGATTATCCGATTGAATCATTACTTCATCGCCAACAGTTGGAATGATTTTTTGATGCCTTAATACACCTCTGGCTTTGCATTCCAAAGTTTCATCAGCGCTCTGAGTTTTTACATAATAGAATCCGCCGATTCCTTTTATTATTTTTCCAATCTTTTTTTTGTCTGATATCAAATATCACATCTCCTTGTTTTAAGAATCATTAGGCAACTGCAAATTTCTAAACTACTGAACAATCATTGCTTTGCTGTCAGTTTACACAAACAATTTTGTAACGTGTAGGCGAACAGTTCGGAGAACTGTCCGCCGTACAATGTAAAAAGTGTTTCGTGTAAACTGGCAGCGGAGCTCACGGCAGTATCGCGATCAGCTATTAAAAATCAATATAATCTGTTCCCACACTGGTGCCGTCAATAAACACTTCGTAAATCTGACGGCCAACCCCTTCGACATTAACCGAGAAAGTGTCATTTGACATGTTCGATCCTTCATAAATTGTCTTTTCACTTTTGTCGTTCGCATATAAAACGACCTTTACTTTAACCGATTTGGCCGGCGTTGTTGTAATATAATCGCTCAGGCTGATGCTCAGCTTCTGGGTCGTAATTTTTCCGCTGCTGACCACAAGATTGACATTGGAATTTCGGGCAACCTGAGTTCCATCGCTCGGTGTCTGTTTGATGACCATTCCTTCGGCATATTCTGAACTGGCTTCATAGGTTACGGTGCCAACGTTCAATCCCGCATTGGTAATGGTGTTTTTGGCATCTGTTTCGGTTTGGCCGACAACACTTGTGACTGTCAAAACATCCTCACCTTTGCTGACAGAAATGGTGACTTTTGTCCCTTCGTTCGCGGTTGTATTGCCGGTCGGACTCATCTGGAAGACAATATCAGAATTGTAGTTATTGTTGTATTCCCGCTTTATTTCCCCAACCACAAAATTTGCTGCTTCAATCGCTTTAACTGCTTCTGCTTCACTCATTCCAATCACATTCGGTACAGTCCCCGTTTTCACCCCGCGGCTCACGGTCACTTTTACCGTTTTTCCCGATTTCAACTCAGTGGCACTCTCCGGATTCTGGGTAATAATCAGCCCGGTTGCAACATCAGCGTTATAAACTTCTTTTTCAACCTCCAGGTTCAATCCCACTTTCTGGAGCGCCGTCGTCGCTTCAGCGACTGTTTTACCCTTGATGTCCGGGACACTGACGTTTTTTCCGGAAAAGAAGGAATAGGCTACAGTTGCCAGTGCAATCAGGGCAACCGCCGCCAGGACCGAAAACAACGCAATTTTACGTTTTTTCTTTCTTGACGCTGTTTCTTTTGGCGTCTCATAATAATAGTCATCATCGTCCTCCTCTTCGTCTGAGTGAACGGCTTCATGACTGCCGGTATTTTCCACCTGGAACAGTCCTTCGCGAATAATATGCGTGTCATTGCTCCCATTCATCAGCATTTTACCGTCTCCGGCAGCGACATTGGCATTCTCCAGAATTATTTCCAGATCCTCCATGAGCTCATCCGTATTCTGATAACGATCATCCGGTTTTTTCTGGGTGAGTTTTAAAACAATTTGATTAACACTTTCCGGGATTCTGGGTTCCAATTCCTTGGGCGGCACAATCTGTTCCTGAATATGTTTAATCGCGATGGTTACTGTATTTTCTTCATCAAACGGAAGCTTTCCGGTCAATAGTTCGTAGTATAGAATTCCCAGTGAATAGAGGTCGGAACGTTCATCAACAAATCCGCCGCGGGCCTGTTCCGGCGATATATAATGTACTGAGCCCATGGTTTGATTGGTCATCGTGACGGTTGAACTGGTAATGGCTCTGGCAATCCCAAAATCGGCCACTTTAGGAACCAAATCCCGCGTCAGCAAGATATTATGCGGCTTGATATCCCGGTGGATGATTTTATTTTCATGAGCACATCGTAGAGCATTCGATATATCCATCACAAATCGCGTTGCTTCGACATAATCAAGACGGCCTTTTCTCATGAGGTATTGTTTCAGGGTAATGCCGTCCACATATTCCATAATAATATAATAGATGTTATCCTGAACGCCGACGTCATATACGCCGACAATATTGGGATGGGACAAACAGGCAACTGCCTGGGACTCCCGATCAAATTTCTTAATGAACTGTTCGTTTTCTGTATATTCTTCCCGGAGTACTTTTACCGCAACGTAACGATTAAGTTTAAGATCTCGTGCTTTGTAAACATAGGCCATTCCGCCTCGTCCAATGAGTTCTACAATTTCATATCGCTTTCCAAGTGTTCTACTGAGCATCTGCCACTCCTTCTAAAGGTCTGAACAACACCACTGTTATGTTATCCTTTCCCCCATTTATATTTGCTAAATCGATGAGCTTTTTGGCTGCATCTTCTAAAGTATTTTCAAGTACAATTGCTTTAATATTGTTATCCGAAACCATATTAAAGAGGCCATCTGAACATAGCAGATAAATCGCATCAGGTTCAATGTAGTAACGATAGAAATCAACATTAACTGAATTATCCGTCCCCAACGCCCTTGTAATCACATTCTTCTGAGGATGAATTTCTGCTTCTTCCTGAGTTATTTTTCCTTCATCCACCAGGATCTGCACCAGGGAATGATCTTTTGTCAATCGGACTATTTTTTCGTCAGTAATGCTGTAGGCGCGACTGTCACCAACATGACAGATGCACAACTGATTGCCGTCCACAATGCACATGGTCAGGGTGGTTGCCATCCCCAGGCGAGCTGGTTCATCATCCCCGATTGTTTTTAATTCCAGATTAATATCCTTTACGAATGACATCATTTCTTCCGAGTCAAAATAATTGCGGATTCTGGATAAATTATTCTTTATAAAATCGACTGCCGTTTTGCTTGCAACCTCTCCACTGCGATGACCGCCTAATCCGTCAGCCACTGCAAATACATAAGAAATCCGATCAATGTTTTTTATGGTTGCTGCCAAATAGGCATCTTGATTCACCGTTCTTAGTGACCCAACATTGGATCCATAGGCACATTTCATATACTCACCTTATCCTCATATCTTTTTTTTCGAAGTTGACCACAAGCCGCATCAATTTCTCTCCCCATTTTGCGTCTCATCGTAACATTTATTCCTCTTTTTTCCAATTCTCTGAAAAAAGAGCTCAACCGGCTACTCTCTTTATAAGGCGTTTCATCGATCTCATTCAGCCCGATCAGGTTTAAATGATTTTGTGATCCCTTCAAAAGGTTGACCAGCCCATCGATATCCTCATCACGATCATTGAATCCATCCATTACCGAATATTCGTAGGTAATGCGCCGTCCCGTTTTCTCAAAATACTCCCGACAGGCTGACAGTAATGTATCCAAATCATATTTACCGGCAATGGGCATTAATTCCTGGCGACGATTTTGAAAAACGGAATGAAGGGAAATGGCGAGATTGATCTGAAGATTCTCATTCGCTAAGGCCTTAATCCCCGGAACGATGCCACAGGTAGAAAGGCTGATTTTTCGCTGGCCAATTCCAAAACCGGCATTGGCGACGCGAATGAATGTAAGAACCTCGCCATAATTGTCAAAAGGTTCCCCTATTCCCATGATTACAATATTTGAAATTCGAATGTTTTCATTCTTTTCCACTAAAAATATCTGATCGAGAATTTCGCCGGCTGTCAAGTTGCGAATTTTTCCGCCTTTTGTCGATGCACAGAATTTACAGCCCATGTTGCAGCCTACCTGTGTTGAAACACAAAGTGATGCACCATGCTGATATGGCATTAAAACAGTTTCAATGAACTGTTTATCCCAAAGTTCGATTAAGAATTTCTTTGTCCCGTCGTGATGATCTTCCTGTATCTGGGCAATTCTGCCATGATTCAATTCGAAATCTTTCGCTAATTTTTCTCGCAGATTATTTGAAAAATTCGTCATGTCATTAAAATTTTCACATTTCTTTTCATAAAGCCATTGAAATAGCTGGCCACCTCGATACTTTGGCTCTTTACGGTCAACCATCAGGGTTTCACATTCTTTTAAATCTTTTCCAAAAATACTATCTTTCACATTTTCCCCCTGAAGCCTTACGAAGTGCTCGATTCAATGAGCATGCTCTACATAGACTGATCTATTATACCAAAAAAAAACCGTTTATACAATTTATTCGTCTGAAATTTAAAGAAGTTTAAAAAGTCGTTACTTTAAAATACAAAAGCTGCATCATCTATAAAGCAGCTTTTGTAAGCAAAGTAGTTGAAATATCGACTTCATTATTTTATTTCTTTAACAAGCACATGAAAAATGCGTCACATCCATCGAGTAATGGGCTGGTATAGGTATAGTCGTTGCCGTTTTTATCCGGCAGGACTTTCAGATTCGGATATTTTTGCAAAAGTTTATTGATCTGATTCTCATTCTCATCTTTGTTTATTGTACATGTAGAATATAGAATTTCTCCGTCCGGCTTCAAATAATTGACTGCATTTTCGAGGAGTTTTTCCTGAATCTTAACCAGCTCTTTGCGGCCCTCTTTGGTACTGTGATACTTTATTTCCGGTTTCCGTCTGATCACGCCCAAACCGGTACAGGGAGCATCAAGCAGAATTTTATCAAATGATTCTTTGTCTTTTTCCAAATAAACGCAGCCATCCTGTTCCTGCAATGAAATGTTCGTGCAGGCCAATCTTCTCATTGCCTGGCTGACGAGTTTCAGGCGATTCGGAAAAATATCACGTCCGATAACCGCACCTTCATCGTTCATCAGCTGGCTGAGATAGGTTGTTTTTCCGCCTGGCGCCGCACACATGTCCAGCACTCTTTGACCCGGCTGCGGATTCAGGCGCTCAACCGTCAGCATCGCTGCCTGGTCCTGAATCGTAAAATAGCCTTCTTTGTAAAGAGACGTCTCTTCGATGCTGTTTTCAAATACGCCCAAATTATGCAGATGAATTGCCATTGGAGACAGCATCCCCGGAACCGCTTCGACGCCGAGTTTTTCGAACTGCTCGATCAACGCCGCTCTGGATATTTTTAAATTATTGCACCGGATGGTAAAAGGCGGCTGCTCATTCAGCAGCGGTATGATGGCTTCTGCCGTCTGTTTGCCGTAGGTCTCATAGTATTTATGGACAATCCAAAGTGGCACTGAATAGCGAATCGATAAGGCTTCTTTTTCATTGTTCCAATTTTCGAACTTAAATTCTTTGCCATCCTTTTCGATTTTTCTGATAATATTCCGCAGCACCCCATTAATAAACCCTTTGGCCTGGGGCTGAATCCTGGCTGCCAGATTAACGGATTCATTGACGATGGCATAGCTGGGTATCTTATCCAGAAAATAGATTTGATAGATTGCAATTCTTAAAATCTCACTGACTTCCCTGTGCAGTTTGTTTACCGGTCTGCTGCTGTTTTGTTTGATAATATAATCCAGATAGATTTGATTTTGCAGACAGCCGTAGACGATATTAAGAAAAAGACGGCGATCCTCATCCTTCATCGAATGCCCCGACAGCACCTGTTTGATTTCCAGATTGGAATACGCCTTTTCATAGTTAATTCTCAGCAGGGTTTCCAACGCTTGTTCTCGCATATTCATCAATCTCTCGACCCTCTCAGAATCAATAATCGCAATAAGGTCAGCAGCGACATCAGCGCGGCTGCCACGTAAGTCAGGGCGGCTGCCCGCAGCACTTTTTTGACACCGATCTCTTCGCCGGGCAGAATCAGATGATTATCCATCAGTGCTTCAACCGCTCGTTTGCTGGCATTGAATTCTACCGGCAGGGTAATAATATTAAATAACAAAGCCAGCGAAAAAAGGACGATTCCAAGATCCATCAGAGCAAATCCCCACGACGTTTGCGCAAAGAAAAAGCCCAGAAAAAACAGCGGCCAAGCCAGGTTTGAAGCGAATCCAGTAATTGGCACCATAAAACTTCTGAAGCGAAGCGGTCCGTAACCTTCCTTATCCTGAATGGCGTGTCCAGTTTCATGGGCGGCAATACCAACTGCTGCAATGCTGGCCTGCTGGCCAACCCCTTGTGACAAACGCATCACTTTGCTTCTTGGATCATAATGATCGGTCAAATTTCCCGCAACGCCCTCAATGCCAATCGTACTCAGGCCATTGCTGTCCAATAATGTTCGCGCCACTTCAGCACCGGTAATGCCGTTTTTTGTTCGCACTTTACTGTATGCCTTGTAAGCGCTGCTTACCTGAAACTGAGCATACGCCGCCACAATCATTCCTGGTACGAGTAATAAAAATGTCCAGTCAAATGGTATAAAATACATCTGTTCTCCTCCTCAGTAATCTTGCTATATCGTTTCAGTTATCTTATCATAGTTTTCTAAAAAACTGCTTAGTCTATTTTAAAACAGTTCCCATCTCCATCGCTTTTCCCCGCAGAAAAACAATGGATTCCATTCTTTTTTTGCCCGGTACCTGTACTGCGCCAATTTTCAATGCGCCGTCTTGCGTTTTGACGATCAGGCCTTCCTTGGCATTGGCTGTCAGTAATGTTCCCGGTATTTCTGATCCTTCCCACGTCATCAATTGGGGAGAAAAACATTTCATTTTTTCTTCGTGATAGAATGTATAGGCTCCTGGATGGGGATCTGTTCCGTTGATCAGTGACAGAATTTTTGAACCCTTTTCATTCCAGTTGATGTGGCCGGTGTCTTTCTGGATTTTGTCAGCATAGGTCGCCTCTTCCTCATTCTGCGGGATGGGCTCAATCCTGCCGCCGATTAAATCTTCCAGAGTAGCGATTAACAGATCAGCTCCCGAACCAGCCAATGCATCGTGTAAAGCATCGAATGTTGTTGTTTCCGTAATCAGACATTCCGCTTTCGAAATCATGTCACCGGTATCCATGCCCTCACTCATTTGCATAATGGTTACCCCTGATTTCTGCTCGCCGTCAATGATCGCCCGTTGAATCGGTGCGGCGCCGCGGTATTTCGGCAACAATGAGCCATGAATATTCAAGGCCCCGTAACGGGGCATCTCCAGAATTTCTTTTGACAAAATCTGGCCGTAGGCAGCGACAATAAAAATATCCGCCTGAAAAGCTTTTAATTGCTCGACAAATTCCGGATCTTTGACTTTTTCCGGCTGCAGAACCGGGATGCCAAGCGCCAGGGCTTTTGCTTTCAAAGGCAGAATTTCCACCTTTTTCCCTCTTTTATTCGGTCGATCCGGCTGACAGACTGCTGCCGCTACTTCATAGCCGGAAGCCACCAGTTTTTCCAGCGCCGGAACCCCAAAGCTTGTTGTCCCCATAAAGACAATTTTCAGCTTTTTCATTTTATTACGCGGTCAATAAATAAAACCCCGTCGAGATGATCAAGTTCATGGCAGACTGCCCGGGCCAGCAAATCTGAACATTCTAGCTGAAAAACCGCGCCTTCAATATTCGTTGCTTCAACGACCAGTGATTGCGGTCGTAAAACCTTTCCGGAACGTTTCGGCAGACTTAAACAGGCTTCTTCGTCAATTGCTTCACCTTCGGTTGAAAGAATGGTGGGGTTGATAAACGTCATTGGTCCATGTTCATCCCCGACATCGATTACCACCATTCTCTTTAAAATACCAACCTGAGGCGCTGCCAAACCGACTCCATCAGCCTGCTTCATGGTTTCAATCATATCTTCACTGAGGATCCGTATTTTTTCATTCACTTCCCCGATAACCTTCGATTTTTTTCTAAGAACTGGGTCATCATCGATTCTTATTTGTCTAATTGCCATTTGTTCCTCCTGATTTTACAATTTATGGATTAATCTGAATTGAAACCTTTGATTTCAATTTTTCTATAACACCTGACTTGATTATTTCCGGCATGATTCTCTGAAATATATTCAGTTCGGTAATTTTTAAAACAATTTGATAACTCAAATTGCCCCCCTGTGTGACACCAAGACGAATTGGTTTGTAGAGCGAATAGTTCGCGCCTGTTTTTCCAAAACATTCCTTCAGTGCAACGTATAATTTCAATGCATCATTTTCAGTTTCTTTTTCATTCTTATAAAATACAACAAATACAATCATGTTGACGATGGGGGGATATTTCATCAGTTTACGATATTGTATTTCTTCCCGATAAAATTCAGGAAAATCTTCATTGACGATTGAATAAATGGTGTCGTTTTCCGGTTCGTTTGTTTGGATCAGGCCAATCGTTTCAGCTTTCATGGTCTTCTCAAAAAAACGGCTGTACATCTGGTAAACAATTTCCGATGCCCGATAGTCTCCCTGATTGAGATCCCGGTCGATCAGAATTGCCGCTGCCAGGCCGACATCAGAAAAACTGAAATGCTTGATAATCACCTGGGTTCCAATAATAATATCAATATCGCCATTCGCCAACTCGCGATTCGTTTTCTTTATTTCCAATCGTTTCAAATTCCCCTGCACTGTTTTTATTCGGGCCTGGGGAAACATTTTTCTGATATGTTCTGCCAACTGATCAATACCAAGACCCAGATGCCTTATTTTATCACTGCCGCAGACGGAACATCGTGTCGGAATCGCTTCCTGATGGCCGCAATAATGACAGTGCAGCGAATGATCATTGATTAAATATTTTAAAGAAACATTGCAGTTTGGGCATTTCACAACATGGCCGCAATTTCTGCAGAAGATGCTGTTGGCATAACCCTTGTTGTTTATAAAAAGCACGCTCGTTTGTTTCTGCTGCAACGACGTTCTCATCTGTTTGATCAACTGGCGGCTTAAAACACCCATATTGCCGCTGTGCATTTCTTTCTGCATATCAATAATTTCAATCTTATGCTGATGTTTGCCGGGTTTCCCAATTTCGAGTTTATTCAGTTTTCTGTTTTCAATCTGATGCCAGATCGCTATTCGTGGCACGTCATCGGCCAGAATATACGGAATGCCATTCATCTGACTGATTTTTTCTGCAATATCTGTAATATGAAATTTGGGTGTCGATATTGTCATATGCGACGCATCGTGTTCGTCGTCGATGATGATCAGGCCCAGATTTTTAAACGGTAGAAACAAAGCAGACCGAACGCCGATGACCACTTGAATGCATCCGCTTTTGACTTTTTCAAACAGGACAAACCGTTCTTTTTGCGTCAATCGGCCATGAAAAACGCCGACCTTGGCGCCAAAGTACTTATAGAACAGTTCCATCCGCTGAAATGTCATATTGACTTCCGGAAAAATTATGACCACCGCTTGATTGGCGCTTACTTTATCTTCAATGGCCTTAAAAAATAAACGGTATTTGCTCACCGCATCAAATGCATAAAAAAATGTTCCCCGGTTCAGCTTGATCATTTTTTTATATTCGTGATACTGTTTTTTTTCTGTATCACCAAGGATCACCTGGGGACCGTTTATTTGGGCGGATTCCGAAGCTTCCTTTGCTTCTCTTTGAGGCACGGCTGCGGTCTTTAAGACATAGTTTCGCGATATCATTGGTGCCAGACTCTTATCAAACTGATCTGAACACATTTTCAAATCCGCTCCGCTCATATCTTTATAGCGCAAGTATTCAAGCAGCACTCGCTGCTTTTTTCCAATTTTCCGGTCATTTTGAAGTGCTTCTCGCCCGCTTTCCGATAGATGATAGCGATAGTCGCTCTGTTCATCATTTGCAGAAATGGTTTTCCAGGTTTTAATTGCGTCAATTGCCTTTTTTTTGATGAGTTGGTCCAATATGGCCCGATCATCCTGTTTTATTTTTTTTCGAGAAACAGCTTCATTCCCCAGCTTGAAATAGTGCTCCATAAACCAGGTTTCATTTAAATCGAGCGTAAAATCGCCTTCATTTCTGTGATAATTAATTTCCTGACTCGTTTTAATTCCCATGGTGAAAAAAGAGAGGGCTTCATAAAATAAAGAACAATAGAAGTCCTTCATCCACAGACATAGTTCTATTTGTTCTTTATTCAAAATTGGTTTTACATCAATATTCTCTGTTATTCTTTTTATTTTCCCGGTATAATCTGACGCTTCTTTTACAACCGTAACAAAAGCCTCAATTCGCCGATTTCCAATGCCGAATGGAACGACAACACGCATTCCTTCTTTTATAACGGCTTCCAGTTTTTGAGGAATGACGTAATCATAGGCAAGATCAATGCGCTTGTTTTTCTGATTTAAAAAAACCTCCGCAATTTTCACAGTTTATCAGTCCTATTCTTCTGGAGTTTGGTTTTCTTCATCTGTTGCAGTCAATACCGGTTCTTGATCATCTTTGTCATCTTCTGATAATTCTTTATGGATAAAACCGACCATATCTTCAGCTATTTCATTAGTGGCTATCGTCACCGGGTTATCAATTTTAATTTTTACCAGGGGCTCATCCCCCTCCACTATTTCTCTGGCACGTTTTGCTGTTGCATTCACGAGTGAATACTTATTGTCCGCCTTTTTTATTAAATCATTTAATGCAGGATATCGCATCTTTACCTCCCAAGTATATCTTCAATTTTATTCTTTAATCGTTCCGTTCGACATTTTTCGGCCGTAATAATACTTTGAACCCGCCGTGCCGCCTCTTCAAGTTTGTCATTTATGACAATATAACTGTAGTCGTCAGCATTTCTCATTTCTTCATACGCACAGTTTAATCGCATTTCCATTTGTTCTTTACTTTCAGTTCCCCGTTCTTCAATTCGGCGTCTCAATTCCTGCATTGAAGGCGGTACAATGAAAATGTAAATTCCTTCTTTATAATTGCTTCGCACCTTTGCCGCGCCCTGAATATCGATCTCTAAAATGACATCGTAACCCGAGTCAAGCAATTGTTCAACATAATCTTTAGGTGTTCCGTAATAATTCTGATAAACTGTCGCGTACTCTAAGTATTGTCCCTGCGTTATTCTTTCTTCAAAACTCTCTTTTGAAACATAAAAATAATCACGACCATTTTTTTCATAATTCCGTGGTTCTCGGGTCGTTTCGGAAACAGAAAGACGAAGGTCCGGATTATTTTTACAGATAATCTTGCAGACACTTCCCTTTCCGGCACAGGATGGCCCTGATATTACAATAAGAATCCCCTTATCTCTTTCAAAAAACGGCTCCGATAATTGTTCTTGATTTGTTTTGTTTTTTTCAATTGGACAATCACTCATAGATTTTTTAAACACCCCTACTCAATATTTTGAATTTGTTCGCGTATTTTTTCGATTTCGCTTTTTACATCCACAACAATATTTGCTATTGCTAAATCATTGGCTTTTGATCCAATTGTATTGATCTCTCGATTAATTTCCTGGATTAAGAAATCCAATTTTCTTCCTACCGGTTCTGTTTCAACGATAATTTCCTCTAATCGGTCTAAATGACTTTGCAAACGGGTTAATTCCTCATCGATATTAAGCTTGTCGGTCATCAATGCAACCTCCGTCAAGAGACGTTTTTCGTCAATTTCAACGGACTCAACATAAGAAGATATTTTTTCACGCAGATCTTCTTTGTACCGATCAAGCATATCCGGACTCTTCAATTTTATTTCAGTGATATCCGTCCGAATGGTCTGACAACGATTGACGATATCTTTCTGCAGGGCGCTTCCTTCCCTTTCGCGGCTGGCATCAACTTCCTCCAGTGTCTTTAGTAAAATTGGTTCTATTTTCACCCAAATACTTTCGTAATCATCATAATCTTCCTCAATCATCATAACGTCAGGGAATTTTGAAATAAGTGATAAACTCAGGTCATCGCCAATCATCGAATCAAGCCTGCGGATTTCATTTAAAACCGTGATATAATTTACTGCCAGTTCACGGTTGAAAACAATCCGTTTGTTTTTTGTGCCTAATTCGTTATATTTTATAAATACTTCAATTCTGCCTCTTGCTACGTATTGTGATATGGTGTTTCTGATTTTCTCTTCAATCGGATTAAATGTTTTTGGAATTTTTATGAAAAAGTCTCTAAAGCGATGATTAATTGTTTTGATTTCAATTGAACAATCAACTTCCTCATCACGAAAATCCTTTCGTCCAAAGCCTGTCATACTTTTCATCGTATTCTCCATTTCTACTCAAATCAACCGTGTTAATTTTGCCGTTAAAGTCATTATGGCTGGGCCCGTCAACAACATCTTCTCACACATTTTTGCATCATTAACATTTTCCTCGAAGCATTGTTATGAGCTTTTAATCAGGTTCTCCGATTTTCCATGCACTATTTTGTGCACGCAGGCATCCGTTCCATATGCCTTAGTAAAACCAACACTCCTTCCCAGGTAAGCACTTGAGATGCGCGCAGTCTCGACTTGCAATAATCCATCACCAGTCCATGACTTCATGCAGATTTCTCATTTTCAGTGCCGTCGTAAAATTGTTAAGCACTATTCTTGATAAAGTCTTATTTACACTATATAGTTACTTAATCAATATACTATATCGAATTCTTCTGAAAAAGTCAACAATCCTGTCCGTTTCTTAATGATGCCGAATCTAAAATTCATCCGTTTTTTACATTCGGTATCCCTTTATTTTTCTAAAAGGCTTTTACATCTTTCAATAAAATGATAAAATCAATGCAACGATTCGAAAGGAGCATCATCCATATGGCTTATGACGGCGTAACCCTGTATCACCTGATCCGAGAATTCAAAGACCTCCTGGTTGGAGGCCGCATCCGAAAAATATATCAACCGGAAACCGATGAAATCCGGATGCTGGTCAACGTGGGCAATCAGAAATATCATGTTCTACTGTCTGCGAACGCGAGCAATCCCCGGGCTTACATAACTGAAAAAATCAAGGAAAACCCCAGCGCTGCACCGAGCTTTTGCATGGTTCTGCGGAAATATATCTTAAATGGCACCATTGTCGATATTGACCAACATGAAACGGATCGAATTCTGGAGCTGTCAATCTCGTCAAAGAATGAATTCAATGACACGGTTGTGCGAAAACTGCTTGTCGAAATCATGGGGCGAAACAGCAACATTATCCTGGTTGACGAATCCCAGAGAATCCTCGATTCCATGAAAAAAGTCGGTACTACCTCCAGCCGGTATCGGCAAATTCTTCCCGGCCGCGACTATATTTATCCGCCCGAAAACAACCGCTTGAATTTTTTTCAGGTTGACGAGGATTCCTTTAATGAAATTCTTCTTCTCAATCAGGAAGCAACGGTCGAAAAAACATGCGTGCAGGCTTTCCTGGGAATCAGTCCCGCCATCGCTAGAGAAATCGCTTTTCGAAACGGGATCAATTCCAACAGTTTGATATCCGAACTGAGCAAAAAACAGAAGCAGTATCTCTATGAAAGTTTTAACCAGGTCGTTAACGCCATCAGGGAAAAAGCTTGTCCAAATATCATTTATCTGAATCGAAAAATGGTGGACTTTTCAACGATCAGCCTACATCATTTACGTGAAGCTCATCGCATTGAAGTCTATTCAAGTGTATCTGAAATGCTGGAAGACTATTATTTCAAACGGGACAAGGCCATCCGTTTTAAAACGCGAAGCGCCAATCTGCGTCATCAGCTGGATACGCTGCTCAAGAAAAACGTCAAGAAGCTGAAAAATTTGCAGTCAGATGTCGAAACCTCCCATAAGAACGAAAAATACAAACTCTATGGGGACTTGATCACGGCTAACATTTATGCCATCGAGAAAGGGCAGGAAACCGTCACACTGGCAAACTACTATGACCCCGCGTATCAAACCATTGACGTCCCACTAAAAGTCAATCGAACACCAGCACAAAACGCTCAGAGCTATTATAAAAAGTACAACAAGAGTAAAATCGCTTTGCAGTATTTAGAAGGCTACATCAGCGAAACCAAAGAAAAAATCTATTACCTGGAAAGCCTCCTGAACGGTCTGGAGCAGTCCACTGAACTGAATGAACTGGATGAAATTCGTCATGAATTTCTTCATTCCGAGTTCAATAAAAAGGCCCTTTCCAAGGAAGACAGAAAAAAACAGGTGCTTTCAAAGCCGCTTCATTATCTTTCATCCGAAGGATTTCATATCTTTGTCGGAAAAAACAATTATCAGAACGATTATGTATCCACAAAAATGGGAAAAGACGAGGACTGTTGGCTCCATGTTAAGGATGCTCCCGGTTCACATGTTCTGATTGTTGCAAACGGACGTTTCATCACTGAAAAAACGGTTCTGGAGGCGGGAGTCCTGGCCGCCTGGTACAGCAAGTCGAAGCATTCAAGTAACGTGCCAGTGGATTATCTTGAATTCAAGTATTTGAAAAAACCCAGTAAAGCAAAACCGGGGATGGTTATTTTCACCAATCAAAACACCATGTATGTCACGCCGACCCAGGATGCCGTGGATGCCATGGAAGTCGTCATCGATAACGACTAACCGGAGACGATCATGGCCGGACTTAGGCGAGATTGTTTTTTGCTATTTCAAGCCTTTTAGAATCTCAACGAAGCTTTGCGGGAGCGGCGCCTTAAAGACGAGTTTTTCACCCGTTCTGGGATGAATGAAGCCTAAAGTCTGCGCATGCAGGCATTGACCCTGCGTTTTGAAGGGATTGTTTTTATCCCCTTTGCCATACAACGGGTCGCCAGCTAACGGGTGACCGATTTTTTCCATATGGACTCGAATCTGGTGGGTCCGCCCTGTTTCCAGTTGAAAGCGGACAAACGTGTACCGCGCAAAGCGTTTAATCACCTCAAAATGGGTAATGGCAGCTTTCGAATTCTTCTCAACGACAGCCATTTTGATTCGATCCAGGGGATGCCGTCCGATGGGCATATCCACCGTGCCTTTGCTGGGTTTTACCACCCCTTTGACAAGACCGTAATACCGTCGCAGGATTGTGTGCTCTTGCAGCTGCTCAGACAGGTTGTGATGCGCACAATCATTTTTCGCGACCATCAACAGTCCTGAAGTATCTTTATCGATACGATGGATGATTCCCGGACGCATCACCCCGTTGATGTTGGAAAGATCTTTAGTGTGGTAAAGAAGTCCGTTTACCAGCGTGCCGCTATGATTGCCGGGGGCCGGGTGAACCACCATTCCCTGCGGCTTGTTGACGACAATGACATCATCATCTTCATAAATGATAGCTAAAGCGATATTTTCAGGCCGAATATGGCATTCTTCCGGTTCTGGAATCGTGAGGGAAATACTTTCCCCGCCTTTCAAGCGATAACTGGCTTTCTTTTTTTGGCCGTCTATCAGTATTTCACCCGCTGTTATTAATCGTTTCACATATTCTCTGGAATACTCTCCCGGCAAAGTGCAGCAGAACTGATCCAGACGTTGGTCTGTTTCCAATGGTACCAGGTAGTCAAATTTCTGTTTGCTCATCTCATTCTCTCCTCTAGTCGACTATCATATGTACTTGTCAACTTCAACCCGGATATTTCCTTTTTTGGTCCGATCATCCATGCTGACAATCTTAGCTTTTCCCTTACCTCTCAACGAAATGACGTCACCGGCATTGATCCGATAATCATTTTTGCTGATTTCTGTGTAGTTTACCCGTACTTTTCCCTGTTTAATGAACACCAGGCTGTTCTGCCTGGAAAACCCCCAGATTTTGTTGATGATGCCATCCAGCCGATTGGAGGCAATCACGCACGAAATACGTTTGAACTTCTTTTCAGACGGCACTATTTCATTCCATTTTATCATCTTGGTCTTGATCTCCCGACCTTTGACTTTATTGAAATTCATCCATAGAAAATCCTGCAACCGCTGATGCGCAATCACCTGAACTCGTTTTTCACCAACATCGATATCACCGATACATTCTCGTGTGATGCCCAAGGACATCAGTTCTCCCAGCACATGACGGTGGTCGATGGGAATTGTTTTTTCAAACTCGATGGCAAATATAGGCCATTCCAGATCTTCACTATCCATGTAATCCGGGTAGATACACAGCATTTTGCGCTCTGCTTCCGTGTGCCCTCCAAAAAACAGATAAGGGACACCATAATTTTTTATGGTGTCCTCTATTTTTCGCTGCATCACTTCATCATAGAAATCGAAAAACTGTGGTGCATAAACATTACTGCAGGCATCGACAAGACGCGATAATAAAAAAACATCTTTCTTTTCTGTCATCAGACATCCTTTCATCTTGCAATTAACTGCCGACCTTTAGAAAATGAAAACAATGATCATTTTATAAAGCGGGAAAATAACCATTTGCAATAATAAAACCGCAGCAAAAGGTGAAAAATCAATGGGACCAAAAACTGTAAAACGGCGCAATGGTGCTAAAATCGGCTCCGTCAATCCGTAAATAGCCTTCACAATCGGGTTGTTTGGATCCGGTCTGACCCAGCTGAAAACAATATTAACAAAGATCAATATTGTAATGAGTTCAAACAGCCAGTATCCAGCCTGTATGAGAATTCCTGGAAGCATTGATAAACCTATTCCATATTCTCATCCCACTCTAAGATCGGCGCATTGAAATCAACATCGCCGCTTTCGGGATTCGTTAAAACCGATACTGCTTTCGGTGCTAAAATAAAGACATTATCTGCAATCTTATTGATTGACCCATCCAGCGCAAACAAAGCGCCACTTAAAAAGTCAAATATTTTTCTGCCGTTTTCATAGTCGGTGTTTTTCAGGTTTAATACGACCGTTTTGTTTGAACGGATTTTATTACAGATGCTGGGAGCATCTTTAAAAACTTCGGGTTCCAATACTAATACTTCCGGACCTTCATCAAAGGATAATTCGCTATGTCGTGGTGTCGTTGATGTCTTTTTTGCTTTTGGAGCAGTGAAAGCACTCTTGCTTTCTTCACTATGGTCGTCATAAACATCCTCTTCATAGATTTCTTCATAACCGTCCTCGTTGTCCACTTCCATACCAAAAACCTTAATAATTTTATCCTTAAATTTTTCTGCCATCGTATATCTCCTCACTACATAAATATTTTTCGTCCAATTCTAATCATATTGGAACCTTCTTTTATTGCAATTGTATAGTCATCAGTCATGCCCATGGACAAGTAAGTCATTTGGATAACTTCGTCCGAAAATTTCTCTTTTATTTTATCATAAATTTTCTTTAATTCCACAAAAATATTACGAATTTCTTCATTATTTTGCGTTAACGGACCAATTGCCATTAAGCCCTTGACTTTAATATATTTATACTTGGGTAGCTCCTTTAGCACCGCTTCCAGATCTTCCCGTAAAATTCCTGATTTCGTGTCTTCCCGGGCTAAATTCAATTGCAGCAAGACAGATGTTACCGTATCTTGTTTTTCGCTTTCCTTTTCAATCACATTCAGCAATTCAATGGAATCGACTGAATGGATCAGGAAGGTTTTTCCAATCAGATACTTCACTTTGTTTTTTTGCAAATGACCGATAAAATGCCAGCGCGGTCCATTTCCAATTTCTTCGTATTTTCTCAGGAAATCCTGAACTTTGCTTTCTCCGAGATCGTAAACGCCTGCATCCAGCACCGCTTTTGTATCTTCCGTGCTGTGATATTTTGTCACTGCAACAAGGGTTACATGATCCGGAATTTCAGATTTTATTTTTTCAATGTTGTCAGATATCACGCTTTCACTTCCTTATGGATGAATACTGATACGCATTCCACTATTCAAGTTGGGATTATCCGCCGTTTTCAATATGGCATCGCCATTACTGTATTTTTCAACGGCAACCGGTAAAGATTCATTGAAATAGCCCTTGGTAACAATATTTATTTTTGTATCGCCAGCCTCTTCAAATACAGCACTCTTCGGGATCTTAAAAGCATTGTAATCCTGGATGTAGATTTCGGTATCGCCAATAACCGCATCAGAAAAATCATTGACATAATCTTTAACCATCAACACGATCATCTTTTGATTGCCTTCTGTTATACTATCAACAAAATAACCGCTATATACCTTTTTATTATACTCAAACCGAAGTTCCGGATAATAATAAAGCTGATCGATACGTTTAATTAAAAAATCGTAATATTCCTGATTAATGCCATTATCCGAAATCCCCATCATTTCCGCTTTAAGGGAAAGCACTTCATCCTCCCCCATAATACTCTTATTTTTGGGAATTGTAAAGGCCACATAAACATGATCATTATTAACCACTTTAAACAGACTCTCCGATTCCTGATCGATTTTACTGACAGAATCCAAAAAAGCGGTATTGATATAAGGCAACATGTTTTCATCAAGGGTTTTTTCAACTGGTTTTATCGATGTATAGACATATCCGCTTGAAAGCATGCCCAGATCACTGAGGGTTATACTTCTTGCCTGCCCGCCAAGTAAATCAACATACTTCTGACGTTTTGCCTGCAAGGCATTCAAATCGAGCCCCATATATTGGACCGACTCAACCAGGAATTTTTTACGTTCCCGTTCTGTTTCACCGATCTGACTTGTGATACTGGTCATTCCCTGATAATTTGTGACAATATCTCCGACAATTCTGCCCCAGTTATTATAATACGCTTCTGATATGATTGTATCAATCACTTTGATCTGTTCATTCAAGTAATCAACGTTCACTGCCTTCGGCGTATTGGTCAGCACCTTGTATCCGTTTGCCTTCTCGCCTTCAACAAGCGAAAGATCGCTGGCGGTAAAACTATCAAGGATCCGATAATCGATATCCTTGAAAAAATACATTTCTGTTTTATATGACTCAGTATACTCTTCTTTCTCAAGAAGCATGCTCATACTGCTCCGATAACTTGCCACAACAATTATCGCTACAATAAAAAAAAAACGATGCCAACAGTTGTTTTCTTCAATGAATTGACTCGTCTATTACTTTTCCTCTTTATTTGTCCCATATTATCACCTTATAATAAAATGGTCTGAGTGAGAGGATTTGAACCTCCGGCCTCTTGACCCCCAGTCAAGCGCGCTACCAAGCTGCGCTACACCCAGACAGTAAATACATTATAATGATTAACGACCTATTAATCAAGTTATTTTTCATTATTATTCATTTAAATCAGTAAAATTTATTTTGAATTAAGGGTATCCGGGTTTTCAGCGCCCAGATACCCACTTGATTCCAGTTATTTTTTGCTTACATTACATTCTTAATTAAATCTCATCAATACTGATGCCAAGATCAATCAGCTGATCCAGTTCAGTTTCTGCCGGCGCATCCATCATCAGACAACCGTGATTCTGAGTTTTCGGGAAGGCAATAACGTCACGGATATTATCACTGTCAGTCAGAAGCATGACCAGTCGATCCAAGCCAAAAGCCAGGCCGCCGTGTGGCGGTGTTCCATACTTGAGCGCTTCCAGTAGGAAGCCAAATTGTCTCCATGCGGATTCTTCGGTAAAGCCTAACGCTTTAAAGACTTGGCTTTGTACATCCTGATTATGAATACGGATGCTTCCGCCACCAAGTTCCACGCCATTTATGACCATGTCATAGGCATCTGCCCGAACCTTCAACAGATCTGTTTCCAGATACTGCAGATCTTCCGCTAAAGGCATGGTAAACGGATGATGTTTGGCGGTATATCGGCCAGCTTCAGCATCGTACTCCAACAGTGGGAAATCGGTAACCCAGAGAAAATTGTACTGATCTTTTAAATCATATTCCAGTTTTCTTGCCAGTTCCAGCCTTAACTGTCCCAAAGCATTCCAGACGATTTCGTTGGTATCCGCAATGATGAAAACCAAGTCACCCGGTTCGGCATTGGTTCTTTTAAAAATCTCCTGTTTTTCTGCTTCGGAAATAAATTTCAGAATTGGCGATTTCATTTCTCCTTCTGAAACATCGATCCAGGCAAGGCCTTTTGCTTTATATATTTTGGCAAAATTCTCAAGTCCTTTGATTGCTTTTTTGCTCAACTTTTCCTGAGCTCCCTTGGCATTGATCGCACGGACACTGCCGCCCTTTTTGATGGCTCCTGAAAAGACTTTGAATTCAGAATCTTTAACGATATCGGACAAATCGGTGAGTTTCAAACCAAAACGCGTATCCGGTTTATCAGAGCCATATTGATCCATGGCTTCCTGATATGTCATGCGGATCATCGGCAGCTGAACATCGATTCCTTTTACTTCTTTCATTATTTTTGCAATCATGCCCTCACTGATGGCAATGATATCATCCTTATCGACAAAGGACATTTCCATATCAATCTGGGTGAATTCCGGCTGACGATCCTGTCTTAAATCTTCATCACGGAAGCATTTTGCCAGCTGATAATAACGGTCAACTCCGGAAATCATCAGAATTTGTTTATACAATTGTGGTGACTGTGGCAGCCCGAAGAATTTTCCTTTCTGCACCCGTGACGGTACCAGGAAGTCTCTGGCGCCTTCCGGCGTCGGTTTTGCCAGCATCGGCGTTTCAATTTCACAGAAGCCGCAGTCATTCAAGTAATTTCTGGCGATCGCTGCCGTTTTGGCGCGCGTCATCAGCATTTTCTGAAACTTCGGTTTCCGCAGATCCAGATAACGGTATTTCAAACGGACCGCTTCATTGGTCTGGTCATTGTCTTCAATATAAATGGGTGGTGTTTCAGCTGTATCAAGAATTTTGAGCTCCTGAATTTCCACTTCAATCTCACCGGTAGGAAGATTAGGATTGACGTTCTGCTCACTTCTTAAGACGACTTTACCCTTGACGTTTAAGACATATTCATTTCGAACCTTTTCAGCTGTTTCAAAGGCTTCCGGTTTTTCTTCATTGACCACAAGTTGAATCTTGCCGGAGCGGTCTCTTAAATCGATGAACAGAACCCCGCCAAGATTTCGGCGGTTATCTACCCAGCCTGACAGTTCGACAATTTTCCCAATATCTTCCGCTTTTAATTCGCCACACATGGCGTTTCTATAAAAAGTCTTCATTCTACCTCCGCTATATATACATTTAATTTATCATCTTAACCTTTATATTATACTGATGTAACTGCCGAGTTGTCAAGTAGGATTCCCACAGAACAACACCTGAAAACGAATTTAAAACAGCCGCTAATAAAAAAGGATTGCCCTCAATCAGATTGCCGGCATCACGGTAAACGGATAAGTCCTGTTGAAACTTGCAGCATTCAATGAAAATGGCACCTTGATCGTTCGTTATCACGCTCTGTTTTTTAAAAGCGCATACGCCGTTAACTTTTTCTCAATAAGCTCCTCAAAACGCTCGTTGTAGGTTTTGACGTCTTTCACCGTAAATACTTTCTGAATGGAGTCATTGGCAGGATCGTAGATGTTTCCGGTTGAGCCGGCGCCGATTCCGATGGTGGTCTGGCGCTCTGCCATCATCATGATATTGTAGATGCCTTCATGTCCGGGTTTGGCATAACCGATATTCTCACTGTTTCCCCTGGTGTATTTCAATCGGTACAGATAGTAGGGATCATAGCTTTGATCGTGCAGGCGCTTTTTGACCGCCTGATAGAATGCTTCACCATATCCCAGTTCAACTGAAATTCCTCTTTGATTCTTGATTTCGGAGCCGCTTTTAATCGAAAGATTGTGAATGGTGATGTTTTCCGGTTCAAGCGCGATGACTTTTTCCAGTGTGTAAAAAAAGTCATCCGGCCCCTCATCACCCAAACCGATGATAAGATCCATATTCATGGTTTTAAAGCCGATGGATTTGATCAGACCAGCCAGTTCTTCCGTCAAGCCATTCTCCCAGGGTCTTGCGACCGCTTTCAGGGTTCGGGCGTTCATCGACTGGGGATTCAGACAGATTCGTGAAACGCCGTGTTTTTTTGCGACTTCCAGTTTTTCCCGCGTAATCGTGTCGGGTCGTCCGGCTTCCAGCGTATACTCTCGGAGCTGCGAAAGATCAAAGGCATTCGCCAGGGTTTTCATCAAAGCCGCCAGCTGCTCGGCGCTTAAAACAGTCGGTGTGCCGCCGCCGATATAGAGGGTGTCGACCGCAATTTCCATCGTCTTAAACAACTGGCCCACACGCTTCGCCTCTGTCAGCAGGTTGTTGAAATACGTGTCCAGATTGATTCTTTTTTTATCGACGATGGTTGAAACAAAAGAACAGTATGCGCATTTTGAAGGACATAGCGGAATGCCCACATAAATACTGACCCGTCTCTTTTTATCCTTGTCAATTTCCGGTATGATAAAGGATCTTTGTTTCTCAGCCAGCTCAATCAGCAACCGGGTCCGATCACTGCTGACACGGTAATCGTCTTCGAATTTCCTTTCAATAGCCTCAACGCTCAAGCCGGCATCTGCCAGCTTCTGAACCATTTTTACCGGCTTTATGCCGGTTAAAGTACCCCATTGCAGACTTCTGCCAAAGTATTCACATAAAAGATCATAAAGAAACCCCTTGTAAACACTGTTTTCAAGGGATTCCTCAACCGTATCAAATTGAAATCTGCGCTCTAATGCTTTCTTCCCCGACCAGGCCAAGGACAAAATAACGGCATCGCCTTCTGTTTTCTGTGAAAGAACGCCATCCGCCTCACCTGCTAAAATATTCTTCACGCCGGGATCAAAGGCCTGATATAATTCATGGAAATAGTATTCCAGAGCTGGCCGCTCTAAATCAAAACGAAGCACTCTTGTTTCCATTCGCCTACACACGTCCTTTGAAGAAGGGATTACACGCTTTTTCATAGCCAATGGTGGTGTTTTCACCATGGCCAGGCAGTACTTTGATGGCGTCATCCAAAACAAACAACTTTGATTGAATGCCATTCAGAAGTTCCCCCAGATCACCGTCAGCAAAATCAGTTCGCCCGATCGAAGCGTGAAACAGCGTGTCGCCGGCAAAGAGGGTATCCCCCACTAAAAAACACACGCCGCCTTTTGAATGCCCGGGAGTGTGAAAAACCTGAACCGTCAGGTCACCGATTTTAACATCTTCCCCTTCAGATAAATAGCCGTCGGCCGCCGTCAAATCAAAAGGCATCCCGACCAATGTTGAGAGGTTTCGGCCCGCATTCGTTAAACAGTCTGCATCATTCCGATGAATCAGCACCTTGGCCCCGGTTAAGTCTCTGATCTGACTCACTCCGCCAAGATGGTCAAAATGACCATGGGTTAATAAAATGTATTTCACCTTAAGTTTTTTTTGATTGATAATATCGACGATCCGCTGATCTCTGAATCCCGGATCGATCACTGCTGCTTCCCCGGATTTTTCATCCCATAACACATAGCAGTTTGTCCCCATTTGACCAAGGGATTTTTTTATAACTTCCATAATTTCTCCCTAAAATTGTTTTTCGCTGTCCAGCAACAAGGTTACCGGACCATCGTTGATGATCGACACTTCCATTTCCGCCTGAAAAACACCGGTTTCCACTTTTTTGATCGGCTGCTGTTTCAGTTTTTCTACAAATAATTCATATTTCTTCTGCGCTTCCGCTACCGGTCCGCTGCGCGTAAATCCCGGTCGTCGGCCTTTTCTGCAGTCGCCGTAGAGCGTGAATTGTGAAACCAGCAGCAGTTCACCCTTTATGTCCAGAATCGAAAGATTCATTTTTCCTTCGGGATCGTCAAATATTCGCAAATTGACCAGTTTCCCGATAATATAGTCCATGTCTGCTTCCGTATCATCCGCCTTGATGCCTAAAAGAACATTCATCCCATAGCCAATTTTTCCGATCGTTTTCTGATCGATCTTTACTTCAGATGATGATACTCTTTGTATTACTGCCCGCATTGTTTCTCCTTAAACTCGGTGTATTTGAACAATTTCCTTGATTTTATTCAGATTCTTGATCAGTAAATTAAGCTCCCGGCGGCTCTTCACCTCGAGCGTTGCTGAAAAATAGTCATATTCGTTCTTTTCTGTCTTGACGTTCAGTGCCGTAACCGGAATTTTCATTTCATTGAACATCTTCGAAATTTTGATGATTGTCTCCGGTGATTCTTTGGCTTTGATATGAATCTCTGCCGTAAAAGAACCGGAGCTGAATTTATTCCATTCGACTTCAACAATCCGGTTGGGATCACTCAAATTCAGAACATTTGAACAATCCGCCCGGTGAACGGAGATGCCCCTTCCCTTTGTGATGTAGCCAACGATTTTATCGCCAGGCACAGGATTACAGCATTTTGCAAAGTGGACATCAATCTCATTGTATCCGGAAACAATGACCGTGCTGCTGGTATTTTTTGACTCTTTCTGCGGTTTTCTTAAGACAAGTTCTGCCGTTTCTTCGGTGAACTCCCGGGGAAACAGCAGACGCATCTTCTGCAGTACCGTTCCGGTTTTAATCCCGTTGTATCCAATCGCCGCATAAAAATCATTGAGGGTTTTATAGCTGCACTTTTCGGAAAGAATTTCAAGATTGGCGAGATTTAACAGGTTGGAATGCTGCAGCCCTTCCCGTTTAATCTCGCGTTCGAGGATCAAACGTCCTTTCTGGATGTTCTCTTCCTTCTCTTCTTTTTTGAAATACTGCTTGATTTTATTTCTCGCATGCGGACTTCTAACAAAGCTCAGCCAATCCCGACTGGGACCATTTGAGTTTTTCGATGTCATGACTTCCACTATATCACCGCTTTTTAACGGACTGTTCAGCGGCACAATTTTATTGTTGACTCTGGCCCCGACACAGTTGTTGCCGATATCGCTGTGAATGCGATAGGCAAAATCCAACGGACACGAGCCGGCCGGCAATGGAACCACTGCTCCCTTGGGCGAAAAGACATAGACTTCCTCATTGAGCAGATCCACTTTGATCGTTTCAACCAGTTCTCCGGCATCTTCAGAATCTCTCTGAAGTTCAAGCATCTGCCGCAGCCAGGACATTTGCACTTCATATTTATTGTCTTTCGAATCCATGCGCCCTTCTTTATATTTCCAGTGGGCAGCGATCCCGTATTCTGCCGTTTCGTGCATCTCTCTGGTCCGAATCTGTATTTCAAAAGGTTCCCCTTTGGGCCCCATAACGGTGGTATGGATCGACTGATAAAGATTCGGTTTGGGCATCGCAATATAGTCTTTAAACCGTCCTGGTATCGGTGTCCATTGGGAATGGACAACCCCCAAAACGCCGTAGCAGTCCTTCAATGAATCCACAATCACGCGAACTGCAATCAGATCATATATTTCATCAAAACTTCGGTGCTGATTTTTCATTTTTCGATAAATACTGTAAAAATGCTTTGAGCGGCCATAGATTTCCGCATTGGTTCCTACTTTTTCGATTTCCCGCGACAGGATCTTGATGACATCAGCAATATAGGCTTCTCTGGCACTTTTTTTGATTTTGATTTTATGAACCAAATCATAGTAGCCTTCTGGATCCAGGTATTTCAACGCTAAATCTTCAAGTTCCCACTTGATCGTAGAAATTCCCAGACGATTGGCCAGCGGAGCATAAATATCCAGCGTTTCTTTAGCTTTCTCGATTTGCTTGGACTCGCGCATATATTCCAGAGTCCGCATGTTATGCAGTCTGTCGACTAATTTTATCAAAATCACGCGAATGTCTTTTGACATTGCCAATACCATTTTACGCAGATTTTCAGCTTGACTTTCTTCTTTTGACTGAAAGCCGATTCTGCCGATCTTGGTGACGCCTTCAACTAAATCAGCGATATTTTCATTGAACGTCTCTTTGATATAATCATAAGAATAGATCGTGTCTTCGATCACATCGTGTAAAATGGCAGCTACAATGGTTTCCGTATCCATCTGCATTTCTGCCAGAATATAAGCAACAGAAACAGGATGGATGATATAATCCTCACCAGACAGACGTTTCTGATCTTTGTGAGCTTCCCTTGCAAGTTCATATGCCCTGTAAATCATTTCGGTATCGGCATCTGGATTGTTTGCTTTTAATAAGTTTATTACATTGTCGATTTTGCCTCTTACTGCATCATTTTCCATAATGTATCTGCCTTTTTTCTATTTTGAGTATATTTTAATAAGGATAGGTCACGATTGAATGAATAAAATAGTTTTTCAGTAACTCACGACCGCCTAATTCTGTCAATTCGATCAGCGTGATAATACCGGCAATCTCACCACCCAGCTTTTCAACCAGCTTGGCGGTTGCCATCATTGTGCCGCCGGTTGCAAGCAGATCGTCAACGATAATCACCCGATCGCCAGGTTTGATTGCCTTCTCCTGAATCTCAACGACGTTTGAACCATATTCCAAATCATAAGCCATGGAAGAAACTTCACCCGGTAATTTCCCGGGTTTCCTGACCGGTACTAAACCGGCACCGATTAAATAAGCCAGCGGGGTACCAAAAATGTAGCCTCTTGCTTCCGGAATCGCCACCAGATCTGCATCCAATGCCTTGGCAACCTGTGACATTTCATCAATTACATGTTTAAAAGCTTTCGGATTTAAAATTAAACTGTTGATATCTTTAAAGCTGATCCCATCTTTGGGAAAACCTTCATAAACGTGAATTTCTTCTTTCAGATCCATTTCTTCTCCTTACTTATCACTTGTTATTTTTTCTAATTTTATCATTAGTTTCGTATTTTGAATATCCTTTTTTTTGTTGGCCGGTATTATTTTAGAAAAAACGCGGTCATTCTTTATGCCATAAGCGAGCAGTCCGGCTTCTCTTAATATCTCACAGGACATTAAGAGATGATATGGCGAGACATTTGGGCTGATTGCACTCCCGCTTGCAATCGGCACGCCACCATCCTGATTCTTTTTTAAAACAGCGTAAACAGTCCGAATCATCACGACACTTAATTCCAGTGCTCCGGCTGAGTTCTCATTCATTAACGCGGCGACACTTTGTTGCGGGTTTTCTTCCATCACGATGGTCTTGACCAGTTTTTTGGCCGAGTCGACTTGCCAGATGGGATTAAACTTGATGTCCTTTATCTGCAGCTGCAGGGTTTTGTTGCCGCGAAATTCATTCATGTCCAATCGGCATACGAACATGATGCCATGGTAATCTTCAGCTGCCATTTTCGCTTGCTCTGCAAATTGGCCGGTATAAAAACCGCCCAGTCCAAACCCGACGCCTCTTAAACCACTTTTTAAGCTCAGGCGCAAATGGTTGTTTTCTCTGCCCATGGTTCCGATGGATGTTGCCGTGAGATTTTTCATCATAAACAGAATGCCGGGATTTCCCAGGCCACAGGGTTCAAAGCGCGCCAGTTCATGATACGCGTCCCAACTGACTTCCGCTTCATTTATTTGTGCGTCATAATACACTTTTCGAGTCAGATGCTGCCGGATGTCAACCGCTCTTCCATAGTCGCTGATTTTCGCTTTCATCAAATCGATATTTTCTTTTTTGATGCTGAAACCGGCCGCCTGTTCATGTCCGCCATAACTGATAAAAAGTTCCTCACATGACTGCAGCGTTTCAAAAATATTAAAGCCATCGACACTCCGACAAGATGCTTTTCCGATCCCGTCCGCGACACTGATGACTATCACCGGTTTATAATGTCGCTCCTGAATCCGGCTTGCGACAATGCCGATGACGCCGGGATGCCAGTTTTCTCCCACCACAACGAGGATATCGTCCCGAAAAATTTCCTGTGATTCCACCGTGCTCAGTGCTTCTTCAAGTATTTCGGTTTCCAGTTCCTGCCGTTTACGATTCTCATCACTGAGAAACGCTGCCAGCGTCATGATTCTGTTTGCGTCTGAATCAGTCAGGAGTTCCACAATCCTGTCTGCTTCGCCTAAACGTCCAGCAGCATTGATTTTCGGACCCAGTACAAAACCAAAATGCCATGCTTTTAAATCCTTTAATTCACTGACTTCCATCAATGCCCTGATGCCTGGGTTTTGGGGACAGCTGTTCAGATAATTAAGCCCCAGCGCAACCAGGCAGCGGTTTTCATCCTGAAGCGGAACAAGGTCCGCCACTGTTGCCAGTGCCACACACTCGATGCTATCCTGGAGGTCAATGTTCACCTTGAGTTTTTCAGCCAACGCCTGGACAAGCTTTAGCGCCACACCCGCCCCGCACAGTTCTTTGAATGGATAGGCTGAACCGGTTACCTTGGGATTGATAATTCCGTAGGCTTCAGGCAAAATGCCATGACATTCATGATGGTCTGTGACAATGACATCGCAATTCCGATTATTGCAGTATTGCACCTGTTCATTTGCCGAGATCCCGTTGTCCACAGTAATCAACAACGTCACGCCAGCGTCGATTATCTCCTGAAGCGGATCGATGTGCAGTCCGTAGCCAGTAATCAGGCGGTTGGGAATAAAATAGGTTACATCAAACCCCTGGTCTTTCATGAATTTCAGCAAGATCGAAGTCCCGATCGTGCCGTCAGCGTCATAATCGCCATAGATGCATATTTTTTCGGTGTTTTCTTTGGCCTGAATAATTCTTGCGACAGCTTTTTCCATGTCCTCGAACAGGAACGGATTATGCAGATGCTGCAGACTCGGTTCCAGAAATCGGCGGCCGTCTTCCAAACAAGAACACCCGCGATTGATAAGAAGCTCCGCCGCCAGCTGACTCAGGCCAAAATCATCGATCAAGTCTTGTTTCAACTGCCTGGTGTTTTCCTCATTAATACTTTTTTTTCTTTCGCGTTTTATCCATTTTGTCTTAATTGTCATCGTTTCACCTTTATTATCTTTCTCCAGCCTGACATGCGAACCTGTAAATAAAAACAAAGCGCCAGAGATTTAACCCTGACGCTTAAGCAGACTCGCTTAAATTAAGCTTTTTTGGTGGTTGGTTTCATTTTTCTTTTATGGAGCTGCACACTGATGACATACCACAGTGCGCCGGCATTGAAAATAGAAGAATATGTTCCAATGACGACACCAACCATTAAGGGTAGCGCAAAATCCTGAATAGCAGGCACACCGAAGAAATACAGTGCTGCAATCGCCAGGAATGTCGAAATGGAGGTATTGATGCTGCGTCGCATTGTTTGCGTAACGCTGGCATCGAGCAACTCGCCATAGGCATACTTGCCAAACTTCGGACGATTTTCCCGGACCCGGTCAAAGACCACCACGGTATCCATAATGGAGTACCCCAATACCGTCAGAATTGCCGCAATAAATGGTGAATTGACCTGAATCTGGAAAAGTGAATAGACACCGACAACCACAATGACATCATGAATTAATGCCAGAATGGCGGTGATCCCCGAAACAAACTCAAACCGGAATGTGATGTACAAAAGCATCAAGCCCACCGCAACAATAACAGCCAGAATGGCATTGTTTGTGGCTTCGGCTCCAATCGACGGATTTACTGTATCAATGGAAAGAAGATCCGTGGTCTCTAGGTTGTATTTTTCCTGAAATGCCGTGAATATCGCCTGCCGGTCCTCTGTTGAAAAATTCTCTTTCGAGGTAATCACAACCTGCGTTTGTTCATCACCGGCATAGGTTACATCAGCACTGGGATCATACTTGTCAATAATTGCCCGGGCATCGGCATTTTCGAACGTCGTATGCAGCTCAATATTGACAATGGTTCCACCAACAAAGTCGATCCCAAAATTCAGTCCCTGAATCAGAAGAGAGCCTAAACTGATTGTCATTAACACCAGAGAGATACCAAACCATATTTTTACATTTTCTGCGACTTTTAAATCTTTTTTCATAATGGTCCCCCTCCCTATAGTCCGTAAAAGGCATTATTATTAATTAAGCCTGTTTTTACCAAAATTTTAATGAGATGTTTTGTAATGACAATCGCCGTAAACATACTCACCAAAGTACCCAGGATCAGGGTGACTGCAAAGCCCTGAACACTTCCGCTGCCCATGAAAAAGAGCACGAAACCAGCGATCAGCACCGTTGCATTGGAATCAATAATGGTACTCATTGCTCTTTTGAAGCCATTGTCGATAGCTGTCAGCAACGATTTCCCCAGCCGCGATTCATCTTTGATTCGTTCAAAAATAAGGACGTTGGCATCCACCGCCATCCCGACCGTCAGAATCAACCCCGCGATTCCCGGAAGTGTTAATGTAACATTCAGAGAAGTCATAATCAACAGCAACAGTACAATATAAATAGTCAATGCCAAATCTGCCAAAAATCCAAATCCCCTGTAAGCCAGAAGCATAAAAGCAAACACGGCAATAACTCCGACGATGCATGCAAAATATGTATCCGTCAAAGAATCCTGACCTAAAGTCGGTCCAATTGTCCGCACTTCGACCGGTTCAAGCGTCACCGGCAGCGCGCCGCCGCGAATTAACGATGCCAGATTACCGGCTTCATCAAGACTCGCCTGACCTTCAATGACTGCTTCGCCATTGGTGATTGCGACATTGACTGTCGGTTGGGAAATAATTTGATCATCCAGCTTGATATAGATCACCTGGCCCAGATACTTTTGTGTGGCATCTGCAAAAAGTTTGGTTCCTTCTTCACTGAATTTAAGTGTTACCACAGGCTTTTCGACGCCGCTGCTGTCTGTCTGCATGACGCCCTTGGAATCTACAACATCATTTCCGGTCAGGATAACGGTGTCATCCGGACCCACGAATTCAAGCTGAGCCGTTTTACCGATCAGGCTCAGGGCTTCTTCCTGATCCGTGACCGATGGAATCGAAACACGGATGCGGTTGTCGCCCTGTTTGGTGATGGTGGGCTCCGAAACCCCGATTGAATCGATTCTTTCACGGATTGTCGATATCGTCGAATCAATTTCATCAGACGTAACTGCCTGACCATCGGTACCTGTCGCTTCCAAAACAACATTGACACCTCCGGTCAGATCCAAACCATACTTGATTGTGTTTTCAACCTTACCGATATCATACATACCAACTGAAACTCCAACAAACAGTACATATGCCGCTGAAAAAATCAGTAATATAACTATTATCAATTCGGCAATACTTTTTTTATTAACTTTCTTTTTATCCATTCGCTCTCCTTCTCCGTTTTTTCACAAAAACGCATTGTTTGTGAATCGAATTGTATATTTTTACTCAACAACAGACTTTATTGAGATTGTTCGGGGTAGTAATATTCTTTTGCCAGCTCAAAGTTCTCTAACCTGCTTATTATAGCATTAATTCAGAGAATAATCATTTCTTTTTATCGTTTTTTTCAATCAGCAGCGCATTGCGCAGGAGCGTCTTTTTACCTCGCCAGCCGGCAGCCGTTTTGCCATATTTTTCTTTGAATTCTCTGTTTGTCATTGCGAACAGCGCGGCAATTTCAGGATAAACCAAATCGCCGCTGGTCAAAAAACGGGTCTGGCTCGTCTTTTTCAAATTTTTATTGTACGGACAGACTTTCTGGCACAAATCACAGCCGTACAGATATTTTTCAACTCTTTTTTCTTCCTCGTTTGAAAGGTCCTTTTTTTGGGTTAAAAATGAAACGCATTTTGAAGGATCAAGGGTGTAACCATCGCCCAGAGCCCCATTGGGACATGCATCCAGACACCGGCGACACGCGCCGCATCGCTCCGGAATTTTTTCTGCCGGACTGAATTCTATTTCATCAGCCAGTAAAATTTGTCCAATAAAAAAGTATGATCCCAAATCACGATTGATCAGAAGGTTGTTTTTGCCGAAAAAGCCCAATCCCGCCCGATATGCCGAGCCCCGGTCGACCAAAGGACTATTGTCGACAAAAGCTTTATAACTGATCGGCTTCATTCCTCGCTGCATTAGATCGTCATTGATTTTCGCCATCAGCTCATCCATCAGGCTTTTCAGAACCGCGTGATAGTCTTCGCCCCAGGCGACAGAAGCTAACGCACCTCTTTCTTTTTGATCATTGCTTGTTTTTATCTCCTGATAGTAACCGATGCCAATGGCAATTCCTGATTTTGCATCCGGAAAAGAGCGGTGATAGTCAATTCGCTCATTCGGATGCCCGCCTTCAAACCCCGTTATCAAACCGGCTTGATAACGCTCGATCAGATGCGGCAGGCACTCTTCCAATGGCTCAACAGAAAAAAAGCCGATCAGGTCGATTCCGATTTCGCTGGCAAATTTCCTGATTTCAATATCCTTCATATTCCCCCATCTACCTCAAACCTGTAAATAATTTGAAAAGAGCAACCCGCTGGGATGCTCTTAATTTGTGTGCGTCATGGTGAAAAGACTTTAAATCCGGCTTTTTATTTCAAGACCGATTCGATTCGTTGCCAGACTTCATCTTTCCCCAATTTCGTTTCCGCTGAAAAAAGGATCACTTCCCGGGGACTCTTTAAACTCAAAGCCTTTGCAATTTGATTTGTGGATTTTTTTTGATTGGTTCTTGATATTTTATCTGCCTTCGTCCCGATGATGACGGGGTTCAAGTTATAATACGTCAGCCATTCATACATGAGTACATCATCTTCTGATGGTTCATGTCGGGAATCAATCAGCTGAAAGATCATTGCCGCATTTTCTCGTTGTCTTAAATATTTTTCAATCATCTTTCCCCATTTTTCACGTTCAGTTTTGGATGCTTTCGCATAGCCGTACCCCGGCATATCAACAAAACGGAAAAGATCGTTGATCTGATAAAAATTCATTGTTTGTGTTTTTCCTGGCTGTGAGCTTGTTCGCGCCAGATTACGGCGTTCAATCAGCGTATTGACAAATGAGGATTTCCCCACATTTGATCGTCCAAGAAGAACAATTTCCGGAAGATTATCACCCGGATACTGCGCTTCTGCAACAGCACTGATGATAATTTCCGCTTTATTAACTTTCATAGTATCTCCATTTCTAACGCGCGTGGTCTATTTGCTCTGCCTTAATTGATTAAAAACGATCTCGATGACCTCGCTCATGTTTGAAACGAACTGGATATGGAGCGCGTCCAGTACCACTTGGGGAATATCTTCAAGATCCTTCTGATTATCATTCGGCAAAATGATTTCCTTAATCCCCGCCCGATGAGCCGCCGTCAATTTCTCCCGCAGGCCGCCAATCGGCAACACGCGGCCTCGCAGTGTAATTTCGCCTGTCATCGCCAGATTTTGCGGAACCGGTTGATCCGTTAATGCGGATACGAGGGCCGTTGTAATCGAGATTCCCGCTGAAGGTCCGTCTTTGGGAACAGCTCCTTCCGGAACATGCACATGAATGTCTTTTTTTGAGTAAAAATCTGAATGAACCCCAAGCGCATCAGCCCGAGAACGGATGTAACTGATCCCGGCTTTGATTGACTCTTTCATGATATCGCCGAGCTGGCCGGTAATTTCAATTTTTCCCGTTCCGTCCACAACAATCACTTCAATCTGAAGGGTATCGCCGCCAACAGATGTCCAGGCCAAACCATTTACGACGCCAATCTCCGTCTTATCGCCAACCATTTCAAACGAATACTGATTTTTGCCTAAAAACTTATCCAGATTTTTTTGCGTGACACTGATGCTTTTGCGTTTCTTTTCAACTATTTCTTTTGCCGCAACTCGGCAGACCTGGGCAATCTTTCGTTCCAGTTCACGTACGCCGGATTCCCGGGTATGGTATTCAATGATATTCTTGATCACACCTTCACTAAATTTGCAGGTTGATTTTTTGAGCCCGTGAATTTCCAATTGTTTTGGGATAAGATAGCGTTGCGCAATTTCGACTTTTTCACTTTCGACATAGCCATTTACATCGATGACTTCCATCCGATCCAGTAAGGGACGGGGAATGCTTGCCAGTGAATTGGCGGTTGTCAAGAAAAGAACTTGTGATAGATCAAAAGGCAGTTCCAGATAATGATCCGTAAACGTATTGTTTTGCTCCGGATCCAGGACTTCAAGCAGGGCGGAGGCCGGATCGCCATTAAAATCCTGTCCCAGCTTGTCTATTTCATCTAACAGAAAAAGGGGATTTCTCGTTCCGCATTTCTTCATGTTATAGAGGATTCTCCCCGGTATGGCTCCGATATACGTTCGACGATGGCCCCGGATCTCCGCTTCATCTCTCATCCCGCCTAACGACATGCGTACATATTTGCGGTTTAGCGCCCGGGCAATGGACTTGGCAATGGATGTTTTTCCAACGCCCGGCGGTCCAACCAGACAAAGGATCGGTGATTTCAAGTTTTTCGCCAGCTGCAGTACTGAAATATATTCCAGAATTCGTTCTTTGACATGTTGCAGACCGAAGTGATCCTCATCGAGTATTTTTCTGGCAATGGCTACATCCACGGTTTCTTCGGTGATTGTATTCCATGGCAAATCCAATATCCATTCAATATAAGTCTGGATCAAACCAGCCTCCGACGAACCCTGTGGCACCTTGTTCAAACGGTTGATTTCACCGAGAACTTTATTACGCACCTCTTCTTCGACGTCGAGAGCATCTAAACGTTCTCTGTAAATATCCAGTTCATTTTGAACATCGCCTTCACCAAGCTCAGTCTGAATGACTTTTATCTGTTCGCGCAGATAGTATTCCCGCTGATGCTTGTACATTTCACTGCGCACCTTCTCATCGATGTTATGTTCGATTTTGATCGTTTCCACTTCTTCAACAAGAATTTCATAGGTGAGCACCAGTCGTTTATTCACATCTGTTTCCTGAATCAGTCGCTGACTGTCTTCCAGGTCCAAAAACAGATTTGCCCCGATGATATCGATCAGCTGATCTGGATCATCCAACGCCTTCATGGCCAGAATCAGATCGGTAGCCACCTTTCTGGTCACATTCATGTAGTTTTCAAATGTTTCTCGAATCATGTGAATCAGCGTGCGGTTTTCTTTTGTATCATAGAAGACGGATCGGACTGGTTTTGTTGTAACCAAAAAGTACGGATCGGTACTGTCAAATTCAACAATTTCCCGTCGTTCCTGAACTTCAACTAAAACACGGACAAGATTGTCCGGCATTTTCAGCAATTGTTTTACTTTCACTTTGCAGCCGATATTATAAAAATCAGCTGTTGTGATGTTCTCTTTAATCACTTCTTTCTGCGTGACTAAAAAAGCCATTTGATCTTTTTCCATTGCTGCTTCCAGTGCTTTAACGGATTTCTCACGGCCAACATCAAAATGAACAACCATTCCCGGGAAAACACTCAGCCCGCGTAATGGTATTAAGGGTAAGGTTTCTTTCTCCTGAACAAACAATTCCGGTTCAGTCATTCCTACTTGTCCGTTTACTTCTTCTGCAATTTCTTTTTCTTCAATACTCAACTTAATCAACTCCTTACCTTTTTCGTTACTAGCATATACCTCTTCAAAATAAAATACAGGAAACACGCTTTACGCGTTTACTGATGGTTTCCGGTAGTCCGCCAATTATAGCGCAAGTACTCATTTGCCTGATTGAATAAAAAATAAAAGGCCGCTCAAAAAACTTCAAGTACACGGTAACTGGATACCAACAAGTAATTGGGCTTTTTAAACGGCCTTTTAAGCGTTATGCTTTAAGATACTACATCATTGTTTTCATCTTGACATTCATTTTTCTGCCCTAAAATCATAATTGGTTCTACTTGGTTTTCAACAACATCCTTTGTTATAATTACCTTTTGAATATTTTCATTGGAGGGCACTTCAAACATGATGTCAAGCATGATATTTTCGATAATTCCGCGAAGGCCACGGGCACCGGTTTTATTATCCAGGGCTTTTTTTGCGATGGCAACTAAAGCATCCTTTTGAAATTCAAGCTCGACGCCTTCGATTTTAAACATCTTAATATACTGTTTTACCAGCGCATTACGCGGTTCTGTCAGGATCTGAATCAACGCCTCTTCATCTAAATGTTCCAGGGAAGCAATGACCGGAATTCTTCCGATAAATTCAGGAATAAGGCCATATTTCAATAAATCCTGTGGCTGAACCGTGTTTGTTTTTTCATCAACGAGTTTTTCTTGGCCATTGCGAATGTCGGCGCCAAAACCCATCGAACTTTTAACTGTTCTCTGCTCGATTACTTTGTCGATCCCATCAAATGCACCACCGCAAATAAATAGAATATTGTTGGTGTCAATCTGGATGAAATCCTGATGCGGGTGTTTACGTCCCCCCTGGGGTGGAACATTCGCTACTGTTCCTTCCAGAATTTTTAGCAACGCCTGCTGAACGCCTTCGCCACTCACATCACGCGTGATGGATGGATTATCGCCCTTTCGGGCAATTTTATCAATTTCATCAATATAAATAATCCCTTTTTCTGCCTTTGCCACATCAAAGTTAGCAGCCTGAAGGAGTTTTAGCAGGATATTCTCGACATCTTCGCCAACGTATCCCGCTTCGGTCAGAGAGGTTGCATCTGCAATCGCGAAAGGAACGTTCAAAACACGCGCCAGCGTCTGCGCCAAAAGCGTTTTGCCTGATCCGGTTGGGCCGATCAATAAAATATTGCTTTTCTGCAGTTCCACTTCCGGATCGCTCTCTTCCAGCGATGTGATACGTTTATAATGATTATACACGGCAACGGATAATGCCCGTTTCGCGCGATTCTGGGCGATAACATACTCGCCCAGTTTTTTCTTGATTTCTTTCGGTTTGGGAACATCTTCAAATACTATTTCATCGGGTAAATTGTCGACATCCATGATTTCTTCACAGAGTTCGATACATTCATTGCAAATGTATACGCCTGGACCGGCAACCATTCGCTTGACCTGGGACTGGCTTTTACCACAAAAGGAACATCGAGCATTGTCTATACTATCTTCATTTCTCGCCATTTTTAAGCCTCCTATCTTGAAACAAGTATCTCATCAATCAATCCATAGGCCTTAGCTTCCTCAGGGTCCATAAAATTATCACGATCCGTATCCTTAGCAATGGTCTCCAACGGTTGTCCCGTTTTTTCACTCAGAATTGCATTCAGTTTTTCTCTCGTTTTGATCAGACGTTTTGCATATATTTCCACATCCGTACTTTGACCTTGAGCGCCGCCCAGCGGTTGATGAATCATTATTTCACTGTTCGGCAGGGAAAAACGTTTCCCCTTTTCCCCTGCCGTCAACAGGAACGCACCCATTGACGCCGCCATGCCGACGCAAATCGTCGATACATCGCATTTGATATAGTTCATCGTATCGTAGATGGCAAAACCGGCAGTTACTGATCCGCCCGGAGAGTTTATATATATCCGGATATCTTTTTCAGCATTGTCTGCTTCCAAAAAAAGAAGTTGTCCAACGACCAGTGATGAAAGGTTCTCATTGATTTCGCCATTCAAAAAAATGATTCGCTCTTTAAGTAATCTTGAAAATAAATCATAGGATCTTTCCCCACGACCTGTCTGTTCAACAACCATTGGCACAAGACTATTTAAAATCAATGATTGTGTTGTTTTACTCTTTAGCATTAACGCGCTTTCCTGCTTTCTAATTTTTTTACTCTGCACTTTTGACAGTTGCAGCATTTAGCAACATTTCAATTGTTTTACGTCGAATGATGTTTGATTTTATGTATTCTAGCATTCTTTCCTTAAGGTCCTTTTTATATTCTTCAAATTCATAGCCATAGGCATCAGCGAATACTTTTATTTCTTCATCCATTTCTTCGTCAGTCGCATCAATCGCTTCGGTTTCACCAATTTTTGACAGTACCAACTCAATCCGGATATTTCGTTCAGCATCTCCTTTGAGATTGTTTCTGAAATCTTCGCGATTTACATTGGTGTATTTAAAATAATCGTCAAGCGAAAGGCCCTGTTGCTTCATTTGATTTTCGAAGGTTTCGATGTTGTGATCCACTTCTTCTTCAATCATCAGATATGGAATATCAATTTCTGCATTGTCAACCGCAAAATTCACGACTGCCATTTCTGCTGTTTTCTTGAGCTCATCTGCTTTTGCTTCTTTTAAACGACCTTCTATATCAGCTTTCAGTTCCTCTAATGTATCAAATTCACTGGTATCTTTGGCAAATTCATCATCCAAAACGGGCAGTTCTTTTTCTTTGATTCCTTTTACCAGAACTTTGAATGCCACAGCTTTTCCTTTAAGATTTTCGGCATGGTAATCTTCCGGGAAAGTAACATTAACCGTTGTTTCTTCACCCATCTTCGCGCCAATCAGTTGTTCTTCGAACCCGGGAATAAACGTACTACTTCCGATGATCAAATCATAATCGGTGTCTTTGCCGCCGGCAAAAGGTTCATCATCCAAAAAGCCTTCGTAATCGATGGTTACTGTGGCGCCGTCTTTAACGTCACCGCTTTCCAAAGTAATTAAACGCGCGTTCTGATCCTGTATTTTTGCTAATTCGTCTGCCAGTTCTTCTTCAGTGACGGTTGCTTCCATGGAGGCAATTTCTGCGCCTTTGTATTCGCCTAATGAAATTTCTGGTTTAACAGCGACCTTAACGATAAAAAATGCGCTCTCTTCGCCGATATTTTCAATATTTTCGATACTTTCAAGATCAGGTCTTGTGACTGGTTTGATCTCCGTTTCTTTCAGCGCACTTTCGTATGCTGGTCCAAACGCGAAATCAATGGCTTCTTCCAAAAATATACTTTTTCCGTAATGTGCTTCGATCACACTTTTCGGTGCCTTTCCTTTTCTGAAACCGGGAACTGAAAAACGTTTTTTGTTTTTATCATATGCTTTTTTTGTAGCCTTTGCGTAATCCTCAGGGTTAATTTCAATTTTTAAGGTTGCAATATTTTTTTCAATACTTTCTACTGTAGAACTCATGTTATCCTCCGTGTCTTTCACTATAAATTATATTCACATTCAATTTTAACAGTATATCATAGGTATATTTTCATATCAAGAACGAAAATACCCGTGTATGAGAAATCTTTTGGGCTTAAATACAAGCATTCGCTTGAATCATTGCCGTTGTGCAAATAAAAGACTGTCCCGACAGAGACAGTCTCAATTTGCTTACGAATTATTCACAATTTTGGAATCAACCACCCAGGTAGGCCTGCTGTACCTCCGGATTCACCAGTAAATCACTGGCATTTCCTGATAGTTTTATATATCCAGTTTCCAGAACATAGGCACGATTGGCGATGTGTAGGGCTTTGTTGGCGTTTTGTTCAACCAGCAGCACAGTTGTTCCGGCCTCATTAATGGTTTGGATCATGTCAAATATCTCATCAACCAGAATTGGCGCCAGACCCATGGACGGCTCATCCAGTAAAATCAGTTTTGGTCTGGTCATCAATGCTCTGCCCATGGCCAGCATTTGCTGTTCGCCGCCGCTAAGTGTTCCGGCAATCTGTTTGATTCTTTCTTTAAGGCGAGGAAAGCTCAGAAATACTTTTTCAATATCTTCCTGAATTTGCACTTTGTCTTTTCTTATATACGCGCCCATCTGCAGGTTTTCCAAGACGGTCATTTCTGCAAAGATGCGTCGTCCCTCCGGAACATGGGCGATACCCAATGCGGGAATTTGATGCGGACGAATTTTATTGAGATTTTCACCCTCAAATGTGATCATCCCTTCGCTCGGTTTCAGTATGCCGGAAACGGTCTGTAAAATCGTTGTTTTTCCAGCCCCATTCGCACCAATCAGAGTAACAATTTCCCCTTGATTAACTTCAAAACTAATGCCTTTGATCGCATGTATCTTTCCGTAATGCACATTTAAATCTTTTACTTTAAGCATCTGCAGCCTCCTAATTTCCCAGATAAGCCCGAATAACTTCAGGGTTTTTCAAAATTTCATCCGGAGTGCCTTCTGCAATCGTCTTGCCGTAATCCACAACAAGAATACGTTCACAAATTCCCATTACCAGCTTCATATCATGTTCGATCAGCAAAACGGTAATGTCAAACTTATTTCGAATAAAATGAATCGTCTCCATTAATTCCACTGTTTCAGCAGGATTCATACCAGCTGCCGGCTCATCGAGCATCAGTACCTTGGGCTCTGATGCCAGCGCCCGGGCTATTTCCAGTTTTCGTTGCTGTCCATAAGGCAAGTTTTTGGCAAGTGTATCAGCATACTCGCCCATGTCAAAAATGTCCAAAAGTTTTTCGCACTCTTCATGCGCTTTCTTTTCTTCGGTCCAGAACTTTTTCGTTCTGAACATTCCCTGGATCATATTGTAATTGATAAAATTGTGATAGGCAATTTTGACATTCTCAAGGGCGGTCAAGTCCTTAAATAGACGGATATTCTGAAATGTTCTGCTAGCCCCCAGTTTGACAATGTCATGCGGTGTTTTCTTTAATATGCTTTCATTATTCAAAACGATATCGCCGCTGGTCGGTACATATACACCGGTAAGCATATTAAATATGGTTGTCTTTCCAGCCCCGTTGGGACCGATCAAACCAACCAGTTCATTGGAATCAAGTTCAAGATTAAACTGGTCAACGGCTGTCAGTCCGCCGAACTGCATCGTAATATTTTTTGCAGACAATACGGTCATTGTGCTTCACCTCCGCCAATCGAATTTTTCATATCCTTGCGGAGCATGAGCGAGTCGATGAATTTTGTCAGCGAGAATTCAGATCGTCCCAACATCCCCTGCGGACGGAAAATCATCATGACGACAAGCGCCAATGAGTACACCAGCAAACGATATTCCGCAAATCCACGCAGCATTTCCGGCAGCACGGTTAAGATGATCGCAGCAATAATCGAACCGGTCAGACTTCCCAGTCCGCCCAGGACAACAATAACAAACATTTCGATCGAGAACATGAAAGTAAACTTGCTCGGTTCCACAAATGCCTGATAATGTGCATACAAGGCGCCTCCCATGCCAGCAAAGAATGATGATACGGTAAATGCCAGCACTTTGTATTTTGTCGTTGGAATACCGGCTGCCTCAGAGGCAATCTCATCTTCTCTGATCGAGATAATCGCTCTTCCCTGTTTGGAACGGCCAAAGGTGAAGATCAGAATAATGATGACGATTGTGATCCAATAGACATTATTGAACGTAACCAGTTTCGTGATTCCTTTAAGTCCGGCTGCGCCACCGGTGGGCGCAAAATTGATGAAAAAGATCCGGATGATCTCAGAAAAACCAATGGTCACAATTCCAAGGTAATCGCCGCGAAGTCGAAGTGTTGGTGTTCCAATCAGGAATCCCACCAGCCCGGTAACTATTCCACCAACAATCATTGCCAGTATTAGAACAACAATATTGGGCAATGCAATGCCAGTATCCATCAGGGCAATTGAAAAGTAGGCCGACGAATAAGCGCCAATCGCCATAAAGCCAGCATGACCAAGGGCCATTTCCCCTAAAAATCCGGCGACAATATTTAAACTCATTGCCATGATGATCATAATGCAGGTCAGAATTGCAATTCCTATAAAATACTTATTCATGACCTTTGTTTGTATTAATATGAAAAAAACAAGATACAACGAGACAACTGAGATGGTGTTTATGATATAAGCTTTACGTTTATTTTTATCCATTCTTTACACCTTCTCTCTCGTGTTTTTTCCAAGAATTCCTGTCGGTTTAAACAGCAATACTAAAATCAGGATGATGTAAACAATGGCATCTGCCCAGGTAGTTGATATATACGCCTTTGTCATTGTTTCCACCATTCCGATAATGAATCCGCCCAGCATCGCTCCAGGTATGATTCCGATCCCGCCCAATACGGCGGCAATAAAAGCTTTTAGACCCGGCATAACGCCCAGTGTCGGAAAAACCTGAACATAAGCAACACTATACAGAATTCCGCCAAGCGCTCCTAAAGCCGATCCCATCGCAAAGGTTAACGAGATCGTTCTGTCGACATTAATACCCATAAGAATCGCGGCGTCCTTGTCTTCTGAAACGGCACGCACGGCACGACCCTGTTTCGTTTTCCGGATATAAAGATCCAGTAAAACCATAAAGAATAATGACAAGCCAATCGTCACCAATGTCGTAGAGTTAATTTCAACGCCACCTAGACTGATCATCGTTTCCGGAAATATTTTAGGCATTACTTTTGGATCAGCCTTAAAAATCAAAAGGGCCAGATTCTGTAAAAACAAACTCACACCAATTGCAGTGATCAGCGCTGATAATCTGGGAGCATCCCTCAATGGTCGATAGGCAATAAATTCTACCGCGACACCAGCCAAAGCCATAATAACCATGGGTATCAAAAGCACAGCCCAGATTGGCATTTGAAAACTGGTAGCAAAAATAAACGCGAAATATGCACCGAACATCATGATTTCACCATGGGCAAAGTTTATAAGTTTAATAATTCCATATACCATGGTATAACCGATTGCGATAAGCGCATAAATACTCCCTACATTTAGCCCGTTGATCAGCTGTTGCAGAAATAAATCCATGATGTTTCCTCCTTTTATAGAATATACAATAAAATGGATATAGAAGAGATTGCACTCTTCTATATCCCTTTTTTCAAAATTCTGTTCACTTGTAATAACTGATTATTTATTCACGATAGTTGTTTCAAATTTGAGTTGGCCACCGTCAATTTTAATGATCGTAACTTCTTTGTCTTTGGGATTTCCTTCAGCATCAAATTTCAGGTTTCCGGTAACCCCTGCGTAATTTGTGTTGTTCAAGGCTTTAACAACTGCATCGGATTCGGTTGAACCCGCTGTTTTGATTGCATCACTCATTGTATAAACAGCATCGTAACCTAAAGCTGAAAAAGAGTTTGGATCTTTATTGTCATTTGCGGCTTTGTATGCCTTAATAAAGCTCTGAACTTTTTCAGATGGTGAATCGGCAGCATAATGATTTGTGAAGTAATTGCCCTGAGCTGCGTCTGCATATTCTGTCTGAACGCCATCCCAGCCATCAGCACCGACAAATTTCGCTGTAATTCCCAGTTCTTTTGCTTTTTGAAGAATCGGTCCAACGATTTGAACATAATCCGGTACGAATACGACTTCTGGATTCAATTCTTTGATTTTTGTCAACTGAGCGCTGAAATCCTTATCTGAAGCACTGTAGGATTCCTGATCGACAACTGTCCCACCGTTTGCAGCGAATTGTGTACTGAATGCAGCTCCAACTCCTTCTGAATAAGGATTGCCCTTGCAAATCATGATCGCTGCTGTTTTAGCTGTTAAATTAGCAGTTGCAAAATTTGCTGCTGCAACACCCTGATAGTCATCAAGGAAACATGCTCTGAAAACATTTGGCGCATCGGTTGTTACATCAACGGCTGTGGCAGTCGGTGTTAGCACTGGCATATTATCCTGTACCATGATATCTTTCATTGCCAGCGTTTCGCCACTTAAAACGCCACCGATTACGGCAACAACTTCATCCTGATCTCTCAGACGGTTATAGGCATTAATTGCTTCAGTTTGATCCCCTTTGGAATCATACGCAACCAATTCTATTTTTTTACCATTAATACCACCTGCGTCGTTGATTTCTTTCACTGCTAAATCAGCACCTGACTGCGCAGATTTTCCATAAATAGCAACATCACCACTTAATGGTCCCAGGAAACCAACCTTAATGGTATCTCCGCTGCTTTTTGATGATGAACATCCGGCAAATGCAAAAATCGAAGCGGTGAAGATGACAGCAAGTAAAACACTTACAACTCTTTTTTTCATTTCTTTTCCTCCTTTTTCTTTTCATGATTATTCATAATGATTATCATAAACCATTCTTAAGAAAAATACAAGAAATAATTACTGCTGAGTTCCGCTTCTGCCAAATATTATTTGCTGTAATCACACAGTTCCTGCAGCTGGCATTCGCCACATTTCGGATTGCGGGCGGTACAGCATCTTCTGCCATGCCAGATCAGCCAATGATGGGCCTGAGACCACTTCTCCCGGGGAATATTCTTCATTAATTCTTTTTCAACTGCCAGAACGGTCGCTCCCTTTGCCATCCCGATCCGTTTCGATACCCGGAATACATGAGTATCGACGGCAATCGCCGGAATATCAAACGCATTGCTGATGACCACATTGGCTGTTTTGCGCCCAACTCCCGGCAGCGTCATCAGCTCATCCATGCTTTTCGGAACAGCGCCATCGTATTCGCTTAAGAGACGATCACAGGTCAGCATGATATTCCTGGCTTTTGTCTTTGACAAACCGCATGATTTTATTTTTTCCTGTAGTTCTTTTTCACCCAGAGCTAAAATCGCCTCCGGTGTATTGCAGTCCCGGAACAAATCTTTTGTCACGATATTAACCCTTACATCTGTGCATTGAGCCGAAAGGATGGTCGCAATCAGCAGCTCAAATGGGGTACTAAAAGTCAAGCCACATTTTTCCTGCCCATAAAGGCTTTCTAATGTGGCTAAAACTTGTTCTCTATCTTTTTTTGTCATTTAATCACGTAGAATCAAGGCCATAAAAACCAGATTCTCTGTGCCTGTGTTTTTTACGCTATGAAAGCTCTTATCCGGAGTTACCATCACATCTCCGGGGCCGACTTCAATTTCAACATCATTATCCGTAACAATTCCAGTTCCATGCTGGAAATAGAATATTTCCGTTTCATCGATATGCTGGTGATTTCCAATGGAATCACCAGGTTTTATCGATATCTCGGCGTATAAGCGCGTATTTTTTCCCAGATCTTCATTTTTCAAGACATGGGTGATTTCAATTTCGCCCTGACCGTCGCGCATATTTTTTTTGATTTCAGTTTCTTTTGAATTTCTAGCTAAGATCATCACTACTCTCCCTTATGTTGTTGGCGTTGTCGGCGTCGTCGGTGTTGTTGGCGTGGTTGGCGTCGTCGGCGTGGTTGGATCATCTGTTGTTGGCGTCGTCGGCGTGGTTGGCGTCGTCGGCGTAGTTGGATCATCTGTTGTTGGGGTATCGGTTTTTGAATCATCTGTTGCCGGTGTTGTCGGGGTTGTCGACGGCGTTGAATTTGAGTTCGAATTCGAATTTGAGTTTGAATTCGAATTCGAGTTTGAATTGGTCGTTGAATTTGTGCTCGTATCCGTCGTTTTTGAACTGTTGTTTTCCACTGCTTCATCCGAAGTACGTTCCATGTTCGTGGTCGTCAACAAATCCTGATCAATGATCTGACCCAGGTAGCTGCCGTAAATACTGGCCGCCATGTAACTGCCACCGCCGATAACATAATTATCCGGACTTCCCAGCCACACAGTCGTTGTCAGATTTCCGGTTATCCCGGTAAACCATAAATCTTTTTCATCATTCGTTGTACCGGTTTTACCACCGGTTGGATAAATCTGAGCCGCTCCGCTACCGGTACCATAGGATACCTCATCGAGCAGAATACTCATCATGTTAGATGCGGTGGTATCGGTCATGACCTTGCGTGTTTGTAACTCGGCGTCTTTCTTTGTGAAGATTTCTTTCCCGTTTATCTGTTCAATTTTCGATATAAAGTAGGGTTCGTTGTAGGTGCCGCCATTATTGAAAATGTTGAAGGCTGCCGCCATTTCAAAGGGTTTTATCCCATACGTCATCCCGCCAAGAGCCGTTGCCAGGTTGTAATCGTCCGCTTCAAATGTTGAGATACCCATTTTCTCCATAAAAGCAATGGCATTATCAACGCCATACATATTGAAGATTTTTACCGCCGGAATGTTGTAGGAATAGACTAACGCTGTTCGGACGGAAACATTTCCATGATAGCCGAAATCGTAGTTATTTGGTGCGTATCCGCCAAAATTCACGTAAGTATCCGAAATTGTCGTCGACGGCGTAATCAGCCCCGCTTCCATGGCACCAGAATAGAACAGCGGCTTGATATTGGAACCCGGCTGTCTTGGCGTATCTGCCATATCAATCTGCGTGTTTCCGCCGTAATAAGCCTTGACGCTCCCATCGAGATCAACGGTTACCACGGCACCCGTTTCGTTATCGAGGCCATAGCCTGATAAACCAGTGGTTAAGCTGTCAATGGCATCTGCCTGCATGTTTGAATCAATGGTTGTGTAAATCCGGTAACCACCGCTGGCGATATTCTCTTTGATATAGTCGATTGCCTGATCTTCGGTAATGCCACGTTCCTGCATGACTGATGAAGCCTGCGCGGTGGCATATTCATCCAGTGCTTTTCCAACAAAAGCTTCATAACCATCAACAATCTGATTTTCATTGCTGAGGGTTTCCGGATCTCTGATGGCCAATTCCGTCGCTGCTGCCGCATCCGATTCTTCCTGGGTAATATACCCTTCTTTAACCATTCGCGCCAGAACTTCCAGCTGCCGTTTTTTGGCGGCTTCGAAGTCGGTATTGGGCGCATAGGCACTCGGTGCCTGCGGCAAACCGGCCAGCATTGCCGCTTCAGCCAGATTCACTTCGGAAACATGTTTGTTGAAATAGGTCTCAGCTGCCTCTTCAATCCCATAGGCCCCTGAGCCGAAATAATACTCATTGAAATACATTTCCAGAATTTGTTCTTTGGTATATTTTTTCTCTAACTGCAGCGCGATCGATATTTCTTTCATCTTTCGGGTAAGACTCTGATTAAAGGTCTGCTCAGTTGCGATATCCGGCAAGAACAAAACCCTGGCAAGCTGCTGGGTAATGGTGCTGGCACCTTCTCCGATCCCATTATTTACAATATTTGAAAAGAAGGCCCGGCCAATACCATAGACGTCAATTCCAAAATGGTCATAAAAACGGGAATCCTCAACGGAAATCAGAGCCTGTTGCAGTTGCACCGGTATCTGATCAATGGTTACATTGGTTCGATTCTTCGTATACAGTTCTGCTATGACAACATTATCGGCAGAATATATCTCAGTTTTATCTTTAACCTGATATGTGTAATCGGATATATCCATTCGATTTGCCGCGTAAATGGAATACCCGACGCCCATTGCCAAAACTCCTAAAACCAAAAAAACGATTAATATTTTCACCCATATGTGGTGTTTCTTTTTTCGTCTTTTTATCCCTTTTGTTTGTTTTTCGCTCATTCTTTCACCTTTTCTATTTATATTCTCTTAGACGGTTTCTAAGTTCTTTTAATTCGCTGTTCAAATCCGCCTCAATATGCAAGTGTTTTTTCATCGGCAAGGATAAATCAAGAGATTTTGCATGAAGCGCCTGATGAGACATACCAAATTGTTCTCCTGCATCAGTGCCATTACAATGATACAAAGGATCGCCGATAATCGGATTACCGATATGGTGTAAATGAACCCTGATCTGATGGGTTCTTCCCGTTTCCAGAACCAGCTCCACTAAAGAAGCCTGCTCATACTCTTCAATTACTTTGTAATGGGTTATCGATGGTTTCCCTTTATTCATGACAACACGCTGAATGCTGTTTTCATAAGGTTGACCAATCGGTAAGTCAATCACGCCTTCTTGTTGCGGCAGTTTCCCGTTGACGAAAGCAAGGTACACTTTTTTTACCGTTCCCGCATTCATTTGCTTTTGAACATAATGATGAACATATTTGTTTTTGGCAATCGCTACGACGCCAGTTGTATCCCTGTCCAATCGATTGATGAAACGAATTTTGGCGGATACGCCCTGCCTCATCCAGTAATAACTGATATAATTTGCCAAGGTATCCAGTTGATGACTTTTGGTCGGATGGGTTACACAAAATGGCGGCTTATTTACAACCAGCAATTCATCATCTTCATAGACAACATCCAATTGTCCCCAAACAGGTTCCCCGTCAATCGCTTCATGAGGCATTTGTATTTCAACAAGATCGCCGGCCTTCAGCTTCTCGCAAAGGAAGCACTCTTTGCCGTTCAAGCTAATTTTTCCAGTCTGTTTGATTTCTCGAATCAAACGACTGGAATAATCATAACGCATCACTAACTCTTCGCGCAATGATTTTTCATGTTCCTTTAAAATATGATATCTATAAACGAGACCGATAATGTTACCTCCCTGATGAATGGAAAAGAAGCGCTGCTTCATAAATAAAATCACAATTTCCATTATACCCTAAAAAATAAAAATTTCATTAGAAATATTTCATCCTACTCATTTTTACTTGCTCAAATCAATTTTTCCTGTTTAAAACTTAAATAGGTCCCTCTGCCAATAATAATGTGATCCAAAACGGCAATTCCCAATAGCTCACCGGCATCGCACAGTCTTTTGGTAATATTTTTGTCTTCAGCACTCGGTTCCGGGTCCCCTGACGGATGATTATGGGCCAAAACAATCGCTGCAGAATGCTGCCTGATTGCTTTAATGAAGACTTCGCGGGGATGAACCAGCGATGCATTGAGGATGCCGACACTGATGCCTTCCACCTTGATGACTTTATTTTTGGTGTCCAGAAGAATGATTTTAAAACATTCCTGTTTTAAATACTGCATTTCTTCCATTAACAGATCGGCAATGTCCTGCGGCGACGTAATTTTTACGTCAATCATGTCTTTTTGTTTGATGCGAAGGCCCAGTTCAATCGCGGCTTTAATCTGACAGGCTTTGACGATACCAATTCCGGCCAGGTTTTTATTTCGTTGCAGTTCCAAAACGTCCACCTGATGAAAATAAGAAAGATCGTTATCCAAATACTGCATAATTTTCCGGCCGACTTCCACTGAAGTTGCCTCTCGCGTTCCCGTCCGGATGATAACTGCGATCAGCTCAGCATTGCTTAGACTTTTTGCACCAAAGCGCATCATTTTTTCTTGCGGTCGATCATCCTCTGGCATTTCTTTAAGAGAAGTGTGATTGAGATAATTTTCTTTCAACATGAGCCTCCCAAAAAACTTATTTCTCTCATTTTACCAGATGACTGAATTATTTTATACAAGTTTCCTAAAATTCTTATTAAGAAAGTTGCTATAAACTTTAAAAACACGATCCTGCATTATCCAAACGGGCCGATAAAGATAACCCAACATAATTTTAGGCCAGGCGTTGACCGCCCACCGTTTCGGACGATCAACACCTGGCCTTAATTACAATCGTTAATAATCTAAACTAAAAACGCTTTATAGCCTTTGTAACACATATATACATCAACTTTGGACGCCAGTTCAAAAGGCGCATGCATACTTAATAAAGCGGGTCCGCAATCCAGTACATCCATTCCGTATTTTGCCAGAATATAGGCAATGGTGCCGCCGCCGCCAAGATCCACCCGGCCAAGCTCACCCATTTGCCAGACAACGCCGGCTTCATCCAGCGTTTTTCTCATTTTTCCCATAAACTCTGCATGTGCATCATTCGAACCGGATTTGCCGCGCGATCCGCCGTATTTTGAGAGCACGATTCCTTTTCCGAGATAAGGTGCATTGATTTTATCGTGTGTCCCGGTAAAGTTGGGATCAACACCGGCGGTAACGTCAGCAGACAGCATTTCTGAATTCATCAGACAGCGCCTGACTACGAGTTCCGGTTTTTTTACATCCATCAGATCGACTAATTCAGCCACCGAATTCTCAAAGAAAAGCGAATGCATGCCGGTATTGCCGCAGCTGCCAATTTCTTCTTTGTCCGCCAGAATAACACAAAGTGTCCGTTTCGGGTTTTCTCGCTCAAGTATTGCCTGAAGTGCTGTAAAGGCGCAGATTCGGTCATCCTGACCGTAACCGCCGACGATACTTTGATCAAAGCCGACATTCCGGGCCGCTCCGGCGGGAACGACTTCCAGCTCCGCCGTGGCAAAATCCGCCTCGACCATTCCGTATTTTTCGTGAAGGATGTTTAAAATATTGAGCTTCACGCCTTCTTTAAGGTCCTGCTCCTGATACGGCCGGCTTCCGACAATGATGTTTAGTCCTTCACCGGTGATGCCTTCGTTCATTTTTTTGGTATTCTGCTCCTGGGACAGATGGGGCAGTAAATCGGTGATGCAGAAAACAGGATCTGCGGGATCTTCCCCAATGGAAATGTTGATGGTTGCCCCGTCTTTTTTTACCACTGTTCCATGCATTGCCAGCGGGATGGTGACCCAATGGTACTTCTTGATTCCGCCATAATAATGGGTCTTGAAAAACGCCAGATCATCGCTTTCATAAAGCGGTGTGGGTTTTAAATCGAGTCGCGGCGCATCAATATGAGCGCCGATGATGGCCATGCCGTTTTCAACAGCATCCGTACCGGCAACGAATAAGATCACCGTTTTTCCCTTGTGCACCGTATAGATCTTGTCCCCCGGAATGATCTTTCCAGTTTTTATAAAATCATCCAGTGGTTTGAATCCGGCCTTTTCAGCCATTGCCACCGTGATATTCACACATTGTCGTTCCGTTTTACCATTGGTCAGGTAGGAAATGTACCCATCATTGACTTCCGTCAGTTTTTGCGTTTCATCCTGATTCAGATCCTTCCAGGCCAATTCCCACTTTTTCGTCAGTTTCTCCTGGAGCAGCGTTCCCGGTGTTTTTTCTTTTTCTTCATGATTCATAGCTATTCTCTCCTCATCTATTATGTCGCTTAGATAATTGCCAAATTCAAAAGAATCGAACAATCATTGCTTTGATGTCAGTTTTCACAACCAATTGTGTAACGTGTAGGCGAACCGTTCGGAGAACTGTCCGCCGTACAGTGTAAAAATTGGTTCGTGTAAACTGGCAGCGAAGCTCACGTCAGTTTCGCAATTGTTTATTAATTATCTACTATTTCGATTGCATCCAGCTGTTCCCGCAAGTTCTTTCGAACCGATGCCAGATATTCCGCCCGCAATGTCATTTGTTCGTCCAGTTCTTCCTCCGTTAGGGTTCCTGTCTTTTTTTTACGGGCCAGTTCATTGATCCGTTCTATTTTTTCCTTCGTCATCATCCTGCTCTCCTTCTAACTTATTGAATAATATTTGTAAAACTCATAAACGTCGAACAATTGTTGCTTTGCGATTAGTTTCCACAACCAATTGTGTAACGTGTAGGCGAACCGTTCAAAGAACTGTCCGCCGTACCGTGTAACCGTTGGTTCGTGCAAAACTGATCGCAAAGCTCACCAACGTATTTAAATTGCTATTAATTTTTCATCCATCAGTCTTTGCAGACTCAACAAAATGCCTAATTTTCCATGATAATGGGTTAAACCGCCCTGAAAATAAACAATATAGGGTTCACGCATCGGGGCATCGGCCGAAAGTTCGATGGATGAGCCCTGAATAAAGGCTCCTGCCGCCATGATGATCGGGTCCGAATAGCCCGGCATATCCCACGGTTCGGGCGTCAGATGACTATCTACCGGCGCCGCCTCCTGAATAGCCCGGCAAAATGTCTTAACCCTTTCACTGGTGTTCAAGCGCACGCTTTGAATGATATCACTGCGGTAATCCGTCACTTCCGGACAAACGTCAAAGCCGATTTTCTGATAGCACGCTGCCAGCAGCACCGCCGATTTGATCGCCTGTGAAACGACTGTCGGTGCCAAAAACAAACCCTGAAGCAGGGTCCGATTAATCCCCAAGGTCGCGCCTGTTTCTCTTGCTACTCCCGGAGCTGACAAACGACACGCTGCCAGATGGACGAGATCTGAACGGCCGGCCACATACCCCCCGGTAGGAGCCAAACCACCACCCGGGTTTTTTATCAGCGAGCCGGCGATCAGGTCAACACCGACCGAGACCGGCTCAACATGATCCAGAAATTCGCCATAACAATTATCCGCAAAAACAATCACATCCGGTTTAACCGACCGGATTTTGGCAATCATCTTTTTCATCGCCTCCAGGGTTATCGCTTTTCGCCAGCTGTAACCGGTCGACCGCTGCAGATAGATCATCCTGGTATTTGGCGTCATTGCCGCCAGAATCGCCGCTTCATCAAAGCTGCCATCTTCACGCAATTCAACCTGATCATAGGTTACCCCATACTCTTTAATGGTCCCCTGGCCCTGGTATTTATCCACTAATCCGATAACCGACCGGATGGTGTCATAGGGGGCCCCCGTTATTGCCAGCAGCTGGTCGCCCGGTCTTAAAACACCATAAAGCGCCAATGAAATCGCATGGGTTCCCGAAGAAATATGCGGGCGGACCAAGGCATCCTCCGCCCCGAAAACCTCCGCATAGATTTTTTCGACAATTTCACGTCCCACGTCGTCATATCCATATCCGGTGGCCACAGCAAAATGCCGATCACCCAGTCCGGCCCGCTGCATCGCTTTGATGACGCGGTACTGATGAAGCTCAGCCATCGCATCCAAATCATGAAGCGTCGCTTTGATATCATTTTCGACTGCTTCGACAAAATTGATGACTTCTGCTGATATGCTAAAATCCTTTTCCAGATAATCTTTAATGTCATTCTTTTTAATCAACTAAATGCTCACTTTCTCTTTTTTTATTTATTTAACCAGGGCGTTATTTCAGCCATGCACGTTTCCACCAGCTGATTTATCTGTTTTTCCTCATTCATGTCAATCCAGTGAATACGCTCGTCCTTCCTGAACCAGGTCATCTGTCTTTTGGCATAATGCCGGGAATCCCGTTTTAATAAGACCAACGCCTCCGCCAGAGACATCTCGCCCTGAAGATAGGGTCTGAGTTCCTTGTAACCAATCGCTTTGAGCGCGGTCAGATTCCAGTCATATCCGCGATCAATCAGCCTCTGTGTCTCTTCGATCAGGCCGTTTTCAACCATCAGATCGATCCGCCGATTAATCCGGTCATACAGAACTTCTCGCGGCCATTTCAAACCGAGCAGCAGATAATCGTAGGGGACTTCCTGCTTTTTCGTTTTTTCATCGAAATACGATTTCGGTTTTCCGTTGATTTCGAAAATCTCCAGGGCGCGGATCACCCGTTTGATATTATTGGCGTGAATCATTTGCGCTGAAACCGGATCGACGCTTTTTAAACGCTCGTAAAGTGCTTCTTTGCCAACGGTTTGCGCTTCGGCTTCCAGTCTTTTTCTGATTGCCTCACTGCCGTCATTTTTCTGAAAATCCCATGGCAGCGTCAGGCTGTTAATGTATAAACCTGTTCCCCCAACGATAATCGGCAGCTTTCCCCGGGACAGAATTTTTTCAATGGCGGCCAGTGCGGCCGCCTTGAATTTCGCGACGCTGAAATCCTCATCCGGTGAAACACAATCCACCAGATAATGCGGCACGCCCTGCATTTCTTGTGCCGTTACCTTGGCTGTTCCAATATTCATGTATTGATAGATCTGCATGGAATCGGCTGAGATAATCTCGCCGTTAAGTTCTTTTGCCAGTGCCACGCCCAGTGCTGTTTTCCCGCTGGCTGTCGGCCCTGCCAAAACAAGAATTTTCGGTTTTTCCATTTATATCACCCGTTTGAACAATTTCATTAATTCATATTCCTTCAGCCGCGTGATGACCGGCCGGCCATGAGGACAGGTAAAGGGATTTTCCAGCCCCATCAAATCTGCCAGCAATTGTTTTATTTCTTCATGGGTCAGCGATTGTCCGCCTTTTATCGCCGCCTTGCAGGCCATACTGATCAGTTTATGCTTTATTTTTGATGAAATCACATTCTCTGAGTCCCGATGCCTTTCATCGCGATCGCATAGATTCTCGTCAATGACGCTTTTAAGCAGCTCGATTGTCTGCGGCTCGCCCAGCAGTACCGGCACACTGCGCACCAGCAGGCTGTCCTCGCCAAAAACATCGCATTCGTAACCGATCTTTCGATAAAACGGCAACGCATTTCTGACACTGTCCAGATCTTTGGGTCTGATTTTGATGGGAATCGGCGTCATCAGTCCCTGACTCGCGATAAAACCGCCGCTTTTAAAAATTTCTTCCAGCTCCTGGGTAAGGAATGCTTCATGCGCGGCATGCTGATCAATCAGATAGATCTCTTTTATTCCTTCCAGCAGAACATACCCGTTGAACAGCTGACCGACAATTCTCATTTTTGATAAATCCGGAAGCAATTCGTTCTGCCTAATCGGGGCTTTTTCTGTCACCGAGAAGATTTCTGTTTTTTCAGACACGTGCCCGCTGCTGTTATGATTGATCATCGTCTTTGCAAGCGGTGCTTCGATTTTACAGGAAGTTTCCTGATCGGCTTTTTGCGGGCGATCTTCACATTGCCGGCCTGCTTTTTCGGGATTCATGGCGACGGGATGCTGCTGATCCAGCTGAGCCTGATGCGATTTGATTTTAGCATCCTTTTTTATTACCGGATCAGCAGCATCCGCTAAAAACATTTCCTGCTTTTGATTTTCGCTTTTTTTAATTGCAACACGGTCATCGGAATCGCTAAACGCTTTCTCCCTGTTTTCGTCGTCTTTTTCCATTCTCACGCGATCAAAAATTTGATCGTTCCCGGCGCCGATATTCACCACGAGATTTGAGCCACGCAGGGTTTCCCGGATCCCCTGTTTAAAAAGTAAACTGATCAAGCTCTCGTTTTGTATTTTTATCTCAGTTTTGGCCGGATGAATATTGACATCCAGCATCCGTCCCGGAAGTTCCATAAAAACAATGCCAAAAGGATGTTGATGTTTCATGGTATAGCCGGCATAAGCTTCATCCAGAGCCTGAGCCAGCCGCAGATTTCTGACATAACGTCCGTTGATGAAAAATATCTGGTCTTCACGGTGGCTGCGCATCATTTTCAAGTTGCCGATAAAACCGCCCAGCTTCATCGGGCTGTTTTCGTAATCGAGGGGGATCAGGTTGCTGCCAACTTCCCAGCCGTATAGCACATTGACCACATCGATGACTTTTCCGGATCCATTTGTATCCAGAACAATACGTCCGTTGCATTTTATCTGAAAGGCAATTTCTGGATGAGATAACGCGATTTTGTTCATCAGATTGCGAATCAGGCCTTCCTCTTTTTTATCCTTTTCTAAATGTTTTCTTCGTGCTGGCGTATTGTAAAAGAGATCCCATACTTTTACTTCGGTCCCCTGATTGTAGGAACACACCCGTTGATTGATCAGTGTTCCCCCTTCAAATGCGGTCCGGCTGCCAACTTCCTCATCTTCATTTCGGGTCGTCACCTGAACTCTGGCTACCGCTGAAACACTGGATAAAGCCTCACCGCGAAAGCCCAGCGAATTGATGGTTTCCAGATCTTCGATGGTTGCCAGTTTACTGGTGGCATGGCGTTTGAAGGCCAATGGTATTTCGTTATAGGCAATCCCGCAGCCGTTGTCGCGGATGATGATCTGATTCTTTCCACCGGCTTCAATCATAACCAATATATGGCTTGCTCCGGCATCAATGGCATTTTCAACTAATTCCTTTACCACCGAAACCGGTCGAATGATCACCTCACCGGCCGCTATTTTATTGATTGTTTCATTGTTTAACATTTTAATTTTCATGAATTTTATTATAACATAAGAAAATATGATCGTCGACAAAACCCAAAAGCAAATAATAATTATTTAAGTCATCGAACGCGTAAATCAGCACCACCCGTCTAACGGGTGGTTTGCTCTGAGGCTATAAGCCTCTGTTACCGGCCGGCGCCTCAAGACGCTGGCCTTCACTTCGTTCAGGCTCTATGGCCTTTGCCACTTTTGCTTGCCC
>NZ_WJBC01000012.1 GCF_014284475.1 Acetobacterium fimetarium | reverse complement strand
TGTCAATTGCTTCTGAAACTTCCTGTATCCGATTTTTTTTGCTGGCGGATGACATCATCGCAAAATCGGTTGGAACAAAACTGTAACCATCGGTCCAGCCAAGCGCCAGCATGGTAAAGCCTTTGATGAAGCGATGGTCGGCGTGGTCATAGAGATTTGCCAGCAATTCGACATGCTTGCTCCGGTTCCGGCTGACAACCGAGTCATCAAGAATAAAAACCTTAACGCGATCCGGACGAGTCAACCGACTGAATGACGAAATGACTTTAGCAGACAGCGATGACAAAAACCGCCGCCAGTTGTAAGTTGAGGTATTCAAAAAACGATAGTATGTATTTTTGGATGCCGCTGTTTCCTGATATTTTGAATCCAGGTAACGATATAGATTTTTTCCCTGAAACGCGAGGAGTAAAAGCAATTCGAAAACTCGGGTAACTTTTATGCCCTGTGCTTTGCGGATGCCGGAATCTCTGAGTAATCCTGTCAGTTTCAATGCTTTAAAAGCTTTTAAAAATGCAATATTTGTCTGTTCAGATGGGTTGTTTTGGTTTATCATAGTGGTATGCACCTTTCCTGTCTGATTTTTGTTACTTTGCATTTTCATTATATCAGACATTGGGTGCATTTTTCTGTCAACTTCTGTTTTTCAGAAGCTGCAGATGGTGTTGTTGTAAAGTCTCAGCTGAATTTTCAAGCTGGGAAAGTTGAGCTATTAATATTTATTTGCCATTTTAGGATCTTTAATTGCTTATCCTATTATATAATCAAAGAAAAGCTTTTACCCAATAGCATTTCTCTATTGGGCAAAAGCTCCTCGACTATATTATTTTCTATTATATTCTTTAATCTCTTTTAGATCCCTTTTGTAATGTTCTAATTACTACTTAGCATTCATTTTTACTCCACAATCACCGCCACCCCATCAGGGATCGCCGTAATTCGCGCCTGGTCATTATTAAGATACTCCCGGGCTAATGACACTGCGTCTGTCAGATTCTCTGCTGGCGTCATTTGGAACTCGCGAATCATTGCATCCGGGGCTTCGGATATATAGATGACCCTGGCCTTCAAAAGAATCCGCGCCAGAATCTGGGCTTCCCACTGATCGGGAATCGTCTCGTTTTTCGGCGTTTTTTCAAATCGCTTGGACATGTTTTTCAGATTTTTCTCCTCTTTAAAGGTATTGAAGAAGGATTCACCGCCGTGGCCGTCATTTGACTTTGCCACCATGATGATGACACCGCCGGGTTTGACCGCTGCTTCCGCCGCCGTCATGCCTTTTACGGCCTGATAGATATTCTGATCGAGGGGATAGCCGCCGTTGGAAGTGATGACAATATCGCTGGGTTGCGCCTTGACTCGGCAGAGACTTTTCAAAAACTCACAGCCCTTAGCATGGGCATTGGCGCAATCCCCGGCCACCGCATGAATCACTTCCTTCTCGGAATTGATGACCACATTCACCACAAAAGCCAGTTTTCCCGCTTTTGCTGCGTAGAGCATATCGATATGGAGCGGGTTTCCCGCAATCGATCCCGTTCTTGCTTTGGGATGGGCAATGAATTCGCCGCAGTGGTTGGCCAGCACCGTGACCCGGCTGGCGATGCCCGGCAGCACGCTTTTTCTTCCGCCGGAAAACCCGGCAAAAAAATGCGGCTCGATGAATCCTTCCGAAACCAGCAGATCGGCCTCCTGGGCCAGGCGATTGATAATCAGATCGCCCCCTGAAGGCAGCGTTCCGATTTTCACAAGACTTTCCTCGGCGCCTGAATCATGAACCACAATTTTTTCCTGATCGACAATTGCTTCACCAAATTTTGAAACCATTTCTGCTCTGGTGGTCAAGCGATGAAAGCCGGTGGCAATCAGAATCGTGATGTCCGCATCGGGATTTCCTTCGCGGATTTCCTTTAGCATCAATGGCATGATGATCTTGCTGGGTACCGGTCTCGTATGATCGCTGGCAATGATCACGACTTTGTTCTTGCCCTGGGCAAGATCTTTCAGTCTTTGGGAATCAATCGGATTGATCAGGGCTTCTTTTACCAGCTCTGTCTGTGATTTTCCGGGATCGTATGCTTCAATTTGGGATACCAGAATTCCGTTGAGAATGGATTCGTCCAAATCCACGGATTGCTTTTCCTGCCCGTAAGGCAAACTTATTTTCATCATTTTTTCCTTTCATTTTAAAAGAAGGACATCAGAGAAAACAGTCTCCCTGATGTCCTTTATCTCATTTAAGCCAACTATTTTAGTTTTATCCCAGCGTCGCCAGAAGTCCTGACACCAGCGGGGCGCCAAAATAGACGACTACGCCAATCACAACGACATAGACAATGCAGACTTTAAGGGTGGCTTGCAGGATTTTCCCTTCACTGCCAATGATTCCGGTCGCTGCGGTTGCTACCGCGATGCTTTGCGGGGATATCATCTTGCCGGCGGTGGCGCCAGCGGTATTGGCTGCCGCCAGCCAATAAGGGCTGATACCGACGGCTTTGGCCGCCTCCACTTGCAGCCCGCCGAAAAGAACATTGGCTGATGTGTCGCTACCGGTGACGAAGGTTCCCAGCGCGCCGATGAACGGGGCTATCAACGGATAGTAACTGCCGGTGACCATTACCAGAACTGTTGCAATAACGCCGATCATCCCGCTGTAACCCATCACCTTGGCCAGTGCCACGATGGACATGATGGTGATGGCGGATTTAAACATCTGTTTGACGGTATTTAACAGCAGTTTGGTGATCTCACCAAATTTGACGCCCTGAATGAGGCCGCCCAGATAGGTGGCGATAATAATAAGCGTGCCCGGGGTTGCCAGCCAGAGAAATGTAAATGGCTTTCCGTGGGGGCCGGTATAGATCTGGATCGTCGTTTTAACCTGTGCCAAAGCTCCATTGATCATCGGAAACAGTGATGAACAGAGTATGATGATCACAAAGACCAGAATGAAAGGAAGCCAGGCCATGATGGCCGTTTTCCGGTCAATCTTTTGTGTATCCTTCGCGGCGGTATCCTTGTAGAAAACCTTGGCAATGAAGATGGTGACTGCCATACAGACCACCGATCCGACAATTGCCGGAAGTTCCGCTCCCAGGTATTTTGCTACAAATATCTGGGGTAAAGCAAAGGAGATTCCCGCAAAAAGCGTGATCCAGAAGACGCCCTTCAGTCCCTTGATACCTTTTCCGGTGAACATGACCAGAATAAAGGGCACCACCACAATCATGACAAACAGCTGCAGCGCAACGGTGAATGACAAATCGTTTACATTTAGTCCGGTCACCTGGGCCAACGTACTCACCGGCAACCCGATGGCACCAAAGGCCGTTGGCGTTGTATTGGCAATTAAACAGATGATTGCTGCAAAAACCGGATTAAACCCCAGCGCCGCCAAGATACTGGCGGGAATGGCAACCGCTGTTCCAAAGCCGGCGATGGCTTCCAGAAAGCCGCCAAATCCCCAGGCAAGAATTAATACCAGGATGCGTTGGTCCGTCGAAACAGTGGTCATCATTTTTTTGATTGTTTCCATGCCGCCGGTATAGGTCACGAGATTATAGGTAAATACCGCCGCCACAATGATCAGCATGATCGGCCAGATGGCCATCGCCGCCCCTTCCAGAGCAGCGGTAAGACTGTCCACTACCGGCATCTTCCATACCATCATACTTAAAATAACCGTCATTGCCAATGCAATGGGACAGGCCTTGTGCCCGGGGATCTTTAAGATCCCCAGCGAAACAATTAGCCACAGTACCGGAATCAGAGCGATAAAGAAAAGTCCAACATCATTCATACCGGCACCTACATCTGGCAGACTTTTTTGGGATTGAGCAGATTTTTGGGGTCAAACGTCTGCTTAATTCCGGCCATAAGTGCAAGATGCTCCGTGCCAAAATCATTTAACAGATATTTTCGTTTGGCATAACCGATGCCGTGTTCGCCTGAAACCAGTCCCTGAAAATCAAGGGCTTTGGCGTACATGCGGTCCATCGCTTCTGCGAGTTTCGCATTCCATTCTTCCTGGCCAAGTTTGTCCCGGCACACGTAGATGTGAAGATTCCCGTCGCCGGCATGACCAAAGCTGGGAATGCGGACATCCATTTCTTTTGCCAGCTCATGGGTGAATTCAATGAATTCGGCAATTCGATTTCGCGGTACAACCACATCACATTCATCCATTTCAGTCGTAGAAGCCTTGATGGCTTCGAGGAAAGCACCACGGGCAGACCAGACCGATTCTTTTCGTTCATCCGTGTCGACAATGTAAACATCCTTGGCGCCTTCGGCCAGACAAAGATTTGCCACGACTTCATACTCTGCCTCGACCTGCTCTTTCGTATTGCCGTCAAAGGTCAACAGGATATAGGCATTGCTGCTTGAATCCGGAAATTTTTTGCCCAGAAATTCTTCTGCAAAAAGGATGGTCTGGCGTTCCATGAATTCAATGGCGGTGGGAATCGCTTTGGATTTGATGATCTTTGGCACGATTCCGGCAGCGGCGCCGATGTTGTCAAAGGGCACCAGCAAACTGATCGTTTTTTTCGGCAGCGGCAGCAGTTTCAAGATCGCTTTTGTGATTACACAAAGCGTCCCTTCTGAACCGATTACCAGATCTTTGAGGCTGTAGCCGGAACTGTTCTTGACAATTTTTCCACCCAGCTCCATGATTTCCCCGTTGGGAAGCACCACCGTCAAACCCCGGACATAGTCCCGGGTCACGCCGTATTTCACGGCCCGCATGCCGCCGGCATTCGTGCTGATGTTTCCGGCAATCGTCGCTGATTTTTCGCCGGGATCCGGGGGATAGAAAAGATCGTTTTCTTCCACGAATTTCGACAATTCCATCAGCAGCACACCGGGTTCCACGGTTACCGTGAGATTTTCCGTATCCAGTTCCACGATATTATTCATCAGGGTTGTTTCCAGCATGATTCCGCCGAATAATGGAACACATGCGCCAACGAGGCCGGTACCTGAACCACGCACGACTACTGGAATATTATATTCGTAGGCATATTTCATGATTTTTGAAATCTCTTCGGTTGATTTTACTTTAATCAGAACTTCCGGGTAGGAATGAATGGTTGCCAGCTCATCGTGGCTGAAATCTTCGCCAATTTCGTCTCCGACAAAAATACGTTCCGGCGTAATTAAATTTTTCAAAAACGCGATATCATTCGCTTCAACTTTTTTATATTTCATCTTAGATTGCCATCCCTTCTTGAGCTTCAATCAATTCCAGCAGTTCCGGTAGTACTTCATACAGATCGCCAACGATGCCGCAGTGGGCCACATTAAAGATAGGAGCCTCCGGATCGTTATTCACTGCGATGATATATTCCGAATTCTGCATTCCAGCCGTAAACTGAACAGCGCCGGAAATGCCGAGTGCGATGATCAGTTTAGGTTTGACGGTTCTTCCGCTCAGGCCGATCTGCAGTCGCGGATCAAACCATCCTGCTTCAATGCCCGGTCGGGTGCAGGCGACTGTTGCCCCGATTTTTTCAGCAAAAGCACTGACGATTTCCAGATCTTTTTCGCTTTTCACGCCACGGCCTACTGCCACAATGGTTTCAGCCTCGGAAATATCCAGGCCTTTTTCTTTTTTGATAATTTCCAGCACTTTGATGGATGAAGCCAGCTTTGCTGGCTGAATTTCCATTTTCTCAACGGTTCCGGTCGGATTTTTTACCAGTTCCGGTGCGTTGAATACCTTATATCGAACGGTGGCAAACTGGGGCCGGTTGTTTTCTGTCACTATCTGAGCCATGATGTTGCCGCCGAAAGCCGGACGGATCTGAACCAGATCGGTGTTTTCTTTCATCTCCAAAATCGTACAGTCCGCCGTCAGACCGGTGCGGTATCGTGCGGCCACCCGTGGTGCCAGCGAACGCCCGACATTAGTCGCGCCAACCAGGATGGATGATGGCTTGATTTTTTCGATGAAGTCTTCAAACGCATTGGTATAGGGTTCAATGACGAAATCCTTCAGTTCCGGTTCATCATAGACAAACACCTTGTCCACTCCGTATTTCAAAAGCTCATCCGCCGATTCCTGAATGCCGCTGCCGATGAATAAAGCATAAACCGGATGACTAATCACCTTTGCCAGTTCTCTGGCCTTACCGATCAGTTCCAGTGTTACCGGATGAATTTTGCCTTCGATATGATCGACATAAACCGTTATTCCGCGGTATAAATTCTTGTCAATTTCGACTTTCTCATCTTCTTCAAGCACGAGAACGCCTTCCGGACCTTTTTTTATGCACATTTTGCACATTTTGCAGGCCGCGGTCACTTCCAGCTTTTCGTTTTCAAAAGTGAAGGCTCCGAAAGGACAAAGCTCTGCCAGTGCTTCAAAGATCTCACGATCTGCATTTTCATTGATTATTTTAATTCCTGCCATGATTTCTTCCTTCCTAACCTAAATATTTTTTCTCCGACAAAATCCCGAATAGGGTTTTCGCCAGTGTTTTGCCATCGCCCACAAAGCTTGTTTTTTCAACGTTGCTTTCCGGCGGAAAAATCCGTTCAACCTGAGTGGCTGATCCGCTTAATCCGTAGTTTTTTTCATCGGTATCGTACATATCTTTTAAAGTCAGTATTTTTATTTCCGGATTTTCTGATATTTCCAGTTTGCGTTTATAAGAGGGCAAGCGTGGTGTATAAATATCCTTGTCGACGGTGATCAGACAGGGGAACGGAACCCGCTGTATTTCAAGAGTTTCTTCCATATTCATCTGCAGCGTCAGACCTTCTTGATCCGCTTCCAGGATCTTGATCACGTTCGTAACATGCGGAATCCCTAAAAACTCGGCCATTTCAGGTCCGACCTGGGCGGTATCTCCATCTGTCGTCTGCTTGCCACAGACAATCAGATCAAAATCGCCAAGTTTCTTTGCGCCTTGAGCCAGGGTATAGCTCGTGGCAACCACGTCTGCGCCACCAAATTTTCGGTCAGATAGCAAACAGCCTTCATCTGCCCCCATGTAAAACGACTCAAACAATACTTCTTTCCCCTGCATTGGTCCCATCGACAAGGTGGTAATTGTTCCTCCTAATTGTTCTTTTAAACGGAATGCCGTTTCCAAAGCATATAAATCATAAGGGTTCATCTTGGACTCAACCCCGTCACGAATCAGAACACCAGTCTCTGGATCTACTTCCACATTGGATGTTCCAGGAACCTGCTTGATACAAACCAGTATTTTCATTCTTCCCTCCATAAATTACTTGATTAAATTCATTATTAAAACCGTTGCGAAATTTTTTGCTGTCCGTTCATTTTGAACAGACAGCAAAACATGTTGTATCATCTGCAAATTCCGCAATTAAATGATCAGTACTTTCAGTCATTTGTACCTTATAAACCCTCTTAAACCCATTCATTGACCGGACTAACGATTTGATAAAATTTTGCCACAGGTTAGTGGTCAGACCACTAACCTGTGGCCATTATATTCTTTTCGTAAATTCTTGTCAAGCACTAAATTAACGTTTTCAGGTTTTTTTATATTTTTATGTTTTTGAATTTTAAAAAACACTGTGCTACAATAGATCAAGACTGGCAAGCCTAAACGAGTCTTCTGCTGTTAGTGATCGCAGCAATGCTGATACTGTAAGCTGCCGTCGTCATCAAAAAAGTAAATAAAAAGAAATGATGTGATGTGTTTAAATGTTTAAAGAAATCGAACAGAAAAAAATATATTTGCAGATCCTCGAGCAGATCAAAGAAAACATTATCGATGGAAATCTGAAAAGCGGCGACCGTCTTCCTTCGGAACGGCAATGGGCCGAACAATTAGGGGTTTCAAGAGCAACGATCCGGGAAGCCATCCGCGCCCTGGAGATGATTGGCCTGGTTAAATGCCAGCAGGGAGAAGGCAACTTTATTGCCGCCGATTATGAAGACACCCTCACCCAGCCCTTGACCATTATGTTCTGGTTAAGCAAAGCGAAAATCAGTCAGATTCAGGAGCTCCGCCGCGCATTGGAAACGGAGTCTGCCAAGCTGGCCGCCAAGCATATGACGCCTGAACGATATGAGCGGATTGAAAAAATCTGTCAATCGATCGAAACCGAAACCGATGAATCCATTCGGGCTGAACTGGACAAGCAATTTCATTATGAAATTGCCATGGCTTCCGAAAATATCATGATCAAAAACGTCCTTTTATCATCCGCTTCGCTTATTGAAGCCCTGATCAAGGATATCCGTATCGCCATCCTCGACGATCCCCTCAGGGGCCCGCTCATCGATCAACAGCATCAAAACGTTCTCCTGGCGCTTAAAAACAATGATCCGCTGAAAGCCGCGATGGCCATGTCCCAACATATGGATCTGATTGATGCCTTTGTTTCTGAACTGCAGGATGAAGATTAAAAAAACGCAAAATAAAAAAGGGCTTTTTTGAAAAGCCCTTCAGGTTGACCACAGACGTTTTACCGACAAATTGTTAATTTGTTGAAACAATTGGCGATATCACGTTGCTGTTTTTCGATATTCTCAAGGTTTTTTTGTAAAAAAAGCCTTTTTTTATTTTCCCAAATTTTCAAACTGATTTAGGAACTGCATCAAGGCGGTTTCGATGATCTCGCACCCGCCAGTACTGTCCGATTCAATATTCAGCGGCATGATGGGATCATGCAGGGACATTCTGAGCAGGCACCAGCCGTTTCCGGCCATTTCGTCACAGCTTACCCGAACCCCTTCATAGTTTGGTTCCACCAGGTTCCAGCCCGGCTGGTCCGCGGCAAAGGTCTTGAAGGCTGTCAGCACCTTCTGGCCATATGCTTTGAAATCCGCGGTCTGAATTTTTAGCCGGATCTCTTTTTCCTCTGCCGGCTGCTTCAGTCCTTCCAGAAAGGAGCTGACCGGTTTTTCGGCATTGTGCAGTTCGGAAAATTTGATCAGCGCCATGGTCACAAGATAGGCTCCGTCATCGAGAAAATAGTTTTCCCTGATCGCACCGTGGCCGCTGGTCTCCATGGCCAGATGGGTTTCAACACCCGCTTCGTTTAAGCGGATCGCTTCGTTGATGACATTTTTATAGCCGCGCTTAAAGCGGTGGTGCTTTCCACCCAGACTTTCAATATAGTCCGTTAGCCCGGTGGAAGTAATGGAATCCGTCACAATGGTCGAGCCGGGATATTCAGCCAGCAGGATGCTCGCAATAAAGGCGACGAAGCCGTTACGGTTGATGGCATTGCCCTTTTCATCGATGATCGCTGCCCGATCCACATCGGTATCGAAAATAATCCCCAGATCGGCCTGATTGTCAAGAACCGCCTTCGTGATGTGCGCAATCGCCGTTTTATCCTCCGGATTCGGCACATGATTGGGAAAATTACCATCCGGTTCCAGATAAAGACTTCCGGTTGTATCTGCCCCCAGCGGTTTCAGGACCTGTTCGGCAAAAAATCCGCCTGCTCCATTGCCGGCATCGACGACAATGCGGGTTGTGGCCAATGGCTGATCCTGCTTCGTTTTTTCACGGATCAGTTTGACAATATTTCTCGAATAGGTCGGGATGAAATCACAGTCCACGGCCTGACCACCGGGCGTAAACGACGTTTCGACCGTTTCTGCCAACTCCAGGATTTCGGCAATATCTTCCTTGTCCAGTCCGCCAGCTTTGGTGAAAAACTTGAGGCCATTCCGATTATAGGGCAAATGGCTGGCGGTGACCATGACGGCCGCATCCGCATCCAACTCCGGATCGACGGTGGTCATAAACATAGCCGGTGTGGTGGCGATCCCGCACTGATAGACTTTATTGCCCTTGCTCACCAGTCCCAATGCCACCGCCTGGGCCAGGTGCGGTCCGGAGATCCGGCTGTCCCGGCCGACGGCCACACTCAGCGGTGCTTTTTTGCCCAGTTTCTTCTCCAGCCAGATGGCAAACGAAAAGGCAATTTTCATGGTCATGTCCTGGGTGAAATTAACAACTTCACCGGGTACACCATCGAGAACAACCCCCCTGACATCTGAGCCGTTTTGCAGTTTTCTGATATTTTTTATTTCCATAATTTCTATTCTCCTGGTTATAAACCTGGTTGCGCATTGGACTTTTAGCCAACTATGCTCTGGTTGAGCAAATATCTTGGAGTGTTAGGCACTGTTTTTCTTTCAAGGCCGCCGCGTATCAACAATACGCAAGGGTTTGAAAAAATTAATCCAACGACGTAATTGGGCATGTTAGCCAACTATGTTGTGCTCTGGTTGAGCGAATATCTTGGAGTGTTAGGCGCTGGTTTTCTTTCAAGGCCGCCGCGTATCAACAATACGCAAGGGTTTGAAAGAAAATCAGCAACGACACAATCGGAGATATTAGCCAACCAGAGAAGCGCACATGATCGCCTTGATCGTATGCATGCGATTCTCCGCCTCATCAAAGACAACGGAATGTTTGCTTCTGAAGACCTCATCGGTCACTTCCATTTCGTCCAGACCGAATTTCTCTTTGACATCCTGGGAAACCTTTGTTTCCAGATCATGGAAAGCCGGCAGACAATGGAGGAAAATCACGTTGTCATTTCCGGTCGCGCGGATCATGTCCATATTCACCTGATACGGCAATAACAGCTTGATCCGATTTGCCATCTGATCCTCTTCCCCCATGGAAACCCAGACATCCGTATAGATGACATCAGCATCCTTGACTCCGGCTTCAATGTCGGCCGTCAGGGTGATGGTTCCGCCGGTGGTCTGGCATAAAGCGTTCATTTCTTCCACTAACGCTTCTTCCGGGAACAGCGATTCCGGCGCCACTGCCACAAAATGCATGCCCATTTTGGCACAGCCAATCATCAGTGCATTGCCCATGTTGTTTCTGGCGTCTCCAACAAAAACAAGGCGACGGCCTTTCAGATTACCGAAGTTTTCCTGGATGGTCAGCATGTCTGCCAATACCTGGGTGGGATGGTCGATGTCTGTCAGTCCGTTCCATACCGGCACGCCTGAATAATCGGCCAGCATCTGAACGGTTTCCTGCGCGAAACCACGGAATTCGATGCCATCATAGAACCGTCCCAGCACTCTGGCGGTATCCTCGATGGATTCTTTTTTACCCATCTGGCTATTCGTCAGAAAGGTGACGTTTGCTCCTTCATCAAAGGCGGCCACTTCAAAAGCACAACGGGTTCGCGTCGATGTTTTCTCAAATAGAAGCACGATGTTTTTTCCTTTTAAAAGGGTTCCAACCTCACCTGATTTTTTCTTGGCCTTTAGTTCTGCTGCATAATCAATTAGATACTGTATTTCCTCTTGGGTAAAATCTTTAAGCGTCAACAGGTGACGTCCTTTTAAATTCATAGTGCTTCCTCCATCATCTCTTCTTTTGGGGCATTTGCAAAACGACCTTGAGCTTTGCAATCATCCAACTCTTCTTTTAACTCTATTTTAACTGATATGCCATCGGTTCCACAAGAAAAATATTCCGATTTCTCATAAAGTGACAGCCTAGAATGCTTCCCGATACAAAGGCATGGTCATACAGCGGGGGCCGCCTCGTCCACGCACCAGCTCGGATGCTTCAATTCCGATGACCTCGATGCCATTATCGCACAGCACTTCATTGGAGCGTTCATTCCGTTCATAAGCGACAATAACGCCAGGTGCAATTGCCAGTGTATTGGTGCTGTCATTCCATTGCTCACGGGCGGCGGTAACTGGATTGCCGCCGCCACTTTCGATCAGATTAATGGCCGGCAGTCCCAATACCGATTTGAGTGCCCCTTTAAGGCTATCTGTCCATTCATAATTGAGGTAATCTTTTCCGCCCGTGGTCATGACCACGGCTTCCACCTGTTCCAGAATACCCGGGTAAACAATGAATTTATCGTAATCCACCATGGTGAACACCGTGTCCAGATGCATAAAAGCACGATTATTTGGAATTTTTACTGCCAGCACTTTTTCAATGCCCAGATCGGCATTAAAGAGATTATTGGCCAATACCTCAATTCCGTGTACCGCCGTTCGTTCACTGCAACCCACCGCCACGACTTTAGGGCTTAAAATAAGCACATCCCCGCCTTCAACCGAAAAGAAGTTGCTGTCCTTGTAGAATGTTTTATTCTCACAGGCAGCAAACATCGGATGATGTTCATAGATTGCCTCCATATAGTGACTTTCCCTTTTTCTCGTCCGGGTAGCCATTGAAGAAATACACATGCCATCATGGATGGCGACGGCCGGATCCCGCATGAAATAGAGGTTTGGCAACGGATTCAAATAAAAAGCATAGGGCTCCGGCCCTTTCAGGTAGTCGGTGAGCACCCGGTGGCGATCCAGGTGATCGAGTTCCTTCTGCAGCACACCAGCAATCAGCGCCTCTCCCAGGGCATCACTGTTAAGTGACATTAGATACTCACTTAAGAATCCGTCGATATAATTTCCGGAGGATGGATTCTGATCAAGCACTTCATTGATCAGGTTTTCTCGCGCTGATGTATTTTTAAGAATGTCTTTAAGCAAATCTTCAACGTAGTATACTTCGGCGCCCCGCTTTTTCAATATCTCAGCGAACGCATCGTGTTCTTCCTGCATCCGTTTCAGCCAGGGAATATCCTCAAACAGCAATTCCTTGAGGGAATCCGGAACAATCCGTTCCAGCTCTTTTCCCGGGCGATGGATCAATACTTTCTTAAGTTTTCCTATTTCTGATTCAATATTTAGATTTTTTTTTCCCATTATTCGTCTCCATTCTCCCTGATACTTCGTCATTATACCACCGTCATAATAAAAATCCTATCAATTTAAAGCAACAAAAAAAGAAGAACATCAGTCCTTCCTCTTTTGTTTGAAACTTTTTATATTGTCGTTATGAAACCAATGCCTGTTGTTCGGTTTCACCATCATCAAGTAATACTATTTTTACACTTTGAGTTAAAAGATCCGAGTAACTAAAAGATAACTTCTGTTCTTTTCTTTTGTCCTCTTTAACTCTGACAGTAAAAATGCTGGGATACGTTTCTTCGATAATCCCTTCTTTTTGGTAGAGTTTTTTCTTGCTTTTATGTGCTTCAAGTTTGACTCGTCTGCCCAGATAATTTTCCACCTCGCGTCTAATGTCCATAATTGTTGCTTTTGGCATGAACTTCACCTCTCTTGTGGTTTTCTCTTGATCAGTATAACACATTTCCCACGAAAAGTAAAATTTTTTATTATAACAATACCTAGATTTTTTGTCAACATGTAAATAGTATTTTCATTTTCAGAATGTGTAACGTTTACATCTGCATATTATCGACAATCACAAAAAATATGATTTGCGGTTGCTTCCGGACTGTAAATCCATCCTTAAGACAATCGCAAATCAGGTGTCTCAATTTAAATTATCTCTGCTTTTTGGCTGGGATCATTTCTTTGCCGTCGCGCAATGCAGCGATGATCTGGCTGGGATTGTTTATCCAAATTTCGTCCGCAAGCTTTTTCATGACCTCCGGCGACTCAAACCCCCACGTACACAGTACCGGCAGCATTCCCGCATTGGTGCCGGTTTCGTAATCGACCAGCGAATCTCCCACATACAAGCATTCTTCCGGCTTTGCGCCCATTTTTTCGGCCAATGCCAGGGTCGCTGCCGGATTGGGTTTTCTCAGCTCATCGCTGATAAAGCCCACCACCTCGACAAAATGGTATTCGCCGAACAGAATCTGAACAAGAGATTTCGCCGCTTGATCCGGTTTGTTCGTACAAACGCCATAGGGAATATGATTCGTTTCCAGATAGTTAAGGACTTCCGTAATCCCCTGATACGGTTTTGTTTTATTTGTATAATTTTTGCCGTATTCAGCCCGAAGCATCTCTGTCAACGCATCGACAAACGCATCATCGCTGCGGTATTTTTCAGGCATTGCATCCCGGGTTAAATTTCTTAATCCTCTGCCGATCAGTCTTTTTCCGTTTTCATAGGAATAGGTCGGAAATCCATGATTTTCCATAACTGTATTGCAGGCATCGATAAGATCTTCAAGTGAATTGATCAATGTGCCATCCAGGTCAAAAACGATGGCTTTATATTTGTGCATTTTTTCCTCCATTTATCTGTTGCTGATTTTTTTATTTTATTATACATCAAAGTGTTAATTAATTTTGTATTTTTTATTCCTTTGGATTATAATAAAATTATCATTTTCCCTGGAGGTATTATAATGGGCTATAAGGAAGAAAATTATTCAAATCTGAGCAAATCTTTAATTAAGAATTTCGAAAAGCGAAATTTCAAAGGCTATTACTGTGAAACCGCTGCTGAAGCGCTGGAACTTGCTTTATCATTGATTCCCAAAGGTGCGAGCATCACCCACGGCGGTTCCGAATCGATCAAAGAAATCGGTTTGCTGGACGCCGTAAAGAACGGTGACTATGATTACCTTGATCGCGCTCTGGTCAAAACGCCACAGGAACGGCGGGAATTCCTTTCCAAAGCGGTACTGACCAATACGTTGATCATGGGAACGAATGCCATTACCATGGCCGGCGAACTCGTCAATATCGACGGCATCGGCAACCGCGTCGCATTATTATGTTTCGGTCCCGAACAGGTCATCATCATTGCCGGCATCAATAAAATTGTGGCCAACACCGAAGCTGGCATTCACCGAACGCAAAACGTTGCTGCCCCGGTTAATGCCATCCGGCTGAATCGAAAAACGCCATGTTATGATACCGGTCATTGCGGAAACTGCCATAGTGAAGACTGTCTCTGTTCCGATATCGTGATTACCCGTCACAGCGATACTCCCGGCCGAATCAAGATTATTTTAGTCGGCGAAAATTTAGGTTATTAAATGAACGCACCAACTATGCTCGATGATTTAAACCAGGCCTTTTCACAATACCCTCAAACCATCGAAAAAGAATCCCGTGTCGCCTATGCCGGCACGCGTGGTTCCTACACCGAAGAAGCCAGTCTCTCTTTTTTCAATAATACCGGCACATTTTTTTCCTGCAAAACGTTTGAGGACGTTTTTGAAGCGCTGAATCAGGGAGCCGCCGACTATGGCGTCGTTCCCATTGAAAACTCTTCTACCGGTTCCATTGCCGTCGTTTATGATCTGCTATCACGGTATCGTTATTATATCGTCGGCGAAGAGGAAATCCATGTCAGCCACTGCCTTCTGGCTCCGAAAGGCGCCACCCTTGAAACCATCGAGGAAGTTTATTCCCATCCTCAGGGGTTTTCGCAGTCCCAGGAGTTTTTAAACACCTATCCGGACTGGAAATGCATTCCCTATTACAATACCGCCATCGGCGCTGCCCATGTGGCTGAAAAAAGCGACCCCCATATGGCCGCCATCGCCAGCAAAAGAGCCGGCGAAATCTACGGTCTTGAAATTCTGGCCGAAAACATCAATTTTTCACAGACCAATGTGACCCGATTTGTGATCATCTCCCGCGAACTGAAGCTGTTTGATCATCCGACCTGTGTCAGCATCGCCTTCCACCTGCCGCATCGTCCCGGCTCACTTTTTGAGGTCATCGGTATCTTTTCCGTTTTCTCATTGAATCTGTGCAAGATCGAATCGCGGCCGCTGACCAACCATAATTGGGAGTACATGTTTTTTGTCGATTTCACCGGAAATATCTCTCAGAATACCCTGACCACCCTGCTTCCGATTATTGCGGAAAAAACGGATTATTTTCAGTTTCTGGGCTATTATCCGCAGTTTGTTGAAACCACGGATGCAGCTGACTGAATCCGAGCTCTGTTCGGGCATCGAAAAAGCCGATGGAATGTTCCATCGGCTGATATAGTTGCCAAAGCACTAACGCAGTACCGACAATTGTTATATCGTGTTGTTTGCATCAAGGCGAACAGGCGATCAGCCTGTACGAATTGCAAGCAAACAACTGATTAACAATTGGTCGGTACGGGTCATCTCGACAAACTGAGCCGATGGCGCATGCCATCGGCTTTTTTTATTTGAGCTTATTTCTTTTGTAGTAAAATCGTTGTGTCGTGTCCGTTCAAGTTGAAGGTTTCACCGACGCCGGATTGAATCGTGATCTGATCGGCCAGGGTTTCGGTCTTGATGAAGTCCGAATACGCTGCAATGGCCCGATCCATCTGCTCATCACTGGCATAGGCGATGTCGATGCGATCCATCACTTCATAGCCATTGGATTTTCGCAGCTGTTGAATCCGTGAGACGAATTCTCTGGCGCAGCCTTCCGCCAGCAGTTCCTGATTGAGGGTCGTATCCAGGATGATAAATTTGTTGTTGAACATCTGGACATTGAAGCCCTCTTTGGCGGAAATACGGATGTCGATGAAGTCTTTCTGGAGCGCGATGGTCTCGCCTTCCAGATCAATCGCAACGCTTTCTCCCGCTTCCAGTTTGGCTACTACATCGCCGGGATTCACTGTTGCCAGCGCTTTTCCCAGCAGCTTCACATTTTTCCCGAGAATCGGGCCGGCCACTTTGAAATCCGGTTTCAGCGTGTAGTTCATGAAGTCTCCCAGGTTGTCTTCAAAATCCACTTCCTTGATGTTGAGTTCCTCTTCCAGCAGGGCACATAAATCGCCGATGGTCTCACGGTATTTTCCATCCACAATGATTTTGGATAACGGCTGACGCACCTTGATTTTCGCATCTTCTCTGGCGCCTCTTCCCAGGCTGACCAGTTCTCTGACCAGATCCATCGGTTCTTCAATTTCGTCTCTGATCAGCGCTTCATTAGCTTTGGGATAATCGGCCAGGTGTACCGATTCGCCGTCGGTCAGCTTCTGATAAATTTCTTCCGTTACATATGGCGCAAATGGCGCGCAGAGACGGACAATGCCTTCCAGCACTTCCCAGGTGGTGTTGTAAACCGCTTTTTTGTCCGCAGTCAGTTCGGTTCCCCAGAAACGGCGGCGGTTGCGGCGGATATACCAGTTGGAAAGATCTTCATTGACAAAGTTCTGAATTTTTCTGACGGCTCGTGTCAGATCAAAAATATCCATTTCCTCCCGGACTTCTTTGACCAGCCGGTTGTATTTCGAGAGAATCCAGGTATCGATGACCGGGCGTTCTGCATAGGGCACAAAGAATTCCCGGGGATCGATGTTGTCGGTATTGGCATACAAGGCAAAGAAATGATAGGTGTTTCGCAAGGTATTAAAAAACTTGCTCTGCACCTCTTTCAGCCCCTTGATATCGAACCGCGTCGGGGTCCAGGACGGCGACACGTAAAGCAGATACCAGCGCAGGGCATCTGCCCCGTATTCTGCAAACATTTTAAATGGATCAACGGTGTTTCCCCTGGACTTGGACATCTTCTGTCCTTCTGCATCAAGGATCAGGTCGTTGACCAGCACGCGTTTGTAAGGTGCTTTTCCCGTGACAAATGAGGAAATCGCCAGCAGTGAGTAAAACCAGCCTCTGGTCTGGTCTATCCCTTCACAGATAAAATCGGCCGGATATTGCTCTTCCCACAGCGCTTTGTTTTCAAACGGGTAGTGATACTGCGCAAAAGGCATTGAGCCGGAATCAAACCAGCAGTCAATGACATCCTTGACCCGGGTCATGGTCTTGCCGCAATCCGGGCATGTGAAATGAACGTCATCAACATACGGGCGGTGTAGCTCAATGGTTTCATCGATGTCTTCAACGGCGCGTTCAACCAGTTCTTTTCGTGAGCCGACGGTTTCAATTTTACCGCATTCTTCACATCGCCATACATTGAGCGGGGTTCCCCAGTAACGGGTTCGCGAGATCGCCCAGTCATTGAGGTTTTCCAGCCAGTTGCCGAAACGTTTTTCGCCGACATAGTCCGGATACCATTCAACTCCGTTATTATTCTCAATCAACCGGTCCTTGATTTTCGTCATTTCGATATACCAGCTTGGCTTTGCATAATAAAGCAGCGGGGTTTTGCAGCGCCAGCAGTGCGGATAATTATGAACAACCTTTTCTTTCTTGAACAGCTTGCCTTCCGCCTTCAGCCATTTGATGATGTCCAGATCGGCATCCATGACGAATTGACCCTGCCATGGCGTATCGGTGTATTTTCCGTTTTCTGCAACCGGCTGAAGAACCGGCAACTGATACTGACGACCGACCTTGTAGTCATCCTCCCCAAAAGCCGGGGCGATATGAACGATACCGGTACCGTCTTCGGTCGTGACATAATCGGCACAGGTGACGTAGAATGCTTTTTTATCCGGTTTAACGAATTCCATGAGCTGTTCGTATTCGACGTATTCCAGGTCGCAGCCTTTTAATTCTTCCAGAATTTCGTAGCCTTCCCCAAGCAGTTTTGCCGCCAGCACCTTCGCACAGATATAAACCTCACCGTTGCTGCGAGCCTTGATGTAATCCGCTTCGGGATGAACGGCCAGGGCTACGTTTGCAGCCAGCGTCCAGGGTGTTGTGGTCCAGACCAGGAAATACTCGTCGGCATCTTTGCGTTTGAACGCCACGACCACGGTGTTGCTTTTTATTTCCTGATAGCCCTGGGCAACCTCGTGAGAGGCCAGCCCGGTTCCGCAGCGCGGACAGAAAGGCATGATTTTATGGCCTTCGTAAAGAAAGCCTTCCTTGTTGAATTTGTCGAGAATCCACCAGACCGATTCGATATAATTGTTGTCCAATGTAATATAGGGATCTTCCATGTTGATGAAATAACCCATTTTCCGGCTCATCTCTTTCCATTGGCTTTCATAATTGAAAACAGATTCCCGGCATTTTTTATTGAATTTGTCAATGCCGTAAGCCTCGATTTCCGGTTTGCTGGACAATCCCAGTTGTTTCTCAACTTCGATTTCAACCGGCAGGCCGTGGGTATCCCAGCCCGCTTTTCGGACGACCCGATAGCCGTCCATCGTTTTGTATTTACAAACGGTGTCTTTCAGGGTTCTCGCCAGGACGTGATGTATCCCCGGACGTCCGTTTGCCGTCGGCGGTCCTTCGTAAAACACATAATTTTCTTTTCCCGCCCGATTATCAATGGTTTTCTTCAGGATATTCACTTTTTCCCATTGCATCGAAATATTATCTTCTCGTTCGCCAACATTTCCTTCTGTTAATGTTTTAAACTCTGCCAAATCTCTACCTCCACAAACTATATCTATATAAAAACAAAAACGTCCCTTGAAAAATCAAGGGACGAAAAATCGCGGTACCACCCAAGTTGACAAAATCTGCCCACTCTTATGAATTTAACGATTCCCCGGGACTTCCTACTGCTTCCAATTCAGAAATCCTGTTCAAAGGTGATCTCTTCAAGGTCTCTTTTATAATCTTTCACCAAATTGATTATCTCTCTGTTAAAGCTTTCCTCAAAGCGTCCTTATCCTTACATTTGTATTTATTTTTTCGCGCTGCTAATCTAAACGTCTGTTTCATATTCTATACAAAATTCATCACAAAATCAAGTTTTTTGAAATCTTTATTCAATTTTTTAAGAATTTCGGGTATAATGATTGAACTATACCATCATAAAAAAGGAGTTAAAAATGAAATTACGTTATATTCTGATATCGGTCCTGATCATTGCCGTCCTCATTGTCGGAGCGATCTTTATTTTCCCTAAGCTTACCGGCAACACCACCAGCAATAATACATCCGGCACCAGCACCACCAATACAACCAATTCAACCGGTACCACCCCGACGCAAAATTCGGCCCAAACATCCACCAACCAGCCTTCTGCCACAGCTACCACGACGGTCACGGTTCCTCAGGAAATGAAGACCGTTATTGAAGAAAATAAAACGGAAGTATTTGTCGACACCTCCAATCAGCTGGCAACGGATTATCCTTCCCAGATGATCCCGCTTTATGGGGTTCTGACGGTTGGCGATTCCTACCAGATCACCAATGGCGCCGGCGATCCCGGTTGGACGACTTCCTATGTTTCCAATCTTTCTACCAATGAAATTATTGCTTTTTACCGTCCGCTGCTGGAAAAACAGTCCGATTTTTCCGAAGAAACAGCCGCTCAATCGACTTACCTTGATGCAACCGCCAGTGGCTATACCATCAGCATCACCGTATCTCCCAACAACCAGCAAAAAACAGACCTGGAAGGCAACAGCGCCGTGACCATCTTTATCGAGCAGAATTAAAGACCCCCTCATTGAATCGTTTTTTTGTTTCAAGGTCTTGCATTTATCTCAAGATATGAGATAATTTATATCCAAGTAAAACTATAGAAATTGAGGGCATTTTATGAACAGTCAAACAAAAATAATTACTTATTCCGCTTTGATGATGGCACTGGTCTTCGTCATGACGTTTATCGTGAGAATTCCGCTGCCCACCGGTTATATCCATCTGGGTGATGCCGCAGTCCTTCTGGCCGCTTACATTTTGGGCCCATGGGCCGGGCTTCTGGCCGCCGGTCTCGGCTCAGCCGGTGCTGATTATTTCGGCGGTTATGCCGCTTACATGGTTCCGACATTCATCGCCAAAGGTTCGATGGCATTTATCTTTGGTTACTTCATTAAACGCTATCCCGCCAAGAATATCCTGTTCTTCGCCTTTCCGGCGATTATTGACATGGCTCTGATCTACTTTGTTGCGGAAGTCATTATGTATGGCAGCCTCGTCTCACCGCTCGTCAATGTACCGTTTAGTATATTACAGGGTACTGTCGGTATCGTCATCATGGTTATTCTCTACAAACCGCTCGAACGCTTTAAGCTGACTGAAATAAAGTCAGAATAGAAAAAGCTGTTGCACGACTCGAATCCGAGTTTGCAACAGCTTTTTTATACTCATAATTTTGTGTCCCCTGGCGAAGAACCCTGCCTGGGCACTGCATAATACCTGGTTCTTTAGATATAGCGTTTCATGGTATCCAGATACTCTTCGGCATTATCCCGGATGGACTGCACTTCTGCTTCGCTCAGGTCGCGGATTCTTTTTGCCGGACTCCCGAAAATCAGGGAATTCGGTGGAAAAACCTTGCCCTGTGTCACCAGCGCTCCGGCGCCGACAATTGAGTTGGCCCCGATTTTTGCTCCGTTGAGAATAATTGCACCCATGCCGACGAGTACATTGTCGCCGATTTCGCATCCGTGAATGATGGCATTGTGACCAATGCTGACGCCATCGCCGATGACGGTGGGATGCCCCGGTGCCACGTGAACCACTGTTCCATCCTGAATATTTGTGCGATCCCCGATCGTAATGCTATCGACATCGCCACGGATCACCGTCTGAAACCAGATACTGATATAATTTCCCAGCTTCACTTTTCCAACAATATCCGCACTTTTAGCAATAAACGCAGTTTTTCCCAGCATCATCTTCCTCATCACCCTCACTTCATAATATGCCCTCATCATACTATTTTTTAGGTGTTTTGTAAATATTTTTCCCGTCTTCAATCACGACTTATGGTAAAATGGACAATAAAAACACAAAGGACAAATCCATGAATATAGCAAGCATTGAAAACCTGAAAAAATCCTACGGTGTAAAAGCACTTTTTAATAATGTTTCCTTTAACATCTCCGATACCGATAAAATCGGCGTCATCGGTGTCAACGGTTCAGGGAAAACTTCTTTGTTGAAGATCATCGGCAGCCTGGATACGCCCGATGCGGGGGAAGTGAAATTCTTCGGATCCAAACGGGTGGAAATCCTTCCCCAGGACCCGGACCTGGATCCTGAAATGACGGTTCTCGATCAGGTGTTTTGCGCCAATTCCCCGGAGATGAATCTGGTCCGGGATTATGAAGCCACCCTGATGGCACTGGAACAGTCCCCGGAAGATGCATCACTGCAACAGCGATCGCTTTCATTGTCACAAATGATCGATGACAAAAATCTCTGGAATCTCAAATCCCAGGTTGAAACCATCTTATCCCAGCTGGGCATCCCGGACTACGGCAAACGCATCGGTCATCTTTCCGGCGGTCAGCGAAAACGGGTGGCGCTGGCGGCCGCTCTGCTCACTCCCTGCGACCTGCTGATCCTTGACGAACCGACCAATCACCTCGACAATGACACCATTGCCTGGCTGGAAAACTACCTCCAAAACCGCCGGGGCGCATTGCTCATGGTCACTCATGACCGATATTTCCTGGATCGGGTCGTCAATCGAACCATCGAACTGGACAAGGGAAATCTTTATGAATACACCGGCAATTACTCAGCTTTTCTGGAACAGAAATCAAACCGGAAAGAAGCGCAGACCGCCATCGAGGAAAAACGTCAGAATCTTTTCCGCCGGGAACTTGCCTGGATCCGCCGGGGCGCCCGGGCGCGGACAACCAAACAGAAAGCGCGGATTCAGCGTTTTGAAGAGATCAAGGATCGGGCCACCGACCTGTCGGAAACCGAGCTGGAAATATCAGTCGGTTTCACCCGGCTTGGCAAAAAAGTCATCGAGATTGATCACCTTAAAAAATCCTTTGGCGCTCATACGATCATCGATGATTTTTCTGTCATTCTCGGTCAGAATGAACGCATCGGCATCATCGGTAAGAACGGCCGCGGAAAATCAACCCTTCTCAATCTGATTGCGGGAAAAATAAAGCCCGATTCCGGCACGATCGCCATCGGCGAAACCGTCAAACTGGGTTATTTTTCCCAGGAATCCGAAGACATGGATCTCAGCCTTCGCTGCATCGACTATATCCGGGAGAAGGCGGAATTCATGGAAAATTCACGCGGTGAAACCGTCACCGCTGCTCAGATGATGGAATTGTTTCTGTTCGATCGCAACAGCCAGTGGGTCTACATCTCCGAGTTGTCCGGCGGCGAACGGCGGCGGCTCTACCTGCTGGGCATTCTGATCATGGCCCCGAATGTGCTGCTCTTTGACGAGCCCACCAATGATCTGGATATTGAGACCCTGACCATTCTGGAATCCTACCTTGATGATTTTCAGGGCTCGGTCCTGATCGTCTCCCATGACCGTTATTTTCTGGACCGTACCTGCGAACAGATCTACTCCTTTGACGGCAACGGCATCATCACCACCCAGACCGGTAATTATTCCGACTATATCCAGAAGCATCCGCTTAATTTGGGCGAAAAGGAACGGCCGGTCAATAAAATTGCCAAACCGAAAGCGGACAAGCCGAAGGTCCGCAAACCCGGCCTGACCTACCGGGAAAAGAAGGAGCAGGAATCCCTGCAAGCTGCTCTGGAAACAAAGGAACAACGGCTGGATGACATCAACCTTCAGATGGCCGCAGCCACCAGCGACTACACCACGCTTCAGGAACTGTCAGAGGAGATGGCTTCCCTGGAAGACGAAATTCTGGGAATCATGGAACGCCTGGAAGAACTGGAGGCGCTGGAAAACGACAACTAATGGCCACACTTTAAAACGCAACCCTCAATTGCATGGCTGCCGGTTTTGCAATCAATTTGGTAACGTGTAGGCGAACAGTCCTAAGACTGTCCGCCGTACAGTGTACAAATTGATTTGCGCAAACCGACAGCCATGCGCACCGTCGTTTCGCTAACGCCTAAATTATGATAAAGATTGAAAGGTGACATATGAAAATAATTTCCTGGAATGTCAACGGCATCCGCGCCGTTGAGAAAAAGGGCTTCTTGCCCTTTATTGAAGCCGAACAGCCGGATATTTTATGCCTTCAGGAGACGAAAGCCCACGACCATCAGCTGGAAGAAACGCTGCTGAAAGTGCCCGGCTACACTTCCTATTTTCACTCGGGCGACCGAAAAGGCTACAGCGGCACGGCCGTTTACTATAAGAAAGAGCCGCTCGCCATCAGGACCGGCCTTTCCAACCCGCTTTTCAACAGCGAAGGCCGGACCATCATCATGGAATATCCTGATTTCATTCTCTACAATGTCTATTTCCCCAATGGCCAGAAAGATGAAGAACGGCTGCAGTTTAAAATGGCTTTCAACCATTGCCTCCAGCAGGACGTGAAGGCCCTGCTGGAGGCCGGAAAAAACGTGATCGTCGGCGGCGACATCAATACCGCTCACCGCGAAATCGATCTGAAGAACCCCAAAGAGAACGCCAAGCGCTCCGGCTTTCTGCCCATCGAGCGGGCCTGGATTGACGAATTTCTTGCCCTCGGCATGGTCGACAGCTGGCGTGCGCAGCACCCGGACGAAATCAAGTACAGCTGGTGGTCCTATCGCTTCAGCGCCCGAAAAAACAACGCCGGCTGGCGGATTGATTCCTTCTACGTCTCCGAAGATTTCATGGAACAGGTTGAATCCACCGACATTTTAAATGATGTGATGGGCTCCGACCACTGCCCCATCGTTCTGACCCTGAAATAAAAAACACCCCGCGGGGTAAATAGGTTGTCGATAAATACCGTACCGACCAATTGTTAATCAGTTGTCTGCGCGCAATTCGTACAGTTGTGTAATCAGTTTTGATTAAATCTCAACTTTAGATTCGCAACTGTTCGCCTTGAGGCAGACAACACGATGTAACAATTGTCGGTACTGCGTTAGTACTTTATCAACAATCTCCCGCGGGGTGGTTTATTTCGAGTATTTTTTGATCACGTGATTGTGAAATGCATTTTCAGCGATGGATTTATAGCGCTGGGTATTATAAATGTAATAGAATTTTCTCGATATTCGCTTGTCATCGAGCACTGTTAAACTGCCGTCATCGATGTACTTTCTGATCGCGCCTTCAAAATAATAGCCGATACCGGCGCCTGAGCGGATCAGTCTTTCGACCAGTTCGTTGCTGTCGCACTCGATAAACGCCCGGATCCGATCCATTTTTGATAAATCAAGGTGCTTCTTGACCTCCTGCAGTGTCGCTGATCCCTTTGTTCGCAATACAAAAATCTGATCTTTTATTTTTTCCGGACTTTCCTTCAGCCAGCCGTATTTCTCTGCAACCCCAACCAGCACCATATCCGAAGTGTCGATTTCCAGGATCTCAATATTGGGGTAGTTTTTTTTGCTTCCCACAAAACCAGCGGTGTAGATGCCGTTCTTGACATGATAGTAAACATCCTGACTATGGGAAGTCCTGATGCTGTAAGTCATCTTCTCGTTGATGCCGGACATTTCAGTAATCAATGCCGGCACGATGTACTGGGACGGGTAATTGCTGGCCATCAGTTCGATATGCCCAGATGAATCATCCAGTTCGCTTTTGAACGCATTCAGCAGTTCGCAGTTCTCCGTTAAAATGCTGACGGCATAACCATAGAGTTTTTTTCCTTCGCGGGTGGGAATAACCTGGTTGTCCTGTCTTTGTGTCAGCACCACCCCATAATACTCTTCCAGAGCCTTGATCTGCTTGGTGACGGCAGGCTGGGTCAGATGCAGCTCTTGTGCCGCTCTGGAGATGCTTTTAAATTTCATTACTTTTACAAACGTATTTAAGTTTGAGAGTCGCACTGAATCACCTCCGGGAAGATTTGCCGCAACAGTCCGCTATTTCAGTCTTGAAATTGCTTCTCTGACGGTATCCCATTCATTGTAGTAGAGCGTTTCGTCTTTCATGATCTCCTGCTTTTCATGGCCTTTTCCCGCCAACACCAGCACGTCTCCGGGCTGACAGAGGGATGCCCCGAAATAGACACCCTCTTCGCGCTTTTCAACAGTATGGTAATGATCCGTTTTCTCTTTCACACCAGCCGCCACGGCCGCAATGATATCCATCGGGTTTTCACTGGCGGGGTTGTCGGAAGTGACCACCACGACATCCGCAAATTCTCCGGCGATTCGTCCCATGATCGGCCGTTTTTCACGATCGCGGTCACCGTTGCATCCGAAGACCAGCACAATCCGCCCGTTGAATATCTCCCGAACCGATTTCAGCAGCTTCTCCAGCGAATCCGGGGAATGGGCATAATCGATCACCACATCAAACAGGGCGTCCACATCCAGATGCTCCATCCGCCCCTCAACACCGGGCATCGATGCCATCGCTTTTTTTATGACCGCCATGGGAACGCCTGCTTCGATGGCATTGATGATCGCCGCCATGGCATTGTAAACCATCACCTCACCCGGGATGCTTAAAAAGATCTCTTCTTCCCCATCCGGCGTGATCAGGGTAAACGTCGTCCCGGTCACATCCAGAGCCAAATCACAGGCGACATAATCGTTGGTCTGTTTTTTTCCGTAAGTGATGATGGGCGTATCCGTTTTTTGCTCCAGTATTTCGCATAGGATCTGACCCCATTGATCGTCTCCGTTGATGATATTAGCCTTCTTCACGTGATAGAAAAGCTTGGCTTTCGCATCGAAATAATTCTGGAAAGACTTGTGATAATCCAGGTGATCCTGGGTGAGATTTGTGAAAATGCCGTAATCAAAATCCACTCCATTGACCCGATCCAAAGCCAGCCCGTGAGAAGACACTTCCATAAACAGGTGTGAACAATCCGCATCCTTCATTTCTTTGATGATTTCCTGAACTTCCAGCGATTCAGGCGTCGTCCGGCCGCGGTTGTCGATGACTTCATCCCCAACCAGATTCTGGATCGTGCCAATCAGGCCGCTTTTTTCGCCATTCGTTTCAAATATGTGTTTAAGCATATATGTCAGCGATGTTTTGCCATTCGTTCCGGTAATGCCGGTAACCATCATCGATTCGGATGGCTTGCCATAAAAGCGACTCGCCAGTAGTCCCAGCGCAAAACGTGAATCCGCAACTTTTATATAGGTCACGTTCTGATCGTAGACTTCCAGATCCTGCTGATGAACGACCGCGGCGGCGCCCTGATCGACAGCACTTTTAATGTACTTATGACCGTCGGTGACATATCCGACGATCGCCACGAAAAGGCTCCCTTTATCAGCTTCCTTTGAGTTATATACAACCCTGTTTATTTCATATTCAGGTTTATCATTTTTAATTTCCAGAACATCCAGATCCTGTATCAGTTCTTCTAGTTTCATCTTGCTTCCTTCCCTGTTTATCCTAAATAGTATTAACCTCTAACCTATTATACTTCTTTGCGAATCCACTGTCCATCATGGTCTTTTTCGGGCAACAAAAAAGAGATGCCAATTCATGCACCTCGTTATTTCACCTGATCATTAAAAAATATTTGACGAACCCGTAACCACGCATTGCAGACCGAAGTCATCCGCGGTAATCGGATGGCCGGAATGAATGACCACCACCTGATGATCCCAGTCGAGAGATAGAAACATTTCCAGCAGCTCCACATCCCCGCTGGTTATGACAAAATCCAGTTTAAGAACCTGACTTAAATGTCTGGCACAGTGAATCCAGTTTTCGAGATCATAGGAGCCGTCATCAATCAGCATCAGCGCCTCATAATTCTTGAACATGATTTCCATAATCATTTCGGCCCTTTTGGGCCCGTACTTGTTGATGGCATAGTGGTATTCTTCTTTGATTGATTTTTTTCCCTGCATCCAGCCTTTGGTGATAAAATAGGTTTCTCCACGAAGTGACTTCAAGCCCTTTTTCTTATGCAGCAGCATGTGAATGCAGTCCTCCGACCGAAGGAATGCCAACTCTGTCTTTTCGCTGACCAATCCAATCAAACCCTTGCCGCAGTTTCCATATGCCAGTAAAATCATATCGTAATCCTGATGTTTGTCAATTTCTTCCTGCAATGCAGCTCTCAGATAATCGGGATTAATATGAAGATCCGAACTCATCCAAATGGTATCGTAAGTGATGCCGGTATTTTTCATAGCCAGGGTCATTTCATCCTGAATCATGCTGCACGCGATCAATAAGATATTTTTTTTCATTCCATACCTCAGCTATTCTTAACTAATCGAAGGAAGCAACAGCCTCCAGTCCAGAATCGTCTCCAGCAAAGTACATTGAACCCCATCCGATCGGGTGGTCTTTTTCATCAAGCAGTTTTTGCTCCACAACCAGAACAGCGTCACCTTCCATCACATCAAGAATTTGACTGATTTCATCTTTTGCCGATATCGCTTTAATCTTCAGCTTCTTGGTCATCGCAAAGATCGAATTTTTTTTCGCAACCATTTCCGGAAAAGTCGCATAGCGGATTTCCTTTTCAACAATCGGAATGCCACGGTAGTATGGAATATATTTTACATCATATGCCTTAACTTGTCCATCACTCAGAAAAACACGTTTGACCACAATCACATGTTTATTTTCCGGAATTTCCAGATTAAAACCAACCTCATAACTGGGTTTGACGACATTAACCTCGATCAGCCGAATTTCTTCGCCCTTCTTGTCCGAAGCCATCATTTCATCAAAATGCAATGTATAGGAGTCCAGATTCGGTTCACAGACATAATTGCCTTTTCCCGGAATGGAATAAATATAGCCTTCATTAACAAGAACCGCCAGGCCTTTTCTAACCGTCATTCGACTGACGTTAAATTCATCACAAAGAAGATTTTCTGACTGAATAGCATCGCCCGGTTTAATTTCTTCACTTGTTATTTTACTCTTGATCGCTTCAACAATTTTTATATACTCGGGGGATCCCATTTTCTCACCACCTTGGTCTATTTTCTAATATTTTTCTCAGCAGATTTCTCAAGCATCCATAATTTGCATTTTTCAACGCCTAATGTGACATCTTTCGTCGCAAAATCCGCTCCGACAATCTGACCTGCTTTTTCATCAATAACAGCGCCGCCGATGATGATACGAAAATTATCGCGGATTCCTCTTTTGATCAATTCGCAGTTAACCGCTCTCATTTCATAAATGGTCTCCTGCTGCATGCCACTGAGTCCAATAATGTCAGGCTTCACGGTTTCGATTGCATCCATCGCATGAAAAAGTGATACATCCGTTCCAATATCGACGACATCAAATCCGGCCGATCTCGCAAATGATCCAAAAATATTCTTGCCGATGTCATGGCAATCACCGGAAACTGAAAAGAGCAACATTTTACCAATCTTATTTTTAGGGGTAACTTTTGTAACTTCCTTTAATTCCTCTAATTCCATTACTTCCTGAAAGATAATCCCCGCAAAAATCAAATCTGCAATGAAATAGTCGCTGGTTTCATATAATTCTCCCACACGTTCCATTCCGATTTGCAGCCAATTGAAAATATCAATCGGTTTAAAGCCTTTGCGGATGGCAATTCTTACAAGCTCCAATGTTCGATCTTCGTATAATCCTTCAATGGATCTCACAATGCTCTGTTTCATATTTAAGCTCCAACTCCTTAAAGATGCAAAATGACGACCTGATGCCTTTTTTATCAAGCGGCAATGGTTTTCTGTGCCCGATTACACCTGGAATCCTTATCTCTTTCTATAATTATTTGTTAATTTATTCTTCTTTATTATAACCCAATTTGTTTTTTTTTCACAACAAATTTGTTGTTTCCATTCAAATTCAGCGACTTTCGCACTCCATTAAAAAAAGAGCAAAAGTCGCCAAACTATTCTGTCACGACGATGTCGCACCATGATTACACCAGCAAAGCATGCGCCAGCATCGCGCCTGACCGTCTGCGTGGCACCGGTCAAATTTTTACCAATATTTACTCTTTTTCGTTTTTTTCTCTTAAAACAGAAAAAGATTTTACAATCCCGATTCATGCAAAGCCTTGGTATACCTTGCAATCGTTTGTCGAAATTATACCATACTTATATCGACCTGTATATACAAATATCTACAAATCTTGTTTTTTTACAGTGAAATTGGGAGTAATTTTTCATCCAAATTCGGTATTTTTACAGCCATCCAGAATAAGCCCACCAAACAATTGCCTGGTGAGCGCGATCTTATTTGCAATTATTACATTGCATTCTTGAATATCTGAATAACGTCTTCCAGCTTTGCCTTTCTTGGGTTGGTCGCACTGCAGGCATCTTTCATCGCATTTTCTGCCATCACCTGAAAATCTTTTTCTTTTACACCCAGTTCGGTTAAACCGGCCGGAATTCCAACATCGCTGGAAAGCTGAATAATCGCATCCAGTCCTTTTTCTGCCGCATCTCTGGTAGACAGGCCGTTAATGTTTTCGCCTAAAGCAAAAGCAATGTTTGCCAGCCGCTTCGGATTACTGTTTAAGTTAAATCTCTGTACATGTGGCAGCAGAATAGCATTGCATATCCCATGCGGAAGATCATAGAAGCCACCTAACTGGTGAGCCATTCCATGGACATAACCCAAGCTTGCATTATTGAATGCCATGCCACCCAAAAACTGTGCGTAAGCCATGTTATTTCTTGCCTCAAAATTATCACCGTTGGCTACCGCCTGACGCAAATTTTCTCCAATCAGTCTGATTGCCATCAGGGCTGCACAATCCGTAACCGGGGTTGCGATCGTTGACATATAGGCTTCCACTGCATGTGTTAAAGCATCCATCCCGGTCGCCGCCGTCAAACCTGGCGGCATCCCCATCATTAAAACGGGATCATTGATGGACACGGTTGGTGTACATCGCCAATCAACAATTGCCATTTTAACATGGGTCTCTGAGTTTGTGATGATGCAAAAACGCGTCATTTCGCTGGCTGTACCCGCCGTTGTGTTAATTGCAATCAGATGTTTCATTGCTTTTTTACTCTTGTTGACGCCTTCAAAATCTCTGATATGTCCGCCATTCCCTGCCACAAGACCAATCCCTTTGGCGCAGTCATGAGAAGATCCGCCGCCCAAGGATACAATTAAGTCGCATTTGTTTTCCTGAAATATTTTCAGTCCATCATGAACATTAATGTCGGTAGGGTTTGGCTGCGCGCCGGCAAAAATGAACACTTTCAGACCCGCAGCTTCAATGATTTCTTTAATCTGGTCTGCGATTCCCATTTTTTCCATTCCCGTGTCGGTTACTATCAAAGCCTTTTTACACCCGAGAGTCTTTGCTTGCACTCCCACTTCTTTTACAGAACCCGGTCCCATCAAATTCACTACGGGCATAAAAAACCCAAATACTTGATCTGCAATAGCCATCATTAAGTACCTCCTGAATTTATTCGTTTATTTGTAACCAGAAACCTTTCTTTCGCCAAAAACGACATTTTTAACCAGCATCCCTTCCTTTTTCTAAATGAACAATTCATGTAACCGTTTACTTGTTGCTATATACCCTCTTAAAACATGAGCAAACTTATAATCACTAAATACTGATCGGAATATCAAAAAATAAAAAGCTACCCTGTAAGGGTAGCATAGCTCGATTTTCAATATTTATTGCAATTTTTTATTGCTGTCTATAGCCAGGCCTGACACATTTTAACGCCTTCGGCAGCATTGGTTGTGTACGCATCTGCTCCGACGAATTCGCAGGCTTCCTTGGTAACAGGATTTCCGCCAATGATGATTTTTGAATCGATGCCGGCTGCTTTAAGTGCATCAACCGTTTCCTTCATGGAGTCAATTGCCAGTGTCAGCACGCCACTCATACCAACGATCATTGGTTTGATTTCTTTGGCTTTTTCCACAAAAATTTCCGGAGCAACATCAATCCCCAGATCAACGACTTCAAATCCGGCCGCTTCCGACATGCTCTTGAAAATATTTTTTCCGATATCATGCAAATCGCCATGCACCGTACCTAAAACAATGGTTCCTGCAACCGTCGATCCGCCACCGCCTAAAGCCGGTTTTAAGACGTTGATCGCTTCCGTTAACAATTCTCCGGCGAAAATTAAGTCCCCAACAAAATATTCACCTTTTTCAAAAAGATCGCCAACGATGCCCATGCCCGCCTGACATGCACCGACTGCCTGCAACGCATCTTCTTCCGATGGGTTTGTTGCGACATATTCATTTAACAGGTCCATTACATCGTCTTCTTCTAAATCTCCAAGCGCCTGAGTTAATACTTTCAAATCCAACATTTTAATACCCGTCCCTTTACTAATTTTAAGAAAAATACCTGTGTAACATGTGTGTACATGTTTATGATGGAATGATACACCTTTACATCCATTTTGTCAAGTAAACGCTTCCAATTTTTACTTTTTTTCCGCAAATTATTATCCGCCGATTTTGCAATTCAATTCAACTCTTGTTTAAGCGGTAGTCTATTGTTATAATTAAGGCACCAACACTTATCTTACGAGGAGGCTTGTTATGAAGATTGATGCCCGGGGGCAGAATTGCCCAATTCCTGTTATTATGGCGAACAAGGAAATTGAAAAAGACACGTTAACTTTTACCGTACTGGTGGATAACGCCATTGCGGTGGAAAATTTGAATCGGCTGGCTCAGAGCAAAGGCTACAAGGTGGAAACCAAAGAAATCGGTGCGGATTTTTCCGTGAGTTTTATTGGCGATGAAAATTCAGTCCACGGCAGCAGTACCGGAGATTCTGAAATTGTCGGCACTGCCGCTGCCGCTGTTCACACCGGAAACTGGGTTTTGTTTATGGGAAAAGATGTCATCGGTGCCGGTGATCCGGTTCTCGGAGGCAACCTGATCAAAATGTACTTCTATACGCTTTCCCAGGGGGACTGTCTGCCGGAGGCGATTCTCTTCATGAACGACGGCGTCAAACTTCCTTCTGTAAACGACCAGGTCGTGGCGCATCTTAAAGTTCTGGCTGAAAGAGGCTGCGATATTCTTGTCTGCGGGACCTGTCTGGATTTCTACAAACTGACTGAACAACTTCAAATCGGAACCATCAGCAACATGTATGACATTACCGAAAAAATCAACGGCGCTGCGAAGGTTGTCACCTTATGATTTATTACGTCATCACTTTTGCAAACACCCATTCTGCGATTTCAACCCAGTCCCATCTGGAAACCTGTGCGAAAATTACAATCATGCCCACGCTGCGGGAGATTTCCGCCGGCTGCGGCATCTCAATCCGGTTTGCACCGGAAGAACTGGATCATGTGCTGGCCGGTCTAAAAACCTGGAATCTGGCCGCTGAAATGTATCAGCTTTATGAAATAACTGAAAAAGACGGGAAAATTTTCCCGTCTCAGTTAAGTGACAAAGCACTAACGTAGTACCGACAATTGGTCGGTACGGGTTTAGCGACAAACCTTGTTAAGCAGCGCCATTATCCGGTGATTTCCGCCAGAGCGTTCAGGCAATAATCCACTTCTTCCAGCGTGTTGAAGTGGCCCAGCGACAGACGGATGGTGCCATGCGGGTAGGTGCCCAGGGTCTGGTGGGCCAGCGGGGCGCAGTGCAGGCCGACCCGCGTCATGATCCCATAAGTCTGGTCCAGTTCAAAAGCCACCACGGCATTGTCTTTCTCGCGGCTGAGGATGGATACCGTCGCGGTGCGGTTTTTGAGGCCCGGAATACCGATCAGCTGCAACTTTCCGATCTCCTGGATGCCGAAAAGCAGTCGTTCGGTCAAGTCCATTTCCTTTTTATGAATCGTCTCCAGTCCCGTTTCCTGCAGATAATCCAGGGCTTTTGAAAGGCCGTAAATCCCCGGAATGTTGAGCGTTCCGGCTTCGAATTTATCCGGCAAAAAATCGGGCATTTCAAAGCTTTCCGACCGACTTCCTGTCCCCCCCTGTACCAGACTGGTTAGCTGTTGTGCCAGATCATCCTTCATGATCACACCGCCGATTCCCTGAGGGCCCAGCAGTCCCTTGTGTCCGGTGAAGCAAAGCGCATCGATTGCCGTTTCATCCATCGCAATCGGAAAGATCCCGGCCGTCTGAGCGCAGTCCACCACAAATTTCAGATGATGGCTCCGGCAGATTTCAGCAACCGGCGTGATCGGCAGAACGGTTCCACAGACATTGGAACCATGGGTCATGATGACCGCTCTGGTGTTTTTTTGAATCAGCGGCTCGATTCGATCCAGCTGCAGATTTCCCTGATCATCACAGGGCATGGCACTCCAACTGACCCCTTGGCTTTTTAGAAAACAGAGCGGCCGCATGACCGCATTATGCTCCATGCCGCTGACCAGGACATGATCGCCCGGCTTCAGCAGGCCTTTGATCACCAGATTCAGCGCTTCCGTGACGTTCGCAGTGAAAATGACATTTTTAGTCGGATCTGAACCCGGATTGAACTGAAACAGCTGGCACAGTTTCCTGCGGGTCTGATAAACCGCTTCCGCCACCTCATACCCCCAGCGGTAGTTACCTCTGCCGACATTGCAGCCTCTGGTATCCAGGTACGCCGCCATGGCCTGTCCGATTCCCGGCGCCTTCGGGAAAGACGTACTGGCGCTGTCAAAATAAATCTCTTTTGCTGCTGTTTTCATAATCTCTCCCCGCATTTCTCCCAACCGATGACGGCTGCCCCAATGGCGCCTGCATACTGGCCGTATGGATGGGTTTTTGTCGGTATTTCCAGATAGCTGGCCAGTATCTCGGTCATGATTTTTGAATTGGACAAGCCCCCGCTGAAAAAAATATTTTCTCCAAGGGCCAGCCTTTTTGCAAACTGCGCCGTCCGCTCAGCAATGGAATGAATCACCCCCAACGCAATATCACCAGGAACAATATCCTTTGCCAGCAGACTGATGACTTCGCTTTCGGCAAACACCGTACACATACTTGAAATATGAACCGGCTTGCAGGACGCAATGGTTCTGTCCAAATCATCCATTTCAATTTCCAGAATGCCCATGGTGTTTTCAATAAAGCGCCCGGTTCCCGCGGCACACTTATCGTTCATCAGAAAATCTTTAACCCGACCCTGCTGATTTAATACAATGACCTTGCTGTCCTGCCCGCCGATGTCCACAATGCCCTGAATGTCCGGGTTCAGAAAAAGACTGCCTTTGGCGTGGCAGGTGATCTCGGTCACCTGTTGATCCGCTGCTGCCAACAGTTCCCGGCCGTAACCCGTCACCACCGTATAGTTCACCTGCGGACTGTAAAGCTCATGATAGAGCCTGTTCAGGCTTTTTTTAGGATTAGCCGAAGTCGGCACCAGCATGGTTTTCACAATACCGGTTTTATCAAACAGGACTGCTTTGGTAGTTTTTGAACCTGAATCAATTCCCAGTGTAACCATTTCTGCTCCTACAACATTTCAACAAAAGCCGCCATTCTGGTGTTCAGTTGGCCCACATCCGACTGCGAAAAATCAGTTTCCACGGTCATGTAGGCTTTTTCTTTCTTGTCATTTACAAAACGTTTAATGCTCAGCGTTTCCACATTGTAGGTATGACAGGCGGTCAGGATCATATCGACAACGCCATCGACCTGATACTCGTCGATCATGCGGTCCAGCATTTTGATGCGGTTGGGATTCGGCGTCATGCAGGAACAGCCAATATTCAGGTATTTTTCAGCCAGGGCTGCATAAACATCGGGATTGCTTTCGTCGACCAGTTCTTCAACCGATTTCGCCCCACTGCAGTTTTCAAAAGCGACCACAACCGCCCCGTTGTCTTCAATGGCTTTAATGACTTTTTCGGTTGCACCGCCGATCGGACATCCGGTGATCAGAATCCGCGGCTTTTTCGGATATTTCTTTTCTTCACTGTATGCTGCCAGGACTTTTTCCTTAACCGCTTCCAGTTTTTGTGGAATACTCTCCCGGTCAAATTCAAAGGTGGTGCCGGAGATCACCTTGAACACATCCTGTCCCAGCATCGGAACCGGATCAAGCTTGGACAATTCATAAAATTCCTTCAACGCTTTACGTTCTTTGTTTTTTATCACGATGGCGGCTTTGATATCTGCTTCCGTAATGGTGACACCGAACTGTTCTTCCAGCGTCTCCTGTAAACGGATGATTTCATTTTTCCAGAGTTGATAGCCCGCTTCACTTTGCGAATTTGGCAGCTCCATCACGTGAACCGGTTTGAATTCTCTGAGGTATTCATACATTTTTTTCTTTCCATCACAGGTTGTTTCGCCAACGACCAGATCCGAAAAATAAAAGTACGGACATTTATCCGTTTTGCCAAATCCGTAACTGGATTTGATCAGGGGACAAAGATTACGCGGCAGGTCTTTCTCCGCTTCGGAAATCGTTTCGTCCGAAGATGCGCACAGAGAAACCGTGGCGGCACCCATTGCCAGGGCCATCTCCTGGGGAAAATAGGTGCAGAACACGCCAATGACTGGCTTTTCCTGATCCTTGATCTTCTTGACCGCCAGGAATCCGTTTCTTCTGGCTTCTGCAAATTCTTCAAAAATAGCTGGTAATTCAGTTTGTAATTTCATTGTCACACTCTCTTTCATTATAACTATTCAAATGTTACCATATAAGCAATGAAACGTTTAACGATATTTGAGTGTTATAAGCAACTGGAATACTTTGCTTGTCATTATAACTTTTGTTATATTGGGATGCAAAACCCCACAAAAAAACAAACGCTTCAGGAAACATCGCGTTCCCTGAAACGTTTGCCGAGATTACAAACGGGTCATCCTGATGATGACACCAGAGACTGTAGACAAAGTACCAAAGCAGTACCGACAATTGTTACATCGTGTTGTTTGCATCAAGGCGAACAGGCGATAGCCTGTACGAATTGCAAGCAAACAACTGATTAACAATTGGTCGGTACGGGTTTGTCGACAACCTGCGGGTCATCCTGATGACGACTCAATCGATTGGTTATTTTTTAAAGTTGTTTTCACCCGTACAATACTTGGTATGCAACAGATGATGCGATTTTTCGCCGTTTGGTTCGAGCAGATATTCATCGTAGATTTTTTTGATGGCCGGATTCTCGTGGGATTTTCGAATCGGCAGCTCAGCATCATGGGCGTAAGTTCCCTTGGTTCGCGCTTGATAGGCCGCATCTCTTTCGCTGTCAAGCAGCAGCTTCGGTTGTCCGCCGCCGCTGACGCAGCCAACCGGACAGGTCATCACTTCGATAAAATGAAGATCCAGTTTGCCGGCTTTAAGTGCTTCAAGAACTGGTGCTACATTTTTGAGGCCCGTTACAATCCCGACTTTCAATTCAATATCGCCAACCTGCAGAGTTGCCGTACGGAAGATATCACTGCCTCGTACCGCGCTGACATCCACAGCCGGAATTGGTTTTCCGGTGATCAGTTCATAGCCTGTTCGGATGGCAGCTTCCATAACACCACCGGTAACCCCGAAGATGGTGCCGGCACCTGAGTACAATCCCAGCGGCTGATCGAAGTCTTCATCCGGCAAGGCGTTGAAGTCGATATCCATGTCCTTGATCAGATAAGCCAGTTCTCTGGTGGTGATGGCAACATCGACATCCTGATAGCCGCTGCTGTTCATTTCTTCACGGTTGCACTCAAATTCTTTACAGGTGCAGGGCATCACGGAAACGACAAACATTTTTGCCGGATCGAATTGATCAATTTCAGCACCGTAGGTTTTGAAGATTGAGCCCATCTGCTGTGGTGATTTACAGGTTGATAAATGTTCTTTCAGTTCCGGATAATTTCTTTCAAGATAGGAAACCCAGGCTGGGCAGCAGGAGGTGAACATCGGCAATGTTCCGCCTTCGGTGACGCGCTTGATCAGTTCTGTTCCCTCTTCCATGATGGTCAGATCCGCCTCGAAATTGGTGTCGTAAACCCGGTCAAAACCGATTTTTCGCAGGGCCGCTGCCATTTTTCTGGCGGCAACGGTTCCCAGTTCGCCGCCGAAATCTTCAGCGATGCCGACACGAACAGCCGGAGCACATTGAACGACCGTGATCGTGTCTTTATCAGCCAACGCTGCTTTGACTTTGTCCAGATTGCAGTTGCTGTACGCTGCAAAAAGCGGTTCTTTGACGCTGGCAGGAAGATTACGTTCTGCCCGTTTTGCCTCATAAACGCCGACGCCATGATCAATCAATGAAACATAGGATTTGCATTTCTGGATGCATTGACCGCACATAACGCATTTATCGTAATTGATTTCCTGCGGTTTGCCCTTTTCTCCTTCGATTGCAGACGCTGGACATACTTCTGCACATTCTCTACAACCCGTACATATATCTTTATCAATATTAATAATCACTTGTTTGTCCCCCCTTCTTATAGATTTCCGGTTAATGTTAATGCAACCGCTGCTTTGATTTTCTTTTCTTTTCCATCTTCTTCAAGATTGACAAGTTTTAAAACATCATGTGGACAGGTACTGACACAGGCCGGTCCGCCTTCAAGACCGATACAGAGATCGCACTTGTAAGCTGATTTTCTGATTTCGTCACTGCCGATCTGTTTGACGGCTTGGCCTTTTTTGGCAATCGGAAGCATTTCCATCGCACCAAACGGACAGGCCATCATGCAGTTTTTACAGCCGATGCAGAGATCTTCATTAACATAGACAACGCCGTCCACTCTGGCAATTGCTTTGGCCGAACAGGAATTCAGACAAGGTGCATCTTCACACTGTTTGCATTGAACCGGCAGACAGGATTCGTCAAGTCTGGTTAAATACAGTCTTGGTGTAACCGGTATTTCTACGGTACCAACCGTGTGCGCGACTTTGTTATCCTTCTGATTGTGTACCGTAAAACAGGCCACTTCACAGGCTCTGCATCCTGTACACTGATCATTGCAAGCGACAACAAATGAACTTAAATTATTATTCATTTTACCCTCCATTTTTTTAAGATATTAAATATTCCAATGAACTTTTCAAGCAATCGATTCTTTTTTTTTTTGCAATTTTTCCAAACAGTTCATCACCCAAATCAATCCGGTTGGGATGGGTATAAACATTCATCCGCTCGCCGCGGACAAATCCAACCAGGGTGATACCCGCCTGTTCCGCCTTCTCAATGCTCAAGGTTGTTGAAGCCGATTTTGACAGAACAATCGGGATACTTCCTTTATCCGCTTTTTCGATCATATCCGAAGAAATTCTCCCACTGACGACAAGAATCTTGTCTCTGCAGTCAATGCCATTCAGTATGCAATGCCCAATCACCTTGTCCACTGCGTTATGTCGGGCTACGTCCATGAGCGTGACAATTTCTGTTTCCTGATCATAGATTGCAACCCGGTGAAATCCGCCCGTTTCTTTAAACAGCGATGTCGGCGCAATGTTTTTTTCCATGATTTCATAGATCGTTTGGATTTTTACAACGATTGGTTCCACCAGCGGCATTTGTTTCAGGCCCGGTGCGTTTTCTGCCAGCTGCACTTTTGCAATATTCTTCTTCACATCGATTTCGATGCTTCTGATATCCTGCCTGGAGCTCAGCATGCCGCGGCTGGTCAAATGGCCAACGATCAGCTCTTCCAGATTTTCGGGTGTACAATAAAACGTACAAAATTCTTTGTCGTTTACATATAATTTAAAAGGATATTCGGTGATAATAGTCTCATCCACAAGATCGGACTGTTGGCCGTTGACCTTAACCACTGCCCGCTTTAAAAAAGTATCCAAAGTTTGCCACCCCTCCTTATATCAATCGTTTTAAGTTTAAAAATAGACTGTATCGAAGTTTGCACGAGTTTAGTTTATCATCAGACTCCGCTTTACTACGATACAGTCATCGTCGTCTTTTAAGCTTTAGTTATTCTTTTACCTGAGACAGCGAAATTGCCGCTGCTGTCCGTTTGTTTGATGCTGAGGTTTCCACTGCTTCTTCGGTGATGAGTTTCAACGATGCCGTTGGGCAAACGCGAACACAGGCAGGTCCCCCTTCAATTCCGTTACAGAGATCGCATTTGTTGGCAATGATTCGATCGCTGCCGTCTTGCTGTTTGCCTCCATCGCTGGCTTTGACCATATCGATGGCGCCATAGGGACAGGCGATCATGCAGGTCTTGCAGCCGATGCATTTGTCCTGGGCAATAATCACGGTATTGTCGACTACTTCGATGGCTTTCACTGGGCAGGCATTCATGCAGGCCGGATTTTCACAGTGCTTGCATTGCACCGGTATCGTGATGGTCGCTGTTTTTACTACATCAAGCTTCGGATTGAACACGTATTCGCCTGGCTTCATCTGAAAGATTTTTGTTCCTTCGTGCGCAACCACGCAACCGATCATACAGGTTCGACAGCCGATGCATAAGTCTGGATTACCTTTTACAAAATAATTCATATTCTACACCTCTTTTTTGGCAGTATCGATGCCCATATTTTTTCGGATACTTTCATACGAATCTTTAACATACTGTTCCGCCCAGGCCTGGTCGTCGATCTTTTCCAGATTGATGGCACAGTACTTGGATTCCGGTGTATTGCTGACGGGATCAAGATACGGCGTCGTCAATTCGTTGCAGGCACCGATCCACCACTGATAAGTCATGTAGGTGGCTCCTGGTCTGACCCGCTCTGTCGGCAGAACCCTAGTGATCAGGCTGCCCCGTTTGGAGTATACTTTGATCAGATCGCCTTCTTTGACATTAAGTTTTTCACAGTCTTCCGGACTCATCTGAATCCAGCCCGGTTCGTCTTCCAGGTTGGCCAGAGCACGGCAGTTACCGGTCATGGTTCGAACGGAATAGTGGCCGACTTCACGGACGGTTGAGAGTGAATAGGGATATTCCGGACTTTCAACTTCACAGGGTGGTCGCCATTCGGTTGCAAAGAACTTGCCTCTTCCATCCGGATGGGAGAATTTTCCACCCGTGAACAGGTATGGCGTTCCCTTATCTTCCATGGACTCGTCACGGCATGGCCATTGAATGCTGCCAAGCGCTTCCAGTTTTTCATATGTCGCACCGAAGAAACTTGGGGTCAGACTTCTCATTTCATCCCAGATTTCCTTGGTATTGTTGTAGTGCATCGGATAACCCATGGCGGTTGAGATCAGGCTGATAATCTCCCAGTCGGTCTTGACATCGCCTTTCGGTTCAATCGCTTTTCTGATTCTGGCGAAGCCACGGTCACAGGCGGAATAAATGCCGTCATGTTCACCCCAGGCGGTCGATGGTAAAATAACATCTGCCTGAAGGCCGGTTTTATTCATGAAAATATCCTGCATGACGACAAAATCGAGTTTTTCCAGTGTCTCTCTGATTTCGTTAAGATCCGGATCGGATTGAGCTGGATCCTCTCCGAAAATATAGTAGGCATGGATTTTCTTTTTCTCATCTTTTTCTTCGAGGACGCGATGGGGAACATGGGTCAGTGGAATACCAACCTTGTTTGAAAGTTTGACGCCCCAGGCTTTTTCGAATTTTTCACGTACCGCATCATCGGTCACGCTCTGATATCCGGAGTAGCAGTTTGGCAGCGCGCCCATATCACAGGCTCCCTGAACATTGTTCTGACCACGGACCGGACCGATACCCATGTTTGGTCCGCCGAAGTTTCCGGTTAAGAGTGCCAGACTGGCCAGTCCTTTGACAACATCAACGGCCTGGGCAAACTGACAGACACCCATTCCATAAAGAATCATCGATGATTCCGCTTTGGCATAAGCTCTGGCTGCTTCGCGGATTTGTTCCGCCGGTACATGACAAATTGGTTCGGCATATTCCGGGGTATATTTTTTAACAAATTCCTTGTATTCTTCATAGCCGTTGGTGTGATCTTCGATAAACTTCTGATCAGCCAGGCCTTCTGCTATGATAACATTTGCCATGGCCTGTACCAGCGCCATGTTGGAACCGCCTTTTAATTGGAGATGCATGTCGGCGATTCGCGCCGATTCGGTGATCCGTGGATCAACAACGATCAGCTTCGCACCTTTTTGCTTTGCTTTTACAATTCTTCTGGCCACGATTGGATGTGAATCCGCACCATTATATCCAAAAATGAATAATAATTTTGCGTCTTCGATTTCTGGGACGCCCATTGACATAGCGCCGCTTCCTAATGAGTACTGTAGACCCGCTACAGATGGAGCATGTCAAACCCTGGCGCAGTGATCCACATTATTCGTACCGATGGCGGCACGCATAAATTTCTGCATGACAAAGTTTGCTTCATTTCCCGGGCCACGGGCAGAACCTGTTCCCATAATTGAATCCGGACCGTATTTCGCCTTGATCTCTGACAGACGTTCTGCAGTGTAGCTGATGGCTTCATCCCATTCAACCTCTTCCAGTACCCCATTCTTTCTGATCATTGGCTTGGTGAGCCGTTTCGTCAGAATCTGGGGATCATTTAAATAATCCCAGCCGTAATGGCCTTTGAGACATAAGTTTCCCTGGTTGGTTCTACCATCCGCCGGTGTCGCGCTAACAATCTGACCATCTTCGACGTTGAGGTATAATTGACAACCTGCTCCGCAATAGGGGCAAGTCGTTAATACTTGTTTTCCCATAATACATCCTCCTTCTCAGTGATATCGTTTGCTTTAATTATGTCATATCCTCCGGTCGATTGTCAAACAAATATCAGACAATGACAAATATTTACCTCACCTTTATTTGAGTAATAAAATCATTGCCCTCACACATTCAAATCCCGTAAAAGTTCAACTTTTTTTGCTATTTTTTATCAATCGCTCAAAACGCGCGACACAATTAAAGGATTGCGATAATTATCAGCCTTTTGTTTAGCCGTATTTTCCCGCGCTTGACTTTATCTCTTTGAATTCCTTATAATTAAGTATTGCGTATCATCATATCAAACGCACTCAACCTTTAAGAGGAGGCTCAAATGAATTACAGCGATCTTTCATTTCTTATTCTGGCCGGTGGAAAAAGCCGCCGCATGGGAACGGACAAGGCTGATCTTGATTATCACGGTCACACGTTTCTTGAAACCCTGATTGAAAAAGCACGGAAAATGGGCTTCACCGACATTATCATCTCCGGCTATCCCCATGAAATTTCAGGCATTACACCGGTAGCCGATGAACTGGCCGGTCGGGGTCCTTTGGGCGGGATGTATTCCTGCTTTAAAAAGGCCAAAAACAAATACTGTTTCATTGTCTGCGTGGATGTGCCGCAGCTTGTCGAAGACACCATTTTTTCACTGATCGACTTTCATATGAAAGAAAAAAACGAGATCACCCTGCTGTCTCAAAACGGAAAAGTTGAACCGCTGATCGGCGTTTTTCCCACCAGCAGCTATAAAAAAATACTGCCGATTATCCGGGACCATTCCGCAAAGGTGTTCCGGCTGATCGATCAGTACGACTATAAAATCTTCTCCGTCAATGATGAAAGCAAAACGATGGCCAACATCAATACGCCGGAGGATTATCAGCAAATAATGAAAAAGCCCTGAGATGCATTCGCATCTCAGGGCTTAACGATTCAAAATTGGCGGGAATATGTGGGAATCGAACCCACCCAAGCAGTTCTTCACTACTCATACTGGTTTTGAAGACCAGAGGACACACCAGCGCCCATCTACCCCCAAACTTTAATACAGTCAATATGGTATCATATATTTTTTTTGTCCGCAAGCTCTTTGCGCCCATTTCGATAAAACTGACCGGCTGTTTTTTTTCACAAGTTCATCTTCTGAGCAATTTCATCCAGAACTGTTTCAATTTTCCCGTCAAAGCGATTTTCAAATACGATATCCGCCTGATCGATGACGGCTGCCGCGGTGTTTTTCATCTGACTGTCTCTGGTGTTTCTGACCATGACAAAGATACCCGGATTCACAACTTTTCTCAACGTGTTCGATTCACAAATGATCAGGGCCTCTTTGGGTATTCTGGAAATCACGGTTTCGATGCCTTTGGCCATGCAGGTATTGATGGTTTTCAGCCAGTATACTTTTTTGGCGCCGCCGGCCAGGAGTAAAACGGTATCTTTTTTTTCATCGCGCAGCACTTCTTCGGTTATTTCAAAATCACCGGCCAGATTCGAACAGGCCCCGCAGCCTTCCCCGCCGTGAACGCATTGCCGGTGATTTGAGTCAATCGTCGTGACCTTGATGCCGTATACCGGCATTTTCTCTTTGTATTTTTCAATGATGGCAACGGCCAGCGTCGTTTTGCCACTGTTTCTCGCCGTTGCCCCGATTAATATCATGTTCGGAATATCAATTGCCATTTTTCTTCTCCTCTATTTCTGAAGCTGCCTGCCCTCGCCGACTTTTTTCGTAATCCGTTTCTTGTCGAATTCCTCAAGCAGCGCGACCGCGTATTTTCGTGAAACGCCCAGCATATCCCGGTAGGTTCCCAGCGCGATCTCCTGATTCTTTTCAAGGTAGTCGTTGAGTAAATCCAGCGCCTGCTGATAATAATCACGGTGGATGCAGAATTTCAGATCAAGCGGGATGATGGTGCCGGATTTCTTCAGCATCGTGATGGCACCGGTATACTGCTTGTTTTTTCCGTAGTGTCTGGCCAGATCGTCCAGCGACGGCGGCGCGAAGCCGGCATTTTGATAGCGCTGCTCGACCTCGTTGAGCAGTTCCGTGTCGGCTTCCTTATAGACGACCTTGAAGTCCGGCAGACTGACGAATTCAGATTCCCATTTGACCGTTTTTTTATCGATGAAGTATCCGATGATGCTGTCGATCGCCGCAACCGGCGCCTGCGGTATCAGTTTGCCTCTGACTTCCTCGCGGTTCATCCCTTCCTTCAGCGGATAAGCTTTATGGAATTCCCGCAGCAGTTTGATCAGCCTGTTTTTCAGAAACGCCAGGTATTCCTTTGACAGATAGAGACGATCGTTCATCGGAACAATAGCCTTTTCTCCCACCAGTTTTTCGAGCTCTTTTGCAATCGGCTCTTTTCCGATATGGTCTCTGATGTAGTCGATGTCCCGGAGGTTTTTGCTCTGTTCGCGGATTTCCAGCAGCACCTTTTCCTTCCGGGTCCCGTTCTCCCGGATCTCCATGGCGCTGATGACAGCCGGCTGATTCCGGCGGTGCTTGATGGGGTTGGCATCCAGAACCGTACCGCCGCCGATGGTCTCCAGCGGCGAATAGAAGCGGATGACAAAGTGATCGCCCACTTTCAGCGCCAGTTTCTCTTCAAACCGGAACTGGACATAGGCCGATTCTCCGGCTGCCAGCTCATCCCGATCGAGCAGAATCACTTTGGCCAGAATTTCCTTCGTACCATGGTAGAAATGGACCCGGCTTGCATTTTTAACGGTTCGGGCGGTGCTTTTCAGGATGTTGAGCTTGACATCCACCATCATCGTGTTTTCGATGCTGTTTTCATGCGCGATGGCATCCCCGCGCATGACTTCCTGTTTCTTAATTCCGGTCAGATTCACCGCCACCCGCTGTCCGGCAACGGCTTTCTCCACCGGGTTGCCATGAACCTGCAGGCTCCGGACTTTGGCCGCCTCCAGACTCGGATAGAGCATGACGTTCTCGCCGACCTTGATGCGCCCCTCAATCAGCGTTCCGGTTGCCACCGTCCCGAAACCGTCGACTGAAAAAACGCGGTCAATCGGCAGCCGGCAAGGTGTTGAAAGTTTTTTCTCCTTAACCTGTGACACAATCACCGAAAGCGCCGTCTTCAGCTCCTCCAGCCCGGCTCCGGTGTGGGCCGATACCGGTATAATCGGCGCGTCTTCGAGGAAGCTGCCCTGGAATTTTTCGCGGATTTCGCCTTCAACCATTTCGATCCAGTCGTCATCGACCAGATCCGTTTTCGTGATCACAATCAGCCCGTGTTTGATTTCCAGCAGCGACAGAATTTCGAAATGCTCGATGGTCTGGGGCATGATGCCGTCATCAGCCGCAATGACCAGCATCGCCAGGTCGATCCCGCCGGCGCCGGCCAGCATGTTGTTGATAAATTTTTCATGTCCGGGGACATCTACAATACCGATCCGGTTGCCGCAGGGAAGATCAAGAAAGGCAAAGCCCAGTTCGATGGTGATGCCGCGTTTTTTTTCTTCCTTCAGCCGGTCGGTGTCGATGCCCGTCAACGCCTTGACCAGGCTTGTTTTTCCATGATCGATATGTCCTGCTGTTCCTAAAATGAGATTCATTCAAGCCTCCTGCGTTATTCTGTCATATTTTTCAGCGTCATCGCAATGGTTTCAAAATCGCGGCTTTCAATGGTCCGCATATCCAGCAGATAACGATCCTTATGTATTCTGCCAATGATGGGTATATCCGCCTCGTTCAGTTTCCGGTCCAGCGCATTTGCGGAAACCCCTCCGACTTCCACCGCCACGCAGACGCTGGGGATCATCTGGTTGGGCATCGAGCCCCCGCCGACCTGTCCAAAATCCTCAACGACCGCGGATGCAATCAGCGGATTTTTTCCCAGCAGAGCGGTAAAACATTCTGCTTTTTCCAGCAGAGACTCCTGCGTGGCCGAAAGTAAGGCCAGAACCGGAATTTCCTTTTGCGCTTTATCTTTGTCCAGATAAAGCCTGAGAGTCGCTTCCAGCGCTGCCAGTGTCATTTTGTCCACGCGCAGAGCCCGGGTCAGCGGATTTTTTTTCATCTCATCGATGTACTTTTTCCGGCCCAGAATGATGCCGGCCTGAGGTCCGCCCAGCAGCTTGTCCCCGCTGAAGCAGATGATGTCCGCGCCGGATTTCATACTTTCCAAAACGTTGGGTTCATCCCCCAACTGGTAGTCTTCCGCTTTAAAAAAGCCGCCGCTGCCCATATCGTACAACACCGGCAGATCGTGCTTGTGGCCGATTTCCGTCAGTTCCTGAAGCGACACCTCCTGCGTAAATCCCATAATTTTGAAGTTGCTGGTGTGCACCTTCAAAAGCGCCCCCGTGTTTTCACAACAGATGGCCTTTTCGTAGTCCGCCGGCTTGGTTTTATTGGTACTGCCGACCTCAACCAGAGTGGCACCGCTCTGCTGCATCACTTCCGGCACCCGGAAAGACCCGCCGATCTCCACCAGCTCGCCCCGTGAAACGATGACCTCTTTGCCCTTTGCCAGGGTGCTCAAAATCAGCAGCACCGCGGCCGCGTTGTTATTGACGACAATCGCACTTTCGCAGCCGCAGATTTTTTCAAGCAGAAAGTCGACGTGGCTGTAGCGGCTGCCCCGCTCGCCGGTTCTGACATCGTATTCCAGGGTGCTGTAATTTCTGGCTGCTTGATAAGCCGCCTGGGCAGCCGCTTCGCAAAGCACCGCCCGGCCCAAATTCGTATGCAGAACGATCCCGGTGCCATTGATCACCGGGCGCAAATGCATGCGGGTTTCCCGCTGGAGGCGGGCTTCAATTTCCCGGACTAATTGACTTTTGTCAACCAGATCGCTGTGATTTCCCGCCACGATCTGCTGCCTTTTTTCCTCGACGACCATCCTGGCGCACGCCACCACCACTGCCGTGCCATACCGACCGGCCACTTTCACCAACTGGGGTTCTTTCAGCAGTTCATCAATCTTCGGTATGGATCTTAAAATATCTCTGTCCACTGTCATCTTCTTCCACGCTCTCCCGCATTCTCAATCCCAAAGGCAAATCGCCGCTTGTCAGTCTTCCAGATGAAGATAATCCCCTTCGGTCAGAATGCCGCCCATCACCACTCGGCAGAAAATGCCTGCCTTCTGCATCAGGCAGTCGCCCGCGGTTTTGTCCATTTCGCAGACTTCGCATTCCTTCCCTTTATGGGTGATCCTCAGAATCACATCCCCGGATCGGAACTGGGTGCCGACCGGATAATTCGAAAAATCAATTCCCTGCACCACCAGATTCTCCCCGAAGGCGCCTTCCTGTACTTCGGCGTCCTTTCCGATGAATGCCTGAATCGTTTCATAGGACAACAGACTGACCTGTCTGTCCGTGTGAGGGCCGCCATGGCCATCGCCTTCAACGCCGAAATTTCTGATCAGATTCGCCTGATGAATATTGCGCTTCGGTGTTCCCGTATCAACACTCGTGCAGATTCCCGTTATTTTTCCTCTGACTTCCATCATTTTTCCTCCATCTTTTATAATAAAATAACCTTTGCCTGATCCCCTTTTTTCATTCCCGGGTTTCCCGCTTCAATTTCGACCATGCAGTTGCAGCCCTTCAGCGATGCGACCATTCCCGAGGCATGCCCGCCCGCCGGCAGTTTCACTCTGCCCTCGTCATAAATCGCCCGGATGAAGCGTTTTCCCTTGCTCTTTTTCGGAAAATCGCTGTCCATGATGCCGGTTGTTTCGCTTGTGAACATCGAAGTGTCCCGCGATATTTTGCCGAGCATCGGTCTGGCCAGCAGTTCAAAGGTCGCCAGCGCCGCAAACGGATTGCCCGACAGATTCAGGATCGGTTTGTTTTCCAGGGTTGAAAACATCGCCGGGGTTCCGGGTTTCAAATTAACCTTCCAGAATTTCCGGTCGACGCCAAGCTTTGGCAGCACCTCGTGAAAAATATCCTTTTCTCCGACGGAAACCCCGCCGGTTGTGATGACCGCATCGGAGACAGCCAATGCCTGTCTGACCTTCTCGGCAACCACATCGACATCGTCACCGGTCTGCTGGAGATAAACCGGAGTGATTGAAAGCTCTTTGAGTCGGGCTGCCAGCAGAAACAGATTGCTGTTGTAGATTTTTCCCTGCTCCAGCAACAGCCCCGGCACAAACAGTTCTTCCCCCGTAACAAGCAATGCAATCCGGGGCTTGCGGTAGACGCTCACCGTCGTGAAACCCATGCTGGCCAGTAGACCGATATGAACAAAATTGAGTTTTTCACCCTTTGAGATCAGTTTAGTGCCTTTTTTGAAATCCTCACCGCTGTAACAGTAGTTTTCATAGGCTTTCAACGACTGGTAAATGGCAACGGTCTCCGTACCGTAATCGGTTGCCTCCTGGCGGATCACGCAGTTGGCACCTTGGGGAATCATGGCTCCGGTCATAATCCGAACGGCCTGGTTCGGTTTTAACTCAAAAGCACTGGCATCCCCCGCGTAGAGCTTTCCGACGACCGTCAGCTTGACCGGGTTTTCCCGGCTCGCCCCGGTGGTGTCCTCCGCTATCAGGGCGTACCCATCCAGCGGTGACCGGTCAAACGGCGGGTTGTCGATGGGGGCAAACACATCCTCAGCCGCCACTCCGGACAGTGAATCCAGAATGCCGATCGTTTCCTTTTCCTCTATTTGGGGAACGTTTTCAGTGATGATTTTCACCGCTTCCGTTAATTCAATGCCTTTTAACATAAGCATACTCCTCTTTTCTTTCCTTGACTTTTTTGCTGTAAAATTATAAAAAAAAACCTGCCTGGATTTCGCAGAAAAGAAGGCAAGGCGCAGCAAAGAAGCACGCTTATCAACACAAGTCACACGCTTGTGAAATCTTGCTCCTTTTCAGACAGAAGGCCATCCCGTTTCCAGCATAACCCGAAAGCTCACACGCTTTGGCGCAGTATCATAAAATAATTCTTAGACACTTTTGCTCGGAGTTTATTTTTAATTGTCTAAATTATAACAATACGCTGATGCGGTGTCAACGGGATATTCTCACTAAAATAACCGCAGCAGATCGATTTCCTTTTTATAGTCAAGCGTATTTTCCTGGGGCGTTTCCAGAAAAAAGGGCAGCTCCCTGAGCTGCGGATGGGTGACAATTCTTTCGAAGGTATCGATTCCCAGCGTTCCGAAGCCGATTTTTTCATGCCGGTCCTTGTTGCTGCCGAATGGCATCATGCTGTCATTCAGGTGCACACATCTGAGGCGGGAAAGCCCAATGATCCGGTCGAATTCCGTCAGAACCGCTTCAAGGTTTCCAACGAGATCATAACCGGCAGAATAAACGTGGCAGGTATCCAGACAGACCGCAATTTTATCCTGCAATTCGACCCCATCGATGATGGCTCTGAGTTCCTCAAAGTTACGGCCGATCTCGGTTCCCTTTCCCGACATGGTTTCCAGCAGCACCGTCGTTTTCTGCTGGGGCCACAACTCATCGTTGAGCATATCCACGATCCATCGAATACCGGCAGCAACGCCCTGACCGGTGTGGCTGCCCGGATGAAAATTATAGAGCCGGCAAGGCAGCTGCTCCAGACGCAGCAGGTCTTCCTTGAACGCCATCCTGGCGAAATCCCGGGTGGCCGGTGTGGCCGAGCACATATTCAGCGTGTAGGGCGCATGCGCCAGCAATTCGCCAAAACCGTTGGCCTGCATGATTGCGGTGAGCCCCTCCACATCAGCCGGATCAAGGGCTTTGGCCTTTCCGCCTCGCGGGTTGCGCGTAAAAAACTGAAAGGTATTGGCGCCGAGACTGACGGCCTCCTTACCGGCTTTTTTATATCCACCTGCGATCGAAAGGTGTGGTCCAATTGTCAACATGATTATTTCTCCTGACCAGATTTTCATAATCTCAAACGGGGGTAATGCTCTTACCGGCACATTTAACGATTATTTATTTCCTACTTATTTGAATTATAGAATTCCTTCAACTCCGCCTTTACTGCCGCCGGCAGTTCGCTCTTTTTAATACCCCGGATGGCGCCTTCCAGACCGTAGAGGCGGTTAATGCAAGCCGAAAGATCAATCGCGTGGATTTTCAGCCACGCCGCCCGGCTTCCGGTTTCTCTCAGCTGCTCCGCTGTTTCGATTCCCACCTGATTGAGCTGTCGCTCGATTTCTTTGCCGATATTTGGCAGCTTTGATAATTCTCCCATTTTCACACCTGCATATTCTTTAGTATTTACTGTTAATCTTAAACTGATCGGTTCGCATTTGCAATATGTAAAAATGACAACTTGCGCTTTTTCAGCTGATGTTTTTGGGCATAAAAAAGCCGGCACCTATCGCCGGATAATATTAAATATAAAAAATGGTGATCCCGAATGGACTTGAACCATCGACCCCTACCGTGTGAAGGTAATGCTCTCCCAGCTGAGCTACGAGATCACTTTTATTGCTTTTAATTTTATATCATTTCCTTCAAAAAGTAAAGGATTTTGAAAACTGTTCCCGCCGCGATACGGTCTCAGGTCAAATGCAAAGCAGCGACCCGCTCGGAGCCGCTGCCAAGAAATAGTAAAGTGAGAAAAGCTGTCCAGGACTTTCCTTATCTAGAATGATACGTATAAATCCTTGAATTAGTCTGAATTTTCATGAATCTTAAGAAAGACTCAAGATTCATTTTCCGTTTTTTGCTTTTCTCCGCCAACCTGTCATAAAACACTTGACGAAACAGGTAGTGTATCGTTTATGATAAATATAACAATTCGCAAATTCACAGCAAGTCCGGAGGAATCATAAATGAAGTACCTGATCCAATTTTTAAAAGAAAAGAAAGGAATGTTGTTTTTAATTATCCTGGCAACGGTGATCCAGTCGTTCAGTATGTTGGCCGTACCCTACTTTGCGGCAAAAATCATTGACGATGGCATCATCAAAAAAGATCTGCTGGCGATAGTGGCATTGGGTTTGCAGATGTTGGCCGCGGTGGGCGTTTCAGCCCTTATCTCCTTATGGGCCAGCTATCTGTGTGCCGACTTGGCCGCACTCTCAGGAAAATACCTGAGGGATCGGATTTTTGATAAAACCCAGATATTGTCGATTCGTGATTTTAACCGCTTCAGCACCGCTTCGATGATTACCCGGGCAACCAGCGATATTACAGTGATCCAGCAGACCGTTATTATGTTTACCCAAATGGTGTTGCCCGCCCCCATTATTGCTGTGACCGCCATTATTATGACCATTGCCGTGAGTCCGTCACTCGTCGCGATTCCCGTTATTGCCATGGCCATTTTTATGATTGCCCTTTATTTTATCTTCAGAAAAGCGAGTCCGATATCCCAAACCATTCAAAAACGGCTGGACACCATCAATCGCATTATGGGTGAATCCATTACCGGTGTCCGGGTGATTCGGGCCTTTGACAATTCGGAATATGAAAGAAAGCGAACCGACGATGCCTTTTTGAATTATGCCGATAATGTCATTCATTTAAATAAGACCTTCGCCGTCTTCAGTCCCCTGATCTGGACAGTCGTGGGGATCAGTATGGTCGCTGTGTTATGGTTTGGCAGCTTTCTGGTGCTCAATGGCGAAATTCAGATTGGCGGTATTACAGCGGTTTCTGAATATACCATTCTGCTGCTGATCGCACTGATAATGTCTTCCATGGTGATGGTGATGCTGCCGAAAATGAAAGCCTGCCTGGATCGAACCGAGGAGGTCTTGGATACGATTCCCGAAATAGCCGATGACAACGAGCAGGCGGTATCGGGGAACCCGAACAACCCGGAAAAAATTGTCTTTGATCAGGTCAGCTTTTCCTATCGGGGCGCCGAAGAGTCGGTCTTGGCGGACATCAGCTTTACCTGCGAGCAGGGGAAAACCACCGCCATCATCGGAGGAACCGGATCGGGCAAGAGCACCATTGCCAGTCTGATGCTGCGGCTCTACGATGTGGGCAGCGGCCGGATCACTCTGGAGGGAACGGACATCCGCCGGATGACCCAGCATCAGCTCCGGGAAAGAATCAGCTATGTGCCCCAGAAGGCCATTCTCTTTGGCGGCACCATCGCCGCGAATCTGCATATGGGAAACAGCGAAGCAACTGCAGCAGAACTGGAATATGCGGCTAAAACAGCCCAGGCCGATGCCTTCATTACTGAGCTGGAAGATGGTTATGAAAGCACGGTAGCCCAGGGTGGCACGAATTTTTCCGGGGGACAAAAGCAACGCTTGTGTATTGCCCGGGCTCTGGTAAAAAAAGCCCCGGTCTATATTTTTGATGACAGCTTTTCCGCCCTGGATTTTAAAACCGATGCGGTACTCAGAAAAGCCCTGAAAAAGGAAATAGCCGACGCGGCGGTCGTGATCATTGCCCAACGGATCAGTACCATTATGGATGCGGATCAGATCATCGTGCTGGATTCCGGCAGGATGGCCGGGATCGGCAAACATGGCGACCTCCTGAAGACCTGTGCTGTCTATCAGGAAATCGTCGCTTCTCAGCTCACCGAAAAGGAGGCCGACAGCTTATGAAAAAGCAACGTGAAAAAACTAAAAACGAAAATCAGAAAGCGGTATCTCCCGCCGATGTCCCTGAAATGGAAGATCTACCCAAGAATTCCAAGGCCGCTGCCAAACGATTAATGGGGCTGCTGCTCGAACAAAAAGCGGCCTTGATAATTATTCTGGTGGCGGCAGTGGTCAGCAGCGGGCTGTTTGCCATCACCCCGATCCTTATGGGCAAGGCGCTGGATCTGCTCATTAAGGGTGTCACCGATTATGGGATTGGGGGCAGTTATCAAAAACTGGCAGAAATGCTGGGACTACCGCTGATATTATTAAGCTTGGCTTATCTGATTGGGGCATCCTTCTCATTTCTTCAGGAATACACCATGGCGAGTGTTGGCGAAAAGCTGGCTTTATCGCTACGGGAGAAAATAAGTGAAAAGATTACAAAGCTGCCGCTGCATTATTATGATGCCAATGAAACCGGCGATATTTTAAGCCGAACCACCAATGATCCCGATAAGATTGCCGAGATTTTAAAAACCGGGACGTTGCAGTTTGTCAATGCTGTGTGCAATATTGTTTTCAGTGTTGTCATCATGTTCGCCCTAAGCCCGATCATGGCCGTGATCATCATATCAACCATGTCGCTGAGCGTTTTTGCCACCAAATGGATTTCCGGAAAAACGCATGCTGTTTTCTATGAAAATCAGGTCGTTTTAGGGGAACTCAATGGTAAGATTGAAGAATATTACACCGGGAACCTGATTATTAAAAGCTTTAACCAACAGCAGCAGATTATTCAAACCGAGCGGGAATTAAGCAACCGGCAATATCAAGCCAACAAAAAATCACAATTTGTCATCTATGCCATCTATCCGGCGATTCGCTTTCTCACTCAGCTCAGTTTTGTGGTGACCGCCATTGTCGGAGGCATCTTTGCCATTAATGGCACCATGACGATCGGCACCGTTCAGGCATTTTTACAGTATGTCAACCAGATTGCCGACCCCATTACCCAGTCGTCTTATTTTGTTAATTCCATGCAGGCCGCATTAGCATCAGCTGAACGGGTTTTTGAATTTCTGGATGCCGCGGAAGAAGTGCCTGAAATCAGCTCACCTAAGCAGATTGCCAATCCGGACGGGGCCGTTTCATTTGAACATGTCCGCTTTGGTTATCATCCGGGGGACATCTTGATGCAGGATGTGAGCTTTACCGTAAAACCGAATGAGATGGTTGCCATCGTTGGGCCTACCGGTGCCGGCAAGACCACCCTGGTTAATCTGCTGATGCGATTCTACGAGCTCAACGGCGGCAGGATTAAAGTTGATGGCATTGATATCAAGGAGCTTTCCAAAAGCGGGCTCCGACGCATGGTTGGTATGGTCCTTCAGGATTCTTGGCTTTTTAAAGGCACCATCGCCGAAAATATTGCTTACGGAAAAATGGATGCCACCCGGGAGGAAATCATTCAGGCTGCCAAAGCGGCACGATGCGATCATTTTATCAGAACCTTGTCGGAAGGTTATGATACGGTGATCGCCAATGATGATGGTGAAATCTCCCAGGGGCAGATGCAGCTGTTGACGATTGCGCGAGCGATGCTGGCCAATCCCGCCCTGATGATTCTGGATGAAGCGACTTCCAGTGTTGACACCAAAACCGAATTGGAAGTGCAGAAAGCCATGGTTCAGAGTATGAAGGGAAAAACCAGTTTTGTCATCGCCCACCGGCTTTCCACCATCAAATCATCCGATCTGATTCTGGTCATGAAAAACGGCACCATTGTGGAAAAGGGAACCCATCAGGAATTGCTGGCCGCCGATACCTTCTACGCCGATTTGTACAACAGTCAGTTCAATAATCTGGCGGTGTAAACAGTTAAATAATCTATGCCGGCCGGACTGGTGCAATGCCACCTCCAGCAATGAACCAGCACAGACAATTTGATGTTCCGGTGCATTTTCATTAAAATACTTTAAGGAATTATGTCAATAAATCTCGAATCGTTTTAATGATCTGATCGAATTCAATATTTTCTGCGTACGAATATTTCTTGCTGTAGTCATTCCAGATTTTACGGAGTTCCTGACTTTCGAAAATACTATCCAGATAAACAACGTAATTATCTAAATACTTGGTGCTGTCTCTTTCTTCAGCTTTTTTCCTGATCGCTACTTTCAGTTCATCCCGATCCAACACTGAGTTGTTGAGCTTAATGAGAATATAAAGATCATAATAGTCTCTAGCTCTGGTATTGGAGATATTTCTTACCAATATTGATTCTATCTTTTCAGTTGTCTGGGACTATTGATGATCATGCTAACACCTCCATGTATTGATGTACCAGGGATGAAATCTTAAAAACATCTGCATACGACTGAAGTTTAATAAAATCTCTCTCTGGATCACGCATGTACTGCCGGACTGCCGTTAAAACAAGATCGGTATCCAGCTTATCCTTTTTTTTCAGGCAATCGCAGATGGTTCGCTCTTTATCATAAACTGTAATCGTATGACCATATGGCGACTGCACATTCATTTTACCAATTTCATGAAATTCTTTTTTCATATAAAAAAATTGATAGCGATCGTCCATTTTCAATAACCGGGTATTATAACCGGTGGGAATGGTCATCATCAGTTTCAACGGTGACCGATCGGATAAATCATGGAGAAATAACGCCGTTTCATGTGAGAAAATTCCTCTTTTACAGCGATACTGCATGATTAAATAATCATCCACCATTTGTTGTGCATCAATATAAATCCCTTTGCTGATTCGCTCTATTCTGCCTTCCAGCTCTAATCGCCGGAAGACCTTATTATCAATCCCCCGCTCTGCAAAATGTTTCGTCTCAATCACACCATTATTCTTATTTAAAGAGTCCAGAATCATTTCTTTATCCGTCATGCGACCACCCCTTGTCTTTATCGTTCGTATGTATTATAGTTTATACGAACAATAAAGACAAACTTTAATTGTTCTTTCTTAAATCTAACACCAATATTTCTAATGTAACATCTCATCTGTTACATTAAAAATATTGGTGTTAAAATAAAAATCTAGATTAATCTAGTGCTCTTGTGTTTTATTTAAGATAACTTCATTTGTAATGTGTTGATTGCCCACAAAGGCAAATTAATCAGCCAATCTTCCTGTTTATAATCCGTCATTGCCGTACGAATTGATACTTTGGGACTGAATTTTTCATGATAGGTTCTTAAGCTTTTAGCTTTCAAATTGGTTTCAGCCTTAACCTCAATGGGAAACACATTGCTTCCATTATCAACAAGAAAATCGATCTCAGCACTCCCCCGATCATTTGTCCAGTAATAGGTTTCAATGCCCTCTAGCGTCTTTAACTGCTGGAGAACATATTGCTCTGTCAAAGCCCCTTTAAACTCTTTGAACAGATCATTTCCATCAAGCAGAACGCTTTGATTCAGTCTAACCATACAGGATAGTAAACCAACGTCTAACATAAACAGTTTGAAGGCCTTTAAGTCTTCATATGCCTTTAATGGCAGACCTGGTGTTGTTACTCGTTGTACTTTGTGAACTAAACCACAATCCGTCAGCCAGAACATTGCCATTTCATAGTCTTTCGCGCGGGACCCTTCCTTGATCAGTCCATAGATAAACTTCTTGTTTTCTTTGGTGAGTTGGGACGGAATATTATTCCATAACATCCGGATGCGCGGGATCATTTCATTTGGTGCATGCTTCGAAAAATCCTGCTCATAGGCGGTCAGGATTCGCTGCTGTATCTCTCTTGCCTCATTAAAATCCTGATTATCTGCAAAGTTGACAACGACTTCCGGCATCCCACCAACAAAATAGTAATATTTGAGCAAATCAATGTATTCCTGTTTAAAAGTGTTCGCCAGCTCATAATCGCCTTTTTCGATGAGTTCAACAAATTGATCTTTTCCCATAGCTTTCATAAATTCTGTAAAGGACAAAGGATAGAGGTCAAGAAATTCTACCTTACCGACCGGGAATGATGTCCCCTGGTGCAAGGCAACCCCCAGTAATGAACCGGCACAAATAATTTGATATTCCGGTGCATTTTCATTAAAATACTTTAAGGCAGTCAATGCCTTGGGCACTTCCTGTATTTCATCAAAAATAAGCAGGGTATTTTGGGGATCGATCTTATTGCCTGAATAAAGTTCCAGACCGGTAATTATCCGTTCAATTTTCATATTGGCTTCAAACAGATCCTGCATCTGCTGATTATTATCAAAATTGATATAAACAACGTGATCATAGGTTTTCTCTCCAAAGTTTTTCATCAACCAGGTTTTACCGACCTGCCGGGCCCCTCGAATAATCAGAGGCTTTTTGTTTTTCTTTATCTTCCATTTATTTAGCTGTTCCATTGCCAGTCGTTCCATTTTTATCACCTCATTTTAGTGTTCCAATCCATCTTAACATATATTACGACGAATATTCGTAGCAAGTCAACATTTTTTACAATGAATACTTGTATATATGGTGTGACAACTTAAAAACAGCTTTGCATATCCGCAGAATAAATTTGCATAATAGTCTTCTCAATTGGTTTCTTATATCATCAGTTGCATTTTTCAGCCTAATTGTACAAACTGTAAATTTTCGCTTCCACATTTTTTTCGCCAACCATTTCCTTTAGTGCCAGCTCATACAAATCAAGCTGAGGTTTGTAGATAGCCTCTAAATTCTGTTTAAATTTATCCAGATCTTCTATCTCTCCCCTGGCATTGGTTTTATAATCGATAATGGTATAGTCATTTCCTTTAACAATCACCAGATCGATGATCCCACGCATATAAAGTGGTTTTGTTTTTTCCACTTCTGCTAAATTCAAAAGATCAATCAACTCTGATGCCTTTTCTGATTTCACCTGCAACTGGAATGGCAGTTCAGTATAAACAGCATCAGCCTGATGAATCCGATTCCAGAAGAGCTGATCTTGACAAAGATTTTCAGCTTTTAACCGCAAATCTTCGTGAAGCGCATCATAAACAGCGCTTAACTGCTCAATAAACGGTGCCAATTCAATTGATAGGTCGATTTTTAACAGATCGCACTGTTTTTTCGTTAGCTGTTCACTTTCCAGACCCGCCAGGATCGATTTCTTCATGATCATTTCAAGCTCGACTTCTGAAAGATCAGCAATTTTAGAATATCTGCCATCAACCAATAGCTGAAACAGTTTATGAATGATAATCCCGTAGAGGTTCCCCCGAAGCGGTTTGTTAACACTTTCCTGCTCACTAAGTGGCTCCGCATCTTCATCGCAATTGGAAGCCAGATGATTTAAGAACTTACTGGGATTTATGTGCCCGGCCACTGGTTTTTGAGCCTCTTCACAGCAGGATTCAAAAGCCGATTGATGCTTTATAAATTCGCTATGGGTATCCACAATCCCCCAATGCTTTGGTTGATCTTTTTCATGATTGATAATATTCTCAGCCACCCCGGGATAATCCAGTATCCCGTCACAGATCTGCTTTGTTTCCTGGGGACATGCAATCAAGGGTTCCAGCTCTTTCCAGGCCGTATTCCTTGCAACTTTCCCCCGGCTATCGATGCGATCCCCGGATGCAACAATGAGCGCTTCTTTAGCCCGGGTGGAGGCCACATAAAGCAACCGGAGATGTTCTTCCCTTTTTAAGGCGTCCGATATGGCCTTGGCATCATCCCAACCATCTGGCTTTCCAATGTAACTGCCATATTTATCTTTCGGGATGACAAATCCCTTTTTAATGCCGTCTTCCTCGATAAAGAGCATCGTGTCGTTGAAGCCGGAAACCCCGGTTGAAGGATCCGCCAGGATGATCACATTAGCTTCAAGTCCTTTGGCTTTGTGGAGATTCATGATTCGAACAGCATTGTACTCGCCGTCTTCTTCAATCAGATCGGTGATTGACATTTCCCGATCCAGGGTATTTTCGGTGAGACTTTGTAACCTTGCAAAAATATCTGAGAAAGTCGAATAGGGTTCAGCCCGAACCACTTCCAATAGCTGTTCCACATTTCCCATGGCGGAATTCAGGGTGATGACATCATAGTTTTTATTTGCCATAATCGTTTTAAAATCATTGACCACGGTTTCAACCACCACCATCGGAGGAACCTGGTTAATCAGTAATAAAAGTTTCCGAATCTGAAGCAGACTCTCTTTGATGCGGATATCGACTAGTGCTTGAACCGCCGCTTCATTCCAGATGATATGATGATAAGTAAACCGCTGGTCCGCCTCCAGGTGACAGGCAAATAGTTTTTCGAGAACCAAAGCTAACCGATAGCTGTTTCGGTAGTCATCCAGATAGCTCAGCAACAGCACCAGGTTGTTAACCTCTTCCAGAGCCTTTGTCTCAATTTTCCCCGCCACTGAAACAGGAATTCCTTTTTCTTTCAAGGCATTGATGTACTGCGGCATCGAGGTTGTAAACCAGGTAATAATCATAAAATCACCTGGGGTAACGGCTCGGGTCGCTGTGGTCTTAGTCGCAGTATCATAACGACTGATCTGAGCCTGATTCGCAATTAAACCGGCAATCAGTTCAGCGATATAAGGGGCATCCCGTTCAATCAATTCATCCTTTGTTCCCTCCCCTAACTGGTACCGATAAACACCCTTTAACGTCTGATGATCGCCAACACACTCTGGTGTCAAGGTGGTCATACCTTCAAAAATTGCCTGACTGGTTCCTGCTTCGGTTTGATCCGGGAAACCAAACCCGCTTAATTTTTTCGAATAGCTGTTTTCAACCCAGTCGCAGATCTGCCTGTTTGAGCGATAATTTCGCTGTAATCCGTAGACCCTGGAGTTGCTGTCCTGTTGCATTTTTTCCTTGACCCGGTTATAGAGCTTGATATCGGCTCCAGTAAAAGCAAAGATGGACTGTTTGGGATCACCGACCATACAAAGCGTGCCATCTTTTAATTGGCAGTCTTCCCAGTTTTCCGGCAAGGTCGTCTCCCGGCAAGCCAGATAGAAGATCAGCTCGGTCTGAATGGGATCGGTATCCTGAAATTCATCAATATAGAAGCAGGTATATTTACGACTGAAAAACTGCCGGGCTGTTTCAGACTGCTTGATCATATCCCTGGCCAATACCAGCAAATCCTTATAGGTCAGTTTTTTTTCTTTCTTTTTTTCAGCATTAAAATAGTTGATCGCTCCCATTAAAAACCGCATACACAAGGCATGTCGATAGCATGAGTAATCCTCTTTTAATTCTGCACAGACTTGATCCAATTCATAATCTTTCTTCAGTCTATCATTTACACCTTTACCGGTTTTCAAAAGCGCCGGGTTATAATTTTTATTTTTATCATTTCTGCCCGCACAAATATTCATTTTCGCATCGAGCTTTTCGAGCATTCCCATGCAATCTGAAGAGGGTCTCGCTTTTGCCTGCTCTTGTTGTGTAAACCATTTATACACTGAACGGGTTTCATCTTTAATTACCGGGGTTTCATCGTCCCTCAGGGCACCACCACGCTTCAGTTCAATCTCAGTGAACCCAATGGCTGGATCATCCTGTTTATTTAAAACCTCACAAACCTGTTTTAAGATTTGTCGGGCCTTTAAGAAAAAGTCCTGGGAATCCTTTTCTAAGATATCCTGATCATAGACCCAGTTGATGCCATCTTTTTCGCAGATGGCATAAAAGGTATCTTCCAGAATATCGGGATTAATACCCACTTCCCCCATTCGCGACTTTATTTCACTGATTTCTGGATCAAAGGCGGTTTGATCATTTTCACAAAACTGAGCAAATAGACCTTTTTTAAATACTGCATCCTGATCATCCCGGACAATTGTAAAATCTAGGCTAAGCCCTGCTTCAAAGGGCATTTCTTTGAGCATGCTACTGCAAAAGGAATGAATCGTCGAGATGTGAATCTTATCCATATCTTCAATGGCTCTTTTAAGTTTTTCTTTTTGCTCCCCCTCTGCCTGGGTATGGGCTTTGAACAAATTTACCTGAAAGCGCTCCTGTAGTCCGATGGCCGCTTTTTCGGTAAAGGTGATCGCTACCATTTTATCTAAGGTAATCTCGGTATTTTTGATTTGGTTCAAGATCCGGTTAACCAGGATGGTGGTCTTGCCCGATCCGGCCCCGGCCTCGATTAGAATATTGGGAGTAAAATCATTCAGTATTTGCGATCTGTTTTTATCTTCCATTGTCAAACCTCCCAGGCACAGGCTTCAGCCTGACATAATGTCCCATAATTACAATAACCACAGGTTGTTTCCCAATTGATATACTTATCCGGATCTACGGAACAGCGCCCATAATTTCCACTACAGATATCATCGGCAATCCCATTTAATGTGTCCATCACTGCCATTTTTGATGTTTGGTTGATTTCCGTTATTAAATGGGCGTTGCGATCGCAGGGAAAATCATACCGACTTTCCGATACTTCCGAAGATTTATCTGAATAAATGGTTTCAAGAACGATGGCATAAACATAATCCTGAATAAAAGCATCAAAACCTAGTTCCCGCTTTTTTTGCATCGGGGCAAACTTACCAGTCTTGTAATCAACAATCCGATAGGTACCATCAACGAGTGCATCAACCCGATCGATTGAGCCTTTTAAAGCCAGGGTATTACCATCATTTAACTTGATCGCCACAGGATCGGCCAGGTGCATCCCAAAAGTCAGTTCGGTGGCAACCGGCACAAAGCGCTGTGTTTTCATTTCATCACACAGTTGGATCAGACAACCTCTGGCGTCTTCCTGACAGCGATGGCGTTGCATTTCATAGGCCGTCCGGGATAGATAGGGCACCCTTTCTCGCATCTCATCACAATTCTTTTGGTAAATGTCAGCAAATGCCGTGACCTTGAATTCTTGCTCTTTATTTCCAACGATGACGGTTGCCACATAGTCCTCCAACACCTTATGCATAAAGATCCCTTTTTTCTGATGATCCAACCAGACAGATCGATCATATTCTACCGTTTCTGGCGGTGTCAGATTGCAACGATATCGGTAAAAATATTGTCTTGGACAATCAAGAAACCTCATAATACTGCTGGCCGAAAGTGAACCGAGACCCTGATCTGAAGATTTCATCTGATACCCCAGATCATAACCTCGGCGCTTAATTGTCCCCATTGTCGGTTGTTCGGATTGGGCTTTCGTGGCAAAAAGATAATATTCTTTTTCTTCCAGAATATTTTTACTCGCACCAATGAAACCGCTTTTCTCTAAAGATTTCTTATCAACCTGCTGAATTTCCAGCAAGCGATTATAAAAAGAAGATGCATTCTTTTCTTTAATCCCCACCGTATCAAAATAGTTATAACCAAACACTACCCGTTTGATCTTTCCGGCGAGACTCTCCAGCAGTCTATAGATACTGTTTTTTTCGACACTGGTGGACATCCCAAAGGTTAATCCCAAATTCTGCCGTTCCTGATCTAATAAAACCGATGATTCGTTTGCTTTAAGGGGAAAGCGATCGGCATCAAGACCGATCACATAAACATAGGGTCGGGTAATAACGCCCGCCGTTGAAAAACTGGTACAGAGAATCGCGTCTTCTGCTTCCCGGCTTGATTGAACCGATAATGCTTCGATTAGCACCTGGATTTGATTCATGGCACTCCCGGCACTCATTGCGATGGTCGAAAATTCTGCAAAATCAATCAACGCGGTTACAGCCTGCTGGCACTCCCGTTGATAGTCCCCATTCAGGTTATCTTTCGTACAATAATCTGATAAAAAACCGGCGATGCCAAGGATAAAACCTTTCAATTTAACCGCTTTCGACAGATCTTCCGGAAATAGTGACAATAACTTGCTTAAGAATTCTCCAAACACAAAATAATCCCGTTCCGTTTCATCCTCGGAATCCTGGAAGGTCTCAAATTTCTCAATTACTTTTTGATATCGGCTACGGCCAAAACCGACCCCTTCGATTTTAAAGTCTTCGAAAAGCCGTCGATTTGATTTCTTATTGGTTGCCAGTTTTAATGAACGATTATGTAAAACAGATTTCAAGTCCTCTTCAAAATATCCGTTTCTTGCAAATGTGAAGAGGTCTCGTATAAAAGCGTAGATTTCACTGTGATATCCGGGGATCCCTCCGGGCAGACTTAGGTTTAGACCGATTGATTGAGCATAATTATGAAGTAAAAGGGCGTAGGAATAATGGGTGAAAACAACCTGAACATCGCCAAAGGCATAACCTTTTTCCAGAATATCCTGGGCTACATATTTGAATTCATTGACCTGGCCATAGGATCGGAAAAAATCGATGGCTGGTTGCTTGATCGGCTGACTTTCTGCCCCATAGATCCCGGCCAGATCGTTTCCCGCTTCAAAGGATTCAGGTACTCGGGAATAAAAGGTTTCTGGCCGATCGATGCCTTCAATCCGGGGTGTTTGGATAATTTCGATATCTGCTCCGGCAAGGGCAGTGATCAATGCCCGCTCCACGCCAATGGCATTGGTATTGGCAAAAATACCAAACTTGCTATTTTTAAAACCGGCTTCATTTTTAATCAGATCAATGGCCATTATTAAAAGGCTAACATAATCCACCAAGGTGTCTTTCTTTAACCGATTTTCATAAGCTTCCAATATAATCGTCAAATCCATTAATTTTGGTGAATCCGCCTTGGTCTTCAACACATCCTGGGCATCCATTATCCGGATCTCATCGATTTGATGGATCAGTTCGCTGGCGGTGGGAATATCAATCCACTCCGGATTGACAAAATACCTCAGTTGATGCAATTGATCCTGCATGATATCCATCATCAGATTGGTGGCAACGTCCTGATTAATCAGCTTCAGTTCTTCACCATCTAAAGCGGTCTGAACTTGACAAATACCCAAAGCCAAATCATAAATGGTTTTGCATTCCAGATTGATACAGGGAATCCCCTGATCATTTGCCTGTCTTATGTATTGTTCACCCACCGTATAATTAGGAACAATGAGCATTTTCTTTACAAATGGATTATCTTTCACAAACTGGTTAAATGTTAAAGCTGATTTCACGGACATTTCCTCCAACTCAATTTAATGACATGAATTATTTTTTTGTTTCTCAATCTTTCATCAGTAAACAATTATTCACTTTTGCAATCTAAATCTGTTCTATTCTTAATTAATCATTTGCATAAAGTTCTTTGATCTTTTGTGTCCGTTTCAACAGTTCCTCACGAACCTGAACTGGCGAAACAACCTTTACATTTTCTCCATATTGCAAAAGCCAGAAATATAGACCATCACCATCATTGACAGCAACTCTGACATCATACTCATCCGAGCCATTTTGTTTAAACTCGATGTTTTCGCCAAAATAGTCGATCAGTTCATCTACCATATTTGGTTTCACTCTTAAAACTACGTGTATCTTCTCTCCACCAAAATTATAGAGACTTTTAGCAACATATTCTTCGATTTTGTTAGATGGGTTATCACCGACCACTTCTTTGGCTGGTTTTACCGGAATATCAGTAATCGAAAAATTGACAATTCGATCGAGTCGATAGAAGGATAAATTATCATACTTATCATAATTCCCAATCAGATAATAGCGGTCTCCACGCCATTTCAAGGAATAGGGATTGACCAGATATTCTTTTCCATCAAACTTAACCTGTCGATCCAAATTCGTATCCGTATATTCATATTGAAACTTTACTTTCCGTCCTTTTCGAATGGCGATCAACAGCATATCAATGTGTTCGGCGACCTTAAGTTTATTGGTTTTAACATAGGATTTTACCGGCGTTACATTTTGCAGAACTTTTCTGCTTTCTAAACTGGCCAGCAGTCTCAACCGCTTGGCCAGAGATTCTGATTTCTTCTCAGTTAAAAACCGGGCTTGCCAGACTGCATCAATGAGGATTTTCAGCTCCCAATCCTCAAAACTCCGACTACACATGTAATAGCCTTTCCGGTTGTCATCCGATAATTCTATCTCGTATCCATAATCACTTTCATTATTGTAATACTCTTTTAATGTATTGATATCCCGGCAAACTGACTTGCGCTCTGCTTCGATCCCATATGATTGAAGTTTTTCACAAATTTCGTTGGCTGTCAGCGGATGATTTTCATCTGTTTCTTTGAGAATATCCAGGACCCGTAAGAGTTTCATTTTTGTTTTTTCCATGCAAACCTCCTTATCGTTTTTCTTAGAGCATTATAACAAAATACCCATGACTATATTGGTATCACTGGCCTGTATTTTTTCGGTTTGGCTTCTTTTCCTTTCTTTCCACTACTCCACCCCCAGCGCCTTAAACACCGCATCCTCCGGGCTCTGATAAAAGATCAAATTAAACTTACCCATCAGTTCCGGAGGTACCGACCCCATATCACCGGCTGAAACGATAGGGATCAGCACCTTCTTGGCCCCGGAGTCCAGACAAACCTGCAGAATATTGGCAAGTTCCTCCACCTTGGTCAATGTTCCTCCAATACTGAGGTTTCCCAGAATGGCCAGACTTGGGACGGCTGGTTTATTCAACGCCGCCGAGCAGAGGGCAATTAGGGCTGATAGAGAAAGACTACTGGTCATCCCCACCCCGTTGAGATCCTGGACGTGGAGCATATAATCTTTAGTGAGGGTTGAAATCTGACCGCTGATCGATTTGCTATTGGCCTTTAAATAACGATAGGCGGTATCCGATGCCTCTTTCGCTTCTCGGGCACTACCAATCCCAGTACAGATAAATTTTCCGGAACCAGTGGTCATTTCGGTTTCAATTTTATAAGCCCCGATCATGCCCGACCGGCCTCTGGAAATGGTATAGACATGACCGGCCTTATTGATTCCTTCGGGGATCAGCTTACCGCCACCCTGTTCCGGTACCGGCACAAAGTCTTCAATAAAAGTTTCGTTGTCGATATAGGAAAAATTGATATCATAAAACTCCATCCCGCCAATACGCTTTAACTGCTCCTTTACCCTTCTTCGCATTTCCAGGGCAAAGCGGAGGATCTCCAGGACATCTTCCTTATCAAACTGGCCATGGGGATAAATCAGTTTGACTAGAGCCGATACCATTTTGCGCACCCCAATCACATCCCGCTGGTTCAGGTTATTCCCCAGTTTAAAATACTTGTCAAAAGCATCGGCATAGGATATCTTCCTGAGTTCCCGCATAAAGGCCGACAGGTAATCGGTGATAAAGCCATAGCTATCGGTGAAAAACTGGGGGCGGTATTTGGGGATCTCCCATCCCGGCAGATAGCAATGCATCCGGTCAAAGAACGCACTGTCACTGTTCATTTCCGGGGGAAAAGGATCAAAGAGATGGGAGGTTTTCAATAAGACATCGACACTCTGATTGATATTCCCCACAAAAACCATGGACGCCAAGGCCGTCTTTTCTTCTTTACCACGGCTGAAGGATCCAGAGGCCATATAGTCTTTCATAATCTGGATGCCATCTTTATCCTTAAAGCGGATCCCGGCAACCTCGTCAAAGGCCACACAGTCCCACATTCCCACCAGTCCAACGGTGCGGTTGCTCATGTTGTAGAAGAGATTGGCCACGGTGGTTTGTCCGCCGGATACCAGAATGCTATTGGGTGAGATTTCCTTATAAACATGGGATTTCCCGGTCCCTCTTGGTCCCAGTTCGCAGAGGTTGAGGTTATTTTCAATCAAAGGCATCAGCCGAGCCAAATGGAGCCATTTCACCCGGGGGCTGAACTGATCGGGTTCCATACCGGTGGACCGGAGGATTACATCAATCCATTCCTCTTTGGTAAATTGCTCACGACCAGCCTTGACCTCATCCATATCCAGGCTGGGCATCTGGATCGGGGTCAGGTTGCGAATCACAAAGGGACAGCGGTTTTTGTCGCCTTCGTCATAAAAATATTCCATCTGGACAATACACCAGATCCCTCCACATAAAAGCCGTTCAAATTCCGATGCATATTTCTCGGCAATCGGCACGTTTTTAATGCCCAGATTGGAAAACTCCGCCTCGTAGATATCAAGTTTGTAATTAAGTTGCACCCCAATTCGATCAATAACCGTATAACTGCCCTTTTCCCGGAGTTTGGAAATAATCTTCTGGGCTTCATCCGGCCTGACATAATTTTCCGCCAGGATCTGTTTCACATTCACAACCCCGGCTTCAATTTCCTCTTCATCCATGGATGAACAATACATCCCCAACAGGTACTCCAGCACATAAACCGGCACGTTGGCACCTTCTTTGATTTTCTTGGTTAAATCTTTCCGGACAATTTTTCCCGCAAAACAAGTCTGGAGTTTTTTAAGCACTTGTTCCTGATTTGTCCCAACTTCCTGATTGATTTCGCTCATGGTCACACCATCCTATCCCTATCCACTAAAAGACATCTAAAACCCAAAATCATTGGCAAAGGCCAGATCCATGGCTACTCCATGCCGAAGCACTTCCACGCCATTTTTCTCATCAATAGCCACCAGATAATATTGTTTTGATTTATCATACTGTTTGTTTTTAAACGAGAACTGCAACCGGAAAATCCGCTGTTGGGCGTTGTCATCTTTATTATCCGCCGTATAGCTCTGTTCGTTAGAGATTTTCTCATTGTCTTCCGAGATAAAGTAAATCCGGTAACTGGTTGCGACGATACCGTCCCCCACCGGTTCCGACTGCATAAACTCGAGAAAAACAATCAGGTTGTTAATCTTCTGAACCATGCTCACCAGCATGATCTGGGCCGGCCGGGTTTCAATCCGGCCTTTTTCGGTTTTGACATCAATAACCGGGATGATCATTTCCTGGGGTGACGATCCCCCATGGACAAAATTCTGTCCACCGCCAGCCACCTTAAAGACGTTGGAACTCACCGGGAAGGACACGGTTTTGGTGTCATCATTACCCATGATCTTCCCCGTCGGCATCGAAGCAATGCCATCCCCGGACAGCGCCTGTTGATGGATAATAAAACGGCGATTGACCAAGGCATCCTTACCGGCGCCATTCGAGATCTTGTCGCTTTCCTGAAGCTTATCCCGTTTGTAGATAAATCCGTGATCGGCGGTAACCATAAAATGATAGGTGTTGGCGTTGACTGACAAGCGCTTGATCAGCCCGTGGATCTCGTTGATGGCTTCTTCACAAGCGGTAAACACCTCATTTTCGGTGTTTTGCTTATCCCCCCGGGCATCAATCTGGTTATGATAGATATAAACCACATCCATGCCGGTAAAGACATCCCGAAGCTCGGCCTTTTTCATGGCCCGGATTTCATCAAACTGAACGCACCGGCTGTTGGGAACATAGCTTTTTAGAATTGTTTCCCGCTGTTTCAGATCATCAGCGGTGCACCCATCCACCAGTACCTTATAATCATCAGAGATGGTCAGCGTCTTATGGGGAAGCAAAGCCGCCATTCCCAGCCGGGTATAAGAGGGTAATACCCCTAACATGCCCGACAGTCTGGCGGTACACTTTTCATCATCCTGAAGTTTTAAAAACAGTTCATGTCCCACCTCATAGCGCAGGGCATCCGAGATGATCACCACCAGCTTATCCTTGATCGGTCTGATCAACTGTTCGTAAAACCTTCGCTGCAGCGGCAAACCTGCTGGCAAGCCTTCACTAACCAGGGCGTCATTCCAGCCGATCATTACCTTGGTCAGGTATTCGTTGGTATAGATGTTCTCAACCAGATCCCGAAGCTTCTCAAAACCGACGGTCTCACTGAGCTGATCAAAATAATAATAGAATTTCCGGTAATGACCATCAATCCTGTAGTCGGCCTCCAGATACCGATCGACGACGCTTTTAAAATTGTTTTGGCACTGATAGTTGGCGCTAATAATCAGATAATAAGCATGGTTAAAGAGTCCATAGCTGGTGTTAAAGACATCAGCAAAATGTTTTTTCTGGCGTTCTTCACAGATCGCCGGAATGGTGAGATCCGAAAGCTTTGCCCCGGTATCCTCTGCCAGCAGACGCTCGATTATCCAGGCAATGATAACCCGATCGATAACAGCAAATGTATCACAGGCCATTAAAGCCCCGGGATCATAGCCCTTAAACACGGCACCGGCATTGAGTCCCCTGGCCACATAGGCCGACAAATCATCGTACTTTTCACGATAAAGGACGTTGTTCATCAGACTGTCAAGAAAAGCGATAATATTCCCGGACTTATAGCTCACAAAGCTTTTTAAGCCTTCCGGCAGATCGGCTTGGAGATATCGGGCAGTATAGGTAACAAATAGGGTCACGACCAGCTTTTCGAGGTTTGGAGTCACATCGTTGTAACCAAAGTGTTCCTCGCAAAGCCCCCAGAACGGTATGAGCAGATCGTACTTTTCAAACTCACCCAGCATCTTATTTTGATCAAAACGGTTGTCTTCAGAACTATTTTCAGAAACGCTTTCATCCATTAAAACAACCCGCACCACCTCTTCAAACGAAGCGGTCCGGGTTTTACAGAGCACACTCATAAGCGCCACTTCAATGGTTTCCCGGGTAAAGTTCTCAATCTCAAGATCATAAAACCGCTGGGTCCGTTCCCGGGCCGAAAAGAATTTGATATATTTCTGGATTACCGGTTTGTACTTCTCATCAATACCCAGATCGACGGTCAGCAGGGACACCCGGTCGGCATGAAAAACCTTAGAATAACGGATGGTATCCTCCAGATGATTATCCCGCACCGGAGGCCGGGGAAAGGGTGCATAAACCAGATAGCTGGTGACCGTATCCACCCGCTCCAGAAAGTATTTTGTCTGAAACTGATTATCCGGCGCCAGCCGATACAGCTTCGCGCCGGTAAGCTCTAATGTCTCGATTTCAGTCGCAAAATCCCCATGATCATCGTACCAGAAAACCAACTTCCGGTTTTCTCCGGAAAATTCAGCGTTGAGTTTATCGGTGATTTGTTTTAAATTCAGTTCTGCCATGTGGTGTCCTCCATTATAAATTTGCTCGCTAGTCTAACCTTATTGATATCTTTCATTTTCTAGCACGATCCATAATCTTCATCCTATCTTAACCAATCGCATACAGTTTCGAACGGATTCCATGATTGTCTCCCAGGTAATCTCTGAGGCATAAAAAAACTTCTTTTGATAAGCCCTCCAAAGATTCGCCATGACCTCACTGTTTTCCACTTCATCAACAATCACCGGTATATCTTTTAAGTAATGACCTGTACCACGCTTGTTTGCAGTTGCCATCAGTGCCTGGTTGAAAACTGTCGGATTCAGGTTTTCACCATACAATTGAAGCAGACTATGGATGTCGTAAAAATCTCTCATCCGTGTATTGGTGGTGTTACGGGAAATAATGGTTTCCAACTTTTCGGCCAGAATCGTCTCAAGATTATAAGCCCATATATCAATCGCACGTTCTTCCAGCATCAGTTTTAGTTGATAACGGACTTCTCTGGGCGTAATGATGTCGCCTGTGGATATATCAACCTTAAACGGTGTGATTACACCATCGAATTTTGTCTCCAGACTAACCCGGATGCCCGGATACTCAGCTTCATCCATTATCTCACCAATGCTCTTGATACGGAAAGATACCCCATCATCCAAGGGAACTGAGGCAATCGAAACAATGATCTGCTCAACGTCTTCAGGATTCACGTTGATACCTTTGACCGTGGCATCTAAATCCATAGTCGACCGTGCATTCAACCCGATCATCGCCGTCACCAGAATTCCGCCCTTCAAAATGAATTGGTCTTTATATTCAGAAAGGGATATTCGCTCCAGAAAGCGTTCCATCATATAATGACGCATCAGCATCTGGGCATCCGCAGCTTTCTTTTTTGAAAGGTTTCGGATCAAATCCTTTAATTGTTTTGATGTCTTAATCATAACAGCACCTCCAGATATTGCCTCAAGATTTTTTCAACCCGAAACAGGGCTGCATACTGTATCAGTGTTCGCAGATCCTTATCTTTGCGTCGGACATATTGCTTCATTGCCTCTTGAAAAATTTGGATTTCAATCCCTTTTCGGCTGCGGATCAAATCACAGATGGTTCTTTCCATATCATAAATTGGAACTGTATGCCCAAAGGATGTCTGCGCAGTGGTGCGACCCACCGGATGAAGCTCCGATTTAACCGTATAAACGTGGATTCCATCGGCTTTCAGGCGAGTGGGATTATAACCTGTCTTAACCGTAATCGAATAAGGCGCCGGTTCCCGATCCGTCAAATCATGAAAGAACAAGGCGGTTTCATGAGAAAAAATTGCTTGCTCACAGCGAAGATGGATCAGGTACAGCGAATCTGTCCATGCATCCCTTAAAACATAGACCCCATGGGCTACCTGCTCCAATTTTCTCACTTTGACATAATTATAAAAAGTAGGTTTAGAAATGCCTTCAGCAACAACCTGGTAAGTTTGAATGACTCCGCCATAATCGGCGATCAATTTGTCCAGCTGTTCGTATTGTTTCATTATTCCACTTCCTTTCGCACTAATATTATAAACTATATTAGCGCAAAAAGAAACACTCTGAACCATTCAACCATATCACGTTTATGATATCCCTCCGTTTCAACAATGGTAATGATCCGCTGTTACTCAATCACAACCTACTAATTGGTGCCAAAGGTGCCAGAAATGGTGTCAAAGGTGCCAGCATTATTGGCACCTTTTAGAAATAATTCGTTCCTTATTTGTTCGCTATTGGTTCCTTAATCCACACTATGATAATATTTCTGATTGGGGCTGGTTGGTTTTTCTGGCATCGTCAGCTTCAATAGTCCCGCTTTTATCAGTGGATTAAGAATGCTTTTCCTGAAGTACTCACGATTTTCGAATTTCATGTATTCTTGAATTTCTTTTCGATTTTTCGGTGTTTCACAAAATTCAAGTAACTTAGCGATCTCTTCGTTAGCTTGCGTGGTAGCTTGCGTGGTAGCTTGCGTGGTAGCTTGCGTGGTAGCTTGCGTGGTAGCTTGCGTGGTCTTCTCTCCCGGCCGAAACATATTCACCCGAAAATTTCCGCCCATTTCTTTCAGTTCCGGTTCCGGTAAACCAGCTTCCTTGCAGGCACTGATCATTTTCGGTATACCGCTTCCCCATTGCTCAATAATCTTCATATAGGTGAAGGCACTCACAATACCACGGTTTCTCGGCCGGCTACAACCCGATTTCAGATCTTCGATCGTTATCCCACCAATCAGCATTCCCGGCGAAGTCACTTCCAGCCGGTCATCATAAATGGCAACCTGAACCTTTGCCGGATCCAGGTATGAGCGATGACTGACCGCATTGGCAATCAATTCCCGGATACTGTCGATCGGCAGTTCATAAACATCCTTACGATATAAGCCATTGATCTCTGCACCCATCCGAATGTTGCGCAGGACAAACCGATAGGCTTCATCAACCTGTTCAAATAGGGCGCCATCATACTCTTTACGATCGATAAAAACAGTCCGATCCGTCCCTTTGAATAACGCACATTGAATCGATGCTTCTAAAAAAGGGTTGTTGGTTAATAATAAAAACCCGTTTGTGGGAAAAACTTTGCCTTCACGTTGCACTAACAATCCCCAGGCAATCAGATGCTTTTCTTCCACTGTTTTTACTTCAGCTCTTTCACCCGCTGTTGTACACTGTTTGATCGCATAATCGTACATCGTGTGACACAATGCCTTAATCTGATCTTGGGTAACGGTTTGGCATAGGGCAATCGTCTGATCGTAATATTTATTTTCTCCCTGAAAGGATAATTCCTTCACCACAAAATCATCGGCCTTGCGTGTTGTTCCAGAAACACGAATATAAGTCCCTTCCATCATGCCCTTTGATTTAAGATAATAGGGTCGTCTTGCCCCCGGAAACACCTTGACGATAATAATCGTCTTTTCTTCAATAGTTTTATATTTAATTTCAAAATAACTGGCTGGCAGGCGTCAGCAATGGCGTTGGTGATCCGATCCGCCGTCATAAAAACCTGATCTTGTGGAATGCCCACCACTTGACAGGTTTTATCTTCGATTCCAAAAACCATTTGACCACCATTGCCATTGGCAAAAGCGATGATGGTTTTTAAATACTTTTCACTGTTGCTTGGCACTTCTTGTTTATATTCAATACTACTGGATTCGCCTGTAAGCAGTTCTTCCATTGGTTTATTATCCCTTCCATTGTATCGTTGTTCCCAATTAGCTTTTTACTTGGTATCAATCTCTTTCAAACGCTTTAGCCATTTCAACATATAGCCGTCTTCAAAAAAGCCAAGCAGAGCACCATCACAGAATCGTTCTGCACGGATGGCACCCATCATCAGGGCCAGAATTACCTGTTCATCTAAATTCTCAACATCTGCTCGTCGCATTAATGCATTATCCCATTTGAGTCCGTTTCTTTCAAGGATGTCACCATATTGCTGAAGCTCATATTCTAGATGGCTTTCTGAGAACTTATAGAAATCCTCTACAAAAGCCTCCGAAACCCTGCTGAAATTCACAAAAGGAAATTGAATTGGGTGTTCCGGAGAGCCGTCATTTTTACGATCAACTACCCATTCGCCAAATACTTCTGCTTCTGCCAACTCATTGATGTATTTTGTTAATACCGCAAATTGTTCTTTTTTTTGACTATGATCATTTCTGTTTTTTGCATCAATTTTCATACTTTTCTCCAGTTGACCCTGAACCATTTACCTGTACCAATCCCCTTTATCTTATTGGACGATCAACCATTATGAGCATTTCATTTTGTTGTTTGGATCTATCGCTTTATTAAAATCCACTTCATTATCTATCATATAAAAGATCAGTTCCGGCTGACTGTTCAAAAGAGGTTCTTCATCCACAAACATAGTAACAATAACAAAGATACCACTCAGTATATAATCAAACTACGATCAATTCCATTAACTTTTAAAAAGTGGTTTAACAATTCCTCAGCCAATTCTTTTTCTATTTTATCTTGCTTCAACTTAATCACATCACATAGAATCCTTAATGCGATCTCATCTTCCAGATACCGAAACAAACCGGTTCTCCAGCTTGCAATGCCAGAGTCCTTACTGTTCGTGTAGTAATTCCAAAACTTCATTTGCTTCGATTCGTCCATTGACAGTTTAATTCTATACCTGGAATTTGATGCGACGTATCCAGACTCCTCATTATCGCCTTGAAAAATATCATCGATCAAAAACAAGCCGAAAATAATCCTATCCTCTTCCTCCATATAAGGCAAAATTGTCGTAAGTATCGCTAATTTATTCTGCTGAGCTTCTCGAATTCTTTTTGTTTGACCACTGCTGGTTTCACCTGCACCTGCTCTCCAGCTACGTAGGATCTGGCTTTCATAACATACATAATCGCCATCAGGTTCATCCCCCATTAAGCCCTCTAATTTCTTTCGGTTTGGATTGAAACTGATATAATGTTCATAGCACGGAGATCTTCTATTACTACACCAGGCTCGTTCCTCTTCATAGATGTTGTATTTGATTATCTTATCACTACACACGCCATTAAACCCAATCTGTTTAGCAGTCTGTCCGCCATCACAATAATTTAGTTTAAATGCAATATTGCCATTTTTGTTTGTTTTTTTTGATGTTATCCGAACTCTTTGATTGGCTGTCTCATTGATAGTGCTGGTTTTTAAACAATTCACTCGTTTCTCTGCTTCAATTATCTTTTCATTTTGCTTCTGTTTTTCCTGTTTCACGATCAAATCGTGTAGTCTTTCTGCAAGAATTGAATCATTGATACTTAAATGCTCTTTAAATGCTTCTGGAAATTTAAACTCTATTGTCTTTTTCTCAAATGATACATAAATGTAATTATTTTTTAGTTCGGTAATTTTACCAACACCGAACTTTTTATGTTTAACTTCTTTATTTATCAGTTCATTCATTTCGCATCACCTTATATTTTCCCCAGTACTTGAATTTTCTTACCTTCCACATCCGTCTGCACTTTCTCATAATTCACCTTAACCCCGTCATCCAGATCCAGTTCGATTCGGGCCAGAGCCAGATGGGCAATTTTTTCGTCGTATTCTTTGGTTTCTTTGAGCTGTTTGATCAGCTTTTCTTTGCGTTTCGTGGCCGCAGAGACGTCCCGGGGGTTGGTGCTGTTGTCGATGGTTTCCTGCATGCGGGCCATTTCACTTTCGTAGACCTTCTGCATCCGGTGGAGGTAATCGATGCGGAGGTTGCCGATGGTGTCGGTATTGTAACGGTGGAGATAGATCAGGGCTTTAAAACCGTTTTCCTTGCCACTGTCGAAGAGCCAATAGATCGGGCGTTTCTGATAAACCTTGCAATGGTCTTTGAAAAAGTCTTTCAGGAAGTAATTGCGGATGATTTCCCGGGAGGTATTGCCTTTGTTACCCAAGGCATTGGCAATAAAATCCAGATTGTTTTCCAGGGTCGCTTCCCCATACACTTTTTTAACAAAGGCAACGAAGAGGCCGACTACATCATCTTCAAAATATTCTTCATCGGTGATAGGAAGAACATTATCCTGATCCGGGATAAAGGTTTGATATTTGCCGCTGTCCCAGTCCCCACCGGCATAGGCCAGGCCTTCAGTATCCAGGCTGTAACGGCCGAACATGCAACCGACAGCATAGGAAATAAAGGAACGGATTTCCCGGCCCAGATCAGCCCGACGTACGGTCACATCCTTATCTTCGATCTCCGGGGTGAGTTCATCCTGGAGACCATAGATGTCGATAAATATCCGGTTGAGTTCCTCTTCGTTTTGTTTGAGCTGGGTGAATTGGAGCTCGGTAAAATCCTGCCAGCGTTCAAAGGCTGTCTGGATGCCACCGTTACCTAAGGTGGTTTCGGTATCAACCAGATGACCGTTTTCATCCTGTTCGTAGGAGCGGAGCACGCCCAAATCGACATTGGTACGGAAGGCTAGTAAGGGGTGGGTTTTGAAATCCCAGGAGGTTTCGAAGGAGTCCCAGTCGGTTTGACTAATTGATATATTTCTTCTTACTATGTCAAGTATAATCATTTTGTTGCCTGTCCTAATTACGGGAAAATTGTTAAAATCACCAATTTGTAAATTAATCGTTGGATTTAGCATTTTAAACACATAGTTTGCAATCTTTGTACTCAATAAACCAAGAATATATAGAATTAATTCATGATCCTCGGAGAATGCAGACATTCCTGCCACATCATGGATACTCCCTATCTTACGATAACGAATACTAAATCCACCACTTGTGATTAAAGACCATGTTATTGACTCTCGAAAATAAAAATCAGTATTTTGAGGTCTTGATCGGACTTTTCCTTTATTATCCTTAAAATTACGAATTTCTTTTCCATCATTTTCCCAATTAACTACATAATCATAGTTGCCATACCACTGTCTACGCACACCGCCTTTGTTATAAGGAAACCATTTTCTATGTGCAGTTTTGGATGCATCGAGCGTTTCACATACGAATGAAATCTTATTTATGTTTACTTCAAACCATTGGCGTAAAAACCGATCATTATCTGCAGTGGCAAGCCCTTGTTTTGGCTTTACAATACTATCCATCCTATCACCAACTATAAAATCTTCAATTAGTGTTTTTGAAGCCCAATAAGCAATTGGCATCCCCGGTATTTTAGAAAAATTCTCCGTACTTACTTGAGCAAATCGGTTTCCAATCACAGGGAATTCTACTGGTTGATCCTCCTTCACATCTGCCAATTTAATCAAGTTGTACGTGCCCTTGAAATTTTTAATATGGTGCTCTCTAAATACGGCAACTGCCGTACCAAATGCGATCCCCATAACCATGTTCTCCATATGCATGAGATTGGTAATAGTTTTTGTTGTCAGCAGTTTAGCTCTCATTTTTTCAAAGCTTGGTAAAAACATCCATGACTGCATTGTTACCATACAATTGTAGCCATTCGGTTTTAACATCTCATTCCCTTTTTCTATGCATACCGCAAACAAATCAGCTTTACTATCCGGATACTGCTTCTTTACAAAATCCGAAAGCTTTGTCCCCATACCACTACTACCCATATATGGCGGATTGGTCACCACCACCTCATATTTTTGCGCCAGCACTTGGCCCAGTTCAATAAGCCCTTTGAATCGTTCAATGGTCGCCTCCACGCCAATACTATCGATGTTTATCTGACCTCGGGTAATGGACGAATCGGCATAAGACCTCAGCAACTCCCAATTCAAATCTTCCATCTTTAAAATTGAGCCATATTCGTTGGCATCAACAAAGGTTTGCAGGAGTTTTTCGATCTGCGCTACTGCCACTTCCCGTTCTTCTTTATCAAAACCGGTGTCTAAGGCATATAAATGGGTTCGGTTTAAGCCATTGCTTTCAGCAAAAGCATAGACCTTTGGCCGGTTTTTGCCATTTAAAATCCGCCGGTTATATTGTCTCGCCTTCATCATCAAGGCAAAATAAGCCAGCTGATAGGCCCGGGTATCAATGTCCAGGCCGAAGAGGTTATTTTCCAGAATACTTTTAGCGGCATCGCGCTGGCTGTAGCCCATGCTTTCGTAGATGGCCATCAGCACATCAAAAGCATAAACGAGAATATGACCACTACCCATACAGGGGTCAATGATTTTAATCTCTTCGGGGCGGATATTTTTGTACTCTTCCCGGATGACATCCAGTTGTTTTTGTACCTCCGGCTCCTGTTCGGCTTCATCCAGATAATATTTCCAGTCCGCTTTCAGACTGTCATTGGGATGACCTTCCAGCCACAGCCGTCCCAAGCTGTTTTCGACCATATAGCGGACGATCCAGTCTGGGGTAAACAGCTGGGTGGCCGCGGGGATGCGCTCTTTGGTGATTTTGACGTTCTTTTTTAGGAGAGCGAAAACCTCGTCTTTGGGTTCGGTATTATAATATTGATACAGCCAGCCGATGATCTCCACCTGGCCTTCTTTTTCTACATTAAAATCATCTTCGTCGATATCATTAACCAGATGAAAAACAACGCCATCCTGATCGGTAAAGGATACGTTCATCAGCAGTTCGGTATAGTCGTTGGTTTTTTCAAACAGCTCCGGCAGAACCGCATTAAAGGCGTTGCACTGCTTGATAAAGAGCATCCGAAACAGCTCATCCCACAGGTTATTGTCCTGGAGATGAGCGATTTGTTGTTGTTCCGACTGGGAATAGTCCAGCTCCGCATCAAAGGGACGAGTAACCAGATCCGGCTCCCGCTTACCCGGGCTTTCGGATGACAGCACCCGGATTCGGGTAGGCAGGTAGTCATTGACTTCCATAAAGCGCACGGCGATCAGGCGGTTAAACCAGGTATAGGCCACCTCTTCCACCAGATTTTTAAAGGCGGTGGGATGGTCGGCGTCTTTATTCACCAGAGCTTCCACCAGTTTTCGGCGTTGTTCTATATCATTGCCGGTGATGGCATAAGGTTCTTTGGTACCGATGTCAAAAAACTGAACGGTGGAGGTAGACTGGGGCAAGGGGGGCTTGATTTCTTTATCGGTAATGCCGAGGAGTCCGGCTTTATAAGTGATATCATCAATAAGCTTGTTGCGGGCCCAGATGGCGAAGGTTTTGATGGCTGTTTTGTTCATGATTACCTCTCTGTTGTGGATTGGGGTTAAGGGAGCGGGCGATCACGGATCGCCCCTACGAAATGATGCATTAGGTTGGTTTTTTACAGGCAAAGGCGGGCGGTGCCCACCATGAAACATTGTCTGTTTCAAATTAGAATTCGATGTTGACGATGGTGTCGGTTTCCAGCTGGGCCAGAATCCGGTTTTTCAGTTCAGTCATACAGGCGTCCAGGTCGGCTGGGGTTTCGATCTGCCAGGTTACCTGGGGATTGATGGCCTTGATGCTGATGTTCTTTTTCTTTTTGATTTTTGGCTGGGGTGGTGGCGGTGTTACTGAGGTTTTGTCGTTCTTGTAGGTGCCCGGTTTTTCTCTGGTGCGGTCTTTTTCCTGCTGTTCTTTTTCAAGCCGTTCCCGTTCCAGTCGCTCGCTTTCCTGTCGTTCCCGTTCCTTCTGATCTTTTGCGGTGATTTCATTGAGCAGTCTAATTTTTAGGGTATCGGCTTCTACTTTAATGTTCTGGAGGGTGGCAACGTTATTGCAGGCGTTGGCCTTATCCTCAAGGGCTCTGAACTTCTGGGTGTAGTCTTTGTCCAAATCATCCTTGAAGGCTCGGGTTTCCAATTCATCAAAGACCCTTTTCCTGGCTCCGTTGATAGCATCGATAATCGGCGGGAGCTGATCGGTCAGATAATGGCTGTAGGCATGGACATAGCGGTCAATCAGTTCCGGTAGCCTGGGGATCTCGTTATAGGGGGCGGACATTTTCAGAATTTGTTTAATCTCCGCTACCCGGTCTTCGATTTCCTTGCTGACAATAAAGGTCTGGCTCTCATCATAGATTTTTATCTTTTCCTGGGCCCTGATAAAAATATTAATCTGTTCCCCGGCAAAAAAGGCTTTGACCGGTTCGTAATCTTCAGCAAAATCCAGAAAATCATCCCGATCCCGATCGATCTTATTGAAAAATTCCACTGGAGACTGGATCTGTACCACCGAGCGCAAGAGAGCCAGTCCCGAATCGACAATTTTCTTCCCGGGCAGGTGGTGGTTCTCGTAGCTGATTTCCAGTTTTTCCAGATCGTTCATCAGGGATTGAGCGTACCGCTGGAAGGCACTCATCATGGAATCATCATCGTCATCCATTTTTGAGACATTAAAGAGTTCTTTGGCGACTTCCCGGAGGGCTTTTTTTTGTTTGTCATTGGCTTTTTCCCGACGGTCGGTCAGGAGCTTTTCGACATATTCTTTCTTGGTCAGGTAGCGGATGACTTCCTCTTCGGATTTATTCAAAAGGGTCACCGAGGCGCCGCTGACGGTAAGGGAAATATCCCCGTCTTTAAACAGCCTGGCCACCAGCCACTCCACGTCATCTTCCACAAAGCCATAAGGGGCTTTGATAAAACGGTCCATGATTGACTTCATCGATGTTTTGGTATGCTGGACGGAATTAGCACCGATATACGACAGCACATCATATAGGGCATGGGCATTGGGATTGGTTGTTCCCTCCAGGGACAAGGCCTGCTGGGAAGAGCTTTTAAATAAAGCACGAATATTGACTTCCCCCATGGCGGTGTCAATATAGGGCAGTTTATGATAAACCGTGGCCACCAGCTTGCCAATCGCATCAGTGATCCGGGCGGTGACGTCCTTCTGGCTGATCTGGGTTTTATCGCCGTTGACATAGATATCGGCCTTTTTCATGGCTTCCACTAAAAAGAGCTTGGCGTTTTCGTTTCTTTCCCGCATCTCCACCCGCTTGGCTTCTTTGATCTGCTCAAATTTGGCCAGTCGGTCGGTAGTTGTCAGACGCAGGTATTTTTCGATTTTCAGGGCATTCTGGAGTTCAAAGATAAAGGCGCCGTCGTTAGGGAGTACCACCAGGACCTTCTGTTCCCGGCCGGACTTCATTCGCAGGTTGGTTTCGTCATCGCTGTAATCGGAGCTGGGGGTGATCACCTCCACCCCAATGGCATGGTTCTGGTTCGATTTATAGGGGCGGTCATCGACCAATTGATTGAAGGCAAAGTTGTAGCGTCCGTTTAACGCCGGATAACGGTATTTCTTGTCCGGGATGATCACCTCAAAAATCAGTTCGGCGACCTTGCTGATAACCTCGGCCATTTCCACCGTCTGGCTGTCCACCTCGCGGTTGATTTCCTGTTCTTCATCGGTTAAGAAAACGTAGATCTCGCCGTTTTTCTGGACCAGCATCTGGCGCATCAGCACCTTCAGGGCTTCGTCCACCTGTTTCTTCAGGGCAATCCGGTCGGTGTCAATCTCCGCAATCATCAGGCTGGTGATGTTGTCCAGATTGGCGGTGATCTCTTTTACATATTTAATCATAAACAGGGTTTTAAGAACGTTGACATTGAAGCAGTCAGCCTGATGGTCGGGGTTGATGTAGGCGTTGTCCAGGGCCCGGGTGATCACGCCTTTATGGCTGTGGTCGAGAAATTGGTGGAGGGCGTCATAAAAGACATTGAAGGGAATGATGGCACCCTGTTCCTGGTTCATCAGCTTCATGGCGGATTCTTTGAAGAGTGCAATCATCGAGCGTTCCCCTTCGGAGAGGTGCTTACCGGATGCCCCATGGGTGCGGATGGAGGTTAACACGCTGGCCAGCAGATTAAACTGATACGGGACAAAGGGATAGACAGCTGCGAAATCCCGTTCGTCGGCGTAGAGTTTTTTTTCAATCCCGTCATTGAAGACGATCAGGTTTTTGATGATTGTGGCCTTGTTTTCGTAGAGGAGGCTGAGGGTTTGTTCACCGGTGGTGTTTTTATCAAGAATTCTTTTTTTGATGACCTCATCCACGTTGGCTGATGACAGGGAGAGCCGGGTGTCGAAACGGCCCTGGATTTTGGAGAAGTCGTTGCCTTTGGTTTTGGTCACTGAATCGATGTCCTGCTGGCTGGTGACCACAATCCAGACCTTTCCATTGCAGGCAGTGCCCAGATCTTCGGTGACGGTTTGCAGGTTGAGCATCAGTTTGGAGTCATCGCCGATATACTGGCCGATTTCATCGACCAGAAAAACAATGTGATGATTGCTGGCTTTGCCATCCAGATATTCTTTGACCAGCCGGGCAAAACCGTCAATGCTTAAGGGATAGGGATCGGTGGATTTTTCGCACCAGTTCCGTACCGCCAGTTCGCTCATAAAACCCATGTCATCCAGCACATCGACAATGCTGTCCTGAATAAAATCAAATTTATGACGGGAGGATTCCCAGCTTTTTCCGAAATCGTCTTCAAATTTTTCTTTGAATTCCTCGTAACGACCTTTTTCATCCAGTTCTCGTTCCAAATCGGCCAGATAAGGGATCGATCCGCAGTAGCCCTGCATCTCGTTGAACACCTTTAAAAACACCGCCACAATCGCATCCTTAGAGTTTTTGCCTGTCATTTCACTTTTGGAATCGATGTTAAAGAGGATGACATCGGTGGGGACGCTGGCGACCAATTTCATGTCGGCCAAAACCATAGCATCTCCGATCTTGTCATCATCAACAAAATAATCCAGGGCTCTTTTACCGTTAACCTGCTTATTTTCCAGCAGATATGATAAGATTTTCAGAAAGTGGGATTTACCACTGCCAAAGAAGCCGGAGATCCAGACACCCATTTTGTCGGTATGGCCATTGATGCCTTTGCGATAGCTGGTAAAAAAATCGGCAAAATGTTTCTGCAGTTCTTCAGTGACTACATATTCTTCCAGTTCCTGTTTGATGTTTTCGTCATCGGCCTGACCAACCTTGATAACGCCCTTAATGTCCCGGTCAATGGGTTTGGCGAACATATCCTTGATATACATAGTTTTCTCTCCCCTTAGTCTACGAGCTTAAAGGCCCGGTAATAATTGTCGTCTTTGATTTCGGAAAACAGCACCAGTTCCTGGCCGTCGTATTTTCCCGGAAAAAACAGCACCACTGGCACCCGGTCGATGGCCTGATGGAGGTTGTTGAGCACCTTGTGCGAGCGGAGGATCGGATAGCATTTGCCGATACCAGTCAGAAAGACCACGGCATCCGCTGGGGTGTTCTCCTGGATGTGCTTCACAATCAGGCTGTTTTCATCGTTTACCTGAAGCAGATTGCCCACGGCTTTGATAATCCGCTCCATGCCTTTTTTCTGTTCGAAGCGGAAGCACTGCTCCAGAAAGCCTTCGGCCTCCAGAATATCAATAACCAGATCGTAGAGGTCAAAGACCTTTAGTTCAAACCCATCGGATCCCCGGTTGTTTTTTCCCTGCATATATCGGATCCGTTCCCGGACTGCCAGTTCTTTCTCGGCCGGGTAATCAAATATATAATAACCCACCTCATTGCCCAGTCCTTTGTTTTGGCGAAAGCTTTCGGTTTTGATGATCGTTTCGGCTTGATCCAGTCGCTCTGCTAATGTCGCCATTTATCGTACCCCCGTTAAGGCATGGAGAGTCACCGCCATACCATTTTGTACCAGACAGTCTTCCAGCGACCGGTCCAGGATTGGTTTTAGTATTTTTCGGTTGCCCTTTGAGCGATCAATGGCCCCCGCTTCAGTCAGAACGGTTTTATAACTTTTCCCCAACGTTTTTAGGGTATGATCCGTCCATTTGGCAACTTTTTCGCTTTGCAGTTGTTTGTTTTTAAAGAAAATGCTCAAGTCGCTGTCCGCCAGTTCGGCCATGCCAATGATCAGCTTTTCACGGTAGACTTCGTAAACAAAATCAAAGAATAAACTGTCTGTTTCCATAATGGCGATTAAGACAATGATCTTCTGGTTGGCAATGTCGCTTTGGTTAAATACGGTATAGAAGGTTGGATCTAAACTTTTTATGCGGGTTGATACTGCATTAAAGATTTGGCTGGCCCGCTTCGGTGTTGTTGCCGAGAAGATGTTTTCGGCTAGATTCATCTGCTTAATGTCGTCCAGGCTTTTGCCACGGTCTTGTAGCTGAACCATCTTTTTAAATTCTGAAAACCAGAAGGAAAACTTAGTCATTCCGGCACTGTATTCTTTTTTGGGCATCTTGATTTCCTCCGGTATTTTTTTCAATTAGTGACATCCCAGAATTATCTGGTTTGTTGTGAAAAAATCGCACGCACTTTTTATACACACTAAAAGAATTTTACACCTATTTTTAATCAAGTGCAACGCTTTATCCTGCTGCAAGCCCTTATTAACTGGGGATAATCCAAGGCGACCTTTTCCCGGAAATTTTGTTGATACCACCTTTGACATTTGTCCTAGCTGAAACGAATAATATAACTATCTTGATTATAAGGGCTGGAAGTGGACAGATTTGGGACAGGTTCGTTTTTTTACATAAAAAAAACGCCCCGAAGGACGCAATACTTCAAATATGGTGATCCCGATTGGACTTGAACCAACGACCCCTACCATGTCAAGGTAGTGCTCTGCCAGCTGAGCTACGAGATCACTTTTACTGCTTGATAATTTTACCTGAATATTTTCAAAAAGTAAAGTCTTTTTTAAAAAGTTGTTTCCGCGGACAGGGTAAAATAATTCCGCTTGATAAAAAACTCATTGTAACTGATCGGCATGCCGTCCTCCATTGAGATGATGTTCTGGGACACCAGGAAGCAGCATTCGTCATGATCGATGTTCAGCCGATCCCGGACTTCCAGCGGTGGATTGACGATATCGATATTCAGCACCTTTTTTAGCTGGAACTGAAGCTTCCCTTTTTCCATGATGCCATGGAAATTTGCAAAATTGATGACATCCTCAACGATGGGGTTTCCCTTCTGGTACGGCAGATAAATCGTCGAATACTGAATGACTTCATTTTTTATCTCCACCGCCTTCTGAATTTTGATGACCTTTTCGAAAGATCCGATTTTCAGCTCGCGCATGAGCTTTCGTCCCGGCGTGATGACCCCGACGCTGACCAGTTTCACTTCTTCAATTTCGCCTTTGAGGCTGTCGATTTCATCAAAGTAAAACTGGTACTGATTGGACGACGGCTCGCACACATAATTTCCCTTGCCGGGAATCGTGTAGATGTATTTTTCGTTGACCAGCAGCGCCAGGCTTTTTCGCAGTGTCGTCCGGCTGACGTCATACTGCTCGGACATTTCATGTTCCGACGGCAGCAGATCGCCGGGCTTCATCATTCCTTTTTCAATTTTTCCTTTGATATCATTGACGATATCGAGATAGAGAATTTTTTTCATCGCTGATCACCCATTCATTGTTCAAGCCATTTTTTACAGATGCTGACACCTTCAATGGCATCGCCGGAATACCCGTCGGCACCGACGTATTTTGCATAGTCTGTTCCGGCCAGGGCTCCGCCCAGAATGATCTTCAGCTTCTCGTGCAGTCCCTGGGCGTTGATCTCGTCGATGACCTGTTTGATGTTTTCAACCACGGAAGTCAGGATGCCACTGATGCCGAGGATATCCGGTTTTTCTTTTCTGATGGTCTCGATGAATTTTTCCGTGGATACGTCCGTCCCGATGTCCACCACTTCAAAATTCTCGGCTCTGAGCATGCTCACAAAAATGTTTTTGCCGACATCGTGAATGTCGTCAAAGACCGTGCCGACCACCACCTTGCCCAGGCTTTTACCGTTGATCAACTGGGTGCTGTCCATCCCCATCATTTTGAGAAGATTCGATACCAGTTCTCCGGCCATAATCAGATCAGCGATATAGTATTCCCCTGCTTCATATCGCGTGGCGACACGCTGAAGCGCATAATTCAGCTGATTTGATATTTCTTTCTTGTCTTTTCCCAATTCAATTTCCGCCGCGACCAGTTTCATGGCACGTTTTTCATCTATTGTCTCCACGGCTGAAATAATTTTTGTATCCATCATACTATCACCTGTTTATCTGTTAAAATTATTTATCAAGCGCCAGGCTTAACTAAATCAACCTGTCATTTATACGTTTACTTCGTTCGTCTCTCGGTTTCCTAGCTATTCTATCATTTAATAATCCGTTTGTCTTTACTATCGCCACTTATTTTTTATGGCTTTTTAGTGTTTTCAAGTGTATAATCAATTACGAAAACATTTACAGTTTTTAGATTCAAATGATAAGTAGAGGTCATTTTAATGCATTCTTTTACCAAAACACAATTACAGGCAAATCAGAAATATTTAGAACTTCTGTCCCAGAGCTTTCCGAACATCACCACCGCCGTCGGCGAAGTAGTGAATCTCAAGGCCATCCTGAATTTACCAAAGGGCACCGAGCATTTTCTGACTGACATTCATGGTGAACATGAAGCCTTTAATCATGTGATGCAGAACGCTTCCGGCACCATCAAACGGAAGGTGCACCAGGAGCTTGGCAACACCATCGCCTTTGAGGAGCTGGAAGAGCTGTCTACACTAATTTATTATCCGGAAGAAAAAATAGATCTGATCAAACGGGAGAAAAACCAGGAGTCTCTGGATAACTGGTACAAGCTCACCATTTACCGTCTGGTTACTGTCTGTCGCGCCGCGGCTTCAAAATACACGCGTTCCAAGGTCAGAAAAGCCCTTCCCAGGGATTTCGCCTACATCATGGAGGAGCTACTGCAGGAAGACGAACACCGTTTCAACAAAAAGGAATACTACAATGAAATCATTGAATGCCTGGTGAAACTGGACCGGGCCCAGCATTTTATTGTGGAGATTTCCGGGGTGATCAAACGGCTGACCATTGATCACCTGCACATCATCGGCGACGTTTACGACCGTGGCCCCGGTCCGGATGTGGTCATGGATACGCTGATGCAGCATCATTCCCTGGACATTCAGTGGGGCAATCACGATATTCTCTGGATGGGCGCCGCTGCCGGCAACGCCGCCTGTATCGCCAACGCCGTGCGCATCGCGTTGCGCTATGCCAACATGGACGTCATCGAGGACGGTTACGGCATCAATCTTCTGCCCCTGGCCTCTTTTGCAAACCTGGTTTACGCCGAGGATCCCTGTCTTGCTTTCGTGCCCAAAATATCCGAGCCGCAGAATGTGACGGATCAGGAAATCACGCTGATGGGAAAAATGCACAAGGCGATTTCGATCATCCAGTTCAAACTGGAAGAAGCCCTGATCGACAATCATCCCGAATACCACATGGAAAAGCGCCAGCTGCTGCGCGCCATCGACTTTGAGAACGGTACGGTTTCTGTCGAAGGGGTGGTTTATCCTCTGAATGACGTATATTTTCCCACCCTTAACCCGAACAGTCCCTGTGAACTGACGGAAGAAGAAGCCCTGGTGGTGGATCGCCTGGTTTACGCTTTCCTGCACAGCGAAAAGCTTCAGAAGCACATCCGGTTTATGTACGCCAAAGGCAGCATGTACAAAGTCTTCAACGACAACCTGCTGTTTCACGCCTGCGTCCTGCTCAATGCCGACGGCAGTTTCAAGACCCTCCGCCTGGACAAGCGCGATTATACCGGAAAAGAGCTGATGGACAAATTCGACCAGATGGCCAGAGAGGCTTATTTCGGCAATACCGATCAGTGTACCCCGCACAACGAATCGGACATTCTCTGGTTTCTGTGGTGCCACGAGGACTCGCCGCTGTTCGGAAAAGACAAAATGGCAACTTTTGAGCGCTATTTCATCGACGACAAGGTGCCGCACAAAGAACGTTATGTCCCGTTCTATTCGCTGATTGACGACGATGATGTCCTGGCCAAAAATATCCTGGCTGAATTCGGCGTCGACCCGGAAGAGGGCCATCTGATCAACGGGCATATTCCTGTCAAGGCCATATCCGGCGAAAGCCCGATCCGCGCCAAAGGCAAACAGCTGGTCATCGACGGCGGATTTGCCAGAGCCTACCAGAAGACCACCGGAATTGCCGGCTACACCCTGATCTACAATTCCTACGGTCTGATTCTGATCAGCCATGATCCCTTTGAATCGGTGGAGAAAGCCATCGCCGAAGGGATCGATATCAATTCCACCCTCTCGGTGGTGGAAAAATCAGCCGATCGAAAGCGCGTCCGCGACACTGACAACGGCAAGGCGCTGTTGAGTCAGGTTGAAGATCTCGAAATGCTGATTTCCGCCTATCGCAAGGGGATTATCAAGGAAAAACTGATTTAAATATAAAATACTTGACGCACAAACAGTAATTGCTTTGCTGCCGGTTTGGTTAAAATAAGCAGAAAGGACGATTGCAGAAGAAATTCTGCAATCGTCCTTTTCCGTTCTAGCCGAGGTTCAGTTCCAGCTGGCAAAGCAACACGTTTTCCTGGTTAACGATGTCCACACGAAACAGTTTTTCGCTGAGCTTTTCACATAGGGCTTCGATGGTGTCGCCGTAAAAGCACTGCGCCTTGTAGACGATCTTGGCCTCGGTCAGATCCATGGTTTCCGCTACTTCCAGCGGCAGAACCTCGATGGCCCAGGCAAGATATTTAACATGGTTAACATGCTTGTTGAAGTCGATGTCCAAAAACCGCACATGGAAGGTTTTGGCGTAATCCACATTCTTTATCTTGGCGATCTTTTTGAAGACCGGTTCGCCCTTTTCGTGGCAGTCGTAAACGTCGAATTCCGGATACTCGCTGATGCGTTCCATCTTCTCGTTTTCACGACTGATCAGCATCCACTGGGTATCAGCGACTACCATCGCCTCGCCCTTTTTATCCTCGATGGTAAAGCGCCGGATGGCACAGAATTTGTCCATGCCCGTCGCCTGCGTCGTCGCGATGACTTCATCCTTGTAGCGGGGGTAAGTTTTAAAACGGATGACATATTTGACCAGAAACCAGGCGATGCTGTTTTCATTCAGGAAATCGCTGCCGATGCCCAGCGTATCCCCTTGGTTGGTCGACACTTCCTGAAAATAATTCATCGCCGTGGTCGGCAGCATTTTCCCTGCGTAATCTGACTCATAACAGGTGATTCTTCTTTTCTCTGATGTTACAACCGCCATTATCCCATCTCCTATTCAAAACTTCTGCGATATAGACTGATGCCGTCAAGGCTCCAGTTCGGCTCTGTGAATGTGCCCGGTTCAATGCGGTCGATGGCCTTTTCCATCGTGTACATCCGGGCATCGATCATGTCGATGTGATGCAGCAGCTCCGCCTCCGGAAACATCGGCCGTTTCGGGCTTCCAAACTCCGGCTGGTAGTGATGGGAGAGAATCATGTGTTTCAGCAGCATCAGGCATTCGGGATCGGTTCCCAGTTCGCTACCGACGATTTCAAGATCCACGATTTCCTGGGTGATATGTCCCAGCAGTTTTCCCTCCGGCGTGTAGTCCGACACAGAGCCGTTGGCGTCGGACACCATTTCATTGATCTTGCCGATATCGTGAAGGATGACTCCGGCATAGAGCAGATCCTTGTTGATGAAGGGATAGATGCCGGCCAGACTCTTGCCTATTCTCAGCATCGAATAGGTGTGATACAGCAGTCCGCCCTTGATGGCATGATGATGTTTCTTGGCGGCTGGAAAATACGACAGATGCCCGACCTGATCGTTGAAAATCCGGCTGGCGATGGTTTTGATGTCGCTGTTTGTAAAATCGTCGATGGTGTCGTTGATATAACCGATCATTTCGTCGATGTTGACGGGTACCGTTTCGATGTAGTCATCGATGGAGACCTCGTCATTTTCGTCCACCAGACGCATTTTTGACACAATCAGCTGCAGCCGGTTGTTGAATTCCTGAACTTTCCCCTTGATTTTGACCAGCTTTCCGTTGGTGTAGATGGCTTCATCTTCAGGTTTCACGTCCCATTTTTTGGCATCGATTTCGTCGAAGTTCACGTCGTTCATAACCATGTTGAAATAACGGCTCCCGTTGGTCGCCGTTTTTGTCATCTGGGACTTGATGAACAGATACCCCAGATAATCCTGTCCTTTTTGTACTGATTTGATTTCCAATTTTTTCTCCTCTTTTATTTACAGGCTTTCGGGAAAGCCATGCAGTAGGCTTCCAGGCCGTGTTTTAGAATTGTCATCCCTTTTAGCATATCCGCACCGTTTAGCACATAGGCGATGCGCACCTCGTCGGCACCGTCCGCGGGGTTCAGATAGAAATCGTTGGCTGGTGACAAGAGCACGGTTTCTCCCAAATAATCAAAATCGTTGATCATCCATTCGATGAAATGGCTCGCGTCTTTAATCGGTAGCTTTGCCATGAAATAAAAGGCACCCATGGGCTCCTTGCAGATGACCCCGGGAATATTCTGCAGGGCATCATAGACAATTTTTCGTCGCTTTGTATATTCCGCCAAAATGCCGTCAAAGAAGTGCTGGTCCAGATTCAGCAGCTCCACTGCGCCGAGCTGATCCAGGGTGGATACGGCCAGACGCATCTGGCAGAGTTTTTTCAGCTGTTCCATCAGAGCTTGGTTTTTCGACAGAATGAAGCCGATTCTGGCTCCGCAGGCGCTGTAGCGCTTGGATATGCTGTCGACCAGGATGAACTGATCAGCCAGCTCGTCGTACTGGGCCGGGCTCTGATAGCCTTCGTCACCGTAGATGAATTCCCGGTAGACCTCGTCGGAAATCAGGTACAGGTGGTGCTTGAGCGCCAGTTCCACCATGACTTCGATTTCCTTCTTTGTAAAGACTTTTCCCGTCGGGTTTCCGGGATTCGTCATCAGAATCGCCCGGGTTCTGGGCGTGATGGCGGCTTCGATCACGGATGGATCGGGCAAGGCAAAGCCGTCCTCCGCATAAGTCTTGAAGCCCACCAGCTTGACATCCGTGGCGGCTGCCATTTCCTTGTAGATGCTGTAGAGCGGCTCAGCTGTCAGAATCTCATCCCCGGCATTGCAGATTCCGATAAAGGTAAACAACAGCGCTTCGCTGCCGCCGTTGGTGACTAGACAGTCCCCGGTATCGTAGTTGAGTCCCAGGCGGCTATAGTAGCCGCAAGCGGCTTCCCGCAGCGCGGTGATTCCCTCCGGTGCCTGGTAAGACAGCACTTTCTGATCGATGCTGTTCACACGTTTTAAAAAGCCCTCCGGTGTTGTTATGTCAGGCTGGCCGATGTTCAGGAAATAGACTTTTTTTCCTTTTTTCTGTGCTTCGCTGACTAGCGGATAGTACTTGAGCAGGGCCGGCTCGCTCATTTTCTGGATGCGGTAAGAGGTTTCCATTTATTTCTCCTGTTTTTTGTATTTCATGTCATTGAGTCCCGTGAAGAATCCTGTTATTTGCCAAGTCTGACTCAAATTCTGGTTCTGTGGAAATTATAAACTTTATTGTAAAGAAATGCAAATAATCGGACTTTATTGATTGCCCCCCAGCAAACTGCCATGGTAAAATTAATGAAATACTCAGAAAGGCAGGATAAGATCATGCCAACCGATTTATTAACCATCCCGGCGTTGGCAAAAACATGAACAAGAACAAGCCAAATGGCCAAAAACTAATAAAAATCATCAAACCAAACATCCACCCTGATCTGGAAACGACAGCTGATCTCCCGACACTGATTCAACAAGCAAGGGAGGATGAAACGGAAATCGAAAACCAGCATTTTAAAGACCTGATGCTATCCGATGTGGATTTATCCCGGCTGTCTTTCCGGGAATCCCTGTTTGAAAACTGTGTGTTCAGCGACTGCTCTTTTGAAAAAATTGATCTGCGCGATGTGCGCTTTCAGTCCTGCAACTTGTCCAACAGCAATTTCGGTGAGGGTTATTTCAACCGCTGTGAATTCAAATCCAGCAAACTCATCGGCACCGATTTTTATCAGGCTCAGCTTCAGAACCTGTTCTTCGATGACAGTAGTTTGCAATATGCCAACTTCAGCAAAGCCAGGATCAAAGATGCTATTTTTTCAGACTGCGATTTGCGCAGTGCCACCATCTCCGAGTGTAAACTTTCCAAGATTGAACTCGATGGTGCAAATTTTCAAGAAGCCAATTTTTTCAAAACGCCCTTAAAAGGCCTGGATTTTACCAGCTGTGAAATCAGCGGTCTGATTGTCGCCATTGACGATCTGCGCGGCGCTGCTGTCACCGTCTATCAGGCTGCGGAGCTGGCCAAATTATTGGGCCTGATTGTAAAATAATTTAACTGGGAGGCTTAAGATGGAAACCATTCCCGCTAAAAACATGCTGACCCGGACCAAAAACAATTTCTGGTTCGGCACCGACTACAACATGAATATCTACCGGGGCTGCTCCCATGGCTGCATCTACTGCGACAGCCGCAGTGAATGCTACGGCATTGAGCGCTTCGATCAGGTGAAAGCCAAGGAAAACGCTCTGCTGATTCTTAACGACAATCTCCGGCGCAAAGCTTTAAAAGGCGTTGTTGGCACCGGCGCCATGAGCGATCCCTATAACCCGTGCGAAGAAAAATACCAGTTGACAAGACAGGCCCTGGAACTGATTCGCGCCCACGGTTTCGGGGTGGCCATTGCCACCAAAAGTCCGCTTGTTACCCGGGATAAAGATCTGCTTGCCGCCATTCAGAAACGTTCGCCGGTGATCGTCAAAATGACGATCACTACTGCCGATGATGCCCTTTCCCGGATCATCGAGCCCGGCGCGGCGCCGAGCAGCCAGCGCTTTGCTGCCATCCAAGAGCTTTCCCAAAGCGGCATTTACTGCGGCATTCTGCTGATGCCGGTTCTTCCTTTTATCAACGATACCGAGGAAAACATCAAAAGCATCGTCAGGCTTGCTGCCAAAAGCGGTGCCCGTTTTATCTACCCCGCTTTCGGCGTGACACTACGTGACCGGCAGGCCCTGTATTTTTATGAAAAACTGGATCAGCATTTTCCGGGCATCAAAGATAAGTATCTAAGAACGTTCGGCAATCAGTACAGCTGTGCCAGTCCCAAGGCAGGCTCCCTTTGGACTGCCTTCAAGCGCGACTGCGACCGTCATGGCATCCTCTACCGAATGCCGGATATCATCGCCAGCTACAAACTTGATCACGGCAGCCAGCAGCTGACTTTTTTGTGAGAAACACCGTCCATCAGCCGGAGCAATCTCGCTGATGCTATCGCTAAACCCGTACCGACCAATTGTTAATCAGTTGTTTGCTTGCAATTCGGACAGGCTATCGCCTGTTCGCCTTGATGCAAACAACACGATATAACAATTGTCGGTACTGCGTTAGGCCCTTATCTAAAGTCTGATCCGGAGCAATCCGGCTTTTTTTCATGGGGATAAATCTGCTGTATGTCATTTATTCCAAACTTTATGCAATATATAGTTGACATTATAACGGATATAGTATACTATTTGTAATACAGGGGAGGGATTCGATGAAAAATTTAAAAATGAAAATCGCGCGTGTTGAAAATGAGATTTCTCAGGAGCAGCTGGCCAAAATGGTCGGTGTGACCAGGCAGACTATCGGCATGATCGAAGCCGGAAAGTTCAATCCGTCCCTGCAGCTTTGCATCGCCATCTGCAGAGCACTGGGAAAAACACTGAACGATTTATTCTGGGAGGAAAATGAAAATGAAAAAATTTAAGAAAGTCGTGGATGAACGCCAGGAACTGGAGCTGTATAAAATCGAGCACGTCTGCTTCTGGATTCTCTTCTGGCTGCTGCTGGGCAGCATCATTGTACAATCGATGATTTTAAATGCCCCCTTTAGCCAGTGGGGTTTTGAGTGGAGTATCTTCATGGTCGGATGTATCGGCGTGATCGTGGGCTGCTATAAAAAGGGCCAGTGGGATTTTTACAGTAAGCCGACCACTAAAAACTACCTGATCTACAGCCTCATCGGCTCCGCAGCCTTTGCCATAATTTATGCCATTACCATGTACATGAACAACCCTTATTTTAAAGACAATCTGCTGGCGCTGGGCGCTCTGACCGCCTTTATCTTCGCCATGCTCTTTGCCCTGATCTTTGCCGCCCTGTTTATCACCGGCACCCTGGTCAAGAAGCGACAGAAAAAACTGGAAGACGAATTTACTGATGATGACAGTGAATAGAGAGTTTAAAAAGCTCTCTTTTTTTATGTCTGCTATTTGCTCAAGGCAAAATTTCTGCAATCGTTTTTTCACCATTGCGGCGTCAAATTAGTCGCACTTTTTTATTTCTGTGCTATACTACTATTTAATTTATTCCTTTTCAGGAAATATTTCCAGGGAATTCAAATAATGAGGTAAGCAAATGAAAAGAAATGCTAATGTAATGGCCGTTTTTTGTGATGATACCGATCAGATTACCCGTTTCGATACCACGACAAACCTTGTTTTTTATACAAAGGAGGGTCCAGCCTGGCGTCAATCCGGCAAAATTCCGGTGAAGTCGGAGCTCTCCGGCGGCATCGCCGCGATCCGGGAAAATGTCCCCCGGATCATTGCTGTTTTTGACGATTGCCGGATCATCATCACCCAATCCCTGACCGGCATTCCCTACCAGATTTTTGATAAAGCCGGCTTCATCATCTGCGAAGCTGCGGATTTTGACCTCGGTCTGCTGGATGCCATCCAGGCCGATCTAATCGATCTTGCCCAGGAAACTGAAACGGATACCAATCCGGTGTCCAAAGCCCCGGTGGCAACGGATGATGCCGGCCGCTATTTTCTGGATCTGAACCAAGTGCAGCGATCCCATCCTGAACTGAGTACCAAGATGATTCTGTTGCCTTTTTTGAAGGGCACCCCCTTTTACGCCCTGGAAGTGGTATGCAGCCACATTCCGCCGTGGTTTGAAAATAAACTCCCCGAAATGGGACTCGCTTACACCGAGCCGACCGAAGATGCTGCCGGCCAGCATGTGGTCATCACTCATGTCGTATGCGAAGAATAGGAGACTGAAATGAACAGCATCAAAACGAAAAAATACGGCCCGCTGACCGGCGTGACCTTTTCGGAAACTTATAAAAACGGTATTCTCAAAGGCTGCGCCTTTAATCAGGCGAACCACATCAAAACACCGCTTGGCACTCTGATACCAAATCACGGAGAATCCACGCTGAGAAACCGGGAGGGGCTTTCGCTTGAATTCTTCAGAAGCGGCCAGATAAAAAGCATTGATCTGGCGGCAGCAACCGGGGTAGCCACTTCCCTGGGCCTGCTTTCCGCCGAGCGCATCAGCTTTTATGAAAGCGGCAGCATCCACCGGCTGTTTCCTTTAAACGGGCGGATCAACGGGTACTGGACCGAAAATGATGAATACACCCTGGCCGAACCCATTGCTTTTGATCTGCTGGTGGGTGATTTCACGGCAAAGATCGTCAGCCTGTGTTTCTATGAAAGCGGCGCCCTGAAGAGTTTAACTCTGTGGCCACAGGAAATCATCGAAATAAAAAGTCCCGATGGTCTGATCAAGGTGCGTTACGGGTTTTCTCTTTACGAAAACGGCAACCTTAAAAGCTTCGAGCCCGCACTGCCGGAACCCGTCGATACCCCTGTCGGCATCATCCTGGCCTATGACTGCAATGCCCACGGCATCAACTGCGACCAGAACTCGGTGACCTATGGCCAGGACGGCACGATCAGTTCCCTGCTGACTTCCAACAGCGGCCTGATGGTCACCACCTCCGGCAGCACCCAGCTTGTTCAGCCCGTGATGAAACCCGGAAAAATCGATCCGGAGGTGATGATCCCCGAACCGATGACCGTTCTTTTTCACAAAAATGCGCTGGAGATTGTCCAAGATACGGTCATCGCAGTTGATCTGTTAACAAGTCAGGTCCGTTCCGTACTGGTTCATGATCCCCTGAAAAAGGCCTGCGGCAACTGCTCCGAATGCTCCCATTGCGGCTGAGCCATAATCTTTAAGAATTTATTAAGGATTCTCTACCCGCTTTTCCGGATGGATATACGGGCATTTTGTGAAACTGATTTCATCCTGATAAACAGATAGAAAATGATCATGCCGGATCGATACAAACAAGCATGCGTATTTCGGTCCGTTTTCCGACTCAGGCAAACATGAAAAGGGTTTACATGCAAAGCTGCTTGACTTTCCCGGTCCGCACGTGGATAATAAGGGCATAGAAAACAATCAAATCCAAATTTTAGTGAGACAACAGGGTCTTAATCAACTGCAATTGCGCGGCCGGTTAAGACCTCTTTCGTTTAACTATTCATCCCCCTTTAGACAAAGAGGTCTTAATCAGCTACCGTTTGCGTGGCTGGTTAAGACCTTTTTTCTTACCCATCCTGGACAATGAGGTCTTGATCTGCCGCCGTTTTGGCGATTGGTCAAGACCTTATTTTAATCAGGCCGTTACGAATCTCGCAAATAGCGAACAATTATTGCTTTACGATCAGTTTCCACAACCAGTTTTGTAACGTGTAGGCGAACAGTCGCTAGACTGTCCGCCGTACAGTGTAAAAATTGGTTCGTGCGAAACTGACCGCAAAGCCAACGGGACTTTCGCAATTGCCGGTTAAACTAAATACCTTAGACGAGGAAGTCTTGATCCCGCCATTTATCTGCGGATTGAGACTTCCTTTGTTTTATCCAAACACCCCCCTTAGACAAAGAGGTCTCGATCCCCATCATCTGGCGGATCGGGACCTCTGCTTTTATGACGGATTTGGATAGTCATTGAATTCTAAAAAAATGTTTGGAGGAAAAATCATGAGACAAATCGCAATTTATGGAAAAGGTGGTATCGGCAAATCGACCACTACACAGAACTTGACCGCCGGACTCGGCTTAATGGACAAAAAAATCATGGTTGTCGGCTGTGATCCCAAGGCCGATTCAACCCGACTGCTGTTAGGCGGTCTGGCCCAGAAAACGGTTCTGGATACCCTGCGTGAAGAGGGTGAAGAAATTGAACTGGATGCCATCCTGAAGGCTGGTTTCAGAGGCATCAAATGTGTCGAATCCGGGGGACCCGAACCAGGCGTCGGCTGTGCCGGCCGGGGGATCATCACCTCAATCAGCATGCTGGAGCAACTGGGTGCCTACACCGATGATCTCGATTATGTCTTCTATGATGTCCTGGGTGACGTCGTCTGCGGCGGTTTCGCAATGCCGATCCGTGAAGGAAAAGCGCAGGAAATCTACATCGTCGCTTCCGGCGAAATGATGGCCCTGTATGCTGCCAACAATATCTCTAAAGGTGTTCAGAAATATGCCAACAGCGGCGGTGTCCGTCTGGGCGGCATCATCTGCAACAGCCGTAATGTCGATGGTGAAAAAGAGCTGGTTGAAGCCTTCGCCAAGGAGCTGGGCTCTCAAATGATCTATTTTGTCCCCCGCGACAACATGGTCCAGCGTGCTGAAATCAACAAAAAAACGGTGCTTGAATTCGACGATACCGCTGTCCAGGCCGATGAATACCGCAGCCTGGCCGCCGCCATCGACGGCAATGACATGTTTGTTGTTCCGAAACCGATGGCTCAGGATCGACTGGAAGAGATCCTGATGGATCACGGCCTGATGGATATCTAGTAATACACAAAAAAAAGAAAGGAAGTGCTCATATGTTAATGGTACGCGCAATTATCAGACCAGAAAAAACAGGGGTTGTTTTATCCGAAATGCTGGAGGGCGGTTTTCCGGCGGTTACAAAACTGGACGTCTACGGACGTGGCAAACAGAAGGGCATCAAGGTCGGCGATGTCTATTATGATGAAATTCCCAAAGTCATGCTGATTACAATCGTCAATGATGAAGACAAAGATGATCTGATAAAAATCATTACCAAAAATGCGAAAACCGGCAAAGAAGGTGCTTTTGGAGATGGCCGAATTTTTATTTCTCCCGTGGAAGAGGCATATACAATCAGTACTGGAAAAGTCGGCCTGTAAGGAGGTGCACCATGAAAGAAGTCATGGCGATTATTCGCCAAAACAAGGTTAATAAAACCAAAGAGGCACTGGTTGCGGAAGGATTTCCGGCTTTTACCTGTCTGAAGGTTCTCGGCCGTGGAAAGAAATCAATCGATCTGTCCCTGATTCAGAATATCGTGGACACCGGTGAGTTTCCCATTTCGGAGGCAAGTGAAGCATTGACTGAAACATCACGCCTGATTCCGAAACGATTCTTCACCCTGATTGTTGAAGATGACGATGTGGACAAGGTCGTGGAAATCATCATCAACACCAACACCACCGGCAATGCCGGCGACGGCAAGGTTTTTATCCTTCCCATTGAAGAATCCATTCGTGTCCGAAGTGGCGAACAGCACGCTGATGCATTTTAATTTTTAGAAAGAGGTGAATTGAATGGATCCAAGAGACATTGTTCTGGACAAGTACAGTTCAAAAGTATACAAAAACAGAAAAGAACACGTGATTACCATCAATGAAGGAGAGCCCAATGTCATCCAGGCTGATACCCGGACCGTACCCGGCATCATGACCAACCGCGGCTGCTGTTACGCCGGCTGCAAAGGGGTCGTCATCGGTCCACTAAAAGATGTGGCCACCATCACCCACGGTCCGATCGGCTGTGGTTTCTACAGCTGGGGGACCCGACGTAACAAAGCCAAAGGTGATGAGAACACGAAAGCATTTGGCGAATACTGCCTGTCAACCGACATGCAGGAAACCGACATCGTCTTCGGTGGCGAAAAGAAGCTCAAACAGGCCATCAAGGAAGCGGTTGAAATCTTCCATCCCGAATGCATCGCGATCGCATCAACCTGTCCGGTGGGACTTATCGGCGATGACATTCACGCCATTGCTGCCGAAGCCGAAGAGCTGTACGGCATCAAGGTGCTGGCTTTCAGCTGCGAAGGTTACAAGGGCGTCAGCCAGTCCGGCGGACATCACATTGCCAACAACGGTCTGATGAAAAACGTCATCGGTACCGGTGATGCCGAACCCATCAAATATTCGGTCAACCTGCTCGGTGAATACAACATCGGCGGCGACGGCTGGGAAACGGAGCGGATCCTGAAGCGCATCGGTTATCATGTGGTTTCCGTCATGACTGGTGATGGCAGCTACGATGCCATCAAGAATTCGCATACCGCTGATTTGAACCTGGTTCAATGTCATCGTTCCATCAACTACATTGCGGAAATGATGAAAACCAAGTACGGTGTTGACTGGATGAAAATCAATTTCATCGGTCCTGAAGCGACAAAAAAATCGTTGCGCGATATGGCCCGGTATTTCAATGATCCGGAACTATCGAGACGGACCGAAGCGGTCATCGCCGAGGAAGAAGCCGCCATTGCTGAAGGCATGGCCAGCTGCAAAGCCGTACTCGCCGGAAAGACAGCGGCCATTTATGTCGGCGGCTCGCGCAGCCATCACTACATCAATTTACTCAAAAGTCTGGGGGTGGAAGTGGTTCTGGCCGGTTATGAATTTGGCCACCGGGATGACTATGAAGGCCGTGAAGTGCTGGATACCATCAAGAAGGATGCGGACTCCAAGAATATTGAAAGCATCACCGTGACCAAAGATCCCGATCATTACAAGGAGCGGCTGTCCGAACAGGAACTGATGGCACTAAGAGCAGCCGGCGTTCCGATGGAAGAATATTCAGGAATGTGGGAGGATATCATGGACGGCGCCATCATCACTGATGACTACAATCATTTTGAAACCGAGGAGTTCCTCAAATATCTGAAACCGGACATCTTTTTCTCCGGCATCAAGGATAAATTTGTGATTCAGCGATCCGGTGTCGCTTCCAGACAGCTCCACTCCTACGATTATGCCGGGCCTTACGCCGGATTCAAAGGGGCATTGAATTTTGCCAATGACGTGGCCATGGCCATCACCGTTCCCGTCTGGGATATGGTACAGGCCCCATGGAAAAAAGAACCCTTGCTGGAAGGCAGTTTAGGAGGTATGGAATCATGCTAAATTTAACACCAAAAGAAGTATCAAAACGATCGGCCCTGCGGATCAATCCATTGAGAACGTGTCAGCCGGTTGGGGCGATGTATGCCGCCCTGGGCGTTCATGGTTGTTTACCCCACAGCCATGGCTCCCAGGGATGCTGTTCCTATCACCGGACCTTCCTGACCCGACATTTTAAAGATCCTGCAATTGCATCATCCAGTTCATTCACGGAAGGCGCTTCCGTCTTCGGCGGCGGTGCCAACTTGAAAACGGCAGTGCGCAATATTTTCGATATTTACGATCCCGAAATTATTGCGGTGCATACTACCTGCCTGAGCGAAACCATCGGCGACGATTTAACCGGCTATATCCAGGATGCCAAAATCACGGAAGGAAAATATGTCGTGCATACCAATACCCCAAGCTATGTCGGCTCACACATTACCGGTTATGCTAATATGATTTCCGGATTTATCAAGTACCTTTCTGAATCCACCGGCGATAAAAACGGGAAACTTGCGGTTTTCCCCGGCTTTGTCAATCCCGGAGACATGCGTGAGATGAAACGCATCATGACCCTGATGGGCATCCCGTTCACGATGCTGCCGGACAGCAGCGGCGTGATGGATTCGCCGATGACCGGTACCTATGAGATGTTCCCCAGGGGCGGAACGACCGTGGCGGAAATTATCGATCTGGGCAACTGCCAGTCGGCATTGGCGCTGGGCGAGATGACGTCGGAAGCACCGGCCGAAACACTGGAAAAGAAATGCAAGGTTCCTTATCAGACCCTGCCGCTGCCCATCGGAGTGGAAAGCACCGATGCGTTTATCATGGCTTTAAACCATTTCTGCAAGGAAGAAGTGCCCTACGCGCTGGAAGAGGAACGCGGCCAGCTGCTGGATATCATGCTGGATTCAAGCCAGTACAGCCATGAAAAAACCGCCGCCATCTTCGGCGATCCGGATACAGTTCTGGGGATCACCCAGTTTGTTCTGGAAATGGGGATGATTCCCAAGTACGTCGTAACCGGAACCCCGGGTTCCACCTTTGACAAACGCGTCACGGAGCTGTTTGAAAAATACCAGGTTGAGGGCTGCGTCGTCAAATCAGCTTCCGACCTCTTCGAACTCCATCAATGGATTAAAAATGATCCGGTCGATGTGATGATCGGCGGAACCTACGGCAAAGCCGTTGCCCGGGCTGAGGATATCCCGCTGGTTCGCGCCGGATTCCCGATCATCGACCGTTATGTTCATTCATACCTGCCCATCGTCGGTTACAAGGGCGCCATGCGCCTGATCGAGCTGATTCTGACCGCCATCATGGACCGTCAGGACCGCGACTGCGCCGATGAAGATTTTGAAATTGTCATGTAGTTTTTAGGGGAGGGGTTCCTCCCCCTTATTTGAAAGGAGGTCAAAAATGAAATGTGGAAATGAAATTTTACCGGAACGAATCGAGTCCATCCGCTATTCCCAGTGCAGCGGCGACGGCAGCGGTATCAAGTGTGAATCCGAGAGTGTCTCCGGTGCGGTCAGCCAGCGTGCCTGCGTTTACTGCGGTGCCCGAGTGGTCCTGAATCCCATCACCGATGCCTTCCATATTGTGCACGGTCCCATCGGCTGTGCCAGTTACACCTGGGATATCCGTGGCAGCCTGTCCAGCGGCGATGAAGGCTACCGCAACAGCTATTCCACCGATCTCCGCGAAACAGACGTCATCTTCGGCGGCGAAAAGAAACTGACCGCTGCCATCGACGAGGTAATGGCCAGGCATTCACCCCGTGTCATCTTTATCTATGCCACCTGCATCGTCGGGGTCATCGGCGACGATATCGATGCCATCTGTCGAAATGCCGAAGAAAAATATCAAATCCGGGTGATCCCCGTTAAATCTCCGGGTTTCTCCGGAACCAAAAAGACCGGCTATAAAATGGCCTGCAACGCGATCATGAATCTGATCACCCCTTCTATCCTGCCCGAAAAAACAGCTGACGTCAATATTCTCGGTGACTTCAATCTGGCCGGAGAAATGTGGATTATCAAGAATTACCTGCGAAAAATTGGCATCAGTGTGGCGGCCAACATCACCGGCGATGCCAGAGTCGATGATCTGAAGAACGCGCCCGCTGCGAAGCTCAATCTGGTGCAGTGCGCTGGCTCTATGACCTATCTGGCTAAGCAAATGGAAGAGACCTTTGCGATTCCCTTTATTAAAATCAGCTTTTTCGGTGTCACGGACACCTCCGATTCGCTGCTGCGTATCGCCTACGCGACCGGCGATAAAAACGTCATCGAGAGAGCCAAAGCCTTTATTGAAGAAGAAAAAAACAGAGTGATCCCTCTTTTAGATAAATACCGAAAAAATCTGGTTGGAAAAAAGGCCGCCATCTATGTCGGCGGTGGGTTCAAAGCCATCTCACTGATTCGGCAGTTCAATGAATTCGGCATGAAAACCGTGATGGTGGGCACGCAGACGGGCAGCAAGGAAGATTACGAACTGATCCAGCATCTCGTCGATGAGGACGCCGTCATCCTCGATGACGCTAATCCCGCCGAACTGGAAGCCTTCATGACCGAAATGGGCGCCGACATTCTGGTCGGCGGCGTCAAGGAACGGCCGCTTGCCTACAAACTGGGGATCGCTTTCTGCGACCATAACCACGAGCGGAAGCATCCGCTCTCCGGTTATGAAGGCACCCTGAATTTTGCTTCTGAAATCAATCTTTCGATGAACAGTCCCGTCTGGGAAATAATATCCCAAGGAGGTATGAAATATGTCTAAAAATTTAGTCAACTTAAATGTCAATCCATGCAAAATGTGCATGCCCATGGGAACCGCCAATGCTTTCTATGGTATTCAGAAATGCATGAGTATCCTCCACGGGTCCCAGGGCTGCAGCACCTATATCCGGCGCCACATGGCCACTCACTACAACGAACCGGTGGATATCGCTTCCTCCTCACTGACCGAGGAAGGCACCGTCTACGGCGGGGAAAGGAATCTCATCATCGGACTCGAAAACCTGATCAAACTCTACGATCCCGAAGTCATTGGCGTTTCCACCACCTGTTTGGCGGAAACCATCGGTGAGGATGTTGAAATGATCATCCATCATTTTTATGAATCCCATCCCGACAGCAACGTTAAGATCATCCCGGTTAAATCAGCCGGTTACGGCGGCACCCAGTTTGAGGGCTTTATCCGGGCACTCCGCGCCATCGTTTCCCATGTGGACATGGCAACCGAAAAGAACAACAAAATCAATATCATCACCTCGATGATTTCACCGGCGGATACCCGCTACCTCAAGGACCTGCTCGATGCGTTCGGCCTTGACTACATCCTGTTGCCGGACCTTTCCGAGAATCTTGACGGCGAGCATCAGAAGAACTACAGCCGGCTGCCGGCACATGGCACACCAATCTCTGAAATCCAGCAGATGGCCGGCGCCCGAGCCACGATCGAGCTTTCCGACACGATCAAACCGGAAGAATCACCGGGGGTCTATCTTTTTGAAAACTATGATGTTCCCTATCTGCGTCTGAATCTGCCGATTGGTCTTCGGGATACCGATGCCCTGATCGATATGCTGTCAGAAATTTCCAAAATGCCCATTCCCGAATCCATCGCCAAACAGCGGGGACGCTACCTGGACGGCATGATCGATTCCCACAAGTACAATGCAGCCGGCCGGATCGCCGTGTTCGGTGAGCCCGACTTTGTCGTCTCTGCGGTGCGCCTCTGCTGTGAAAACGGGGTGATGCCGGTAATTGCGGCCACCGGCTCCAACTGTCCCGAGCTGAAGGCGAAAATCGAAAAGGAAATCGCCAAACTGGCAGCGATTCTTTTCGTCGATGATTATGTCGTGCTCAACGATGTCGATTTTGAGACCATCGAGGCGGAAGCACTACGGCTGGGAGCGAATATCATGCTTGGCAATTCTGACGGCCGCCGGATTGAGGAGAAGCACCAGATCCCACTGATCAGATGCGCTTTTCCGATTCACGACCGGGTCGGCGGTCAGCGGGTTCGAACCCTGGGCTATGAAGGCTCGCAAATGCTTCTGGATCAGATCACCAACACACTGCTCAAAACCGTCGAAGGCGGATTCCGGGAAGAGCTATACAACACCTATTACAATGAAGGACCCAAATACAAATACGGTCTGGAAGAGGATCCCCACAAAAAAATAAGGATTCTGGGAAATGAAACGCCGGCACAAACAAAATCGGTCATGTCGACCCTGTCGATTGAGGAAAAGACGGCCAATCACCCCTGCTTCAGCTGCGGGGCTTCGCACAAGAATGCCCGAATGCACCTCCCCATCGCACCGAAATGCAATATCCAATGCAACTACTGCGTGCGGAAATTCGACTGTGCCAATGAAAGCCGGCCGGGCGTGACAACTGAGATTCTTTCTCCGGAAGCCGCTTTTGAAAAATATAAACTGGTCCGGGAAAAAGTTCCCAATCTCACCGTCGTGGGGATTGCCGGCCCCGGAGACGCGCTGGCGAACTTCGAGGAAACAAAAAAAGCCCTGACTCTGATCCACGATGATGACCCGAACGTGACCTTCTGTGTCTCCACCAACGGCCTGATGCTTCCCTACCATGTAAAAGATCTGGTCCGGCTCAATGTCTCCCATGTCACCGTGACGGTCAACGCCGTCGATCCCGAAATCGGCGCCCGCATCTACAAACATGTGGATTTCATGGGTCACCGCTACCACGGGATTGCCGCCGCATCCCTGCTGCTGGCCAATCAGCTTTCCGGGATTAAAATGCTCATCGATGAAGGCATCATCGTGAAAATCAACACCGTTACCCTGATGGGTGTCAACGATGCTCACATTGAGGAGGTGGTGAAAGCCATGAAAGAAATGGGCTGCTTCATCTCCAATATTATGCCGCTGATTCCCGTCAAGGGCAGTGCCTTCGAAACGCTCACTATCGCCACGAATCAGGAAATCAACGCCATCCGCAAACAATGCGGACTGCATCTGAACCAGATGTATCACTGCAAGCAATGTCGGGCCGATGCCATCGGCAAACTCGACAGCGATGTTTCCCTCGATTTCAGATCCTCAAAAGAACCGACGGTGGAACCAACCGTGGCCAGTCCGAAGGGCCTGCGTTTTGCGGTAGCCTCCAAGGGCGGCATGCTGGTGGATCAGCATTTCGGACATGCGACGGAATTCTACATCTATGACTTTAAGAATAACGAAGCCCAGTTCTTGGAAAAACGTCAGCTGAATCAGTATTGTCTGGGCGTGGAGGAATGCGAAGAAAAGGAGGACAAATTCACCCGGATTCTAAACCATCTGAAGGATTGCGACGGCGTCATCGCCATGCGCATCGGCGATGCCCCTGCCAGACGGCTGGAAAAAAAGGGCATCCAGGTCTTTTCAACCTATGACCGCATCGAGGAGGCGGTGAAAACAGCCGCCCGGAAAATGATAAAATCGCAGAATTTAAAAAATGTATCAGGAGGAATTTGACATGGTTAAACCTAAACACCATCTTTTCATCTGCACCAGCTGCCGGATCAACGGCAGCCAGCAGGGCTACTGTTTTCAGCAGGATTCGGTCAAGGTGCTGCAGACGTTTCTTGAAGAAATAGACGAACGGGAATTGTCCGGCGATGTGATGCTCAACAATACCGGCTGCTTCGGCATCTGCGAAAAGGGGCCGATTGTGGTGGTCTATCCGGAAGGTGTCTGGTACGGCAATGTGACCGTGGACGATGTTGAGCGGATCATGGACGAGCACATTGAAGGCGGCAAGATCGTTGAGGACCTGCTGATTTAACCGGCTGTCGAGTAAAACTCAAGGGGCTTTTACGAAAGCCCCTTCTTAAAAATCCATTCAGAAAGCGGGGGATAAAAATGGTTACCATCATTGACCGAACCCTGACAGCACTCCATACTAACCAGATTCAAGTGCAAGATCTCAGCCATTTTTGTGATCTGCTTTTTATTTGCGGGGTCACGAAGATCGAACTGCCGGCTACTCTTGCCGCCCGACTGAGCCTTTCCGGGTTGAGCGGGAATACCGGCGCTGCCGGAACCTGTTTTCTCATTCAGAAACAAAATGGCCGCCAGCAGCTTTTTCCCAATGATCTGGTTGAACAGAATTTTTCCGGCAATGCGTTGCCTGACATCGCCCGCCGAAAGATCAGACTCACGGGAATGGCGGATTTAATCAGCCGCGACTACCGTACCTTCTTTGAAGCGCTTTTACACAGCGGTGCCACCACCCTCGATTTATGCCCGAGCAACAGCATGCACTGTGCCACGGCCATCGCCCTTGAGTGGATTTTTGCCGGCGGCAGCAGTGTGAGCTGCGCTTTTTCCTGCGGTCACGATTTTCCGCGCCTGGAAGAAGTGCTGATGGGCCTCAAACTGAGAGACTCCGCTTCCATTGTCGGCGATTTGTCCGTATTCAATCAGCTTCGTAATCTTTATGAAAAGATGACCCGCCTTCCCGTTTCTCCGATGAAGGCCGTCATCGGAACCGATATTTTCAAGGTGGAATCCGGCATCCATGTCGACGGCGTTCTGAAAAACTCTGCCACTTATGAACCGTTTTCCCCCCAGACTGTTGGTAGCCAGCGGGAAATCGTCCTGGGCAAACATTCCAGCGAGCAAAGTGTTCTTTATAAATTGCGGGAACAGAATCTCTCCGAAACCGGCGCAAAATCGATACTAAAACAAATAAAAGAGGGCTGTTCCCAACTGGGACGCAACATTTCCGATCTGGAACTGTACGCCCTTGCCAGCGAGGTGAAAAATGACCATCAAACAGAAATATATTGTTGATACAACACTGCGTGACGGTGAACAGAGTCCCGGCATCGCCTTTACTTTAAAAGAAAAAGTCGCCATCGCCAGGGCGCTGGATCAGCTGGGCGTTAGCCGGATTGAAGCCGGCACCCCGGCGATGGGAAAAGAGGAATGCCAGGCCTTCGAAAAAATCAGACTGGCCTGCCGCTACGCCCGGATCATCGCCTGGAACCGCATGAACTTGGATGATATCAAAAGCTCCATCAGTTGCGGCGCGGACATCATTCATGTCTGCGTCCCCGCTTCCGATCTGCTGATCCGGGAAAAGCTCAGAAAAAACAGAGCCGAAGTACTGGAGCAGCTGACGGCATGTGCAGATTTCGTTCATTCAGCCAACAAGGAGCTGACCATCGGTCTGGAGGATGCCTCCCGGGCGGATCGCGATTTTATCGTCCGCCTCACCCAGCGCGCCATAAAACTTGGCGCATCCACCCTGCGGATTTCGGACACGGTCGGAATCATGTCTCCCAGCGCCATCAAGGCCTGCATCAACCAGATTCCCGCCGGCATCGATCTGGAGATTCACGCCCACAACGATTTGGGCATGGCGGTTGCCAACTCCATTCAGGGTCTCCGTTCCGGCGCAAAATACGCCGACGCCACCCTTTTCGGTATCGGCGAACGCGCGGGCAACTGCAATCTTGAGCATCTGCTCATCGCTACGAAAGGCCAGCTGGATTTCGGCATCCGGCTGGATGATCTCCGCTTGCTGCAGGAAATCCTGTCGCCGGTTATTTTTAAAAACCGGCATACCGTTCATTCATTCCCCTCTTCCCTGTTGGCCCGATAGCCGCAGGATTTCTCGCACGCGACGCGTATTCTTTTTTGCGCGTATCCATTCAATCCACAAATGAATTTCCCCCTATTAAAAAATACCCTGCATATTGCAGGGCAGAGACTGTAGACAAAGCACTAACGCAGTACCGACAATTGTTACATCATGTTGTATGCATCAGAGCGGACATCTCGAAGAGTGTCCGATTCTGCAGCATACAACCGATTAACAATTGGTCGGTACGGGTTTTATCGACAACCTGTACCCTGCATATTGCAGGGCAATTCGGTTTTCAAACTTCGCCAAAACCGCCGCCAATCAGTGCCGCCAGTGTTTCGACGGCATTGAGTTCATCCTCACCTTCAGCCACGATTTCAATCTCGGTTCCCTTTGACAGATGCATCGCCATGATGTTAATCATCGACTTCCCGTTCCCCTCCTGGGGATCGTCCCCCAGTTTTTTTACTTTAATTTCGGACCTGAACTTACATGCCGCTTTGTTGAAATCCAGCGCCGGTTTTGCATGCAGTCCGCTCGGGTTAATCACGGTTACTTTTTTTATACGCATCGCTCACACCATTAAAATGAAATTCTCATTCCTTTCCTTTTTTTAAGGCCGGTATGGACCAATCCCTTTTTGGCCTCCGCTTTTATATTTTCCTGCCTAGCACCTGAATCCTGTTTCGGCAGTCATCCTTATATTTACTTCGTTCCCATTTATAATCAGAATAAACACCGCAATAAATGATAAAAGCTCAATGTATCTGCGCTGGCAGATACATTGAGCTTTATCGCGCGAAACTAAGAATAAGATTTTTTAAGGATTACAGAGCACCTTCACCTCTTTCTCCCGTTCTGATGCGGATACATTCTTCCACCGATTTAATAAATATTTTACCATCGCCGATTTCTCCGGTTCGGACGGTATCGATGATGAGTCTAACTGTGTCTTCCACCTTTTCATCCGTTACAACAATCTTGATCTCGATTTTGGGAATCATATTCATCATGACGGATGACCCTCTGTTATGGGCGATCCAGCCGTGCTGATTGCCACACCCCAAAACCTGACGAACACTCATTCCTTTAACTTGAGCCTGCAGGAAGGCATCCTTCAAAGGTTCCAGTTTTTCCGGACGTATAATCGCTTCAATTAATTTCATATCATTTTCCTTTCTTGATTAAACTGCTCTGTCAAAATTCCAGTGTCTTAATCCCATAAATTTATTGGTCAATGCCGGAGAATGCCGGATAAGCAGATTCGCTGTGTTCACTGATATCTAGTCCCAGTGATTCTTCTTCCGGAGAAACGCGAATGGTCATGACCTTCTTGAGTACCAGCATGATGATGGCTGTCATCACGGCTGAATAGATCACTGAAATACATACTGCCATAATTTGTGCTACAAACAGTTTTGTGTCGCCGAAAAACAAACCATTCCATTGCGCAACCGGGTTGATCGAAGATTGGGCAAAGAGTCCGGTGGCAATACCGCCCCAAATTCCACCAATACCATGACAACCAAAAGCATCTAAAGCATCGTCATATCCGAATTTTTGTTTAACTTTTGTAATAAAGAAGAAACAGATCGGGCTGACCAGTGCGCCGATGACCAGCGCGGCCCCGAATGGCACATAGCCTGAACCTGGTGTGATGGCAACCAAACCGATAATGGCACCGGTCATGGCACCCATGACAGTGACTTTCTTGTAAAGCACTGTTTCAATCAGCATCCAGCTTAACATCGCGGCTGCGGAAGCAATCATCGTGTTTCCCACTGCCTGAACGGCCAGACCATTTGCTCCCAGAGCCGATCCGCCATTGAAGGCAAACCAACCGACCCATAAAATCGCGCCGCCGATGAAAAACATCGGAATATTATGCGGATGGTAGTCTTTGATACCGAACCCTTTTCTGGATCCAAGAATGATACAGGCGACCAGGCCGGAGATACCAGAGCTGATATGAATAACATTACCTCCAGCAAAATCGACTGCTCCCAATCCGGCGATGAAACCGCCCAGGCCCCAAACCATATGAGCCAGCGGGTAGTAGACAAGCAATAACCAAATGGCAACAAAAATGAAAAGTGCTGAAAATTTCATTCTTCCGGATAAAGATCCGACGAGAATCGCTGGTGTGATAATACAGAACATCAGTTGGAAAATTGCAAACAGTGCACCCGGTATTGTGGTTACGTAGGCACCGGGATCGGTAGCACTGACGCCGTTGAAAAACGCATTGCTCAGATTTCCAATGATTCCTAGTCCTCCCACATCCTCACCGAATGAGAGTGAATAACCGAAAGCAAACCACATCACGGTCGCCAGGCCACAACAGAAGACGACCGACATTAATGTATTGATCACATTTTTTCTGCGGACCATTCCCGCATAGAATAACCCGAGGCCAGGGGTCATAAAGAATACAAGCATTGAACTTATGATAACAAATGCAACATCACCAGAATTAATCATGATAATTACCTCTTTTCCTAAATATTTTGATCAGATTTTCTGATCTCAGGTTGTTGACAAACCCCGTCCCGACAATGGTTAATCAGTTGTATGCTTGCAATTCGTACAGGCTACCGCCTGTTCGCCTTGATGCATACAACACGATGTAACAATTGTCGGTACTGCGTTAGTGATTTATCTACAATCTTTGATCAGCTTTTCTGATCATTTTTTATATAAAATAAGATGTTTGCCAGAACAAAAACCTTATCTCAGATAATCAGTTGAATTATTTATTCCTCTTTTTCTTTTTGTTCCTTTCAAATGCAGCAAAGCGACAAC
>NZ_WJBC01000011.1 GCF_014284475.1 Acetobacterium fimetarium | reverse complement strand
GTACACTTACTAATTAAAATTATTTGGTCTGCTTTAGCAAGCTAACCTTTACTCCAGGACTCCTGCCCATTTAAGCAATTTTTCATAATCTTCCAAAGTCAAACTTCCAATGAATCTTTCTTTAACTTTTTTAAATCGTTTATTAACGTCATGATTTTCACCCATAGTTTCAACCCCTTCATGAAGTAAATTGAGCATTTTTTTCGGATTATTACCACATAATGCAAACAAGCCATTGTCCTCACTTACGAAATCTACATAGCCCAATTTTGCTTGTTGATAATCGTATTTTGCTAACAGTTCCAACTTTTGAGGACTCATAAATTTTAAAGCATCAATTTCAAAAGGATCCAATGTGTTTTCACCATTTTCATCAGTTTTATTTAGCTCGTTTTTTGTGTTCATCTCCTCTGTTGGTTCCCCAAAGCAAATCTGAAAATCAGGATGTCTTTCTTGATAGTCTTTAAAAATTACAGTCCTTCGTTCTTCAAGAAATGTTCTTCTATAATGCAAATTCCAGTCAAAGATTGCGTCTTTTAAAAATTCTTGTAATGTTTCGAGCAATATTAATCGGTCTGCCCGAAATAATTCCATCCTCGATACGATATCAATAGTACTCAATTGATTCTTTTGATCAATTAATTCTTTACGAACCACTGTCAAGCTCTCATCAATATCGTAAATTTTCGCAAGGTTTTTAACCCCCTCAAAAGTAGGATCTTCTGCAAATGAACGAATTTGTCTTCTCATGGTAGCGATGTTGAGACCATTAATAGCCATTATTTCAGGTACCGTTTTTTCGATTAATCTTTTTAAACAGTTTTCTATTTTGTTTTGAAGTGATACTATTTCTATGTAAAACACTTTATACTTATCATATTGAATTTTCAGCTCATCAAAATCTGCTTGAATTTTACTCTCGTACTCTGTCCCCTTATAATGCAGAAGCAAACGTTCATAAACGGATTCAAAAAATAAAATCTTCTCTCTGTATTCTATCTGTGAAATTTTTTTTAAGTTAAATTTTTTTCGAAAATCGGAAAAGTTGATCTCTCCATATTGTTTTTCTATTTCCTCCTTATCCCCCGTTTTTTTCTTTGAAATTCCCCTGCTCCCCTTTTCAGATAAAAATGTTTTAAGCAATTCTTCAAACAATTCAGGATAATAATATTTTTCATTTTGTTTATATTTCAAATGATCAATTTTAAGATTCCTGAAAATCTTTTCAATAGCTTCGCGATACATCTCTTTTTTCCCTGCTAACATATCATCAAAGTTTTCAGCGATCTTTTTACTGCTTTTTTCCTTTTTTAGGTCATATTCTTCTTTTATTAATGAACGATTTTCTTTAATCATGTCATTAATAATGTCGCTTCTTTTTACTTTTTTCTCAAGAGCTTTCATCGTTGCTTGATTTTCGTCACTCATTTATTCTACTCCTCGGATTCGTCAATTTTTTCAAACCATTTTTTAAATAAAAACGCAGAACTCCAGTTCAGTTCATTCCATTATATCTACTGTATTTGAACCTATCAATAAAAATATATTATCTGTAGAACAATAGAGCGATTAGTCGCTAGCAACTTTTTTATTTCAGTTTTCCAGCATCCCTTGCTTCCCAATTCTGAATAACTGGGATCCTAGGGAAGCTGAAAAATTCAAAATTTAAAAAAGTTCATGCAATTTTTTAGGTTCCGAATTAAACCATCATTTTAAATATATATTATTTTCTTGAACGAAATATACGAAAGGAATTTTTTATGTATCAGTTAATCAATATTTCAAATCGTTTAGACGAAGCTTGTATTCGTTTTTGTGCACTCCCCAATGAAGTGCAGATTTTTATCACTGATGTTCTCTCAACCCTTGACGAAAGTTATGGTTCCAAACGAGATCCGATACGTGATCTTGGCGGTTATGTGATCGGTATCGAAAACCCTGCTGATTTCCAGCGCATCATTCAAATGACCGCCATTAATTTGGACACTGCTATTTGTGAGCTTGTTGATCTTATCAAAGGTTATTACTGTTGTCTGGTTCTTTTAGGGAGTGATTATGCGTTGTATTTTATTATTCCGGAGTCCATTACTCCAAAGAACATTCAAAACCAAATGGAGATTTAATTCAAACTGCAAACACCCCTGGCAATACAATAATTAATTGGGATGCCAGGGAAGCTGGAAAATTAGGTTTATTTATCATCAGACTGAGCGATCAGTCTATTTTTTAGGTAATTGCGAAATGAAAAAGATTTGGAGCTCAGAAAATTCGGTGGTAAGAGCCAGACAGAATTCGTGAAGTCGGAAGGAAACGGAACAACAAAACAATTAAAATGTTGAAGAAGATGAAAAAAGAGCGCAAAAATAAAAGCTGGGCAAAGAAGATAAAGAGTCCAACTAGGCAACGAGTGGTTTAAGACTGCGTAAGTACTGATGCTGATGAATATTATCGGAAAGAATTGCAGTAATCAGCTGGGTAATTCCGGCCAACAGCAAATCGGCGTGAAGTGTCTTGGCATTTTGAGTTTTACGGTTGGCCAGACAGAAACTGTCTTTGAAGTGATTGATGGATTGCTCAACGACGCCCCGGATCTTATAGATTCGAGCCCATTCGAGTGTCCCACGAAGGGTTCCGGGGTAGGCCCGAAGATTCTTTTCAGGGTAGACGTAAAACATCCGACCACAGGAAGACGAAGTACAGGGATTTTCACAGAAACACTGACGTTTAGCTTTCCCGGCTTCCTGTTTGATCCATTTTGTTTTGGGACAGGTGAATTTAAACCGAACCAGGCCGTTCTTTCGTTTGGCCCGCCCTTCAGATTTCATGGGAAGTGACGGATCGTTTGGACAACAGGGAATGCCATCTGCATTAACCGGACAATCCGGATAGGAAAGTTTACCACGCTGATTCAATGGAATGAAAGCTTTTTCAAATTTCAGTTCCCCAAGGAGAGACTGATAAATCGCAGAACTGTCAAAAGCAGCATCACCAATGAAAAGTTTGGGGACAATCAGCGGGTGCTTTTTAAAGAAGTCTGAAAGAACCGGAATCAGGGCTTTGGTATCATGAAGCGATTTGTCCTCATCGGGAGAATCTGATTTTTTCTCGACAGAAATCTCCGGATGATCAGCCAGAAAATTCGCATCATAGAAAGTGATATCCCGGACAATGCCAAGGCCATTGGTAATGATGCCGAATTTGTAGACGTAACAGAAATGACCATTAATGTAGAGCTGTTTGATTTCCGGATTGGATTTCGCGTGCGTGGGCATTGAGCCGTAAGCCGCCTTATAGGGATCATAGGCGTCATCAAGCTGGTGGGATTTTTTGAATGCTTTGAGCTGCTTAATAATTTTATTGGCAAATTTGGGATTGTTTTCAGTGACGTAGGCTTCAATTCCGGAGGTATCAAAAATGGTCATCATTGCTTTATCGGCATCAATTTTCTGGCAGATCGGCTCAGTCACATCAACAAGACGATGAAAGAGCGATTGTAAGTCCAACAGGTATGTTTTTTTGAAACGGGTCAGTTGTGACGCATGGGGTACCCGGTTAAAACCGCAAAAATCGCGGAGTTCTCTGGAAAACTTGAGAAACGTAATCAGGAGTGTATCCGTGGGGATGGAAAAAATCCGCTGCAGGATCAGCGCCCAGAGAATCGAACAAAGATCAAAATCCCGATGTCGGCCATGCGCGCGGTAATAATGCTGATAAAAAGAATGCGGAATCAACGCGTGAAGATTCAGATTCTCTTCCAGTAGCGAAAGAAAGTGATGTTTGTCACTTTCAAAAAAATGAGTGCAATCAGAATAAATTTCAGCCAAAGAAAGCTGTTTTTGTGATAAAATAGTCATGATATAACTCCTTTCAGGTTGATAGATTTGTTTTTTAGCAACTCAATTTTATCACAATCTGGTGAGGAGTTATATTTTTTTATGTCAGAAATATCCCGTTATTATGCGGGCTGTGGCGTTTTGCAAACGCCTAAGTCTATTTTTATTTAGGAGGTTTTACGATGGCATTTAACAATCCCGGCTACATGACCCGGGGATTCCAGACTGAGGTTCCCATTGAGACCCAGCTGATGATTTATGATTGTTTGGAAAAAGCCAAACGATCTTTAACAGTGATGGATTATCTCCAGGTTTTTAAGTTGGATAAGGTCTCATCCAATGGTTCTTATTGTCAACGTGTGGTTCACTCTCAGGAAGTTCCGCCTTTTGAAAAAACCGTCTATCTCACCCTTCCGGAAGACCGGATTATCACAACCAAGATTTATGTTATTGACGATGGTGATCATCACACATTTTTGCTGGCATCGGAATACTGATGCTTTTAAATCATGAAAGGGGGTTATTTTATGTGGTATGTTGTCGGATTCTTCGGAACCTTAGCGGTGATTGTCACTCTTGATCATATTCTAAGTGCCGAAACCGCTTGAATCAAAAGTGATTTTCAATTGATAGGCTCATGGGTTGCCTTGGTTAACCCAAATATTTTTCATGAGGAGAAATGATGTTTATGTTTGCAACCATTGCCGCATTTAGTGCGGTTGAATTTTTTGAAGGAGCTGTGGCTGCCATTGCCCTGTACGTTGCTACCAAACCGACTGTTCGACGACCCAGAACGACTAAGAAATAATGGGAGGAAAAAATGAAATCTGAAAAAATCGTTATTAAAGCGGAATCACTTTTCTCGGATGATGGTGTTCATCGCTACAATCTCAGGAAAGAATGGGATAAGGTATTACCAACTGCTACGGTCATTTCCATCTCACCTAGCGGTCTGTCTAATGTATCGACTGATTTAACCACCCAGCTCATTACTAATAACGTTGAATCCCTGGGCTTTGGTTCATTTGAATTGTTAAACCTTTATTCAAAGGTGGGTGTGGATGTGAAGAAGATTAAAGATCCTGCTGGATTATGGGATGAGACAACGGATGCCTGTATTAAGGCCAGTTGTGATAAAACCTTTAAAAGTGACAATGGCAAGATTATCTTTGCCTGGGGAAAACTGGCTGAAAATAATAAGAAGCATGGGGAGCGTGAAAAGCAGGTATTGTCACTGTTATCGATCTATTTTGAAAAGGTCTATTGCATTAAAGATTATGGAATTCGTCACTTTCTCCATCCCTTAACCCCCAGTGTCAGAAATGAATGGGTACTGGAGTCATGGAAGGATTACCGTGGTTACAAAACTGAAGAATTGAAAGCCATTGATGAACGGGAACAGAAAAAGTTAATCAGTTCGACTGTATAATCTTCTATTATCATGGAGATTTATTTCTTCTAACAATTGATAAGCCCTAATCTCTTGTGATTGAGATTAGGGCTATTATTTTTTTAACTCAGAAAGGAAATTCTAATATGTCAAAAGAAACATCTGCAAAACGCATCAATGTCATTTCACTTAAAATGATCAAAGAAGGCAGTATCCTTTATGATGTACGACGATTGACAACACCTTCGGAAGCAGCTGGGTTGGGCAAACGATTCTTGGAAGACCTGGATCGTGAACAAGTTTTGGTCTGTTGCCTGGATAACAAAAATCAGCCGGTTTCGATCACGATTGTTAGTACCGGGACACTTAACAGCTCACTGGTTCATCCCAGAGAAGTATTTAAAACTGCTATTCTGTCAAATGCTGCCGGTATTATCCTTTTTCACAATCATCCTTCAGGAGATCCTGAACCGTCCCAGGAAGACATTAATATCACTACTCGTATTAAAGACGCTGGTAAAATCATGGGTATTGAACTGTTGGATCACATCATTATCGGTTCAGATGATTCATTTTGTAGCCTGAAGGAAAGAAACCACATATAAAACGAAAAAAATTGTTATTCTTTTGCAAAAGACAAATTCTGTCCAGGGTGTTTTTGTATACTAATCTTATCAAAATGGATCTTTGGCAACATGCTATGATTGTTGACCTTTATCTATCGGATCATCCGCTAAGTCTTTTAGCGCATATTCACAGCATTGTACAATTAACTGATTCAGCGATATATCCTTATCACTGGCAACTATTTCCAGTCGTTTAACCAATTCTTCCGGCAAGCGTATGGTCTTATTGATGGTTACCGGTTTTTTGACAACAAACATCTGGGTAACCTCCTTATTTCTTTTATGACCATTGTACGTGTAAATTGACTAGACTGATATACGCCATTTTTGCAATCTATTATGCAAGTCTATTTAGGTTGCATTCAGATTTTTATTGCTATATAATGTCATTGTATTACTCTTCATTTCTATGATATAATTTCTTTTAATCCAACATAGTTCGATAAAAAATGAGTTTGTTTTCCATTTTTCATGTGATATTGCTAATAATCTGTTATCTTTACGGGATTCAGTTTAATAACAATCGCTCTAATATAGATTTATTAAATTTTAAATGAGAGAGGTAGAAAATGAAAAGAAAGATTAGAAATGGAATAAGTATATTTATCATACTTATTTCACTATTTGCTGCAATTCCATCAGGAGTTTTGGCCGAGGATATCTCAACTGAGGATGAAAACGTTTTACTTGAAACAAATACTGCAACACAAGCTGAAACTGAAATACAGCAAAGTGACGTTAACCAGATAACTGACTCCGAAGCTGATCAAGCAGACCAGGTGAATACAAGTGGAGTTTCGATTGAAGTCACTCTTTCTGAAACCGGTAGTTTGAAATCTGATGTTAGTAAAAAAATGATTTCGATGGGGATTTCTAAATATGAACAAATCACATCACTTAAAATTAATGCTGGACCTGGCGTAAAAGTTACCACTGGTTTTATCCATGATACACTTGTTAATCTTAGAAAAATAGATCTTTCAAATGTAACTGAAACTAGTGTTACATCATTTCAAAGATGTGAAAACTTAGAAGAAGTCATTTTCCAGGATGGCGCAATCTTGAGTGAGGAGATGTTTGAAAACTGTACCTCACTTAAATCTATTGATTTATCAAACGTTAATCCAAATTTAGGTAAAGGTTTATTTTATAACTGTTCAAGTTTAGAAGAGGTTACGTTACCCTATGGTGCCACACTTAGCTATGATGCTTTCGGCAATTGCACATCTCTTAAATCAATAGACTTAACTAATGTTAATCCGTTAATTAGATCTAGGGCTTTTGAAAACTGCACAAATTTGGAAAAGGTTGTTTTGCCCCAAAATACAGTGTTAACAGGTGATACATTTAACAATTGCGTTAAACTTGATGATCTTAATTTTGAAGCAATCGCATCATTTGATCATTGGGATACGATTGTCCGTAACTGTGCTTTTGATTTTACGCAGGGTTATCCTGTTTCAACCTGGACAGATGCGCTTGTAATCCAAACAAATTTTGGACAAATACCTAAAGTATACTTTTCATTAGAAAAAAATACTTATCAAATAAATGTCGGTGATTCTTTTACTCTTCCTAAACCAATATTCAAAACGAAATCTGGAACAAACTATAGTGATTTAGAAAAATACAAAAACCTATATGATTCATGGTTGGATCAGGATACAAGCTATTTAAATAAAATGACTTATAAAACAACGATCAAGCATGAAGGACAGGCCGTCAACTCGATTGATACTTCAATCCCTGGCAATTATGAAATCACATATAACCTTTTGAGTACTACTAATGCCGATTGTCATACCCTTACTTGTAATGTAACGGTAATTCCAGGTTATTCAATTAGCAAATTCACTGCTGATAAACCCTCTGGCCAAGTCACTAATTCTGCCATTAATTTGACAGCAGCAGCGACGGCTGGTGAAGCCCCTTATCAATACAAATTTTATTATCGTTTAAACAATTCTACCGTTGTTCTAAAAGATTTTTCTTCTGTAAATACGGCCACTTTCAAACCAACGACTGCTGGCACATATTCACTCTTTGTTGACGCTAAAGACAACAGTGGCAAAACATGTACAAAAAACATCTCTGATTATGTCATTAAAAACGATGTACCAGAGAACATCAGTTGTTCATACCGAACCCATGTACAAAATGTTGGCTGGCAAGATTGGAAAACTGATGGCACTATGAGTGGTACTTCAGCCCAAGGTTTACGTTTGGAAGGGATTGAAATCAAACTTGACAATCAAGGAAATGATCTTGGTGTTGAGTATAGTACACACATTCAAAACATTGGCTGGCAAGATTTTAAATCCAATGGAACGATGAGTGGCACATCTGGCCAGGGGCTCCGGTTAGAAGCTATCAAAATTAATCTAACTGGTAATGATGCTGATAAATTTGATATTTATTACCGAGTTCATGCCCAAAATGTTGGTTGGTTGGACTGGGCTTCTAATGGTGCTGAATCGGGTACTGCCGGTTTAGGCTATCGTTTGGAAGGAATTGAAATCAAAGTCACTCCCAAAGGTGATCCTGCTCCTGGTGCAACAGCTAATCCATTTATCAAATCTAAGTTATTGATGATTCAAGATGAATTAGAAGGAACTTGGATTTCTGAAGCTTCGTATGTCAAATATGTTCTTATTGAAAATCATTATACTGAATACATTGACAATAGAACGCCACGTTCAGGATCTTATTCATTAATAGAAAAGCCTGATGGTAAAATTGTTATTGACTTTGATTGTTATAGTGCTCCCATTTACTCTGATATAACTGATGCTGAATCACTTTCTGATGGAGTGATTACCATAGCCAATTTCAAATTTTATCGTTCTAAATAAAATCAATCAAAATCAAATTATTATTAACTCACCGCTGTTGAAAATTACTCAGATTTTTTCAAACCTTAACATTGACCATTAGTCCGTCCATCACATATCTTTATTTTTTATGAGATGTCATTTTTAGCCTTAGGGTTCATTTGAAATAGGCATCTCTTATATATAAATAATTCTAACGAGAGAGGTAAAAAAAAATGAAAAAGAAAATCCAAAACGGAGTGAGTATATTAGTTATGCTAATTCTACTATTTACTGTCATTCCTATGGGTGTAATGGCAGAAAATCAAGTTGTTAATAATGATAGTCAAACTGTCAATGCTACAACTGTTCCCAATTGCACCTATAGAACTCATGTTGAAAACATTGGCTGGCAAGACTGGAAATCTAATGGCACGATGAGTGGCACTTCCGGTCAAGGTCTGCGATTAGAAGGGATTGAAATCAAGCTTAACAATCAAGGTTATGATTTAAATGTTGAATACAGTACCCACATTCAAAATATCGGCTGGCAAGATTTTAAATCAAATGGAGTGATGAGTGGCACTTCTGGACAAGGTCTGCGGTTGGAAGCAATCAAAATTAATCTTACTGGTAATGATGCCGAACTATTTGATATTTATTACCGAGTTCATGCGCAAAATGTTGGTTGGTTGGACTGGGCTTCTAATGGCGCTGAATCAGGCACCGCTGGTTATGGCTACCGTTTGGAAGGAATCGAAATCAAAATTGTACCCAAAGGTAATCCTGCACCTGGAGCAACAGCTAATCCATTCAAAGAGAATATAGAAGCTCCTTACTCGCCGATTTTACAGGAATATCGCACTGCAGAAGCTAATGGCTTTTCTAGTGAAGTTTTAAAAAGTCTGCCCGATGTAAATAAAGAGCTTTATTTGAGCAGCTACAAGACCAAGTTGTACTATATTGTTGAAGATATTTCTGGTGATTCCTCACCTGAATTAGTAATTGCTATGTATAATCCCAAATATCATAATAGTGTTCATCCAAATGATTTTCAGATATATGATGTATACAGATTAAATAATGGCACAACTGAACGAATATTTGATATTTACACTATGGGTTATCGCGCAATTTATACGATTTGTGAGAATCAAATAATTAGATGCTATGGAAGCGGTGGCATAAGTGCTCACGCCGATACATTTTATAAACTCAATGAAAATACCACAGCCACTGTCCAAACGGTTAAATATGAGAAACCTTATTATATTTTAAATGATGCCAAAAATCTAAATCGCACGATTACAAAAGATGCAGCCGATAAAATCATCAATAGCTACATCCCTAGAAGCGATTTACAATGGATTGAATTGTAGAAATATTTGTATAAGGAATTTGCAAGACTTTGATTGAGTTTCAAACGAGCTAAACACTGTATTTGAAAGGATAACAACAAATGGATGAAAATGCTGACAAAAATAATTTATCTGATCCCCATAGTGGTGATACCATCTCACCAACCAAAAAAAGCAAGCGACTTATAATTATCGGTTTATGTGTTGTACTGGTAATTGTATTGGCAGGCGGATTAACCTATGCCGCCTCATCAAACATCATAACTATGCCCTTTTCGACTGTTGAGGTAACTGCTCCCACAATAACATCAGTTGCAAATGCTGACGCTTCTTCCACCGTTACCGTCAATAACCCAAATACTTTTGGTACGATTTATTATACGATCGATGGAAGCGATCCTTTGACCAACTCAAAAAAGTATGAATCACCAATCACCATCAGTACAACAACCACTTTAAAGGCAAGAGTAATCGATGAAAAGAACAATCTGTCTGATATTACAAGTCAGCAATTCACAATTGTGGAAAAAGTTGTCGAGACACCCGTAACAGTAGCACCTGCCCCTGCCCCTACTCCTACTACTTATGGTAGCGATGCTGAAATTATGGAATCTATTGCCGGTCAATGGACAGATGGCAAGAATTCTATCTATTTCGAATCCGTCAATAAGGTATCTCATGATTGTCCAATCCAATTTAAAGACATACGCGACGGCATGACTGGAACCTACGGTATTATGAATGTCTCAGGCAACATTCTAAGTATTAAAATTTATAATCAAAAAAATGGTGGCATCACTATTGATAATACTTTTACTATCGATATTGGAACACCTGGAGATGGCATTATTACGATCTGGGGTAACCCATGGACTTATGTGAGCGATGCTCCAATATTTTAGAAACCCAATAATCTAACCTAATAAGAAAAAGATCGTATCAACTTCCAAAAACAGAGATTGATACGATCTTCTTTTTTTTACAAACAAAAAAACCTGCTACTTATAACGTAACAGGTTCTATCTAACATCATATTTGATGCGTAGTTCATGGTGGCGGAGAAGGAGGGATTTGAATTATTACGACGCTGAAAAACGGCATGAAACCGTCATTAATCAAATATCATAGAATCCCATTATATAGCCTTTTTCGCACAACCCCGTATGTTTTATCCATGCCGTTCAAAATTCTCTAAGGGGTAATTTTAGGGGTCAAAGCATCAGTTTAGGGGTCAAATTTAATGACCCCTATTTACCAACATCTTTTCCATTTGCATTCTTTCCCAGGCATAATAAGCCGGGTCTTTATACTCAAGTCGTGACAGACTCTCCATCCGTGAAGAAAAGCCATATTCAAACATATATTTCCGTTTCAATGTGTGACCGGCGCTTGAGCTTCTAATACGCCTGATCCCCGACTTTACCCATTCGCTTGCCGTGTTGAGTGGCGCACCATAAGCGTCACCAATCTCTTGATAAGTGTGTGATCTACCTGTCAGGCCATACTTTAAAATAATGGCGTTCCTGGGCTTATCGTCCACATTAAACACACGATTCAATACATCAAACAGATCTCGGTGAAGTATTTCCTGATCCATGGTACAAATAAGGTTGTGGAAATCATTAACAGCGGCTGGATCTTCAATCATATCCAGATAAGTCATGCTTTCCGATCCTGGTAAGAAACTGTCAGCACTGATCACTTGAGCCATGGCCCCGCTGGTATCACTTCTTTTCTCCCAGGGGGTAGAAACCCTCAAACCTCTGGAAATATAACCCATGATCGCCTTGCTGGCATACGATGAGAACTTAAAACCCATATAAGGATCGAAATGCTTCACGGCTTCCATTAACCCCATATATCCGATCTGTTCCAGATCTTCCCGATCAAGGTAGGATGATTCAAGGCTGTTATAAAACGAATTGACAACCATATAAACCAGACCTTTATTATTGACCACAATATCATTCATGGCTTCCTTATCGCCATCCTGATAGGCTTTTACCAGTTCTTCATTGGTCATGATCAAACCTCCATTTTAAAAAGGGTGTCGCATTGCGTTACACCCCTCACACTCTCAATTTTTAGGACACCGTTAAACTATGCTTCTAGCGGAAAAGCACCATAAGAATCTAATTCTTTTCGCCGCTTATCCTCGATCTCTTTGATCTCTGCCTGAACATTTTCAACAAAGGGATGATTGGCCAGTATCGTCTTGTCAGATAAAATTCCATAAGAGCCTTTGCAGATTTCAGCGGCTTCAGTATCATTGGTGATGGCTGTTCTCGTCCAGGTTTGAATGATGGTCTTGCAATCAGCCCGTAAATATTGACAGATCGCCCGGATAAAGTCTCCAAAACCTAAACGAAATTCAGTCTCCAATAGACCGGCTTTCAGCTCCAGCAATGAATACATGAATTTAAGCGCAACACCGCTTGCGTTCCCGAAATCCTGTTGTTGCGGATCAACGCCCTGGCCCTTCTCAAAGATTGCCTTGCGGGTGATCTCTAAGAGTTTTTCCCGGGCTTCTACGGGGATATCAATAGAAAGCGTGGACAATCCCGACTTATCAGAATCACTGTAATTATTGGTTTTGATGGTTTTATACTTCTTCAGCTGATTCAGAAAAACCCCTAAGTCTTCATCTTCATAACCGGCCAGAACAAAGATAATCTCTTGAATATCTTCCAGATCATTGGCAAAACCACTGTATACACTATCATAGGTGTCAGAGTGGCCTTTGATGTTTACCAGGTCATTTTCCACAATGTTATTATTCATAAAGGGGATAAACGGCACCCGGCCAAAACTATGCTCAATGCTGTTGGTTTCGCCGTCAGGGAAGCTGGTAAACATGGGATAGACCGTCAACCCGGTTTCAATACTGGTTGAGGTTAGTTTGCGGAAGGATTGGCACCCTTCATTATTCCAGTATTCATAAATTTCATAAGTATCGCCGGTATCCTCATCAATCTGGGTATAGGTGCGAAACACCCCTAGCAGCTCTTTTTCGAGCTGTGTAGACCAGATGGGGATTACCTGTTTAGAATCAATCACCGCATACTTAAATTGACCGCCGGCATTGATCCAATAGTGGAGCCATGCAATCCCGGCATTACTGGCATTAATGCACAGATCCTTACACACTTTCGGGTAATTATCTCCCAGGGTTTCTGCTATCCGTTTATTGGTGCTATCGTCGCCCACATCGAATAATGGTGGTGCTGTGAATAAATAGCTGGCCTTTTGATTGACCAGGAGACCGTGGAAGTTGTTACAAATCCGGTTGTCTGCTGTTCTGAGCGGATTACCGACCTCATCAGTATTTGCTGCTCTGTTTAAAATATCGTTCTTATTGCGATAATAGCGCTCTGCTACCTGGGTATCAGTTATCAGGGCTGAGTGGGCGCTGATGTGCTTTTTTATCAATTTCCTTACTACTTCTAATTCCATCCTTTTACCTCCTTATTTTAAGACTGTGATACCGGATTGACGGCCGATATTTTCCGCTGCATATCTGAGCGCATCCAGTAAATGATTATAATCATCGACCGGCTTATTGATGATCTGGCCGTTTTTGTTGTCCCAGATATAATTATTAAATTCTACCAGGGTATTTTCACAATTGGGGTGGACAAATATCTGATAGTCCTGAAGCTTTTGAATCCCAAACATGATACTATCCGGGCCTTTTCTGGCTGCTTTGATCCGGCGCAAACCTAAGCGCCTTAGTTCTTCAATGCTTTTGGGTTCGGCCCCATCAGCAATGATCTTTTCTTTGGCGTAACCCCGGTAACTGATCTCATTGTAAATGTCCTTGTTGGTCAGGGCCTTTTTATAGATCTCATCATAAATGAAGATTGATTTTGTTTCCTTATCAACCAGCAGCGCAATAAAGGCTGTTGGGTCATTGGTATAGCCGAAATCAAGGCCAAAATAGGCGGTAACCGATGGTTTACGGCTGATCTCGTCTTTATCAAAAGCCATTTCCTGAAAGTTCTGATAGACCAGACCTTCAGCGATACCCCATTCACCTAGTCCCTCAATGGAATAACGCCGGGGGTTGCGCTGTTTCATGTCCTCAAATATTTGACGGTCATCATCGCCTAAGAACTCATTGCACTGGTAGCTTGTGGTCATAGCCAATATATCAGGCCCGGGATGATCAAAGAAGCGTTTCTTGATCCAATGCTTTTCCGACCAGGGGTTAAGGGTTAACGTGATCTGCTTAAAATAACCCGCTGGCAATTCGCCCCGGATTGATAGATCCACCTTATTAAATGCGTCTTCATCCATGACCTGAAAGGCTTCTTCAAACCAGCACCAACACAGATACCCTTTTTCCACAGTGATTGAGGTGATCCCCATCGGATCGTCAAGGCCCCGGAAAAGAATCTTTTGCCCGGTTGGGGTGTATGTCGCTTCCAAGGGGGACTTGCTGAAGTACCAGAGGTGGGAAACGTTAAGGTTATGGGTCGCCCATTTTAGTTGCGTCCAGGTTGAATCTTTGTGTGTATTAAAGACCCGGCGCACAATCAGCGTATTAGCAAGCGGATACTTCATCATGTTGTAAATGATCCATTGGGCGGCGGTTGTTGATTTCTTTGATCCTCGACCGCCCTTCACAACCCGATATCGGCCTTTAAAATTCCAAAAGGTCTTATACCCCTTGCCGATCTTTTCAGGCAGTTTAACGCTAGTCCTCGAGTTCATTTTCACCCTCAAATACAACCGTTCTATTGATGTCTGCTTCCACCTTATCAATTAATAGCCGGTGCCGTTTGGCCAATAATTCAGCACATTTATTTGCATCTCTAAGAGAGATCCGTTTTGTAATAATCTGCGGTGACCCATCAACTACCACCACAACTTCTTCATTGAGTTCAAAGCGAATAGCTTTAGTCAGATATTCCAGAACTTCCTGAGCGGTCGCGGTCTTTTCAGAAGTGATTGCTTCCATCTGTTTATCAATATATTCTTTTACGTCGGGCCTTTCCAGTATCTTACAAGCATCTGATTTTGAATATTGGACACTGTACCCCGCCGCTAGTGCTGATTGAATAACTTTACCGGTGATAATGTATTCATCTGCAAATCGTTTTTGTCTTATATTCATTTTCCATCATCCTTTCTTTTGGGTGTATTACCACACTATTTTTCGATACCTGGACAACTGCGCCCGGTAATTCTTCAGCAGTGACTGAGTGTAATCTGTGTTTTCTTTATAACTAACCGATGTGTCACCCTCGGTTATACTGGCAATCAAGCCGTTGTCTACGCTGGTGCTCCCTAGATTCTCATTGCGGTATAAATCCATGGCCATACGGTAAGCGGTATTCATTGCGCCGCCGGGGATGGTGTCCGCATGACAATAACCTGTGATTGCTTCGGTGACGTTGTCAATGCAGAACTGCAACACTGCGTCCTGATCGGCACCTGTGATCCCCAATAGCTGTTTTAATTTCTCAAGTTCCATTTAGGTCTCCTTTTAAAAATAGCCGCATAAACCCGTTAATAGGTTCATGCGGCTTAATCATTAAACTATTGCCTGATAATATAGAGCTTTTGCTTTGTTTTCCAGGACAAACGCATCATAACAGATACGGCCTTCAACCAGTGAACCACTGATCCCTGGTGGGTTATCGTGAGTCTTATAGTCTTCCAGTTTTGTAGGGGCTACTGTTGCAATAGGGTGACCTAACAGGAACCCAAATTTCGCTGGTAATCGTCCGGCGGGTACCTTAAATACTCTGGCACCATCGATCATGCCGATAACACCCTTAATCCGTTCATCGTTACTAATTTCGGTATCCATGATAATATCCGGTGATTTCTTCATCAATACATAAGTGGATGGATTGAAAAGCAGATAGCGTTCGGTCTCTGGTATTTCAGCGTCATCCAGGGCAACACCAGCTGCGATAATCTGATCATAGATGTTAGCGGCAGTCAGTGCCAGGGCTGCCGGTTTGGTTCCTGCACCTAAACACATTTTACCGTACACATGGGCGTCAATTTCCGGGACGATAATTTCTCGGGTTTGCCGTGCTAGTGCGGTTGCTGCCTGTAATGTCTGGGCCGTTTCGTCCTGATCCAGCTTGTCAATGGCAAAGGTGAATGATCTGTCTTTACTTAAGATAAATTCTTCGGTGGTGGCTCCCAGGCTGGCAACTTCACCGTAACGGGAACCCGTTGCGCCTGTTCCTGTGCCCAATCGGTCATAGTCTGTCATTGGTGACGTTGTAATTTTATAGATCTTGATGGAATGAGCGCCTGTCCAATCAAAATCCTGATTGGTTAATAGTGATTTTTTACTCTCTGTTTTTAGAACTTCATCCACGAAGGGTGAGAATTTCGTTACTAAATTTATAGCCATATTTTATACTTCCTTTAATTTTATTTTTTAAGTCCCATCGCTTCCCTGATCTGTTGGTCAGGATCCGGGGCACCGCCGGCCGCTGGGTCATATTTTGGTTTGGTGCCGGTTTTGAAAATACTTTCAATGAGGTTGACGCTTTTATTGAGGGTGTCTTCATCCTCGTACTTTAAAGCATCCAATATATCAAGGGACAAACCTTTACTGGATAGCAGCTCTTTGGCCTTCAGGTTAAGCTCTTTTTGCTTGAATTCCTTTTCCATGGCTTCAAACTGTTTCTGGGTTTTGTCCTTTTCTTTTGCTAATCGGTCTCTGATAATGGTATTCACTTCTTCCTGTGAAAAAGTTTTTCCGTCTGGTGTTTCGACGGTTCCCGGATCATCACCGGTAAGGGTTGAATCAATCACGTCATTAATAACGTTATCCATAATACGAACCTCCTTTTAACGTCCGGGGTGGACTATTTTTAACAAAATAAAAAAAGGCACAGGAACAATTGGTAATCAAATTAATGATCCCATCGTTTCCCATGCCTTATCTAAAGCTTCCAATTAAAAATTGGGGTACTCATCGTTATTTTGTTGCAAAAATTATATCATACATAACGGGCATATGTCAATTAAAACCTTTTATTCCCGGTACCTGATCGGTTTTTTCGGTATAATATAAACATGCTTGTATGGGGGCTTATTGTCCACAATCTTCACTTTATTTTCATCTGCGAACGGTTTTAACAATCTGAGTACCCGGCGTAACTCATCGTCGTTGGTAGTGCTGATATGGATCTTAGTCATAAGATCTCGGGTCCGATCGCCGGAGCTGCTGGTTCGATTTCAACCGTATAACCTAAATCCTGAAAATCAATCACCTTTGCCATGGCCATCACCTCAATCAAACGAATAACGCGGCTTTTTTACCTGTTCTATCACTTCAATACTGGCAATCTGATCTTTATTCATATATAACCGGCGCCCGCTGTACTTGACCAGAAGAAAACCTCTGATGGTTTCATCCTCCAGCGGGATGTCAATGTCAATTTCAAGGTCTGGCTGCTGCATTAACTGTCCATTTTTTAATTCGATGTATTTTACTGGTTTTAACATTTTACTTAACCTCCGTAACTATTAATTTAATCTGATCCACCCTATGAAAACTTACTTCATCAAAGTATTTAATTACAACATACCCCGACAACATCGGATAGTCCAATAAGAGTTTGACTCTCCCTATTTTGTCAGAATCCGTTTCAAATTCACTTCCATCTTGAAAATATATTTTTTTAATATTCATTACTGCACCTCCACCATGTTACAAAGCTGAGCAAAATTGCACAGTGCTTCCTGTAGCATCAGTTCCGCATAATATAACTGCTCATTCCCATCGGTCTGATCCGTACAATCATAATGTGCTTCTGAGACACATTTTTCAGCGGCAACGATGGCCGATTCAATACTTTTCATTAATTCTTCCATTTTTTCTTTCTCCTTTTAATTTATCCTTGTATTCCACTGGGAAATACTGGGATTGATTTTTTAGTAATTGGCGTGTATAATTTATATATCCCGGTATTATGTTGAGTATAATCAGGCGGCTACGGTGGGTAGACCTTCACCGCCTAGGGGTGGACTCCTTAATTTTTAGGAGTCCTTTTTCATTGGCAAAAACTGTCAAGTGGTGTGACCATCCCAGGGTAAAGCTCCGGGTGTTCGCGCATCCGTTTTAGCATTTCAGTGTATTCCTCCGGGTGCTTTTCCTGTTGGGCTTTTGCCTGTGCGTGCCATGTTTCATCACTCATCATGGGAACATCGAGTAACGGAACCAGATCCCCATCAGGGCCTTTAACCTGGTCGATAACCGGATATTTAAGATCTGTCATTGATTAATACCTTCTTTCTGTGAAACACTCTCAAAACAATGCGTGGTGCTCATACAACTTGTAATAAGCACGTCCAGCGCTTTACTGACTGCCTTTTCCGGGGTAGCCGCTTCCAGCTCTACCTGAAAATTAAAACCGGTGGCTACTGTTGGTTTGAATCGGACTTGATAGGTATTCATTGTTGTTACTCCTTTTCTGGCTTACAAGCACTGAATGCGATCGGTAACCAATGAGGTTTTGCATATGCCCTGGTTGTTTTTGCGATTGGTAGTGTTAGACCTTCACCGTCAATAAAATAAATAACCGGATGTACCCATATCTGTTCAATTAAATTTTCGGCCAATAGTTCACCGATAACATTCAACGCTTCTACATTCCAGCCGGACCAGGTAATTAAATTAGATTCCCTGGATTTTGCACCCGCAGCGTAATTACCTCTGTAATCAAAACCTAGCTGCTCGAATAACTCCTCAAGCTCAACATAGCTGGTTTGTTTATGCGTTCTGATAAATTCCAAAACTGCTTTTTTAACGTCGTTCATTTTATCTCCTTTAAGTTTTTTATTTCTAAACACAACAGATATTGCTGATTTTCGCAGTGTCTACTTTGTCGTCTGCCTGCTCTATATATACATTAATCAGGGGGATTAGGCAGATTAGGGCGGTACGCTTAGTACCTAATTCCCCCTATTCCCTCTATATTTACCTTTTATATACATAATAGTTTACATAGTATACGGTATAGTAAATGGCTTTTTAATGCAGGTTTTAGCGTCAACATTGAAAGTTACGGTTTGGTTGACAATGTTTACTAACCATTTCCCCGGTTGGTTTACGGTTTACAGACTACGAACCCTTTCTGTATACCGTATAGTTTGCCGAACCGTTGCGTGGATTTATGTTTTTTCAACCCTTTGATTCCACTCAAAATATTGTTAATTTCTTTCGAATCCTGACGTTTCATCTGTTTTGGGTCGCCGCCAAGGCATTCACACCAGATTTCAGCCGCACACACTCTGTCACGCTCAACCAACTCACACCCGCTTTGCATCTGCTCACTGGCCCAGAACATCCGCCTTTCTGATAGACTGCGTTTGTCCCAGTTTGGTGGTACCTTCTTTTTCAGAAATTCAATGATCATTCCTTCTTTGGGGTTGCTCTCCTTATGGTCTTCTTGTATCTCTTTCGCCATCGCTTCCACATCACCTGTCAGGTATAACCGCTCTCCCAGTTGCCAGGCCACATAAGCCTCAGCCCATATTTGATCAACCTCACCGTCAAGATCCGTGAACACATTCTTCGTTGAATCGGTTATCCCCAGATCCACCGGCCAGAATCTTCTATTTCCTGTTGTATCTCTCAAGTATTCGGTATCGTTGGTGGTTCCGAAGAACACACAGCGCCGTGGGTAAATACCTGTTCGGCGCCCGTAGGGCTCCCGGTAAATGTCCTCAGTACGGCTTAAGAACAGCTTGACGGCGTTGATTTCGGATCTATTCATACTTGCCAGCTCTCCCAGCTCATTAATCCAGATCCCCTGTATCATTTCTGAAGCTTCTTTACCTTCAAAGGTCTGTAAGCTGTCAGAATACCATTTACGGCCTAAAAGTCTAAAAAAGGTGCTCTTACCAATCCCCTGAAGGCCGCCCAGAACAAGCATACAATCAAATTTTGTACCGGGGAACATCGTTCTGGCAACAGCAGCAGCAAGACTTTTTCGCATAACCGCCCGGGTATAGATATTGTCTTCGGCCCCGAAATAGTCAATAAGAAGCGTGTCCAGTCGTTTAATACCATCCCAGGTCAACCCGGTCAGATAGTCTTTCACGTCGTTAAATTTATGCCGCCGTGAGCAAATTGTCATAGCTGCTTTCATATCCCTGTCAGACACCTTGATCTTATGGGTTTTTTCTAAATAGTGATATATTGCAGAATCATCCGGGTCACTCCATGCCCGGCGTTCTGGCCGTTCATCCCAGGGCAATGCGCCCATCGCCAAAACACGGTTTGCGAACTCATCAAAAGCCAGTTTGCCCTTGAGTCGTGGATCATTTTCCAGAATAATCAGTACGTTATCAACTGTTTTAGTCGGTAAGCCAGTTGTCGAGACCTTTTCAAGTTGACGCATCCAGTCGAGATCCCCGGCGGCTACATCAATGTTAACGCCGGCAAAATCTTCTACTACCTGTTCATACCGTTCCCGGTCTATCAGCCCGGTTACGGCTTGATCCGCTACCGCAAATTCACACATGGCTTTGTAGCTGGGAAGCTTATTAACCGGTGTACCTGGTGCTGCTTCATTGTCCTGGTCGCCAAACTTATGCAACCGCACCAGGTCAAATGCGTTAACCAGCTTTCCGCTGCAGGGGTCCGTCGCATGATGTGAGAAAAGGAAATCCCCACCCTCATAGATGATCGCTCCACCTGTAGTAGAACCTTCGGCAAAGGTGTATCTATCCGGTAAATCGGTTTGAGTGTACTTATCAGGTAAAAACGCTGCTATCGCTGTTTCCACGTTATACACTTTGCAAAAAGCACCCACAACACCTTTTTTATTCCGGGGATTTTCTTGTTTCTTTGCCCTTTTTTCGTGATTTTGTAATTCACCTGGAACCGTGGGCCATTGCGAAACGTCCTTCCAATCAGTGTAAAGACTTAATAAACCGTCTTTACTGAGAAATGGGCTGTCACTATAATGGAATATATACTGACTGTCTGAGCAGCATGATGGCCAGTACATCAAACGTGATGCCTCAAAGGTCGTTGGGTCACAAAACTCAATGCCTAAAATACTTGCCAGCTTTCTGGCAATTGGTTCATACTCATCGGCAGAACACGGCTGATCTAGCGGCATAACAATCCGTAATCGGGGTTTGACAGGTTCATGCTTCCTGGTCGAATACACGGCATAAGCAAAGTTTTGTGATCCAAGACATTGCAAAATGCTTGTCGTACCCTCTGAAGGGATATTGTCCATATCCAGCGTGATCAATGACCGATCCACGACATTTTCATTCTTACGCCGATTTTGGGATAATTGACCACCAACAAAGCCCCCGACATCTTTCAGATCATCCTGAGCGCCCTTGTTATAACCAAGGTACTGTTGCAGAGTTTCCGCACTTCTAACCGGGTTTCTGATTTTCTCCACAAATTCAGACCAGTAGAGTTCCTGGGTGATCCATGTTGTTGCTTTTCGGCTGCCTGCGGTGGATATTTTTAGCTTCTTATCATTGATCATGCGGCCCCCCTGGTCTTATGCCATTATGCACTTTCTCATTGCTGTAATTGATTTTCATTTGTCCCCCTCGTTGCTTCCGCCGCCAGCCATTCCCTAAATTCTATTTTTGGTATCACGATTTTTCGACCAAAACGAATGGCGGGAAAATCGGCCCTATGACAGAGCTCATATGCTTTCGGCTGACTAATTCCAATTAAATCTGACACTTCTTTGACAGAATAGGTTAGTTTCTCACTCATTTCTTCACATCCTCCATTCTAAATTTTTGATACACTTCGATAACAAGCCCGGGCCTTTCCCCGGAATACCAGTGGCCATCGTTATACTGTTTTTCTTAACCAGCACTCGACACAACTCATAACGTCACAGACTTCAACGGGGTTATAATCCTCGTATTTGAATGCACAAGGACAAGCCGTATATGCTTTAATGGTCAGATCAATTTCAATTTCCGGGTGTTCCTGAAGAAGTTTTTCCAGAAATGTCATTGGTTGCTGATCTCTAAGATCTGAAAGAAAGTTCAATAGATCCTGTTCCGCTGGACCGGTAACGCTGCTACTCTGGACAATATCAGATAATAGCTCCAGCATTTCCTGTTTGGTTAAATCGTATTTCATGATTAGGCCTCCTTTTCAATAATGTCCACGACTGGGACGTTTAGAGCTTTTGCGATTTTCCCGATCGTTGCGGGTTTGGGATTTCGCTTTTCGTTTCTTATTGCAAATAATGTTTGCTTGCTAACACCTGATAGAGTGCTTAGCGTTTTTATGTCAATACAAGCATTCGCCATTGCAACATCAAACGATTTTGTATTCAATCTCATGTACCACACCTCCTGTATAGGTACCACTAATTTGTGGTTATCTGTATAGTAACATGTGCAATAGTAAAAATCAAGGTTTTTGTACTACTTTTTTGTAGCTTTTTTTATTTATCCTGTTATAATGTAGTTGAGGTGATTTGATGGAATTTAAAGACCAATTGAAAAAGTATAGAAATGAAAAGGGTTTAACCCAGCTAGGACTTGCTGATACAACTGGTATAAGCTTAGGGTCTATCAGGCAATACGAAAGGGGCGAACGGACACCAAAAGTTGACACATTAAAAAAAATAGTCGACGCTTTTGGCGATCCACTTTCAAAGTTAGTGAGCAATGATTCCCCGTTTTGGTGGGAACGTGATCTAGAAAAATTGGAAAATGCTGATAAATCATTTTTAAATATTTTAGATAAGTTAGGCATAGATGATAGAGTTTATTTATTGTCACGATTAACAACAGCATTGGACTACTGCCTTAGATCATATAGCGATGAGCAGAAAAGCAAAAATATTAGAAATATAGCAGATTTTATCGGTGATTTTGGTGATTTAATTATGGATAGTTTTGGAATGCGATTTTCAAGTGAAGAAAATCCGCGCGATTATTATAAGTTCTTAGATCGTTATCATAAGCTCAATATTGCTCTAGGACAGCAAAAAGAAGAATTAATAAAAGATGTGCTATCTGTCGCTGAAGACGGGTCTGATGGTTGGGAAAAAGGTAATTCTAAATTGCGCCATCTTATTTATGATGAAATTTATTGAAAACCAGTTCGGCAGACGAAACCTGCCCCCGTACGGCTGTTTTTATTGGCGGGGTCTTATAGTGTGACTACCTGTGGAGATCTCAAGGAGTGTGTGTCGATGAAAGTTAAATATATTGGCGAGACTGACCCGGTGGCGCTGATCAAAGATAAAATCTATGAGGTGCTATCTGAAGAACACGACCGTTACCGGATTGTTGATGATGAAGACGAAGATTACCTGTACCCTAAAGATGCTTTTGAAATAATAGGCCTGGACATCATCGTCGATACCCCGGACTACACTAAAACTAAAGAAGAAGAACAGGAGCGGTTTAGAAAACTGCATGGGATTAAGGATAAAAAATAGAACCCGGCAAATTTGCGGAGATCTCGCTCCGCAAATTTGCGGAGATCTCACAGCTCAAATCTGAGCTGTGACCAGGACTCGGATATTTTACTGACTCCTGAAATTCCAGGAACGAAAAAAAAAGCCCCTGATCGGCTAAATCAGAGACTTTTCATAGGATGTGAGTTATTACAAAAACTATATGTATTGTACCACATCTGTTATTTATAAACAAGAAATGAGGTATAAACAATGGCAAATAAAAAGAATACGCGTAACGCCCATGGGTCCGGGACCATCAGACAGCGACCTGATGGACGATGGGAAGCCCGGTGCACTGTTGGCACTGATCCAAGCACTGGCAAGGCAATTAGAAAATCTGTTTATGGTAGCGGTCAGCAGGAAGTCAGGAAGAAGATGAACGCCATCACGGCAGCCATTGATAATGGTGACTATAAAGAACCGTCCAAATTGACGATATCAGAATGGTTGGACATCTGGATAGAGGAATATTCATTAAGCCTGAAACCCCTCACCGTGAAGTCATATAAAACCCAAATCGAAACCCATATCAAGCCAACACTGGGCCGAGTTAAGCTGTCAGCATTGGCGCCGCACCACATCCAGAAATTTTACAATAAACTGAATGCGGATTATTCCCCCAAGACGATCAAAAATATTCACGGTGTACTGCACAAGGGATTACAACAGGCGGTCATTCTGGGTTATATCCGAGTTAATCCCGCTGAAGGCTGTAAGCTTCCAAAGGTTGTAAAGACCCAGATAATGCCGATGGATAAAACCATTATCCCTGCATTTTTAGAAGCCATTAAGGGCCATCAGTTTGAAAATATCTTTATTGTGGATCTGTTCACCGGTTTACGGCAATCGGAAATTATCGGCCTGACCTGGGATTGTATCGACTTTGACGCTGGTACCATTTACATTTACCGACAATATCAGCGATTAATAGGTTCTTATCAATGGGCTACCCTAAAAAATGGCAAAACCCGCCTTATTAAGCCTGCAAAATTGGTGATGGATACTTTGAAGGCCGAAAAGATCAAACAGACCGAAAACAGGCTAAGAGCCGGATCTGCCTGGCAAAACCCGGAAAACTTTGTCTTTACCAATGAATTAGGGGAATATGTGAAGCACCCCACATTATTGAAGCATTATAAAAAGGTAGTGACTGGGATCGGATACCCTGAATTGCGGTTTCATGACCTAAGGCATTCCTTCGCTGTGGTATCATTGCAAGCCGGGGATGATATTAAGACTGTCCAGGAGAATCTGGGTCATCACTCTGCATCCTTCACCATGGACACTTATGCCCACGTGACCGATGCCATGAGGAAGGAAAGTTCAGAAAGAATGGACACCCTGATCCAGAGCCTTTAGGGGTCAAAAAAACCTGTAAGGGGTCAAATTAGGGGTCAAGCTCATTTGATGGCATAAAAAAAACGCCGTTAGATGGCGTTCTTATCAGTTTTCTTATTAAATTTAGATGGCGGAGAAGGAGGGATTTGAACCCTCGCACCGCGTTAACGGCCTATACCCTTAGCAGGGGCACCTCTTATAGCCACTTGAGTACTTCTCCAAAGGTAATAATTGACGTTTTAACTATTCAATTCAAGCATTTGATGGCCGAGAGGGTGGGATTCGAACCCACGTGGGCTTGCACCCTAACGGTTTTCAAGACCGCCCCGTTATGACCACTTCGGTACCTCTCGTAATTCAAAATGCAAGATTAATATTACCAGTGAATCTGAAGAATGTCAAGTGTTTTCAAAAACTTTTTTAATATTATTTCTGTTTTATAGTTTTACGATCCAGTTTAATGCATCTTCGACATGACCGGTTTGCATACCGTATAATGTATCATAGATTTTTTGCGCATATTGGCCTATTTCACCGTTGTTAAACGTCATTTCGATATCCTGCCAGCCCAATGCACCAATTGGCGAAATAACGGCGGCTGTGCCGGTAGCAAAAGCTTCTTTAATTCGGCCCTGCTGATAGGCTTCATATAATTCGTCGATGGTGATGCGTCGTTCATCGACTGTTTTGCCCCAGTGCTTCAGCAATTCAATCACGCTCTTACGGGTAATGCCGGGTAAAATGGTACCGGACAGCGATGGTGTGACAAAAACATCATCGATCAAAAAGAACACATTACTGGTTCCGACTTCTTCGATGAATTTTCTTTCGACCCCGTCCAGCCACAGAATCTGTTCAAATCCTTTGGTGCTGACTTTCTGCTGAGCCGCTAATCCGCCGGCATAATTGCCACCGCATTTGGCTTCGCCGGTACCGCCACGTACCGTTCTGGCATATTGGTTTTCGACATAAATACGTTCCGGCGCCATTCCGTTTTTATAATAGGAGCCCACCGGAGACATGATGATTAAAAACTTATATGTTTTGGAAACGCGAACGCCAATAAACGGATCGGTCGCAAAAACAAAAGGACGGATATAGAGTGACGTTCCTGGCGATTCTGGAATCCAGCCTTCGTCAAGCTTAACGAGGGTTCTTAATGCCTCCAACACGAAGGCCTCATCAATCTGAGGAATACACATCCGTTCATTCGAGCGGTTCATTCTTTTGAAGTTTTCCTGCGGTCTGAATAATTGCGTCTCACCGTTAGGCGTTTTATAGGCTTTCATTCCTTCAAAGACTTCCTGGGCATAATGCAGCACCATGGCCGATGGCATCAGTTCAATCGGGCCATATGGCATAATGGTCGCATCGTGCCAGCCGATTCCTTCGGTATAATCCATCACAAACATATGATCAGTGAAGTGCACACCAAACCCCAGAGCGTCTAGCTCCGGTTTTTCTTTCAGAGTTGTTGTTTTTAGAATTTTAATTTCCATTTTTTACCTCCAATATTCGCAAGCGGAAAACCCACTGTTATAAGTCATAATCATAGTATAGCAACTTTTGTATACAAAGTACAAGTGGAAAATCAAGGAATCATGTTCTTTCTGAATACATGATTCCGGGTAACGTTGATCCCTTTTATGGTTCAATCGTTTTCGTTTCTATGACCCTGCGAATGTCTGTAAAGGGTTCATTTTGCGGCTGCCATCGCACGAAAAAAAAAGCGATGGGTTCGCCCATCGCTTTTCATTTCGCTTAATCTAAAAAATATACTTCAAGATTTTGTCTTCCCCAGGCATCGCAGTCTTCCTGGCTGTTCATGTAAATGTCAATCACTCCATATCCCACTGCGCCGCCGCGATCTTCAACGGTATAAACACCGCCCAGTGCCGGAATATAGACCTGCGTGCCAAAGGGTATACCATCCCAGGTGGCAATGGTTCGCCCGGCCTGTGGTGTCAAACCTGAAGCAGTGTTATTTCCGGTTGCGGTATAAGCCGTCGCACTGACCGTCATGGCGCCTTTAATGCCGGCATCCTGATCCACTTTCGCACTGCTGCTTGAGCTTGTCGGACTGGATTCCACTGTAACATCACCCGTCACTGATTTAACCTGGACATCATCCGGCATCACCACCGTTGTGGATGGTCCCACTTCAATAATTTCTTCAACGATGGGAGTAATCTCGACACTCTCGAGGACTTCACGACTGACTTCAGCATCATTTTCAAAGCGGATCCGCTCTTTAACATTGGCTTTTCCGTTCTGTCCAACCTGAACCACTACGCGCGTTCCGGCTTCCAGTTTGTCATTTTCAGTGATGCTTGCGGTCATCGGTATACTTTTTATCCCCGCGGTTTCAACAACGGTCACCCGTGTCACCTTGACAACACCAAGTTTATCCGTTACAGGAGTCGCGACTCCCGGTTCAACCCGATCATCCTCGTCGATTTTGATCCCGTTTTCCTTAAGTAGTTCACCGACATTTCCTGCCCCTGAACAAAAGGAAACCGTTTTTTCGTCGGCAATGATCGTTCCCGAAACCTTTTCCTCAATTTTAACATCAATGATATCCTTAAAGAGGGTTGTTAACGGACTGCTATATTTATATTCATCACTTGCAGGAAGATCATTTGCTTTCAGAACTTCCTCCAGGGATTCTAGCAGTTTTCCTTGGGCAGTATACTCTTGACCTTTGAAGCTGACCTGGACTTCTTTTTCAACGGTAAAAGCACTGGAAACTCCCGCAACGACAAGAAGAATTAATGCGATAATTCCAATTCTGACGCCGGGATATTTCTTGAAAAAATTCCCTGTTTCTTTCTTAGTATTCATAAATAATACCTTTCATTTGCTAACGTTATTTAAACATAAAGTTACAAAGTTGTTACAGAAAGTCTATCATCCTGACTGGTTCATGTCAAGTTTTTTGTGCCCGGGAGCGTCCCGAATGGTGACTCCATCCCAATTTCAAACATCGATATCGCCCATTCTGATGCCATAATGGGGGAAAAGTGCAAATTTTTGTCCACTTGTCTTTTTGTCCCAAATTGACATACTTTCCTTAAATAAGCTAGTTTTTAGAAAAATACATTATACTATATATAGTGCCGGCTATGTGGCACCCCATCAATCACAAATTTTTTTCGAACGGAGACCTTATGCTCAATACAGATAACAATCGTCATTTGATTAATATACTGCAACTTGATTTACTTAATTGGTTTAAAACCGCTAAACGAAATCTGCCCTTTCGTCAAACAAAGGATCCCTACTCCATTTGGATTTCGGAAATCATGGCTCAGCAAACACAAATTGATACGCTTATTCCCTATTACAATCGCTTCATCGATCGTTTCCCCGATGTCATTTCTCTTGCCGCAGCATCTGAAGATGACGTCATCAAAGCCTGGGAAGGCCTGGGGTATTATTCCCGGGCGCGAAATCTGCATCAGGCGGCCAAAATGATTGTCGCTGACAGCAACGGAATTTTTCCGAACCGCTTTGATCAGCTGATCAAACTCCCCGGGATTGGCCCCTACACCGGCGGCGCCATTGCCAGCATTGCCTTCAATGAAAAAGTCAGTGCCGTGGATGGCAATGTCCTGCGCGTCATCAGCCGCTACTGCAATAGTTTTGACGATATCGGGGCCGCCAAAACCAAAAAAAGCATGACTCAGTGGATTGAAAGCATCTTGCCGGCAGCTGCCGGCGATTTCAACGAAGCCCTGATGGAACTGGGGGCGCTTGTCTGCACGCCGCAAAGCCCCAAATGTCTGCTCTGCCCGATCCGTTGCGGCTGTCAGAGTTTTTCCTCGGGCACAACCGACCAGATCCCGGTAAAAAAGAAAAAGCAGAAGCAGATCACCAAAAAAATGGAAGTGGGGATCGTCAAACAAAACGGCGGGCTGTTTTTTATCAGACGGCCTGAATCCGGTCTTTTGTCGGGAATGTGGTCTTTTCCGATTGCCGAAACCGCTGCCGGCAACGGAAATGATATCAAGAAAAAGCTCGGCGACTATTTCCCGGCGCTTTCCGATCCGGTTTTTATCGGCGAAAGCCGCCATGTTTTCTCTCATATTATCTGGGAGATGACGGTCTACGGATTTAATTTGGCTGGGATGGTTGGTGAAACGGCCGATATCCCCTACGCTCAGACAGCTGCTGATGTATCCGAAGATCAAACCGGTCGCACCCAATTCAAACCCCTGTCCGCTGTCGACGATCTGGCGCTGCCGATCGCCTTCTCTAAACTGCTGACTCTGATAAAAGACTTTTAATGATGCCGTTTTACCTGGAAACGATGCAGGATGACATCCGTTTCGCTTTCCATGATGCCGGCCTTCTTTTTGGCAATGGCGATCTGCTCCTGGGGGGTATCGACGCCTTCAAGATCCGGCAGCAGCAGCCCTCGGTGCAGGCCTTTCTCGACGATGACGCCGTATTTTTTGGCATCCAGTGCTGCGATGCTGTCCACCGGTTCCGGTTCTCCCAAAACATCGACACTGATTTCCAGATCCTTGAGTTCGGATTCCTCCACCGGTAGAAACCGGGGATCATAACCGGCGGCCTCGATGGCATTGCGGATAATTTCCTGGGCAATATTTTCGGTGACCGGTCCCGTCGTTCCGATGCACCCGCGGAGTTCACCGTGTTCATGGAGCGACACGAAAACACCGGCCTGCTGATCTTCAAGTTCCTCCAGTACCGAAGGGGCCAGTTCAACCTGACCCTTGTAATTATCAAAATTAAGTTTTCTTCCTCTTTGAACCCAAGTATTGATGGTGGCCCGGGCCAGCGCGACAAAGGCACTTTCATTGGCGCGCCGTTCCTGATAGGAAACCATTCTGTCGGCTTCAAAACGTTCGCGCAGGCTGGGTATCTTTTTCTCTTTCAGATCAATATAGGCTGACATATACCCGACCCCAAACGGTCCTTCATAGGAATACACCTGGGATTCAGTATCGTAGCCGTCAATGGCGCCCAATCCCATGATGATGGGACGCAGTCCACATTGTCCCGCCGGCTGATAAACCTGGGTCGGGATGGTTAGAATAGAATAATAATTCTTTGTCTTGATACCTGTGATAATGTTTTCGTCGAAAAGCGGACCCATGGGATTGAAGGCATAGGGGCCTTCGTCCTTCAGGCAATGGGAAAGATCAGCGGATACCAGGATCATCGCTTCTTTTCCACGGGCTTCAATGGCTTCACGAATCACCGTTCCCATTTGATACAGTTCAATAAGGCTTAATTCTCCGATGGTAATGTGAACGATCTTGTAATTTTTATAGTATTTTTCGATAAAATAAAGCGGGACCAGAACGCCGTGATCGATCTCGAGATTGATCCGGTATTCGGCGGCAACTTTCTGGTTTAGAAAGATGGTATGACACTGGTGTTTGGCAAAACTGATATTCAGCTCATCCAGAAGCCCCATATCGCAGTCTTTCTCAAATGAATAGCGGTCATTGCCAAACTGCTTGAAATCACCTTTCAGATGCTGTTCGTAAATCACTGCCACCCCATCCCGAAAGACGTTTCCGTGCGGGGTGATGCAGACAATGACTTCCGGTTTTACTTCGGCAACTTTCAGCGACAGGTCGCGCAGTCCGCGCAGGGTTTTTTCTGCTTCCTGTTCTCTGCCTCCTCCAATTTCTGGTATCAAGACCGGAGGATGGCACGCAATTCCTATACCTTTTAAATGCATAAATTCACTTCCTTATTCGTATTTTTATCTATATACACCTTATTCTTTAAATTAAACGATTTGCGGCACTTAAAAAGCCCTGAAAAAGAAAACCTTCTTCAGGGCTTTGTTCTATTTTATTTTTCAGGAGCAACCACGGGTTCCCCATCCTCATCGATCAGCACCGTCAGTCCACCGCCAAATTGGTCAAAGTGGTATAAATAATTAATTCCGGTTTCGGTATCTTCGATGATCTTACACCCGGATGTTTCTCCTGTGGCTTCATGCACCACAATTTTAAATCGATTTTTCTTTTGCTTTTTGTCTTTCATTTTTTTCCTTTTCTCCTCTTTAAATCAAGTAGGCTTTTCCTATTATATACAATTCATCTAAAAAAATCAATTTTTCAATGCAAAATAATAAGAGCGCTCCTTAATTGCTTCCAAAGGACAACGATTCTCAGGCAAAACGATTGTCGATAATGCGAACGCTTTTTTTCTCGGATCGCGGCAGCGATCCCAGGAGACTGGCAATCGGAATGATGCTTAACCCCACCCGCGATTTGAACTGGCGCTGCACTTGCATTTCGGTACTCTGGGTATCAAACCCGTCGCGGATTTCGAATTTCAGACAAACACAGTCCTTGCCGTCCTGATGGTCAACGGTCGCCAGGTATTCGCTGCTGACGCCCTCCACGGTCTTTAAGATCTCATCGATCTGGCCCGGATAGATATTGACGCCTTTTACCTTGACCATGTCATCGGTTCTTCCGACAATCCGGTCATGACGCGGATAAGGCGAACCGCAGGGGCAGGGACCGGGAATAAACCGGGTGATGTCATGGGTGCGGTACCGCAGCAGCGGTGCGCCTTCCTTTTTCAGCGTGGAAATTACGAGTTCGCCATAGCTTCCGGTCGGCACCGGTTGAAGGGTTTCCGGATCAATGATTTCAAAATAAAGATAATCTGACCAGTAATGCATGCCATGATGTTCGCTGCAGTCAATCGAAATTCCCGGCCCGTAGATTTCCGTCAGTCCATAGATATCAAAAATCTCGATTCCCAGTTCTTCCGCGATGCGGTGACGCATTTTTTCACCCCAACGCTCCGAACCGATAATCCCCTTCCGTAAATGCAGGGTGTCTCCCAGATTCTGTCTGGCTACCTCTTCGGCCAGCAGCAGGGCATAAGAAGAAGTTGAAGCCAATACGGTGGATTTCAAATCCTTCATCATCTGCAATTGTTTCTGGGTATTGCCCGGACCCATTGGAATGGCCATGGCGCCCATCTTCTCGGCGCCGGCCTGAAATCCAATCCCGGCTGTCCAGAGGCCGTATCCCGGGGTAATTTGAATGCGGTCTTCATTGGTCATCCCCGCATAGCTATAGCAGCGGCTGAACATGATTGCCCAGTCGTCCACGTCTTTGGCCGTATACGGAATGATCACCGGGGTGCCGGTTGTTCCGGATGATGAATGAATCCGGACAACTTCCGGATCCGGTACGGCCTGAAGGCCCAATGGATAAGCATTTCTCAAATCGCCCTTATCGGTAAACGGAATTTTTTCAAAATCCGCCATCGATTTGATATCCTCAGCCGCAATCCCGGTTTCTTTTAATCGCGCCTGATAAAAAGGGCTCTTCGCCTCCAGTCGTTTGATTAAATTCTGCAGTTCTTTCAGTGTTTCTTTTTTTTCCATTGGCCTTTGCCTCTTTCTCTATCAAACTAAAAAAGACTCATCCTCTTATTGTATCCATACAATAAAAAGGATGAGTCATATTAACCCACGGTACCACCTTTATTCGCAATCTGCGCGCTCAAGTCTTTCCAAATGCCATTACATTCGTCATCATATAACGTTGATGAACCGTTGTGAAATACTCGGGCCAAGCCCTTTCCTCACACCCTCTGGTGCCCATTATACCAATCCGCTTTCTGCCAGGCTTCCACCGTCCCCGGCTCTCTTTGAGCGCGCTAATGATTTTACTCCACCTTCACTGGTTTACTTTTTTCATGAGTATAGCGTTTTTTTATATTTTTGTCAAGAAAATCATTTATCTGATCACGCCATTTGTGATGCAAACCGCCAGATTCATTTTCTTTTCGCCCGCTTCTTCAAAGCGAATGTTTGCAATCGGCCCCTTGATTTCCCGGATGACGCCGGTTCCAAACCGCTGGTGGGTCACCGTGCTGCCCTCCTGATAAGCCGAAAGGTCGACATCAAAGTGATGATCCGCTGTTCCCTGGTAATTCTGCCACTTGATCCCGGTGTTGAAAACGCTTCGGGCGCCGTTTTCTGTTGCCGCAACTTCATGCTTACCGGCAACGGGTTTCTGCCGGGGCAATCCGTCGATTAAATAGGAAATGAACGGCGAGGGCTTTATCCCGTTTTCTTTATGTTTAACGCATAGGAAGATCAGCTCTCTTTTCGCCCGGGTTGCGCCAACATAAAAGAGCCGGACTTCCTCCGCATAGGCCTTTTCATCTTCCGGTGCCGCGGATACACTGGGCAGCTGTCCTTCTGTCGCATCGATGATGAACACTTTTTCAAACTCCAGTCCCTTGCTGGAATGAAGGGTGGACAAGGTCACTCTTGGCTTTTTATCCCTTTTCGTTTGCGGTTCTTTCAGTTTTTCTTCCAGCCGCGCAAGCTTGGCAAAAAATTCCGGAAAATCGGAAACCCGGCCGCCGAGGATTTTCAGAACCGCGAGTTTCTGTTCGATGTTTTCTTCGGACTGTCCCGAGCTGATTCTGAAGTTCAGATAGGATCGATAGCCCAGATCATCAAGAATCATCGGAATCCCCTTTTTCGGATTCGCCGTCTTCAGCCGGTTAAAACCGTGCTTCAATTCCTTTAAACGCTCGACCTGCCACGGACGTTTCCGGCTCATCCCGATCAGGGCGTCGAATACGTTCTGGTTGGCCTTGAGATATTTTTGCAGCTGCAGGACGGTTTCCCGGGATATCGCCGCATCCATCTTGTAATACATTTCGGCAAACAAATCCGGATCCGCCGGGTAACAGGCAAACCGATAGAACAGCTGAATATCCTTAATCATAAAGTGCGTAAAAAACTGGGGGCTGTGTTCCTTGATCTGATACGGGATGTTTTCTCCGTCCAGCAGATCCACCAGAGGAATGGCCGACTCATTGTTGCGATAAAGCACGGCCGTTTCCTTGCCTTCACGCTTGATCGACGCGATGATCAGCCGGTACTGTTCTTCACTGGATTTGACCCATTCCCGGACAATCGGAACGCCCCCGCCATTGGGTGTGACCATTTCCTTTTGATACCGTTCATGATTGAGCTTGATAAACGCATTGGCTTTTTCAACAATCTGCGGGGTGCTGCGATAATTTGTTTCCATTAAAAGAACTTCGCCCCGGGGCCACGTCTCCTTGAACGATAACAGTGATTCCGGAAAAGCGCCCCGAAATCCGTAGATGCTCTGATCCTCATCGCCCACCATAAAGAGGTTCCCGTTTTGGCCCGCCAGAAGTTCGATGATTTTAAACTGAATTTTTGAGGTGTCCTGGGCTTCGTCCAGGTGGATGTAACGGTATTTTTTTTGAAAAAAGCTCAGCAGCTCCGGATATTTCCGCAATAATCCCCAGGCGTATTTGAGGATATCGTCAAAATCCATCAGATTCGCTTTCAGCTTATAGGCTTCGTAGGCTTGATAGATTTTTATAAAATCGATTTCCATTGGCGGCAGCAGCTTCATTTCTTTTTCGGTCAGCAGCATGTTTTTGCAGTATCCAATGCGCTGGCTGATTTCTCCCAGTTCTATCTCACCGGGGAATTCATGAAACAAGCCCCGATAGAGCTCTTTGAGCACCGGGGTTGTGTTTCCCAGCACCGTATAGGCACGCCGACGATATGACCGTTCATACTGCCGGATAACGGAAAGTGCAAAGCTGTGAATCGTGCTGAACTGAAGGGTTTCTGTCTGGTTTTGGCCGAACAGCTTCTGGTAGCGCTGATTCAAATCCCGGGCACCCATACGGCTGAATGTCAGGGTCAGAATCTCGCCCGGAGCGATTTTCTCGACCATCAGCATATAGGCAATCCGGTAGATGATCACGGTTGTTTTGCCGCTGCCCGGAACGGCCAGCAGCAAACTCTGTCCGTTCGTGCGAATAACCGCTTTTTCCTGCTGTTCATTAAGTTTTACTTCATACAATTGTTTAAATTCTTGAAAATTATCCATAGTTCATATTATATATGAAACAATTGCTATAATCCAGTTTATTAACAATAGCCGTTCTTAGTCTCATTTAAATAAAAGATTTTGATGCTTCTATATTTGCATTTTATTCATTATTCATTCTTGATCAATAAATATAATTGAGCTATAATGGTACAATAGAAATTTTATCCATTTGCATGATCAAAGTTTGTTTTTGAAGAAAGTGGGTAAGAATACTATAAATATAAAGCACCTGTTCATCAACAGGTACGGAAAGGGGTTTTGTTATGAGTTTTGAATTTGGAATGAAGGGGTACTCCTTCGGTATGCTGGCACTGATCTGTATTGGTGTCAATATTCTGTTGTCCCTCATCAGCTCTTATGTTTTTGATCTTACCTGGCTTTCTTCACTCGTCGGTATTGCCGGTCTGGTTTTCGCCATTTTGGCTTTTATCAATGGCAAAAAAGAGCTTGTTGCTGATCCGACCAATAAAAAAGCAAAAACCGGAAAGACGATTGGTTTTGTTCTCATCATCATTAATATCGTCGTCGCTGTTCTGGCCATCATCGCTCTCATCGTTGGCATCGGCATATTGTCGACCATGCTCTAGTAAGTTTATTGGATTATTTATCCACTCACAAGCAATTTTTATAACCAACCGTAGCACAGGCCGGTCAACACTTGACCGGCCTGTTTTTTGTTCGGATGGCATCATTTAATTCATTTTCTTCGCCAATGCATAAATCTCCTGTTGGTCTTTTGGCGTCAGTAATTTTTCCATGCTGTAGGCAATGATCAGCACGCCAAAAATATCCATGACGAAACGGATCAGCGTGAATTTCAGGCCCATGGATGCCCATTCAAACAGAATCTGCGGAATTTTCATCGTCGACCAGGCCCCCACGATGATCAGCACATTGGCCAGGCGGCTGCCTTTATTCAGGAAAACTCCAGCCACCGGAAAAGCACCGTACAGCGGCCCAGCTGCGACTGATCCCAGAAAGAATCCCAGCAGGATGCCGATAATTCCCGAATCTTTGCCCATATATTTCACCATGGTTTCTTTTTTCACCCAGACGTCGAGCAGACCGATCAAGATAAAGATGGGCGGCAGCACGCCCAGCATTCCCAATACCGAGTCCGTCGACAAAGTAAACACCTTAACCCCCAGGTCGTGATTGAACAGCAGCATTCCCAAGGCGATGCCCAGCATCACCACGAAAAAGCGATAGCGTTTTACCTGCTTCATTGTCTTTTTCTTCATCATAATAAGGCCCCCATCACAATCGCCACCAGAATTGAAAAAACAAATCCCATGCCGTTTCGCATGATCGTCGCTTTTTTGCCAAAATAAAGAAATTCCATCGGCATCGTCACAATCCCCACCATCATCAGGGTTGAGATAAACGCGCCAATTTGCATGTAGCCGGCGCCGTTTTCCAGCAGAGCCGCCGCCAGCGGAAAGGCCAGAAGCCCGGGAATCAGGGTGATCGATCCGATCACGGCCGCAATCAGCACCCCCAGCCAACCGGAATCTTTTCCGATCAACTGTGATATCTGTTGGGCCGAAAGAAGGCTCAGAATGACGCCGATGAGCAGCACAATTGCCAGAAACTGCGGCAGTATATTTTCGAAAGCTTTCCATGCTTTCTTGAGTGCCAGCTTTGTTTTTTCTTTGCTTTTGACCAAAGAAAGCACCAGACCAATCGCTGCCACCCCGTAAAAAATAAATGTCATCGTCATCCTTCTACCTCCTCAGATTCTTATCGATTGATTTATTATACAAGTTATTATACAATTTGTGAAATGAATGATATCGATCAGTTTAATTCGATATTATGATTAAAGGAGCACAATGGACTCACAACTGTTAAAAACGTTTATTCAATTATCCGCAACCAGAAATTTCACCCAGACGGCCAAACTGCTTTTCGTCGCTCAGTCAACCGTGACCAACCGAATCAATGAACTGGAAAAAGAAGTCGGCAAGCAGCTGTTTCTCAGAGATAAAAAAAAGGTGGCCTTAACCCCGGAAGGATAGTTATTTCTGGTCTACGCAAAACGGCTGCTTGAATTGGAAAAAGCGGCCATCGAACAGATCCATTCAGCGGATATCAGCCGGCAGCTGATCTCTTTCGGCGCCACCAACTCGATTTATGAAAGCCACCTGTTTCCGGTGATTCGTTCGCTTCAAGCGAATGATCCCGGCACGCTGATTAAAGTCGTCATCAATCATTCTTTTGACCTGCTCGCTTTCCTTCAGGACGGTCTGATTGATGTCGCTTTCACTTATCTTCCTTTTAATAAGAAAGGCTATTCCTGCTGCCCCTTCAAGGAAGATGAACTGCTGCTTGTCACCATGAATAACAATACTGACTTTGCCGGCGGCATTTACCAGAATGAGCTGGCTTCGCTTGACTTCCTGTTCTGTAATTTTGCCCTTCACAAAGTGGGACAGTTCATCCGCGAACTGTTTCCGCCGCACCATCCGTTTACTTTTGAAATTGACAACAGCAGCAAACTGATTCCCTATCTATTGGATGGCTTCGGCTACAGTTTCCTGCCCAAGAGCCTGATTGCCCGGCACCTCGATGACGGTTCCCTCATTTCGATTCCGCTGCTCGGTTTCGAAACGCCGACGATCAAAAGCTACTGCATCTATAAAAATGAACTGGCACCGGCATTATCCGGTATTCTTGCGCTGCTGCAGTCCTGACGCCCGGTTCACCCGGAACCATTTAACTCGTTTTTTTAAAAAAACAACCCCGATGCCAAAATGACACCGGGGTCTAGTCTCTGCTGATTCAATTTTTTTCGCTATCAGAACCCGTAATAAGTCTGATCCATAACCGTCTGCAGGCTTGCTCGCGTGACTTCCACCGGGTTCGTCGATGTGCAGACATCGGCCATGGCCTTATTAAGCATTTCATCCCGGACTTTTAGATAATCCGCTTCGGAAATGCCAAATGCTTGATAGGAAGCGGGGATATTCAATGAATTATTCAACGACACGATGCTGCTGTACAGTGTTGCGGTGGACTCCCCGGTAACATTCAGGATGCCGGAGCCACTGAGCAGACGTGAATACTGGTGTTGGACCCGCTCATCCGCCCCGTTGAATTTAATGACATAGGGCAATGCAATGGCGTTGGCCAGTCCATGCGGCAGGTGGAACGCCGCCCCGATCGCATGAGCGATGCTATGAGTAATCCCCAGACCGGCACTGTTGAAAGCAATTCCCGCCATACAGGAAGCAATTTGCATGCTTGACTTCGCTTCCAGATCATGTCCGTCCTTGTAACTGCAGTACAGGCTTCGGAACACCAATTCAACCGCTTTGTTGGCATAGCAGCGGGCAAAGGGATTGTTGCCTTTTGAAATAAACGCTTCAATGGCGTGAGTCATGACATCCATGCCTGTTGCCGCGGTCGCACCGGCCGGCACGCTCTCAAGCAGTTTGGAATCCAGGATAGCCGCATCCGGCATCATCAGGATATCCGTTAATGGAATTTTTGTATTATTCTTTTTGTCAGTGATCACTGCGTATTCGGTCACCTCAGAACCGGTTCCTGCCGTTGTCGGAATGGCGATAAAGGTCGGTTTATGAACATATTCATCTTCAAAAAGAACCCGTTTAAAACTGACGCAGTAATAAATAATCGCTTTTGCCGCATCGATAACCGATCCGCCGCCAATGGCGATCAGGGCATCCGGTTTATTCATAATAATGTGCATTAATCCCTTTTCCACAATGTCAGTGGATGGGTCCGATTCAACGTCTGAAAAAACATGATAGTCAATTCCCTTTTCATCCAACAGATCGGTTAACATTTTCAACAGGCCAAACTTCACCATACCCTGGTCAGTGGCAATACATACCTTTTTAAAATTATAATCCTCTATTTGTTTCAGGGAACCTTCTCCATAATAAATTGCTGGCTTTACTTGAAAAAATCGCATGGTTTTTCCTCTCTTTTCTGTGAGTTTATTCTGTACATCCGCCCAATAAGACGATGCGCAGATAACTCCTGCTGTCTATTTTCCCCATTATAGCAAGAATAATTGTTGAATTACAGATTATCCCTAAATTTTATTCCATGACGGCCATTAATTATCCGCATTTTTGCGCAAAAAAAAACACCAAACATCGTTTGGCATAAAAAGCTACTTTAAGATACTTTTTTTGTCGTGCACCCCACTTCGACAAACAGCTTCCAAGCGTTACTTTGGCAGTTAGCTCGAGCCAGAGTATCCTCCGGCACATAAAAGATCTTACTTACCGCTGCTTCATTCCTGACCTGACGGGGTTCATAAGTTTCTATTGCGAAGGGTCCAACTGTCAACACCACTTTCCTCCGGCAGACCTCAAAATCTGGAGCCTCGATGGGGAATTCAACCCTGCTACAGCGGATTGCAGGTTACAAAGCACCGCTAACTCTCCGTCTAGCACGACTAAGTTATTATAACGTATTAATTCTTAATTGACAAGGCAAAATAATTTCTTTAAGGAAGACCCTTCGAATCAAAAGTTATCCACAAAGTTATCAACAATTTGATTCACAATAATATTCACAGACTTATCCACAGACTTATCCACAAATTGAAAGATTTCCGGTAAAAGTATTTTTTGGGGGTATATATGTGTAGAACCCTGTTTTCTGACTTTTTATGTCATTTTCAGCCCATCACTCTACAAATTTCACAAACAATGTAGTAAAAGAAAGAGGTTATTATTATGGATAAGAAAATCTTTTATCAATGCGACAACTGTAACAGCACCCTATTGGAAATGAGCGGTACGGTTTCCCAATACTGTGATCACAATTTGATTCAGCTGGTGCCAAACGCAATCGACGCCTCCAAAGAGAAACACGTTCCCGTGCTTAAATTCGACGGCCATCATCTCCATGTGAAAGTCGGCAGCACCCCCCATCCGATGACGCTGGACCACTCGATTCTCTGGATTTTCGTGCAGACCCGCAACGGCGGACTCTATGTCCAGCTGGCGCCGGAAGACCAGCCGGAAGCCGATTTCATGGTCCTGGAGAATGATGTCGTCGCTGTCTATGCTTATTGTGATGTCCACGGGCTTTGGATAGCTGACCATTCCGAACTCGACTTCGAGGAAACCGTCTGTTCTTCCGAATTTTCCGATGGCTGCATCGGATAATTGCTGTAAACCTCAAATCTGCTGAAAATTGTGCTATAATATAAAAAAATGAACAAGAGGATAAAAATGAATGACAATAAAATGAGCATCTTAACTTATCTTGCCGCGGCCGGCGATCCGAACGCCATGCTGGAATGGGCTGATTACTATTATTATCATCAAAACAAGCAGGATTTGTCGGCTGACCGTTTTCAAACGGTTTTTGATTATTACACCCTTTCGGCCAACGCGGGAAATGACCATGCCATGACCGCTTTGGGTTCGATGTACTATGAGGGCATCAATCTTTCACAGGATTTTAGACAGGCCAAATGCTGGTTTGAAAAGGCCGCTGAAAAAGGAAACGCTGTGGCCATTAATTATTTGGGCTACTGTTATTATTACGGTCGGGACATTCCCCAGGATTTTGAACGTGCCTATTACTTTTTTTGCAAAGCGGCCCAGATGGGACATCACAATGGGATGTACAAGCTCGGTGATCTGTATTACAACGGACACTTTGTAAAAAAAGACCCCGCCATTGCCTTTTACTGGTATCATCAGGCCAAAAATGCCGTCGTTGCAACCAGCCCCGAGTATCCAAACATTTCCTACCGTCTGGGTCACTGTTACCTCACTGGCGATGGTGTTGCAAAAGATTTGTTGCTCGCTCTCGAATGGCTTCATACTGCGGAATCAGGTTGTTATCGACTGATCCGCAAAGGCGATGCCTATGCCGAACTTACCTTAGTGCGAATTAAAGAAGATCTGGAAACGCTGCGCTGCCAACTGGATGCGCCCAGCGATTATCGCCATGCCGATCTTGGCTATCACAATCCCTTGAAGATGCCGGGTTCTGATGCTTAAATCGGTTTTACCGGTATCGGTCTGATTTTTTAATGTTTTTTTAATCCACAATGATATACTAAGTAATAAAAATGGAGGTTACCCTATGAAAAAAGTAATAAACGCCATCCAAAACGTTCCCTATCGTACCTCACATCTGGTGATGAAGCAGACCGCCAAAGTCCTGAAACTTCCCATCCCGCCAGTGCTCAAAGGCGCGGGCATGGTCCGACGCTTTCCTGAAATTGTTAAGCTGACCGGTGTTACCCGGGTTCTGATTGTTACCGATCGGCCGCTGCTGACGATGGGCTTGTTGGACTCTTTTTTATGTGCCCTGGAAGCAAACGGCATTGAATCGGTCATTTTTGACAAGGTGCAGCCTAATCCAACCTTCGAAAACGTTGAAGACGGCCTGGCGATGTATTACAGTTCGAATTGTGATGGCGTGATCGCGTTCGGCGGCGGTTCTTCGATCGATTGCGGAAAGATCATCGCGGCCAAAGTCACCAACCGCAAGAGCATCGAAAAAATGCGCGGCCTCTTTAAACTGACGCGAAAACTGCCGCCCTTCTTCGTTGTTCCCACGACCTCCGGCACCGGCTCCGAGGCCACCATCTGTGCAGTCATCACGGATGTTCATAATCATGAAAAATTCGCCATCAACGACCCCAAGCTGGTGCCGCTGGCAACCGTTCTGGATCCTGAGCTGACTTTGGATCTGCCGCCTTCATTAACGGCGACCACCGGCATGGACGCCCTCACCCATGCCATTGAAGCCTATATCGGCAAATATGACACGCCTTTTGTTAAAGAAAAAGCCCTGTCCGCCGCGGAAAGCATCATCAACCATCTGGAAGACTGCTATCACAATGGCCAGGACCTTGACCTCCGTTTGACCATGGCGCAGGCATCCTTTGATGGCGGGCTGGCTTTCACCAGAGCCTATGTTGGCTATGTTCATGCCATTGCCCATGCCATGGGCGGTTATTACAGCGTGCCCCATGGGCTGGCCAATGCCATTGTGCTGCCCTATGTTTTGGAGTATTACGGTCATACGGCCGAGAAAAAACTGGCTGAACTCGCTTTTTATTCCGGTCTGGGCGAAGCCATGTTTGATGACGAGATTCTGGCCAAACTGCTGATTAAAAAAATCAAATCCATGAACACCAATATGGGCATCCCCAAAACCATTTATGCCCTGAAAGCGGCCGACATTCCCGAACTGGCCAAACGCATTCTCAAAGAAGCGAATCCCACCTACCCGGTGCCGCGGATTATGCATTACCAGGAGTGCTGCGATATTTTAAAAATGTTGTGTCCCGACGAGGATTAAATGAAGGTGCAAGTCTATCCCCCGCCCTTTGCAAATCTCACCGCATTAGATGAGAATGGCGGGCTGGACCTGGAACCGGGGGCCCGTCTTTTTTCGGTCTACCGACGGCTGAAAATCCCCCTGGTCCTGCAACCCCTGATTGTTTGCAATGTCAATTATCAACGTGTGAAATTGAATACCCAGCTCAAAGAAGGAGATGTCATCAGTTTTATTCTCCCTCTGACTGGAGGATGAGAGGTTAACTTTTGAAAGGTTATTGCGGAAAAATACTGATGGTGGATCTGACCAGCTCTGCCTTTGATGAAATAGCGATTCCGGATGACATTTATGAACATTTTCTTTCCGGAGTCGGCCTGGGTGCCTATATCCTGTATAAATATCTGCCCAAGGGGACCGATCCCCTGAGTCCGGATAACGTTCTCGGCTTTGTCAGCGGTCTGCTGACTGGAACCGGCAGCTTTATGACCGGCCGCTGGCTGGCCGTCTGTAAATCGCCCCTGACCGGCGGCTTCGGCGACGCCAATTGCGGCGGCACATTTTCACCGGCGATTAAGCAATGCGGTTATGATGCGATTTTTTTTAAAGGTAAAGCAGCAAAACCGGTGTTTCTTTTTATCGACAACAAAGGGCCCCGGCTCATCGATGCGCTCAGTCTGTGGGGCCAGGATACGGTTGAAACCGAAGCCTCGATCCGTAGCATCGTTACCAGCAAAAAAAGACTGGCCATTGCCACGATCGGTCCAGCCGGCGAACACCAGTCGCTGATCGCCGGAATTTCCAACGACGGCGGGCGGATGGCTGCCCGCTCCGGTGTCGGTGCGGTCATGGGTTCAAAAAATCTGAAAGCGGTTGTCCTGGGCGGATCGAAGCTCATCCGCACCCAAGACCCGGACGAAATCAAGGAAATCAGTCAGGCCTATGCCAAAAAGGTGAAATCTTCCAATCTTCCCGCGATCACAACCGGGGCCATTTTGCCGATCCTCGGCAAATCGATGGTTGCGACTGACAAGGCCATTCCGATCGATGGGATGATGTCCACCGCCATCATGAAAAAATGGGGCACCGGTTTTGGCAACACCATGGGCATGACGATGGGCGACGCACCGGTCAAAAACTGGAAGGGCTCCATCGCTGATTTTCCCTATCGAAAATACCACCATATGAATCCGGATCTGATCCAGAAACATGAAACTCAGAAATACCACTGTTATTCCTGCATCATCGGCTGCGGTGGCGTCTGTGATATCAAGGGGGTCTCCAAAGGCCGTTTTTCACACACCCATAAACCGGAATACGAAACCGTAGCCGCCTTCGGCTCGCTGCTTTTAAACAAAGATCGGGACGCCATTTTTCTGATCAATGAACTGTTGAACCGTGGTGGCATGGACAGCATTTCTGCCGGAAATACGATTGCCTTTGCCATGGAATGTTATGAAAAAGGCTGGCTCAGCGATGAAGCGACCGGTGGCCTCGATTTATCCTGGGGAAATACCGCAGCCATCGTGACGCTGGTTGAACAGATGATTGCGGCAGAGGGCTTTGGCGCCGTTCTGCAAAACGGCGTCAAAAAAGCCAGTGAAATCCTCGGCCTGGCCTCTGCGCCGCTGGCCATGCACGCTGGCGGCCAGGAACCGGGGATGCACGATCCCCGGCTTGATCCGATTCTCGGCATCCATTTCTCCTGCGACCCGACACCGGGCCGGCACACCATCGGCGCCGGCAGTTATTATAACTATATGCGTCTCTGGGAGTCCGTCTCCTGGGCGCCGAAAGTAAAATTGGGCGAGGATAAAACCGAAGAGTATGAAGCCAACAGCAATGTCGGCCTGAAGTCGATGGCCAACGCCTGCATCAAACAAGTCCTGGATGGCAGCGGCGGCTGTTTTTTCGCGATGCTCAGCGGCTTCAATCATTTTAAACTTTTCGATTATCTCAATGCTGCCACCGGATGGAATAAAACGCCAAACGAATATATGACCATCGGTCTGAGAATGCAGACTCTCCGCCAATGTTTTAATGTCCGTGAAGGAATCAATCCCCGGGATTTTAAAATAAACAAACGCTTAAGCGGACAGCCGCCCTTAACCGAAGGTCCTCTCAAAGGGAAATCATTCAAGATGGACGAAATGATGGGGATTCATTATCAATTTATGGGCTGGGATCAGAAAACCGGCATTCCAACAAGAGCCGCGCTAGAAAACCTGGGCTTCTGCGATTTGGAAATGGAGGACATCAGCCATGGCTAATCCGAAGAAACCAGTGATTGATTATGAAATCTGTATGGCCTGCGGGATCTGTGCTGCGGATTGTCCCTTAAGCTGCCTTGCCTTGCGCAAAAAAAATATTGATTCCTACCAGAATGCCTACCCGGTTCTGGATGACTACTATTTATGCAACGGCTGTACCCGCTGCGAAAAAGCCTGCCCGATGCAGGCTATTCGCATGGTATAAAAAACTTGAAATCCTTTTGACAACGCCAAAGAGGCCTGACCGGGTGATCAGTAAGCACCCGGTCAGGCCTCTTTCTATTTTATTTGACGGTCATGATAATTTTGGTCAGCAACTGATTTTCCGGAAATTCCGGATCATTATAGTAATACTCATAGGCCGTTTCTCCGGGGATCAACCCCTTGTCGATGATCCATTTTGCCATTTCCTCATAGACCGGTCCCACTTCCGCATACGATCCCAAATACATACAAAAAACAATCTTCCCTTCGGGGATGAAACTCGGCTTGATCTCCCCTTTTCCCGGCAGGGGCATGGCAACCGGAAAGCCGATCTCAACATCCAGATTCTGCATATCCATATTATGATAGGCCACAAAAGGAATGTCGGACATCAGTTCCCCCATTTCCTGAAGATAGGCGCCTAATTTTCCGTAACTTTCGCCGATCAACTGCGGCAGATCCTGAACCTTTGTGTGTGTTCGAATCGTCAGGGTTGGCTGTTCCCGTTGTTTCAGCATTTCAATTCTCGATATTTTTGGCATTTTACATCCTCCTTATTAATTAGCTCGGACTCATTTATACCCATATTTTAGCATAAAATTCACGGTTTGATACGATTCTTTCGAATTCCTGCTGCGACATTGGGATATCACAACAAATGTGCGGACATAACTGCCCGCACATTGTTGTGCCTGATTTTTGGGGACACTGGCCCCGTAAGTCAGAAATCCCCAATCCGATATTTATATACTTGGCAACGTTCCTGAAATGACCGCTCCCTGTAGGGCATTGACAACTGCCTTCATAATGCCTTTTGATGTGTATGTCGCTCCGGAAATCGTGTCAACCACCGGCGTTTGCGCGGCGATTATCGCATCTGGCACGGCATAAATTGCCCGGCCGTAATATTTTTCATTTTGTTCATTGTGGGAAACCACCTGAACCGCCGTAATCACATTGCCCGCCACGGTCACGCTGACCGTCAGATCCGGACCATAACCATCCGCCACCCCGGTGTAGGTACCGTCTTTAAGATCGACATTTCCGAGAAAAAGATTGGCTTTTGTCACCACCGACTCCGTCGGATTGGTATTGCTATCCGACTCCGCGGCCAGGACTACATCGGTCTGGGTGGTACGCTCGTCACTCGTCGTTTCCGTACTTCCATACAGTTCTTCCACCGAAGTCTCCAATTCGCGTGTTACACCGGTGAAAAATGCTTGCGGACCGATGATGCCGCCAACTTGCCATAAATGCAGCCCCAGAAACGCCAGCAGAACGACCGTCAGCCCGCGGTGCGGTTTAATCCATGACAGTTTTTGGGGGAATATTTTTCTGAACAGGTAAGTTAACCCCAACAGAATTCCCATTAACATACACAAGGTTCCAAAGTTGAACGACAGGATCGCTCCTGATGAAAAGAAACCATGAATGCAAGCGAATACCACAAAGGCTATCCCCATCGGTTTATGGGTATTTCTTAGTTTTCTGTTGATTTTCGAAATCAGCTTGCTTTTTCTTTTTCCCTTATTCAGTATTCGAAGTATATAAATAATTGCCAACAGCACGGCTAACGCAACGCTAATCCAAGCGGTTGCCACATTGATAAATAGTGTCATTTCACTTTCCTGCTTTCTGCTTTTTTCCAATTTTAACCGATGATTGTGTCATTTTTATGTCATGCTTATCATAACATCAGTCTGTGAATTTTTTGTGATGCCTTGGTGCCGGTTGTTAGCTCTTTGGGTGATTATTATATAATAATCACTGCAATATAAAATCGTGCATAAAAAAAGTCTGTCTGTAAAACCAATGTTCTACAACAGACTTTAGGCACTATTTTGAATTAAAAAAGCAACGGGATGATTCCAAACAGCAGAATCCCCAATCCCCCTGAAAGGAGAATCAGTTTGATGGGATGCGGCTTGAATCGAAAATAAAAAACCGCACCGATGACAAAAATGATGATGTCTCTGAATTGAATTGCCTCAAGAAATGCCGTAATCGAATTAATCTCCACCCCCTGATCAAGAAATCCGTTGTACATCAACAGCACCACCGCTGAGGCAATCAGGCCAATCACCACTGGCTTCATGCCAAACAACAAGCCCTTGACCCATCTGCTGTCCAGAAAATTCGTAAAGCACTTTGCAATGATGAGAATGACCGAAAAGGACGCCAATATCACCGCTGAAGCCGTGATGAACGCCCCTAAAAAGCCCCCGCTTTCCATCCCGACAAAGGTTGCCGCATTCACGGCAAAGGCACCGGGCGTTGATTGGGCAATGGCGATCGCTTCTGACAATTCATTCATCGTCATCCACTGATTTCCCACCACTTCCTGCTGGATCAGCGGAATCATGGCGTAGCCGCCGCCGAAGGTGAACAAACCGATCTTTAAGAAAGTGATGAAAAGCTGAAAATAGATCATTCTTTGTCACCACCTTTTTTATTTTTCCCGGGGAAAAAATCACGACTTAAAATCAGCTGGGTTACTATCCCGATGACCGCTCCCCCCAATAAAATAAAAATGATGTTGAGATCGGTAAAAGTTGCCAGCAGAAAGGTGATGATCAGCATCGCAATGGTCAGCGGCGTGTATTCGCCCTTTTTTCCCATACTGACCACTGCCCCCAGTACCAGCACAATGACTCCGGCCCGAATTCCCGATAAAGCATCACTGACCCATGCCATACTCTTGAACTGCTGGAAAAAGATGGCAATGGTGCAGATGATCACATAAGACGGAATTGTCATCCCGAGTGTTGCTGCCACCGCTCCCCAGAACCCGGCAATTCGGTATCCCACAAAAGTTGCCGTATTAACAGAAACCACCCCCGGAGCTGCTCCGGCAATGGCAAAGATATCCAGAATATCTTCGCTTTTTATCCAATGATGCCGCTCAACGATCTCATATTCAATCATCGGAATCATCGCGTAACCGCCGCCAAACGTGAAAAGCCCGATTTTAAAGAACGTCAAAAATATCGTTTTTAGTTTTTCTTTTTGTTCAGTTTCTGCTTTCAACAATTCTTCTCCCTATAGTCTTACCCATTCTATCGCATCTTCAAATTGGTTTGAACCACCCGAACACCACAATTCATAATTCGCCGGGCCTTGATATTTTTTTATGAAAACATCTTTTTGCTGTCCTTCTTCAAAGACCGCAGCCGCTAAGTTTTCCGGAAATTCTCCGGTTATCTTCACGACAAAGGCCTTCATCGGCAGAGCGAATCCTTTTCCGGTATATTTCATGTAGCTTTCTTTAATCGACCATAAATCACATCGCCCCTGTTGTTGGTTGGCAACCGGCTGTGTAAGAATCCAGGCGACTTCCTCTTGATGAAAAAAGCGCTTTACCAATTGAACCCCGACCCGATCGATCTGCTCAATATCCACGCCAACGGGTTGACTGCTTAACGCGCAAACCACAAAATTCCCTGAATGGGAAAGATTGAAATGGATCTTGGCATGATCCCGCAGCGCCGGCTTTCCGTGCGCCCCTTTGATGATCGTTAATGGCTCGCTGATGCCAAAAGACTTCAATACCGCGTGTTGCAGGAGCACTTCCGCCCCGACCGAAAGCGCCTTCGCAGTCATCGACTTGAACGCAAGCACTTTTTTTCGACGTTCGGGCGAAATGCTGTTCAGGTATGCTTCCATTCGACCCGGCTGATTCAGGGAAAAGACATCGGCTATATAGATTTTTGTTTTTATCGTTTTAATCTTCCCGGTCCTCCCGTTGATCCATTTTTATTAACGCAACAGCGTGCAGATTGTCTCTGTTTTTTGAATTATTTACCCTATGATTATACTATAAAACCCGGAACAATCAAGCCGATCAAAATGCTCCCGCCGGCAGTTATTCCTGCCCGAACTAACTGGCATAAAAAAAGAGAGGCTTTTGCAAGTCCCTCTAGGCCATCTTACCGAACGTTTTGTAAAAAGTAATCTGGTTTCTCCCCTTTTGCTTGGAAAGATATAACGCCTCATCGGCGTACTGGGTCAAATTCTGACTGCGCATTTCATTTTTCCACTGGGCAATACCGATACTGAGCGTTACCTCGGTGCCCTCCAGAACGCAATCTTCCAGAATAAGCGAACTTCTTCGCAATTTTTCCATGATGCGCTTGGCGATACCACCAACCTGTTCGGCATTGACGTCCGATAAAATCATGACAAATTCATCCCCGCCAAACCGGGAGCAGACATCTGTTTTGCGGGCACTCGTTTTAATAATATATGCGATATGTCTCAGGACCTGATCCCCCACGTCATGTCCATATTCATCATTGATTTCCTTGAAAAAGTCAATATCAATCATCATTAAAAACAGCGGCGCTGCTGAATTGCTTGCCTTTGCAATTAAACCAGACAGTTGATAATTATGATACCGTTTACTGTGAAGCTCGGTTAAATAATCGACATTTTCAGCCCTGAATTTGTCACCAATCAGCTTAAACACGATAAACGATGTCAGCACAATCAGTGAAAGAACCGCAAACACGAGCACCAGTTCTATTTTTGCCATGAGTTTCGTGATGGAATCGCTGGAAAAATCCACGCCGACCACACTGATAACTTCTCCCGTTTGAAGATCTTTAATCGGTGCATACCCGGTTAAATAAGTCCCCCATTTTTCAGATGCAGCGAGGTTGGTCGATTCAGCTATACCGGTACTATAAACATTTCTTCCGGCTTCTTCCAATTCATCAACCGATCCAATCGGTGAAAAGAATTTGCTTTTAGGATCTTCCCCATCCAGAATATAGACAGCCTCGGTGTCCGACAATTTTTTCGTCGTGTAAATATAGCTGACACCGGTTTCTGCTTGAATATTCTGAAAGAGTTCATTCATTTTTTGATAATAGTTCTGATCATAATTGCCTGACGCGTAATCACCCGTTTGGGCCAAAACCTGGTACGAGTCGATATCCGCTTCGATAAAACCGGCCGCCGTGATCGCCACTTTCTCAGCACTTTCGCCCAGACTCGCGATCGCCACATTTTTTATTTCCAAATAAGTAAAACAACCGACTATTGAAATCAACACGGCAATGATCAAAAATATACCGATATAAACAATCTTTTGCTTGCTTGCATGCCTGATCATCTTATCTTCCCTTCTGATCTGATTATTCCATAAAATCACTCAATTGGAGGCGTAGTGCTTAATATTTTTCAGTCATTTGCTTCTATTATATATAATAACCCGAAATAATCAATCTGTGACATTTAATGTGCCAAATAAAATTGGCCGCACTCCGAAAATACCTGAAACGATCCCAACATGCCTGTCGCTTTCTCACATCATCAGTATATCCCGTTCAACCGGACAAATATGGGACATGTGAACGATATTCTGATCCGACGCTTCATCTTCGCAATATATTGATACGCTTTTTTATACCCGCAAAAAAAGCAACCTAACAAAAATATATCGGTTTGGTTGCTTTTTGTATTGAACAATCTATTTTTCAGTTACAATTATTTGATCAATTCCAGAATTTTCTTGCGCTTGTTTTCAAAAATATCTTCCCGCAAGGGGGCACATCCGCCAATCGTTTTTGAACCTTCCAACAGCTTTTGGGCAAAAGCCATACAATTATTTTCGCCACAATTTTTGCAGTTGGTATGTGGCAAATATTCATAAATATCGAATACGCTGAGTTCCTGATCGACCATGAGATTCCCTTCTTTCTTTGAATATTTAGGCAATTATCGCTTGTTTTTTTGTAAAATAAAACCTGCTTTTAAGTTTCACTTAAAAAGCAGGTCGAATTTCAAATGGCAGGGGTAGCAGGATTCGAACCTGCGAATGATGGAGTCAGAGTCCATTGCCTTACCGCTTGGCGATACCCCTAAATTAACTTTTCTAACCCGAAGGTACGCTAAACATTCTACCTGATTTTTTTTCTCTTGTCAAGCGAAATCAAGTCCAGAAGCAATTTTCTTTGATGAAAATATTTGAAGCACAAACAGACTGGCGTCAGCTTGAAAAAAGCGGGTCCGGGAGATCAAGCCTTTACGCTGTCTCCCGGATCAACCGGTCGATGCTATCCGAACTGGAGCGATTCGTTTCAGCTGATTCCAAACACCTTTTTCGTATTTTCCGACGTGATTGCTGAAACTTCTTCAAAACTGATGCCTCTCAACCGGGCAATCTCTTCCGCCACCAGCCGGACATAGGCCGGTTCATTGCGTTTTCCCCGGTATGGTGTCGGTGTCAGATAAGGGCTGTCGGTTTCGACCAGCAAACGGTCGAGCGGCATCATGGCCACCACTTCCGGAAGTTTGCGGGCATTTTTGAAGGTCAGCGATCCCGAAATCGACAGATAGAACCCCATCTCCAGAAACACCTTCGCCATTTCCGCCGAGCCGCTGTAGCTGTGCATAATCCCCCCGTATTCCGGTGAAAAATGTTGTTCCAGGATATGTACCATGTCCGCCATCGATTCCCGGTTGTGAATGACAATCGGCAGCTTCACTTCTCTGGCAATCGCCAGCTGCTCGATAAAAACCGCCTGCTGAACATCCCGCGGTGATAAATCGTAATGATAATCCAGACCGATCTCTCCGATGGCGACCACTTTGTTCTTTTTTGCCCACGTTCGCAACTGGTTCCCGGTTCTCTCGGGGTCGTAGTCCTTGGCATCGTGGGGATGGACACCGACGGTGGCATAGACCATCGGGTATTTTTCACTCATCGCGATGGCTCTCAGACTCGATGCTTCATCCGCTCCCGGATTGATGATGAGTTCAATGCCGTTCTCCCAGGCATTCTTGATAACGGCATCCCGATCCTCATCGAATTTCTGATCATCAATGTGCGCATGGCTGTCAATTAACATCTTTTATCTCCTTCGTTCTTTCAATCAGTACTGCTTTCGAATTCTCAATCTCTTCATCGATTACGCTGTCGAGCAGGCTCCTGAGGATCCGGCCAATTTCTTGCCCGTCTTCAATGCCCATCGCAATCAGATCCTTTCCGTTAATGGCCAGATCTTTGAGTGAAAAGCACTCATTTTCTGCGATGACTTCCGTCATGATGTTTTTAATCTCCTCCAGACCGTCCAGCCGGAAACGGTATTCCAGCGATTGGGCCAGCACATCCGCTCTTTTTATTTCGATCAGATCGCAAAACAGCGGTGCCGACAGGCGGTTGAGCCAGCGTTTGACGGCTTTTTTGGTCGGCTCGATGATCGTGTCATGATACTTGATCAGCCGGCAGACTTTTGAAATGGTTGCTTTATCACATTTGAGCGCATTGAGCCGATAGCCGGCGATGATTTCCGAGTGTTTGCTGTGTCCGTAGAAATGTCCGATTCCCAGGGCATCCTGGACATAGGTTTCCGGTTTGCCGAGATCGTGAAAGAGCATCGCCCAGCGCAGATGCGGAATCGGCGGCAGGTTTTCAAGGGCAATGGCCGTATGGGCCAGGATATCATAGCAGTGATGAGGATTGTTCTGATCGAAATTCTCTGCCGGCAGCAGTTCGGGAATCACGGCGCCCAGAATTTCGGTCTGTTCCAACAGCACCTTTCTGACGTTTTTCCCGCACAGCAATTTGCTCATTTCCGCCGCCATGCGTTCCGCCGAGATTTCCCTCAACTGTCCGCATTGCTCAGTGACCGCTTTTTGTGTTTCCGCCTCCAGCTCAAAGCCGAGCACCGCAGCAAAGCGCAGCGCCCGCAGAATCCTCAGGGCGTCTTCATTCATTCTTCTGTGCGGATCGCCGACGCAGCGGATCCGTCTTTCTCTGATGTCTTCGCCACCGCCGAACCGATCGATCAGCCCTTTTTGCGGGTGATAAGCCAGCGCATTCATCGTAAAGTCGCGCCGTCCCAGATCTTCCTCCAGGTTTTTCGTGAACGTCACTGCATCCGGATGGCGCCGGTCGGAATAATTTCCTTCCCGGCGGTGGGTGGTGATCTCAATGGCATGCCCCCCCAGAATGACCGTGACGGTCCCATGGCGGATGCCGGTTTCGATGACCCGGTAATCGGAAAAACAGTCCTTGATCTCTTCCGGCGTGGCATCAGTGGTCATATCAAAATCGATCGGTGTTTTTTTCAGCAGAAAGTCCCGGACGCAGCCGCCGACCAGATAACCGCAAAAGCCACCGGTTTCAAGCAATTCAAAAACCTTCAGGACCGCTTCGGGAAGATTAAGCTTCATTGTCACCCAACCCGATTTCATCGGCTACAGCACGCATCCCCAGGATCGTTTCCCGGGTCAGATCTTCGACCGAGTAACCGGACATCTCAGCGCCTTTTCTGATCACGTCACGGTTGACGCCGGCGGCAAAATTCGTGCTTTTGAATTTTTTCTTCACGGATTTCACTTCCAGATCATTGACGCTTTTTGACGGGCGCATATAGGCGCAGGCGGTGATCAACCCGGTTAATTCATCGATGGCATAAAGAATTTTTTCCATCTGCTGAACCGGCTCCACATCCGTACAGATGCCAAAGCCATGGCTGACCACACTGTGAATAAAATCATCATCGTAGCCATTGTTTTTCAGTATCTCCACTACTTTTACGCAGTGCTCGTCCGGATATTTTTCATAATCTAAATCATGCAGCAGACCAACGATCTCCCAGTATTCCTTTTTTTCTCCCTCTAGCTCGGAAAAATGTGCCATCACGCCGGATACGGCTAATCCATGATTGAGAAGCGATTCGCTCTCGTTGTATTCCTTCAATAATTGCAGTGCTGCTTCACGATTTAATTGACTACTCATTCTGATCGACTCCTTTTATATTTATCAAAATGATTAACCGCAAAGAGACGCCGCCCTTTTCAATTAATCATCGATTTTATAAATTGCTTAAACTATATCATATTCTTTTTTATACAGGTTTTTCAAGTAATTTGTGAAAGATTCACTCGTCACCTGAAATTTCAGATTCTCCAGCTGTTTCACCGGCATGATTTCCATCAGCGAATTGGTAATGAAGATCTCGTCGGCATTCATCAGCGTTTCCCTGGTATAATAGCCTTCCGCGACCGGTATTTTGTGTTTTTTAAGCAATGTGATGACTTTGTCCCGGACAATCCCCGGCAAAATTCCGCTATCCTGCGCGGGGGTATAGACCTTTTGATCCCTGATCAAAAAGATATTGCTCATCGTGCCCTCCGCCAGATAGCCTTTGGTATTGAAGAAAACCGCCTCATTGAAACCTCTTTTTTTGCTATCATTCAAGATCAGCAGATTTTCCAGATAATTATTGGACTTGATCGCAACCAGCAGCGACTGCTCGTTTCTCGCATAATCGCTGACACCGATGCTCACGCCCTGTTTAAAGACTTCATCGCCATAATGGTTTTCACGGGCCGTAATGATGATCGCATTCTTTTTTTCACTCTTGCTCAGGGTAACCCGCAGGCCACCCTTGTCGATCTGATTTTTTTCGATCAGTTTTTCACAGTCAACCATGAGCTGTTCGCTCGTTTGACCAAATTCCAGTCCCAGCAAAGCAGCGCTGCTTTTTAGTCTCTCCATGTGCTCCTGAAAAAAGACCAGTTTGCCGCTGCTGACATTGATGGTTTCAAACACGCCGTAACCGTAGAGCAACCCCTGATCCAACGGCACCAGGCATTCCTCTGTTATCTCGCCATTATAACATACGTACTGAATGATGCTCACCTCTATCCAAATTGGAATTTTTAATATCTTTTCAGTGCTTCCATCAGAGCTCGACCCTTATGGAAGGTTTCTTCGTATTCCAGTTGATTCTGCGAATCCCAGACAATGCCGCCACCCACCTGAAAATAGGCTTTTTCGTTTTTGCAGAGAATTGTCCGGATCACAATGTTCAAGTCCAGATCACCATTGAACCCGATATAGCCGATCGATCCGGTGTAGATATTTCTCTGGGTCGGCTCCAGTTCGTCAATGACTTCCATCGCTCTGATTTTCGGCGCCCCTGTGATCGATCCGCCCGGAAAAGAAGCCCGAATGACATCGATGGCATCCACCTCTTCCTTTAATTCACCGGTGACCGTCGAAACCAGATGAAAGACCGTTTCGTAGGTTTCCAGTTTATACAGTTCCGGCACCTTGACCGTCCCTGTTTTCGAAACTCTGCCCAGATCATTTCGCTCCAGATCGACAATCATCAGCAGCTCGGCCTTGTCCTTTTCACTGTTGACCAGGGTATCTCTGTTTTGAGCATCTTCCGCCGGCGTTTTTCCCCGGGGCATCGTCCCCTTGATCGGCCGTGCTTCAATCTGCCTGCCTTTGATCTGAATGAAGCGCTCCGGCGAGCTGCTGACGATCTGACCGGCTCCGAAATCCAGATAGCTGGCAAAAGGGGCCGGATTGATTCGTCGGAGTTCACTATATAATTCCAGCGGGGTGATCTCCAGATCACATTCAAAGCGCTGGGTCAGATTTGTCTGATAGATATCGCCCGCCCGGATGTATTCATGCACCGCATCCAGCGCCGCCATGTATTCCTGCCGGGTGAAATTGCCGGTAAACTCCTTTTCTTCATTAATACGGAAGTCGGAGCGAATCGTCACTTTTTCATTTTTCTCTAATTTCTGTCTGATCCTTGCTGCGATGGCCTCCGGCTCTGCTTCGATGCCAAGCGCGGCAACATAGGTTTTGTTCGTCTGATGGTCGATGATGATGATCCCGTCGTAAAAACCCATGTGGCAGTCCGGGATCTGCACATCATCCACGGCACTGCGCGGCAGCACTTCTATCTGATGACAGAGGTCATAGCCAAGATATCCCACGGCCCCGCCTAAAAACGGAAATTTCGATGGATAGTCCCTTTGGTAGCGGCGCAACAGTTGCTGTAGTTCAGCAAACGGATCGCCCTGATAATGCTTTTCTTCCGTTTTTGTTCTGATTGTGATGGCATCATCCTTGCTGCTAAAAACAAGAAAAGGATCACCGCCGATAAAAGAGTATTGTCCCAGGTTGTCGGCATCTCTGCCACTATCCAGAAAAAAACTGTAGGGTTCATCTTTGAATAAAAGATAGGCTTCAAAGCTGGTTAAGGTTGTCTTGATCTCTTGTATTAACATAATGCCCCCTTTTCTTTTGCCGAACGAAAAAAGTTGTCCAGCAATTCCATTCCCATTTCGGTCAAGATCGCTTCCGGATGAAACTGGACCCCTTCGATTTGATATTCCCGGTGTTTCAAACCCATGATCTCAGCCTCTTTGGTTTTAGCGGTAATTTCGAAACAATCCGGAATCGCTTTATTTTCTACCACCAACGAATGATACCGGGTGACTTTCAATGGGTTGTTCAGCCCCTCAAACACACCTGTGTTATTGTGGGCAATCGCATCGACTTTGCCGTGAACCGGTTCTTTGGCTTTAACAATCCGGCACCCGAAGGCCTGAGCAATGATCTGGTGACCCAGACAGATTCCCAATATTGGTATCCGGCCCTTGAAAACATCCACAACTTCTAAACAAATTCCTGATTCATTGGGCGTACATGGTCCCGGTGACAAAACAATCATGGATGGTTCCATTAACGCAATTTCGTCGATAGTGACTTTATCATTTCTTTTCACAACAACCTCGGCACTCAGTCCTTCCAGATACTGGACCAAATTGTAGGTGAAAGAATCATAGTTGTCTATCATTAGAATCAATTTTATACCTCACTTATATTATAATAGTTGAGCCGTATTGTACCATAAGAAGCGGCCCTAAAACAACCGCGATTGTCTGCAATTTTTAGGGTCGCTCATCCGCGCTTTTGATCTATCTCCAGGTTTTTTCTTTCTAAAATTTACTCTATCCAAAATCCATCTTTTTTCGCAGCGATTTCCGAAAACGGTTCCGGTTTAATCGTTGTATTCGTCTCCAAATTCGTCTTGATCATAAAAAAAAGACCACCGTCATTACGGTAGTCTCTTTTTAAAGGGGAGGGGGTATCTATATTTTAAATTCTTTCTAAACGTCACAAAAATCTAGAAACAACGTAAAACCTATGGTTTAAGGATCATGGCTATCAGGCTTGATAGTCTCATTTTTTTACTATCATTGCTGATGTTCTCTTGCGCCGCTAATGACTTTTCATCTTTTTGTTTTTCTGCATCGCACTCTGGAAGCTTAATAAAGCGGTTCACCAAGTAGGCAACGATAATACCAAATGCTGTTTCCAAAAGTCGCATTCCTGCCAGCATATAATTTCCCAAATCCTGGGAATAGGTGGTCATCACACTGATGAACATCACACAGGCAATGGTAATCGCGCCGTGCTTTTTCAGATTATTGCACAGGTAGATCAGGCCCATTACGCCTAACGGAATAACTGCGATAAAACCAAATTCAAACGGAATCAAATTAGAAATAAAAATGCCCAACATTCCTGCCGCTCCGCCAATAATCGTTCCTAAAATACGGTTCCATCCACTCTCTACCGTTTCTTCAATATTGGACTCCATCGTGATGACCGCTGCGACTGCCGCAAACAATGGATTGAAATTTGGACCCATCATCGCAAATACGGCTACACAAATGAACACCGCCAAAGCAGTTTTTATGTTTCTCATACCAATCGATGGCAGATTACATATTTTTATTTTTTTGCGTCTGTTTTCTATTTGGTTTCTCCCTTCCAGCTCGTCAATTTGCTGAGCCACAAGTTATAAACATGAGTATACTCCGAAGTGAAATTAAGTCAATAGCATTATCTTTTTCAATCTGATGAAACTGTTTTCAGGGGTTTTTTCTTAAGTAAACTTACTTCTTTTTTAAGGTTTTTGCCTTCCTGATCTCCCCCATCGCAATTCGTTTTTCCCTCACCGATGTCAGCCGCTCGATTAATGCTGCCGCTTCTTCTTCCTTGATCATGCGCTTCATTTCTTCCAGACTCGATTCGAATTTTTCAATATTCTGCAGCAGATTCTTCCGGTTGCACATAAACAATTCGGTCCACATCGATGCATTGATCATGGCAATGCGGGTAAGATCTCCGAAGCTGCCGCCTTCGAAATCAGTGATTGAAAGATCATCCTCACAGTCCACCAGTGCGGCCGCAATAACATGGCAGAGTTGCGAAGTGAAAGCAATTTTTTCATCATGAATCGCACAGGTTGTTTCAACAATATGATTGAATCCCAGCTTGGTGACAATCGCTTTGATCAGTTCAATATTTTCCGGTTGATTTGTCGGCAGCGGGGTCAAAATATAATTGCGGTTTTTGAAGATGCTGTCATCCGCATTTCCAAACCCTTCCTTTTCACTCCCGGCCATCGGGTGTCCGGGAATATAATCGATGTCCTCTCGCAGGTGATTACCAAGATTTTTGATGATCACTTCTTTTACGCCGGTGATGTCCGTAATGACCGCGCCGGTTTTGAAGTCTTCCATATATGAGGTCAAGAATGCCAACGTATCCTTCGGGCTCAGACAGATGAAAACCAGATCGCATTGCGGGAGCATTTCCCGAAGTCCTGCCGAATCGGAGCTGCCGCCATCAATCACATGCTGTTCCGTTGCCGCTTTGATAACCGCCTGCTTGATATCATAACCCAATATTTTTCCAGGTCCCTGTTTCCTGAGTCCCATGGCCAGTGCGCCGCCCATCAGACCCAGGCCGATAAAACCAACGATGGAATCTTCTATTTTTTTCATTACATCACCTTGTTTTCAATTTCCGCATATTTTTTCAGCGTTTTCATGATTTTGTCGAATTGTGCCGGAGTGATCGATTGTTCACCGTCACAAAGTGCTTCTTCCGGGTTATTGTGCACTTCCACCATGACGCCGTCCGCACCGACTGCAATGGCCGCCTTGGATAACGCTTCGACTGTCCAGGAAAGACCGGTTCCATGGCTTGGATCGACAATGACCGGCAAATGACTCTTTTTCTTTAAAACCGGAACACAGCTTAAATCCAGCGTATTTCTGGTGGCGGTTTCAAATGTCCGGATGCCGCGTTCACACAGAATAACCTTCTCATTGCCTTCTTTCATGATATATTCTGCCGACATCAGGAATTCCTTCATGGTGGCACACATTCCTCTTTTCAATAAAATGGGCTTATCTATTTTCCCCAATTCTCTCAAAAGAATAAAGTTCTGCATATTTCTCGCCCCAACCTGAATGATATCCACATCCTCGAAAGCCGGCAATTGCTCCAGGGACATCAGTTCACTGACAATCGGCAGGCCAGTTTCTTTTCGGGCAATCTTCAGAAGATCCAGTCCTTCGTAGCCCAATCCCTGAAATGCATAGGGTGATGTACGCGGTTTGAATGCACCTCCGCGAAGAAAAGTCGCCCCGGATTCCTTGACGCTCCTGGCAATCGAAACGATCTGTTCTTCCGTTTCAACAGAACAGGGGCCTGCCATAATGCTGATCGTTCCTTCGCCAACTTTTCGTCCTTTCACATCAATAATGGTATCGTCCGGATGAAACAGTCGATTGGCTTTTTTGTAGGGTTCCTGAACATGCAGTACATTTTCCACAATTTGATTTGAACGAATTTTTTCAACATCGACCAGGGTGGTATCTCCAACAATTCCCAAAATAGTATGATCGATGCCTTTTGAATAGTGAATGCTCACACCTTGTGCTTCAATCATTCTAATTAACCTTTGGACATCTTCATCTACGGTATTCGGTTTGATAACTACTATCATTTTTTTCCTCCATTATTTTTTTATCGTTGGTCAGTTCTATTCATCTATTTTTATTTCCTGTGCACCGGGGAATAAAAAAAGGAGACTTCCTTAGAAGCCTCCTAAAAATCAATTTCTATAAAACACAAACTGCGTTTCTAAAAAATATCTTATGGGTTTGGATTCTCAAAGGAACTTAATTCATGGCATGTAAAATAACCAAAGCTAAAATACCAATAGCTTTGGGTAAAGTTATAATAATATGAATTTAAGTTGCTTTTTAAATCTTTCATGATATTCCTCTCGAGATTCAATATGGGTCTCCCCACGCTCTCATTAGCATAATCTGTATTTCCGTTCATTATAGACTTGTTTTTTATTAATGTCAAATGAATAATTTTCAAGTTTTCTGATTTTTTCTATTCCGGGCCATCCGCTTACGCGTCTATCATTGAAATCCTATTGATCCGCAGCCAGGCGTCTTTTGTGTCTACACCCTTTCACACCCATTCTAACTGAGATAAATGTTGACAGCGACTTGCTTTTTATGGTATATTACGCATAATTCCTACTGGAATGATATGTAATAAGAATTCTGAACTCCAGTTGGCTTTTCACACGGTAACCATAAAGAAATTATTAAGGAGATACGACAATGGCTGAAACAAGAAAATTCGAAACTTTACAACTTCATGGCGGTCAAACACCCGATCCCACAACTCATGCGGTAGCTGTTCCCATCTATCAGACGACATCTTACGTTTTTGATAACAGCGAACATGCGGAAAATCTATTTGGTTTGAAAGAGCCCGGTAATATCTATACCCGTATTATGAACCCGACTAACAATGTTCTGGAAGAACGCATGGCCCTTCTGGAAGGTGGTGTTGGCGCGCTGGCGTTTGCCTCCGGTTCCGCTGCCATCACCGCGGCAATTCTTAACCTTGCCGGTACCGGCGACGAGTTGGTGGCTGCGTCCACCCTTTATGGCGGCACCTATAACCTTTTGAATTCAACCCTTCCCCGTCTTGGCATTAAAACCGCCTTTGTTAACCCGGATGATCCCGAGAATTTCCGATCAGCCATCACTGAAAACACCAAGGCAATCTATATCGAATCACTGGGAAATCCGGCCATCAACATCGTCGATGTCAAAGCCGTCGCCAGGATTGCTCACGATAACGGCATTCCTCTGATTGTGGACAACACCTTCGCAACGCCGTATTTGTTCAGACCGCTGGATTTTGGCGCCGATATTATCGTCTATTCGGCCACTAAATTCATCGGCGGACACGGCACTACCATCGGCGGTATTGTTGTCGACGGCGGTACCTTTGACTGGGCCGCCAGCGGTAAGTTCCCGCTCTTTACAACGCCTGATGACAGTTATCACGGCATTGTTTATGCTACCGATTGCGGTGCGGCCGCATTTATTACAAAAGCCCGGGTTCAGCTGCTGCGCGATACCGGTGCGTGTCTCAGCCCGTTCAATGCGTTCCTGCTTCTGCAGGGTCTGGAAACGCTCTCGCTGCGTTTGGACCGACATCTGGAAAACACGAAAAAGGTTGTCTCGTTTTTATCCAAACACCCACAGGTAACCTGGGTAAATTATCCATCTTTGCCTGGCAATCCCTATAAAGCCTTATCTGATGAATATTTTAAAAAAGGTCCCGGCTCAATTTTCACTTTCGGTATCAAAGGCGGTATTAAAGCTGCCCGTAAATTCATTGACAGCCTTGAGCTGTTCACCCATCTGGCCAATGTTGCCGATGCCAAATCCCTGGTTATCCATCCGGCTACCACGACGCATCAGCAGCTTTCCGGTGATGAACTGATCGCCGCCGGCATTACCGAAGATATGATTCGTCTGTCCATCGGCCTTGAACACAGCGACGATATCATCGCTGATCTGGATCAGGCGTTAACTAAAGCCATTATCTAACCGACGCTCAGGTCATAGCGAAACGACTGCAAGCTTCGCTGCCGGTTTACACGAAACAATTTTTACACTGTACGGCGGACAGTCTATCGACTGTTCGCCTACACGTTACACAATTGTTTGTGTAAACCGCCATCAAAGCAACCATTGTTCGATTATTTTAAATTTCGCAATTACCTGAAAACTACTCTATTAAGGAGAACAAATATGCCGATACGCATTCCCAACAACCTGCCTGCCAGCGAGATTCTGACGAATGAGAACATTTTTGTCATGGATATAAACCGGGCCAGTCAGCAGGATATCCGCCCTTTGAAAATTGCCATTCTGAATCTCATGCCCACGAAAATAGCAACTGAAACGCAGCTACTGAGGTTATTGGGAAATACCCCGCTTCAAATCGAGGTTACGCTGCTGCAGACGAAAACCCATGAAAGCACCCACACTTCTTCCGAACATCTGGGTACCTTCTATTCGTATTTTGAGGACATTAAAGACCAGCGCTTTGACGGACTGATCATTACCGGTGCGCCCATCGAAACGCTTGAATTTGAAGAAGTCGACTACTGGGAGGAACTGACCAAAATCATGGACTGGAGCAAAACCAATGCCTTCTCCACCCTTCATATCTGCTGGGGGGCCCAGGCCGGGCTTTATCACCATTATGGCATTCCCAAACAGTTGCTGCCCAACAAAGTCTTTGGTGTCTTCGAGCATCACCTGGAGAAAGCCTTCGTGAAACTATTCCGTGGTTTTGACGATGTTTTTTTTGTGCCGCATTCCCGTCACACCGGTATCGATCGTGAACCCATCGCGGCGCATCCCGATCTGGAGATCATGGCTGCTTCCGATGAAGCGGGTGTCTACATCGTCATGGCGCATGAAGGCCGGCAGATTTTTGTGACCGGCCACAGCGAATATGACCCGGAAACCCTGAAAGGCGAATATGATCGCGATATTTCCCAGGGCAAACCAATCAATGTTCCCAAGAACTATTACCCAAATGATGATCCCACCCAGCCCCCGGTCGTCCGCTGGCGCGGGCATGCCAACCTGCTGTTTTGCAACTGGCTGAATTACTACGTCTATCAGGAAACGCCGTTTGACAATACCGCAATCTCTGAGTTTTAAGGGATCAAAAATACGCTTCATGAAAAAAAGAACCGCTAAACTTTAACCATGAAAAAGTTTAGCGGTTCTTTTATAATAATATTTTCAAGCCCAAGCGATAACTTAAATAAGGGTAAAAGTTATCGTTAGATCAGATAGTTTTTCTTAACGTTGTCTTTTCCGAAAACGCCCCATTTAGCTAATGCAACGCCCAGTTCTTCATGTTCTCTGCCGGCTTCTTCCAGATCCTGACCATTCATGTAGGCATCAATTGCCTGTCTGAATGCGACTGCGCCCTTTTCTGGTCCCTGTGGATGGCCATGAATCGCGGCTCCGACACCCAGCAAACAGTCATTTCCGGTTTTGTCAAGAATGGTCGGAATTAAGCCTTCAATTACACCGCCGCCCATGAATGGCACGGATGTGTTCATGTCGTATAATTTGCCGGTGCAGGCGATGACTCTTGAGATATATTTGTTTTCAAGATTATCAAATTTACCCCATGGTGCTTCAATCAGGATGATATCCGCGCCGCACATTCTGGTTAATTTTGTTAATACCACTGAGCTGACACCTTGATATTTGGCTACTGATTGAGCTCCGCCGAAGCAGCAATGCGCCAAAATCGGAACATTGATTCTTGGGTCTTCGGCCAAATCTCTCAGCGCTGACAAGCCAATTCCAAAGACATCAACCATGATCCCGTTGGCACCTGCTGCGATTGCTCTTAGCGCATTGTCTTTCAGTCTTGAAATTTCATCGGTGATGTTAACCGTGTAAATTGTTTTTTCACCTTTAACGGCATCGGCTTTGGCAGCAGCGGCCATATTCATTTTAACGCGATCTTCAAGTTTGTTGAAAACTCTGTCGCCGCCGATCAATTCATCATCTTTGATGATATCAACGCCGCCGACTGCCGCATCATAGAATAATTTTGCGCCAACTTCCGGTGTGTATCCGGTACATGGCTTGATCATGTTATTTAATAACGGTCTGTCATAAACACCTAAAAGATCTCTGACTCCCTTGATCCCAAATTTTGGTCCTTTGAATTTTTTCACAAAGCTTTTAGGGAAATCAACATCCAGAAGTTTCAAATAAGGCATCGCTGTAATGTTCCCTGTTACGGTAGCGAAGAACAATGGCAGGTTATCATCAATATTATCAACCGGGAAACCGATTCTCATAATATAGAATCGCATTCCACCTTCAGGCACCGTTTTATCAAGATCCATTTTCAATTCAAAATCAGGTACTTCATATACCCCGATTGTTTTGCCGGCATATCCTTCTCTGATTTCATCGGTTTCGCCGGGAACGTCTACCCATGAGCCGGTTGTTTGTTCAATGGCAATACTCGCTGCCTTTAAAATTGGATCTTCATCCTTTTCTGCTCCAACCAAATAAGTTGCAACGATCAGGTTTTCAACATCTGCACCTTCATAAAGTTTGTTCAACACATTACTATACAGTCTGTTCATTTTTTCCTCCATCACTTTTTAAAGTGTTTGAATTAGGTTTGTTTTTTACTATTTTCCATGGCAATAATTTCTGGTTATGCCGTAAATAGTATCCTTGACTCTATTCTAGTCGCCGTTGGAAATATTATCAATATGGAAAATATTTTCAATCAATCTTTTTTCAGATCGCCGCGTGAAACCAGAATACCCTTAAGTCTACTGAATTTTCATCCCTCTTGATCGCATGTTGGACCCCAGCCGGAACAATGAACGCCGTTTCCGGTTCAAGTTTAAATTCCTGATCACCAACCTTGGCCCATCCGGTTCCATCCAAAACCAGAAAACCTTCCTGATCCTCATGGGCCTGTGAATTGGGATATTCTGTTTTTGTATGACTGCTGATCCCCGTTTTACACCCGGCAACACAACCATTCTTCTCATCGACTAAATACTGACTCGTATAATCCGGTCTCTGGGTTTTTTTTACGTCTTTCAAACGCACAAAATACTTCATTCAAGGACTCCTTTCATATTCTATGAAACCTTTTTGATACTTCTGGTGCATACCAGATCCACGCCGGTTCCGGCGATATTCGGTATGACAACGTCTCCGACCTTGACCGGCGATTCTAACTCCAATTTGCTGATGACCTTCATCACTTCAAATATTTTTTCCTTATTGACTGCTTCTCTGGTCTTTACCGGTACGAAAGGCAGGGTGCCGGCATTGATCTTAACCGTCGTAGTCACAATCCGTTTTGGTTCGGTAAATTCGTTTTCGGCGTATTTCAGTCCGTTATCACAGTTGTAGCCGGTAATCTCATTAATGGTTTTGCCGGTGTGCTTAATTGTTATGCTGCAGCCTTTCGGGCAGCCAATGCAAATCAGCTTTTTTTCTTCCATGGCTTTTTCACCTCCATTTTTATTCTGCCTGTTCCCTGGCAATCGAAATATCAATTGAAGAGGTATCTTTGGTAACAAACTGTCTTGGCAGATTGAAAGTTATCATTGTCCCCGGTTCCACGATTGATTTTTTCAAACTTAATAATTCTTTATTCGCATTGTCTTTCACGACCAGCTTGATGTCTTCATCCGGATTTTTTACCCGCAGGAAGAACTTGACAACTTTGTCCTGGTTGTTCAATGCATCAAAATGCTGAGGCACAACATATCCAATATTTTTATCATGCGTGACTGCCACGATCTTTTCTTCCTTATTCATTTTGCCGGTGATCAGTGCTGCTGCCGCTTTACCGGCGATTTCAGCTTCCTGGGTCACATTGTCAACCAGGTCATGAACATGCAGCACATTTCCGGCGGCAAATACCCAGGGAATATTGGTAATGCGTTTTTCATTAACCACCGGTCCTTTGGTGACCTGATCCATTTCACAGCCTAGTTTATTGGTCAGCTCATTTTCCGGTATTAATCCCACTGACAGCAAAAGGGTATCACAGCTGACATACTGCTCGGTGCCTGCGATGGGCTGAATCCGCTCATCGACCTTGGCAATCGTAACGCCTTCGACTCTGTCTTTCCCATGAATTTCCGTGATGGTATGACTGAGCAGCAGCGGAATGCCGAAATCATCGAGGCACTGCACCCGGTTACGGACCAGTCCGGTGGAATAGGGCATGACCTCAAGCACGCCCTTGACATTGACGCCTTCCAGCGTCAGTCGTCTTGCCATAATCAGACCGATATCGCCGGAGCCTAAAATAACGACTTCTTTGCCCGGTATGTAGCCTTCCAGATTGACGTAGTTCTGTGCTGCACCAGCCGTCATAATACCGGCTTCTCGGACTAATCCTTCAACCATCGTGGCGATTGCCGGTGCCGAAGTTAAGCCAGGCGACTGGATGCCGGCCACGTTGATAAAGCCTTTAACTGTTTTTGCCGGTTCAATGATAAAATCCTCATTGGTACTGGCGGCTCGCAATCCTGCAAAGGTCGTGATGACATCACCCATTCGCGGGAGCTGCGGGAACAGATGTGAAATCATATTTCCGTAAATACCATTCAATGCTTTTGATGATGTTGCCAAATCCGTCGTATCATCAATGGTCTCGGCGTTTGAACCGGCCAACAGATTGCCGTCAACCGTCGGCACAATGATCATTCCCTTGGAGACTTTTGTCGGCGCTGAATAGATCGGATGATTTAAAATGCCGCGCCATTTTTTATCATACAGGAAGTACTCGCCTTTTCTCGGTTTGATCTCAAAATCGATGTCTTCCACCATGCCCGCTATTTTATCGGCATACAGCCCGGCCGCATTGATGATCACTTTTGCTTCAATATCACCGTTGCTGGTTTTCACCCCTTTGACCTTTTTGTCTTCCACGATCACGTCCAGAACTTCTGTTTCCAGCAACACTTTTGCCCCGTTCAGCACGGCATTTTCGGCTAACGCTACCGTGAATTCAAACGGATTGATAATGCCTGTTTCCGGTTCGTACAGACCATATTTTGCATCCGGATTCAGATGGGGCTCCATTTCATGCAGCTCTTTCTGATCAAGCAGTTTCATTCCCTTGATTCCGTTCTTGATGCCGTTTTCCAGCGTATGCTGCATTCTTTCCAAATCGGCTTCTTCAAATCCAACGGTTATCGAACCAAGCGGTTTCTCATACCCGACATCCAAATCTTCGCATAATTGCTTGATCACTTTGTTTGCTTCCAAAGCCAGTTTGCCTTTTAATGTGTCGCCTTTAATATTAAACCCGCTATGAATCATCGCCGAGTTTGCTTTACTGGTTCCCATACACACATCACTCGCTTTTTCAACCAGGATTATATCCATATTATACTTTGCCAGCTGATGCGCAATGGAAGCTCCAATTACACCGCCACCAATTATTAAAACATCTGTTTTCATGGTGTCACCTCCAAATTCTATTTGTAGAAATATTATTTCAGGGTGCGCCTGCATCAACACGATCACAAGCGCGGCCCTGATGGTCAGCTTAGTTATTGCTCATTCTATCGGTCATTTGCCCATTCGAGGGTTGATCTGATTGCGCGTTTCCAGCCTTTATAAAGATCTTCCCGGACGGCCTCATCCATCTTCGGTTCGAAAACCCGATCGACGGTTCGCTTATTGACGATTTCAGCCTGATCTTTCCAGAAGCCAACAGCCAGACCTGCTAAATAGGCAGCGCCTGCGGCAGTGGTCTCGGTATTGTCCGGTCTTTCAATATCAACATTGGTAATATCCGCGGTAAACTGCATCAATAAGTTATTGTTGCAGGCGCCCCCGTCCACTTTCAGGATTGACAATCGTTCGCCCAAATCCTGAGAAAACGCATCAAACATATCTCTTGTCTGATAGCCCAGTGATTCCAGGACGGCTCTGATGATATTATTCTTGGTCGTTCCTCTTTCAATCCCAACGATTGATGCTCTTGCATAGGAATTCCAATACGGCGCGCATAACCCGGTAAATGCCGGGACGAAATAAACCCCACAGTTGCTGTCTTTGGTTTTCATTGCAAAATATTCGGAATCCGGAGATTCATCGAGCATGTCCATCTCATCGCGAAGCCATTGGATGGCCGATCCGGCTGAAAAAGCCACCGCTTCCAGCAGATATTCCACTTTTCCATTGAGTCCCCAACCGATGGTGGTCGTCAGTCCGTTGTTTGACAAGAACGGCTTATCACCAATATTCACGGTCATAACGCCCGCCGTCCCATAGGTGAATTTTGCCATCCCTTTTTCAAAACAGCATTGCCCAAATGTCGCGGCCTGCTGATCACCGGCATCACCGGCAATGGGGATTTCCCGATTGAAGATTTTGGCGGTCGTGCCAAAAATGCCACTGCTTTCCTGAACTTTTGGCAATATGCTTGCTGGTATGTTCAAAACTTTCAACAGTTCTTCATCCCATTTCAGTTCATTAATATTGAAGATCAGGGTTCTGGAAGCGTTGCTGTAATCTGTCGCATGGACTTTCCCGCCGGTCAGATTCCACATAATCCAGGCGTCAACATTACCAAAGAGCAAACTGCCGTTTTCTGCTTTTTCCCTGGCGCCTTCAACATTGTCGAGGATCCACTTGATTTTTGTTCCTGAGAAATAGGAATCGATCATCAATCCCGTTTTATTCCTAACCACTGCTTCGATTTCCGGATTGTCGGCCTTCAGCTGATCGCAATATTCTGCGGTTCTTCTGTCCTGCCATACGATGGCATTGTAAACAGGTTCGCCGGTATTTTTATCCCAGACGATTGTCGTTTCTCGCTGGTTTGTGATACCGATTGCAATGATTTCTTCTTCTTTAATGTTCGATTTTTTCATTGCTTTCTCGATGACTTCTATCGTAACGGACCACATTTCCAGCGGATCCTGTTCTACCCATCCTGAAGCTGGATAAAATTGACTGAATTCCTTGGCAAACACACTGACAATGTCTCCGTCATGATTAAAGAAAATTGCTCTGATACTGGTAGTGCCCTGATCAATACTTAAAATATACTCCTTCATTCGTTTCTTACCACCTTTTCTTTTATTAAAAATGCAATGGTTAGCATTTCTTTCTATAATGATCCCTGTGTTTCTGTTTCATTTTCTTTTCGGTGCAGTTTCATGATTTCCAGTCCCAGCGCATAATCGATGATCAGAACATCCACCAGTTTGCCTTTCAGTACTGAAAGAATCGTGTGAGCCTTGTGTTCACCGGAAGCAATCGTAATTTTAGTGTTTATTTTCTTGAATTTATCCAGCTCAATCGCAATGGTCCGGTCCCTTAATTCGCCGCCGCATTCCTCGCCCTGGCCATTAATAAATCTCAGGGCGATGTCACCGTATACATTTTGATTTTGCAGATTTTTCAGCTCCTCTTCTGACAGATAGTCTCTGCCGGCCAGGACTGAACTCAGGTTCGGATACATCGATCCGATTCCGTTGATGGAAATGGTAACTTTATCAAACATATCAAAAACCGCTTTGGTGTTTTTTTCGTTTCTGATTGAATCAGCTGTTTCTTTGCTGCTCAGCAGCGCTTCTGTCAAAAGATAGTATTGCCTGCCGCCGAATGCCATGGCCATTCTCGACGCCAGGGTTCTGACATCGAGTTCCGAATCGCAGAACGCGATACTCCCATGCAGGGTAACGAAGGCCGCGTCAACTTTTTGACAGGGATTCAAATAATGAATCAGGTAATACATCGTTGTCCCCCATGTAATGCCCAGCACGTCATTCTTTGTAATAATCCGCTGCAAATACCTGGCGCCTTCCAGGGCTACCAGTTTCTTGACCGACTCAGCCGTATTTTTGGCATCATCGACATGATTCAAAAAATCGTTCGGGGCAATAATCACATCCTTTAATCCGAATGTATTGAGCAGCTCTTCTTCCAGATGCATGCATTCAATATAAGGATCGCGAATGACGAATTCGACAATTTTCTCCTCCCGGGCTTTTTTGATCAGCCGGGACACCGTTGTGACGGATATGTTCATCTTTTTAGCGATTTCAGTCTGCGACTCATTTTTTATATAATACAGATATGCCGCTTTCGAAATTGCAAAATTTGATTGATTATATACTTCAGGTTCCATAATCACCCTTCTTCTTATCTGCTCAAATAAGCATTTATTTTTTTTTATGTAAATTTCAAAAGCCGTTTTGATAACAATTATACAAATTATTACCCTTTTGTTATGAGGTTATTCAAATGCTGTTTTTATTGTGATTATACTTCGCGTGCTATTTATTAACAATAGTGAAAATATTTTCGCTAGAACATTTTGTTCCCAGCAAAATACCCAAAAAAAGAAAAAGTGCGGCTGTAATATCGGCTGCACTTTTTCGTTATTTATCCTTCGCTTCACTTAACGGTATACTGATTGACTGTGTCCGGTTTATCCCGATCATCAATATAGATTTCCACGGAATAATTTCCCGGTTGTGACATAAAGTCTGCCGGCAAATAACCGGCCAGGGGTGCATCGCTGACTTCCCCATTTGATATGGTTTTCGTAGCCAATTGCTGTCCTTCATAATACCAGATAAAGGTGATGTTCGTATCGTCTGGTGCATTCTTTAAATCTGCCGCCACATAGACGTCGGTATTTACCGCAAATTCAGTCACATTATCAATGGGCGCATAATTGTCGTCAATCCCGGTCGTCATGACTGCATTGCTTACGTTCGCCGTCGTACTGCTGCAGCTTGCTCCCATAAATAATAACGAAACCATCAGAACGCTGATGATTATTAAATAGGCTGTAATTTTTCTCTTTCTCATGATTATTGCCTCCTCGTGTTAATTCTGTTTCCTATGTGATTATTTTACCCTATTATAATGAAAAAAAACAGCACCGCGTCTTTTCTTGGCACAAAAAACATCAGGGCTGTTTAAATACTATTCTTAATGGTTATTCCGGAACCGTTTTTTGTTGCGCCTGAATTCCCGATAAATCCCGGCCTTTTAACGCCTTCATCACATCGAAATAGCGGTAGGTAATCGTGACGATGATAGCAATTATATCATCCGTGTTTTCGACGGTTTCACGCTTCATGATCAGCTCATCCGCAATCAGCAGTGACAGACGTCTCGCACAATTACGGCTGACCGGATTCTTCAATGTATCAAAATCGGGAAGGCCAATCAGCCCGCCAACCCGGCTGATGATCTGGCAGCCGGCAAAGCCGCACACTTCTTTAAGATAATTTTTGAGAATTGCCTCCCGGTATTCGGTGTATTCCCGGTATAGCGGTTTGGCATCCTTGTCCCAGCATGCACAATAAACGCGCTGATATTCATTAATCAGGTCTCTGATATAGCCCAGAATTTCTTTACGGTAGGCTTTTCGGGATTGCCTGGTTCCGTCGCTGTGATGAAACCAGGCAATGTAGGCATAGATCAGATTGCCAACCAGATATCCGCTATCCGATGATGTCGGTCCCATGAAAGTATACTCCATATCGATGACCTTCATTTCGTTTTCATCAACCATGATATTGGAGGTGTGCAGATCACCATGAACCAGACATTCGCTTCGTTTCATGAAGATTCCGCGCAGCTTTAAGAGCTCCACCCGTACTTCCCGTTTATCCCAGAATAATTCCGTCATCGCCACATGATTGGGATCCACCTCGGCCAGGCGGAAGGTATCATCTTCATCAAACCGTTTGACGAAAAGAATCGTTTCCATGATATGACGCATCTCGGGATTCATAAACGTGCACTCCAGGGCTTTGTGCGCGATCTGATCGAGATAAATCTCTGACGTATAGAAATTGGATTTTGCCATGAATGCGCCAATTTTTTTCGGAAATTCCGGAAAGGATTTCCCCTTGATCAGCTCAAAGCGCATGATTTTCAGGCGGCCGCAGTCTTCATAGATGAACAGATTGTTATTCGCATCAGCATGATACATTTCCGGTATATATTCCGGCGTGATGGCGGCCCGCAGCTGAATCACTTTTGCTTCCATTTGATTACGCCGGGGCGTCAGTTTGGCCTCTTCTCCAAAAATACGCATATAGGGTTTGGCCTGTTTTAGCACAACTGATTTCCCGGTTTCATCGGAAACGCGATAGAGATGATTGACAAAGCCATCGCCATCGGTCTCTTCATCCGAACCGAACTCGTAGACAGCAAGCTTCGCGTCGACCGGAAATATATCGGTATTTGTTTTTATGTACGCGATGACCGTCTCCGGATTCAAATCTTTGTATGACATCGTTTCCCCCGCTTTTTCCCACAAGATAAATTTAATTCATTTTATCATGTTCTTGAGCGGTTTTAAATGAACTATTTATTTCATTAAAGCGACTTTTTTGTATCTCTGCCGCTTAAATGCGCCTGCCGCCATCAGCTTTTCCGGTTTCTGTCCCGGTGCGATGCGTCGCTATGCAACAGCCGGATCACCATAACCGGCCAGGCAATCCCGGTTTATAGTCCCCCGGAGATTAAGAAATAGGCAATCACGATCACCCCTAAAGCAATGCGGTACCAGCCAAAAACCTTGAAGTCATGCTTCTTGATATAGGTCATTAAAAATTTGATTGCCAGTATCGAAGTCACAAAAGCCGTTACCATTCCGACCAGCAGAATGACTACTTCCCAGCCAGTAAAGACAAGTCCGAATTTGATGATTTTCAACAGACTGATGCCAAACATAACCGGCACGGCCATAAAAAAGGTATATTCTGCCGCAATCGACCGGGAGGTTCCCAGAATCATCCCGCCGATAATCGTCGCGCCGGAACGGGAAGTCCCGGGTATGATCGACAAGGCCTGAAATGCCCCGATCAGCAGGGCTGTTTTATAGCTGAGCTGCGACAGTTTAACAACTTCCGGTTGGCGGTGTTTGTTGTAATTTTCGATCACGATGAAAAGAACACCATACAGGATCAGCATTGCGGCAACCGTCAACGGATTCATAAATAATCGATCGACAATATCGTCAAAAAGTAAATAAACCAGGAATCCCGGCAGACAGCCGACGATAATTTTTGACCAGAGAATCATCGTCTGTTTCTTAATCATTATTTTATTGTCTTTGTATGAAAATGGTACCAGCTTATGCCAAAAAATATACACAACTGCTAAAATTGCGCCCAATTGAATGACGTAGAGAAACATGTCAATAAACGCGTCAGACATGTTCAGTTTTGCAAACTCGTCGACTAAAATCATATGTCCGGTACTGCTGATCGGCAGCCACTCGGTTACCCCTTCTACGACGCCCAGAAGTATGGCCTTCAAAATTTCTATAAATCCCATTTTTTCCCTCTCTTTTGTCTTTATTAATAACGTCTTTAATCTCTTCGTAAGCCTGCTTTTTCTGTTTACTGATTGAGATAATAAACTGCTAACCTTTATATTACTTTTTATTATGAAAAATTACAACTTTTTTTAAAACAATTACGACGGTTTTTCCGCTGAAACGAAATGCTGCTGGTGCCTCAAAAAATATTTTACCGCTGATCAGGATGACCTCTGACCAGCGGTGGCTCGTTCATTCAATGGCCTTTACAATGGTGGTACTGCCATCAGAAATCTTGATTTATTTTCTTACTCTGCACTCGGGTCGATGACAGCTCCCATGAAAAGAATCGCGCCGGTTTTGCTGTCCTGAATCGCGTAAAAGAAGGGGCGATTGAAATTCAGTTCGAAATCGTACTCCGGAATACTGGTCGCCGTTATTCCAACCGAAGTAACCGCTGCCGCTTCAGTGCCCGCTTCGTCCACCTGAAGAAATGTTTTATGTTTGACCTCACTGATAAAAACATTCTTTCCGGAAGCTCCGGTTACCATACCGGAGAAATCTGCCTTGTCACCTTCAAAGGCAATCGCCATGCCTGAATTTTTCAAGGCCTGATTTAAAGACGTTTCATACTCCATGGTAAACCGCGGCAGCATAATCGTTCCCTGTTTTTTCTCACCAGATGAAAGCCAGGCGGCCCAGTTTTCCATGTTGAGCTGGCTCTGAAATTGTTCCAGACTGCTGTCTTCAGCCGGCAGAAAAAGAACCATCGCCAATCGGTCTTCCTGACCGTATGGCAGGCGCAGCGACTGGAAGCCCGGGCCGCTGAAATACTCGAAAGAACCACTCTGAACCATCATCGGGACCGTCACCGCCTGACCAGCCTGGGTATGGAAAGTCTGATCGGTGGTCAAGTCCTTATTAAACGGGTGCGTCCACTGCCCCTTGAAATACACAGCATTGATCAGAAACAGAACACTTGACGGATCGACTGGGGCCGCCACAATTTCGCTAATCAGACCCTGGGTCTTTTTCTTGACCCAGCTGTTGATCATGTCGGCAGCATTGGACTTGTCAAAGTCCATCTCCTGAGCGGAAGCCAGATAGAATTTTTCGGTCCTGCTTTTAAACTTCGAATCGAATTCAAGCGCCTGATTCAGCCAGAGCGAATTGGCAATGCTCAGCGTCACCTTGGGATCCGCCGTGCTCAAAAAATAAAGCAGCGCCAGATTATTCGCATTCACTGCGTCAATATCATCGCCCTCTATTTTTAAAACCTTGGCCATCGCTGCTTTTGTTTCTCCCTGAGCGCCGTTATATGTCATGCTTAAAGCCATGGCGATACTGGCCGGCGAAATCATGATATTTTCGTCGCCACTGCTGAGTTCTCGATAAAGATTAAAACCGAAATCGTTGTTTTTAGCAATCATGGTATCCTGAAAAGAATTGAGGATGCTGTCATCAGGCTTCGGTATGGCAGCAGTCTGATTCTCACAACCCGGCAGAAACAAGCTGGCGGCCACCAGCCCGGCTATCACTGAATTTCTAAGCTTCATCATAATCTCCTTCTTCAATTATTTATCGGCAGTTGGGTTATCGCGAACACTTTTTTTGCATGCACGTTTTATGCATTGTTTCTCATCATTCAAGGAAATATGCCGCTCAGCAAATTTCTATCTGATTCCGCCCTTTTTCTTTTGCCTGTCTCAGTGCCGAATCCGCTCTGGCAACAATGCTGGCTGGTAAAAGATCCTTTTTATAGGCTGAAATGCCAAAACTTGCAGTCATCTTGCCAACTTTCGTAAAACTGTAATCATCGATGCGCGCTCGCAATTTTTCGGCCAATAACCTGGCCCCATTTTTGTCGGTTTCCGGCAGCAGAATCAGAAATTCTTCGCCATTCCATCTCCCGACTGAATCGGTTGATCTGATCGTCTCTTTGATCATATTCGCGCATTCCACAAGGACGGCATCGCCGCTCTGATTTCCATATGTTTCATTCACCATTTTTAGAAGGTCAATATTAAACAGCATCACCGCAAATGGCCGCTTGGTCCTTTCGGATCGGTCCATTTCGATTTCCAGAATTTCATCAATTTTCTGCCGATTGTAAAGCTGCGTGAGTTTATCCGTAATGGAAATCCGGCTGATTTCTTCTTTCAGTCTTCTTATTTCCGAAGTGTCTCTGATTTGGAATAATGATTCCAATCGCTCTCGTCCCTCTTTTAATTTTCGGTCCGGATTTCGCAGCGATTTGATCGTTTTATCCAGTTCCAGGAAATCAGGATTTTGAATGAATTTTTCTGGTGGGGCCTGATCCAGCTTGCCATCAACAACCAGAGCCTTAAAATAATCAATCAGTTCTTTTGCATCTTTATCCGACATGATCATTCCTGCCAATACTTTCCTTGTCAAAATGATTGTCCAAAATCAATTCCAAAGCACCTTTCCAGTTCATCATATCATCCCCCAATTATTCAAATTCTCTTGACCAGGTTACATTACACCATTTCGTAATAATATGATTCCAGCAGATATTTCTGTTCATATTTAACTGCCATTTTCCACAAATTCTTCTTCACCTTTTTGATTGATACTTCGCCCCTTTCATACCGCTCTAAAAGCTTCAAGAAATACTTTTTTTCACTGGGCAATGCGCTATTTCTAAAATAGCCCCAGATATGTTGCGCCACATTGATGGAATTGCCGGTGGTTGCTTCTTTCTGCAGCGCATTTTCGATGATCTGATAAAATCCAATGGCAGGATAATCATTTTTATTATGCAGCAGTTTCCGAATCTCTAAATAATCCAGCGGCGATCTTTCCAGAACGGCATACTTATATTTACTCCATTCAATTTCAAGCGCTTTGATCTTTTGCGTCTGCGCTATGCAATTGCTGCATTTGATTGCCGAAAGGTTTTTATCTTTAACCTCCAGCATCACATCAAGTTTGCGACCATCCAGGCCATCGTAGAATTCCATAAATTCTTCAATTCTGATACTGTCCGAGTGTGATCCCGGCTTTTTCTCGGGATGCTGCTGCGAATAATGGATCTTTTGCTTTCCATCCTTTTGTTGCCATGTTTTTCTGCTTTCATCAATCCAATAAACATCGGATTGATTTTCCGCACAGGGGTTGGATTGGTTGTGAAGCGTGTCAAACACCACCGGTATCTCCAAATGGTTGGCGATTTCCAGGACATCGCCAATAGTAAAATTCTTGTCATCATTTTCAATGATAAGACGGTTTTTAATGGCGTCACTTAAATGGTCATAGGCTCTGATAAACCGCTGCATTGCCTGCTTTTTGTCGTCATATCTACCGCCGACATGAAGCACGATTTTACTCTCCGGGCCCACCCCAAGACTATCCAATAAACAGTTATGATAATTCAAATCCGCAACGGCTTTTGTGACGATCTCTTCATCAAGGGCATTCAATACCGTATACTGACCAGGATGCATTGAAACCCGCATTCCACTTCGCATGATTTTATCGCCAATCTGCTTCAATTGATCGTCAAACAGTTCCCACCAGCTAAGCCTGTTGACCGGACTGGAACCAAACGGAATGATCGAAGAGCTGATTCTAAAAAGGCTGATTTCGTTTTCAATGTTGTAATCAATGGTATTTTCCAGCACCTTCAAATTATGCCGGATTAATTCGGTTAGTTTTTCTTCGGATGCATTTTTGAGAAGGCAAGTTTTAATATCTGTATTTGGCACACCAACGGTTAAACATGCATATCCTATCTTCATCAATAAAATGACCTCCTTATGTCGTGCTTGCGTCTGATTTATTATAACATATCGTTTACAAAACAGTAACAGAAAAAGCTTTACGAAATTTTCAGCTTTTCCTGTTGCAGTACTTTTTCAATGAAGACCTTCGCGATCGCGGCATCAAATTGTTTTCCGGCACAGCGTCTGATTTCCCTAATCGCTTCTGCATCGCTCAGTCCCTTGCGATAGGAACGATCGCAGATCATTGAATCATATGAATCCGCAACCGCAATAATCCGTGCTTCAATGGATATTTCTTCACCGCAAAGCTTCTTGGGATACCCGTTTCCATCCCACCGCTCATGATGTTCAAATACGTAGTTTGCTATTTCCGAGAATTCGTTTGATGAGCTTAAAATCCGATAGCCAATTTCAGGATGTCGTTGTATTTCCATCCATTCATCATCTTCCAGTATTCCCTCTTTATTCAGGATTCTTTCATCAATCCCCATTTTCCCAATATCATGCATCAGACCTGCAACGCCGATCTGATTAACGACATCTTTTTCGAGCTTCATTTCTGTTGCGATCATTTTGCATAATTCCCCGACCCGTTGTGAATGCCGCATCTCACGGCTGCTTTTTTCATAAAGGGTGTTCATAATCAGATCGATCGTTTTGCTTTTAACGCTGGCACTTTCATAAAGTTTATGTCGATACATATCATCTTCCGCATGTTTATAGATTTCCTGAATATCCTGATTCATTGCTTCTTTGGTTTCACACCCGAAAGAGATGGAAAGATCAAAGCTGCCGATTCTTTCGCTTGCTGTCCTGGTTTTAAGATTGTTCATTGTTTCCACTGCCTGAAAAACATCTTGCTGCGGCAGAATCATGATGAACTCATCCCCTCCCAGCCGGGCAACGATACTGCCTTCCGGACAGGCCGCAGAAATGAGTTGGGCCGCTTTCTTGAGCAATTCGTCACCCATGGCATGGCCAAAAGAATCATTGATGAGTTTGAGTCCATTGACATCCGCCATAATCAGCGTCATCGGTAAATTCTCAGCGGTATCCAGCCGCGCCAGTTCTTCTTCATAAAATCGGCGGTTATACAAACCGGTCAGATAATCATGATAACTCAAAAAATAGACATCTTCTTCCGCTTGTTTGCGATTGGAAATATCCGAGATGATGACTGCAAATTCTTTGAAGCGCGGAGAATAAGCAACCACTTCAAAATGTTTGCCCAGTTCCTGTGAGTAATTTTCGTAATGAACCGGCTCGCCGGTCATTGCGACGCGACCGTATGTATCAATCCAATAGGTTTCAGTTTCCGGCAATACCTCCAGAACCGTTTTTCCGATAATCTTTTCTTTTTTCAGTCCAGTCAGCCGCTCATAGCTTTCATTGGCATCCAGGAAGCGATAATCGACGACTTTCTCCGTTTCATCCAGGATCACTTCGTGGACTGCCAAACCCTGAGCCATCTGCGTGATCAGAAGGCGATTCTTCTCCTCACTTTCTTTTAACGCTTGCTCCGCCTTTTTGTGTTCGGTAATATCCGACAGCAGATAACTGATGAGCTTTCTTTTCTGATTGAAAACATTTCTGTTTACCTGAAACCACCTGATCCTGTCATTAACCGGAATCATCACCGGTCTCTGTTTAATACCACCCTGATCAAGGATTCTTGTCAGGCCGGCAATATTGTTATTCTTGCCCTTCCAGAAATCCTCAGCCCTGGCATTCAAACTGACAATTTCTTCATCACTGTTAATCAGGAAAGCCACTTCCCCGATATTCAGAAATGTGTTTTCCCAGCGATTTATTTCCAGCTGAAAAAAATCATTTCGCACTTCGCTAATTCCAATCAAAATCGATATGAACAAAATGACAATCGGAGTGGGATCAAAAAAGGTATCAAATCCCAATAGGATAATGAGGACTGCAACCCACGAGAACTGAATGGATCCGAGCAACAATCTGCAGCTTCTTTTTAAACTCAAAGAATCTGATTCCCTTGCTGTTTTAAACAGTACCATGACTGAAAAAGCTAAAAACAGGGTATAATAGGCAAGTATAAAAAAATACCCGAAGTTCTTCGTTGTCGATGCGATCGAAAAGCCCTGCGCTGTTGTCATTTCGATCCGCTTGTAAGTCCAGTGGTAAAGCGGATTTGTAATATACATGCTCCACAGCAGACCTGAAACAACAAACAAAAGCAATTTAGACGATTGCGACAATTTATTCTTTGTATACGCTGATACAAACAAGATACCAAATGTCGGAATCAATACCACCCCCAGATACTCAAAGCTTCGGGCCAGCAAAAACACCTCCGTGTTAAGAGCATTGAGTGCCAGAAAATATCCCGCTGTATAAATCGCTGCGGCAAACATAAATAGCGAAAAATAATTGAACTGCTCATCCGCCTTATACTTGTACAGCTTGATTCCCGTATAAATATAAACGAGTGAAATAATTGGAAGGGTAAAGACGATTAAGTTCAATAACACATGCTGACTATTCATTTCCGGTACCTCATCAGACCATTCTTTTTATATTTACAAACATTTCAACCCGTTTATGCTCAATTTCCAGCCGCATCCACTCAATAAAAAACACACAGCCAAACACAGGGCGGCTCACTGGATGTATAGGCAACGCGATGCTTCTGATGCGGATGAAGCAAAAGGGTTTCCCCGCTTGCCAATGCTATTCTCTCACCGTTCTCAAATTCCAGTTCAGCATTTCCAGCACAAAGCACCACAAATTCCGTTTGATCCTGATCATACCAGTCCGAGGTTTGTCCGGTACTGATAATGCGTTCAATTCGAACCGTCTCACTTTCGATCAGAATATTTGTCACTTCATCCGCTAAGGGAAGATCCGGCAATTTAAAAATATTCATCTTACTACCTCTTTTGTACAAATAATACCATAAAACCGTGCATTTAAAAACGGAATTGGTACAAATTTGTTGTTTGGATAAGGTTTACATTTGAAAACTGACCTGTTATACTGAAATCAGTTAAATCATTAAATAAGGGGGAGTTCAAGGTGACTGAATCGTTATTGGAATTAAGAAAATTTGTTGTTCCAGAAATAATCATTGGGGTGGATGCCCGATTACTGATCGGACGTTATATATCGCATTTTAATGCAAAAAAACCGATGCTTGTAACCGACAAAGCCATCCAGAAATTCGAATGGTTTCAGGAAATTATGGATCTTACCCAATCATACAGCGAAGATCTTTATCTTTTCGATGAAATAACTCCAAACCCCAAGGACTTCGAAGCCATGCTCGGTGCCAGTCTTTTCTTATCCTTTGGCTGCGACCTGATTATCGCAATCGGTGGCGGCAGTGCCATTGACTGCGCAAAATGCATCAGTATTGTCGCTTCCAACGGCGGTAATATCCTTGATTATGAAGGCGTCGATGAAGTCAAAATGCCCGGCCCCCCGCTGATCTGCATTCCCACCACCGCCGGTTCTTCTGCCGATGTATCTCAATTTGCGATCATCAAAGACACCTCCGCCAACCTGAAATGCGCCATCATCAGCAAAAAAGTGGTTCCGGATTTAGCCCTGATCGATCCCGTTCCACTGATGACTATGGATCCTTATCTGACCGCCTGTACCGGAATGGATGCTCTGACCCATGCCATCGAAGCTTACGTATCCAACACGCATTCCGCCTTGACCGATGTCCACGCCCTGGAAGCCATCAAGCTGATCAGTCAGGGGCTCGAAAAAGCCATCCGGCCGGAGCGAACCCTTGAAACGATGTTTCAGGTCATGCATGGTTCCCTTCAGGCGGGTCTGGCCTTTTCAAATGCCAGTCTCGGCGCGGTTCATGCCATGGCCCACTCGATGGGGGGACTTTTGGATCTGCCCCACGGCGAATGCAACAGCATTTTACTTGAGCATGTCATTCGCGTTAATTTTAACAGTGTTCCCAAGCGATTCAGAAATATCGCCAGACAACTGGGAATTCAGGTGGATAACCTGACTGATGCTGTCCTTCTTGAAGAAACCGTAGCCAAAATTGTTTCGCTCCGGAATAATCTGCACATCAAATCAGCGATAACCGTGGCTACCCTTGATGAGGCAATGCTGGATTATTTAGTTGAGAATGCACTCAATGATCCCTGCATGGTAACCAACCCAAAAATTTTGACAAAAGATGAGGTGAGAAGCATTTATGAACGAGTATTACATACCCAAAAATAAAAAAGAGATCACCCGGGAATCCATTATTGGCCTTGGCGAAAACTCGTTTAAGAAGAATTATTATTCTGAACTTCAAACTAAATTATTGGATCTGGAACGGGTTAACAGCCGCAGCAAGGCCTTGATTGCCACCATTCCGGACATTTTATTAATCGGCGATGACAACGGCCGCATCTCTCCTTATGGCTCCTCGATCAACAACGACTCGACCATTACTTTAGAGATCATGCGAAACCAGACGATCATGGATGATTTGAAACAGGTAATCGAACAGGTTGTAAAACGCAGAGTTTTAAGCGCCTATTATTTTACGCTATCTTTAAGCGATCAGCTTCACTACTTTGAGGTCCGCATCCAAATTTCAGAATTTGATGAAGTTTTAATCATGATTCGGGATATGACAGAACGCGTCACGCTGGAAAATCAATTGCGCGATATGGCTGAAAAAGATGCTCTGACCCATATTTCAAACCGGCGTTTTTTTGAGGTGGCGCTTGAAGAAATCGATCATCAGGCTATCAATAATCTGATTATCGTTCTGATCGATATTGATGGTTTGAAATTTGTCAACGATACGCTTGGTCATCTGGTTGGGGACCAGGTCATCATATCAACCAGCCGCTTTATCAAACATTGTTTTCAACGGTTTGGCATTGTTTCAAGAGTCGGCGGCGACGAATTTGGCATCATTATCCGGAACCAGCTGCCTGAAACCGTCGAGATGGCACTGGAAGATCTGAAGATCGCTTTGAATGCCTTTAATGAAGCCGGCACTGCGCCGTTCAAGATCTCTCTTTCTTATGGATACGCTTACCATGCATCCGGCTGTGTCAATACCGATTTTCTTTTTCAGGAAGCCGATGACAATATGTACCAGAATAAACTGCTTAAAGAATCGAGCGTCCGCAATAGTCTGGTAAAAACGCTGATGAAAGCTTTAGAAGTCAAGGATTACGTTACCGAAGGCCATACCAATCGGATGCACGCTCTTTCAACCCTCATCGGCCACCAGCTTCATTTGCATCAGAATATCATGGACCGCATCCAATTATTGACGAAGTTTCACGATATCGGCAAAGTCGGCATCCCCGACAGCATTCTTAAAAAGCCCGCTGAATTGAATCCGGATGAATGGAATGTGATGAAAACGCATTGCACCATTGGCGAGCGGATTGCCAACGAATCCTCTGAATTAAGAGAGATTTCCCATCTGATTCTCAAGCACCATGAGAAATGGAATGGCACCGGCTATCCTTTGGGTTTGTCCGGAAAAGATATTCCCATTGAATGCCGCATCCTATCAATTGTTGATTCATTTGATGCCATGACCAATGACCGGCCCTATCGTTCCGCACTGTCAGTCACTACCGCAATCAATGAAATCATGAGTTGTTCCGGCACTCAGTATGATCCGGAATTGGTAGAAATTTTCACTCAGGTCATCGACCGATATCTGCAGGAGCGATGAAAACACCGCTTTATTTTTCATCCTGCGCCACTAAAAAAGGCTGATTATTTATCAACTGTGCGATACTTTCGTATACACCGGGATAAATAATCAGCCTTTTATATTTTTGTTACCTGTATTCTGAATAAATCGTGTTCCTGCCAACAGATGCCAATGCAACTGCTGCTGCTGTTTTTTCTTTTTATTATCATTGATTTATGGCAATGATTGTGATATCATATAATTTGCGCATATTGGATTGCGCACATTGACAAATTACATATGTATGATATCACATTAATCCAATTTTGTCAATATTTTATTCAAATTAATTATTTTTTCCATAGGAGGTACCCGATATGTCATTTAATCTGACGCTTTTTGACAACAAACAACTGGAAGTGCAGGCTGTTTCCGACATTATGTTATGCAACCAAACGACACAACAGTATGCGCTGTCACTGACTGAAAAACAAGCCATGGAAATCGTCGAAACCCGTACCACGGCCCTTAAGCATTCTGGGAGAATCGAATTTGGCGGCGGTATCATCGGCGAGCTCATCGCCGTTTTTTGTGACTCACCATACCTTTCACAAAGCAACTATGAAAAGGTGCTTCATGAACTGATCGAGATTTTTTATTATTTTAAAAATGAAACCCTGGATTTGATGAGCGATGATGACCTGTTGGCATATATGAAAGAATATTTCGACGGCGTTTGCAGCGGCGACCTGGATCTGCTTAAATCCCGCGAGCTTGAAAGAATCGCCCGAAATATCAGACTTGGCAATGACCCTGACTACAATGAGCTGGCAGAAGAACGCCAGAAACAAATCGAAACGGAGGCGAAAGAAAATGAATCCTATCGATAAGCATTCAAAAATTGATCAAAAAAAGCTCAGTAACGAATTCTATTTACAGTCACTTCTCCAGGAGGCTTATATCCAGGGCGAACTCAATGCGACGGAATCCCAACGGATTCAGAATGAATGCATCACGCTGCTGACAAAAAGCATTGATCGTTACACCAAGGGGCAAAGCAGTTCCGTGAGAATTGAGATTGCCCAGAGCATCATGGCTTCCAACTCCTATACCATCAGTCTCTATCTGAAATCATTGCCCAGCGTCGCAACCGCCCTTGACCAGATCATCAATGAGCCCATCGAAAAGCTTTATGCTTATGGGTATGATGTGCTCAAACGGAAATTCAAAGTCGCCAATTATTTTTTTCATCTTGTCGGCAAAACCAAAATATCAACCCCGAATCATGCTTACAATGTAACCATCGATCATGGACTCAGTCCCTTCTTCACGCAGTATGATTTTGATTTCTGCGCTCATGAAGCGCCAAGTTCAATCGATTATCAGCTCATCCATCCCGTTACCGACCTGGCCGGCGTGGAATTCATGATTCGGTATCTGGAAAACCTGTACTATGAAAACCTGTTCTGTCAGAAATTTACTGCAACCATTATCGACGAAGTCATGTGCGGCTACAGCAACGGCTATCAGGACCTGCTCGACAATCTCTGCGAGCAGGTGTTTCAAAACGCGCTGGGCTGTACTCTGTCGCAGCAACCGGTGCAGTCTCTGGATTTAACTCCATCCGATCTTCAAAAAATCGGTAATGACCTGAACGGGATAAGCCGGCAATTAATATTTGAGCGTTTGCAGCAAGCAGCAGGCAGCACTTTCAGCGAGCTGGCCATTTCAAACGTTGCAGTCCGACGCTATCTCCAGTCAAGCTTGCCCAAAATAGCCACAAAAATTTACGCCGCTTTGGAAACGGATACCCTGTCCAAAGTCTTTGTCTCCCGATACCACTCTGATACAAAGTCCCCGATCCGCTTCGATATGGGTGCCAGAATGGATGATAACATCTACCGGAAGGTGTTTGCTGAATTGATCTCCTGCCGGTATCTTGAAGACAAACTTCAGATTATCAAAGACTCCATTAAAACACTCGCCGATATGGAAGACCTCCTCATTGCCGGAGAATTAAAAAGCGATGAGTCCGCGCAAGTGTTTGATCTGCTCGACGATATCGAGCTCGCCGTCCTGCTCAAGCGCCATTCGCTTGACCCGGAAATCGATGCCGTTGAATTTTCAGAAGGAGAATTAAGGCTGCAGCAGCATCTCGACCAGTATTTGGCGAATCTACCCAAACAGCGTCTGGATGCGGTTGACGAACTCATGACCCGCATTGAAGTCGTCTGAAATTCTAAAAAGCAAGTGGCATTATATTGGCCAGTGTCTGACTTTCAGGTAATTCAAGCCTAACCGTTTCATCTTTCCCAACCTGATTGTTCGATGATTGTTCGATGCTTATTCGGTTCTTTTAATAAATCCGGTTCCGTTGAATCGGGCCACCAGGCGGTCGGTGTCATCAAAAATATCGACCGTGCAATTGCAGATACTCTTTGTTGCGGAAATTTCCTGTGCCTTGGCAATCAGCCACTTTCCTTTAGGCGGTTTGAAATATGAAATATTCGCGTTGATCCCGACGGTGACCATTCCGCTGGCGTTTGATGCTGCTGCAAAGGCATAATCCGCCAGGGTAAAAATCACCCCGCCCTGAACGATCCCGACGCCATTGAGATGATCTTCGCTCAGTTCCAGTTTGACTTCGGCATAACCCTGCTCGACCTTCTCCACCTGCAAACCGACAAACTTGGCAAACCGGTCATTTTCAATGATCTTAATTTTTTCCTTTTCCATAAGCATCTCCCTTATCGATAAATATCTATTCACTGAAAGAGGTTATTTCAGGACAGACGGTTCTTAAAATCCGCATAGCCGAACTGCTTCACCAGCCGGATCTGCTTTTGCTGCGTAAAGATGGCAATCGACGGCAAATTCATGCCGTTGAAGGTGTTATTTTTGACCATCGAATAGATCGCCATATCGCCGAACACCAGTCGGTCGCCAGGCTTCAGCTGCTGGTCAAAGGAATAATCCCCGATGATGTCACCCGCCAGGCAGGTCGGTCCGCCCAAGCGGTAGGTGAAAGCTTTCTCCTCCGGCTGCCCCGCGCCGATGATTTCCGGCCGGTAGGGCATTTCCAGCACATCCGGCATATGACAGGCGGCCGAGGTATCGAGAATCGCAATCTGAATCCCGTTGTCGACGATATCCAAAACCCTGGCAACCAGAAAGCCGGTGTTCAAGGCGACCGCCTCGCCCGGCTCGAGGTAGACCTGCACCTTATACTGATCCTGAATCCGGTTGATGCAGGTGACGAGCTTTTCCACATCATAATCCGGCCGGGTGATATGGTGTCCCCCGCCGAAATTCAGCCACTTCATCTGATAGAGATAAGGGCCGAACTTCTCTTCAACCGCGTTCAGTGTCAACTCCAGAGCATCAGCATTCTGCTCGCAGAGGGTATGAAAATGAAGGCCTTCGATGCCTGCCAGCAGTTCCGGCTTGAACTGATCGGCGGTTACGCCCATCCGCGAACCCGGAGCACAGGGATCATAGATGGCATGATCCTGGGTTGAGCATTCCGGATTGATGCGGATACCGCAGCTGCGGCCGGCCGCCAGCGCCTGGTTTTTGTATTGGCTCCACTGACCAAAGGAATTGAAGATGATATGGTCGCACAACGCAACGATCTCAGCGAACTCATCTTCCCGATAGGCGGTTGAAAAGACGTGGTTTTCTTGGCCCATTTCCTCACGACCAAGGCGCGCTTCAAATAGCCCGCTGGCAGTCGTTCCGGACAGATACTTGCCGATCAGCGGATAGAGCGAAAACATCGAAAAAGCTTTCTGCGCCAACAGAATGCGACAGCCGGTGCGTTTTTGAACCGCATCGAGGATTTCCAAGTTTTTTACCAGTAGCTCTTCATCCACGATATAGCAGGGTGTCGGTAGCTCGGAAAAAGCATCCTTGAGTGCCTTCATCAGTCGACCAGCTCCGGCGCAAAGCTTTCCTGCCAGGGCAGGCCCCATTTGTTCAGTGCCGCCATAAACGGATCGGGATCGAATTCTTCAATGTTGTAGACGCCCGGTTTGTTCCATTCTCCCGTCATCACCATCATCGCGCCGATCATTGCCGGAACGCCAGTGGTATAGGAAATCGCCTGGGAGCCGACCTCTTTGTAGCATTCCTCGTGATCGCAGACATTGTAGACGTAATAGGTTTTGTCTTTGCCGTCCTTTTTTCCCTGAAAAATGCAGCCGATATTGGTTTTACCTTTGGTTCGCGGCCCCAGCGTGGAAGGATCCGGCAAAACAGCGGCCAGAAACTGCAGCGGCACGATTTGCTTGCCTTCGTATTCGATCGGTTCAATGGAAGTCATGCCGACATTTTCCAGACATTTCAGATGGGTCAGATAGCTCTCGCCAAAGGTCATGAAAAAGCGGATCCGTTTGATTCCCTTGATGTTCAGCCCCAGCGATTCCAGTTCTTCGTGATGGAGCAGGTACATATCTTTCGGTCCGATTTCCGGGAAATTGTAGACCCGTTTGATTTCCATCGGTTTGGTTTCCACCCACTTGCCCTGCTCCCAGTAGCTGCCGTTGGCGCTGACTTCCCGGATATTGATTTCCGGATTGAAGTTGGTGGCAAAAGGATAGCCGTGATCGCCGGCGTTGCAGTCGAGAATGTCGATATAATTGATCTCATCAAAGTGATGCTTCATCGCATAGGCCGAAAACACGCCGGTGACGCCCGGATCAAAGCCGCTGCCCAGCAGCGCCGTGATGCCAGCTTTTTCAAAACGTTCGCGGTATTCCCACTGCCATTTGTACTCGAATTTTGCGGTGTCCTCCGGCTCGTAGTTGGCCGTATCCACATAATTGGTCTTCGTGGCCAGGCAGGCATCCATGATCGTCAGATCCTGATACGGCAGTGCCAGATTCAGCACCACATCCGGCTTGAAGGCTTCAATGATGGCGATCAGTTCGTCCACATTGTCGGCATTCACCTGCGCGGTCGTGATTTTCGTCGCCCCTCCGTCAAGCTTTGCTTTGAGCGCATCGCACTTGCTCTTGGTCCGGCTGGCGATGCAGATTTCACTGAACACCTCGCTGTTCTGACAGCATTTATGAATGGCCACACTGGCAACGCCGCCACAACCGATAATTAATGCTTTTCCCATAATTTTATCCTCCTTTTATCATATAATTACAAAACTTAAAAGCGACAAACCTTTATTGCTTTGGGTTCAGTTTCCACAAACAATTTGGTAACGTGTAGGCGAACAGTCGCTAGACTGTCCGCCGTACAGTGGACAAATTGTTTCGTGCGAAACTGGACCCAAAGCTCACGTCCCCTATTTAATCACTGCCAGCAGCAGTTCACGCAAGACCTTGCAGGCCACGGCTGTTGAAACGCCGCTCTGATCGTAAACTGGGGATAACTCGTTGATATCGCAGCCCACAATTGTAAGGCCGCTGACGGTTTGGATCGCGTCGAGCAGCTCCATGAAGCTGACGCCGCCGGGTTCCGGCGTTCCGGTGCCGGGAAAGACCGACGGGTCCAGCACATCGAGATCCAGCGTGAAATAAACCGGCTTGCCTTTGAGCTTTTCCACCACCGCTGCCAGCCCCACAAAATCAAACTTCCGGGTCACCACATGCTCTTTTCCCCAGCGGAATTCGCTGCGGTCGCCCGAACGGATACCGAACTGAAAAATCCGGTTATCTCCGACCAGATCCCAGACCCGATGCAGAACGGTGGCATGAGATAAGCTCGCGCCGAGATAGTCTTCTCGCAGATCCGCATGGGCATCGAAATGCACTACCTGTAGATCCGGGTATTTTGCAAATACCGCCCGGACCGCACCCAGGGTTACCAGATGTTCGCCACCGATCATCACCGGCAGTTTCCCATCTGCGATAATCCCGGCCGTGAAGGCTTCAATTTGTCCCAGCGCCGCGCTGGTGTCGCCGAAGCAGAGCTCCAGATCGCCGCCGTCAAAAACCGGAATGTCTTCCAGGTCTTTATCCTGATAGGGGCTGTAGGTTTCCAGTCCGTAGGAATCCCCCCGCATGGTTTTGCTGGCAAAACGGGTTCCCGGTCGGAACGAGGTGGTCGAATCAAACGGCGCTCCGAAAACAACCGCTTTGGCCTCGTCGTAGCTGTTGTCGCAGCCCAGAAAGGTCTCAATATTTCTATTCAACATCTTTGAGCAGCTCCTCCACGTAATTTGGCAGTGCAAATGACCCGACATGCAATCGGGTATTGTAGTAGCGGGTTTTGAAGCCCAGGGCATTCCATTTCGCTGCTTTCAGATCCTCGATCGGGTGATATTTCTTGGCGGCAAATCCGAACAGCCAGTGGCCCGAGGGATAGGTGGGGATATGGGCCTGATAAACGCGGCTGATCGGGAATGAATCGACAATCCGCTTATGAGCCCGCTGCATCGCCACCGCATCGTCCTGGTAGAATGCGCTTTCATGCTGATTGACCATGATGCCGTCGTCCTTGAGCGCCTTGTAGCAGTTGCCATAAAATTCCTTGGTGAACAGCCCTTCCCCCGGACCGAAAGGATCGGTGGAATCGACAATGATCAGATCGTATTCATTTTCGCAGCGGCGAATGTATTTCAAACCATCCTGATAGTGCACCGTCACCCGCTCGTCACCATAACAGCAGGCCGTAAAAGGCAGATGTTTTTTGCACACCTCGACCACCAGCTCATCGATCTCGACCAGATCAATATGTTCAATCGTCGAATACCGGGTCAGCTCTCTGACCGCACCGCCGTCACCGCCGCCGATGACCAGCACTTTCTTCGCTGCCGGATGAACCGCCAGCGGAATATGCACCATCATTTCATGATAGATAAACTCATCCTTTTCGGTCAGCATCATGTAGCCGTCCAGCGTCAGAAAACGGCCGAACTCCCTTGAATCAAAGACATCAATCCGCTGAAACTCGCTTTTCCCGCAATAAAGCTGGCGATCCACCTGGATCGAGAATTTTACGCTGGGGGTGTGTTTTTCCGTAAACCATAGTTCCATTGTTTATACCTCTTTCAGTACATTGAGCGATGCGACATCCATATCTTCCGGCCCGGTCAAAAAGCAGCCTTTATCCTTCATGTACTCAATCGAATCAAGAATTTCCGCGGTTATTTTTTCTCCCGGTGCCAGAATCGGAATCCCCGGCGGATAACACATCACAAATTCGCTGCAGATCCGCCCGCCGCTTTCCTTTAGCGGCAACGCTTCCTTCTCCGCATAAAAAGCCTTCTGCGGCGGTACCACCACTTCCGGATTGATGTACTCGTACTGGAGCATCCCGGCTTTGTCCTTTTTATAAATGCGCCGGATTTCTGCCAGCGCGCTGACCAGACGTTCCAGATTCCGGTGGCTGTCCCCCACTGAAATATAGGCCAGAATATTGCCGACATCGCCGAATTCCACCTGAATATCGTATTCGTCCCGCAGGATGCTGTAAACTTCAATGCCGGCAAGTCCCACATTCAGGGTGTTGATCGACAGTTTTGTCTCATCAAAATCATAAATCGTGTCGCCGTTGATCAGTTCCCGGGAATAGGCGTAGTAATCCCCGATCTGATTGATTTCATCCCGGGCATACTGCGCCATTTCGGTCACTTTTGCAAAAATCGCTTTGCCGTTGCAGGCGAGGTTTTTCCTGGAAATATCCAGACTGGAAAGCAGCAGATAGGAACCGCTGGTCGTCTGGGTCAGGTTGATGATTTGCCTGACATAGCCCGGACTGACAGTCTCCCCACCAACCAGCAGAAACGAGCTCTGGGTCAGGGAACCGCCGGATTTGTGCATGCTGACCGAGGCCATGTCCGCACCCGCTGCCATGGCGCTGATCGGCATGTTTTCGCCGAAATAGAAATGGGTGCCATGGGCTTCATCGACCAGCACCAGCATCCCCTGCTGATGTGCCAGCTCGGTAATGGCTTTTAGATTCGAACAAATCCCATAGTAGGTGGGATTGTTGACCAGCACCGCTTTAGCCTCGGGATTCTCTTTGATGGCTTTTTCCACCGCTGCCAGTGACATCCCCAGGGATATCCCCAGTTCGCTGTTGGTTTCGGGATTGACATAAACGGGAATCGCGCCCCCGAGTATCAGCGCATTGATGACGCTGCGGTGGACGTTTCTGGGCAGAATGATCTTCTCGCCTTTTTTGCAGGCCGACAACACCATGCTCTGAACCGCCGAGGTGGTGCCGTTGACCATAAAAAAAGCCTGTCTGGCGCCAAAGGCATCCGCCGCCAGCGTCTCCGCTTCTTTGATGACCGAAACCGGATGGCAGAGATTGTCCAGCGGTTTCATCGAATTGACATCCACCGACATGCACTGCTCACCCAGAAAATCCGTCAGTTCCGAATTTCCCCGGCCACGTTTATGCCCCGGAACATCGAAAGGAACGATCCGGCTTTTCTTGAATTGATTCAAAGCTTCCAAAATGGGCATCCGCTCTTGTTTTAATTTAGACAATTTTTTCTATTCCCTCCTTCTAGTACACATTGCTGCCGCTGAAAATCTCGATCATTTCGCGGCGCAGGCTTTCAGATATCTGCAGCCGCGTTCGCGGCGGCAGTTCATAAACATCCGTATTGAAAAGATAGTTCTGCAGCGAAATTTCTTTCAGCATCATTTTTGTATGAAAAATGTTGGACTGATAGACATTGATGTCGATGGCATCATATTTTTTCAAGGTTTCGTCATCGATATAATCCTGAATCGAGGTAATTTTATGATCGATAAACAATTTTTTTCCCGTCACATCCCTGGTGAAACCCCTGACCCGATAGTCCATCGTGATAATATCCGAATCGAAGCTCCCGATCAGAAAATCCAGCGTGCTCAACGGCGTAATTTCGCCACAGGTGGCGACATCGATATCGACTCGAAAGGTCGCAATGGAGTTATCCGGGTGATTCTCTGGATAGGTATGCACCGTGACATGACTTTTATCAAGATGGGCAACAACGGTATCCCCGTTTAAATCAGCCTTCAGCCCGCCTTCTTCCCGAAACTCCCGCAGAAAAGTCTCTTCGGCAATTAAAAAAGTGACACTGGCGCCCTGGGGATCATAATCCTGTTTGGACACATTCAGCACCCGAGCTCCGATCATCTCCGTCACCCGAAACAGAATATTCGTCAGCCGTTCCGCATTGTACTGTTCGTCAATATAAGCGATATAGTCACGCTGTTCACGTTCGCTTTTAGCATAACACACATCGTAAATGTTAAAGCTAAGGGATTTTGTCAGATTGTTAAAACCGTTTAACTTTAATTTATTTTCCATGAATCCACCCCATCTCACAATTTTTCTTTCACATCAAAAAACTCAAGCGATCTTTCAGCATTTGCTGTTCATCCACTTGAGTTTCTTTTCTACTAATCTTGTTTTATTTCGTATTAAATGCTTAATCGCATTTTCTATTTTATTAATTCAAAATGTAGAAGTCAGAGTCTATATAGCAAGAAATTACTTTTACTACTCTTATTGATTGTTTCACAAGTGTGATGTGCAAAAACGCACACGGTTTTAAGTAACCAACTTATAAAATTTGAGCATTCGCTCAATCAATAAGGCAACGCAAGTTGCCAACCGGCATTCGACCTAGCTGTCCGTATGGCATTCAATCTCTTTATCGTTATCGATTTACCGGATAAAGAAATGGTCAAAATAATTCTTTGCCGTATTCAGAAACGGGTTTAAGAATACGCTGTAATAGACTAAAATCTTCCTCTAATCATACGACACAAATTGTACTATAAAAGAGCGTAAAAATCAAGCGCATTTTCATATTTGCCAGCGCAAATTAAGATCTATTTTATCGGGCCCAGTATCTTCGCCAGATCTTGTATCTTTGAGGCATGAACAATTGCCAGAACCTCATCTTCTGAAAGCAGCCGCGTCTTACCGTGGGGAATAATCAGCTTATTATTTCGAATAATGGCCACCAATATGCATTCTTCCGGAAGATTGAGCTGATTTACTTCTTTGCCAACCGCCTGGGAAGCGGGATGAACCTTTTCCTCAATCAGCGAGAAGGCTCCTTTATTCAGCTTCAGCAAGGTCATCATGTCGCCCACCGACATCTCTTCCACAACCAGACTGGCCATTAATTCCGCCTGATTCAAAGCGACATCAACGCCCATTTTCGGAGTAAACAGCCAGGCATTCTTGGGATTTTTAACCCGGGCAACCACGCGGGGCACCTGATATTCCAGACGCGCGATGGTGGCCGCCACCAGATTGATTTCATCGGCTCCGGTCACAACGGCAACCACATCGGCGGTGCGAATGCCCGCCGCTTCCAGCACCGCCGGATCGGTCCCGCTTCCCAGGATAACCGTTTCTTTTGGAAAATCTTGTTCCAGAATCGCAACTTGATGCGGCCTGATTTCGATCAATTGTACCCGATGTCCAGCGCTTAATAATAGGGTCGCCAGATATTCTCCGACTCTCCCCCCGCCTACGATTATTACGTTCATCGTCCGACATTCCTTTCTTTTCACACTAATCCAAGCAGCTTTTTGAGACGATTGCTGGATGATGCAACGACCGCGATATGAACCAGATCCCGATTATTGAATATGGTATCGCTAGCCGGCAAAATTGATTTGTTTCCCCGGCTGATGGAGATCACACTGATCTCACCCGGTATCATCAGTTCACTGACTTTTCGCCCCACCAGCAATGCCGGAATTTCTATTTCCATCACTTCCACATCGCCATTCCCAATGCTCATTGCGATATTCATTGGCGAAAAATTCAAAAGATCCGCAACCCGATGAATTCCCCATGACATCGGATCAAAAATTTGCAATCCCAGGCGACTGTAGATCTCCGCCTTTCTTGGCTCATGCAGTGCCGATACCACTCTGGGAACTCCGAAAATCTCGCTTGCAACCCGAGCCGTCAGCGCGTTCACTTCGTCATTGGATGTAACCGCCGCCAGGGCATCGGTCCGCTTGATTCTGGCCTGCGCCAGTACATCCCGGTCAAATCCAAGACCAGCAAGCGTTTGACCTTTAAATGCTGCGCCCAGCTTTTTAAAAGTCAGCGGATCCTGATCAATCACCGTGATTTCATGTCCTTCCTGGCTGAGCATCAGAGCCAGTCCGGATCCGATGCGGCCACACCCGACAATGATAATTTTCATTGGGATACCCCTTTCCGGATTTTATTTTTTCTGCTGGCAGAACGTTGCTCCCAGCTTCTGAGCAATGCTTTCCGCGATTCATCAAGCAGGATGACAATGGGTATCCACATGAACAGATAGGCCCATTCAATCAATCCGATTGGTGCCGTGTTAAAAAGCGTATGCAGAAATGGCGTATAGATCAGAATACAGAGAATCGCCAATTCAAAGGCAATCCCGATGATGACTAGACGGTTCTTGAAAAAGCCGACTTTAAATAATGAAGCGCGTTCGGTCCGGCAATTGAACACCGTCCCGATCTGAGTCGCCACAATGCCGGCCAGCGTCATCGTCGTTGCCATCTGGTAAATCACGCCCGCATTTTCCATTGGCACACCCGGCCAGCCGTTTTGCCAGTACAGAAAGAAAAAGGCCGACATCGCAATCGACGACTCAATCAGCCCGTACCACAAAAATGCCCGGATCAGCAGATAGCGGTTGAGCAGATGTTCTTTTTGTCTCCGGGGGGGACGTTTCATAATCCCCTCTTCCGGAAGTTCAGAACCTAATGCGATTGCCGGCAGCATATCCGTCCCCAAATCAACGGCCAGTATCTGCATGATTGTTAACGGCAGCGGAATGGTCCCGCGCGAAAAAAGAAAGATGATAAACGGGACGGCTTCAGGCACGTTACTGTTCAAAATATAGGTGGCAAATTTGCGGATATTATTGTATACGCCACGCCCCTCTTCCACGGCATTGACGATGGAAGCAAAATTATCATCCGTCAGGATGACATCAGCCGCTTCTTTGGCAACATCAGTCCCGGAAATTCCCATCGCCACGCCGATATCGGCTTTCTTCAGGGCCGGTGCATCATTAACGCCATCACCGGTGACGGCCACCACATTTCCCATCTCCTGAAGCGCTGTCACGACCCGCAGTTTCTGTTCCGGGGCCGCCCGGGCAAAGATGATTTCACCGGCCAGGGCTTGCTTCAATGCATCATCGTTTAGCTCATCCAGTTCCGCCCCGGTGATGATCCGTGGCTGATCCTCATAAATGATGCCGATACGCCTGGCAATGCTCTCCGCAGTCAGGCCATAATCTCCAGTGATCATAATAATCTTGATGCCGGCCTGATTGCATTTACCGACGGCCGCTTGCACTTCTTCCCGGGGTGGATCGGCCATCACCGTCAGGCCCAAAAACGTCAGATCCTGTTCGATCAGATCCGAAGTATATTCGCTCAGGCGCGCCGGCAAATTCAGATCTTTTGTCAATAACCGCATGGCCACCGCCAAAACGCGCAGCCCTTTTCGCGCAAATTCGTCATTTGCCGTCATCACCTTTTCCCGGGTTACCTCATCAAGCGGCAAGCCCTGACCGTCCTGATAAAATTTCGTGCATAAATCGAGTACTTCTTTCGGTGATCCTTTGATGTAGGCAAGCTGCTTTCCATCGGATATTTCTGCCGAAACCTGATGAATCGTACTCATCCGCTTGCGATATGATTCAAAAGGCAACTCACGCAAACGCGGGCTGTGCTGGGCTTCTTCCGCCAGATCGAGCTTTCCCTTTTGGGCCGCCACGACCAGCGCCGCTTCGGTGGGGTCTCCCAGAATGCTCCAATGACTGGTCTCCGGTCCGGGCGGCAATAACCGGGAATTATTGCACAGACTGGCCGCCAGCAATAATTGCCGCAGGTCCTGATTTTCAGCCAGTGAAATTGGCAGATTCTCCCGCAGCATCTCGCCTTCCGGTGCATAACCGACACCCGTCACCCTGACTTGCTGCTTGACCATCCACAAATCACTCACGGTCATTTCATTCTGCGTCAATGTCCCGGTTTTATCCGTACAGATCACGGTGGTGCAACCCAATGTTTCGACTGCCGACAGGCGCTTGATCAAGGCGTTGCGTTGTGCCATCCGCTGAACGCCCATTGCCAGCGACAATGTCACCGTCGGCAGCAGTCCTTCCGGTATAAAGGCTACAATCATACCCATCGCAAAAATAAAACTCTCGGCAATGTTTACATTGGCAACCAGTATCGCCATGACGAAAAAAAACGCCCCGATGCTCATCGCCATCACTGAAACCAGTCGTGTAACCCGTCCCAGCTCTTTCTGTAGCGGACTTTGAACCTCGCCCATGCTTTGTGTCAAATCGGCAATTTTGCCAAACTCCGTATTCATGCCAGTGGCAAAAACAACTGCCTTGCCGGATCCGGAAGCCGCATTGGTGCCGGCAAAAATCAGATTAGGCTGCTCGGCCCGGCCAAGATCGGTCCGGTTACCCACGTCCTTTGTTTTATGAGCCGGATGCGATTCGCCCGTAAGAATTGATTGATCTGCTCTGAAATCATCCGCTTCGACCAGCCGTCCATCGGCCGAAATACGGTCTCCCTCCGCCAGTATGATCACATCGCCGGGAACCAGATCTTCAGCCAGAATTCGGGCTTCGCCGCCGTCCCGGAGCACATGTGCATAGACCGGCAGCAGTTCGCCCAAAGCCTCAACCGCCTTCTCTGCCTGGTATTCCTGCCAGAAACTGAACAGACCGTTAATGATGTTGACCAACCAGATGGCCACGCCAAGCTGGGGCAGCTGGGCAATAAAACCAACAACCCCTCCAATCCACAAAAGGATGGCCATCAGATGGGTGAAATTCGCCAGAAATTTTATGATCAGGGGTTTGCTCTTTCTTTTCTGGATGCTGTTTTTACCATAATATTCCAGCCGCTTTTCGGCTTCAACCTGAGTTAATCCGCTGGCAGCCGTTTTTAATTCAGCGTAGACCGCCGCTGCCGGCAGACTTTCGATCGGGTTTTCTGCCACAGCACCAGCTGTTTGACCTTTTTGAGATTCGTTCATATTCATCACTCTCTTCTGCCTTTGATTCCTGATTTGCCGGACTTTATCGGTAACCACTGATTGAATTATTATATGCTTTGTTTATTCTTGTACCCAGCCGCCTTAATTTCAAACACGTTCAAGGCCGCTATCTTCATTTCAGACTGCCGATACTAAAACAGTACTCCATCCAGTGAGCACTTATCTGGCGCCATCATTTTTATTATTTTTGGTCCTTTTAATGATATCAGAGTTGTATTACAATTAGGCACATCAAAAAAATCATCAGCAATTGACGTAAGTATTTTTGAATTTTGCAATTGCCTGGAAAACAAATATGAGGAGAAATTAAAATGAACAATCGCTATGAATTAAACAAAAACCTGGCCCAGATGCTCAAGGGCGGTGTCATCATGGATGTGACGACGGCTGAACAGGCGCGAATCGCCGAAGATGCGGGCGCCTGCGCCGTGATGGCGCTTGAGCGGATTCCCGCCGATATCCGTTCGGCCGGCGGCGTCTCGCGAATGAGTGACCCCAAAATGATCAAGACCATTCAGGAAGCGGTTTCCATCCCGGTTATGGCCAAGGTCCGGATCGGCCATTTTGCCGAAGCGCAAATCCTCCAGGCCATCGAAATTGACTATATCGATGAAAGCGAAGTCCTCTCACCTGCTGATGATACCTTTCATATCGATAAGACTCAGTTTGATGTTCCTTTTGTCTGCGGCGCCAAGGACCTGGGTGAAGCACTGCGACGGATCAGCGAAGGGGCTGCGATGATCCGCACCAAAGGTGAACCGGGAACCGGGGATGTGGTTCAGGCCGTCCGCCATATGCGTCTGATCAATCAGCAGCTTCGCACGATTCAGAACACCCGTGAGGATGAACTTTTCCAGGTTGCCAAAGACCTGCAGGTTCCCTATGATTTAGTGAAATTTGTTCATGAAACCGGCAAACTGCCGGTTGTCAATTTCGCTGCCGGCGGCATCGCAACGCCGGCCGATGCCGCTTTAATGATGCAGTTAGGCGCTGAAGGTGTCTTCGTCGGCTCCGGCATTTTCAAATCGGGGAATCCCGCCAAACGGGCCCAAGCGATTGTCAAAGCTGTCACGAATTTCAATGATCCCAAGCTGCTTGCCGCCCTGTCCGAAGATCTGGGTGAAGCGATGGTTGGCATCAACGAACAGGAAATCGAACTGCTGATGGCTCAGCGAGGAATCTGATGAAAAAAACAATCGGCGTGTTATCTGTCCAGGGCGCCTTTGAAGAGCACATCAAAATGCTTGAGCAGCTGGATGTGAATTGCCTTGAGATAAGAAAGAAAACCGATCTGACCGGGCATACCATTGACGGTCTGGTCTTACCCGGCGGAGAAAGCACCGTGATCGGCAAGCTGATTCGCGAGCTTGACCTATTTACCCCCTTGAAGACATTAATTGAAGCCGACATGCCCGTCCTGGGAACCTGTGCCGGACTGATCCTCCTGGCTGGCAGAATAGCCGATGTTGAAACCATTCATTTGGGCACCATGGATATTACCGCCAGACGAAATGCTTACGGGCGTCAGCTGGGAAGTTTTCAGACCGACGAAGCCTTTGACGCATTGGGAAAAATTCCGATGGTATTCATCCGGGCTCCCTATATTGAAAGCGTCGGGGAAAAGGTTGAAGTTCTGGCCCGGGTTGACAATCACATCGTCGCGGCCAAGCAGGACCACATGATTGTCACGTCGTTTCATCCCGAACTGACCAACAGCCTTACCGTTCACCGGTATTTCCTTAATCTGATCTAACGGCAAACAAAAAACTGTGTCGCGTTTTATCACGGCACAGTTTTTTTCTATCGGTTATCTATTTTTTAATGACTATGCCGATGATGCACATCCGGAAGATGGTCATGATTGTGTTCGATACCCTCATGCGTATGAACATGGCAATGCTCCTCATCCGCTGCAGGATGATCATGATTGAGATGGTGTCCGTCCGTATGAACATGCTTATGTTCATGGGTTACCTCCCGGTGAACATGGGTATGTTCATGTTTTTCGGATAATGTCAGATAGGTCCCCAGCAGCATGATTGCCAATGCGATGATAAAAGAAACCGTGACGGATTCCCGCAGAACCACCCATGAAATCACCACTCCCATAAACGGTGCCGCTGCATAATAGGCACTGGTTCTCGCCGCCCCCAACCCTCGCTGGGCTTTCACATAGAAAAAGATGCTGAGTCCATAGGCAACAAATCCCAGCATCATCGCTGCAACAACATAAATCAGACTTCCCGATAATTCCCCCCAAATGGAAGCAATCACGAGTGACCCCAGCCCCGAGCCAAACCCTTTGATGATCACAATCTGGACCGGATCTTTGATGGATAAATTCCGCGTGCAGTTGTTTTCAAATCCCCAGCACACACAGGAAAGCAGCACAAAAACTGATCCAAGCGACAGATTGATCGTCGTTATATCATCAACCGTCAGCAGAATACTAGCCAATGAAATAAAACCGATCGCAACCCAAAGTCGGTTCCCGATTGCCTCTTTGAAAAACAGCATGGCGATAACGGAGGTCGCCGCAATTTCAAAATTCCCCAACAGTGCCGCGGTGCTTGAGTTTGTCATGCTGATTCCGATCAACAAAAAGATCGGGGCCGCAATATCAAGCAGAATCATCAGAATGATATAGGGCATTTCTTCTTTTGTAAGTCTGGCTTCCCTCGAATCAAGCCGGCGTTTTTTATTTAGGACAGTCAGCACCGTCATCCCGATTCCTGCGCCGAGATACAGCAAGGCGGCCAGAAACAGCGGATTTAATTCATTAATCAGCAGTTTGGAAAAAGGCGCATTGATTCCAAAGAGTAATGCTGCCAGAACTGCAAACAGGACAGAATAGTTTTTTTTCACGTTTTTTATGCCTTCCTTTTTTTGAAAACTTCGTTCTTTTCGATTATTGTATCATAAATCAAAACGCCTTCATTCATTTATTTGAACATTCTGATTTTCCTCTCAGTCGCCGTTTTTTTCTTTCTAAAATGGATATATACCAGAATAAAGTAATTATATTGGAAACGGTGGTCAAACAACAATCGCCGGCCAAAACGGTATGACAAACGCGGTCTTGTGGTTTGTTGATAAGCCGAGCGGTTTTTTTACCTGACTTCATCCCCCCGTTTTTCAATATATTGAGAGGTCGATCATGCTTATAGACATGCGTACAGTTGCACTGATTTTAGTCATTTCCAGTTTTTTTCAGGGAATTGTTATTATTTTTCAATCTTTGGTGAATAAAAACTATCAGGGTATCCGAATTTTTGGTATCAGTTTTTATTTTTGTGCCTTGGGCTTTCTTTTCATTTTACTCCAAACCGTCATTTCCTGCTCTTTTGTTACCATTGTGCTGGGAAATTCACTGCTGCTGCTGGCCTTGATTTTCCAGTACGTCGGTTTACTGCGATTTTTGAATTTAAAAGAAAAAACCTGGCTTTCAAACGCTGTTTTTTTTGTTGCCTTTTTATTACTCAACTACTTTAATTTTATCGATGACAACATTACTTGTCGCGTTTTTTCTTTAAGTATTTCGATTGCCTTGATCTCGCTGCTTACGGCTTTCGGTCTTTTGAAAAGCCGAATCGCATCGCTGCTCAACTCAGCGCGGTTTCTTTCCGGAATATTCTTTCTGGTTGGAGCCTTTTCAGTTCTGCGCGCTTTTTCGGCATTCTTTTTCAGGCCTTTAACCCATGCGCTTGATCAGGACATTTTACAGATGCTTTCATTTGCCGGCATTTTTATTCTGAATTTCATCACAACTTATGCCTTCATTTTTATGATCAATAAACGTTTGAGTTCAGAATTTTTCGAAGTCACTGAATTCACATGGGATGTTATCTGGGTCTATAATATTACCAACCGCCGATTCACCTATATCAGCCCGTCCATGTTTCAGTTGCGCGGTTTTACTCCCGAAGAAGCCATGGGCGAAACGTTGGAACAATTTGTTGTCGCCGGCTCTCTGCCGGCAATTAAAGACACCATCAAACATGATCTGGAATGCTTCATTGCCAATCCCGACAATGCGAATTCTTCGCTTGTCGAAATTCAGCAGCCCTGTAAAAACGGCGGTATTATTTGGGTTGAACTGTCAACAAAGTACCGCTACAACCCCAAAGGCGATATTGAAATTGTCGGAGTCAGCCGCAACATTGAAAAACGAAAACGCGCTGAAAAAGAAGTCCTTTATCTGAGCTATCATGATCAGCTCACCGGCCTCTACAACCGTCGCTTTTACGAGGAAGAACTGCAGCGCCTGGACACCGAACGCAACCTGCCGATTGCCCTGATTATGGCCGATGTCAATGGCCTGAAATTAATCAACGATGCCTATGGGCATCAGGCCGGCGACACCATTCTGAAAAGTTTTGCAGACATATTAAAAAACGAGTGTCGAAATGATGAAATTGTCTCCCGAACCGGCGGTGACGAATTTGTTATTCTGCTGCCGCGAACCAATGCCGAAGATGCCGAGAAAATAATTGAACGTCTCTATGATTCAATTTCAAAAGAGAATATTGAGCATTCAATTTTATCCGTTTCCATGGGCTTTTCAGTAAAGCATACCGTTGCCGAGAAAATAACAGAAGTCTATAAAAAAGCTGAAGATGCCATGTATGCACACAAGCTTGCTGTCAGCCCCAATATCAAGAAAGCTACCATCGATTTGATTATCAACTTATTGTATGAAAAAAACAAACAGGAGATGTTTGAATCCGGAGTTGTCGGCGATATCTGCGCGGCAATTGCGAAGGAAATGAATTTTAGCCCGGATGCCGTCAACCAGATCCGAATCGCAGGTCAACGGCACGACATTGGAAAAATAGCGATCGGCGATGCCATCCTCAATAAATCGGATAAACTCAACACCGATGAATGGTTCGAAGTGAAACGGCACCCCGAAATCGGCTACCATATTCTCCGGTCGGTCAGTGAATTGTCCGAAGCTGCCAAATATGTCCTTGAACATCATGAACGCTGGGATGGAACCGGCTATCCGAAAGGACTGAAAGGTGAAGAGATCTCCGTACCGGGACGAATCATCGCCATCGCCGATGCCTACAGTGCAATGACTTCCGACCGGCCTTTTCACAATGCTTTAAGCACCGAAGAAGCCATCGCCGAAATCAAGCGCTGCTCCGGCACCCAGTTTGACGGTAAAATCGCGAAAATTTTTATTGAAAAAGTATTGAAAAAAAATGGTAACCGCTTGATCTGCAGTATCATAAAAGAACCGGAATCAAAATTCAGATTGAGACTGTATGACAAAGCACTAACGTAGTACCGACAATTGTTACATCATGTTGCACCCTAAGGGGCAGGCTCTATGCATCAGAGCGGACACGGCGACAGTCTGTCCGATTCTGCAGCATACAACAGATTAACAATTGGTCGGTACGGGAGCAACAACCGGAATCATCCGCCTATATTTTATATCCGTGATCGAGCGGGCCGCTGCCCTTTCCCAGATCAAGCTGTGCCGCCAGCGCCCCGGCGACATAGTCTTTGGCATTTTTGACTGCCCGCTTCACGTCCTGTCCCGCCGCGAGATTGCAGGCAATGGCTGATGAAAGGGTGCAACCGGTGCCATGGGTATTGGGATTATCGATTCGTTTTCCTGGAAACCAGATTTCTTCCGCCCCCGCCAGTAAAAAGTCATCGGCACATTCAGCCAAATGCCCGCCTTTGATCAGAACGCTTCCCTTACACTCCTGCGCAATGATTTTTGCAGCGCTCACCATATCCGCTTGTGATAAAATCGCCAACCCGCTCAGGCATTCCGCTTCCGGTATATTGGGCGTGATGATATCGGCAATGGGAAACAGTTTCTTTCTTAATGCTGCCACGCTGTCGTCACAGATCAGTTTTCCGCCGCTGGTTGCCACCATCACCGGGTCGACAACGATGTTTCCGGCTTTGTATGCAACCAGTTTTTCGGCAATACCGTCGATAATATCGGCACGGTACAGCATCCCGATTTTTACCGCATCCGGAAAAATATCGCTAAAAACGCAATCCAGCTGATTTTCCACAAAAGCTCGGTCGACTCCAAAAATTTCGTTCACGCCAGTTGTATTCTGCGCCGTTAAAACCGTGATCACCGTCATCGCATACATCTTATGGGCCATGATGGTTTTAATATCTGCCTGAATTCCTGCACCGCCGCTTGAATCCGACCCGGCAATTGATAGAACCTTTCTCATTTTTTCAATTCCTCAAAACTGTTAATCGTCCGATCGGAAATTCTTTTTATTTCGTCCCAGTCATTTTTTGAAAATTCATCATAAACGCCGACGATATAGCATTCTGTATTCTTGGCCGCCTGAATACAGTACAAAGAATCCTCAACAATTGCGATTTCTTTTTCCGGCAGTTCCAGACTTTCGACGGCCTGGTAATATATTTCCGGCTGCCGTTTTGACAGGCCGGTCATCCCGCATGTCAGAATGAAATCGAAATGATCGATCAGTCCCAGTCGTTTAAATGCCGCTTCAGCCAGGGCCCGGTCGGTAGCTGTCAGAATGCTCATTTTTATTCCCTGTCGTCGATACTGATCCAGCACTTCCTTCACAAAGGGCTTTAAGGGCAGATGTTTTCCATAATTCTCGCGGATCATTTCGTTGATTTCAGCATTCACTTCGTCTTCTGTCAAAGGAATGCCAAATGCCTTAACGAAATAACGGGAAGACTCCTGAAAGCTCATGGTGGTAATGATGTCATTGAGATTATCCGGTGGCTTGACGCCATGATTTCGCAAGAAATTCCCGCCCAGATTCTGCCATACCGGCATTGAATCGATCAGCGTGCCGTCCATATCAAAAATGATTCCTTTTTGCTTCATGATTTCACCATTTCCCGGGAAAGACCGTGCAGTTCTTTCGTTGCTCCGGCAATATCCGGTTTGGAGAAAATAGCCGATACCAACGCGACCCCGTCAACACCAGTCCCCTTTAAATTGAGAATGTTATTTTCATTTAACCCGCCAATGGCAACAACCGGAATGGAAACCCTGCTGCAAATCTCCTGCAGTGTTTCAAACGTGACAAGATTGGCATCGGTTTTGGTTGCGGTGGAATAAACCGCTCCCACGCCAATATAATCAGCCCCGTCCGCTTCCGCTTTGATGGCCTGTTCGACAGTCTGGGCCGATACGCCAAGGATTTTATCGCCCATCCGTTTTCGCAGTTCCCCGGCATCCATGTCGCCCTGTCCGACGTGGACGCCATCGGCATCGACTGCCAAAGCAACCTGATGATCGTCATTGATCACAAACGGAATCTGATATTGATCTGTCAGTTTTTTTATTTCCCTGGCTTCTTCCACAAAACCTTCGAAGGAGAGCGCCTTTTCCCGAAGCTGGATAAAGGTTGCTCCACCGATGATGGTTTCTTTCACCTGTTGAACCAGCGTCCGGTTTCCCAACCAGGTCCGGTCGGTCACGGCATATAAAAGCAGGGCTGATTTATCGAGTTTCAATCTTCATTCCCCTTTCTAACATCTCGGCATTCATATTGCTCATAAAGTCAATGATGTAGGTTCTAAAAGAAGCGGTTCCTTCTTTCTGCGCCCACACTTTTTCAAACGCCAGCTCGCCACATAATCCCATACAGCTGACGGCCGTCGCTGTTGCAACGAGAAGATCATCCGGATTGGCTCCGCAATAACCGCCGATGACCGTTGTGAGCATACATCCGGTTCCGGTTATTCTTGACATCATCGGATGCCCGTTTTTAATCACAAAGGCCTTTTTCTGATCCGCCACGACATCGATTGCGCCGGTGATGGCAATGACGGCCCCGGTTTTTTCGCTGAGTCTTTTTGTAAATTGGACTATCTGGTCAAGATTACCATCGTTCAGGGCATCATTGCTATCCGCATCCACGCCTTTGGTGGTTCCGCTGCCCTGATCAATCGTCTTGATCTCAGAGATATTTCCCCGGACAACAGCGAATTTCACCTGCTCTAGCAGCTCCAGAGCGGTGTCTGTCCGCAGTTTTGAAGCCCCGGCTCCGACCGGATCCAGGATCACCGGCAGACCCAGTTGATTGGCTTTTTGTCCCGCTCTGATCATCGACGCGATGGTTCGTTCATTCAGGGTGCCGATATTGATGACCAGCGCATTACAAATCGAAACAATTTCTTCCACCTCATTGATGTCGTCCGCCATAATCGGCGCACTCCCGCACGCCAGCGCCATGTTTGCACAGTCATTGACCGTGACATAATTCGTGATCGCATGAACCAGGGGATGTTTTTTGTTGACGTTTTCCAGTATTTTCCCGAACATTATTTCTCCTCCATTAACTTATCAGCACCTTGATCAAATAAAAAAAACTGTACACGAATGCACAGCAAATCAGCAGAATTTCCCTACGTCGGCATTATCCGTATCAGGTGCATGGGTCGAAGCAACACTTTGCTTCCTCTCAGCCTAAATGCTTAAGCTCCCCGTCTATTTTATTGTAACAAAGATTATCATACCCATTCTTTTTTGTCAATATTGAAAGCAGCTCGGTCAATTCTTAATTTAGCTTAAATGCGCCTTATTTCAAGATTCACTAAAGGTTCAGACCTTATTATAAACCCAAGAGATGAAACATCTCCCCTTTTTCTTTTCATTCCTAATATAAAAAAGGCAGCAGGTCATCCGGACCTGCTGTTTTTTTGTGCTCATCTTTCAATCTAACAAAAAGTCTGCAGAAGATAAAACCCATCATCTTCTGCAGACTTAAATGTATCTGATTATTCGATCCGATTTATTTTTCTTCTTTTTTTGCCTGTGCTGCCTGCGCCGCTTTTTCAGCCTTCGCTTTTGCAGCCGCTTCCTTGATGACTACCGATGCTTTTTTGGCATCTTCCGTCAAAGGAACAATTGCTCCGGTCGGGCATTTTTCCAGACAAATTGGATTATTGCATTTTTCAAGGCAAATTTTCCCATCAACAACCGCTAAGTTGTTTTCAACCGTAATTGCATCATATGGACAGCTCTTCTTACAAGCACCGCAACCGATACAAGCAACTGAACATACTTTTTTGGCAGCCGCACCTTTGTCTTTTGAATTACAAAGAACGGATACCGGTTCCCCAATTGGTGACATTGCGATGACATGCTTCGGACAAACTGAGGCACATTTTCCACAACCGGTACACTTTTTCTGATCAACGATCGGCAGACCATTTTCTCCCATTGAAAGTGCATCAAACGGACAATTGGCGGCACAAGTACCAAAACCCATACAGCCATACTGACATCCTTTGGGTCCACCCTGTACAAGGCTGGCAGCGATACAATCTTCTATTCCAACATAGTTATATTTCTTTGTGGATTCGGCGATCCCGCTGTTACATCTGATCTGAGCAACTTGCGGTTCAACCTCAGCTGATTTTTTTCCGGTTATTTCCGCCACTTCATCTGCGACCGGTTTTTTCCCGGGGATACACAGATTTGGTGGAACATCTGGGTCTAAAACAACTGCTTCAGCGTAAGCTGCACAGCCGGCATAACCGCAGGCACCACACTGTCCCTTAGGAAGTGCTTCTTCAACTATTTCAATAAGTGGATTAACTTCTATGGCAAAGGCTTTATTAGCAAAAGCCAGTATCAAACCAAAAATCAAACCAACGCCTGTCATTACCAGCACAACCATTATTGCAGTATTCATGATTCTTTATCTCCTTTCTATTATCCAATCATTCCTGAAAAACCAAGGAAAGACAAAGCCAGCATACCTGCTATAATAAACGCGATTCCAATACCTTCTAAAGGTTTTGGCACATCTGCTAATCTCAATTTTTCCCGACAACTTGCCATAAGGACGATTGCCAGCGCAAATCCCAAACCAGAACCGACCGCGTTGACCAGACTGTATAAGAATCCATAAGATGATTCCACATTTATCAATGGTATTGATAAAACGATACAGTTTGTGGCGATCAGCAATAAGTAAATCCCCCACATATTGTAAAGTGCCGGCGAGTATTTTTTGATGACCATTTCAAGCAATTGCACAAAACTTGCAATCAATAACACAAATACTGCGGTTGTCATAAAAGTCAGACCAAATGGCAGTAGAATAAAATTATATATGAGCCATGCCAGTGCTGAACTCATCACCATTACTGCTGTAACGGCAATACCCATACCAGCGGAAGCGCTCAGGTTCTTTGAAACACCAAAGAAAATACATAAGCCTAAAAACTTTGTCAATACGAAGTTGTTAACAACAACTGCGCCCATAAATAGAGTAAAATATTCCATTATGCCTCACTCCTTTCCGCTTCCTTTTTTTCCATGTGCTGAACCAGCATTTTCCAGCCACCAATCAGGTATCCGATTAACATGAATCCGCCGGCTGGTAAAATCATAATCAGTGGCGCATTATACCAGTCACCCAGAAGCTTAACGCCGAAAATTGAACCGGCACCAAACAGTTCACGAAGAACACCGATAATAACCAGCGCGACACAGAAACCAACTCCCATTCCCAGACCATCGAAGAAGGATGGAATCAGAGTATGTTTAGACGCAAATGATTCGGCTCTTGCCAGAATGATTGCAAAAACAACAATCAATGCAAGATAAATACCCAACGCATCGTACAGCGCCGGTGCATATGCCTGAAGGGCTAATTGCACAACGGTAACGATGGTTGCAATCGATGTGATATAAACCGGTACCCGAACCTTGGGATTGACCACATTTCGAATAAGGGAAACCACACAGTTATTCATCGTTATAACAAACATAACTGAAAGTCCCATTGTCAAGGATGTCGTAGCTGAAGACGTAACCGCCAAAGCCGGACAAAGGCTCAGTGCCAAAACAAAGATAGGATTTTCTGCAATAATACCCTTTTTAAATTCTGACCATAAACTATTCATATTACTTGACACCTCCCACGTACTCGACGACGCCGTCGACTGCTTCTTTAACTCCCTTTGTTACCGCTTTGGATGAAATGGTAGCTCCGGTCATTGCCTGAACATCTTCTTTGTTTGAAGCATCCTTCGTTACCACGAGATGATCAGAAGTTTTACCGATGATCTGGGATTTGAATGGTTCTTTACCCGCTTTATCACCAAGACCAGGCGTTTCGTTGGCTACCAGGATCTGATAATCAATAACAGAACCATCCGCATTAACAGCAACCAGCATGCCTATTTTTCCGCCGTATCCCTTTGTTTCTCCCGGGACGACATAGGCTATGGTTTCTCCGCCCTTTTCTGCTGCATACCAATCCTCTTCGCCTTCAATCGGGGTAAATTTGTCTGCCTCAGGAACGAGAACCTGCATGGTCTCCATCTCTTTGGCCGCTGCGTTTTTTACTGCAACCGGGTGTGATATAAAATAAACGCCCGCAATAATTATCCCCGATATAAAGCAAGTTATCGTCAAGTTTATCGCAATCTGAAAAATTGAATATTCTTTTGGTGTATGTTCAGTTGACATTTTCAATTACCCCCTTGCTCCGAATTTTTTTGGTTGACAGAAGCGATCAATCAGAGGTGTCAAACAGTTCATTAACAAGATTGAATAGCAAACACCTTCAGGATAACCGCCTAGAAGTCTAATCATAACTGTCATCACTCCAGCGCCAGCGGCGAAGATTATCTGACCTTTTATCGTCATTGGAATGGTAACCATATCCGTTGCCATGAAGAATGCACCGATGATTAAACCACCAGCCATTATATGGAACAATGGATCGCCAGCAAAGAAACCCAAAGAGCCAGCAGGATCGACAAGTCCACCAAATATCCAAGTTAAAATGCCAACCGTTCCAATCATCACGACCGGCACCTGCCAGTTGATGTATTTTTTATAAATTAAAAATAATCCACCTAAAACCAACAGCACGGTACAGGTTTCACCGATACAACCGTTGCGCGTTCCCAAGAATAATGCCTGATACATATTTGATGCGTTGCCAAAAGTATCGATTAACGCTTCATGACCCTGCATCTTTAAAACATTAAGTGGTGTTGCCGAACTCACAACATCCGCTGCTGTCGTCATTTTGCTCCATGTTGTCATCGCTACCGGCCATGACACCATCAAAGCAGCTCTACCAATATGCGCTGGATTGAAGATATTAGAGCCCAATCCGCCCATAGCATGCTTTGCAATGACGATTGCAATAAATGATCCTACAATTGTCATCCACCATGGAAGTGTCGGTGGCAAACACATTGCCAGCAACAGACCGGTCAGAAAAGCACTTCCGTCTTTTACTGTAACTGGTTTTTTTCTGATCTTCTGAACTGCCCATTCGAAAAACACAGCCGATACAACTCCTGCGACCAAAATCAGAATGGCATTTAGCCCAAAATAATAAGCTCCAAACAATGCAGCCGGAGCCAGGCATATGTTTACCGTCCACATTATTTTTGAAACTGACTCCTTCGAGCGAATATGTGGAGATACTGATACATTAAATAATTCCTTGTTTGATTTTACTTCCGCCATGAAAAACTCACCCCCTATTTCCCTGCAGCTTTTTTAGCAGCATTTTGTGCCTTACAGTATTTAACATATTGAACGATATTTCGTTTTGCTGGACATACATAAACGCAACTGCCACACTCAACACAATCAAGTAGATTGAAATCCTGTACGGCTTCTTCAAAGTGGCCTCTCTCCCCTAAAATACTGAACATGCTTGGATTCAATCCCATTGGACATGCATTAAGACATCTTCCGCATCTGATACATGATGACTCTGTCCCGGTGTTTGATTCACCTTCGGCCATGGCAAGTATTCCGGAAACACCCTTGATAATTGGAAGGTCAATACTCGGTTCTGCCATTCCCATCATCGGGCCACCGCTAATGATTTTCTCAGGTGTACTGGCAAAGCCACCGCAAAAATTGATAGCATCTTCAAATGTTGTTCCAACTCTTACCAGAATATTTTTCGGTTCTTTTATCGCCTTGCCGCTGATTGTTGTCACACGCTGAATTAAAGGCAAGCCTTGCGTAACGGCATCGCAGATTGCTGCCGCCGTACCGACGTTTGCAACTACAACACCAACTTCCAATGGCAATCCGCCAGATGGCACCTCTTTGCCTGTTAATACCTTAATCAACATTTTTTCAGCACCCTGCGGATACTTGGTTGGCAGTCCGACAACTTCGACTCCCGTTCCCGAAAAAGCTTTTTTCATCGCTTCAATCGCATCGGGTTTGTTATCTTCAATCCCAACATAACCTTTTGTAACACCAAGTGCTTTCATTGCTATTTTTACACCGGTAACAATTCGATCCGATTGTTCAAGCATCATGCGGTGGTCAGCAGTCAGATATGGTTCACATTCTGCCGCATTTAAAATAAATGCTTCCGCTTTTTTGTCTTTTGGCACGGCCATTTTCACATGGGTTGGAAAAGTTGCTCCACCCATACCAACAATACCAGCTTCTCTGATGATCTTGTTGATGCTGTCAGTATCCAGATCCTGCCAGTCACGTTTCAATGGAATTCCTTCCACCCATTCATCTTTGCCATCGTTTTCAACAACAATTGCAAGACATGTTCCAAACACTGGATGTGGATAATCTCCCACATCAATTACTTTTCCTGAAATTGATGCATGCACATTTCCCGAAACAAAAGCATCCGTTGTTGCAATTAATTGTCCTTTTTTCACTAAGTCGCCTTTAGCTACAATAGGTGAACAAGGTGCTCCGATATGCTGTCGCACAGGTATGATTGCTTTGTCAGGCAAAGGTGCTGTTTCTATCGGCTTACTCGCTGTATAACTCTTGCTATCGTTTGGATGTACTCCACCACGAAAACTCTTCATCATATTTAAAACCTCCCTTTTTTTATTATAATGAATCTCTATTGATAAACAAAAATATCAAGGCAAATCGGAACTTATTCAGCTCAATATTTTTGTAATCACCGGTAATGTTTTAGTATTTTTTTTCATCGCTCTGTCATATAATTTTACAAAAATCAACGACAGGCCAAACCCTATTATGCCGCCACCTATTTGAAACGGAACCACCGCCTGTCCAAATTCACCGGCAATATACCATCCGATAATCGCACCAGCAGCTGCAGCTAAAAGAGGCAATGCATAAACCACAAATGCCGCCGTAACCATACTCGCTTCGTGCATCTCAAATGCAACCCTTTGCCCTACCTTGGCAGAAATCGGATTTTGAACATCCATCGTAATCGCATCATCGCCGGGACATGCTCCACATTCCTTGCAGTCTCCATGTCGGGCGGCTCTTACTTTAGCAAATTCTCCTTCTGCTTCAATAACAATACCAATTTCTTCCTGTTTCATACTTTTCGCCTCCTTAATCAGAAAACCGCGATCATTAATTACATCACAATATCGTTTACTGAGCTCATATATAATTCCGGGAAAATTCTTAAGATACATTTTCTCCGGAATCATCATGGTTTTTTATTCTCGATCGCTATATCAAGTACAAAATATTACACGTCTGAACCTTGTATATACATCGTTTGTTTCTCATTATACCTGTTACATATTTATTTGCAACAGTTTTTTTTGAAATTACCACATCTTGTATTTACC
>NZ_WJBC01000010.1 GCF_014284475.1 Acetobacterium fimetarium | reverse complement strand
TTTTTTTGAATCCTTAAACAGTGTAACCGTCATAGCCATTAACGAAACTGCAAATAGCGCCATTGCCACAAAGGCGAGATAGTGATAGCTTCCGGGGACGCCACTGATGATACTCTTAAGTGAAACCCAATCACCAATCATTTTTCCGGTTAGTATATAAATAACACAGGCAAATTTGGGACTTAGAACAAAAACACGAACCATTTCAATCAGCACACAAAAAATAAACGGGATAACCCCAATGAGTCGAGCCCCCCATGTTTTATACTTTTGCCAGGTAAAGATCCCAGCTAAACCCACGATGATCAGCATGATGAAATTTTGATCAATCGTGATAATATAGGATACAGCCGATAAGGTCAGTTTCTGAAACAAACCAAAAGAAGCATATTCAGGAAAACGAGCTGCCGTTTCTGATAGGTCACGAACAGCATTACCAGGGCAAAGAATAATGAAAATAAAATTACCGATTAAAAAAATCGTGATGAAAACTGTATAAATAGAAGTATTTTTTTTATATATAAAGAAAACGCAGAACAGAAAATAAACTGAAACCAGAATCGCGGCCATGATTTCCATGTTCATTCCAAAAACAGTGGCAACAAGATATACCGGATACTCATACCACTTTATTACTTCATTGAAATATATTTTCTTGAGGGGATATAAGGCCACCAAGCTGAGCGTCAGCGCCCATAAATAATGAACGCTGGTTACAATCCAGCCGGCAGTTGTTAACATGGAAACAATGGGTACTGATGCTAAAAGTATCACAATAATCCAATTCATTTTGCGTTTGTTTTCATAAACAAAGAGTTTGGAAATCATGACAGCCAATAAAAGATAAATGGAAATATCGAAAATAGAAAATAACAAGAATGAATTTCCGGCAAAAAATGCAGCAACCGGCATGATAATAATACGGGAGCTCCAGCCGTAATAGGCTTGTGAGATAAATGTTAACACCGGTTCCTTGTAGAACACATTTCCATAAGTAAAATCATCTCCAGATGGACTTATAAAAAAGTGCAGTAGCAATATGAAAAAAGTGAACACCATCATTGGAAAATAATCCCACTGTATCATTTGATTTATTTTTGTTTTTATCGTATTCAAAGCTTCATCTCCATTCTATGGTTCTAGAATTATATTTGTAACACCATAATAATCTGCCAGCGCTCGATTGACCCAATGATTGGGATCCATTTGAACATCCTTCAGCCCATACATCCCATTGTGGCTGGATAATGGCACAATCGCAGGCACTTGAATGACTGAATTCTCTTTATTTTCCTGTATCAATGCCACCCGTGCTTCATACTGCCTGTTTACCGTAATTGCATCAACTCCCACATATCCCAATGACATCACATAATAAAGGATAACCAAAAATGCTGGGACTACGAACAAGCGCCGCAGCTCCTTTGGCCTGATTTTCAGATGATCCAATCCATAAACGATCGAAATGATCATAAATGCCACCAGGCCAAACATCGCTCGTGGCGGAAATTTAGGTGGTGCCAGCATCACGATCATTGAAGCCGCGGCGGAAAAAAGAAATATTCCGGAAACCACCATTCCAGTTTTTCCTCTTTCTCTGAACAACAGCACCAACACAATGCCTGCAACAATCAGCAGCGGCATCAGCGCGTATAGATTATATGCAAAATAGGCAAACCTCGTAATAATGGGATTCGATCCAACCATTGTTGTCACTTCTGCAACGGCTGATTCATTGTCCACCCGCAATCCATTTCCCGGTGCAAAAATCATACATAAAAAGCCGCAAACCGAAAACAAGATTCCGGTGTATGCAAAAAAGGGTATTCTGATCTTTCGTTTATAGTACAACAGACAGAACAAAAGCATCATCAGAATCATGCCACCGGCTGTATTTTCATTCGTGATCCCGCTCAGAAAAAACAGTGGACTCATAATGACCGCAAACCAGAAGCTTTTCAAACAGTTTGTCTGTTTTTCTTCATAAAAACGAAAAGGCAGAATTGCCAGTAGTATCAGGGTTCCGCACCACAGATAATTACATGACCCAGTCAGCCACACAATTGTCTGTCCAAACATTGGCACAAAAAACCAGACAAGAATTGTCACAATCAGCAGCATGCCTGGTTTTATTTTTCGACCAACTGCATTAAAATAGAGTGCCAGAACAAAAATGATATAGCAGAGACTATTTGCAATGTTAAAAACATCTTTGCCCCAAAACATGAAGAGTTGAGTCAGTGTTTCGGCAATGACCCTGCCACCCCAGCTCATATAGTATGATATCTGAGAAATGACGATATCAGCGAGACTCAGAACCGGTGTCGACGTACCAAAAATAAATGTGTAGACATAGTCGTCTGCAATAAGCGGGGTATTGAAGTTGAGAAATAACATGTATGAAAAGGTGAAGATGAGTATGCTCCCAAACATCATCCAATTGGTTCTGGGCGTGATCTGTCTATCGGCCATTTTAAAAAATCGATTTTTTTTCATCTGTTATCAAAGCCATCCATTCTTAATTCATTTATTTTGCGCAAACAGTTCTTTATTAAAATAGTCTAATTTTTGATTGCTGCTACAAATTGTTTATCGCAACTTTGATTTCAATTATTATATATCACTTCATAAATAAATATTGTACCTGCATCATTCTGACTTTGTTTGATAAAGGAAATATTTTGATTGCTAAATTTCTCTAATGGATTATAAGAAACAATATATTTCACATCAAGTTTTTCTAAATCATTTATGCTCAGTATGATTTTTATATGATCTGTACCAATCAGCTCAAACTTAGTTTCCTCCAAGTCATTAAACTCTATTTCAATATGTGCAAAACGATTATATATTGCGTAATCATCTGTATTGTTGCTTATCTGCGCCCACAATCTATTGTTTGGATAGTAATGGACACTGTTGAGTACTTTTCCGCCTTGAGCAAGTATATAATCAGGCAATGTTATCGAATCATACCCTATCCATAGACCTTCCGGATCTTCTTCAACCACTGCCTGTATTGATTTAGCAAGTGCCGTTTCATAAATCGGCGCGAGCCCTACATTAATTGGATTGACAAAGAATCCCGGAATGACTGAAATAAAACAAACACAAATCAAAACTGGATATTTTTTCCCCGCAATGAAAAAATAATTCGCCATTAAGAAAATCATTATTGTCATTCCTGTTCCAATTATTCCTAAATAGCTGATTGCTTTGTCAAAATAAAGCGCCAACAGAAAATAACAACCTAAAAATGAAAGAAAAGCGATGATTCCTTTTTTACTGAAGCCCTGACTCTCGTTCAACTGACTAATGACAATGCAACTAATATAGACACCCAGTAATCCTGCCCCCATTAATGACATTTGAGGGGTGACCATATACAACAATGTATATTTTGCAAAAAATTCTGGAAAGGGTAGTAGTATCCATAATGCAAACATAATATAAAATGCTATAAATATCTTCAAATAGTTATTGTCAATGTACTTTTTTTCTTTCCATCTTTTCAGAATAATGACTAGCGATGCCGGAATAAAGGTCACGTAAGCACTGGCAATGCAATTATTCAACAATGTTTCCGGTGGAACATCAACGTGAGGGATTAACCAGTTGTACAAATATCTGGATAAATCAAATATGCTCATTCCGCCGCCTGTTATCATTCTGCTACCGGGATATGAAGTTGACATCATAATGGTTATATCAGAAATTGACGGAATAATCGTAACTGCTACGACTACTATTACGAAAATAATCGATAGGCTAATGAAGGCAATATCTAACTTTCTGATCTTCTTGTAATTTTTACATACTAAATAACTGAACAATCCTAAAAAAACATATCCTAATACAATTTGAAAAGCGGGATATAAATCTAAAATAAAGTTCAGTCCAAAAACAATAACCATGGCCAGCAGCAATATCTTTTGATAAACCCGACTAACCCTAAAATAATAAAAAACCGCTACAAACAACGCTTGAAAGGCAATGACTATTTCAATAACTGAAGTATCGTACCACCAGGCTATCGTTGGTGAAAAAGCTATCCAAAACGCACCAATAAAGGCCACGTATCGACTTTCCTTCGTAATTATATACAAAAACTCATATGAAAACAAAAGCAATAATAATAATTTTAAAACCCAATGCCAGGCATAACCTTGTTCAATGGACAAGAAAAAGTATCCCCAATTATAAGGATTACCAATTGTAGAAATATGGTTTATTGGCGTTTTGGTACTCATAAACAGCATATTTTGGCCATCAACTCGAATGTCCTCATTCTCTGTTGGAAAGCCCTCGTTATACTGAGATAAAACCCACGGTGTTTCCACCAGCCACTCATCAGATCGAATTGGTCTTTCCTGTCCAAATATGACAGAGTGAGATTCCTCATGAGTGGTTGTCTCCCAAAATGCCAGAGATGAAAAATTGATTCCTAATACGACCAATATGACAAATACAATCGCTGCTATTCGATATCGATAGTCAATAAAAAAGTCGAATAGAATTTTTGTTGATACAAAACAACTCTTTCCCTGTTGATTCATTTTTATAAAATACAGTGTCAAAATCAAAATCATAAACACACACACTGCAAAAAAACTAAATGCTATTTGGTTTCCAATAACAACAATGTTCTGAAACTCATTTTTCCAATAATATATTAAACCGCACAGCAAGATCGCAATCAGAAATCCCAATACGCAGAAGAGTATTTTATTTTCTATATCTCTACTCAATATTTTTGCTTTTTTATTCATCCTTATATTTTTCTCTTTCATTATTTATATTACTAATCAAGGTGATTTTAATACTTTTTTGTTTTATAATTCCAGGCAGTCTCAATTATTTTTTCAACACGTGTATAGTGGGGTTTCCATCCCAATTCTTTCTTCGCCTTATCACTCGATGCAATTGAAACTGCGATATCACCTTCCCGTCGTGGTGATATTTTCACTGGAACATCTCTTTTTGTTACCTTACGAGATGCTTCAATCATCTCTTTAACAGAAAAGCCCTGTCCGTTCCCAAGATTATAAATTCCACTTAAATTTCTATTAAGTTGCATGATTCCTAAAATATGCGCATCTACCAAATCCACGACATGAATGAAATCCCGGACGCCAGTGCCATCCGCCGTTTCGTAATCATCTCCGTATATTTCTATATACGGTCTCTTTCCCGCCGCTACTTCCAGTATAATTGGTATCAGAGCAGTATTCTTTACCACATTCTGCCCAATTGGATATTTTTCATGTGCTCCTGCAACATTGAAGTATCTAAAAATACAGTAATTCATCCCATATGCCTGTCTGCAACTCTCCAAAATGTTCTCAACCATCGCTTTGGTCATACCGTATGGACTAATGGGTGAAATTGCATCCATCTCCTCCACCGGTATTTTTTCTGTATTTCCGTATACAGCCGCCGTTGAAGAAAATATAATTTTCTTTACTTCGTTTTCAATCATCACTTCTAATAAAGAAATCGTTCCTGACACATTATTGTTGAAATATTTTAAAGGATCTTTTTCGCTCTCGGCAACCACAATATCTGCCGCAAACTGCATAACAACATCAATTTTTTCTTTTTTAAGAACCTCATTTAAAGACTTTTTATCACGAATATCACATTGATAAAATACTGCCCGCTCATCAACCGCATGTCTGAAACCTTTAGATAAATTGTCCACCACAACGACATCGTAACCTTGATCTAACAACTGGACGACTGCATGACTACCTATATAACCTGCCCCGCCTGAAACCATTACTTTCATAACATACTCCCAATTTTTCTATAAAATATTAATTCAATTAAACTTTATTTTCTCGACAATGCTATATTATTTATATTAAACTTTCATGCTATAATGTATGCCAATGAAACACTCGTTCCCCCTAGCAGATATTCCTTTTGTGTCATAATTGCTCTTGGCACTACCCCAATATAATTTACCTGTTTTAAAATCATTACTAACAGAAAAATGGGGACATACGCTAACTTACTTACTGTTATTAAAACAAAGTAACTTGTTATCATTGCTGTATCGATTATTGTCAGCGTCTTTTTTTTAATATCCATTCTATAATTAAAGCAAAACAAAAAAGCTTAAACCATTAATTACAACAACCGCTGAATAGGCAAGGTGCAAATATATAACCAATAGCCAAGCTTGGTTGATATACCATTCATATTATCAGTTTTTTCTGTATCATTATAAGTTATCTCAATATTAACATTTTGATTAAAAGAGTTTATATCAAACTCCAATTTGTTAACATACTGATGAATATCATCTAACTGAATATAGGCTCCATTATCAAGGATTTTGTAATTTCCATCATCCATAACCATAAGATCCTCTGTGGTGATGGATAAAATTTCCACACTTTGGTTTCCTCCGGTAAAAAAATTTATATTAAATACAAAAATATCTATTACAAGCGATACGATCAGTATCATAATTCCTATTATGATTGATTTTATAAGATATTCGACTTTTCGCTCTTATGATAAAAATGAAAGATGATCCTTGCAATCGGTGCCGGCCAGAATTTTTTCAGCATCATCAGATCTTCCGCCGCTCTTTTCTTGTTTTCAATCGTATTGGAGGTTTCACTTTCTTCATGGATGCGATGATACATCAGGGGTTCCTGAATATAAACGAATCGTCCCCTGCATTTTGAAATTTTCTCCCATGCTGCCCAGTCCAAACTCGTAGTCAACTGCGTATCAAACGCGAAATTTCCAAGCAAATTTTTATTGTAAGTCACTGCTGGACAACAGATCGGATTGCCGAGGGAAAGTATTCTTCTCCGCATAAATCGATTTCGGTTCAGATGTTTCAATGGCGACAGCATCAATTCTTTGATCCTGATATTGACGTTTGGATCTGCTATCTGACTATTTCTGATTTCACGATAATTGGAAAAGGCAATCAGGCAGTCTTCATATCTGTCCAGTTCGGTCAGAACCTTCTCTCGATAGTTCTTTTTATATACATCATCCTGATGAACCAGGGTAACATATTTTGAATCGGCACATGCGTAACCGGCATTCCAATCGATTCCAATGCCGCTGATTTCATGCGTTCTGATCGCAATCCGATATTTTTCTGCAATGCCTTCGATGTGAGCATTGGGTGTTGACGTCGATATGATAATATTTTTTCTCTCTGTCTGTTCAAGCAATGAAAGAATGCACTCTTCTAGAAACCGCGATTTTCCATAGGCGCAAACGATAAAAATATGATCATTCATCTTTTTTATTCTCGATTCTGTGATTTTCCAATACTCTGACTCTTTTTTCCAATAGTGCGACAGCTTGTATGAGTTGTCTGTTTTTTTCATTTAAATGAGAAACAATCGCAGTTAATGACAAAACAATCAGCAGTACAAACATGCCTTCCAAAACAAATACACTATTTACAACATCAACAATACCTACGAATGAAGTAAACGTGATGATAATTTCCGGAAAAATCGATACAAGCAACATCGACACTGCCGAAAATATCCATATCAATGAATACCTGAGATTCAGCTCTCTTTTTTTAAGAAAATGTATGATTATTCCCAAATAAATCAGAATGCTAACAATTAAAAAAAATCTTAAACTTATATTCATAGTTTCCGCTCTCTCACATTTTTAAAAGATCCAATTCGGTAAATAAATATAGCCAGTGAAACCTTTGCCATATAATAAATAGATTTAAACGCGTTTATTGATGATTCACCACCTTGACGTTCATGCATAATAACAGGCACCTCGCAAACCCGGTAGCCATTTAAAACTGCTGCAATTATTGCCTCGGGTTCTGGATAATCCTGAGCATATTCAAGAGAAAAATGTTTCGTTAGTTCTTTTGAGCTAGCTCTGAATCCACTGGTCGTATCATTTATTTTTACTCCGCAGCAAATCTTTATCAACCATTTTAAAAATCTTATACCCGTTCGTCTCATCACTGAAGATTGGAATCCATCATTGGTTATAAATCTTGAACCAATTACCAAATCAAAACCATCCTCTATAATTGGTTTTATAAGACGATCAATGCCTTCAGGATCATGTTGTCCATCTCCATCCATTTGAATAGCAATATCATAATCATTTTCAACTGCATACCGATAGCCGGTCTGAACTCCCCCACCGATTCCAAGATTAACAGGTAGATTGATATAATTAAAGCTATTATTTTTACATATTTTCACCGTATTGTCTGTCGAACAGTCATTAATAATAATATAGTCTACCTCAGATTGAGTAATTTTCAGTTTATTCACCACTTCTTCAATTGAATCTTCCTCATTATATGCCGGGATAATCACCAATATTTTCATTTTTTCTCCAGTCATCATATCTATACGGTTTTAACATTCATCAGAACCACTCCACCCAAAACCAGAGCGATTCCCAGCCATTGAAACGTCCCGATTTTCTCACCCAGGATAAAAATCGAAGCTGCAATGATCAGTACTTGCGATAAACCAGTTGCCATGGGTGCAATGTAACTCAAATTGTATTTCTGCACAATCACAATCCACATTAGAAAGCTGATGATATACAGAAACAATCCCAATAACGTGGTATACGATAATGATAAATTAAAGAAGCTGCTGTTCAATGCAAAGGCATTATTATTCGCTCCAAATTTTACCAGTGTCAACCCACTAACTGTGCAGACCAAATAACATAAAAATAATATAATCATAAAATCCTTTCTCTCATGGATAATCAGTACCCACTCTCAAACACTGCTTTGAATGTCATAAAAAACACTTTTATATCAAACCACAATGTCCATTTTTCAATATATTCGATGTCGCACTCAATTCGTTTATGAATCGAAGTGTCCCCGCGCCAGCCGCTGACCTGAGCCCAGCCGGTGATTCCCGGGCGGACATGATGCTTGATCATATATTTCGGAATCTCATTTTGAAACTGGGTCACATAATGCGGTCTTTCCGGCCTTGGCCCAACAATGCTCATATCACCTTTTAAAACGTTAAAAAACTGGGGCAGCTCATCAATGCTTGTTTTCCTGATAAAAGCACCGAATTTTGTTTTTCTGGGATCATTCTCGGTGGTCCATCCCACATCACCCGATGCAACAGATGCCTCACACCGCATCGACCGGAACTTATAAATCCAGAATTCTTTGCGCCCCATGCCAACCCGGATCTGTTTATAAATAACCGGACCGGGTGAAGTCATTTTCACAAGAATCGCTGTCACAAGCATGATCGGCGAAACCAGAATCAGAATAACCAGGGAAAGTATGATATCCGCAATTCGCTTGATCCACTTGTTAGAAGGCTGATCAAGCGGAATATACCGTGTATTGATCAGCGGTATCCCATCCAGTTCATCAAAATAGGCTTTTCTTCCCTGAATCAGATGGAAATAATCCGGGATAATCTGAGTTTTTATGCCCTGATACTCACAAATATCAATCACTTCATCGATTCGCTTATAACTGGTATTGGGCAGGGCGATGATCACTTCATCGACCTGAAACTCTTCCAGGATTTCATTCATTTCATGCGTCGTACCCAGGATGGGAATGCCATTTTTTTCGATTTTGTGATAATAGTCATCCACATAACCGGTGATTTTATACCCCAGTTGCCGATCGCCGGTTATTTTCGATGCGAAAGTCTGGCCGATACTTCCCGCTCCAACGATGATGACGTATTTGATGTTAAAGCCTCGTTCCCGAGCCATGCGTAGTATTTTTCTGATTGAACCGCGTTCTATCATCATGACGATCGTCGACGTTGCAAAGAAAATTCCCAACATATAGCGGGAAAAATGGATGTTCTTTCCGGTAAACAGTACCGCCATCAGAATGGTAATGCCAATGATATTGGCAACAATTATTTCGCGGCACTCTTTATAGAAAGGCTGTTTTCGATATGGCTTATAGAGTCCAAAAGCAGTAAAAAGAATCAGATAAAGCGGTATGATAATGCCAAGCAAGTCCACATATGCCCGGAGATCCATGGTCCGGACCCCATCATCAAAAAATGGTGACACAAATCGAATGTACCATGCAAACAACAGGGAAGCAGTAACAACGGAGACATCAAACAATACCAGTATAAAATTAAAAAAGCGCTGATTACTTTTAATCATTTGTATTTTTCCTCGTCTGTCTTTATTTTCTGTGTTTGTTTTTGTGCAAAGCCATTTTTTTCATCAGGGATGTTCCCGTCATCACGCACCAACGCGTCAATTTGCTGTACTTGTTCTGGTAATGTTTACTGTAGAAAATACCCATGGAATCATAAAAAGCTTCAATCACCTTGGGGTTTCTCTTGCCAATGCCGCTGGCTTTTTTATGATGAAAAATCCGGACTTCCGGGTAATACATGATCTGATAGCCCGCATTTTTTATCCGATAGCACCAGTCCACATCTTCCCCATACATAAAATAATCCTCATCCAGCATACCAACCTCATCGATCACTTTTCTGGGCACCATCATAAATGCGCCCATAATACAATCGATGGAACAGGTTTTATTTTCATCTGCGTAAGTGAGGTTATAAGCGCCGAGACGTGTATTATCCGGAAAAGCGGTATCCAAATTCAGGCTGTGATAAAGACCGTTTGCAGGTGTCGGAAAACTCCGTTTGCAGGCCGCATCAAGCTTTCCTGAAGGCAACAGTATTTTACAGCCTAACGCCCCGATGTGTTTGTGATCTTTAATGAATTCCAGCGCGCCCTTAAGTGTATTAAACTCAACAATCGTATCGGAATTCAATAGCAGGATGTAATCCCCTTTTGCTGTTTTAATGCCCAGATTATTGGCCTTTGAAAACCCCTGGTTTTCACGGTTCCTGATAATTTCAACCTGCGGGAAGGCCTTTTCGATTGCTTCAATGCTGCCATCTTCAGAAGCATTATCGACAACAATGATTTCGTAGTTCAATCCTTTTGTATTGCTTTTGACGATCGAATCAATACAATTTGATGTCAATTCCTGTGTTTTATAATTAACAATAATAATTGATAAATCCATTTTCAGCCTTTCCTATGCGTTTTTTCATCTAAAAGACATTATATTATACCATGCGTATTTTGAATATGGAAGAAAAGAAATGAAATTGCGCCCTATCGCACTAATTTATTGAAAACATGTCGAAAGAGATTATGAATCAGCAGAATCTCAATCAGTATATAGTGGCCCAGATTTTTTGATTGGACCGGTACTTTTTTCATCTGCCGGCAGTTTTTTAAGCCCTCTTTAATCCCTGCCGAGTAGTCCTTGCCGTAACCTCGTTTCCAAAAAAGCAGGTATTTGATGAAAAAACCAAGCAGCAAAAAAGGACTGTTGATCAGAAGCTGGAACGTCGGCATATTTTTATAAGCCACATAAATATTATTTCTTGCTGAAATTTTCACTTTAAAAGGACTGTATTTTTGCCCGTCAGCCGTGGTGGCGCTGCCAATATGATAACAGACCGCCTGTGGTTCATAATGATTCTGATACCCATAAATCAGTCCCCGGTAGGAAATATCCACATCTTCTAGATAGGCAAAAAATGTTTCATCGAACAAGCCGATCTCATCCAGTACCGAGCGACGGTAAATGCCGGCACCGGCACAGGTGCTGAAAACTGAAGTCCGTTTTTTATATGCCTCAACCGGTTTTCCATCGCCCCGCTTGTACGCCCAGCCGAAAATATTATAAAAATCCCCTGTATCATCCAGTTTATTCCGCTCGTAATAGCGCACCATTTTTGAGCTGACAGAAAACACATTGGGATTTTCGTCGATGTGTCGGTACAGGTATTTGACAAAATCGCGGTCGACCACTACATCATTGTTCAAAAGCAGACAATAGGTCCCGCTGCTCGCCTTGATACCCTGATTGACCGATTTATCAAAGCCTGAATTGACCGGATTTATCTCCAGCTTTACTTCTTGATATCTTTTAATAATATTGACGCTGTCATCGCTGGAGCAGTCATCCACCACGATGATTTCCATCTGACCAAATTCATAAAAACTTTGGTCGAGAATACTCTCCAGGCAATTGGCAATATATTTTTCCCCATTGAAATTTGGAATAATAACCGAAACATCACTTTTCATATAAACTTCCTTGCACCATGATATTAAATTCGTTCTATTATAACACAGGATCTCATTTTCGCTAAATAAAAAAGAGACTATTATCAGTCTCTCTTTATTGCTATTTCTTTTAGTTGATATTATTGTAGGGATTATGGAAATCAATCCATATTTCCGGATCAACGCAGGCATCGTCAGCATTGGCAATGGCGCCAAAATGAAGATGGGATCCATAGGCATTATCGATGTAATTCCTGTTGGCATCGTATCCCGATCCACCAACTGATCCAATCTTTGTTCCTGTTCCGACCGCTTGGCCGACACTGACATTTATTTCCTGAAGATGACCATAAAAGAAAGAAACACTCTCTCCGTAGCGGTCAGTCGTGCGAATTCTGACATATCTTCCGTATCCCATAAAATAGCCTGCTCGTTCAACGATTCCGTTGCCGACTGAATAGCAGCTGGCGTAGCGATCCGCCGGTATATCGACGCCTTCATGAATATCTCCCCACCGCGCACCAAACCAATCGGTGGGATCATCGGGATTGGGCTGATACTGTGTATCTAAAGGATAGGCGAAGTAGCCATAAACCGTTACCGTGTTTTGTTTGATCGTTCGGAAAGACTGTGCTGCCATCACCGAATTACCGTTGCCATCAACCAGATAAGCATGGGTAATAAAAGTATCGACAATTTGATTGTATTTTTTTAAATCCACCGTTGTTTCCCAGGTATGATTTCCAATATAAGTTGTCGGTTCCCAGCGGATATCATCCTGTCCGTTTGCCTGGCTCCAGGTTGGCAACATGACTCCGGAGACGCCATTTTCATTGCTGACATTTTTTATCCTCATTTTAAACACATTATTTAAGACGGCGTTGTCATACTCAAAGGTCGGCGTCGTTTGCTCCAGCGTGAATGAATTGCTCGAAAATGCAATGTTTTCATTGCCATTGCCACGCAGGTAAGCATGGATCTGATACGGGCCTGTTTCAAAGCCATGATTTTCGATATCCACCACTGCACTGTACTCGCCGTTGCCTCCCAATGTCCCCTGAAGCCACTGGATATCATCCTGCCCGTTTCTTGTCGTCCAGACCGGAAAAAGCACATCGCCGATGCCGGATTTGCCGCTGCAATTCGTTGTGCTGACGACAAACTTTGAGACATCAGGATCCGGCTGGATCTCCAATTCCAGCGGTTCTGCCGCAAAAGGATTGTCGATGATCATTTCCGTTTTGGCGATATATTGCAACTGTTGATTCCCTTTAACCACATAGGCATGAGTTTCAAAGGTATCATAACTGCTCCGGTAATTTCTGAGATTGATCGTTGCTTCCCAGGTGTCGTTTCCCACATAGGTCCCGCTTTCCCAGCGGATATCATCCTGTCCATTGGCTTGGCTCCAGGTCGGAAATAAAACACCGCTGACCCCTTCTGAACTGCTGACACCGGTAACTGCCACTTTGTAGCTGTCATTGCTCACTTCACCGGCACTGATGTTTGGCGTTGAGGCCGCGACGGTATAGGTATCAACCGCTGTTTTGATCACATCTCCCCGCAAACCGTAAATGTAGGTATGGACATTATACGTTCCGGTTTCAAAGTGATGATCCTTAGTGTCGATGGTCACACTGTATTCTCCATCGCTTCCCAGGGTTCCCTGATACCACACGATCTCATCCTGTCCATTTCTTTCTGTCCATGTTGGAAACAGCACGCTGCCAATCCCGTTTTTTTCCGCACAGCCAAGCGTACTGACCGTGAATTGCGTTGTACTATCCGGATTCTGGATGATATTGACAGCAACATCACCAAGCGGATTTTCGATGGTTTTCTCGGCAATTCCTGAAAACGTCATTTTTCCTGATTTATCAATCACATAGGCGTGACTGATAAAAGTATCAAATGTCTGTTGATAGTCTTTTAAATGAATCGTTACTTCCCACGTGTCATTTCCCACATAGGTTCCGCTTTCCCATCGGATATCATCCTGTCCATTGGTTTGGCTCCAGGTCGGAAACATAACCCCGCTGATTCCATCCGGATTTCCGACCCCGGTAATACTCACAATATAGCTGCTATTGACCGCTTCACCGGCACTGACGCTGACGGCATTGTTTTCCTGAGCCTCAATATACTCGGGCAAACATCCCGAAATCAAAACAAAGGCCAAACACAAAATAATCCCTTTCATTCCGAACTTCTCACGTATCATTTGCATTATTCCCTCTTCTCCCACAATTCGATTATTTACTATATATTTATCGACCGATTCAGCATAATTATTAGCATCCACTCGAAACGTCATAAAAAAAAACAGGATTGATTTTCATCAATCCTGTTTTTTTATCTAGAACTTATTCATGATCGCTTTGACTTTTCCGGCATAGGTCTTATCCGCAGCCCACGTTCCTGCCAGTTCTTCAACCGACAACGCTCTTAGTCTTAACGAATTATTCCACCTTGGATCAACTTTTGTCTGATTTAAAGGCTGATCACTGGCATAACACTTCAAATGCTGGACATGACCTCTAATTCCGGTCTGAAGCCCAGCGCTGGAATTGCCGTAGGTTGTTGAAAAATCGTAACCTGGCACGCCGCCAGTTGCCCCTAATCCGGCAAAATTAAACTGACTGACCTTGACATCGCCGCCAAATTGAAGATTGCCGGTTTCAAGCATTGCCTGGGCAAAAGCTACCTCCGCCCGAACGCCTTCAACCGCGCACTCCTGGATATACATATTGACAAAAGTATCCAGATTCACACCAATATTTCCATATATCTGCGGGAATGTACATCCGGTAGCCTTGTAATAGGCAATCAGATCGGCCGCCGTCACGGTCGTTGCTCCCATAATGGGTGTTTCCACATATCTGACACTCACCGATGTATTGCCAAGAAATACATTTCGGCCATCCGCTTCCACCCCATAAACATGGACGGAATAATTTCCGCTGTCTCCATTATGATCTTTTGCATTGATCGTTGCCTGGTAATTGCCATCGCTTTGTTTGATTGCAGTATACCAGACGATATCATCTTGTCCACCGTTGTCACTCCATGTTGGTACCAGCATATTCTGAATGCCATTTGGCGCAGTAATGCCATCGATATTGACGGTAATGATATTATCCGCAAACGTCGCCGTGATATCATTTGCCGTCATGGGTGAAGTAACTACCGAAACACTTGTATTCCCCAAAAACGTCGTTACATTTGATGCATCAGTTCCATAGGTGTGAATCAAGTAGCTGCCGCTATCATAGTTATGATCTTTGATATCAATAGTCACTTGATAGCTGCCATCACTTTGTTTAACTGCTGTGTACCATTTCAGATCGTCCTGTCCATTAACATCACTCCAAACTGGCACGCTAATGGTTTTAATTCCGTTTGGTGCAGTGATGCCCTGAATTGTTGCTATAATCTGACTTCCACTTACACTGGCTTTCACACTGCCGGCCGTCATTTTCTCAACCACAATACTGGCCGTTTTCATTTCTTTCAGTATTGTAAAATTCCCGGAATCATCCACGCCATAGCAATGAATATTATATACGCCGGCATCATTGTTATGGTCTTTGATCTCAATGGTCAGGCTATAGCTTCCGTCGCTTTGTTTAGTTGCTGTGTACCATTTGATATCATCCTGTCCGTTAACCTCGCTCCATGTGGGTACATAAACAGTCTGAATGCCATTCGGCGCCGCAATCCCGCTGATACTTACATTAATCTGATTGCCGGATACCGTATTGGTAACACTGCTGGCACTCATCGCCTGGACACTGCCGCTGACACTGACCGTTTTTTCTCCCAATAATGTATATTTTCCGTTACTATCGACACCATAACAGTGAACATGATAGATTCCACTATTATAATTATGATCTTTGACGTCGATACTCAGGCTGTAGCTTCCATCACTTTGTTTGGTTGCTGTATACCATTTGATATCATCCTGTCCACCGGTTTCACTCCATATCGGTAGATAAATCGTCTGCAAACCATTCGGTGCCACAATGCCGTTTACCTTTACGTTAATCTTGTCACCAGTCGCGCTGGCAGTAAGATTTCCTGTTATGAATTTCACCGTTACATCCGCTGTTGTTGCTCCCAGCATTGTCATCTTCCCAAAGTAATCTGCTGCATAGCAATGGATGTTGTAGGTGCCAGTATCATTGTGATGTTCTGCAATATCAAAAGTAACTTTATAACTGCCGTCGCTCTGTTTGATGCCCTCATGCCATGTGATATCATCCTGCCCGTTATTGTCGCTCCATACCGGGAAATAAAGGGTGCTTACCGCATTCGGTGCATTGATACCGGTGACCATAGCCGTAACCTTGGTATCGGAAACTGTAGCTTTGACACTGTCTGCCGTAAGAACGACATTTTCCGTTCCAAACAACTGATTGACGCCGGCCGCTATCTGATTAGCCATTTTCTGCTGATTATTGCCATCTGCCAGTGCCAGAGACTCGGCATCATTGGATACAAAACCGCCTTCAATCAAAACCGAAGGCATACTGGTCTTTCTGGTGAAAGCATCATCCCGTTCAACAATCCTGTTTCGGCTGGGAACATAATCCAAATTACTGAAATAAGCATTTAGAATATTAGCAAATTCCTTTGATTTTAAAGCAATTACCGAAGGCGTCGAATCCAATGTTGCCGTCGAGCCATCCCCCCATAACCCAGTTTCCTCATAGAGGCCGTCGTTGTCAACCGCCGGGTGATAACTGCTCCAGTAGAACTCATAACCGCTGGCCGATGAACCACCGGAATTATGATGAATACTGATCAGCAGATCCGCGCCCAGTTTATTGGCCGCATTGGCGACCTGCGTTGAATTGTTGGTTGTCGTCGCCTGTAAAGTCGGCAAGCCCATCGTATTTTCTGGAATCTGATGACTTAACATGGCATTGTAACCACTGTTTCGCAAAGTTGCCACCACCTTGACTGCCAGTGCATTGTTCAGACCCACTTCAGTAATACCGGTATCACCGTTTGCCGCTCCAGAATCCGTTCCTTCTTCATGTCCGGGATTAATGACGATTGTTTTTCCTGCCGCATCGGCTGATGGAGTATAATATGAGAAAAAAGTCAGAAATAGAAGCAATAACATTACCCCCAAACTCACTAACCGATTTCTTTTTTTTGCGCTTTCCAAAATAATCCTCCTTTCCACTTTATTTATAATTTCGAATATAAAAATCTTCAATTATACTTGTCACGATAATATCACGAAACCGCAGTTGCGTCAATTTTTTTGTTACATCTGTTACGTTTATTTGTGGCTCTTTCCATCGTCTGTTTCATCAAAACCCAAATCTGATTCTTTTCCTTTTACATACCCTACAATATCAACGCAAATCGCGTAATTTCCATCGACTCTGGTCAGATTTGTGTTGTAATAGGGATCATTTTTTATAAAATTCAACCAGTGCTTTTTCATGTAGTTGATTTCCGTATTGAAGCGTTTATATTTCTGATAGGTATCTTCCGCTCCTCTCGATTTCGATTCATAATGGTACAATTCAACATCATGCAGCCATACATTAAACTTGCCTTTTGCATAGAGTTTCAGGCAAAAATCAACATCATTAAATGCTACCGTCAATTTTTCCTCAAATCCGCCAACGTCATCAAAATCTTTGCGTTTCACCATCAGGCAGGCTGCCGTGACAGCGGAATAATTATTGTTGATTACCAGTTTTCCAAAATAACCATAATCGCCACGGGGATACCCACAATGCCCATGGCCGGCAACCCCACCCATGCCGAGCAGAACACCGGCATGCTGAATGGTATTGTCCGGATAGTAAAGTTTCGCCCCAACGGCGCCAATCCGTTCCTGCTGGGCAACGCTCATCATCCGTTTAATCCATCCCTGGGTGATGACTTTAATGTCATTATTCAAAAACAGCAGATATTCACCATTTGATTCCCGAACAGCCAGATTATTGATCTGCGAAAAATTGAATGGCATATCCAGCCGAACCACTTTAAACTGTTCCTTATATTTTTTCGTATAAACTTCAAATAACTTGAGCGTTTCTTCTTTTTCACTGCCATTATCGGCAATGATGATTTCAAATTTTTCGTCTTCCGCTTTTTCGAAAATCGAATCCACGCATTCCTTTAAATCTGCTGCATTGTCCCGGGTTGGGATGATAATCGATACCAGTCCGTCATTGACGATTTCGTACGCCACATTATAGACGCCCGGAAAAGCGCCGTGAGAAACAGATCCTTTAATGCCTCTTCTATCCAATGCATCTTCCAGTGATTTTTTCCCGGCTTCAAAGGCATAACCTTTGGAATCCGGATTAACCGCTGTTGAATTGCTGATCATGCGCCAGTGATACAAAACTTTTTGGATGTGATAAATGTGCTTCGTTTTTTCGGTAAAGCGAAGCACCAGATCATAATCCTGAGCACCTTCATAGCCTTTTCTGAAGCCACCGATTTCATCGATGATCGTTTTTCGATAGACACCCAAATGACAGATATAGTTTGTTGCCAGTAATATATCCGGCGCCCAGTCCGTTTTAAAGAAAGGCTGGCTCCGTTTGTTGTCTTCGCTTAGTTTATCTTCATCACTGTAAATAAGATCAGCTTGCGGATGTTCATTTAACAGTTTGACCACTTCATACAGGGCGAAATCCGCCAAAGTGTCATCATTATCAAGCAGGGCTACAAATTCACCGGTTGCAATTTCCAGTGCTGAGTTGGAAGATTCTGAAATATGTCCATTTTCTTTTCGATACACGACCTTGATTCGGGAATCCTGTTTTTCATAGGCTGCCAGTAACGGCTTGATATGTTCATCCGTTGAACAATCGTCGGCGATGCACAATTCCCAGTTTTGATAATACTGACTCAAAACGGAATCGATACAGGCGCTCAGCCACTTTTCCTCAACATTATAAACCGGCATAACGATCGATATTTTAGGTGAATAGCTGAATTTACTTATCTCTTCCAGCACTTTCTTGGTATCGTAATCTTCATGGACCTCAATCCAGAAATCATAATTCTCCTGATTTTTGTATTTCAGTTCAAACTTGATTTTTCGAATCGTGTTCTTTAATCCGTTCCGGTTAAAATAACCAACGGTTCGTGTGACCGCATTGGCAGCTCTGACGGCATTAAAAAGATTTGGCTTTTTGAGATAATCGTAATCTTTTTTTAAATTTAATTTAACGATCCTTGATATCCGGTTGTCCTTAAGTTTCAGTCTTAACTTTTCACCATAGGTGTTTTCATCGAATTCAATAATAAAACCAACTTTTGCATCGTCCGGCAGAAAATACTTATTATTCACATCAATTCTAAAATCCCGTTTAAAATTAACGCCTTCCGATTCACGACCGACGATATACAAATCAACCGGTTCTTTGGTTTTCGTATTAAAAGCCCACCCCTGAACACTCGCGCATCGACTTTCTTCATCTTTCACGATTTTATCGATAAAATATTTTATCTCTTCCTGTTCAACAACTGATTTTTTCGCCATTTTTCAAACCCTTCTTATCATTTCTCATTAATTTTCCAATGGTGTTCCATATGTACCAAACCTTCAGTAAAATAATCGGCTGAAACGGTCAATACAAAGGCTCCCGTTCTGTAATCAAGATTCACAATGCTCTTATTGGCAAAAAGGCCGATATCGACTTCATATTTACCTCCCAGTAGAGGCAATTTCGGTACCACATAACTGACATGATGGATGCCCTTTGTTTTGGGAATGTCAATACCATCCAGGTAGGTATTGGGACCAAAAATATACTGTCGGTCAAGCGTATAGAAGGCCACCCCCAGTAACGGTTCACTGGCAAGATCGTCATACAATTCATACTCGATATCGACTGCAAAATCATCAAACGTATTAAGTAATTCGTTGGTGCAGCTCACTGATTTTATTTTCCCCAGATTCGCTTCAAACTCACCTGGATTCACAGGCGAACTTCCATTTTCGCGTTTTTTCTGCTCCATCGATTCTTTCAGCATTTCACTTTCGTACATATCGATGACGTGATTCACGTCCCCAACCATACGCATTTCGCCTTTGTCAATCCAGACGCCTTTGGTGCAAAACCGTTTTATTTGTTCAAGCGTGTGCGAAACAAATAAAACCGTTTTGCCGGATGCCTTGAATTCTTCCATTTTATTGATGCATTTAATCTGGAACTTGGCATCCCCGACCGCCAGCACTTCATCGACAATCAGAATCTCCGGATCGACATTAATCGCGGTCGCAAATGCCAATCGCGCAAACATCCCACTGGAATAAGTCTTGACCGGCTGATAAATATACTCTCCGATCTGAGCAAAATTGATGATATCATCCAATTTTTCATCCATCTCTTTTTCACTGTAACCCATAATGAGACCATTCGAATATATGTTTTCAATTCCCGTATACTCCGGATTAAAACCCGTTCCCAATTCAAGCAGCGCTGAAACTTTTCCATCGACATAAACATCGCCTTCACTTTGAGTTAAAACGCCCGAAATTATTTTTAAAAGTGTCGATTTTCCCGATCCATTCTTACCAATAATGCCAACGGATTCCCCTTTAAGGATTTCCAGATTGATGTTTTTGAGAGCATAGAATTTATGATGATATTCTTTTTTTCTGACCAGACTCATCGATTCCTTCAAGCGATCCATCGGACGCTGATACAAACGATATATCTTTGTAACATTTTCGATTTTTACTGCAACTTCTGACATCTTTTCCTCCAATGATACTGCTCACTTTTTCTATAAAACATCAGAAAAATGTGGTCTTAATTTCCGATACACTGCAATTCCAACGAGTAGCAGCACCAATGTGAATACCCAAAAATAGGCCGTCATTGCCGGATGCTGCCAAAACCACCCTTGTCCGAAAAAGGACTCCCGATATCCCTGAACGATATAGTAGAGCGGGTTCAATTTCAGAATCGTCAATAATTGATCAGGAAAACTCGGAAACATGCTTACATCCCAGAGAAAGGGTGTTCCCCAAAACAGAACCTGCATCCCGACATTGATGAACTGCAGGATATCCGTAAAAAACGGCTGCAAGGAAGCTGTTATCCAGGTCAATCCGGTTAAAAAAACAATCAGACAGAACAGATAATAAACAATCTGAAGCATATATGGTGTGATGGAATAACCATACAGCACGACCATCACCAATGCAAAAACAATGAAGAAAACATGCGTATACAGTGATGATATTATTTTTACCGTCGGTAATATTTTTATGTTGAACGTCACTTTTTTGACCAGGTAATTATATTCCCGAAAACAGTTGGTTCCGTTGACCAGACCTTCCGAAAAGAAAAAAAACACAATAATTCCGGTTATCAGGTATACAACAAACGGAATATTACCAGCTGGTGCGGATTTCAACCCATATGAAAAGACAAACCAGTACACACCAATGGTGACAGTCGGCTGAATAAACGCCCAGATAATGCCCAGAAAAGATCCGGCATATCGGGATTTAAAATCATTTTTTGAAAATTTTTGAATCAGTTTCCGATTTGCATACAAATCCTTGAAATAATCCAATAAATCTTTAATCAAATACAAATTGACACCTCATATTAACTCTCAATTGAAAAAGCACAATAAATGTGCTTTTATTCTAAATTATTTCACTTTTTTTGAATACATATTTTCATAGTATTCTTTATACCCACCGGATTTCACCCGTTCCAGCCATTCCTGGTTATTTAAATACCATTCAATGGTTTCAACGATACCTTCTTCAAAGGTATAGGATGGTTTCCAGCCCAGCTTTGTCGTAATTTTCGTGTTGTCGATGGCGTATCGTCGGTCATGTCCCAAGCGGTCTTCCACATAGGTGATGAGATCCTTGCTGATTTTTGAGCCGTCATTATCGATATCATATTTTCCGGTTCGCAGCTTTTCGCCCACATTTTCAATAATAAGATTGACAATCTCGATATTGGCTTTTTCATTGTTGCCGCCGATATTATAGACTTCGCCTGCCACACCTTTTTCCAGGATGGTATCAATGCCGCTGCAATGATCCTTCACATGAAGCCAGTCTCTGATCTGCATGCCGTCGCCGTAAACCGGCAGGCTTTTCAATGCGATGACATTCGAAATCATCAGGGGGATCAGTTTTTCCGGAAAATGGTAAGGACCATAATTGTTTGAGCAGCGGCTGATCGTTACCGGCAGTTTGAAAGTCTGACCGTAAGACCGGACAACCAGATCCGCGCTGGCCTTGGATGCTGAATAAGGACTGTTGGGCGCAATCGGTGTAGTTTCCGTGAACATTCCCGTTTTTCCCAGCGCCCCGTATACCTCGTCGGTAGAAACCTGATGGTAGCGGACGCCTTCCCGATAGGTTGGATAGCCATTTTCATCTTTTCCTGTCTGCCAGTGATTTTTGGCTTCATCCAGAAGCACCAGCGTTCCCATAACATTGGTCTGGACAAATATTTCCGGATCCTCAATGCTTCGGTCCACATGCGATTCAGCGGCAAAATTGACCACCGTGTCAAAATCATATTTTTCAAAAAGATCCTGAACAAAGGGGCGATCAGCAATATCTCCTTTGGCAAAGACATAATTCTTATTCTCTTCAATATCCGATAAATTTTCAAGATTCCCGGCATAAGTCAGGACATCCAAATTCACTATTTTATAATCCGGGTGCTGATTCAGCATGTATTTTACAAAGTTAGAACCAATAAATCCGGCACCACCGGTGACTAATACTGTTTTCATCGTTACTCCATTCTATTTCTTATTCAAATCTCAAGGTATCTTTGATCTCACTCAAAAAAGGCAGTTTTGTATCCTTTTCTGAAAGCAGCAGATCGCCGATTCCATCAAGTGGCCATTCAATGCCAATTTCCGGATCGTTCCAGCGGATGCCGCCGTCGTATTCCGGTGCATAAAGATTGGTGCATTTATAGTTGAACACCGCTTCATCGGACAAGACCAGGAAGCCATGAGCGAAACCTTCGGGTACATAGAACATTTTTTTGTTTTCTTCAGTTAAAACTACGCCAGCCCATTGTCCGTAGGTCGGCGAGCCTTCCCGCAGATCCACCCCGACATCGTAGACGGCGCCTCTGGTTGCGCGCACCAGTTTGCCCTGACAGAATTTCCGCTGAAAATGAAGCCCTCTGAGAACGCCCTTGCTTGATTTTGATTCGTTATCCTGAACAAAACGCATGGTCAATCCCGCTTGATGGAATTCCTCTTCGTTGTAAGTTTCCATAAAATAACCGCGTTCATCGCCAAAAACGGAGGGTTCAATGATAACCAGACCTTTGATGTTTGTTTCTGTGATATTTATTTTTGCCATAATGTCTCCTACTTTTCTTCTGCACACTGGATCAGGTATTGCCCATAAGCAGTTTTCTTTAATGGTTCCGCCAGTTTCAAAAGTTGCTTTCTGTCAATAAAACCGCGTCGGTAAGCAATCTCTTCAATACAGGCCACATAAAGTCCCTGTCTTTTTTGAATGGTCTCAACAAAGTTCGATGCTTCAATTAAACTGTCATGTGTGCCGGTATCAAGCCAGGCCATACCGCGTCCAAAGAGTTCAACCTTCAGATTGCCCTGTTTCAGATAGGTTTCATTCACCGTGGTGATTTCCAGTTCGCCCCGTGCCGACGGTTTAATGTTTTTCGCAATTTCAACAACCGAATTGTCATAAAAATAAAGCCCCGGCACTGCAAAATGGGATTTCGGTTTTTCCGGTTTTTCTTCAATCGAAAGCACCGTGCCGTCTTGGGCAAATTCCACCACGCCGTAACGTTCCGGATCCGTAACCGGATACCCGAAGATAATCGCGCCGCCTTCTAACTCAGCGGCATTGCGAATCGCACCGGTAAAGCCATGTCCGTAAAAGATGTTGTCACCCAATACCAGGGCAACTTTCTCATCGCCAATAAATTTTTCACCAATAATGAAGGCTTCTGCCAATCCATTCGGTGCATCCTGCACTTCATATGAGAAATTCAAGCCCAGTTCTTCGCCGGAACCAAAAAGCCGTTCAAACATCGGAAGATCGTGCGGCGTTGAAATAATCAGTATATCTTTGATTCCCGCCAGCATCAAGGTCGCCAGCGGATAGTAAATCATCGGTTTGTCGTAAATAGGCAGCAGTTGTTTTGATACCGCCCGTGTGATCGGATAAAGTCGTGTGCCGGAACCTCCGGCCAATATAATACCTTTCATGATTGCCTCTTTCCTTTTATTATGCGTTCAGTTTTTTCAAATATTCGGCTAATGATTCACGCCAGGGTCTGAAATGATTCATCTTCAAGTCCTTCAGCCCTTTATTATCCAGGACCGAATATTTGGGACGCGGCGTCTTGCTGACAAATTGCTCCGAAGTGATGGGTTCCACCGAAATGTCAATTCCGGACATTTTAAAAATCTCCACCGCAAAATCATACCAGCTGCACTGGCCTTCGCAGGTTCCATGATAAAGCCCGTAATTCTCGGTCTGAATCAAATCGATGATCGCAGCTGCCAAATCCACGGTGCTTGTCGGCGAACCGATCTGATCATTCACAACCGTGAGCTTCGGATGCGTGGCTGCCAGCTTCAGCATGGTTTTTACAAAATTGTTGCCGTCGCCATACAGCCAGGCTGTTCGAATGATGAAATGCTTCGGGGCAATTTCCGCAACCGCTTTTTCTCCGGCTGCTTTGCTCTCGCCATAGACCGTCAGGGGATCAATCGGATCAGTTTCCACATAAGGCCGCAGCTTCCCGTTTTCTGCGATGCCGGCTCCTTCAAAAACGTAATCGGTTGAAACCTGCACCAGAACAATATCCTGATCGCGGGCAATTTCCGCCAGATATTGGGGCCCCACGGCATTGATCGCGAAAGCCGCTTCTTTCTGGGTTTCACAGCCATCCACATTCGTCAGGGCACCACAGTTGATGATAACAGTCGGCTGCTCTTTATCGATTATATCGGTAATCTTTTTTTTATCAGTAATGTCAAACTCGGGAATATCATAGCCAACAAAGTTTATCTTTTTTTCATTAAGCTGTTGCGTGAGTTCCCTTCCAAGTTGACCGTTAGAACCTGTCAATAATACTTTCATACTTCACCTGATTTCTTAAGTTTTAACCCATAAAAATTCATTGTCATTATACTCGATATCCCATTAAAAGTCTATTTTTTTCTGGATTCTTTCTCCTTTTTAAGATTGCCAGGGAAATTCAAAAACCCGCTTTTTCCCAACAATTTGCATTTTCCCTTCGTTTTAAATGTATTTTTAAGCAAGTTTATGGTATTATATATTGATATGATTTTAACTCGTAAAGCGAAAGGAAACTTTATGAAAAAGAAAATAATTCTGGTCATACTATTCTTGATTGCCTCACTCATCGGCACCGGAATCGTCTATGGCTTTAACACACTCGGTCAAATCAACCAAATGGTAGCAGAACCTAAACTTGATGAATCAACATTAAATGTAAATAATAATCTGGATATCGATACCGTAAACATTGCTGTTTTTGGCATCGACGGACGAAGTGATCTTGATGGTGATCGTTCCGATACGATCATGATTGTATCAATGGATTTCAGGAATGGGAACATTCGCGTCACTTCGATTATGCGTGACTTACTGGTTCAGATTCCAGCCGGCAAATCGAACAATGAAACCTTCGACAAGATCAATGCCGCTTATTCATATGGCGGTCCTGAACTTACGGTTAAAACGCTCAACCAGAACTTCGATCTGAATATCACCGATTATGTGGTTGTCAATTTTGATGCGATGGTGGATACAGTTGATGCTCTCGGTGGCGTTGAGATCAATGTCCTCGATGAAAATGTCCTTGAATGGACCAACAAATACATCGATGATGTCAATGACAAAGTTGGAAAAGGCGACGCCTACCTTGAAACGACCGGTGTTCAAACCGTAACCGGTGTTCAGGCATTGGCCTATGCCCGAAACCGCTTCAGTGATGACGACTACCATCGAACCGAACGCCAACGCGAGGTGGTCGGACAGATTGCCAAAAAAGCATTTAAAATCGATGCGATAACCGGTGTCAACCTGATCAGTAAAGTGTATCCCTATATCAAGACCACCCTTTCGATCAGTGAAATAACGACTTATGCCAAGGCATTTTTAGGGTCTGCCGATAAGCAGTTTCTGGAATTCAGATTGCCGACCGATGCCTACGTCAAAAATGCCATGATCAACAGTATTTCTTATGTGGTGCCCAACACCCTTTCAGAGAATGTGGTTGCACTTCATGCGTTTATTTACGGTCCCGCCACAACCGCTGCCACCTCGGGGACCAGCAGTTCAAGTACCGACAGTTCTTCCAGCACCGGCAGTTCGAGTGCGAGCGGTACATCCGGCACCAGCAGTTCCGGTACCAGCAGTTCTTCCGGCACCACCGGTTCCAGCGCAAGTTCTTATACCGCCTATGTTCCATCTGATACGGTGGAGGAAATAAGCAAGGCCATTGCCGCCTATGCCGGTTCCGGATCGTCTTCATCCTACACCGAATCAACCAGCTCGGACAGCACCTACGAAGAACCATCGTCCTATTCAAACAGCTCTGGTTCATCCAGTTCAAGTTCTTCCGGATCGGGTTCTTCCAGCTCAAGCTATACTGACTCCGGTTCAAGCTATACTGATTCGGGTTCCGGTTCATCCAGTTCCGGCTCCACCGGATCAAGTTCTTCCGGGTCAGATTCATCCAGTTCCAGTTCTTCCGGATCGAGTTCATCTGACTCCGGTTCGTCCAGTTCCGACTCCTCTTCAGGCGGAAGTAGCTCCAGCTCCGGTGGCAGTTCTTCCTCTGACAGTTCAAATTAAAACAGACCATAAAAAAAGCATACTCCCGAATTTTTGGGAGCATGCTTTTTTTTAGTTTAATTCTCGATTAAATCCGTTACTATTTTTTTCAGAAGTTCTTTTTTTGTTGCCGCTTCAGCTTCGCTTTTTCCAGTCACTGAGAAATATATTTTCAGCTTCGGTTCCGTCCCCGATGGCCGAAGCGCAAACCATGAATAATCATCAAAAACGAATTTCAGAACATTCGACTTGGGAAGATCAATCATCTCTTCGGCACCGGTTTCTAAATCCCGGCTGATACTTTCTTTGTAGTCATTGAATTTCGCCAATCTGGCATCAGCAAACCCCGTCAGCTCAGCCTTCCGGAATTTGTCCATGATCGCAATGATTTTGGCCTTTCCCTCTATCCCTTCGAGTGTCAATGCCATCACATCTTCTATGAAATAGCCATGTTTTTCATACAAGGCAATCAGTGCCTCAAAAAGGGTCAGCCCCTGTTTTTTGTAATAGTCCGCCATTTCACAAACCAGTGCTGACGCCACCACCGCATCCTTATCGCGAGCGTAGTTTCCCGCCAGATACCCATAGCTTTCTTCATAACCAAAAGCAAATGTGTATTCACCGGTTTTCTCATACTCCGTCATGCATTCGCCGATGTATTTGAAGCCGGTTAAAACATCGACCACATTGGCACCGTGACTTTTGGCGACGATTCCGCCGAGTTCACTGGTCACAATGGTCTTGATGATGACTTTGTTCTTGGGCAATTCCGGGCGGGTTTTGAGATAATAATCCACCAGCAGCGCTCCGGTCTGATTGCCGGTAAAGACATCAAATTCACCCTTGGGATTTCTCCCCACCACGCCAACCCGGTCACAATCCGGATCGGTGCCGATGATGATGTCGGCCCGGCACTGATCAGCCAGCGCCATTGCCAAAGTAAATACGGAACGATCCTCCGGATTGGGATATGGCGCCGTGGTGAAGTTGCCGTCCGGCAGCTCCTGCTCCGGCACAACCACCACATCCTGATATCCCAACTCTGCCAGAACCCGGCGAACCGGTTTGTTTCCCGAGCCATGAAGCGGCGTATAAACTACTTTTAACGGACTACCCGGATTGGGATGGCAAATTGATGTCACCGCTTTGGTAAAGGCCGCATCCATTTCTTCCCCCACCATTTGAATCAACCCCTGATTCAGTCCTTCTTCTACCGACATCCTCTGGATATCGAAAATATCTTTAACGGTTCCGATTTCAGCAATCAGTGCATCCGCCGCAGCCGTGACCATCTGCCCCCCGTCCGGGCCATATACTTTATACCCGTTGTACTCCTTCGGATTATGGGATGCGGTAATCACAACTCCACCCGCCGCATTTAAATACCGCACGGCGAAGGAGAGCTCCGGCGTCGGGCGAAGCTCTTCAAAAAGATATGCTTTCACACCCATTTTTGCCAGCACACCAGCCGTTGTTTCGGCAAAGGTTCTTGAACAGTTGCGGGAATCATAGGCGATGACCACGCCCTTTTCCGAGTTTCTTTTATCCATTTTCAGAAGATAGCTTCCTAATCCGTAGCTCACCTTCCCGATCATGTAGATATTCATCCGGTTTGTGCCGGCCGCCATTTTTCCCCGCATGCCGCCGGTTCCGAATTCCAGTTCCGTATAAAAACGGTCCTCGATTTCTTTTTCATCCGTGACGGCTTCCAGTTCCTTGCGCAGACCCGGTTCCAGGTCCTTCTGATTGAGCCATTCCTGATATGTTTTTGTGTATTCCATCCTGCTTCCTTTCTTCACCATACCCGGGGCGATTAGCTATCGCCCGTAAACCTCATGGTTGCAACTGACGCACGGGCGGGTAATACCCGCCCCTACAAATAAATAACCAAACTATTCACCCTATAATATATTGTTCTTCACCATACCCGTAGGGGCGATTAGCAATCGCCCGTGCACGTAAATTTAAAAACTCGACGTCTGCGGGCGGGCAATGCCTGCCCCTACAAAACAATATTAATTTTTCAGTTATGCTAATAAGGTCTCCAGATATTTCCGGAAATCCGCACCCAGCTTCTGATCTCTTAAACCAAATTCAACCGTCGCTTCCAGGAAACCCAGTTTATCGCCCACATCGTAGCGTTTTCCGATAAAATCATAAGCAACCATTTTTTCAATGGTTGCCAGCGTTTTAAGTCCGTCGGTGAGCTGGATTTCACCACCCGCCCCTTTACCGGTATGCTCCAGAATTTCAAAAATCCCCGGTGTAATAACATAGCGGCCCAGTATCGCCATCGTGGAAGGCGCCGTTCCAATTGCCGGCTTTTCCACCAGATCATTGACCTGATGAACCCGTTCTGCGACCTTCGTCCCGGAAACGATCCCGTATTTATTGACCTGATCCGGGGCTACCTGCTGAACCCCGATGACCGAAACCCCGTAGGCTTCATAAACCTCAACCATCTGCTGCAGTGCCGGTTTGCCGTCATGATAGACAATATCATCCCCCAGCACTACCGCAAACGGTTCATTGCCGACAAATTCTTTGGCACAAAGCACGGCATGACCCAATCCCTTGGCTTCATTCTGCCGGACCGAAAATATTTTAGCCATATTGGTAATGGCCTCCACTTCTTTCAGGGCATCGTTTTTTCCGCCCGCTCTCAAAAGTGCTTCCAGTTCCGGTACCTTATCAAAATGATTGATGATGCTTTCTTTGTTGCGGCCGTTGATAATCAGGATTTCTTCAATTCCAGATGCCACAATTTCTTCAATGATATACTGGATCGTCGGTTTGTCGACGATCGGCAGCATTTCTTTTGGCACTGATTTGGTAATCGGTAAAAATCGGGTTCCCAAACCGGCAGCCGGAATAACCGCTTTACGTACCTTGCTCATCTAGAGCACCTCCTTCTCTGGAATTCCCAATCCCGAATAGATAAAGCCTTTCGGCGGATGTTCGCCAAAGATATTTCTTAAATCAAATAGATAACGTTCTTTCATCACCCTTTTCACCCGTTCCGGATCAATGCCCTTGAATTCGCGCCAATTGGTTAAGATCACCAGTGCGTTTGTTCCTTCGGCTGCCTCGTAGACATTGTGGCAATAGGTAATCTCATCTTTTTCGTTATGCAGACGCCATTTTGCTTCCTGGATGCCTTCCGGACAGTAAATACGAATCGTAGCGCCAGCTAAAACCAGCCCTTTGATGATGTTGATCGACGGGGCCTCCCGCATATCGGTCGTTTCCGCTTTATATGAAAGGCCCAGAATCCCGATGGTTTTACCTTCCAGATTGCCCAGAACGCGTTTGATTTTTTCAAGCATTTTGTTCTTTTGTCTTTCATTGGCATCAATCGCCCCCTGCAGCACCTTCAATTCTTCGCCATACGCTTTGGCAATCCCGATCAGCGCTTTTGAGTCCTTGGGCAAGTCGCTGCCCCCATAACCGGGTCCCACATCCAGGTACTCCGGCCCGATTCGCGAATCGCGGCCGATCCCCTTTGCCACATCAATGATATTCGCATTGGCATTTTCGCACAGCAAAGCGATTTCATTGATGAATGAAAGTTTGATCGCCAGAAAGGCATTGACGCCGTATTTTATCATCTCCGCACTCTGCGGGTTGGTGATGATATAGTTTTCATCATGAACATGAAGACTGTCGTAGAGACTTTTCAACCGTTCGACCGCCACGTCAGATTCTGAACCGATGACCACCATTTCCGGGACTAGACAATCCTTGATCATCGAACCTTTTCTGGCGAAATCCGGATTGCTGACCACATCAAAAGGAATGTCAGCCTTGCGCTCATCCAGCGTCTTTTTGATGATATTCTTGATAATCTGGCAGGTTCCCGGTGGCACCGTCGATTTGATAACCACGGTCGCATAATTATCGATATGGTTTCCGATGCTCTGGGCAATGGGTTTCATAAACCGCAAATCCGGGAAACCGTTGTCATCAATTGGCACTAAGCAAGTAATAAAAATAATTTCACTCTTTTTTATCGCACGCTGAATATTTGAACTGAATCGGAGCCGTCCTGTAGCCTCGGATGCCGCCACCAGAGCCCTGAGTCCCGGCTCGTAGATCGGCATTTCCCCCTCTTTCAACATGTTAATGGTTTCCTCATCTGTGTCGGCACAGATAACATTGACGTCTGAATCAGACAAAATCGAACCATAAGTGATGCCTAAAATGCCCATTCCGATAATACAAATATTCATCTTTTATCCTCCCTAAAATTGTGTTTTCCAACCGTTTCATAGATCATTGCCAGTATAATCGCATTCCGATTCTTTTGTAAATTATAGCATATAAATTATTTCAATTAAACACCTCTACCGAATAAAATGCCAAAAGCCGGGATTCTTGCGAATCCCGGCTTTCATTTTTGATTGTACTTTTTATATTATTTTCGTTCTTTTGTACTGATTCGAATAATTGCTCTCTGCAAGGCAACTTCAGCCCGATCTGCATCGTACTTGCTGTCTTTAAGACGCTGCAATGCTCTTTCCCTGGCTTCTCTGGCCCGTTCGATATCGATATCTTCCGGCCATTCAGCTGCATCGGTCAAAATAATCGTTTCATCGGAGTTGATCGTTGCAATACCGCCCAATAGCGTGCCGTATTTTTTCGTCCCATCTCCCATGATAATATTAAATGTCCCCAGTGCAAGAGTGGTAGTGAAAGGAATATGATTCGGAAGAACTGCAAATTCTCCCTCTGTTCCTCTGACTACAATCCTTTCTGTTTCACCTTCGTAAAAGACGCCGGTAGGAGAAATGATTTTTAATTTGAAAGTACTAGCCATTAAAGCTCACCTCAACTAACCTTGTAATTTTTTTGCTTTTGCAACGGCATCTTCAATGGTTCCAACCATTAAGAAAGCATTTTCTGGTAACTCATCATGTTTGCCATCAAGAATTTCCCGGAAACCTTTAATGGTATCGCCAATCGGAACATACACACCTGGCGTACCGGTAAATTGTTCGGCAACGTTAAACGGCTGAGACAGGAAACGTTCAATTTTTCGGGCCCGGGCAACGGTAATTTTATCCGCATCACCCAACTCGTCCATACCTAAAATAGCGATGATATCCTGCAGCTCTTTATAACGCTGGAGAATTTCCTGAACTTCACGGGCCGTTTCATAATGTTCCTTGCCAACAACCTTTGGTGTCAGAATATTGGATGTCGAATCCAGTGGATCCACCGCTGGATAGATTCCTTTTTCTGTAATCGCACGGTTCAGTACCGTTGTCGCATCCAGATGGGCGAAAGTCGTCGCCGGAGCCGGGTCAGTCAAGTCATCGGCCGGTACATAGACAGCCTGAACCGATGTGATGGAACCCTTGCTGGTAGATGTGATCCGTTCCTGCAGAGCCCCCATTTCAGTAGCCAGTGTCGGCTGGTAACCAGCAGCACTTGGCATACGGCCCAATAGCGCCGATACTTCAGAACCTGCCTGGGTAAATCGGAAAATATTATCGATGAACAGAAGCACGTCCTGTCCTTCAACATCACGGAAATATTCAGCCATGGTCAGTCCGGAAAGGGCGATACGCATTCTGGCTCCTGGTGGCTCATTCATCTGGCCGAAGCACAAAGTTGTCTTGTCGATAACTCCTGATTCGATCATTTCGTAGTAAAGGTCATTCCCTTCACGGGTACGTTCACCAACCCCGGCAAATACGGATAAACCACCATGCTGGGTTGCGATATTGTTGATCAGTTCCTGAATCAATACGGTTTTACCAACACCGGCACCACCGAAAAGACCAATCTTACCACCACGAACGTAAGGGCAGATCAAGTCAACAACTTTAATACCGGTTTCGAACATTTCCGGTCGTGTCTGTTGTTCTTCAAACGTTGGTGGATGACAATGAATCGGATTCGTTTGAACCCCGGTCATATCAAAAGGTTTCCCATCAATCGGTTCGCCCAAAACGTTAAACATTCTGCCGAGGGTTGCTTTCCCTACCGGCACGCGTATTGGCCCTCCGGTATCTACTGCCTCCTGGCCTCTTACAAGACCATCAGTAGAGTCCATCGCAATACATCTGACTACATCATCCCCGAGCAACTGAGCTACCTCAATTACCAAGGTATGACCATCTTTTTCTATATTAATTGCATTGTTCAATTTTGGCAGCTGGTCTTTTTTAAATTTGACATCGACGACCGCGCCAATAACCTGAACAATCTTCCCTTTATTTTGGGCCATTCCCTGTAACCTCCTTGTGCAAATCATTTACACTTCTAATTTATACATTCATCACGATATCGCCTCTGTTCCATCGACGATTTATTACTTAGCTTAAAGCATCAGCGCCACTGACAATTTCAGAAATTTCCTGTGTAATTGCCGCTTGACGGACTCGGTTGTATTGAAGCGTTAACTCATCGATCATTTCATTGGCATTTTTAGTTGCCGATTCCATGGCGGTACGACGAGCACCCTGTTCACTTGCAGCACTTTCGATCATCGCACCATACAATGTATTTGCGATATAATTGGGAATCAGATATTCCAGAAGCGATTCCGGGTCCGGTTCATAAATCATCCCCGTCAAACTCTTCTTTTCCGCTGCTTCTTCAAACTTTTTCTTCGGTTTCAGTCCCTCTGCATCGAGAGGCAAAAGCTTCATCAGATATGGATGCTGCGAAATCGTCGACAGGAATCGGGTATAAACCAGATAAACCTCATCAAATTCTCCGTTTTCATAAGCTTCCATGATGCCGGCCGAAATCTTTTTTGCATTGAAGAAATCAGGGTTTTCAGATATTCCCAAATATTCACCTTGTATATTGTAATCACGATTTCTGAAATGATCCCGTCCGCGAGATCCAATCGTGTATAAAACAGCATTTTCCTTGCTCTTTAAGTGGGACTCAACCCGTTTGCAAACATTTCCGTTATAGCCGCCCGCCAGACCTTTATCGCCGGTTATGACAATATAGGCCGTCTTCTTGACATCGCGCTGGTTCATGAAAACATTCTTGCTTTTTCCAGTTCGCTCCACAATATGACCCATACTAACAATCATTGCTTCGAAATAAGGATATCGTTTCTCAGCAAGCTCACGACTTTTTCTCAGCTTTGCTGAAGCTACCATCTCCATGGCATGGGTGATTTGTTTCGTGCTGTTTACACTTTTTATCCGACGTTTAATATCTTGAACATTCTCTGCCACTAGAAATCACCTCCGATGACAATCTATTTAGATTGCAAGAAAACTTTTTTATAAGCCTCTAAGCATTCTGCAAAACCTGCAACAACCGCATCAGAAAGGCCTTCTTTTCCTCTAGCCTTTGCCATGATTTCCGAGTAGTTTTTATGGGCAAACGGCATCAAGCCTTTTTCAAATTCACGAATATCTTTTACTTCGATATCCAGCAGGAATCCGTTGGTTGCAGCATAAAGGATCAAAACCTGATCTTCAACTGCCATCGGGTCATTGACGTCCTGTTTCAGGATCTCAACGATTCGTTCCCCTTTGGCCAGCTGCGCTTTGGTCGCTTCATCCAGATCTGATCCGAACTGGGCGAAAGATGCCAACTCACGATATTGAGCGTACTCAATACGCAGCGGTCCAGCAACTTTTTTCATCGACTTGATCTGAGCGTCGCCACCAACACGGGATACCGAGATACCAGGGTTAACAGCCGGACGAATACCGGAACGGAACAGTTCCGCTTCCAGGAAGATCTGTCCATCGGTGATGGAAATAACGTTGGTTGGAATATAAGCGGATACGTCACCGGCCTGGGTTTCGATGATTGGCAGCGCCGTGATGGAACCACCGGCTTTCAACTTGGCGGCCCGTTCCAAAAGTCGTGAATGCAGGTAGAAAACGTCTCCCGGATAGGCTTCACGTCCTGGTGGACGACGAAGAATCAGGGACATGGCACGATAAGCAACCGCATGTTTTGATAAATCATCATAAATAATCAGGACATCCTTCTGCTGTTCATTCATGAAGTACTCACCCATTGTTACCCCGGTATAAGGTGCCAAATACTGGAGTGGCGCCAATTCGGCGGCACCAGCGGCTACGATAATGGTATAACCCATGGCATCATTTTCTTCCAGTTGTCCAACAATCTGGGCAACGGTTGATTCTTTTTGTCCAATAGCAACATAGATACAGATAACATCTTCACCTTTTTGATTGATGATGGTGTCGACAGCCAAAGCTGTTTTTCCGGTCTGTCTGTCGCCGATGATTAACTCACGCTGGCCACGTCCAATCGGAATCATCGAGTCGACCGCTTTGTAACCTGTCTGAATCGGCTGATTTACACCTTCACGGGCAATTACGCCAGGTGCCTTAACTTCAACTGGGCGACGAAGGTCTGTGACAACTGGGCCTTTTCCATCAATTGGAGCCCCCAGTGTATTCACAACACGACCGATCATGGCCTCACCAACCGGTACTTCAACAATACGACCGGTACAACGAACGATATCGCCTTCAACAATGTTGTCATCATAACCTAACAGAACACAACCAACGTTATCTTCTTCAAGGTTCAGTACCATCCCATAAACATCGTTCGGGAAAGCCAATAGTTCGCCAGCCATGGCATTTTCCAGGCCGTGAACACGAGCAACTCCATCCCCTACTGTTATGACCGTACCGACATCGACGACTTCAAGTTTATCCTGATACCGTTCTATTTCATTTTTAATAATTTGACTTATTTCCTCTGGTCGGAGATTCAACTTTACTCACCTCGTTTATCATAGTCTTAAACTGTTCATTTGCGTTTTCATTTGATTTAACTGATTTTTTATGCTGCCATCGATAATCTGATCCCCAACATAAACCACGGCACCGCCGATAATGCTTTCGTCAATCTGATTCTTGAGAAGGACTTTTTTATCAAAGCGTTTTTCCAGGTTTTTTTCGAGAGCAGCTCGAAGGGTTTCGTCCAAGGGCACCGCCGTTTTCACAACAGCTTCAACGGTATTTTTATAAGGAAATACCAGCTGTCTGAAAGTTTCATTAATTTCTTCCACATATTCAAAGCGATTCTTATCCAGAAGGATATTCAGAAAATTCTTCAAATATAAATTAATTGATTCTTCCCCGTAAACCCGATTTAAAATTTCCTTCTTTTCAGAAGTATTAATTGAAGGGGTCAGCATGAGATTCATTAACTTTTCCTCGGACTTGAAAAGATCAATTACCGTCGAAAACTCATCGAACACCTCATCAACAACATTTTTATCAACGGCAGTGTCAAATAAGGCCTGGGCATATCTTTTCGCTACTAAACTCATTTAGCTTCTCCTACCTTGTCAATGAAGTCCAAAATCATGGCTTCATGTTGTTTCTGATCCATTTCCTTATGAATAATCTTTTCAGCTGCAAAGAGCGAAAGATCAACGATGTTCGTTTTAACCTCATTCATGGCCTTGCTCTTCTCAAACTCGATTTCAGCATTCGCCTTATCAAGAATCGCTTTCGCTTCGCCATGTGCCTTATCAAGAATTGCCTGCCGCTGAGCCTGCGCTTCGGCATTGGCATCCCGGATAATTTCACGTTCTTTTCCTTTGATGTCAGCCAATAAACCCTCGTATTCGAGTTTCAATTTTCCAGCTGAAGCATTTTTTTCTTCAGCACCGGTAATATCAGCGTCGATACTATCCTGCCTTTTTGTGATGACATCTTTTATCGCTCCATAGAAGAACTTTTTGATGATCAGAAAGAAAACGAGAAAGTTTATCAGTGTTGCGAGCATTACTCTAGCGTCGATGCTAATTAGTCCTGTTGTTTCCAATGTTATAGCCCCCTTTCCAATTTAAAAGCATTGAAGTGTTTCATATCAGAGCCACCCAATCTTAAATAAAGGGATTAGCAAAGATTAAAATTAATGCAACGATTAATGAGTAAATACCGCAGGTTTCACCTACCGCCTGACCAATAAGCATGGTTTTGATGATGTCGCCCTGTGCTTCCGGCTGACGTCCTACGGCTTCTGACGCTTTACCAGCTGCATAACCCTGGCCAAGCCCTGGTCCGATACCGCCGATCATTGCCAATCCTGCTCCAATTGCTGAAGCTGCTTTAATAATACTTAATCCGTCCATGTTTTTCCTCCAAATTTTTAATAAAATTTTCTAATTTTCTGAGTTCTAAACTGCTTAAATAAAAGGGTTTGCAAAGATTAAAATCAATGCGACGATCAATGAGTAAATACCACAGGTTTCACCTACCGCCTGACCAATAAGCATGGTTTTGATGATGTCGCCCTGTGCTTCCGGCTGACGTCCTACGGCTTCTGATGCTTTACCAGCTGCATAACCCTGGCCAAGCCCTGGTCCGATACCACCGATCATTGCCAATCCTGCTCCAATTGCTGAAGCTGCTTTAATAATACTTAATCCGTCCATTTCTTCCTCCTAAAAATTTCCAAACTATTTTTCCCCGAAAAAGGGATTCACAAATAACAAAATCTTCCCGATAAAATGCTACAACTGCTACAGGCTTTGGCCATTGCTGCCTGTGCCAGTCTTAAAGCGCACTGTCAACCATCATCCTATTCGTTTTTTCGAATATTATTCGACATCCATTCCTCTGGCAATGAAAACCATCGTCAGGGTTGTAAAGATAAATGCCTGGATACATCCAACAAATAGATCTAAATAGAAATGCAGTGGAATTGGAATAAATAACGCCAAGCCCATTAAACCAGTCAAGCCTTCATAACTCAGAATCATGATGATGACTCCGCCTAATAAGTTTCCGAAGATACGAAAAGTCATCGAGACCGGTCTTGAAAGTTTTTCAATAATGTTAATCGGAAACATAAAAGGGAATGGTTCTATGTATTCCTTGAAATAGCCTTTTGGGCCTCTTCCCTTCCAAGTAAAGACTTCAATCAATACAAATGTAATTAATGCTAGCGTCAATGGAAAGCTGATATCTGCTGTTGGTGCTCTCAGATCATACATTCCGCAGGTATTTGCAAAGACAAGAAACATCATCAGCGATAGTATGTATGGTGCAAAAAACATTTTATCTTTGCCCATATTTCCAGCGACAAGATTATCTATGGCATTTATAATCATTTCCCCTATTACTTGAAGCTTCCCCGGGTGTTTTTTCAAATTTCTTGTGAACAGAAAACACACCACAAAAGCAATGGCCATGGTTATCCATGTATTGACGATTGTTTCGGTTATCGGAATTCCAAAAATATAACCGTAAAGCTCTGGACCATTCATTGTTCTTTCACCTCATTGTCCAGACTCGTTTGAATTGCCTTTTCAAACGGTCTTTTGTGATTTTTCACGCTTCATTTCCTGAAACGCTTTTTTTTGATAAAAATTCATTAAGATAAATTGAGAGTCTTACAGCAATTAAACCCAGAAAAACCGCGATGACATTCACAAATGGATTAATAATTGCCACATATATAACAACACCGGTAATCAGGTACCTCAAGAAATATCTGGCCTGAATATAATTTGAAGCCTTTCCCGGTGGCATTTTTATTGCCTTATTACAAGTCAATTGCAACAATCTGAAATTGAGAATACTGTAGAGTCCTCCGAAAAAAACCCCAAGTATATATTTTACAGGCTCTGCTGTCATAAAAGCAAACAGCATGAGTACCAGACAAATAAATCCGGCGCCAATCATTATTTTGGCCGGAAAAGACAGATTAGTCGTTTTCATTCTTGTTCACACTATCCTTTTTGTTCTCTTTTTCTTTTTTCTCGTCATATTCTTCTTGCTCTCGCTTATTATATGCCATCGTCTTCATATTCATTTTCATAGGAATTTCATACAGCTCCCGAAGGCCTGCAATTACACCCAGGAGGATGCAGATAATCATCACCATCGGTCCGGTGTTGAAAAAGTAATTCAGCGCTTTCCCTACAAAAATCATCAGGATGATCGGCATAACCGTCGATATCGCAAGTTGTGTAATTATGGTAAGATACTTGTAAGGCGACTCTTTTTTAGGGGAATCTTTTTTTGAATTCATTGACCTACTCCATTCTCCTAAGCAGCAGCAATATTTTCGTCTTTTTTTCTCTTCTTTTTATTGAACAACTGCGTTCCAGTAAAAAACCGCATTTTTTTTATAAAATCCGGCGCATTTTTGTAACTTTCACCCATAATATCACAATTTTTTAGACTTGTATATACAGCAAGCTGTTTTTTTAGCTTTTAGTATACTTTTTCTCAATGTCATGAATCTTATCGATCCGGCGTTGGTGACGCCCGCCTGCAAATTCAGTATCCAACCAAACCTTGACAATTCGCATCGCCAAACCTTCACCTAAAACGCGTGCTCCCAATGCCAGCACATTGGCATCGTTGTGTTCCCGTGACATCGCCGCCATAAATTCATTGGTACATACCGCGCAGCGGATGCCGGGTACCTTGTTCGCCGCCATGGATATGCCCAAACCGGTGCCGCAAATGACAATGCCCCGGTCGCAGTCACCAAAGCTCACCGCTTCCCCCACTTTTTCACCATAGATTGGATAATCACAGGACTCATTGGAATTCGTTCCGAAGTCTTCAACTTCGAGACCCTGTTCAATCAAATAAGTTTTGACAGCGTCTTTCAAGTCAACGCCCCCATGATCGGCACCAATTGCTATTTTCATTATCATCCTCCTTTTTTAAATAAATGTATAACCTGCCGCTTTATACAGCCGATTTATCAAAGCCAGTGTTTCATTGTTCAGCGGAATATCCTCGGCAAATATCCTTTCCACCCCAAGCTCGTCAAAGGTGCGTAACCGTGAAAACAGATTCTTGGCCATTTCCCTGGGATCCTTCTGACTCCCCAGTGAAATAATGAATCCTTCATGGTAACAGCCCATGGTCTCATCGCTTGCCAGTATCCCAACCGTCATGGGTTTCCCCCGATAGCGGGCAACTGCATTGTTGATTTTCTCGCTGATCTCCTTCTTTGTCCCTTTAACCACCACCATCTCGCCCTTGGGAGAATAGTGGGTGTATTTCATTCCCGGCGAAGAAACCTTTTCCGGTACCACATTTTTGGTGACATTGGATGAAACCGCCACCTCGCCCAGAACCTCACGAAGCTCGGCCACCGTCACATCCCCAGGCCGCAGCACCACCGGCGGTTCCACCGTCATATCAATCACGGTGGATTCCAGCCCGATTTCCGTATCCGCAGACAGGATAATCGCCGCTACCCGGCCATCCAGATCTTCAAGCACATGTTTTCCCTGCGTCGGACTGGGCCGTCCCGACCGGTTCGCACTGGGTGCGGCGATCGGACAACCCGACATTTTTATGAACGCCCGGGCAATTGGATGATCCGGAAAGCGAATGCCGACCGTATCCAGCCCCGCACTGACCTCATCGGGAATCCGCGCTGATTTTTTCATGATCAGCGTCAGTGGTCCCGGCCAGAAGACTTCCATGAGCTTGATCGCCTTTTTCGGAATTTCAGCAACCAGCGGTTCCACTTGTGCTATTTCCGAAATATGGACAATCAGGGGATTATCATTGGGGCGCCCCTTGGCGACAAAGATTTTTTTAACCGCTTCCGGATCAAAAGCATTTGCCCCCAAACCATAAACCGTTTCGGTCGGAAACACAACGGTTTCGCCGTTTTTTATCAGCGCTGCCACTGCCTGCAGCTCTTTTTCGCCAGCCTCGTCGAGACTTTCTATATCAATTATTCTCGTTTTCATTTTTTTATTTCCATTTTCTGCCGAAATGACGTTCTGATTTATTCAGCATCACTCAGCAACTGTTGTTTCAATGACCAGAGTTTTTCAGACAGATCGACATGGTAAACATGCGGATTGACCATCCGTTTGAAAGCCGGCCACAGATTTTCCTTTTCATTCTTGAGGTGCTGCTGAATTTCCGATATGGTCGGACAGTCGTAAACACATTCTCCCTTGATGAAAACCGGAACCAGCAATTCCCGGACATAGTAGTCCGTGATGTTTCTTTTCTTCCAGGTATAAACCGGATGGAAAATCGTCAATGGTTCATCCTGATTGATCACTTCGTCTTCCAGGGTAATCAGATCCGCCAGAGCCATATCATTGCTCTTGCCATAAATCCGGTATATTTTTTTGTAGCCGGGATTGGTGATTTTGCCCGGATCATCAGAAACCTTCAATTTTGGTTTGCCGGCAATCTCGGAAAGCTTGTACACCCCGCCCAGCGAAGGACAGTCATAAGCGGTAATCAGCTTGGTGCCGACTCCCCAGGAGTTGATTTTAGCCCCCTGGCTTTTCAGATCCTTGATCAGATGTTCATCCAGATCCGAAGATGCCACGATCATGGCCGACTCCAGACCGGCTTCATCGAGCATCTTTCGGGCTTCTGTACTAAGGTAGGCCAGGTCTCCGGAATCGATCCGAATCCCATACCCGCTTGTCACGTTTCCATCTGCCAGCGCTTTTTTGAACACCCTGATGGCATTGGGAACGCCCTGGGAAAGCGTATTGTAGGTATCCACCAGCAACACCGCGTTGTCGGGGTTATACTGGACAAATTTCTCAAACGCCTCCAGTTCGGTGTCATAACTCTGAATAAAGCTGTGGCTCATCGTTCCCATCGATGGCCGTTCCAGCATTTCTTCAGTTTCCACCACACTGGTGCCGGTACATCCGCCGATGACGGCCGCCCGGGCGCCATAATAACCCGCTTCTGTTCCGTGAGCCCGGCGCAGTCCGAACTCCATGACCACATCCCCCTTGGCTTCCTCAATGATCCGGGATGCCTTGGTCGCGATCAGGGTCTGATGGTTGATGATGCTCAGGATGGTCGTTTCAACAATCTGGGCCTGAACCAGCGGCGCCTTGACGCGGATGATCGGTTCCATCGGGAAAATAATGGTCCCTTCCGGAATTGCAAAAATTTCCCCTTCAAATTTAAAGTTCTCTAAATAGTCCAAAAACACATCTGAAAATTCCGGATGATTTTTTTTGAGTAATGCCGTATCTTCCCTTGTAAAACAGAGGCCATTGATGTAGTCGATGACCTGTTCCAAACCAGCTGCCACGGTATAACCGCCCTGAAAAGGGTTGGTTCTAATAAAAACATCAAAAACGGCCTCTTCTTTAGCTTTGCCATCTTGAACGTATACATTCCCCATGGTAAATTGATAAAGATCCGTTGCAAGTTGAAGTTTTCGATCAAATTGCATACTAAATTCTCCTTCTTTTCACGCTGCACATTATTTTATCACTTTATTATGATAAAATACAAACATTTTCAATATAAATATTTGCAGGCTTTACCCGATGTTCCCGCTATTTTTACGACATTCGTTTGCTTTTATTTTCTTTGTTAAAAAACATACAATCGGACCAACAAATTTTTGCTTGAAAAACAACTGAAAAAAAGAAATGCTTTCGCATTTCTTCCTTTTTTACGAATAATTTTACCCAATCAGCTGCAGCTGCCGCAATCGCCGTCACAATCACAGTCGCATTCTTTGTCTTCGCCATCATCAGCATCCAGGACTTCAAATCCCATCATTGGGCTGGCCAATTCCCGTTTTTCACGTTCTGCATAAATTTCCAGATCGCTCCAGGGCAGGCCGGCCCATTTGGCCAGCTCGAGATCGGTCGGGTATTCGCCCTCGGATTCGATCTTGCCTTCAACGATCACCAGCGGCAGGCATTCGAGCCCTCTGGTTGCCAGCGCTTCCTTGACCAGATCACTGGCCAGAAAAGCCGGCCCGTCATCCATCACATTGAAACGGGAGACGGAAACACCCCGTTCCCGCAAATCCTGAACCATGTGTTCCATCCGGGTTAACGTTCTTTCAATCATCGGATCGCAGGCGCCGGATGCGCAGCCTGCCGGTTCATATATTTCAATTCTTTTCATAGTTTGCCTCCTGTGTTATAGAAACATGTTAACATAAGCTCGTTTTTTTGCAACACCGAAAAAGTATTTTCTGGATTTTTATTGTTATCAATACTAAGCAACGCTTTTCACAGTCTATTTCGTAGTTGATTAATGTTTTTCAATTTTTACCCAATACTTACTTGCAGTCGGATCAGTCGGCGGAATAACCGTAGTGTCTTCGTTTGTCCAGATATAGACCGAATTGTTGTATTCATAGAGATTGCCAAATGACGGCGGTAATGTTGTTGTCCACCCGGTTTCGTTAACATTTTTAGACTTATATACTGGTGTCTTATCGGTTATTTTTATGAACTTCTTCCGGTCTTCCGGGCTTAACCATCTATAAAAACCATCAGTTGAAGGAAAAAAGCTATAAAAAGGTTTCGACAAATTATCAATTGATACATATGTTCCTCCTTCAATAAACCAGAATGAATAACTGTAAACCGCACCAATTCCTGTTTCAGCGTGCCAATTCCAGATCCACCCAAGTGGATGCCAATTTGAATAAAGGTTATTAAAATAGTCTTCTACGTCTGATACCCTATCGATCCCTTGCACCTTAATAAATTTAGCAGTATAGGTCATTTCCGTATACGCATCACCTTTTGGCGGAATAAAACTCATCTGCGTATCAATCTGTTTTCCACTGTCAAACCATCCCGCGAACATATAGTCCGCCTCGGGTGTGGCTGTCGAACCTGCTGCCGTACCCGTTACTGCTTTGATCGTTTCATTGTCCGGATTGACTTTCCCGCCAGATTCAGCCACATAGGTGATTTTGACATCCAGTTCTTTAAAATTGGCTGTGTACGTTGCCGTTTCCGTCGAGTTTGGAACAAATGTTGGCGTTGCAATAACAAAGCTGCCATCCCTGGTCCAGTTATCAAAAGTATAACCAGCATTAGCCGTGGCCGTTGATCCCGTTGCCTTTGAGTGCTGTGTATCGATGGTATCGCTCTGGTTGGATACCGTACCGCCAGTACCGGCAATATATCTGATCGTCGCGTTGTTTTCCCCCGGATCGTCTGGGTTTTGTGGAACCGGAGCCACAACCGTATCTGGCTTCACGCCATCATGCTTGTCGCAATAAATATTGATGCTGCCATTCTCTGTCTGTGTGTAATAGTTGCCGCCATCTTTACAGATTCCTGCGACCATTATTTTTCCGCCTTTTTCAATTACTTTTATATCCGACACTTTATCAGTTGCAAGATCCACATTGAATTCGTCATCAATAGCTTTAAAGAAAATTCCATATTTAATTGCTACCTGCTCGCGATCACTTCCGTCAATCCTGACGATCTCAGTTGGTGATTTTGTCAGGTCTTTTTGTGCCTGCTGGCAGTCCCGTGTCAGCAGGGCCGTATTCGCGGCACATTCTTTGGCCTGGGAATCCCTCACAAACCCCAGATAGGTGGGGATCGTAAAAGCCGCTATGATCGCCAGGATTACCAATGTCACGATCACTTCGATCATCGTAAATCCATCTCTATTTTTAAAGCTGCCCGACTTTGAAAACATCTGAACCACCACTTCTTTCCTTCCCCTCATATACTGCAACCTGAAAATGCTGTCTGGAATACCGCACTTTCCAACCGGTTTGTTGAACTGCTTACCAGAACATCTGCTCTACTCTGAATCATCCAAAGTTAATACCAGGTATTGTTTAACCGTCCCACCATTGTCATTAAGCGGTACCCGATTAACCAAATTCTTACCCGCCGCATTCGTCACATTCGGCGCATTATTGTTGCTTTGTTTAATATTATTCATTACCACGCCGCCTTTTAAGATACTCATCGTTTTATCCGCCGGTACTAATTCATAGCTTAAAGTATAGGCATCTATTGCAGTAGTTGTTCCATCAGCATTTGTCTGCATTTGTTGAACGGCCGCCACTTTTATCTCCGAAATCCGAGGAATGGTATTGACGCTTTTAGAAAATTGTTTCCTGTTTTGACTATCCAGTACCGGTTCACCCTTGGCATTGACTACTAAAGACATGATGACTTCTTCACAAGTGCCATCTGGTTTAAAACCGATGCTGTAACTCTTTTCAGTATCCTCTTTTGGCTTATCTGCAAGTACCACGAGGATTGCCACCGGCAAGACTTCTTGCAGATTCGTTTCCGTATTCGTAATCGTGCCTTCTTTATTGCTGATGGCCACGCCACGCATATAAATTTTCTGAGACATCAGAAAAACCGAAGATATTGTTGCCAGCAAAATCCCCGTGATCAGCAGAGCGACCAATAATTCAATCAGTGTAAACCCCTTGGTTGAGCGAGTATCAATGAGTTTTTTCAATCAAAAACACCACCCTTTTTAGCAAAGGCTTTTAAATCAACACAGGATTCACCATTGTTATAGTAGACTCGGCTATAAATATTATAACCAATTACCGTCCCACCAGCTGTTACTTCATTTATATAATACTGCTTTGGATTTGTTGTCTTTTTTGAATCATCAAAGCTTGCTGCCATTTTTGTGGCACCATCAACGACAGTATCATTCGGAGGAGTGCCTGCTCCAAGCTGTGTCATTATTCCGTCTACAAGATCCTGGGCTTGTGCCGCAGCATTGTTTTTTGTATCCGTAAAAACGATCATTTTTTGTCCATAGAGCAATGCACCGAGAACCGTAACCAACAGAATAGCTATGATGGCAGTCGCAACCACGGTTTCAATCATGGTAACACCATTTTGATTATTTAATATCTTTTTCATGATGCACCTTCTTAATAGTATTTTTCCAGTTTAATATTCCCAATACTGCCAGGATTGACTACAACACTGGTTCCACTTCCTGGTGCCGCTGGCCATACTGGTAATGAACTACCCTTATACGCAGTAAAATACTTGTGCATCAGTGTTCCTTGTGTTTTGTTTTCTCCGGAAGTATAATTGCCCGCCTTTAAAACACCCCCCTCATGAGTTCCAGTTTGAATATCTGATTTAATAAACACATTTGTTTGGGATGTATTATTTTCATATCTAAATAAACTAACCTTAGCAACATAATTTGAAGTACTATCTAAATTAATATTATCAGACTGCACATAAAGATCTGCATCTGCATCATCTAATTTCAATTCATCACCTTCAAACATTACCAATTGCGCATTATTAATATCTACCGTTGAATTGCACTGTTCATAACCACCATTGAAGCGGATATTAAGTTTGTTTTGAATTGCATTTATTTTTACAATACCCTCTATTTTACTTCCGTTGGGCCAAGTATCCTGAATATTACCAATATATGTTTTTCCTGTCACATCCAAATATTGTGTAGTAATTTCTATTGGATTTGTCATCCTAGATAATGACAAATAATTGGTTATCTTAACTACAGCTGAATTTAATACTAGGGTTGAATTACCATCTAAACTCATAGATTTGCATGTAACGGCTGCAAAGTTCGTAATCCTAACTGTGAGCGCATGATATTCTTCACTTTTAAAATAGTTTTCATCATTTTGATCTCCAGGTCCTCTTATTACACCGCTTACCATTTGGCTGGTTTTGTCCGAAATACCAGTAACTGTTAATTTTGTTTGATATTCTAAATGCATATCCCCCGAACTTAAATAATTCACATTTAAAAACTTTAGCTCCGCTCCTGAACTTTTTGTAGTAATATTTCCAAGTTTCATTTGATTTCTATCATTTGAGCCTTTAATGCATAAAGTCGAGCCACTGTCTAAGCTAACATTGCCACAACTAAAATAATTTAAATTATAATGAGTCGTATCATCGCTCCATCCATTACTTGAGTATGCAGCAAGAAAACCATTATTAACATCAATCAACGAGTTACTATTGCTTATATTTATTTTTCCGTTAGTTTTACTATCGTTTCCAACCCAAATATTTTCGCAATTTGTATAAATCTTAGACTGACTTCCTTCGATAGTAACGTTGCCAGAGATGATAACATTCTTTGCATTAATATAGAGTGCACTGGTGTTTCTTAAGGTAATATCTCCTTCAATAAATAGATTTTCACAATTAATTACAGTTGTTCCCTTATCCCCAATTACAAGTCCATCTTTAAATATAACATCTCCGCCATTTGCAGTAAGTGTATTTTTTCCATGATTCAACTGTGTATACTTTTTCACAAAATAAATTTCGCCTGGCTTTGTTTGATTTGTAGTGGTTTGTACTTTTCCTACAGCCGTCATGTTAAAATAGGATATTGGATCATCACTGTCCACTTCGCTTGTTGCAAATTGATTAGTTACACAAATATTTTGACCCGTTAACTTTAATGTTCTTCCGTTTACCCAAGTAAAGCCATTGCAAATATTCAAATCATTAGATGGATAGTTGAGCGTTAATATCTTATTTTCTTCATTTTGGGGTTGATTATTATTTAATCCTGTAAAATACCCACTGACCGTATTATTCAATGTACTATCATCTGGATTTTTATATATATTTCCTGAAATTCCAATTATCGGGTTATTGTCATATGTTGGTTTAGATGGCGGATCAGGAATGTCAATCGAACCGCCCGATGACGAAGTTTCTGTTTTACTTGATTGCAGATAATCAAAATTAACCTCATAATCTAAATTTCGCCGGAGGTTTTTGGTATCGATTTTATATGTGTAACTTGTCCCAGTTCCATTATTTTTAGACTCGACAGACAAAATACCAATCGCATCACTTTCGCTATCAATGGTTTTCAGCGTATCAGACACATTATTCTTATCCACACAGCCTATGTAAAAGGGACTTTTCATATAATCATCAATTTCTTTAATTTTATCTGCAATTTTCTTGTTAATATCTTCTGTTGATTGATCAGGCGTTTTTACAATTCTACTATACTCATCATACAACGCTTTCAGTTCATTATTCTTTATTTCCAGTTCGCTTTTCCTGTTTCGAATCTCAATCTTCCCATACTCAATCACCGATTTGGCATCGATATAAGCCTGCCGGCTTTCCAGCGACTGCTGGGTAAAGGTAAAATCGCTGTTGGCAATTGCCATAATGGAGGCCACCAGCATCAAAATCACCACACCGATAATGATGACAAATGCCAACGAACTACCTTCTTCACTTTTCAGTTTGCGGATGATTTTATGCTGCATGATCCCACCTCCTGCATTGCATCTTGATTCAGAAAAAGCCAGTTTTTAAACTGGCTTCGGGTTATCGGCAAACCGCCATACCCGCCAATTGTTGATTCGTTGTCGATAATGCTGTTTGCCTATGGTTCTGCCCGCTGTTTGGCCGGGTAAAACCAATTCTGTCTTATTTTATTTATCCATCATATACACATTAAAAGTGACGCTAATGGTGACTGCTCCGCCGTTCAGCCCCTGAGTTGCAACTGAACTATAAGTGCTGGTGCTCGTGCTACTAATTGCGCTTTTCGGTGCAATTTCGAATTTTGAAACGATCATATCCGGACGGGCTGACACGGCATCGAGCAGGCGGTAAAAATCCGCCTGGGTGCCGGTCAGCTCCATCGATACCACGCCGGTTGGAGTCGATACCCCGGATGAAACCGCCGTCGACTGCGTTGAGTCATTCGTTGCGGTGTTTGAGCTCGTTGCGCTGTTCGAATTCTCTGTTGCGGTAGTACCCGAGGTGCTGGTTGAACCGGTCGTGTTGCTGGAACCCGTGGTGGTATTTGTACCTGATGCGGTACTGGTACCGGTCGTATTGCTGGCGCCGGTGCTACTGCCGGAATTCGATGAAGGATCGCCTGACCCGACCATGCCTGCCGCCCCGGATGAATTGGCGACAAAAGTCGGCACATCCTGCGCGGAATTATCCTCAATCGACAGCATCGTGGGCGTCAGGCTGTAGCTCAGGCACAGCTGGGTCAGCAGCACATCAAGCCCTTCATTGGCCAGTTTGACCGAAAACGGGGCCTTGAGCGTCGTCAGCTTGGCATTGGCTTCGTTTCCCGCCGTCATCGTTGACGGCATGCTGTCAATGGCCATAGTCATTGATTCCTGGGTAAATTCCGCTTCCGCGGCCTGACTGCTGACGCTCGCATAGCGCGCATAGGCTGGCAGTGCGACAAAATAGATGCCGCCTGCCACAATCACCAGACAGGCCAGCACATAGATCAGCATTTTTTCACGTTTGGTCAGTTTTTTCATTGCTGATCACCTGCCTTCAAGTAAGCCTCCACCGCAAAGCTGTAACCCGTCACGGTGCTGGTGCCGGCGGCCGTTGTCCCCGTCGTTGTGGTTGTCGATGTCGACGAGGCGGATGTCATCTGGGAATAGCCGCCGTACTCCACCTGGGTAAAATAACCGGTAGCTTTCAGCCGCTCCACAAAATGGGCCGCTTCCTGCACACTGCTGGCGGTTGCGGCAATGGACAGGCATCCGTTCGCATTATCATAGGTCATGCTGTCCAAGGTGATCACACTGTTGCACAGCGTCGCCAGATGGGTCAGCTTGTCGGTTCCCAGGTTGGGATTGCTGGCCACCGCTTTGTTGATCGTCTCGATATCCGAAACCTGGCTATTGAGCTGATCAACCGCATCGGACAGCTGCTGTGCCTGCAGGTACTGCTGCTGGTTGTTTTCATCATTGATGTACGCGTTGGCGTCACTGAGCCGATGCTGGGCATTGATCTGGAGCACAAAGAAAACTGCAAAAACGAGTGCCAAAGCCACCAGCATGCCAATCGGGAGGACCAGGGCTTTGTTTTCAAAATGCCGTTCTTTCTTGACCACCAGGCTTTTTTTATAGGCGCTGTAGAGATTGATGGCTTTGGTGCCGGTAAAGAAGCCGGCAATGGGATAGATAAAGGTTCCAAAATCAAAGATTTCGTCGATGTTGAAGCTGTCCTTGATGTTCGGCGTCTGGGGAATGATGAACACACTGAGGTCCGGGTCAAACACCAGATTCTTCAGCGCGTTCAGTTCATCTTCGTCCAGGCCGGCGTACAGGCTCATGTTCAGCGAATACTCGGATTTCTGGGACTTGTTGAACTGAATCAGGGATGACAGCTTGGCCGACAATTCGTCGGCAAAGGCATCGGTGCCCCGATCCGCCATCAGACGGGAACGGGTCGAAAAAATATAAAGGCCGTTTTCAAATAATATCGACAGCATGTCTTTCCCGTCAAGGATGTTCAGCGCCAGGGTCATGCCGTGATAGTCTTTAGTTCCGGTCACATACTGGATGATCGCGTTCAGCCCCACGTCGATGCTCAAAATCCTGATTTTCAGGCTCTCCAGCAGTGTCACATAGGCCTCGATGACGCGCTTTTCCACGCCGCAGCAGAACATGTTGATCCCGTTCGGCCCGGGGATGTTTGAATAATCCACCACCATGTCTTCATAGTTTCCGGCGGTATCTTCAAACTCCGTGGCCGCCAGTGCCGCCAGCTCCTTCGGTTTGAGTTTGGGAACCTCCACATTTTTGACGGCAATCAGGCTGCTCTCGATCACCAGCTTGACGTTCCGTAACAGATTCGAGTTCTCAGCCATCGCCTCGGAGAGCGTCTGCCGGATGGCATCCTCGTTGGTGATGACGCCGTTGATCAGCGAGCCCGCTTCGACCGGCAATGTTTTAAAATGTTCGATGATCAGACGGCCACCCGTCATCGTCCCCTGGAGGACCTGGATGCCGTCGTTTGAAAAGAATACAATTGTCTGCATATTCTGCCTTTCTATCCGACGTTTTGGTATAAGGTCATAATTGGCAGCATGACCGACAGCATGATGCCGCCGATGATCACTGCCATAATAATAATCATAATCGGTTCAATAAAAGTTACCAACTGGGTGGTTGCCATCTCCGCTTCATAATCAAAGGCGTCTGCCACACTTTCGAGCATCTCATCCAGATTTCCGGATTCTTCTCCGATGTAGATGGTGGACACCAGTTTAGCATCGAACCCGTCGATGGTGTGAATCGAGGCCGACAGGGGCTCGCCATTTCGGACCTGTTCAATGGCCTGCGGAAACTGGTTCTGCAGGTAGCTATTGCCGATGGTGTTCCCGCTGATGGTCAGGGCGTTGATCATCGCCAGACCGCTGGAATAAAGCGAGCTCAGCGTTCTGGCAAAACGCGCCGTATAGATGATTTTCATCAATTTTCCGATTTTCGGTATTTTCAGTTTAAAATGATCCAGCGCCAGTTTGACTTTTGGCACACGGATCAAAAAGGTCACCAGTGCGATAACAATCAGCAGGCCGATCAGATAAAAAAGCCAGTAGGTGGTCATCGAGCTGCTGATGCCGATCATCAGCCTGGTGATCGCCGGCAGTTCGATCCCTTCAAACAGGGTAAAGAACTGGGGTAGAATCAGGGTGAAAATCAGGACCACCACCAGAATGGTCACCACAAACAGGATGACCGGGTAGGTCATGGCGCTTTTTATTTTGCCCCGCAGCTTATGTTCCTTTTCATAATGATCCGCCATTTTCCGGGCCGTACCCTCCATCTGGCCGCTGGCCTCGCCGGATTTGTACATATTGATCAGCAGCTCGGGAAACGAGCCGCCGGTCATTTCCATTGCAAAGGACAGCGTATTGCCGCGCTGAATCTCCTGGTAGAGGACGCCGTAGACCTTTTTGATGGCCGGTTTGATGTCCCGCTCTTCCATGATTTTGATGGCCCGGATCATCGTAATTCCCGACGACAACATGCTGGCGATCTGTCGGGAGAAGTCGGAGATTTCCATCGGTTTGAGTTTGTAGGGTTTCCGATTCTCCTCAACCTCCCGTATGCTGATGGCAAATTCATTGTTTTTGCGCAGGGTCCGGCGGACCGCCGCCGGGTCTTTTGCCTCCATGGTGCCCCGGATCACTTCGGACTGTAGATTTTTGGCTGTGTATTTGTAAACCGGCATGAAGGCCTCCCTCTTCGATATTTTGTCAGGCAATTACCTAAGTACCGTGAGCTTCGCTGCCGATTTACACGAAACAATTTTTACACTGTACGGCGGACAGTCTATCGACTGTTCGCCTACACGTTACAAAATTGTTTGTGTAAACCGGCATCAAAGCAATTTTTGTTCTTATTTTAATTATCTATAATATTGCTATTGTTTATTATAACCCAAACAGTCCTAAATACCAATTGATAATGATGTCGCCGAACAGTAAGGCGGTCATGATGCCCAGACAGAGATAAGGGCCGAAAGCCATGTGTTTGTCTTTGGTTTTTTTGGCCAGCAGGGTGACTGCCACTGCCCCGCCGATCAGCAGGCCGATAAAGGTTGCCAGCAGGGTGTTCTGCCAACCCAGCATGAAGCCGGCCACGGCCATGAGCTTGATATCGCCGCCGCCGAAGGCGTCCGGGATGAACAGCGCCAGCGCCAGCATCGGCAGGCTGACGATGAACAGGCCGATGAACCGCGACAGAATGCCCACCTGGGGAAAAAAGAAAAAGGCAAGCAGCGCCGGCACCATCAGGGCAATCACCAGACCATTGGGAATGGTCATGGTATCAAAATCGATCATGGTCACGCAGATCAGAATGGCACCTGCGGCAAAGGCCACCAGCCACTGCAGCGAGACTCCATAAAGCGCGAACATGAAGATGGCCATCAGGCCAGTGCACAGCTCGATCAGCGGGTAGCGCAGCGATATTTTGGCGCCGCAGTCGGCGCACTTGCCGCGCAGCTGGAAATAGCTGAAAATCGGGATGTTATGACAGCCCTTGATCTGGGTCCCGCAGCTGGGACAGAAAGAGCGGCCGCCAACAAACGATATTTCCTTGGGCACCCGGTAGATCACCACATTGAGAAAACTCCCGATGACGGCGCCGACGACAAAAACATAAAGATACAAAATAATTTCGATGAATATGAGCATAAAAACGCGGTCCTTTCCGACAAAATTGCTGGTCAGCAAATTTACTGTTTGTTTTCAGGCTTTGATTCCAGTTTTCCCGGCGCATATTCGGTCACGCGGCCATTTTTGGTGTAGACGATATAGTCGATGACGGCATCCCGATTGTCATCCACCACCCGGATTTGGGCATCGCGGCTGGTTTCCGCGCCGATAAGCTCGGTCAGATCAGCCTGCACCGGCACATGGTAGTGGCCGGTGGCCTGAAATTCGATGGCCTTGGCCTGGGCCGCCAGATAGACCAGCCGGACATTGGCCGCCTCGGCGGTCTGCTGGAAATCCCAGACCAGCCCGCCGATAATCAGCGCGATCACGGACAACAGCAGCACCACGGCCAGCGCAAACCCCCGGCCAAAACCGGCCATTTCGTGGTCTCTGGGAGGATACTGATAGTCATTGATGGGTTTCATGGTTACCTCCCGCAACCGGTGACGGACGTTTCGGCCACAGCCGGCACGCCCACGGAATCATCCAAAACAAACAGAGTTATTTTAACACAACTTGCCGGTTTTTTCTTTAAGGATTTTAACGGCGTGATGGTTTTTCAGCAGAAAATAGTGCTTGGCGTTTTGACGCCATTCTGCCGCCACCCAAAGTGCAATTGTTTAAAAGCCCCGCAAATAAAAAACACCTCACCCCGCAAACCCAGTACGGGTTTGCGCCTGGGATGGGGTGTCTGCCCTATGGCGCATAGGGAATTGAACAATAAATGAATTTTTATTTTAATCTAGCAATCACAGTTTCACAACGCTTGCATTTCCACCAGAAATAGTTACTTTATACCCAGCTTTGACATAAGTAACTTTAGTGACTTTACCATCTGTAACATCAACTGCCCATCCTGCTTCACCAGCTGTGATTCCAGTCATTGTTGTCGTTGTTGCCGTTGCAACATCAACATCAGAAGCGACAATATCACCTTTCAAATACTTTTGCATTTGATATGCTACTTTATTTTGCAGATTATACGCTGCCTTTCCATCATCAGTTGTTATAGTTGATGGAAATGTTGTAAAATCTTTATCTTGTGCAACTTTAACAGCTGGTGAACTCAAACCTACTTTCAAATTAGTATCCGTCATACTCATTGTTGCATTCATCTCGGTCGCTGTTGCCTGAGCAGCCACATAAACTTCTCTGGCTTCCGCAATATACGCTTTTCCTCTAGCATCATTGACAAATCCCAGCATTGCCGGAATCGTAAACGCTGCCAGAATCGCAAGGATAACCAGCACCACAATAATTTCCACCAGGGTAAAGCCTTTTTTGTCTTTCCGCATTCTGTTAATGAATTCCATATGCATTTCTCCTTTTTATGAAAAATTTATAATATCTATCGCATCACCGGCGCCACGCGGTGATTTATTAGCTCTCTGGATGCTGCTTCATTGATGATCTCAGACTAAACCGGCGGTTTTTTATCCACGTCTTTTGCACTAGTCTGATCTCAGCTGCTGTCGGAATTTTTTCTTGTTCATATTTAAATTTAGGCTCAAAAAAAACCACACCGCGTGTGGCAGCTGGCTGTCTTATTATGGTATCGTGTAGCAACTTAGACCCTATAGCTTTGCGTCGCAAGTTTTCGCTTGTTTTGCCTCATGTTATGAAGTTATAACTTATTTGTAAATATTGTATGTTATATTCATTCTAAAGTCAAGTTAATATTTCAGTATTTTTTTGATGAAACCCCATCATTTTTTTACAGGAAATAACCGAGCAATTCGATTTTTTTTAATTGACTGAAGCAATGATGCCTGCGGGCGATCAGGGATCGCCCCTACGAGTTTCCGGATCGGTCAAGGCTCCTTGTTTTGAGACCGTTTTACAAAAATTCGAGACCGATGACAAATACAAACGTAGTACCGACAATTGTTACATCGTGCTGCGATCGATGCCAAATTTAAAAGATACGAACAAATAGTGTTTTGATGGCGGTTTTCGCAACCAATTTGGTAACGTGTAGGCGAACAGTCCTAAGACTGTCCGCCGTACAGTGTACAAATTGGTTCGCGCAAACCGGCAGCAAAACTGACGGCAGTTTCGCAAATGCCACTGGCTACTTCCCGAAATACTGGTTGAACTCCTGCTTGTCGCTGGCCCAGTCCAGGCCGACGTCGTAGCTGATCTGCTGGTCCCGGACCAGCCGTGCCAGATCGGCGTTCAGGGTTTTCATGCCGTCCCGGCCGCCGGTCTGCATCACCGAGGCCAGCTGATGGGTTTTGCTGTCCCGGATCAGATTCAGCACCGCGTCGGTGCCGATTAAAACCTCCAGCGCTGCCATCCGCCCCTCGCCATTGGCCAGCGGGACCAGCTGCTGGGTCACGACGCCTTTGAGGACGCTGGAAAGCTGGGTCCTGATCTGCTGCTGGCTGTGCGGTGGGAACACGTCGATGATGCGGTCGATGGTATTGGCCGCTCCGATGGTGTGCAGGGTGGACAGCACCAGATGCCCGGTTTCGGCGGCGGTGACGGCGGCCGAAATGGTTTCAAAGTCCCGCATCTCCCCGACCAGAATCACGTCCGGGTCCTCCCGCAGCGAAGACCGCAGGGCAGACGCAAAGGATGGCACGTCGACCCCGACCTCGCGCTGGTGGACCAGGCTTTTTTTATGCTCATGCCGGTATTCCACCGGATCTTCAATAGTCAGGATATGCACCGCCTTGTTGAGATTGATGTAGTCGATCATCGCCGCCAGGGTGGTCGATTTTCCGCTGCCGGTGGGGCCGGTGATCAGAATCAGGCCTCGGGGCTCGTTGGCCAGCTTGCGCATAATCGGCGGCAGCTTGAGGTTCTCAAAGCTGGGGATGGTGTCGTTGAGCAGGCGGATCGCCGCGGCATAGCTTTCCTGCTGCCGGTAGATGTTCACCCGCTGCCGCAGGCCTTCCGGCGTCACATAGCAGAAATCCAGATCGGTTCCCGATTTCAGCAGCGCCTGTTTTTCCGGGGTGAGAATGCTCAGAATCAGCTCTTCGATGATTTGGGGATTGTGTTCAAAACTGCTCTGGTACAATTGTCCGTTTTTGCGAAATACCGGCGGCAGTTTGCTGGACAGATGGATATCGGAGCAGTCGTTTTTGCGGCCATAGTTGACCAGGTCTAAAATGCTTGTCATCATGCTTCCCCCTATTCCACGTAATATGATAATTTCAGGAATTCTTCCATGGTAGTCACACCGTCTTTGGTCAGTTTCGCCACGCTTTTCCTAAGCGGGATCAGCTTGTGGTTGGCTTCCACATAGGCGTAGATGCTTTCCGCCGGCTCTTTCCTTGAAATCATGTTGCGGATGTTCTTGTCGATGGCCAGAATCTCATGGATGGCGGTTCGGCCTTTGTAGCCGGTATGATTGCAGAGATGGCAGCCCTTCCCTCTGAAAAGGGTGGTGACGGTGGGATCCCGGAGCAGCTCCCGCTCGATATCGGACGCTTCATAGACTTCCCGGCAGTTGTCGCAGATTTTTTTGACCAGACGCTGGGCCACCACCCCGGTCAGGGAGTTGGCGACCATATAGGGTTCCACGCCCATGTCCTCGAGCCTGATGATCGTGGAGACGGCATCGTTGGTATGCAGGGTGGACAGCACCAGATGGCCGGTGATGGCGGAACGCACCGCAATCGACGCGGTTTCGTTGTCGCGGGTTTCCCCGACCATGATGATATCGGGGTCCTGTCTGAGGATCGACCGCAGCCCGGTTTCAAAGTTCAACCCGGCCAGCACATTGACCTGAGTCTGGTTGATGTTGAGCAGGTTTTTCTCCACCGGATCTTCGATGGTGGCGATGCTGACGTTCTTCTTACTCAGCATTTCCAGAATCATATAGAGGGTGGTGGTTTTGCCGCTGCCGGTGGGCCCGGTGATATAGACGACGCCGTGGGGGCTTTTGAGAATCTGCAGGATTTTCTCGTAATCTTCAGGATTCATCCCGAATTCTTCGGCATGATCCAGGGCGGTGTTCATGTTGAGGAAGCGCAGCACCATTTTTTCACCGTACACCGTCGGGATGCTGGCGGTGCGGACGTTCATTTCGACACCGTCGATCCGGACGCGGAAGTGTCCGTCCTGGGGCACCCGCCGTTCGGCAATATCCAGATTCGATAGAATTTTGATCCGGGCGATCAGGGATTGATGCAGGGACGGCTCCAGTTTCAGATACTCTACAATCAGACCATCGATTCGCATCCGAATGATGGTTTCCGCCTCGAAGGGTTCAATATGGATATCGCTGGCGCCGGCGGAATAGCCTTTCAGCAGCACGGAGTTGACCAGATTGACGACCGGGGCGTCCCCTTCGTTGGTGATGATGTCTTCGACAAAGGAGATGCTGCGCCCCTCCACGGCTTCGTTGGCGACGGAAGCCGCCCGTTTTGCTTCAATTTCGGTGTAGGCTTTATGGATCGTTTCAAAGATCACTTCCTTGGTTGCCAGCACCACGTCGATGGGCATGTTGGTAATCAGCCGGACATCTTCAACGGCATAAAAATCCAGCGGATCGTTCATCGCCACCAGCAGGCGGCTGTTCTCCTGACTGATGGGAATCAGGGTATATTTAAGCGCCATATTCTGGGGTATTTTGGCGGCGGCCTCCAGATCGATGACCGTTTCATTAAGATCCAGCACCTGGATACCGAGGCGCTGCGACAGCGCCTCGAGCAGCTGTGCTTCGGTTACATAACCGTAATCGACCAGGATGGCGCCCAGCCGCTTGCTGTGATCAATTTTCTGATAGGCCAGCGCCTCCTGAAGCTGCTCTTCTCTGATGAATCCGGCATTTTTTAGGACATCACCAATGCGAATGTTTTTTGTTTCCATTATTTTCCTCTTTCGCTGATATCTCAGCTCATTGTTTCTAAAATTTTCTTTTCAAAATCAGTAACTGTCATCGGTTTTCCATAATAGTAACCTTGAATGATGTCACAATCAAGCTCTTTTAATATTTCAACCTCTTCTTTTGTTTCGATGCCTTCTGCCACTACTGTCATTCCCAGTTTTTTGATCAGGTCGATCATGCTTTTCACCACGACGAGGGTATGCTCATTTTTGAGATTGCCTTTGAAAAAGCCCTGATCGATCTTGATGATGTCCAGCGGCAGAATTCCCAACAGGTTGATCGAGGAATACCCCGATCCGAAATCATCCATCGACATCTTAACCCCATCAGCCCGGAAGGTTTTTCCGACTTCGATCATCCGGTCGATGTCTTCAAAAATGCAGTATTCCGTCAGTTCGATCTCAATGCAGTCTCGCTTTATCTGATAGCGGTCCAGAATCTCCCTCACGTCTTCCACAAAGCTTGTTTTTTTGAGGTTTTTCCGGGAGACATTGACCGAAATACGCATCCTGGTACAGCTGTTTTCTTCCCATCGCTTGAGTAGCCGGCAGACCTCTTCGATCATGAACATGTCCAGTTTTTTCACGAAACCGGTCTGCTCGAAGATCGGGATGAATTCGCCCGGACTGACCAGCCCCTTTCGGGGACGATTCCAGCGGACCAGAGCTTCGCAGCCGCAGAATTCACTTTTGTGAAGATCGAACTTCGGCTGCAGATACATTTCAAATTCGTGATTCTCCAGGGCCGCTTCCATGGTGTCGATGATTTCCTTCTCGTTGCCGATTTTTTCGCGGAACTCATCAGAATAGAAAAACCAGGTATTGCTTTCCGATCTTTTGGCTTCAATTCTGGCCATATTCGCTTTTTCTCTGATTTTCTCGAGATCCTTGGCATTCTGTTCAACGATATAGAGTCCGAAATGACAGAAGATCTTTTCTTTGATTCCGAGAGCTTCTTTCTCACGGTTCAGGATGCTGAGAAAATCCCTGATGCGCTGGGTGATTTTCGCCCGGGTTGTCCAGCCGCACAGCATCACAAAATGATCCGCCGAGACCCGGCAGCAGGATTCGCGCTTGCCGATATTGACTTTCAGAATATCCATGATCTGTTTGAGTAGCCGGTCGCCGGTCTCCTGACCATATTCTTCATTGATAAAGCGGAACTGATCGATATCAAAGGTCAGCAGCACGAAGCTGGCCAGACTGTTTTTCTCGCGTATTTCTTCCACTTCAGACTTGAATTTATTCCAGTTGTTGCCTTCTGTGACTTCATCAAAATAAGCGATCTTTTCCAGCTCCTTTTTTGACCGGTTCTGAAAAATCAGAATCATCGCAAACAGCAGGCTGATCGCAAGCAAGGCCACGGCAATCAGCAAAAACGTATCCCTGATGATTGCGGTTGTCTGATTGCTGACAACTGTCGCGGGCACGACACTCATCATATACCAGTCGTTGCTTTTAAGCGGTTTATAAACAGTGTAGCGCTCCATGCCGTTATAAACACTGGTGTAGCTGCCAGATTCACCGTTTGCCATCCTGTTGGTGATCGTGTTCAGATCATCCCCGTCTTTGAACGCCGCCGTTTGCAGAATGCCAAAGATATTGTCGAATGCTCCGACACTGTTGGGATGAAGGGATTCCACCACGGTATCCCCGTTCGCTTTGACGACAAAGGAATAGCCCTGATTGTCAAAGGTATTGACGCCAAGCAGTTCTTTGAAGCTCTGCGTCTCCACCGATGCGGCGAGAACGGCCACCACCTGATTGCCGCTGAAAATCGGTACGGCATAAACGTTGATCTTTTTTCCGTCCGAATAGTCCGCCAGGGTATCCGAAACCGCTGACTTTCCGGCCAGGGCTGCCTGGAAATAGGCCCGGTCCCTGATACTGTAGGCCATTCCGTCCGAAGTTACGATATCGCCGTTAAGCGACGCGATCGCCATGCGCTTGTAGTCGCTTTTTTGCGCCTGAATCCGGATCAGGCCGAGCATCGCATCCTGGTTGTAATTTCCGCTGGCCTCGATCATTCTTGCCGTCGTCTCCAGGTTTTCGATCTGACTGTTGACCCGGGATTCAACCAGCTCGGCGCCCTGATTGCCGACTTCGGACAGGTATGAATAGGTTTCCGCCTTTAATTCCCGGTTGATCAGGGCCGAATAGTAATAGCTGGCGGCAAAAAAAAGTGCAATGATCAGAACTGAAATGCTGCTGATTGTCGTGATGCGGAATTTTGATTTCATCTTTTGCCCTCTCTCATGCTTCGCAATTTTTGTTTCTTAGCTTTGCCGATCCGGCGTCAACCATTTCATTTTTTATAGTTGTTTTTTAATTGTTTCTATTCTAACAAAATAAAAGAACTTATTCAATGTAAACGAATAAGTTCTTTTGCAGATATCGAATTTAGCGAATATCTTTAATATTGACCAGTTCAATCTCTTCCATGTTGCGGTTGGATTTCAGGCAGTCCAGCAGCGCCTGGGCGGTATCGAGCGAAGTCAGCAGGCTGATCGAGCTTTCCACCGATTTTCGACGCATCCGCACGCCATCATTCTGCGGCATTCTGCCTTTGGTTGAGGTCGAAATCACATAATTGACTTTCCGGCTTTCGAGCAGATCGCCGATGTTCGGCTGTCTTTCCGACATGCGGCGGACCACCTTGGTGGGAATATTGTTTTCATTGAGCACGAGCGCCGTTCCCACCGTTCCGTAAATGGTAAAGCCCAATTCATGGAATTGACGTCCAATCTCAACAATGGCGTCCTTGTCGCGGTCTTTGACCGTCAGGAGCACCCCGCCGGAACGTTCCATTTTGTTTCCCGAAGCAACCAGTCCTTTGTAGAGCGCATCGGCAAAGGTTTTGGCAACGCCCAGCACCTCGCCGGTGGATTTCATTTCCGGTCCCAGCTGGGTATCTACGTCCTGCAGCTTGGCAAAGCTGAATACCGGCACTTTGACTGCCACGTAGTCACCTTCCGGGAACAGACCGGGCGTGTAGCCCAGATCAGTCAGCTTTTCGCCAAGCATCATTTTGGTCGCCAGGTTGACCATCGGGATATCGGTCACTTTTGAAATATAGGGAACCGTCCGTGAAGAACGCGGATTCACTTCGATGACGTAAACAGCCCCTTCATAGATAACATATTGAATGTTGACCATCCCGATGATATCCAGCGCCTTTACCAGACGGCCGGTATAATCGACAATCGTATCTTTGGTCTGCTGATCCAGCGTCTGCGGCGGATAAACGGAAATTGAATCACCGGAATGCACGCCGGCCCGTTCAATATGTTCCATAATCCCGGGAATCAGATAGTTTTCGCCGTCACAGATGGCATCCACTTCCACTTCTTTTCCCATCAGGTATTTATCGATCAGCACCGGATTTTCCAGCTCATGGGTCGTGATGATGTTCATGTATTCCACCACATCCTCTTCCTCATGAGCGATAATCATATTCTGCCCGCCCAGAACATAGGAGGGCCGCAGCAGGACCGGGAATCCCAGCCGGTTGGCCGCTTTCACCCCTTCTTCGGTGGTATAGACGGTTTCTCCCTCTGGTCTCGGGATCTGACATTTTTCCAACAGCTGGTCGAATACCTCGCGGTCTTCCGCGGCATCCACATTGGCTGGGGAGGTGCCCAATACCGGCACACCCATGGCTTCCAGATAGCGGGTCAGTTTGATGGCGGTTTGCCCGCCGAACTGAACGATGGCCCCGATCGGTTTTTCCGTTTCGACCACGGAGCGGACATCCTCCTGGGTTAATGGTTCAAAGTAAAGCCGGTCGGAGGTATCATAGTCAGTCGACACAGTTTCTGGGTTATTATTGATCAAAATGGCTTCATAGCCTTTTTCCCGCAATGCCCAGGCGCAGTGAACGGAGCAGTAGTCAAACTCGATTCCCTGTCCGATCCGAATCGGGCCGGATCCGAGTACCAGTATCCGATCTTTGCCGGAGGGATGGTCGGCAATAAATAGCGCCGCTTCATTTTCTTTGTCCCGGGTGGAATAAAAATAGGGTGTCTGGGCTGCGAATTCGCCGGCGCAGGTGTCAACCATTTTAAAGGAAGCGTAGGTTTTTGTCGTTTCTTCAATCTTCTGTCCGGACAATTCCTCGATGGTTTTATCCAAAAATCCGATTTCCCGGGCTACTGTCACGCGTTCTTCTGTCAATCCCAGGGTGGTCAAGTCTTTTTCCATGACGGCCAGATGGCGAAGCTTGTCGAGAAACCATTTATCGATTTTGGTGATCGCAAAGATCGCATCCATCGAGACGCCCCGTTTGATGGCTTCGTAAACCACAAAAACACGCTCATCGTCTGAATCAGACAGCATATTCATGATTTCATCATCGGTCGCATCCACCAGTTTATCAATCGAAAGCGTTTCAAAGCCCAATTCAATCGAACGGATCGCCTTCATCATGGCATGTTCAAAGCTTGATCCGATCGACATGATTTCCCCGGTGGCTTTCATCTGGGTGCCGAGGGTTCGTTTGGCGTAGACAAATTTATCGAACGGCCAGCGCGGGAATTTGACCACGATATAATCGATCGCCGGTTCAAAACAGGCGGTGGTCGTTCCGGTTACTTCGTTGGTGATTTCATCCAGTGAAAAACCGACCGCAATCTGGCTGGCAACCTTGGCAATGGGATAGCCCGTGGCTTTTGAAGCCAGTGCCGATGAACGGGAAACCCGCGGGTTGACCTCAATAACAGCATAATTGAAGTTCTGGGGATTGAGGGCGAACTGACAGTTGCAGCCACCTTCAACGCCCAGCGCGGAAATAATCTTCAGCGCTGAAGTCCGCAGCATCTGGAATTCTTTGTCACTCAGGGTCTGGCAGGGTGCCACCACGATCGAATCTCCGGTATGAATCCCGACCGGATCGACGTTTTCCATACTGCAGACGGTAATGACGTTTCCTTTGGCATCCCGCATGACTTCAAACTCAATTTCTTTCCAGCCGGCAATTCCTTTTTCAACCAGGATCTGGGTAATTGGTGACAGTCTCAGTCCGTTTGTCGCTATTTCCTCCAGCTCCTGCTGATTATTGACAATCCCGCCGCCGGTGCCGCCCAAGGTAAAGGCCGGTCGGACGATCACCGGATAACCGATGGTCAAGGCAAAAGTAACGGCATCCTCAACGGTTGTGACCACCTTGGAGGGAATGCAGGGCTCTCCGATTTCACGCATCATATCTTTGAAAGCCTGACGGTCCTCCGCTTTTTCGATGGTTTCCAGATTGGATCCCAGCAGTTTGACGTCGTGGGCATCCAGGAAGCCTTCCTTGGCCAGCTGCATCGACAGGGTCAGTCCCGTCTGTCCACCCAGGGTGGAAAGAATGCTGTCCGGTTTCTCCATGACGATGATCCGTCTTAACACTTCCAGGGTCAGGGGTTCAATGTAGACCTTATCCGCCATCACCTTGTCGGTCATGATGGTGGCCGGATTGGAGTTGACCAGAATGACTTCCAGCCCCAGCTTTTTCAGGGCTTTGCAGGCCTGTGTCCCGGCGTAGTCAAATTCTGCCGCCTGTCCAATGACGATGGGGCCGGACCCGATGACGAGCACGCGTTTGATATCACTTCTTAAAGGCATCCCTGTTGCCCCCTTTCCATAAGGTCGTTAAACTTTTTAAATAAATAGCCGGTGTCGTTAGGCCCCGCGCTGGCTTCCGGATGGAACTGCACAGTGAAGGCATGAATGCTCTGGTATTCAATTCCCTCGCAGGTGCCGTCATTCAGATTAAAATGCGTCACCTTTCCGATTTTTTCCGGTATACTTTCCGAAACAACGGCGTAGCCATGATTCTGGCTGGTTATGAAAACCCGGTCTCTGGTTACGTCTTTCACCGGCTGATTCATGCCCCGATGGCCATATTTGAGCTTGATTGTTTCGCCGCCCATGGCCAGCGCCAGCAACTGATGGCCGAGACAAATGCCAAAAATTGGTTTGCCATAGTTAATGAAGTCTTTCAGATTTTCAATGATTTCAATGTTTTCGGCCGGATCTCCCGGTCCGTTAGACAGCATAATCCCATCCGGATTGAGGGTGCGTATTTCTTCAAGTGTGGTGTTCGCGGGCATGACGGTGACGTTGCAGCCCAGGTTCAGCAGCATCCGGCGGATATTATGCTTGTAGCCGTAATCGATCAGGGCGACATGGTTGGCCCGGTTAACCTGGGTGTAGTACCAGCCCTTGTTCTTCCTTGTGACGGCCTGTACCGGCTGGTCAACCTTGAACGTGCGGATTTTTTCCAGCAGCGCTTCTTTAACTTTGGGGTCGGAGAAATCTTCCGTTGTAATGGCGCCGTTCATGGTGCCATGTTCCCGGATGATCCGGGTGATGGCCCGGGTATCCACATCCCAGATGCCAATTTTATCCTGTTCGATCAGAAATTCATTGATGTTTTTGGTGTTTCGGAAATTCGACGGTTCTTCACACCATTCTTTGGTGATATAACCGTTGACCCAGCTTTTTTCCGATTCCATATCATCGGTGTTGATTCCGTAATTTCCGATCAAAGGGTACGTCTGAAGCACAATCTGTCCATAGTACGACGGATCGGTCAGTACTTCCTGATAGCCGGTCATCCCGGTGGTAAAGACGATTTCTCCAATGGTCGTGCCTTCGCACCCGAAATTATAGCCTTCAAAAACAGTGCCGTCTGACAAAACCAGCCAGGCACGCTTATCTCTTTTATAATAAGACATTTTCTACCTCCATTTATTTTCAAAAAATACCTGATTGCATGCAACCAGGTATCTCGTATCAGCATATTTATCGAATCGCTAAATCCTCTCGGTTCGGTCCAACGCCAACATAGGCGATGGTCGTTCCAACCAAGTCTTCAATTGTTTTTATATATTTTTTTGCGTTCTCAGGCAGATCTTCGATCCGGTGGATTTTTGACGTGTCGCTCAGCCATCCCGGAAGGGTGATGTAGACCGGTTCAACTCGTTCCAGGTCTTCGGTATTCGGGAATTCTTTGATGATTTTTCCGTCCAGTTTATAGTCAACACATAATTTGATTTCCGGTAGATCATCCAGCTTGTCAATCTTGCACAGTGCCAGTTCGTCAAAGCCGTTAATGGCATGGGTGTATTTCAGAACCGGAATATCAAACCAGCCCAAACGACGGGAACGACCTGTTCGGGCGCCAAACTCGTCATCCGGTTTTTCGCCGGTTCCGCGGAGCATATCAATGGTTCCGCCAAACTCTTCCGTCGGGAACGGCCCGGCGCCGACGGCACTGGAAAAGGCTTTGGCCACGCCAATGACTTTGTCTATTTTCTTGGCCGGGAAACCGCCGCTGACTGCCGCATAAGCCGCCACCGGATTGGATGAGGTGACATAGGGGAAAATACCAAGGTCGATATCCTTCATGGCTCCCAATTGGCCTTCAAATAGAATGCTTTTATCCGCTTCCATCATCTCGTGCAGGAAACTGGTGGGGTTCACAATGATCTGACTAAAGGATTTTGCCCAGGCCTCACATTTTGCGAACAGCTCATCAACCGTGTACGGTTCAATATCATAAGAACTCATTTGTCGGTTCACAACCGGCACAATGTTTTCAAGTTTTTTCTTTGCGCCGGCCAGATTCAGCAGATCTTCAAAACGCAGACTCTTTCGCATTGCTTTGTAGGCGTATGCCTGTCCAATCCCACGCTTGGTGGTCCCAATGCCGCCGCTGGCTTCCATTAATTCATCCAGTTTTTGATGATAAGGCATGAGGATATGAGCTTTGGCCGATATTTTCAATCCTGATAAAGTGACTTTTGCTTCCGTTAATTGTTGCATTTCTTCAAGTAAAACATCTGGATTGACAACAACACCTGTTCCAATCAAACATTGGCAATTTTTGTTGAAAATACCACATGGAATTAAATGAAACTTGAAAACACCGTAATCATTGATTACCGTATGTCCCGCATTGTCTCCCCCCTGAAACCGAACGATTAAATCCGATTGTTCAGCGAAGTAATCCACCATTTTTCCTTTACCTTCATCGCCCCATTGGGCGCCAACTAATACAGAAATCGACATATACTCTCATTCCTTCCCTATATCCCTCAGATTAAAACGCACCGCTGTAGAAAGCCGTGTCTTAATCAAACGCCATGACATGAATTGTTCTTTATAATTTATGGGCTCATTTTTTCCCAGAGTATTATAACATAAAGCCATCCAAATTGTTCACCATATTTTTAAATTTTACGATGATATTGTTTACAGTTTTATCATGCCTAACAATTGTCGGTACTACGATATTACGTACCCTATTGCGCAGGGGTCTTGTTCATCTGCGCCATCATCACCTGTCTCAATAATTCCATCGACCCGGTGAATTCTTCCAGCGTTAAACCCGGTACTTTTTCGGCCACCAATCGGTAGCCGTCTTCAAACGATTTTGCCTCATTCAAGGCAGTCATCAAATCCGCATCGCCCAGCAGTGCATCAAGCACCTTAATATGTTTTTCTTCATCAATCTTTATATTGTTCGTCATTTTTTTCTTCCTTTCGAACTGTACTTTTATAAATCGAACAATCGTTGCTTTGATGTCAGTTTACACAAACAATTGTGTAACGTGTAGGCGAACAGTCGACAGACTGTCCGCCGTACAGTGTAAAAATTGTTTCGTGTAAACTGGCAGCGAAGCTCACGGTTGTTTGGCAATTGCCGCTGTACTTCTTAATGATACTATTATATAGTAGGCTTTCGTTTTTGTAAATCATTCCCTTCATTACCGGGTAAATTGATAACATTTACATCTGGGTTCCACAAAAATTTTCTTTACAAGTTTTTTTTTGTAGTCTATAATGAAGGCAACTTAGAAAAGTGGTGGCTGCCACACAAATAAAAACAGCAACGGTGCTTTTAGAGTGTTTGTGTACGCTTCTAAAAGCATTTTTTTGTTCAACAGGTTTATACCCTGTTTGTCTGTTATGATGCATTGGTTATAGATATTCAAAACTAAAAAATAGGAGGACACTCACGTGCCAAATACAACTCACGAAAACATCGACGAAATTTTCGGATCAAAAGTTTTTAATGCCGGTGTCATGCGAAAACGCCTGCCCAAACACATCTACGCTTCACTGCTTAAAACAATGAAAGAGGATCTGCCTCTGGAAGAAAACGTGGCTGAAGTGGTCGCCAATGCCATGAAAGACTGGGCGCTGGAAATGGGCGCTACCCATTTCAGCCACTGGTTCCAGCCAATGACCGGTATCACCGCTGAAAAGCATGACGCCTTCATCACCCCAACCGAAGAAGGCAAGGTCATCATGGAATTTTCCGGCAAAGAACTGGTCAAGGGTGAACCGGATGCCTCATCTTTCCCCTCCGGCGGACTCCGCGTAACCTTTGAAGCCCGCGGCTATACCGCCTGGGACCCAACCTCCTATGCGTTCATCAAAGGCTCCACCCTGTGCATTCCAACGGTCTTCTGTTCCTACTCCGGTGAAGTGCTGGACAAGAAAACACCGCTGCTGCGTTCGATGGAAGTCCTCAATACCCATGCGGTCCGCATCCTGCACCTGTTCGGAAAAAATGATGTCAAAAAAGTGACCACCACCATCGGTGCCGAACAGGAATACTTCCTGGTCGAACGCGATCTGTTCACACAGCGCAAGGATCTGATCCTCACCGGCCGGACGTTGTTTGGCGCCAAACCGCCCAAGGGCCAGGAAATGGAAACCCATTACTTCGGCCGAATCCGTGGCCGCGTGGCCAACTACATGGCGGATCTGGACAAGGAACTGTGGAAACTGGGCATTGCTTCCAAAACCCGTCACAATGAAGTTGCCCCTTCCCAGCATGAAATGGCTCCTATTTTCACCAACACGAACGTTGCCACGGACAATAATCAGCTGGTTATGGAATTCATGCAGCGGGTTGCTTATCGCCACGATCTGGCCTGTCTGCTGCATGAAAAACCGTTCGATTTCGTCAACGGCTCCGGAAAACACAACAACTTTTCGATGTCCACCAACACCGGTGAGAACCTGCTTACTCCCGGGGACGATCCGGTCAACAACAAACAGTTCCTGCTGTTCCTCTGCGCCTGCATCGAGGCGGTGAACAAATACAGCGAACTGCTGCGCATCACGGTTGCCAGCGCCGGAAATGACCACCGTCTGGGCGCCAATGAAGCCCCACCGGCCATTGTTTCCATTTTCCTCGGCGAACAGCTGACTGCCGCGCTGAAGTCCATCGAAACCGGCAAACCGGTCAAGGAAGCGAAAGACCTCGTGCTTGAAATGGGCGTCACCACCCTGCCGAAGCTGATCATGGATGCGACGGACCGTAACCGGACCTCGCCCTTTGCCTTCACCGGCAATAAGTTCGAATTCCGGATGCTGGGTTCCAACCAGTCCATCGCCGGACCGAATATCACCATCAATACCATCGTCGCCGATGTGCTGTGCGACTATGCCGATACGCTCGAAAAAGCGGCTGACTTCGAAACCGCTCTGGATGCTCTGCTGCAGAAATCCGTCATTGAAAACAAACGCATCGTCTTCAACGGCAACAACTACTCCGACGAATGGGTTGAAGAAGCTGCTCGTCGCGGTCTGCCCAACCTGAAAACCACACCGGAAGCCCTGGCTGAATACACGTCCGAAAAGAATGAAAAACTGTTCAGTCGTCACAATATTTACACCCCGGCTGAACTGGAATCCCGTTGTGAGATCCATCTGGACGAATACAGCAAAACCATCAACATTGAAGCCCTGACCATGCTGAACATGGCCAAACGCGAAATCTCGCCGGCTGTCGTCTCCTACACCAAAGAGGTCTGCGACACCCTGCTGGCGAAGAAATCCTGCGGCGATTTCATCGATGTCTCGGCTGAAACCACGCTGGCCGAACGCATTTCCAAACTGTCCGGCGAACTCATCAAGGCCATTGACAGCCTGGAAACCACCCTGGCCGCTGCGCAGGACTGCGAATCGGCTCAGGCCGAAGCCACCTATCACTGCAACGCGGTTATTCCGGCTATGGAAACACTCCGCCAGACGGCCGACGCGCTGGAATCCATCGTCGGTAAAGAATACTGGCCATTCCCGAATTACGAAGACATTCTATTCTACGTTTAATACCGGCCTGATCAAAAAACACTGGAAGATTCTGCGAATCTTCCAGTGTTTTTAATTCTATCGATTGTTGATGGCCTGCTCCAATTGGGATAATGCCTGTTTGAGGACGTCTCTCGGAGTTGCGATATTGATCCGCTGAAAGCCTTCCCCACCAGCCCCGAACAGCGTTCCTTCATCAAGCCATAATCCGGCTTTGTTGACGATCAACGCATCCAGTTCCTTGTCATTCAGCCCCAGCTCATTGAAATCCAGCCAGATCAGATAGGTGCCTTCCGGCTCGACGAGTTTTATCTGCGGAAGCCGTTCAGCTAAAAAACTTCGCGCAAAATCCAGATTTCCCACAAGATATGTTTTAAGTTCTTCCAGCCATTCCCGACCTTTTGAATAAGCGGCCGCACAAGCCACAAGCCCCATAATACTCAGCTCGTTATAACCGCATTTATTCATTTCCCCGATGAATCGATGCCGCATCTCGCTGTTTTCAATAAAAATATTGGATACCTGCAAGCCGGCCAGGTTGAAAGTCTTGCTTGGCGCTGTGCAGGTAATGGTCATGCCCAAAAAAGCCGGCTTTAAAGCGGCGAAGACAAGGTGTTGATGGCCCGGATAAATAAAATCCTGGTGGATTTCATCGGCAACAACCGTTACGCCATGTTTCAGGCAGATATCACCTAAACGGATCAGTTCCTCCTTTGTCCACACCCGGCCGACCGGATTGTGGGGATTGCATAAAACAAACAGCTTGACGTCATTTTTGACGATTCTGTTTTCAAAATCATCGTAATCGATGGTATACCTGCCATTCTTATAAACGAGTTGATTGACAACCAGATTGCGTTCATTTTTTCTGATGATCTCCGCAAATGGATAATAAACCGGCTGCTGGATGATCACACTATCATCTTTTTGAGTCAGGCTTTGAACGGCTTTGGCAATGGCAAAGACCACCCCCGGTGTTTTCACCAGCCAGTCCGGTTGGATGTGCCAGTCAAAATTTGTTTTAAACCAGTCCTTAAGAATCGAAAAATAATCCGGTCCGCTTTCCGAATAACCGAAAATTCCATGCCGGCTTTTTTCGACCAGGGCTTCCACGACCGGTTCCGGGGTTTTAAAATCCATGTCCGCAACCCACAGCGGCAAAAGCCCCTCCGGTTTGCCACATTGACCGGCAAAATCAAATTTTATCGAATTGGTGTTGTCCCGTTTTATTATTTCATTAAAATTGTATCTCAAATCTAATTCCTCCTTTTCAGGCTCGTGTAACTAATTATACCGATTCAATATTCCCTTTAACAACCATTTTGTGAAAATTCACATGATTTTCACATAACTGTCAAAGCTCGACCACATGCAGCGGGTAAACTAAACGTAATGAGCAACACCGATTAATTAACTTTCCATAATTAATCAGTTTGATATAGATTTGGACAAAAATCCTCTCTCTCAAAAAAGGAACCCTATCTTAAATGACAGGTTTCCTTTTTTATTAGCCTGCCGACAAAAATTTTTCCATATCCCTGATGTAATCATCTATCAATAATTCCTGATAAGCACCCGTTCCTGATTGTCTTATGATTTCTACAGTTTCCAATAGTTCCGGTGATTCAATTCCATCCATTTTTTTTAACCGGGTTTCTGAAATATAACTCATGGACTGGATATCCGTATAGTCCTCAGGTTTAAAGTGCCAAAGTATTAATTTTTCGTTGTATCTTTTTTTTAGTTTATCTGCAATGATTAAACCTTCCGGATCTAAATCCCCTCCATAATAAATCAAACCGCCTCTCTGAACAATTTTATCCAGGAGTAACAAGGTTGCCAGCTTCAAATTTCCTGATGAGCAGATTATAGAACATGGTTTCCCTTGGAAAAAATCCACTATTTCACTGAATACCGTAGGATTTTCAAATACAAAGACCTGATTCTCAACACACTGGACGGTATCAATTTTACTCATATTCCAGAGCGATACATGGAGCGGTTCTCCGGATTCCACAAAACCTTCCCATCCCGGATGGTTATGATCTTTGATAGCGGCTTTTATTCCTCGACAAATTGTGTAATTGGAAACTTCATCATAGATAAGCCCTGCCCTGTATAACAGTTCGCTTTGTTCTTCCGCATTGATCGGGTATTTTGTGGAATAATAATAGCTCAATGCATGAAGAAGAAGTGTTCCGCCTTCTTTTTTCCGGTCAAATGCATGAGGATCTTTTGTTATTTGAGATGCAAAAAGAGCCAACCGTACCTTTTCAGAGTTTTCAATCAGTTTATTCAAACCCATGCACACATTATTAATAAGCGCTTGAAGCTTTTCTTTATCCTCATCATATTTTACGGCAAGAATTGAATAGGCATTGTTTTTCTCTTTAATAGTAGCTTCCAGCCACCCTGCTGCCGGGGTACTCCGATAGCTGGCAATAATCTCGATAAAATACTGACTTTTTGCCTCCAGATATTGGTTTTTCAGTTCCTTTTTCCAATTCAGTTCTTCCCCAAAATATTTTGTCAGCACTTCGGTAAAATCCATTCCGGCAAATTTTGTTTGATCAAATGATCGGATGAACTTTTCTGCCTGAAATGATGCGTTTTTTTTATGATACCCCTTCCTGAAAAGACTCCTCAGGACTTCCTGCTCATCTTGAGTAATGTTATCCAATTGAATAATGCCTCCAAAATGCCCGAGGGATTCATATTTGTTCTTTAATTTTATCAGAATGCGTTTGAACCCCGGATTTCTTTTGAGATAAGCGACAAATTCATCGACCATCATCAACCTACCAGTTCCATGGTTTTTCCATTCCAATGATAGCGGAGAACGGTCACAAAATCCACATTGTCCGGTCTTATCAGCTCACTGATAGCAACGGAATCCACCGTGTCATAATCGCCCCAGAGAATTTGTGAATTGATGATGTAGCTTAAGTCCAGATCATTCAACAATCTGAACATATCGCGTATGTTCTGTTCATCCACTCCGGCAAAGGCTTCATCCAGAGAAATAATTCGCGCACTTTCCTTCCCGGCACTTTCATACCTCGCATTAACCGCCGAAAACAAAGGTACATACATCGCCATGGCTTTTTCCCCACCGCTGAATTGAAAAAATCCATTGTTCGTAAGTTCTTTCCCAATTTGACCGGTTTTCTTGAAAAACAGTTTGAATTCAAACCATTTTCGATAATCCAGTATTTCTTTCATGATTGAATGAAAGGTCATGTTAATATTCTTATCTTCCATCGTCCGTCTTGCCAAAGCAATTTTTGATCTGAAATGCTCGGAAATTGCATTCAAATCCTGCTCTCTCAGCAGATTTCCATCCATTTTCAAAAGATCTACCAATTTTTTCGTATCCAGCTGATCTTCTGTTTCCGCTTTCTTACTGCTCCACTTAAGACTAAAGGAAAGCCCCATTGATGTATCCATCTTCTCCATGAGTTTATTCATGTTATGAACCCATTTTTCACTATGAAAAATTCGTCCGCTTATTTTTTTACTGATGTTTTTTACCAGAATATCTTCGAAAAGTTCTCTGTCACTTTCTTTCAATAGCTTTCCAGTTTCTTCCAGACTATCCGACAAATAGAAAGCCAAATCATAAAAATCAACCGTCTTCCCCAGTGCTTTCGCGGTGATATTCATTCTTCTTCTTTTGGAATAGGCATCTGCATAAACTTCTTCAAAAAGAGCACTTTCTTCAAATATATTCTGAATGTTTACCGCATACTCTCTCAGATATTGGCTGTTTTCATTGAAGCTTTCCAGGAGTTTATAAGTGTAGTATTCCTTGTCTTTTTTACCCTTTTTATCCGTATCCGGATTTTCCCGAACCAATTGTTCCGCTATATCAGCCAAATTCCGATCCTGATTTTTTATCACATAACCAAGTTCCAGTTCCGCTTTAAACGATTCTTTATAGATATCGCTGATTTCCTGATCACGACTGTACTCGCTCCTGAGTTTAACCAGTTCTGCAGTTAACAGCTCTATGCGACTCTGTTCCTGAACATTGCTTATCACCAACATTTCTTTTTCTTTTGGTATTTTCTCAAGATCCTGCGTGCATTCGTCAAGTTCGTTTTTTATTGTCTCATAATCCGTTAGTTTTAACTGGTCTTTTAAATTATCCAGCGTTATCTTTCCAGAAGACAGCTTGCGATTGATGATGCCCTGATCATACAGGATATCATCAATATCCCTCAGTATATCTTCATAGCGGCTTTTTATCATTGTCAGATTGCTTATGCTGTTCCTGATTTCAATTTTCAGGTTTTCGAGTATATGCAGGTCTTCATTATATTCCAGCGCAATTTCATATGCTTCGCGATAGGTTTCAAGGTCTAAATACAGGGATAGCCGAAGCGTAATTTTGAGGATCACTTCCTTGACTTTTTTAACCTCTTCATATAATTTTTTTTCTTCTGCCTTCTTTTTATCCAACTGCTCCTGATATTTTTCATGATCGAAGGTGATGCTTTTTACCTCATCTGCCGCTGTTAGCAGATCCGTCCCATCAGGAACACTGGCATATTCTACTTTTAAAACTTTCTGTTCATCTTCAAGTAGCTGAACAGCCAAATTTTTCTGATTCAAGCGACTTTGAATCTCTTCCAGTTCCTGACCTAAACATTTTAGCCGGTCTTCCCGATATTTCTTTCTGGCTGTAGAACCGATAAATTTAGGCGTATAGCCGCCACCAGTTTTTCCTCTTAGAATCCCCAGTCGAAAGTTTCCCCTCTCATCCATATAGGTATGATGATTCTCATCCATCAGAATACTGGTTAAGACATTTTCAACTTCTTCTTTAGGGATATCCGCCATGGATGGATCCACCCTCAGGTATTGGTTGATCGTATGTACCATGAATTGTGGAGATGCGCAAATGTATTTGTCTCCGCCTCTATCAGTCACCGTTTTTAATTTTTCCTGAAAGGCTTTGGGCACAATCAGAGCATCCAACAGTCCCATATCCACGATTGCCTCTTCTATGCATGCCCTCGTCTCAATATCCAGATCTTCAACATAATCAACCGTTTTATATAGGGGAATATGGGGAATTCCTAAAGCCGTTAGATTTTCTCTGTTTTTAAGCACTTTTTCAGCTCTGGCAGGTTCCGGATCCTTTATGTTTTTCCACTGATTGATTTCTTCTTGCTTTTCAGTACATTCTTGTTCTATTTTATTTCGGGCCTCTTTTTCCTGATAATACTTTTCTTTTTTTACGGCTTCCAGAGCATTGTATTCTTTTGAAAACAGGTTGAATATACTGTTAAAATTGCTGTTTGGTCCGAATTGATGTATTTCTCTGGAAAGAGCGGTAAGTCCATCTTTTGAGATGCGGTATTCCTTGTTTTTATCATTTCCCAGATAAACTTTTTCGACCATCTCATCCTGAATTTCAATGAGCTGTCTTCTGGCCTGTTCCAGAATCCTCGCCTTGTCTTCCAACGCTTTCTTCAGTTGATCCAGCTCTAAACATAAATTGTCGTAGTCTCTGGCAATCCGTTTTTCTTCCTCCATAGCTTTAATGGCACTCGAAAGAGTTCGGGTATGTTCTCTCAGCGTACTTTTGAGATAGGCAAACTCATAATCTCCAGATACATCTTTTTTCATTTCATCCATCATAAAAACATGCTCGTCAAAATCAAAGTTCTCCGAAAGGTCCTTCATCTCATCCAGCTTACGAAGGATGGCTTTTTCTCCAGCTTCTTTTTCTGCTTCACAATCGCAAATCTGGCTTTCAAATGCTCTTTCCTGGATACGCTTTGTTTCATGCTGTTGCTCTTTATCAGCCAGCTGTTTATACAAATCGCTTATTTCTTTTTCCAGATCAAGGATCTTATCCTGTATGCGAACGCTGTCATGCTTCTCCAGTTCCCGCTTTTTGTCCTGCTGAGTTTTAAGCCTAATTTCCAGCTTTTCAATGGCTGATTCTAAATCAACCACCTGCTTTTTTGATTTTTCCAGTTCTTTTATTCTGTTTTCCTGAAGATTTTTTTGCTGATTTAATTGGAGTTGATAATCATAAAACAATTTAGCTTTATCCATAACAACAAATTGATTATACCGGTCATATCTCTGTTTAATCCGGTCTGCTGCGCTCTTGCATTCCTGCAACTCTTCGAACCTGCTTTTGATGTTATCCATGTTTTCAATCGCTTCAGACATGGGCCTCAGATCATCTTCTGATAAAGGCTGCAGTGAATTTTCCATGATTTCATAGATAACCGTTGGCTTAAAATCCTTGGACAGTTTGGGACTTCTCAGCTGAACCAAAAGTTTCACCAGCTCATCGTATTCATCCAGATCCTCAAAACCGAAAATCAGATCATTGACCAGTTTCATATAATTTTTCTGACCTTCGACCACCTGTCCACCATCAGCGATTCGATTCTCCAATTCTTTCATAGTTAACGGTATTTTTTCACCCACCTGCTTATATAAATGCAGATCTTTCCCGATTCTTCTGCCATCCGTAACAGAAAAGCCCCAGGATTTTAATGGTTTCCCCCGATTGGCCTTAAACCCCATCCCAATGGTGGCAAACTGATCAGACTGCTTTTTCTTGAATTCCATATAAAGGTAGCCGATGGATTCGTCCTTGTCACCAGCCTCTTCACCAAGCAGATAATTTTCAATCTTTCTGGCCTTTGATCCAAAAGGATCCAATCTTTCCGGACTTTTATTTCCATCCAGTAGCAATGGAACAAAACTCTGCATGGTAACCGATTTTCCTGAACCATTTGAGCCCCTCAACAGCAATCTTCCTTTTGAAAATTCAAAGACCTCATCGTCATAGTACCAGAAGTTTATCAGCCCTGCGCGGTTAATAACCCATCTGTTATTTTGCATCTTGTTTCTCCTCCAATTGTCCAAAATCTTTTGGATATTCTCCCATCAGTTTACCAGCCAATGACAGTATCTCAATTTCTCTGCCATCAAGCATTAGTTTCAGCATCTTAAAACTTTCCATATAATCCAAAAGGCTGTTCGTGAGACTGGATACCGTCATCTCACGATATTCTTTGCTCCATCCTCTCCCAGCCAATTCTTTCAACTCCACCACCATGGTTTCAAATGCTGTTCGCGAGATAATAACACTGCCCTTTTGATTGACTGCCCACTTTCCTTCCTCAATTCCTTTTCGAATACATCCATTTAACAATAAGGTTATATCGCTGATCGCCTTGGCATCGGGAAAAGTATCCTTTAAATTCTTATCCGATGGAACAATAACCATCGCCGCATTTTTATGAACATGAAGGTTATAATCCAGATATTTCTGGATATCATTTTCGATCAGACCTCTTTGTTTTTTGATATAATCGTAATCCGCATCTTCGCCTCCCCGGTTATACACCGCCGGCTCCATAAGAAGCTTTCGGTAAACACGCTGACGTCGGATAAGTCCACGATCCATCTTCACTTCACCCCACTCCGGGTTTTCCATCTCTTGATAATCTGAAAACCCCATGATATCCGATGTGAAATGCCTGACAAAATATCGTGAAAAACCGGTACTTTCATATAGCACCTCTGTATCTGAATGATGGGCAAACATCTGTTCATCGCCATCATCAACCTTTATCATTCCCATGTTCTGGGCAAAACGCAGAACTTTAATAAAATGCTTGCGGTATTTATAAAGTGTCCAGTCAATTTTTTCAGTGCCGATGTAGTTTCCTTCAATAAATTCCGTGATTTCAGATAGAACAAACTGTTCTTCTCTGGATTTATCTTCCAGAAACATCAGTAAAAGACACAATAAAACATACTCTGTCGGATCATTAAATTCTACAATTCCCATGAAGCTTTCAGCGCTCCCTGGAATTTTCTCCAGCTTAATCAGATGCTGATTCATCAGAATCCGATATCCCAGCTTTTCATTTAGAAAAGCTTTGAATTGCAGAATGCTGTCTTTAACCCGATAAAACAGCTCCTTATCATCATCCTTGATAATCCAATAGTTATCCAGCAGCATTTCAAGTTCTTTCATTTACAGACCTCACAAAGCGAATCCGATAAGCCGGCATTTCCAAATCTCCATCTTCACAACGCACCACACATCTCTTTTTGTCCTCGGCAGGCGCTTCAACCTCGTAAATGCGACCATCTTCGGTTTTACATCTTCCTCCCGCACTGTTGATCCCTCTGCTTAGCCATTTTAACAAGGTGCTTCTTACATGCCGCTCGATAACCGGAAGCGAAGAAAAATCGATCGTGTCTCCCAGCATATAGTTTTCGATGGTCTGCCGTTCATTTTCCCGCTCTGTTTTTATCTTCAGCATCATGGCTTCCTTTTTCTCCGCATTACTTCGAATCGGACTGCGTTGCGCTTTTTCCCGATAGCCCCGCACTCTTGGCTTAACCGTAAGAACACCGGGCGATTCATCAAAAACATCACTGTTGATGCTCTCCGTTTCCCTGTGTGCATCTGATTTAATATGTTTCATATGAAAAATTCCAAATGATACACTTGATAATTTGTGGGCTTCCTTTATATCCTGACAATTGGAAAACATCTGGGCCAACTTTCTGTATTCTTCCTTGCGATTGATAGCGGTGTTTCTGCTTTCTGAAATCTGGAAAGCATACCGGGTGATCTTTCTGATAATATCATTTGTCATATTGAGCAGTCTTTCCGCTTCGCTTGCCCTTCCCCGTGTTCCCAAAAACCAGTTGTTCAGACTATCCCAGCGACCGTAAATATTTTCCCGGATAACTTTTTCATTTATTTCAATTTCGAGTCTGGGAATGGAAATTTCATAGTCCACAGCCTTCTTCAGCACACTATCGATATCCTGGAGATCTAGCTTTTTCAAACCATATTCAATTGCATTTGCATGATGTTGCAATCCTTTAACAAAATCCCTGAGATACTCAATAAATTTGTCTTTAAAAACCATAAACTCCCGAGTCTTCATCATTTCCTCGGCTTTTATGCTGTACAAATCTCTGATGTAATCCTGATAATTCTGATTCAGTCTTTTGAAATCACTGTTCAGTCCATTCCACCAGCTTCCCACCTCTTTTTCGCTGAGTTTCGCCATCTGTGGAATTTTCTTCAGTTCCTCTCTCAGCCGTTCCAGAAGAGATGGTTCCAGGGATGCACTTTTGCTGGAAAGGTTTTCCAGCCGGATGGTAAGACGTTCAATTTCCACACTGTATTCGGAAAGTTGGTATCTGAATTGCTTGTTTTTAAATTCCTGAACCGTCGATGCCCTGGATGTATCCTGTTGAGCTGTAAGGTTTTTCCAGGATAGCAGCACATCCAAATCCTGTTTACACATGTCGAGCGTATATTCTTTAAACTCTTCATGCTCCCTCAATTCTTCAAAAATATCTTCCTTATATAGCCAGTATTTCATTTTTTCAGATTCCATATAAAAGAACCGTAAAATACTTCGATACCGCCAGGCATTATCAGCCGTAAGATAACGAGTCTCATCAATCTGCTTTGTCAGTTTACTGGTGATTTCAAGCTTCATTCATTTTTCCTAACTTTTGATTTCTTAATTTTCTAATCCAAAACCATTAACTTCAAATGGCCAAACATTGTTCTTCTTTTCCGGCAATATATTTTATCAGCACTTTACCTTTATCAAAATATCGTTGCAACAATAATTGATTTCGTGTCACTCTACTGAGATCTCCTCATTCTTATAAGGCACCCGTGCCGAAGGCACAAATTCCGCTGCGGCATCGGTATGAAATGCCTGGTCGTCAAAATAGATATGTGCACCAAACGCCTTCAGTACTTCCTGTTTTCCCATGCCGCCCAGGAAAAAAGCTTCATCAATCCGCACATCCCAGGCTCTCAGGGTTCGGATCACCCGCTCATGGGCTGGCGCATTTCGCGCGGTTACCAGCGCGGTCCGAATCGGCGCGTCATTTTTATCAAACTGTTTTTGAAGGGTCGATAAAGTCTTCAGGAATTTAGCAAAGGGCCCTTCCGGCAATGGTTTTTTTGCATTCTTAACCTCATATTCCTGAAACGCTTCGATGCCGTGTGCCTGATAGATTTTTTCAGAGGCATCCGAAAATAGAACGGCATCGCCATCAAAGGCAATTCGGATCTGATCAATTTCTTTCACGTTTTCCCGCGGCAGATGCTGGGTATAGATAATTCCTGCCGCCACACCTGAATTGATGGCCTCCTGAACATCCTCCTCGTTGGCTGAAAGAAACAAATCAGTTTGGAATGCGTCGAGATAGGGCGAAAGAAAGGCTCCGCTTACCAGCGCGGCTCTGGTAATATCCAACTTGTAATGCCTGATGGAGTTGAAGATCCGCAGACTGGTATCGGCGCTGTTTTTGGACATGACGATAATCTCGGTCTTGCGTTTCTCTGGCTCGATCTTATTGAGATTGAGCAGCGCCTTGATTAAAGCAAAACCGGTTCCCGGAGTTAGAATCTCATTTTCATGTTCAATCTGGTATTGCGCATAGGCTTCAACGCCTTCCTTCTCGAAGATCCGATTCTCTTCCTCCAAATCAAAAAGTGCCCGGGAAGATATGCCGACCACCAAACAGTTTTCAAATTTATGCATCATGCGCCTCTTATCCTCTTTATTTTTTTATTGCTGTTGGAATATGCGCCCTGCGAAGGCCCAACTTATCCACAATTGTTTCATTTTCACCGGTAATTGTGGATATCTTTTCTGTATATTTTATCATTTTTTTATCAAAATGCCTATAAAAATCCAATTTTGCGTCATTTTATCAACAGCTGCCACTCGTTATGCCCATGACCGCAACAAGCCGGCTCCGCTTCTGCTGGCGTTTCAGAAGTAAAATAGAGCCGGTAAAACGCGCTGTTTTACCGGCTTTGCTGTGGATTAATTAAATATTTTGAAAGGCTCCTGCTTCAGGCAAAATAGTCCTTTTCCACCAGGGTCAGCTCGACAATCCGCAGGTTTGACACCTGTGATTTAAAGGCTTCTTTGCGCACTTTCAATTTTCCCAAAACCGCCTCCGGATAGACGCTGGCTTTATTGATGTCAACCAGTGTCCATGTCTCGTTTTCCGCTATTTTCAAATAGCCGTCATCCGATTTTAATGCGTAAAGATTCATTCTATCAGAGCACCTTTTCAGCCAGTTTTTCCAGCGTCGCCATTCCCTGGATGCCATCCCGATTCTGGTATTTCACCCAGGATTTTAGTTTATCCCAGGCTTTTCCATTGTGGATAAGTTCCCGGGACAGCTCATAGCCTTCACGTATGCTGGAGGCTTTATCACGCAGATAGAGAATCAATCCGGCATTCAGCGCCACAATATCTTCACGGCTCCTCGTTTCCTTTCCATTCAGCAACCGAATGATGCACAGCGCCGACTCCTCGACAGAATCAAACGTTCGGATTTCATCCACAATTCCGGGAGTTATCCCCATATCCTGTGGATTAAATGAGTAGTTTTCCACGGTTTTGTCTTCTTTCAACTCTGCAATATAGGTCGTTCCCAAGGTCGAGGCTTCATCCATGCACTGATCTCCCACTTCTCCGTATACCACCAATGCGCGTTGATAGCCAATTTCTCCCATAAGCTGAGGAATGAAATCCAGCATCTCCTTTGAATAAACACCGCGAACACCATATTTCGGCAGGGCTGGGTTAGCAAGCGAAGCCGAAATATTCAGCACACTCCCAAAAGAAATCTGTGATAAAATCCGCCCCAATGCCATCGGATGAACTTCCGGGCTCATACCGTTGAAGATGCCGATACCGGCTTTTTCGATGCTCTCTTTTACCACATCCACCGAGGAATTCATATCGATCCCCAGTGCTTCCAACACGTCAATGGTTCCGCACACGGATGTCAACGCCCGGGATCCGTGTTTTGCCATGGGAATACCTGCTGCTGCCGCAATGATGGATGCGATGGTACTGATGTTGAATGTTTTAAATGTATCCATCCCTGTTCCACAGTTATCCACAACCGGAAATTCGGTTACTGGATCAACCTTGAGCGTATCCACTTCGTAAATGGCTTCAAAACTTCCTGCCACCTCTTCCGGAGTCGCTCCTTTAGCACTGAGAGCCGCCAAGAACGCTCCCTGCTGCATTGCGGTCTGTTTGTCCGTTAAAATCTCCATAAACATTTCCTTTGAAACGCTCTTTGTTAAACTTTCCTTGTTGATGAGTTTTGTGATGACCTGTCCATAATCCTTCATACTGACTGATGATTCCATTTTTATCTCCTTAATAATTTTTATAGTAATTGCCAAACGCATAATATCGAACAACTATTGCTTGGTGATCTGCTTCTGTTTTTAAAATTTGACAATGGTTGAATAACCGTCGCTGTTTTTAACAAATTTCATTCCCAAAGCCAACTCATCCAGTCTGACACGATGGGAAATGAGCGGTTTCACATCAATTTTTCCACATTCCAGCAAGGCCTTCGCTTTGCGGCTATGAGCGCAGCTGCAGCCATAAGAACCTTTGACTGAAATTTCTTTGTAATGAATCAGATTGATTTCCGGTCGAACATCATCCTCATTTATCACGCCGCTGAAATAACCCAGCTGACCATTTTTTCTTAAAATCTTCAATGCCAGATCCAATGCCCCGGGTCCCGGACAACAGGGGATGACCACATCCGCTCCCATTCCTCCGGTGGCCGCTTTTATCTGTTCAATGATATCTTCCGTCTTTCCGCTGAATACCTGATCGAAACCGAGCTTCATGCCCGACTTGCAGCGCTTTTCATTTTCCTCAATGAGCAGTACCCGTTTTATCCCGGATGCTTTTGCCAGCAGGAGATTGAGCGCACCCATACGACCGCCCCCGATAATTACCATCACCGATGAAGGATTCATTTCCAGCGAATCCTGTATATTGACACAACATGCCAGCGGTTCGATAAAAGAGATCTCTTCAAAATTCAGGTCTTCGTTGCTGATGACATTGAGGATTCTGCCTTTTACCCCTTCGGCCGGAATTCTCAAATATTCCTGAAAACCGCCATCATAATTGAATCCCATAATCTGCACATGGTCACACAGGTTATCCTTTTTATCTGTGCAATAGTCACATTTCCCGCAGATAATACCCGGATGAACATGAACCCGCTGACCGACATGATATCCCATTGCCCTATTTCCCTTTTGTACGATAATCCCGGCTATTTCATGCCCCAACACTCTTGGGTAAATCAGGTCTCGCTGGCCCACACTGAAACACTTAAGATCCGTTTTGCAGATATTGCACGCTTCCACCTTCACCAAAATCTCATCGTCTCCGCAAACGGCCATCTCCCGGTCTTTTATCACCAATTCTCCCGGACGTTCTAAAACTGCTGCTTTCATTGCTTTCCACCTTTTATATTTTTCTGTTGATCAAGACCAACTAAAAAAAGCCCACGCTTATAAAAGCGTAGACTCTCCACATCTCACATAATCTGGTTTTTCCGGCAGGTCTTCTGACTTATGTTCATCGTTCCTGTCGCCTTCCCGTTCTAAAACAGTGGCATTCTGACAGCAACTCCCAATTTACAGCGGTGGGCCCGTATAAGCATCTCACTTATTTCCCTATTCTCCCCGAAGGGCACCCGAAAAACAAACATTTAATTAGTTTGTATTATATCACATTTGTTCCTTTTGTAAATAGAACGCATTCTATTTTCGTTGCCAGTTATTCAAATCAACCCCTTATTTTATGATGTTTTTTCGCGGTGAAATCATTTACAGTCAATGCCCTTCATTTTTTATTCAAATTCTCTCATCAGCTGCCATCCCTTCCTATTGACAAATTCTCCTGCCATGATATAATTCGAGAAATTGAATATTTATTTGCGGGGGGACTTATAAAGTTGAGAAGGTTAAAACCTGACCCTTTGAACCTGTTAGTTAACACTAACGTAGGGAAGCAGGACGTTCTATCTAACTTCGTTAATCATGTGCTTTCCTTACTGGGAAAGCACTTTTTTATTTGCAAGAAGAGCATTATAGAAAGGAAAATGAGATGAAAAATTACAAAACACAAATGGAGGCGGCTAAAAAAGGAATCATTACGCCGGAAATGAAAATTGTCGCTGAGAAGGAATTCATGGAAGTGGAAAAGCTCATGGCGCTCGTTGCCTGCGGACAGGTTGCCATCCCGGCAAACATCATGCATACTTCACTGTCTCCAGAAGGCATCGGAACCGGACTGAAAACAAAAATCAACGTCAATCTGGGGGTATCCGGAGACTGCAAAAACTATCAGCAGGAACTGGAGAAGGTAAAACTGTCCCTCAAATTTGGCGCCGAAGCGATTATGGATTTGAGCAATTTCGGGAAAACCAACACCTTCCGCCAGGAACTCATCAAACTGTCGCCGGCGATGATCGGCACGGTTCCGATGTACGATGCCATTGGCTATCTTGAAAAAGACCTGCTGGCTATCACGCCGCAGGATTTCATGCGGGTTGTCCGGGCTCATGCTGAAGAAGGCGTTGATTTTATGACCATCCATGCCGGTATCAACCGACGGGCGATTGAAACGTTCAAGCGCGATGGCCGCCGCATGAACATCGTCTCCCGCGGCGGCTCGCTGCTCTTTGCCTGGATGGAGATGACCGGCAATGAAAATCCCTTCTATGAATACTATGATGAATTCCTGGAGATTCTGCGGGAGTACGATGTCACCATCAGTCTCGGTGATGCACTGCGCCCCGGCTGCATCGATGACAGCTCTGACTCCTCGCAACTCGGCGAACTGATTGAACTGGGACATCTGACCAAACGTGCCTGGGCTAAAGACGTCCAGGTCCTGGTGGAAGGCCCCGGACATATGGCCATGAACGAAATCGCCGCCAATATGGCCATTCAGAAACGGCTGTGTCACAATGCGCCCTTCTATGTTTTAGGCCCATTGGTAACCGATATCGCCCCTGGTTATGACCACATCACCTCCGCCATCGGCGGAGCCATCGCCGCCGCAAGCGGTGCGGATTTTCTCTGCTATGTTACCCCGGCCGAGCATTTGCGACTGCCGGACATCGATGATGTCAAGGAAGGGATCATTGCCAGTAAAATCGCCGCCCACGCTGCAGATATTGCCAAAGGCATTCCCCATGCAAGAGAAATCGACAATAAAATGGCCGAGGCGCGTCGCAAAGTCGACTGGGATGCCATGTTTGAAATTGCCATCGATTCTGAAAAAGCCAGAGCTTATTTTGAAAGCACCCCGCCGGAAGACAAGCACAGCTGTTCAATGTGCGGAAAAATGTGTGCCGTGAGAACAACCAATATGATTTTGGAAGGAAAGACGGTCGCATTCTATTCTGAAAATTAATTGCAAACTTTCAAACTTATCGCTCATCTTTTCGATTGACCGGCCGATATAACTGTTATCAGTTTCCGTCTATTATGGCGAAACAAATTCGAATAATATGGAGGTAGGTTTATGAAAATTGCAAGTTCAAGTGTAGCCCTGGCCAGCCAAAGCAGCTACACCGAAGCAACCACGAGAACGCAATCCATCAATACCTGGGTCAACGCAGGGAATACTTCAGCCAATCCGACGCGGGCGCAATCACAACAAGACACCCTGCAAATATCTGAACAGGCAAAGAGTCTGCAGTACAGCACAAACAGTGGTGTCGCCACCACCGCAACGGTCGGCGAGAGCTCAACCGCACAGCTTCCCAGCAAGGATGAGCAGATGATCTCGCTGCTGCAGAAGCTTCTCCAGGCCCTGACCGGGAAAAAGATCAAATTCATGATTCCCAAAAATGAAGTGACTACCGACCCCAATGTCACACTCAATATTCAGAGTTTCAACGCGGGAAGAGCGTTGAATGTGCGACAGTCCCAGTCGGTCAGCTGGGGTCTGAACTATCATGAAAGTGTCTCCCACTATGAATCGGCCAGCACGTCTTTTAGCGCCCAGGCCGCCGTGACTACCGAAGACGGCAGAGCCATCAATGTCGGTCTTCAATTGAATATGAGCCGGGAATTCATCTCCCAGAACAGTCTCGATATCCGCGCCGGTAATGCCGCTCAGCAGGTGGATCCACTGGTGATCAATTACGCTGCCCCGACGGCATCGGTTACCGATACCAAATACCAGTTTGACATCGATGCCGATGGTACGAAGGATCAGATTTCTTTTGTCGGCCAGGGCAGCGGATTTTTGGCGCTGGACCTGAACAACGACGGCACCATCAACGATGGGAAGGAACTCTTCGGACCGGAGAGCGGCAATGGCTTCTCCGATCTCGCCAACTACGATACCGACCACAACAACTGGATTGATGAAAATGATGCGATCTACGACAAGCTGCGTATCTGGTCAAAAGACGAAAACGGCAAGGACTATCTTTTTGCCCTCGGTGAAAAAGGCGTCGGCGCCATTTACCTGGGCAATGTCAGCACCAGCTACGCCCTGAAGGATGCCAACAACCAGACCAATGCCCAACTGCAGCGAAGCGGAATTTTTCTGAACGAAGACGGCTCGGCCGGAACGGTGCAGCACATCGATCTGGTCGTCTGACAAAATCATTATCTGCTTGACTTCCTTTGTTTTTTTTGATCCTGACAGGGTATATCAATACCACCAGATATCAATTAATCAGAGAAGGAGGAAGTATGTGATGACGCGAAAAAAATTCGGACCACTTGCCGTGGCCATCATCGTGTTCGTTGGCCTCTTGTCCGGTTGTGGTCAAAACAGCTCACCAAACAGTAATACAGCCAATCATGACCCAGCCAATTTTTACAACCAGGTTCAGCTGAATCAGACCAAAGATGCGGTTGGCTCTGCGCTGGGTGTCACACCAGAATCCGATGACAGTTACTACAACTACATTGACCAGAACACCGGTTTTGGTGTCAGGATCACTTACAATGACAGCAACCAGGTAACTGGTAAATGGTTTTATGCGCTTGACAGTGATTTACCGCAGTTGCGCAATGCAACCGTGACGGCAGAACAGGCTGCTGCGATTACCGAAGGCATGACTTACGATGAAGTAACCAGTATGCTCGGCGGCGAAGGCATGGAATTTGCCTGTGTTCAAAATCCTTCCGATAATGCTAATCCGATCACCATGCACGTATGGATCAATGATGACGGCACGGTGCTTTACGTGACCTTCATCGGTGCAAAAGGAACGGTTGCCAGTTCCAAGTTTTTCAGCAAATGATCTTGAATTCTGTCTGCACGTTAAAGGGGCCTTTGCATGGCCCCTTTTTTTCATTCACAAAGCTCATCATCCTCTTTATAAATTTTTTCAAAAACCGTTTTTTTAAATTGGCGATATCTTTCCGCTGAAAGGGCTTCGGGGTAGCTCATGATGCGCAGTGGTATTTTTTTATTTGCGTCCCCTCTTAAGACCGGCTGGAGATAGCCGAATTCGGACAGAAAAAAGCCCATTCGCTGATAAAAAGCAATCCGTCTTCTGTCGATTTCCGTTTTGTTGTCCTCAACTTCAATCACAACCGGTTTTGATGTCTTTTGCAAATACGCCTTCAGTATTTCGGAACCGATTCCTGTTCCCCGCAGTTTTTCTCTGACGGCAAAATGTTCCAGGAAAACAAAGCTTCTGAAATTCCACTCGGCAATAAAACCGGCTATCACATCCTGGCTGTTTCGTGAAATCAGAATTCGGTACTCCTCTTTATTTAATTGTTCCAGTCCGTTTTCGTAGGTTCTAATTTCTTCTTTTATAAAAGAGACTTTCATCAGCTCGTAAATTTGCCAAAAGTCTTTTACTTCCAATTCTGTCAGTTTCATTTCCATGCCAATCTCCTGTTCCGACTAAATGACCAAATGATTTTTATCATTTTTCACAAGCTGGTTCTGTTATCAATTTTTTCTCAGTATAACATGGACGATTTGCAAAATCACAATATTTATCTGGGAAAATTCATTTTGCTGAATTATAATGAAGACATAAAAAAAGGAAGGAGGAAACAGATGGCTCAATGGAACCCCTGGCACGGCTGTCAAAAAATAAGCCCTGGCTGTCAAAATTGTTATGTCTACCGGATGGATGCCGTTTTTGATCGAGATGCTTCAGTTGTGCACAAAACAGGCAATTTTAATTTGCCGTTGAAAAAAACACGAAACGGCGAATACAAACTGAAACCTGGAGAAATTGTGTACACCTGTTTCAGCTCCGATTTTTTTCTTGATGAAGCCGATGACTGGCGCATTGACGCCTGGCAGATGATTCGATTGAGAAGGGATCTGCATTTTTTCATTATTACAAAGCGGATTGACCGGTTTGAAGTGAATCTACCTCTGGATTGGTGTGACGGCTACGACAATGTGACCATCTGCTCAACCTGCGAAAATCAGGACCGGGCCGATTACCGTCTGCCCATCCTTTTAAGCCTGCCAATCAAACACAAGGGCATTACCTGCGAGCCCTTATTGGAACAGATTGATCTTTCCCGCTGGCTGGATACTTCAATCGAACAGGTAATCGTGGGCGGAGAATCCGGGAGCAATGCGCGCATCTGCAATTACGACTGGATTCTCGACATCAGGGCTCAGTGCATTGAAAAGAATATCCCTTTTCATTTCAAACAGACCGGGGCAAAGTTTGTCAAAGACGGACGTTTATACCGCATTGACCGAAATCTTCAGCATTCTCAGGCTAAAAAAGCCGGGATTGATTTTACTCCCGAAACACCCCGTTAGGCGAATAGCTGATTGCAAAAAGCCGGCATCATCGGCCTTGGCCTCTTGATGCCAGGCAGGTCTTTTCATAAAGCCCCCGGAAGATGTTGTCGGGATCGGTCCTGGCTTTGACCAGATCAAAGTTCTTTTTATTCCAGATCTGCCAGAATTCCGCTTCGGAATAGAAGTTCCCCGATATCAGGGTCTTGATGGCACCGAGCTCAAACAGCTCTTTTTCGATGATCCGGTAATAACGCTCGGGATCTTCGGTCGGCATCCCATAGATTGCGATGTCCAGAAACAGTTCATCCCCGACCCTGCCGAAAAACTCATCAGATATCCATTCATATTGATGCCCGAGCCGATAAGGCACGCACCACAGTGGGAAATGATTGACTTCTTTCTCATACCATTCCATGAACTCCGCCATCCTGGAGAACGGTATGAAGGTATCGACGGTGATCTGATTCGTGATCGCCGGAATGACTTTCCTGAACTGATTGGCGATCTTCAATATGCTGCTGGAATTGATGAACTTTCCGAACAGCAGCCTGATGATGAATGAATTTGAAAACACGGTTGTCACGCCCTTGTCGTAGCGGAAGAAATAATCCGGGGTCTTCAGGTAATCCTCTTTTCGCGTTGTCGTGCTGAGAAAATAGACCCTCGTCCAGTCATAACGGTGGGTGTATGGGGCTTCGTCGACAAAATTGCCGGTGCTGAGAATATACTCTGCCGGCGAGTGGATAATGCCGTCCATAAAATCGATGTCTTTTTGGGTGAAGTGCGCCCAGATCGCAGCCTTGTATGCTTCAAGGCTTTGGTAGCGCTCATAAGTCACCTTCACGAACGGCTTGGCCGGGATCAGCCTGAATTTAAGCCGGGTGATGATTCCCAAGGTGCCGAAAGTCCCGTGCACCATCTGGAACAACCGCTGATTCTCATTATCGGGGGTACATGTCAGCACTTCACCCTTTGCCGTCATGACCTCATATTCGAGGCAGTTGTCATGGAATCCCCCATATTTGTATGACATGGATTCAATGGAACACCCGACAACAGCACCGCCGATGGTAATCGTCTTGAGCTCCGGCACGACAACCGGAACCAGACCATGCTTGATGGTCGCCTCCACAACCTTTGTGAAGGTCGCGCCGGGTTCCGCGATGCAGTAGCGTTTTTCTGTATCGATGCAGAGTATCTCATCAAGGTCGCTGATATCAAGCTTCTCGTCTGAATACTTCTTGTCTTCAAGCTTCGGGACTTCATGAGAGACCGCTTTCTTCTTCAAGGCCAAGGGTGCCGTGCTTTTGCGCTCTTTCAGCTGCTTTGCAATCCTACCGATTTTTTCTTCATGGGTCCCCATCGCTTTAACCTCTTTCACCGTACTTTACTGACTTCATACCCATATCTTCAAGCTTTCAGTTACAGAATAATGTGAACGTCAAATTTTTCCTGACATCGGGGACATTTCACCGTATTTTTCCCCCGTTTAATGGAGAGTTGAAGGGTCTTTTTACAATGGGGGCATTTGCGAAAACGATGGACGCGAATCTCCCTGATTCGTCGGTAAAACAACCGCACTTTTCGTTTGACCGGATTCCAGACTTTCAGAAATTTGTCATTTTCTGCTGCCCGCCGGGATATATTTCTTGAAAACCCTCTGAAAATCGCCAGCACAATAAACACATCCGACACCGCCATCAGGATCAATGAATCGACTTTGATGTTGACGAGCGTCAACACCACCCAAAGCGCAAACATTGCATAATAAAGCTGATCCACACCATAGCGGCCAGTCATAAATTTTACCAATTTTTCTTTTATACGTTCCACTTACAATCTCCTAATCTGTATAACACGCAATGCCCTAAAATATAAAATGTAAAAACGAAAACAGAAACTGAATCACGTAAAACCCGACAAAGAACTTAACAACGGTTCCGAGCGGCGAAAAAGCTGATTTGCGACGGCCAAAGCCGCCTTTTCCTTTTTCAATCTGACTCAGGATACTCTGATATTCGGCATTGTCAGGTTCCATTTCGACCGCCATTTTGGCATGATCACAGGCCGTCTCCCGGTCACCGACGCCATAATTTGCTATGGCACTGTAGTAATACCATTTTGCACTTCGGTCAGACATATGATTAAGGGCATTCAAGGCCTCCCGGTAGTACCCCGAATTGAGATAGCTGATCACCGCATCAAAACCGCTGCTGCTGTTCTGATTCTGGTTGGAATAGGCTCCGAAAATCCATTCAAACGGGTCGAATCCTTCAAATGGATCAGATTGTCCGCCTCCGGCAGTTCGATAACTGCCATAGCCGCCAAACGGATCATAGGTTGTGCCGCCCTGATAGGTCCCCGGATTTCCAGTCGTTCCATGAGCATTTCCGTAGGCATAGTTCGCCTTGCCGCTCTTGATATCATCGTAGGCAGCGTTGATCTGGCTCATTTTCTGGGCTGCTTCCTGATTTCCCGGGTTCAAATCCGGATGGTATTTTTTCGCCAGGTTTTTATATGCTTTTGTGACGTCCTCATCACTGGCATCATGAGCAACGCCCAATATTTGATATGGATCTAAATTCATTTCCAATTTACCTCTTCAAAATTATTATAGGTTCAAGTATAACCGTCAAATATTATATTTTGTTTAAACAATTATGATGACGACGATCAATTCAGCAGCCGACACATTATACCCGTCTGGCTGCCGATCATTGCAATCGGTTTTCTGCACTAATCACTCAAGCTGATATTAAAAAACATACAAAAATGGATTGCCAAAACAACTTTTTATGGTAAAAACGTACATTTAGGTATATATTCTAATTTAGACAAAATCGTTAGAGGGGTTGAGCATTTTAAATGCATCCCATATATTTTTAAATCCGGAAATTTTAGGAGTGAATTTACAATGAAGTATTCATCTGTATATGAAGAGCTGATTCGAGATATTAATGAAGATATAAAGGCGAACATCATTTCGCCAGACGACACATTAAAGGTGATCCGCAAAAGAAAGGCAGTGAGCGAAAACTATCATCCCATTATCGACTATTACTATGCCGACAGCCACCCTGAACAAAAGCACGAGTTAATGCTGGTTAAGGATGTCTTGCAGGAGATGGTTTATCACTGCATGCTTGCCAAATAATCCGATATTCTGTGCCCAACACCGTGTCCCAACGGCTTTCAGTCTGATCTGTCAGGCAACGTCGCTCTGATGCTTTCCCGCGTATTTTATAAGTTGGTGGCAGGCACAGTTCTCCTGTTTTCTAATAATCGTCCGCCAATAGGAAATCAATAATATTTAGATGCTTTATTCCATTCCTTGAAAAATCATACTTATCTAAAGACAATACATATTTGGGGTAATTATCCTTGACCGATTCATATGCGCCAAACTCTCGATCCACCACCTTCTCGTCTGCAAGTAAATAGGCCACCTGGTAATAAGCACGTTTATTCCCATCCATGACAATAAAATCAACCTCACCTTTGGGAGTTTTTCCCACATAGACCTCATACCCCCGGTGGTTTAACTCATTGAAGATGAGATTCTCAATAAGAGCGCCGATTTCTGTTTATGTGTACTTGTTGTTAATTTATTTCGTTCAAACAAAATAAATTTGATTTTCTTCGTTTTGTTTTGTTTAGGCTTTGTTTGAACTAATTTCTCCAGGAAGAGGGTATCTTTAACCCAAAATAGCAGGCACCCATGATATTCCCGTCAATTCATTGTTTATGGAAAGCTAGCTTGACATGCGTCGATAATTATGGTATCTTACTAATGGAAAGCGCACTTTCCATTAGTAAGACAGTGAGGTGATCCTTTGAAAAACAGGTTGGAAGAAATACGTAAACAACGGGGCATAAAGCAGGAAGAGCTGGCAACCGCTTTGGAGGTATCCAGGCAAACAATTGGCTCTCTTGAAAATGGGAGATATAACCCTTCTATCCTATTAGCTTTTAAAATCGCCCTCTTTTTTGATATGTCAATCGAAGAAATATTTATTTATGAGGAGGAAAAATCATGTTAAAAAAATGGTCATTCTATATTGTCATGCTGATTATCGGTATTTGCTGCATTGGCACAAGCTTCTTTTTTAATGATGCCACGATGAAACCCATCGCAGGCAGTTTAATTGGAATCGGTGCCGGTTTGATTGGGATGAGTCTGGCAAATCTGGTCATGAAGCAGATGGAGCGAAAAAATCCCACACTTGAAAAGCAGTCCCAAATAGACTATCACGATGAACGAAATACCATGATTCGTAATCGGGCAAAAGCTAAAGCCGGTGACATCACCCAATGGTTGATTATGGGTATTGCCTATATTACCATCCTTATATCTGCACCTTTATGGGTTACTCTGGTTGTGGTTATCGTGTTTCTTATTTACCATTTTATTGGTCTTTATTTAATCAACAGATACCAAAAGGAACTGTAATGATTCATCGATTCCACCGCATCCGGTACGGTATTACCAAGCTTCAGCCCAAAATAAAATCTACGTATGTATTGGCGTGTCTATCATATTATATAGCAGATCAATAAAGTAACTGATGATGGCGGGAATGGCGAGCGTTACAACCGCCTTTCTGACCAGCATATTCTCAAATACTGCTTATTTCTTTTAGGGAATTTCCACTGTCAACGGATACACTCCCCTACTAAACAATTGCTGAGTGTAAAAGAATCGGCAGAAGTTCTGGGCGTTGGCGTTAACTCAATTTATGACCTAATTCGCAATGACTCAACTTTCTCCTATATCGTGATCGGTTACCGGAATATCAAGGTTCTACCAGAGCAATTGCCTAAATGGAAAAACAAATTATTGAATAAACAAAGGTTAGATCGAAAATGATGCCAAACATCATAAATAAATCTCAAGCAATGTAAATCTTTGGGATAGGAGTGAGATAAAATGTTTTACATCCCAAAAGAATGGCTAAAAAACAAAGATAATGATCAAAAGGTCCATGACATCCTGGACAAGTATCTCGTGAGTGATCTTAATTTAGATACTGGCCCTGTGATACAAGGGCTGAAAGAGATCGGCGAAACAACCGTCATCGAAAAAATAAAAGATGGCACAATAATAATTTGATCCGTGTGGTCTGCCCTAATCCGTCGTTTTGACGGGTATAATCTCAGGGCTCAAAATTGAGCGCACCCATTATAGCCGAAAACAGCTCATACAAGGCTTCAAACGGTAAGACAAACCCTGAATATCAAGATGAGCCCAGATTTGCTATCCAAAATTGGATGGGCAATCGTAATATAATAGAATATTAAGGTACTTGGGAAGAAATTAGCAATCCGGGTTTTAACCGTGTGCAATTCGAGGCGGTTAAAAAAGAAGCGGGTAATTTTTTATTTAAAATATTTATAGGAGCAATTCATGGAAAATATTATCGAATATAGCGAAAGTACATTTGAAAACATTAAACATATTGATGAATATGGCGAAGAGTATTGGCTTGCCAGAGAGTTACAAACTGTACTTGAGTATACCAAGTGGGATAATTTCTCAAGAGTCATCGAAAAGGCAAAAGAATCCTGCAAAAATAGTAACAACATTATTTCTGAACATTTTGCCGACGTCGGGAAAACATCTGCAATGCCACAAGGTGGCGAAAGAATCATTGACGATATTGAGTTGTCACGGTATGCGTGTTACCTCATTGTGCAAAACGGCGATCCAAAAAAGCCGGTCATCGCTCTGGGCCAAACGTATTTCGCAATAAAAACGAGGCAACAGGAAGTTATTGAAAACTTTGAAAACCTGACTGAGGAACAAAAACGTCTTGCTATCCGAAATGAAATTATAAACCATAATAAATCATTGGCGGAAGCGGCAAAGCAAGCTGGTATCACAAAACCTATAGAATACGCCGTATTCCAAAATTGGGGCTATAAAGGTTTGTACGGCGGTATGGACATGAAGGCAATTCATACTTACAAGGGCCTAAAGAAAAGCCAGAAAATACTTGATCATATGGGAAGCACCGAGCTTGCCGCAAACCTTTTTCGGGCAACCCAAACCGAAGAAAAGTTGCGTCGTGATGATATCCAGGGGGTTGACAATGCCAATAAAACCCATTATGAAGTAGGGACAAAGGTAAGACAAACTATTCATGAATTAGGCGGAACGATGCCGGAAGATTTACCAACACCTGAAAAAAGCATCCAGGAAATCGAAAAAGAACAAAAGAAACAGCTAAAATAAATGACAGGTATAATCTCACCCGCCAATTTTGACGCACGAAAAAAAACCTGAGCTGCAGCTCAAGGACTTTCCCAACTTTGAAAAAAGTAGGTGCTATTATGGCAAACAAAAATCCAAACGGTGCCGGTACGATCCGGCAAAGGAAAGACGGCATCTGGGAAGCGCGTTATGTAAACGGGCGTGATCCAGCAACCGGAAAGCTGATTCGCAAATCGAGAACCACATCAAGCCAACACTGGGCCAAGTGAAGCTGTCAACACTCGCACCGCACCACATCAAGAAATTTTATAACAAACTGAATGAAGGTTACTCCCCCAAGACGATCAAGAATATTCATGGTGTGCTGCACAAGGGATTGCAACCGGCGGTCACCCTGGGCTACATCCGGGTTAATCCGGCTGAATCATGCAAGCTTCCAAAGGTCGTAAAGGCTCATATAAAGCCGATGGATAAAACGATCATCCCCACATTTATAAAAGCCATTAAGGGCCATCAGTTCGAAAATCTGTACCTTGTGGATCTGTTTATCGGTTTACGGCAATCGGAAATTATCGGTCTGACCTGGGATTGTATCGACTTTGACGCTGATACAATATTTGTATACCGCCAATACCAGAAATTAACAGGCGGTTACAAGTGGGCTACCCTGATCTGCGCTTTCACGATCTGCGGCACTCTTTCGCCGTGTCATCCCTTCAGGCCGGTGATGACATTAAAACCGTACAGGAAAACCTCGGTCATCATTCAGCGGCCTTTACAATGGACACCTACGCCCACGTTACCGAGACAATGAGAAAAGCCAGTTCTGAACACATGGACGCTTTTATTGGCATATTGTTGGATAAATTACAATGCTCTAATTAGGGCGTTTTTTTATATTTTTTCTGGTTGGGGTAATAGTTGGGGTAGTAAGGCAATTTATAAAAATAAAAGACGGCCCCAATCGACCGTCTTATCACATTCTTTTCAATTTTTATCTGGCGGAGAGAGAGGGATTCGAACCCTCGGTACGCTTACACGTACACACGCTTTCCAGGCGTGCTCCTTCGACCTCTCAGACATCTCTCCAAGGTAGAACTGTTTGTAAAATTATTTTGAATTTTTCATGCCTTATGATTATAAGGTTTTATCATTGAAAAGTCAATCTTTTCTTTTTACAATCCATCTGGCATCACATATTTTTGCATCATACCCGATCTGGTTTCTTCACTATCAAAGCGGTTTCCGAATGAGTATCTGTTCTCATCCGAAGACCGCCTTTGATTGCTTGCTATCCATTATTTTTTAATTCTTGATGCCTGCTTTACGTAGCATCAGCCAGCTAAAGCCACTGAAGATCACAGTCAGGGCGAAAAAGCTAACCATTGCCATGATCGGATTCTGACTGGGTATTCCCAGCATCCAGGCTAATCCCTGCAAAACAATCAGTGAATATGGTGTGGTGATCACTCCCGCCTGATAAAGCATGGTATCCAAAAACGGGAGCACATAGGTCAGGCCAATTGGGACACCGACACTCACGGCAATTCTTTGACTTTTATTCATCCGATAATAGCCAATCCGGATGAAATAGCCGACTGAAAGAGCGAAAGCGTACAGAAATATTTTAAAGCCGATATCAACCAGCAGGATCATTCCCGAACTTGCCGTTGAAAAAAATGTTCCATAAACCATTTCTACGAGCCCTGATATCGGAAAATTCTGAATCTGACTTCCCAGTACGTTGAGAAGATTCAGTATGAGTTCATCCACCAACGCCATAAATGTCGCCAGGATCATTACCATCAGCAGCCGATTTTTAAATAATTCTTTTCGCGTGATGCCGTTTTGAAGGGTTAAATAAAAAGCTTCTTTAAACCCGTTAAGCCCACAGACAAAGAGAAAAATCATCGTTGCGATCTCTAATCCGGTGAACTCAACTTCCACTCCCTGAAACGAAAGGACTGATCCCGTTGAAAGGATAATCACGCAGAGCATCACAAAATAATAAATCATAATTCCTTTTTTATGTTCATTTAATTGAAATTTTAATATCGCGTTCACTTTCATCTTCACTCCTGTTCATTGGTCAATTTAATGAATAATTTCTGCAGATCCAGTTTCCCTATTTCTATCCCATCGGGAACGCTGGAAGCCTCAATTTTCCCCATAACCGTTGCCGATTTCAGGCCGCCCAGCGTGTCAATCCCGATTACTTCCATGCCCTCAATAAATTTATCGACTTCACTGGCCGATCCGGAAACGGTATAACCCTGCGACAATAAATGCTCGCAGGAATCATTTTGAATGATCTCTCCATTTTGAATGATGATGATTTCTTCGATGATGCTGGCGATTTCTTCGATCAAATGAGTGGACAGCACAACGGTGAATGGATTTTCACTGTATTTTTCAATCAGTCGTTTATAGAATAGTTCCCGATGATTGGCGTCCAGCCCCAGCACCGGTTCATCGAAGAACACATAGGGCGTATTCACGGATAAGGCAATGATAATCTTGTAGATCGATACATAACCGGTCGATAAGGATCGCACTTTCTTTTTCAAGTCGAGCCCAAAATCATTGGCGAGTTTCCTGGCATAATCCATATCAAAATCCGGATAAAACTCACGACTCCATTTTAAAGCAGCTTCTCCGTTCATGTTTTCCGGATACAATACTTTTTCCGACATCATATAAATTTTTCTTTGCGCGTCCGAATTCTCCCAGGCTGATACCCCATCAATTAACACTTCCCCGCGGTCGGCGTTCAAACGATTGGTAATGATGTTGAGCAACGTTGATTTCCCTGCCCCATTTCGCCCCAACAAACCGTATATTTTGTCCTGTTCAAATGAAATACTGACGTCATTGAGCGCCTTCGTTTCTTTGAAACTCTTTGAAATATTTTTTATTTCAACACCATTCATTCATCAAACCCTCTTTCCACCATTCTTAAAATTTCTTGACTTGAAATTCGCAATTTTTTTGCTTCTTCAATGAGATTTTTGACATAATGATCAAAAAACTGTTCTTTTCTTTTATTTTTCAGTTGCTCCACGGCACCCTTTTGCACAAACATACCGACGCCTCTTTTCTTAAAAATAATGCCTTCTTCCACCAGTAAATTGATTCCCTTGAGAGCTGTCGCCGGGTTGATCTTAAAATTCACCGAGAATTCCGTAATGGATGGGATCTGTCCCTCTTCCACATACGCACCCGTTAAAATGGCATCTTCAATTCCTTCTGCAATTTGGATAAAGATTGGTTTTTCATCTTCAAAACTAATCTGCAAGTCGGCACCTCCTGTTCATCAGTTAGTTGCTTGACTAGTTAACTATAACGCAATTATAGATTGCTTTGTTTCTTTTGTCAAGCCCTGTATCAAAATTTTCAACACAAAAAAGAAGCTTCTGTACAAGCTTCCGGGTATTCAAACAAATTTTATCGTTGTCCTGATCATTTTTAAATCGTGCTGTGCGCATCAGTTAGCCAGTTTGACTTGATGCACACAGCTGATAATTGCGGTACTGCTCAGCCTAATCGATGATCTCCAGCACTTCTTCGATACATCGTCTTGTTTTCGGCCGATGTTCTCTGTTTTTATATCCGAAGGCGATCATGCAGGATAATCCGAAGTGCTCGGTATCAAGGATTCCCTCTTCAACAAGGATTTTCTCCACTGCATCATAGTTAAAACCTTCCATCGGCGTTGAGTCCACCCCCAGCAGGGCTGCCGCTGTCAGCATATTTGCCAGCGGAATGTAGGTCTGTCGGCAGGCCCAGTCAAAAAACGAACGTTCGCTCTCCATCAGTTTCAAGTCGTTCTTTTGAAAATTTTTCAGTTTGTTCTTTCTGGTCTGTCTTAATTCATCCGTAAAATGCTGGACGTCATTCATCATATACTCGACGTATTCGGAATCGCATTTCATGTCTTTGGGTTTTCTTGCCAGAATCAGAACAAAATGACTTGCCCCAGCCAGACTCGCTTCTGCACCCCAGGCAAAGGGTTTAATTCTTTCTTTAATTCCTTTGTTGTTCAGCAGAATAAATTTCCACGGTTCCAACCCCATGGAACTGGGCGAAAGTCTGGCCGCCTCCATGATCACCTTAAAATCCTCTGCGGATACCTTTTTCTTCGGGTCGTAGCCCTTGCAGGCATAACGGTTGTTAAAGGTACTTAGAATCAATGCTCTCATTTCCTGTTTATCGTTCATTATTTCCTCCTGGTATTGTATTCAGCCTGTGATTATTGCCGGCATTTTCATTTCCGAATTATTATCATTATTCCCAAAATTGCATCATTTAACCTGTTTTTTTACTGGCTGTCCATTTGCCCGGCCACCTTTTTAACCGTTTATTTTTTTTTCAATCGGGTATACAATATTGTAAACCGTTAATTAAAATGTTCGTTTAAAGAAAGAGGTCGCTTATGAATGTAATAGAAATTAATCAGCTGACGAAATATTACGGCAAACATCGCGGCATTGAAAATGTATCTTTTTCTGTGGAAGAAGGTGAGATCTTCGGCTTCATCGGTCCCAACGGATCGGGCAAATCCACCACCATTCGGGCTTTGCTGTCACTGATTCATCCTACCAGCGGCAGCGCCACTATTTGGGGAAGAGACTGCATTAAATACGGTAGTGAACTCCGCCGGGATATTGGCTATTTGCCATCGGAAGTTTTTTATTATGAACACATGAAGGTCATTGAAGTTCTCAATTATTCGGCCAGTTTTTACGACAATGTGGACTACACGCGCATTCAAACCCTGGCTGACGTCATGGATCTGGATCTGAACAAGCGCATCGATGATCTTTCCTACGGCAATAAAAAGAAGGTTGGTATTGTCCAGGGGCTGCTCCATGAACCGAAACTGATTATTCTCGACGAACCCACCGGCGGTCTGGATCCACTGATGCAGCAGAAATTTTTTGATCTCATCCGAACCGAAAACAAGAAAGGTGCCACGGTTTTATTTTCCTCCCATATTTTATCCGAGGTACAAAAACTCTGCGGTCGGGTTGCCATTATCAAAGATGGCACCATTGTGAAAATTGAGAATATCCGGGATATGCAGAAACACAATTACAAAAAATTCACGCTGGAATATAAGGGACTTATTGATGTTCATCACTTCAACCTTGAAGGCATCACCAACTTAACGCTGAATGAAAACACCCTCCATTTTCTATTTAAAGGTGATATCAACCGGATTGTTGCGCGACTTCAGGACCAGGCGCTGCTGAATTTGCTCGTGGAAGAACCAAGTCTTGAGGAGATCTTTATGCATTATTACCAGAAGGAGGACTAGCCATGAATATTCTCAAGCAGGAACTGCGAATGGGCAGAAAATCTCTGATCATCTGGTGTCTGTCCCTGGCGGGTATTTTAATGCTGTTTATGCTGCTCTATCCGTCCATTTCCAGTCAACTGGAAGATTTTCAAAAGGTCTTTAAAAGTTTTCCCATTGAATTTCAACAGGCTTTGGGGGTGGTTAATCTGCAACTTGACTCGATTCTGAGTTATTATCAATTTCCTTTTACCTATATCCTGCTGGCCGGTGCCGTCCAGGCCATGAACATGGGTGTTGCTGTCATTTCTTCCGAAGTCAGAGAAAAAACCGGTGATTTCCTGTTTGTAAAACCCGTGACCCGCAACCGGATTGTTTCAATGAAAATACTGGCTGTCCTCGTTCAGATTCTGATTACCAATGCGTTTGTTTTCGCGACAGCGCTTATCCTAGTCACCATTCTCAGTACCAAACCCTACAATGTTGGGCTTTTTGTCCTGATCACCTGCAGCCTGCTATTTATTCAGATCTTTTTTGCCAGTCTGGGGCTTTTTATTTCCGCCTTTCTAAGACGGATTCGCACCGTTCTTCCCATCAGCATGGGCGTGGTCTTTATTTTTTATATTATTTTTTTACTCAACGAAACATTAAAAGACGAAAAACTCGGGCTTATCTCGCCGTTTGGTTATTTTGATCTTTCCGAACTTTCAAAAACCATGAATTATGACTCGCTGTATTTACTGCTCTGGTTTGTATTAGTTGGTCTGTTTGTCTTTTTAACGTTCCGGCTTTTTGCCCGAAAAGATCTGCCATCCATATAGAATATGAAGGAGGCTCCCTATGAATGTATTCAAAAAAGAAATGAAAGCAAATGTCACATCTCTGATCATCTGGTGCTGCGCCCAGGTTTTTATTATCTATGCCGGCATGATGAAATACCAGGGATTTGCAGATTCTAATGTGGATATGAGCAAACTGATGGCTGGCTTTCCCAAGGAAATCATGCTTATCTTTGGTGTTGGTTCCGTTGATCTGACCAAAGTCGCTGGCTTTTATTCTGTCTTCTTTTTGTACTTTATGCTTCTGGCCGCTATCCACGCCGTGATGTTCGGCGCGGTTGCGGTTTCCCGGGAAGAACGGGATCACTGTGCTGATTTTCTCTATACCAAGCCGATCCGTCGGTTTCAGATCATCATGCCCAAACTCATCGCTGGTGTCATTAACATCCTGATTTTTAATATGGTCACCTTCGGCGCGTCGGTATTCTTTATTTCCCTCCATAACAACGGCGACGGTTTGTTCAGCCAGGTGTCCGTCACAATGCTCGCCCTGTTCATCCTGCAACTGTTCTTCCTGGCGCTGGGTGCCATGTTTGGCGCCGTACTCAAGAACACCAAGCTTGCCACCTCGGTATCGGGTGCTTGCATCCTGGGTTTCTTTCTTGTTTCAGTGGCGGTTGATCTATACGATAAACTGGCATTTCTGGAAATTATCACCCCCTTCAAATACTTTGAGGGTTCCACCCTGATGATTGATGAGCAGCTTTCCTTCCCTTCCGCTGTAATCCTGCTGATTGTCTCGCTCATCCTTTTCACTCTGACATTTTTTGCTTTCAACAAGCGGGATTTGAAAACCTAGATGAATGATCATGACTGGCAACTGGCTGTTCCGGTCTTCGCTGAATCATCTGCAATTTGACCAAACAACGCTCCTTCCCGATGCCCTTGAACTCGGAATTCTTAACTAAATCTTTTAGTTTGAGCACATCCGCAAAATATTATTTAATATTTTGTGGATGTGCTGCTTTTATGCTAAAATGATTGTAATATACTGAGGTAATCGATGGAAATTTTTTCGACACTGGATTCAATCCAGAACTTTTTATTGCAATTTGGCATTTGGACCCCATTGGCATTTTTTTTACTGCAGCTCCTTCAGATCATCGTTGCTCCTATTCCGGGGGGAACCATCGGTCTGGTCGGCGGTGCACTTTTTGGTACGATCGGCGGTTTTTTGTTAAGCGGATCCGGCACCATCATCGGTTCATCGATTGTTTTTCTTTTATCCAAGCGGTTCGGCCGGCCTTTTGTTTTAAAATTTGCGAGTGTCGAAGTGGTTGAAAAATACGATCATATTAAAGAATCAAAGCTGAATATCATTCTTTTTCTTATTTTTCTTTTTCCTCTTTTTCCGGATGATATGCTTTGTTTTATTGCCGGTCTTTCGGCAATGCCGTTTAAAACATTTTTAATTATCGCCGTCCTGGCCCGAAGTCCCAGCGTCTTTATCAACACCATGGTGGGTGCCGGCATCATGGATGATACCCCCACACAATTCATTGTGGCGGTGTCCATTTATGCCGTTTTTATTCTGATTCTTTACCTGAACCGCAAGCGACTGGACGCGTTTATACGGCACAGCAAAAAAAACAAAGATGAGCTTTCTGACAAGGAAACTCATCACAAGGAGCACTAAATGGCAGAAAAATCAAAAAAAGAACTTTATCGTTTATATATGAGTGAACTGGTAACCGCGATGATCTGTGGACTACTGATGTATGCACTTACCGATTCAACGGATCAGCCGCTGGATTTGCGCCTTTTGTTGCCAGGTTTCATTCTGATCTTTATTGTCCTCCAAAGTGCCGGTTACTGGTATTACCGGCATTACCAGGTTGATCATGCCGGAGCCTCTTTTGCCTGGATCATGCCACTTTATTCCATCCTGAAAAAACTCAATCGTTTTTTGTTTGTTCTCTATCCACTTTTTTGCCTGTATCTTTTAGTTACCGATCCGTCAGGCTTTTTTGTGACAATGAATATTTTTGGTTTGATTCTTTATGTGTTTTCGATCATTGAACACATCAATTATTATCATTACAGTGTTCAATTGGCAAATCTCGGTCACAAAATCCCGTCGGAATTATCCGTTGAACTTTCCGACTATGAAAACAAGCATATCAATAAAAAATGAACTTATCAATTTAAAGAAGGGTGTGGCTTCACCAATCAACGTGTCGCCGAAATTAATTAACAATGAATTATTCAATTTCTCTTTTTAGTACGATTAATCCACTTTTTTTTGCCTGTCTGGCTGTCGTCGTCTTACTGCTGGCAAAGGCTGTTTATACCTATAAGAACTTTGAAACGCTGCATGGCAAAGCAATCAAGGAGCTGGTACTGGGCGGTCTTTGTCTGATTTTTGTCTTCGCCGTCTTTATTGTACTGCCTCTTCTCGCAGGAATAACCGTCAATGAAAATGATCTTGCCCTGCGGCTGCCTTCGGGGATGACCTATGAAACCATCAGCCAGGACGATATGATTTCCGCCAAGATCGTCAATCTCAATGATTACCCTGAACTGGCCATCAAATCCAAGGTGGTGGGGGCTGAAACCCGTGATTATCGGGAAGGCAATTTTAATCTGGAAAACGGCACCGAGGCAACCGTGTTTTACAGCGGCAATACCGTTTTACTGGTGGAAACCGCCAATCGCACGTTACTGCTGGGACCCGACCATTTCGATGAATTTGTGAAGTATTTCGGCGAAAAGCTCGTTCCTGTTGAATCGAGCATTTAGCTAAAAAGGACGTGCTTTTTAAAAAGCACGTCCTTTTTTATTTGCAAAAATATCCCGGAATATTTTCAATACCGATTATTCTTTCAATTTTTTTCACTCAAGTATCTGTATTGTTGTTTTAACCGATAATTTCTTGTATCTGTGCATCGGTAAAATCATACTTAAGGAAATGACTATAAAAATACTTGATATCATCGGCAAGATCTTTATTTGACTTTATGTTCGGATATAACTTGTTCATCGTCCACATGATTGTCAGCGGCTGCTCCGTCGTACGATTTCCCCAAACATGGGCAACGCGCGGCATGATATAAATTGCATTGTTTGTAACTGCTGTAAGACCGACAAAACGCTCATCCGCTAATATCTTTTCTTTCTCCGATTGCGCTGAAACAATCATGACATCGGGTTTCCATTGAAGCAGATCCTCCATTGTGTAAGTCAGTGTTTCACCAGTCGTCGCGGTTCTGGCAGCACTTGTCGCACTGATCCCACCGGCTTCGGGAATCCACCACTCGGCAATAATATGGGGCTGTTTAAACTCGGATATTGTACCGTAAACGACTTTTTTCTTGTCCGCTTCAGCGATATTCTTGGTCAATTTATCGGCTTTTGCAACCATTTCATCAAAATAAGACAGATAATCTTTTGCCACATCCTGTTTATTCAATACTTCTCCCAGCAGGGTAATACATTCCTTAACATCTTCAGTTTTTGTCCAAGAAAGCTGGATAACCGTCAATCCCTGCGCCTCAAGCTGAGCTGTCATCGCCGAATCCATCGTCAGACACAAATCAGGTTTTACCGACAATACATTTTCCATCAGCACTTCGCTGTCCGCGCCCTGAAACGGAAGGCAGTTTGGCAGCTGCGGCGCAAATAAATACTGATACTTCGACCAACTTGGCGTTTTTACAAAAGAGGGTGATCCTTCGTTGCAGATCTTATCGCCGGCGCCCATCGTTTCGACAAAGGTATTCAGTACCCCGATAGCACCGAACGTACCGATTTTATTTATTTCGGCCGGCAGGGTGACGGTTCTTCCGGCCATATCGGTAACGGTCCGCTCGGTTGATCCTGATGTACTGGTTGATTTATTCTGTGTACACCCTGAAAAGCAGGGAATGATCAGCAACATTGCCAATAGCAGCACCATCATTTTTTTGATTGATTTCATATTATTTCTCCTCTTTCTTTTTTATAATCGTTCATCACCGGAACACAGACTTTAATAAACCGATCCGGATCATCCAATCGCGCCTCGGTTACCGAAACAGGGGTTGCATAAAGCTTTGATAAATTCTCGGTGGTTACCACCTCTTCCGGAATGCCCTGAGCCATGATGACCCCATCCCGCATCAGCACGGCCTTGTTGCAGGCCAAAAACGCATGATCCGGGAAATGCGATGTCATCAAAATTGAATAGCCCCGCTCCGACAATGACTTAATCACCTGAAGCATCCTGATTTGGTTGCAGTAATCAAGATTCGCAGTGGGCTCGTCCATAATCAGGATTTGCGCCTGCTGAGCTAACGCTCTCGCGACCAGAACCATCTGCTTCTCGCCGCCACTCATTTCATTGAACAGATAGCGGCTCATATGCAGGATTCCCAGTTTTTCCATCGCTTCATCGGAAATCATGCGGTCTTTTTTAGTCGGACGTTTCCCAGTAGACAGATGCGCGACGCGTCCCATCAGCACCACTTCTCTTGCTTCATAGGGGAAAGCCATCGTTGTCGCCTGGGGAACATACGCCATCATTTGCGCCCGTTTTTTCGCTGATGTTCGCGTTAAATCAAGCCCGTCAATTTCAATCCTGCCACTTTTCATTTTATTAAGTGCGAGCAGACAGCGTAACAGTGTCGTTTTTCCCGTCCCGTTCGGTCCCAGCATACATAAAATATCATGACTTTCCAGGGCAAATGAAATATCTTTCAAAATGATCCTGTCCGGATGATAGAAATAACTCAAACCCTTAACCGTCAACATTATGACCACCCCTTCTTGACTCTTGACAACAATATGACAAATACCGGCGTCCCAACCAAAGCGGTCATCACGCCAAGCGGCAGTTCAGCGCCTTCAACTCCGCGGATAACATTATCGATAATCAATAAAAATGCGCCTCCCACGATAAAGGAAGTGGCCGCAAGCTTCGAAAAATTTGCTCCGGTAATCATTCGGGCAATATGTGGTACCACCATGCCAACCCATCCCACGATACCGCAAATGCTCACTGCCGAAACGGTCATCAGTGTCGAACTGATAACAACGACCAGTTTGACCAGCGGCACGTTAACGCCCATTGTAATGGCTTCATCTTCTCCTGCTGCCAGCGCATTGATCTGGTGTCTGAAAACAAAAATCATCGCCAGTGAAAAAATCAGCGCCGGCAGCATCACTAAAATATCTTCATTCGTACACTTTCCCAGACTCCCCATCAGCCAAAATGTGATCGAGGGCAACTGATTTTCGGTATCGGCCAACGTTTTCACGATCGAAATCAATGCCTGAAACAGACTTGAAACAACAACTCCTGCTAGAATAAGGACCGTAATCGAATGATCGCCAAACATATGTGAGATAAAATAAGCGGCTGATACTGCAATAATTCCAAAAATAAACGCCAGCACCTGAACTTCCCACCAGGAAGCATTGTTAATCATTGCTAACGCTGCGCCAAAGCCAGCGCCTGCTGAAACCCCCAGGATATCCGGTGATACCATCGGGTTTTTAAATAATGTCTGATACGAAGCGCCCGAAACTGAAAGCGCTCCGCCCACTAGAATTGCCAGAACAATTCGGGGAAAACGCACCTGTAAAATAACGGTATTAAGGGTAGCATCCCAATACTGCGGTATATTGATAAATTGTGCCAGGATGATGTCCCAAACCGTTTTAATTGACATTTCAAACCGTCCTATTAAAAATGATGCAAAGAACAAAAATATCGTCAGGCAAATCAATAAAATGGTTTTGATTATAAAATAATCATTGCTTCTAATTTTCAATCCGTTATTCCTCTTTTTTTAAGTTTTAATCTGTTTTTTATATTAGACTTCACCTCAACGATTAATTTTCATCTGTAAACGCACACCTCCTGATGCGCTAACAATTGATCGATGCTACGGTGTTCAGAGCTTTTCACATTTTTCTGACGGCGGTTCTTTCTGCATATTTGCTAAAGAAATGGTACCCGGATCCACCCTCACTGATAATATCAAGAATTTCGTCTGCTTTTGTGACGATGATTCCGCCCAAAAGCGTCACACCGTACTTGAAAAAAGCATCCGGTAACATGCTGGCAGTTGGACCGGTAACAATGATTTCTGCCCCTTTTTTGGCCATTTTCAACAAATCATTGAGGGTATTGTTCAGGATTGTCACGCCGGTAATCACAATCAGATCCGCATCCGGAATATAAAGCGGTGCATCTGTCGCCGGTGCATAATGTTCCAGTTCTTTTCCTTTAAGCGTTCTTGAATCCATTTCCAGAACCTTGTAGTCCGCATCTGCCTGGGTGAGCTTTTTCAGCATCGGTACCAGGGCCCCGATGACCACTGTTTTTTTAAACTGGGTCGGATCAACCTTATCAAAGGCATCTTCACCCATGACAATTTCATAATCCCGATCACCAGCATTTTCCTTTTCCCAGCACAGCGTGCTGAGTGCATTTAATGTGGCAATACCCAGTGTTTTTTTTAATGGATTCTTCGAATGAACGTCTTCAATATATTTTGTAACCGCCCGTCCGGCAAGCTTTCCGGACAGGGGCATGGCTTTTGCCGTGCTGGGGCAGCAAACCGCCTCAGGCATTTCCTTTATCGGTGTAAAACAAAGGCCGCCATGTCCGGTGGATAGTTTCACTCCGGAAAAAAACAGGCCAAATACCGCTCTTTCCACCGTTATCTGGTCCAATTCCGCGCCAATTATGCTTGCTATTTTCTTGATCGTTTCGTCCAGAATTATATTTCTTTTGTCTTCCATCCTCATACCACCTCAATATATTCTTTGGGATATTGCATTTCCACTGCAATCTTTGTTCCCGCTTTGATTGTCGCCTCTTTTTCGATAAGTTCCGCACATCCGGAATAACGGTATTAAAATCCTCGCGAATGGCGACTCCCGTATTCTATCCCAATCACAATTTACGTTTCGTTGTGTTGAAAGGAGGCAACCATCTACTTAATTGACTTATATTTCCATGCTTCACTTTGCTCTCTGATTTTTTCATAATCTATAACCGTATCATATGCACAAATTATGAAATCCATTAACAAATCCACGCCATCATACCCGAATGCTAAACACGAAGGAAGCCGTTCAACAATGTGTTTTGCGCCTAAAGTATAACCGGAACTGAACCCGATGCAAAGACAATCGCCTAAATTATTCTTCATATTCATTATGTTAAAATTCCGACCATCTGCAATCTTGATATCAGGCCGATTTTCTCTCAACCATTCTAAATCTTCAACATCGCTGAAAATAATCGTCCCATCAAATACTAACTTTACATTAAAACCATATTTATCCAGTGCTCTTGCCAAAGGTATTGATCGACTCACCGCGCCATTATCAATAACGATCGGTATATTTTTTAAATATTTCACCGTATCATTGATTTGTTTCTTTGTATTATCTTGATAACTTCTTAACTTCGGCATTTTTTCATCAATGGTCATAAATATTTTTTTATAGTTTTCTTCAATAATGTCAAGATCGTAGGAATTATAAGTCAATAGAAATGGTATATCCAGCGCTCTTTCCATATGTTCTGCTGCATACTTTGCAATCGGATCAACCACGACATTTAGACTGCTTTTTCCCATTTCATTATACTCATCGAATGTTTTGCAAGCATTCATCTCTTTGATTTTCCAGCCTACGGAATTAATAATTCTTCTGAACTCACTTTTATCGGATAGTGGAAACTTATTTCCAACCAGGTTAATACTCTTCTCTCTAAGATCGCTTTTTTCCAATACACTGTAGAGCTGTTCCAACATTTTCATTCCCGGCTTAATCGATCTGTCCATAACAATGGGATCAACGTGACAAGTTATGAACCGAATATCCTGAAATCGTTGCTTAAGAAGCATTAACAATGCCTCGTGATCGGTTCCCAAAAGATCATCAATACAGGTTACATAAAGTATTATGACCCTTGGCCTTTTCTCCAGCAACTCCAATAAATCTTCAACCGCATCTGGAATGATATCTTCATAGGAGCCAGATATAATATCTTCTTCTGTAATATACAAATTTGTGATTCTGTCCTCAGCGTGTCGTCGATAAGCACCAATAGATAGCCGCCTTGCACATGCTGAAGGTCCGACGTGTAGTTCATGACTTTCTGGAATAAGCATTTTTGCATTTTCCTCTACCAGAGAGGCCTTTGGATTGTAATATTGCAGTGATTCTTCAAAATACTTTTGCATCTTATCCTCCCAATTTTTCTTTTTTTACCAATTTTATATTCCAAACTACTAAAAAAATATATAGCCCCGCTCTCCAAGTACCAAAATATTCCGAGCGGGGCTGGATAAAAAAATCAGGATGTATCTGGCGTATCGTTTTATAATCATAAATATGAGGTTACACCAGCTAAACGCGACCTTGCGTCGTTAGATCTTCGCTCCATCAGACAGAAATAAACAGCTTTCCAGATATGGACGCAGACGTGTCGAAATTCCGCCTTCTCCGGCAATACGGATCACATCAGCCGTTGAACCGACAAGGTTTCCAATCAGTGCATCGGCACCGAATTCAAAAAATACCTTCGTCAAGGGTGTGCTTGGTCCCCAAATCGCGGTGAACGGTTTTTGGCAAAGCTGCAGCAAACGCGGCATTGTTTTATTTTCCAATGCCGTTGCCGTTATAAAAACGAAGTCCTGTTCGGGGAGGAGATATTCACAAGCTGGGTCTGGATAGTCATCAGCCTGACAGATGCGCTCCAGAACTGACAGTTTACAGATTTTCCGTAATGGTTCCACTCCCGGGAAATGACCGATCACTGCCACCTTTTTCCCTGCCATTTGTGTTTCAAACTCTCCGAATATTGATCCATCTTCTTTTGGCTTGTTCTGCACCCGTTCAGGTTGGTTGTACCATGCGTTGATCGCGGCAAGCCCTATTGCTGCCTCTCCAAAATCCCAGGACTTTACCAGTTTGGCAAGCTCTTTGAGCGGTGTGCCCGCAATCGTCCCTGCAAATCGATTAGCATGTGGTGCATAAGGTGGTGTCATTGCCATTCCCGTGCCGACTGAGGTGCACACGACGGTCCAGATCGGTCCGATCATGCACGACTCAATTACAGCATCGTCAGGCAATGATTCTAACAGGCAATCATATAGTCTCCATGGATTAGTTTCCATTTTCAGCCTTACTTTCCTTCAGGGGTTTTAAAGGTCAGGATGAGATTGGCCTGTTCGTCCGTCAGTTTGTAGTTATAGAAATCGTTATAATAAGATTTGATTTCTTCGGTCATGTTCAAATCTTTAAATAAGTCTGGGTGAAGGGTCTTTGCGATCTGCTCCATCAACAGGAAACAGTCGGTCGAGTAATCCGCCACACCAACACCTTTGAGATTCACGTATACTTTTCCGTTTTTCACAGCCTGAATAGAGCTCCATGCCGGATCCTGGGTGATCAGCTCTATATTATTAACACGACCCATGAAAATATACTCGGGATTCCACTGAACGACCTGCTCCATGGTGGTAGTATAAAGCAGCTCATCGTCAGCCTTACTGACAAGGCTGCCGCCGGCCATATCAACTAGGTAATTGGTATAGGATTGCCCGCCATGGATGCTCAATGCTTCAGGGCCACGTACATAATAGACACTGGGGATCTCGTTCGCCGTCAAATTGGCCGTTTTGCTGGTAATGGAAGTTGTGGTTTTTTCCGCATATTCGCACCATTTTTGGGCTTTTTCAACAGCGTCACCACCAAAAACATCGCCCACCAGAGTTACTTCCTTTTCTTTCAATTTAAGAAAATCCGCATCTGTATTGACGCCAGTCTTATCCAGCTGCGTCACAACAACCGCTATACCAGCGTCTTCCAACGCCTTAATCACATCGGGATAAGCGTCCCAGTACAGAACCACCTGTGTCCCTTTGCTGACTAGCTCTTCCACATTCGGTGCCATGGCATTCTCAGAAACAGGAATATTGGCGAACTCAGGACAGATCACATTCGCCCAACCGGTGGCACCCATTTTGTTCCCTGTCATTACAACCTGGTCAGCTGCACCAAGCATGATGGCAGTCTCGTAGCTGGGACCGCATAGCGTGGCAACCTTGGTTACGTCGTTTGGAATAGTGACCTCACGACCGGCCAGGTCAACAACAGTATGGGTACCGGTTTTGGTAGAATTAGATGTCTTCGCAGTACTGTTGCTACTGCATCCGGTGGCCAGTGTTGCGACCATCGCAACTACCAACATCATACCAACAATTTTTCTTTTCATTTTTTTCTCCATTTAATGTAATCTCTCTTTCATTTAATTTATATGGAACGGAATTGCTTCCGATTCTCATCATTCAATTTTCCGGCTACGCAGGCGACCCGTTTAAGTTCGTCAATATAGACCAAATGCAAATCCGTATGGTAGAGCGCCTTCAGAGACGCCTCCGAGATTACTTCTTTTACCGGACCAACCCTCATATGCCCCAGGTTATCCAGAATTCCAACTTTTTCATCGATCATGATCGCGTGATCCGGTATATGGGATGTCAACACCACCGTCAACCCGCGATTCCTGGCCAGTTGAGAAATAATCTCGATAATTTTCAACTGATTGCCGTAATCCAGATGATTAGTCGGCTCATCCAACAAAATGATATCCGTCTCCTGGACCAGAATACGTGCTATCTGTGCCTGTTGGCGTTCACCTCCGCTGATGTTAGCGTAAATTTTATCAGCTAAATTACTGATCCACATATCTTTCATGACCTCATCCACCTTGTCATATTCAGCCGGACCAGGGACGTTGAGAATCCCCATGTGGGGTGCGCGACCCATGACGATATAATCCCTGACTGTGTAGGAAAACGTTGGAACAGAAATTTGCGGGACGTAACCCATTATCTTAGCTACATCGTTAATTGCATATTTCGCAATGTTCTTCCCTTTTAGTAGAATCTCTCCCCTTGTTGGGGTCAGCATATTGCTTATACAGTCAAGCAGCGTGGATTTGCCTGCGCCGTTGGCGCCTAAAATAACAAGGACCTCGCCCTTATGCAGTTTGAAATCAATATTGGAAAATATCTTTTTTTCTCCGTCATAGGAGTAAGAAAGGTTTTTCACTTCAAGAATTGCGTCATCACACATCAACTGATCCTCACTTTCTGACGAGCAAGTAACCAGACAAATAGCGGCGCACCCAGTAGTCCGGTGATGATACTTAAAGGGATTTCACTGCCGGTCAGATTTCTCGCAATCGTATCCACAACAATCATAAATACCGCCCCAATAATTGTGGAAATCGGAAGTAAATAGCGGTTGTCGTGCCCAATAATCAGTCTGCCAAAATGAGGAATAATCAAACCAACCCACCCAATGGTGCCACATAGACAGACCGCGCACGCCGTGAGGATAGTAGCACAAAAGATTGCCAGACCACGTGTTTTTCGAATATTGACACCCAGAGATCTTGCCTCCTTATCACCCAAAGACAACAGATTGATCCTCCAGCGCATCAGTAGCAGAATAGCCATCACGCTTAGGATAGCCGGCATCACCAAAAGCACCTGATTCATATTTGTCGTGGCAAAGGAGCCCATCGTCCAGTAAACAATCGCGGCCAACTGATTATCCGGATCAGCAACGTACTTGGTAATCCCGAGCAACGAACTCATAAAACCAGATACGATCACCCCACCCAGCACCAGCATCAGTGACGAATTGTTCTTGAAGAATCTAGGAATACTGGTTGAAATCAATACTGCCAAAAGGCCGGTCAATAACGCAAAACCCTGAATCGCCAATGACGGAAAACCAAGAAGAATTGCAACAGCCGCACCAACACAAGCTCCATTGGAAACACCAAGTAAATCAGGTGAAACCAGTGGATTTTTAAATATTCCCTGATAGGTCGCACCAGACAATGCCAGTGCACCACCCACCAATGAAGCCCCCACTAATCGTGGCAATCGAATATTAATGATCACATTTTCCATCTGCTCTGTCCAGGTGACCTCCATGCCTGTTGGGACTACTTGTGAAATCAATATTTTAACAACTTGAATGAGTGGTACATGAAAACGTCCGATAGACAACGAGATTAAAAACGCAGCCAAGAATAATATAATTAAAAGACAAATTATTTTATGGGCATCCCAAACCGCAGATATTTGCGCTTTTGGTTTATCTATGGGGATCGACTTGCTGCTTGATTCCAGATTTATCACACGATACTCCTTTCTTCCATTTCACATTATTATTCCTCTGTAATATATTCTTTTGGATACCGCATTTCTACAGAAATCATCGTTCCCGCTTTAATACTGGATCCCTTCTCTAAATAAAACTGTCCATTTTGGAGGTGATTAACTTCTGCCCGTGTTTTCCCCTGTAGCTCAACCGGTCTAGCATAATATTGGCCATCTTTAATAAACACTCTCATAAAACTAACAAAATCAATCTTGCGTCCATTTATATCTTCCTCAAGCATTGCAATGATTTGATATGGCGACTGCACTGGTTGCATCTGCATGAGACGCATGGCATTTTTTACATATAATGCGGCCGTAAGATCTGCCCCCATTGGCGGACCCGGCAAGCCGATAATGGGCGTATTGCCGGAATAAGCTAGACTGCAGTGTTTTCCCGGTCCATGACCCAGTTCATAGACCATGACATTGCCAATGCTTTCCAGCAGTTCGATTGTGAAATCCTTGTTGCCTTTTGACGAACCTGCACAGATCAAAACCAGATCCGCGACGGCAACGGCTGACAGAATCGCTTCTTTCAGTTTTTCCATCACATCCGGAATAATGGGATACAGAATCGCTTCGCCTCCGCATTCATTAATATATGCTTTCAGCATCTGACTGTTCGACTCCACATTTTTTCCTGGCGGGGTCTGATAACCGGCCGGCACCAATTCATCCCCCGTCGGTATAAATGCGACCTTCGGTTTTGATAGAACCTTGATACTTGTGATCCCACCGGTGAGAAGGATTCCGATTAAGGATGGACTGATTCTCTCGCCAGTGTAGACTAGCAGTTCTCCCTCTTTCACTTGCCCCCCTTCAACACCAACACCTTCCCCGCACTTTTCAGGAATCGATAAAAGTCTTACCTTTCCTGATTTATCAAATTCAACATTTTCAATCGTGATAACCGTGTCATAGTCGTCACTTATAGCAACCCCAGTATTGCTAAAACAATATTCTTTTTTATCTTTCCAGTCTGAAGTATCAGGAATTCCTTTTGAAAAATCGGAAAAATGCACGGCTATGCCGTCGCGTGCACTGACCGGTTTATTGGGAAGAGTATTTTTCGCATAAACATCCTCAGCACATATTCTTCCCAGTGATGTTACTACCGATACTGTTTCATCTTCTGACATCGGTTTAATCTTATTTTCAAGGATTCTCAACATTTCATCTCTACTTGGCTCAAAATCTGGTTTTTTATACATTTAACTTCTCCTCCATTATTAGCCTATATTTATAATCATACTTCTTTTTTTAACTTCATTGTTTCTATAGCACATTAAGCAATATGTATTATTTTCTTTTTTTATTATGTTTTATTGTGTTTAGTTCTTTTTAGTTATATGCAATTTTATATTACAACCTCTTTTATGTCAATTAATCTTATTCTTTTTATTGCACAAATAAAAAACAAAGCTACCGATTATGTTTCAAATCAGTAGCTTTGTCTGCCTTACAAACCTTTATTATTTTTCTTCTTCGTATATTTTTGCAACCCGTCCAACCTGTCCGTCGGTTAGCATTACCTTTATCCCATGGGGATGATTCGGGCTTTTGGTTAATAAGCGGCCAACCCGCCCCTGGGTTAATTTTCCAGTTCTCTGATCCGCCTTCAATACTATATCGACCAAGGCACCAATTTTTACGTCACTTCTTTTTTGTCCGTTCATCATGCTGTCTTTTGCGCTTCCTCTAAAGCGATTGCCAATTGATCCATACATGAACTCGTCTTCTTTCCACAGGTGTGGCCTTTAAACAAGTTGCTGATTTCGTCAACTGTTTTCCCCTTGATCATAATGGATAACGCTTTTAAGTTACCGCTGCAACCACCCACAAAGGATAAATCTATGATGGTATCACCTTCTAACTCAAAATCAATTTCCTGGGGACAAACGCCTTGGGGTTTATATCTGTATGTCATTTTTTCCTCTTTCTATTTAGTAGTTTTCAACTCGTTTTTGTATTTTTTTACTGTAATCCTCAATCGGATGCACGTATTCCTCACTCATAAATCGTGAATGAATCATAAAATCAGCCGTTGCCAGGTTGTTGGCTACCGGGATATCATAAACCGTGGCAATTCTCAGCAATGCTTTAATATCGGGGTCATGGGGTTGAGCTTCCAGCGGGTCCCAGATGAAAATGAGCATATTAACCTCACCATCAACAATTTGCGCGCCAATCTGCTGATCACCGCCGAGCGGTCCACTTTTAAAAATTTTTACTGGCAGTCCGGTTTTTTCCTGGATAAGGCGTCCCGTGGTTCCTGTACCGCATAAAAAATGGGTTTGCAGTATTTCTTTATTTTTAATAACCCAATCCAATAGTTCAGCTTTCTTTCCATCGTGAGCAATCAACGCTATTTTTTTTGTTTTTTCGATGATTACATCAACATAGTTATCTTCCATTCTACTCTCCTTAACCTTTCAATATTTATTGTCCACCTGCATTTTATCTGCAGACTTCATAATCCAAAAGTTCGATGTTCCTGGATAAATAGTGTGCCTTCATGGGTTCTTCGTTAACATAGTCGGTACTCAGATATTTTTTGTTGTCATCCGGGAAGACAGTAGCCACAACGGCTTGCGGATCACCCAGCAAATTCTGGGCGATGATGGAACCCAGGAAATTAGCTCCTGAAGAAATTCCAACCCCTAAGCCCAACTCTCGGGAAAGTCTCTGAGCCATGATAATGGCATCTCCATCGTTCACGGCGATAACTTCATCCAATTCGTCCAGTTTAATGAGATCCGGGACAAATTCATCTGAAATGCCCTGGATTCGATGTTTTCCCACGCGATATCCGGTTGATAAGGTTGGTGAAGTAGCCGGTTCCAAAGGATGTCCTTTAATTGCCGGATTCTTTTCCTTGAAATATTTGGCTAATCCCATAATGGTACCGCCAGTTCCAACGCCGGCAACCAACGCCTGAGGTTTCACGTGAAACTTGTTCAATTGGGCTTCCATTTCCGCTGCAGTACTCTCGTACTGTGCCTGTGTGTTCTCCTGATTGGAAAATTGACAGGGTAAAAATGCATGTCCCTCTGCAGCCAACGCCTCTGACTGGGCGATACTTCCTAAAAAGCCACCTTCTTCTTTTGACACCAGGCGAACTTCTCCGCCAAAGCCTTTAATGAGGTTTTTTCGCTCATCGCTCATCCAATCCGGCATATAAATTACAACCGGATGTCCTAAACATGCACCAATGGCAGCAAAAGAAATCCCGGTATTTCCGCTTGTTGCCTCAACGATGGTTTCCCCCTCGTATATTTCTCCTTTTTCATATGCTTTTTTTAAAATATGCAAGGCCACCCGATCTTTCAGACTTCCTGTCAAATTATAATGTTCTGCTTTTGCATAAACACAACGTGGTTGTCCTTGATATAAAATATTGATCTTTAACATGGGAGTATTTCCGATGAGCTTCTCTAATTCTGCGAATTTTTGTTCTGTTTCCATCAACCCTGTCCTTCACTCGTTATTCTCTCGTCGCTTGAGATTGCTTTAATCCTGAACTTTTTGTACTTTTTTTCAAATATAATCATACTAAATAAAGCTTAATAAATCAATGTTTATTCAAAGGTTGGGCTGGCGAGCAGTCATGAACTTTTCAATTTTTCTTGCAATTATGACACATATCCGTTATAGTAATAAGTGCTGAAAATGTAATCATCTTGTTTTCAGTCAATTTATTCGTGTGTTCGTGACCTTCCACACGTAAAACAAAACTAAAGGAGTTTTATGAAAAAAATTGGTGTTCTCTTTATTACCCAGGCAGCTGTCATCGCTGCAATGTATGTCGTTCTGACCTTTGTGTCCAGCTCATTGGGTTTGGCCAGCGGCGAAATTCAAATTCGGCTCTCCGAAATGCTCTGTGTCCTGCCGGCCTTTACACCAGCAGCCATACCTGGCCTTTTTCTCGGCTGTCTCCTGAGCAATCTCTTAACCGGTTGTACCGTGATTGATATTGTCTTCGGCAGTCTGGCAACCCTCGTTGCGGCCGTCATTAGTTACCAGTTGCGAAACCACAAGTATCCCCTGCTGGTTACCATTCCCCCTGTCATTGTCAACATGATCGTCGTCCCGTTTATTTTGAAATTCAGTTATGGTGTTCCCCTGCCGATTCCAGTCATGATGGGAACTGTCGGTATTGGTGAAATGATTTCATGTGTTGTTCTGGGAACCGTTTTGTACTTCGCCCTGGACAAGCGTCGGGTTATTTTTCATCAGAGCTAAAATAAGATGTTTAATATCGTTAAAAGACAGGCCCCAAAAATGGGCCTGTCTTTTTTAGTTTAACTACGACAGTCTAGACGCTGAAATATAAACTGGAGCTGGAAGCATTGCCACTGAAGAAAAAAAGCATTAAAATAGAAGCACACATAACAAACCCGAAACGAATAAAAAAAAGTTATAAATTTCTGTCACAACTCATGATTATCACTTGTCTAATTTAGTATAATGCAAAATTAGATAGAATGGAGATTAGTATGAATAACAAAACACATGAGACAAATAAGAAAATTGAACTGGCTCTAAATGGTGACAAGCGAGCATTGGAAAGCCTGCTCGTCGGTGTGCAGGATATGGTGTATAATCTGTCATTACGGATGCTCGGCAGTCCCCATGATGCGGAGGACGCTACCCAGGAAATCCTAATCAAGATAATGACGGGCTTGTCCTCTTTCAGGAAAGAAAGTGAGTTCTCCACTTGGGTGTATCGAATCGCAACCAATTACCTGCTGAACTACAAAAAATCATTTTTTGCAAAACAACCGCCACTTAGCTTTGAGTTTTATGGGGCGGACATTGAGGCCGGATTTTTGAAGAATAACCCAGGTATGACAAATGGCGTAGAAGAGGAAATTTTGGCCCATGAACTTAAAATGTCCTGCACCAACGTGATGCTCCAGTGTTTCGACCCAGAAAGCCGGCTGATTTATATCTTGGGCATCATGTTTAGAGTAGACAGTAAGGCAAGCGGCGAGATTCTGGGAATATCCCCGGAAGCATACCGCCAGCGTTTATCACGAATTCGTCAAATAATGGCTGATTTTATGAAGCAATATTGCGGTCTTGCGGCATCAGAAAAATGCAACTGTCAAAAGCGGATTGGCTATGCCATTACTAATCATCGCTTAAATCCTGCCAATTTAGAATACCATCAACTTGAACAAGTGGATGAAGTTGTTGCGTTAGACTATTTGGCGGCGATGGAAGAAATGGATACGGAATCGGCTATTTTTGCCAAATTGCCCAGATATCATTCTCCCAGGAAGACGATGGATTTTCTGCAAAAAATACTGCGCTCTGAAAACATGGCGACGATCATGGGGCGAGCTTAATGGAGCACCACTATGGCAAGAATACCAGAATATAAAAAATTGATAAACACACGACTGGCCAATACTTACGGTGGCTGGATTTATTGTGATGGTTGCAATAAGACGATTGGTTATCTGTGTTATGTTACTTACGACTTTTTTCGATTGGTCTATCAGTGCAAATGCGGAAATTGCGGAAGTGTTCATCTTGTGTTTTCGGGTGAAAATACGGACCAAATCAGTAGCGAACAATCATTGATAACTATAAAGAATCGTCTATGTTGTCCTGAAGACAAATCTCCATTGGTAACAATTTTGGAAAAGAATCTTGATTCATACAAATATGAGATCAACTGTAAAGCCTGTAATACAAAATATCAGGTGAAATAAGTTCAGCAGAATAACTATCATACAGATAATTGCGACTCGGTGATTACCTGTATGATTTTTTTGATAATCGCTGAAACTCGATAATCTGAGCTCCTCGCGTCAGTCGCCACCAGACTTTTAAAATTACTGCCGTAAAATGAAGACGTGCAACTCCGTCGCAGCCAGCGCTGCGCCTCCGTTTGGGGCTTCGCCCCATAAAAAAATAGATTCATAATGAAAGATATTAAGGTTCCTTATATCTTTCATTATGAATCTATTTTTTTGCACGGCTTCATTAAAAA